>NZ_CP192098.1:4800000-6117256 GCF_050955885.1 Actinomycetospora sp. CA-084318
GCAGCACGGCGACCATGTCGCCGAGGCGGATGGCCTCGTCGATGTCGTGGGTGACGAACAGGATCGTGCGGCCGAGCTCGGACTGCAGGCGCAGCAGCTCGTCCTGCAGGTCCGCGCGCACGACGGGGTCGACCGCGGAGAACGGCTCGTCCATGAGCAGCACGGGGGCGTCGCCGGCGAGCGCGCGGGCGACGCCGACGCGCTGCTGCTGACCACCCGAGAGCTGCGCGGGGTAGCGGCTGCCGACGCGCGGGTCGAGACCCACCCGTTCGAGCAGCTCCCCGGCCGCCGAACGGGCCTCGGCGCGGCTGCGTCCGAGCAGGACGGGCACCGTCGCGACGTTGTCCAGCACCGTGCGGTGCGGGAACAGCCCGGCGTTCTGGATGACGTAGCCGATGCCGCGCCGCAGCGTCGGGGGATCCTGGGTGGACACGTCGACGCCGTCCAGCCGGATCGTTCCCGACGACGGGTCCACCATGCGGTTGACCATCCGGAGCGTGGTCGTCTTCCCACACCCCGAGGGGCCGACCAGCACCGTGATCTCACCCTCGCGGGCGGTCAGCGAGAGGGACTGGAGTGCGACCGTGCCGTCGGGATAGGCCTTGCGCACGTCGGAGAACTCGATCACCGCAGTGGTTCCTCCGCGGCCAGGGCGGCGCCTGGTCGGCCGCCTGGGTCGCAGAACCGTAACCGAACGACCCGCGACCCGCGCGCGAAACGCCCTTAGGAGGCGTCCGCCACGTCCGGCGCGATCGGCCCACGAGCGAGGATCTCGGCGAGTTTCGGGCCGGGCATGGCCCGGGCGAACAGCCAGCCCTGGTAGGCGTCCACACCCAGGTCGCGCAGCACGGCGAACTGGTCGGCGTCCTCGACGCCCTCGGCGACGCAGGTCTGGCCGATGGCGGCGGCGAGCTCGACGACCGCGCGGGCCACCGCCCGGTCCGACTCGCCGGTGGCGACGCCGCGGACGAAGCCGCGGTCGAGCTTGACGATCTGCGCGGGCAGGCCGGTGAGCCGGGAGAGCGACGAGTAGCCGGTGCCGAAGTCGTCCACCGCGAACCGCACGCCCGCCGCGATCAGCTCGTTCATCTCGCGCAGCGTCGAGGGCGGCAGGTCGGCCAGGCAGGTCTCCACCAGCTCCAGCACGAGCCGGTCCCAGGGCAGCCCGGACTCCGCGACGGCCTCGTCGACCGTGGCGAGGAAGTCGGGGTCGCCGGGCAGCAGGCCCGCGAGGTTCACCGCGACCGACGCGGCCGGGCGGTCACCGTAGGCCGGCCAGGTGGCGGCCTCGCGCACGGCGGTCCGGAGCACCCAGCGGTCGAGCTCGCCCAGCAGGTCCGCGGCCTCGGCGATCGGCAGGAACTTGTCCGGGAAGATCAGTCCGTGCTCGGGGTGCTGCCAGCGCACCAGCGCCTCGGCGGTCTGCACACAGCCGTCGGGCCCGACCACAGGCTGGAAGTGCAGCACCAGCTCGTCGTTCACCAGCGCCTGGCGCAGCTGCATCTCCAGGCGCAGCGCCTCGTCCGCGCCCCGCATGATCGCCTCGTCGGCCAGCGCGACCCGGGTGCTGCCGCTCTTGGCCTCGAACAGCGCGGCGTCGGCGAAGCGGATGAGGTCGGCGGTGGCGGGGTGCTCCGGCGCCTCGGTGTCCTCGGCGTCGGCGCGGGCCGCGGCGAGGACGCCGGCGACGGGGTCGGCGAACGGGTCGACCTCGAGGCCGTCGACCGTGGCGACGAGGCCGAGGGCGGCCCCGACGGCGGCGCCGATGGTCGCCGAGACGCGGACCAGCTGGCCGTGCACCGGCACCGCCGTGCGCAGCAGCTTTCCGACGAGGTCGGTGAGGGCGTCGAGCCCGCCGTGCGCGTCGACGTCGGCGCAGAGGACCACGAACTCGTCGCCGGAGTGGCGGGTCGCGGTGCAGCCGGGCGGCAGGCCGTCGCGCAGGCGGTCGGCGAGCCAGACGAGCAGCTCGTCGCCGGCGTCGTGACCGAGGGAGTCGTTGACCCGCTTGAAGTTGTCCAGGTCGCAGAACAGGACGGCGGTGCGGCGGGCGGTCGGGCCCGCGAGCAGGTGCGACACGGCCCGCGTCAGGGCCCGACGGTTGGGCAGCCCGGTGAGCTCGTCGTGCATCGCCTGGTGGCGCAGGGAGGCCTCGACGCGGCGGTTCTCGGTGACGTCGGTGAAGACGACGAGGTGGGTGGCGCCGCCCGCGTCGTCGACCGAGACCGACACGTGCAGCTCGCACCACACCGGGTCGGTGAACTCGCCGCGGGCACCCCGCTCGCGTCGGCGCAGCGCCCGTGCCGCGCAGGACCAGCTGATCGAGCCGGCGGAGCCCGCCGGCCGCGCGAGCAGCGGCGTCGGCATCGCGACGGTGTCGGGGCCCTGCTCGGCGGCGAGGTCGAGCAGCTCGTCGGCGCGGCGGCCGCGCAGCGACTCCTGGCCCTCGCCGAGCAGCCGGCACAGCGACTGGTTGGCCTGCACGAGGCGCTCGTGGTCGTCGAAGATCGCGACGCCGACCGGCGCGACGGCCAGCAGGTCGGTGAACCGGCGACTCGAGGTGCGCATCCGCGTCTCGAGGGCGCGGCGCTCCGTGACGTCCTCCACCGAGCCCGCCACCACCGTGCGGTGGCCGACCGCGGTGCGCTCCGCCCGGACGTGCAGCAGCCGCGACGGGTCGTGGGCCGGGCGGACCTCGAGGTCGAGCCGCGCGCCGGTCTCGACCATCGCCGTCCAGCGGGCGGTGACCTGCGGGCGGTCCATCGGGTGGACGCACTCGGCGACGGTCGCGCGGCCGACCGTCCCGCGGGCGGGGAGCCCGAACAGGGTGCGGGCGACCGAGGAGAAGGACCAGGCGTCGACCGTGCGGTCGTTCTCCCAGGAGCCGACCTGGGCGAGCCGCGTGAGGCCCTCGAGGCGGCGGCGCTCGTCGGCGACGGCGGAGTGCACGGCGCGGCGCACCACCTCGTCCTCGTCGAGGTCGCTGACGTCGACGACGACCAGCGCGCGGTGCGGGGTCCCCGGCAGGCGGTTCCAGCGCACGAGGCGCACCGGCACCGTCGTCCCGCCGCGTCGCCGGACCTCGCCGCGCTCGCTGGAGCCGCTCGCGGTGGCGACGACCCAGGTGTCGACCGACGTCCCGGCCATCTCCCCCACCGACGCGCCGACGAGACGGGCGAACTCCCGGGAGGCGGTGACCACGAGGCCGTCGGCGTCGACGACGACGACGGGCCCCTCCGGGAGCAGCTCCAGCAGCGGGTCGGTGCCCTCGGGCGCGGCGACCGGGGCCGCGGCGACCGTGGCGGCCTCGACCGGGCTGACCTCCGGGGCGGTCGTCGTGGCGGCCCGGTGCGCGGGCCGGCGCCGGGCCGACGCGTCCTCGCGCGGGCGGGGGCTCGGACGGCCCGACGAGGCGTCGGTGCGGGCGGGACGACCGCGCGGGACGGTCGGGAGCGTGTCCGCCTCGCACCGGCCCGGGGCGTCGTCCTCCGGGGCCCGGTCCTCGGCCGGGCGGTACGACGACCGCGCGGCCTGCTCGGGGGCGAGGTCGCTGCGCGGGGTGTCGGCGTGGACCGGGACGGAGATCGGCTCGCCGACGGCCGCGGGCACGTCGGACGCGTCGGCGTCCGCCACCCGGACGACGGCGAGTCGCGGCATCCGCCTGGCTCCGTTCACGCGATCGACCCCTTCACCGGCGGTGCACCCCCCGACCCGAGTGGGTCGGTCGGACCGCCTTCTGATCTCCGCAACGAAGGACACCCCGTCGAGGTCCGGGCACATCACCCCGTCGGGTGCACCCGGGCGCCGACCGTCCGCTCTCACGCGGTCGCCTGCATCAAGTCCAACGGGTATGTCTCAACTCGGACGGTGAACGGTCCGAGGACGGCCGGTGGAGGCGACGAACGGCACAGATCCGATCGCGTGTCGTTCGCCCCGCCATCCATTCACTCAGACGCGTGCCCGCTCTCACGAAGCGTGCGAACTCCGGAGCGTCAGCGGTCGTCGGCGAGGGGTGATCGGTACCCACTGCCCGATCGGTTCACACCCGATCACCCGGATGTTCGTGCCGCTCGTCGACGGTGATCCCGGTCACCCGTCGCTCGCGACCTCGGCCACGTGCGTCCGGACCACCCCGTCCCGCCCCGCCGCCTCGGCCACGGCCTTCGCCACGGCGGGCGCCACCCGGGGGTCGAGGGCACTCGGGACGATGTGGTCGACGCCGAGCTCCTCCTGCGCGATGGTGAAGATGGCGTCGGCCGCGGCGAGCTTCATGTGCTCGGTGATCCGGCGGGCCGACGCGTCCAGGGCGCCCGCGAACACGCCGGGGAAGGCCAGCACGTTGTTGATCTGGTTCGGGTAGTCGCTGCGCCCCGTCGCGACCACGGACGCGTGCTTCCGGGCCACGGCCGGGTCGATCTCGGGGTCCGGGTTCGACAGGGCGAACACGATGGCGTCGTCGGCCATCGTCTCGATGACGGCCTCGGGCACCGTGGAGCCGGACAGGCCGAGGAAGACGTCCGCGTCCGCGAGCGCCGTCGTGAGGTCGCCCCGCAGGCCGCGCGGGTTCGTCTGCTCGGCCAGCGCGTACTTGGCGACGTTCATGTTCTCGCGGCCGGTGTGGATGACCCCGCGGGAGTCGAGCACCGTGACGTCCTCCACGCCGGCCTCGAGCAGGATCTTGGCGCACGCCACGCCGGAGGCCCCCGCGCCGCTCACGACGACCTTGAGCGGCTCGAGGTCCCGCCCCAGGGCCGCGGCGGCCCCGCGCAGGGCGGCGAGCACCACGATGGCCGTGCCGTGCTGGTCGTCGTGCATGACCGGGCAGTCCAGCGCCTCGATCAGCCGGCGCTCGATCTCGAAGCACCGCGGGGCGGCGATGTCCTCGAGGTTGACCGCCCCGAAACTCGGCCGCAGGTGCACCAGGGTCTGGACGATCTCGTCCACGTCGGTGGTGTCGAGCACCAGCGGGATCGAGTCGAGGTCGGCGAACGCCTTGAACAGCGCCGACTTGCCCTCCATCACGGGCAGCGACGCGCGCGGGCCGATGTCGCCGAGGCCGAGCACGGCGGTGCCGTCACTGACCACGGCGACGAGCCGGTGGGTCCAGGTGTAGCGGGCGGTGAGGGCGGCGTCGTCGGCGATGGCGCGGCTGACCTTCGCGACGCCGGGCGTGTAGGCGATGGAGAGGTCGCGACGGCCGGCGAGCGCCACCGTCGGCGCGATCGAGAGCTTCCCGCCCTCGTGCGGGCCGAAGATGTCGGCCTCGGTGAGGTCGCGGCCGCTCGGGTCGCTGGCCGTGGCGGACCCGGTGTCGGCCGCCGGGACGGAACTCGTGCTGCTCACGCGGTCCTCCTACGTGTCGTGGTCGCGGTGGTGGGACCCGTGCCCCGCGGCGGAGCCGGTCGGTGACGACGGGTGAGGCTGGTGACGACGGGTGCGCCCTCGGCCGCGGACGGTCGGGTCCGCAGGGGGCGGTGGTCGCCGCCGGGCGCCGGGGAGGGGTGTCCCACGACGGGCGGAGCGGGCAGGGGTGACCCGGAGGTGGTCGATCCTCGCGTGCGCGGGGCGCGGTGTCTGCGCCCCGACGGGGTCGGACCGGTCACAGGCGCGCCGTGCTCCCGGTGCTCCCGACCCCGCGGCCGATAGGGTCCGGCGCCGTGGAGGCCCAGGAACTCGCGGTGCCCGGTGCGTGGGTGTTCACCCCGCCGGTCTTCCCCGACGCGCGCGGCGCGTTCGCAGCGCCCTTCCAGGCGGAGGTGTTCGCCGGGACGGTCGGGCACCCGCTGCATGTGGCGCAGGCCAACACGAGCGTATCCCGCCGCGGGGTCCTGCGGGGGCTGCACTACGCGGACGTGCCGCCCGGTCAGGCGAAGTACGTGCAGTGCTCGTCCGGGGCGCTGCTCGACGTGGTGGTCGACATCCGGGTCGGCTCCCCCACCTTCGGGCGCTGGGACGCGGTGCGGCTCGACGGCGAGACGTTGAACGCGGTCTACCTGTCCGAGGGCCTCGGCCATGCGTTCCTCGCGCTCGTCGACGGCACCGTCGCCACCTACCTCTGCTCCACGGCCTACAACCCGGGCGCGGAGCACGGCGTGAACCCGCTCGACCCCGCCCTCGAGCTGCCCTGGACAGAGCATGTACCCGCTGGGGACCTGATCCTCTCGGACAAGGACGCCGCGGCACCGTCGCTCGAGGAGGCCCGGGCGGCGGGGGCCCTTCCCGACGACGAGGCGTGCCGCGCCCGCGTGGCTGCGCTGGTGGCCGGGGCGTCCTGAGGCGCCGCAGGATCGGGACCTGCGGAGCGACGTGCGCGCTGAGCGAGCACTTCGCTCCGCGCGACGAGATCGTGCAGCCGGCTGCGCGGCCGCCGGTCGGTGCCGCCGGGACTCGTCCCTGACCACGATCGAGACCTGCGGAGCGACGTGCGCGCTCAGCGAGCACATCGCTCCGCGCGATGAGATCTTGCGGCCGGCTGCGCGGGTCAGGCCCAGGCGGGGGCCAGCTTCGCCAGGGCAGCGGTAGCGGCGGGCCGCGGGGTGTCCGCGGTCGTCGGCACCGTCAGCACGACCCGTCCCCCGGCGACGCTGCGCGTGACGCCTGCCCCGGCCACCGGGGCCGGCGCATCGGCCGTGGTCGCCGCGACCGCCACGACGAGTGGCTTGCCGGCGCGCGTCACCGTGCAGGTCAGCTGACCCGTCTTCGGCCCCGGGCTCGTCGCCGCCTTCAGCTCCGCGGCCGGCACACCGAACGCCTTCGCGACGGCGGGCAGCGAGGCCGTGCAGCGCTCGGCCGCGCTGGGGGTGGCCTTCGGCGGCGTGGTGGTCGTCGACGCGGGCGGCGTGGTCGACGGGGTGGTGGACGCCGGCGGGGTGCTGCTCGACGAGGCCGGCGGGGTGGGCTTCGACGGTGTGCCGCTCGAGGTGCCGGTCGACGAGGTGGGCCGCGGCGAGGAGCCGGCCGACGACGAGGGCGCGGCGGGCACGGGCGCCGCGGCAGGCAGAGCGGGCGCAGCGGGCAGGGCAGCCGAGTCGGGCGTCGCGGCTGGGAGCGCCGCCGCCGGCGAGCCGGGCGCGGCCGCAGCGGAGGACGACGGCCCGACCGGGGTGCCGTCCAGCAGACCCGGCGCGGCCGACGGCCCCGGAGCAGACGGAGCAGCCGGAGCAGCCGGAGCAGGGCTGCCGCCGAGCAACCCGGCGTCGGCGGGAGCCGCGCCCGCACCCGTCGTCGGGAAGGCGGCGAGGGTCGGCGAACCCGAGGCGAGGGTGGCGTCGGGGATGCCACCCTCGGTGTCGGGCACCGGCAGGGCACCGGAGGCGTACGCGTCGGCCCACCGCAGGACGGTGGCGACGTAGGACTCGGAGTGGTTGTAACGGAAGACCGCGTCGTGCCGCCCGGAGGCCGTGGCGAGGTCGGTGCCGCCCGCGCACAGGTAACGGCCCGTGGCCAGGGCGGCGTCGAAGGCGTTGTCGGGGTCGGCCGTGCCGTCGCCGTTGCCGTCCGCGCCGTAGGTGCGCCAGCTGGTGGGGATGAACTGGGTGGGGCCGACGGCGCGGTCCCAGACCGTGTCGTGGTCGAGCGCGCCGCCGTCGGAGTCGGTGATCGCGGCGTTGCCGTTCGTGCCGTCCAGCTGCGGGCCGAGGATCGGGCTCGTCGTGGTGCCGTCGGAGGACAGCGAGCCGCCGTAGGCGTGGCTCGACTCGACCTTGCCGATGCCGGCGACCAGGGCCCAGGAGAGGTGGCAGTCGGGGGCGGCGGCGCCCATCGAGGCCTCGGCGCCGCGGTAGGCGGCGAGCATCGTCTCGGGGACCCCGGAGCCGGAGCCGGAGCCGGGCAGCGGCGCACCCGGCAGCAGCGGCTCCCCCGGGAGCTCCGCCGGCGCGGGCGGGAGGCCGGCGTCGGGGACCCGGCCGGTGGCCCCGACCTCGCTGGTGTCGACGGGCGGGAGCGGGAGCGCGGCGCTGATCGTGCGTGGTCCGGCCGCGCCGAGCACCCCGAGCAGGAGGACGACGCCGACGGCCCACGTCAGCATCACCCGCGGCCGCGGACCCCCGGACGCCGACGTGGACACCATCCACGCCGTGCCGATCCACGGCCCCCGCTCGTCACCCACGCGCCGCTCCCGTCCCCCCGGATGTCCGTCACAGGGACTGTCGCCGGGCGACACGCTGACGCTAACGGGTCGGACCGGATATCCCCCGATCGTGACCCGGTCGAGATCACCGGCGCGGCAGCCGCCCGGGGTGCGGCCAGAGCCGGTGGGTCACGACGGCGAGCGCCTCGGCCGGTCCGAGGGTGCGGGAGTCCGTCGACGCGAGCGCCGCGTCGCCGAGGGCGAACCAGCGCCCGTCGTCGTCGGGAAGGGCGAGGCGCTTGACCGAGAGCTGCCCGGGCCGCGCGGGCCAACGCACGAGGGCCACGTCGCCCGGCCGGGACCGGCGTGCGGGCAGGGCGAGGACGACGTCGCCGTCGTGCAGCGTCGGCGCCATCGAGCCGCCGCGGACGAGGACCCGCCGCGGTACCCCGGCGACGAGCGCGGAAAACGCCGTCCGCAGACGCCTCACCAGCGCGAACACACGTCTCCCATCCCCTGCTCACCGGCCGCGGTCGGAGTAGGTTGGGCCGCGGTCGGAACGATCACCGTGAATCCCCCTGGTGAGGGGAGATGGGAGGCGACATGGGACTGCTCGCGAGCATCCTCCGTCCGCGCCTGGAGGCCACCGCGCACTGCGACCTCCCCTGCGGCGTGTACGACCCGGCTCAGGCCCGGATCGAGGCCGAGTCGGTCAAGGCGATCCAGGAGAAGTACCAGGGCTCCGACGACCCGGAGTTCAAGGAGCGTGCCATCCAGATCAAGGAGGAGCGCTCCGACCTGGTGAAGCACCACCTCTGGGTGCTGTGGACGGACTACTTCAAGCCGCCGCACTTCGAGAAGTACCCGCAGCTCCACGAGCTGTTCAACAAGGCCACCAAGGCGGCCGGCGCCACCGGGACCAAGGGCTCCACGGACCCGAAGACCGGTGACGAGCTGCTCGGCTACATCGGCGAGATCTCGGACATCTTCTGGGAGACCAAGAAGGGCTGAGACCCACGAGTCGGCGCGCCCGTCCCCGTCGGGGCGGGCGCGTCGTCGTGTTCAGGGAGGTCGTGATGGGCGAGAGCCCGGTCGGACGGCTGTATCTCCTGCGTCACGGGGAGACGGAGTGGTCGCGCTCCGGTCAGCACACGGGTCGCACCGACCTCCCGCTCACCGCCCGCGGCGAGGAACAGGCGCGCATCGCCGGCGACCTGCTGCGCACACTGCGCGGTGACGCCCAGCCCGGGCCGGTGGTCTGGTCCAGCCCCCGCACGCGCGCCCGCGACACGGCGTCCCTCGCCGGACTCACCGTCGACGAGGTGCGCGAGGACCTGGTCGAGTGGGACTACGGCGACTACGAGGGCCGCACCACTCCGGACATCCGCACCGAGGACCCGGGCTGGACCATCTGGACCCACCCGGTGCCGCACGGGGAGACCGACGCCGCGATCGCCGAGCGCATCGACCGCGTCATCGCCGACGCCGACCGCGAGCTCGCCGAGCGCGACGTCATCCTCGTCGGGCACGGCCACGCCTCCCGGGTGCTCGTCGCCCGCTACCTGGGGCTGCCGCCCTCGGCCGGGGTGGGCTTCGCGTTCGACCCGGCGTCGGTGACGGTGCTCGGCCACGAACGCGGCGAGCACCGCATCGACCTGCTCAACGTGCCCGGCGGGCTGGCCGAGCCCCCTCCCCCGCCGGCCGACCGCCACTGAGCCGTCCTCGACGCCGTTCCCGACGACGAGCCTGCCGCCGCTCCTACTGCTCCGCCCAGTCCCGTCCGGCCCGGGTGAGCACGCCTGCCAGCACGCCGACGCACACGATCGCGAGGGGGACGCCGAGGTCCGGGCGGTCGGAGGTCACGCCCGCGTAGAAGGCCACGCCGAGCCCGATCAGCTGCGCGACGACCACGGGACCGCGCGCGCCGCGGTGGCCGCGGGCGAGCGCCACGCCCGCCGCGCCGATCCCGAGGCCGAGCAGGAGCACGAACGCCCACACCTGCGGCGTGCCCTGCACCACGAGGAGCAGGGCTCCGGTGACGAACAGCGCTGCCCCCTGCGCCGCACAGACCAGTGCGGCCACCACGACGGAGCGGGGCGGCGAGGTTGACAGCACGTACTCCAGCGTAGGCGTCGCGGGCGTGCGCGTTCCGTGCCCCACGCCCGGCCCAACCACGCACCGTGCGGGGCTACGGTGAGTGCCGTGCGCGCCCTGCTCGTGGCCAATCCCTCGGCCACCACCACCACGGCAGCGGGTCGCGACGTCATCGCCCACGCCCTCGCGAGCGAGCTCAAGCTCGAGGTGGTGGCCACCCGGTACCGCGGGCACGCGGCGGAGCTGGCCTCCCGCGCGAAGGACGAGGGCGTCGACCTGGTCGTGGTGCTCGGTGGCGACGGCACGGTGAACGAGGCCCTCAACGGGCTGCTCGTCGACGGGCCGCACCCCCGGGTCCCGGCACTCGGTGTGGTGCCCGGCGGGTCGGCCAACGTGTTCGCCCGCGCCCTCGGCGCCCCCCGCGACCCGCTGGAGGCCACGCACCAGCTCCTCGGCGCGCTCGCGGCGGGTCGCAGCCGCACGGTGGGGCTCGGGAAGGCCGACGAGCGCTGGTTCAGCTTCAACGCGGGCCTCGGCTGGGACGCCGACGTCATCGCCGCCATGGAGCGGGCGCGCGGCGACGGCCGGGAGGTCACCCCGACCCGCTACGTGAACACCGCCATCCGCCGCTGGGCCCGGGCCCGCGCGAACCCGCCGTCGCTGACGATCGAGATCCCCGGCGAGGACCCGGTCGAGGGCGCGAAGATGGCCGTCGTCTCGAACACCGACCCGTGGACCTACCTCGGCGGCAACGCGGTGCGCACCAACCCGGGCTGCTCGTTCGACGGCGGGCTGGGGTTCTTCGCGATGTGCAACCTCGGGTTGCCGACCATCGCGCGCACCGTCCGGCAGATCCTGCGGCCCGAGGGTTTCCGGGGCCTCTCCTCGGTGGTCCGGCGCGACGACGTGTCCGCCCTGCGGATCACCTCGGAGGAGCCGGTGAACCTCCAGGTCGACGGCGACCACCTGGGCCGGCGCAGCGACGTCGAGTTCGCGGCGGTGCCGGACGCCCTGCGCGTCATCGTCTGAGCGGCGTCCAGCAGTCGTGAGCCGCGTCACGCGGGCTCCGGCGGGCGTGGACCATAAGCCGACGAACGGTGGCTTGATCCGGCCTTCGGGGGACCTCACGGCCCCTGGACGAGGCTGCAGGGATGCTGGTGCGGAGCATACCGACCGCTCGTCGTCGCCCGACGCTCGGGTCGACGCCTCGTCGTGTCGCGTTTCCCGCTCGTCGCAGTGACGGCGCGGTCACGGTCCGCCGATATCCACTCACCGCCCGCGCAAGCCCGTCGAGCCGCTTGGGACTCGATCCAGACGCGTTCCTCCTGCAGATTCTTGGTCATCCCCCGCGAGTGCCGGGCAGGAATGCGAGAGCAGAACTGCACGGCCGGTCCCCGGAGACGGTGAGCGATCACCGCGATCCGGTGGGCACGGGAGGTGGCACCACCAGGTGGCCGGCCGGCGGCAAGGACGCCGCAGGTCGGAGACCGGAGGAGTCGGACCTCCCCGCACACGAGAACGGTACGGAGGAGCCGGAGCGATCCGGTTCCGTGGCATTCCGCCCCGAACGGAATCGCCCACGACGACGCAAACACGGTGCGAACCCCGAGTCGCACCCAGCTGAGGAGACCAGCACGATGGACTGGCGGAACGACGCTGCTTGCCGCGACGAGGACCCGGAACTGTTCTTCCCGATCGGGACGAGCGGCCCGGCGCTGACGCAGATCTCTCAGGCGAAGGCCGTGTGCCGCCGCTGCCCCGCGATGTCCGAGTGCCTGACCTGGGCCCTCGAGTCCGGCCAGGACGCCGGCGTCTGGGGCGGTGCCAGCGAGGACGAGCGCCGCGCCATGAAGCGCTACGGCGTGCGCATGGACGTCCAGGCCTGATCCGGCCGCTCCGGGGACGGACGCTCGCTCCCCACGCGTCCGCCCCCTGCACGTACCGAGCTGAAGGGCCCCTCCCGTCGGGAGGGGCCCTTCGTTCGTTCCGGGGCCTCCGCGTGAGGGGAGGATCCGCCCGCCCCGACCGCGTGAGGGGTCCCCTCACGAGGTTGGAGCGGGGCGATCCTCCCCTCACGGGACACGGGAGCCCCTTCCCGACGACGCCTACCGGCCCGTGAGGGGAATCTGCAGCTCCGCGCGGGTGCCGCCCGCCGGGTCGGGGCGCAGCGAGAGGGTGCCGCCGAGCTCGGAGTCGACGAGCGTGCGCACGATCTGCAGGCCGAGCCCCGGCGCGCGCTCCAGGGAGAAGGTGTCGGGCAGGCCCCGCCCGTCGTCGACGACGTCGATCTGCAGCCGGCTCGCGGTGCGGGTCGCGACGATCCGCACCGCGCCGGGCGTGCCCTCGGGGAAACCGTGCTCCAACGCGTTGGACACGAGCTCGGTGACCACCAGGACGAGCGGGGTCGCCATCACCGCCGGCAGCACCCCGGCGCGGCCCTCCCGCGTCATCGACACCCCGGCGCCGGGCCGGACGAGGTCGTTCATCATGGGGAGCACCCCGGCGAGCACCTCGTCGATGTCGACCCGCTCGTCCACCGACGCCGCGAGCGACTCGTGCACGAGCGCGATCGAGGCCACCCGGCGCATCGACTCGTTCAGCGCCGACCGCGCCTCCTCGTGCCGGGTCCGGCGGGCCTGCAGGCGCAGCAGCGCGGCGACGGTCTGCAGGTTGTTCTTCACGCGGTGGTGGATCTCGCGGATCGTCGCGTCCTTGCTCATCAGCGCCCGGTCGCGCCGCCGCACCTCGGTGACGTCGCGGACCAGCACCAGCGCGCCGCCCGGCACCCCCCGCGGGCGCAGCGGCAGGGCGCGCAGCACGGCGGTCGCCCCGCGGCTCTCCAGCTCGGTGCGCGGCGACGGGGTCCCGGCGAGCGCGTCGCGCAGGACCGAGACGGCCTCGGCGCCCTCGAACGGGTCGGCCGAGACCTTCCGGGCGACGAGCGGCAGGTCGGCACCCACCAGCTCGTCGGCCCACCCGAGCCGGTGGAAGGCCGACAGCGCGTTCGGGCTGGCGTAGAGGACGGTGCCGGCCGCGCTGACCCGCACCAGGCCGTCGCCCACGCGGGGCGAGGAGCGGCCCTCGTCGACGCCCTCCGCCGTCGGGAAGGTCCCGTCGGCGATCATCTGGCAGAGGTCACCGGCCACCGCGAGGTAGGAGATCTCGAGGGTCGACGGGACGCGGGGCGCCGCCAGGTTCGTGTCCCGGCCCAGGACCGCGATCACCCGGCCCGCATACCCCACGGGCACCACCTCGCGGCGGATCGAGCGCCCGCGGTGCCACCGGGGCTGCTCCTCGCGGCGCATCGTGGTGTCGGCCAGGGCCCGGAGCAGCTGCGGGTGCTGCGCGACGGTCGCGGTGCCGCCGACCATGTCGTCGGGATGGGCGGTCGGCGCGGTCGTCGGGCGGCTGTGCGCGACGCACACGAACGACGGCGTCTCGGCCTCGCTGACCGGCACCCAGAGCAGGAAGTCGGCGAACGACAGGTCGGAGAGCAGCTGCCACTCCGAGGCGAGCCGCTGCAGGTGCGCCACCTCGTCCCCGGACAGCGACGTGTGCGTGGCGAGCAGGAAGCTCAGCGTGCTCACGGGCTCATCCAACCATCGGCGAGGCGCCGGACCGGCGCGTGGGACAATCGCCTCATGTCGAAGCGTGCACGTCAGAAGCGGGACCGCAAGAAGAAGGGCTCGAACCACGGCAAGCGTCCGAACAGCTGAGGCCGTGGCCGGACACGACGAAGGGCCCCCGGATTCTTCCGGGGGCCCTTCGTGTGTCCGGCGGTGCCTCAGCCGCGCCGACGGGTCTCGACGCGGGTCGAGTTCACCTCGACGACCGTGCCGGTCGGCGTCCGCTCGACGCTGATCTGCGCCTGCTCCAGCACCGTCGCGCGGATCCGCTCGCGCAGCTTCTGGTGCAGCGTGTCCGGCGCGCGCTCCCCACCGCAGGTGCGGGCGAGCAACGTCTTGACCTTCTCCTCGAGGCCGTAGCGCGCCAGGCAGGGCCCGCACTCCTCGAGGTGCCGCCGCAGCTGCGCGTCCCGCTCGGCGTCGCACTCGTGGTCGAGCAGCAGCCAGACCTCGGCGAGGACCTCGTCGCAGTCGGTCTCGTGGTGGTTGCCGCAGCTCATGCCTCGCTCACCCCGTCCCGGATGAATCCGCGATCGCGCGCGGTGTCGGTCAGCGCCTCCCGCAGCTGCCGCCGGCCGCGGTGCAGCCGCGACATCACGGTGCCGATCGGGGTGCCCATGATCTCCGCGATCTCCTTGTAGGCGAACCCCTCGACGTCGGCGAGGTAGACCGCCATGCGGAAGTCGTCGGGCAGGGCCTGCAGCGCCTCGCGGATGTCGGTGTCGGGCAGCCGGTCCAACGCCTCGGCCTCGGCGCTGGGGAGACCCGCCGACGAGTGCTCCGCGGACTGCGAGAGCTGGTAGTCGGTGATCTCGTCTGTGGAGTTCTGCTGCGGCTGCCGCTGCTTCTTGCGGTACGTGTTGATGTAGGAGTTCGTCAGGATGCGGTAGAGCCAGGCCTTCAGGTTCGTCCCGGGCTTGAACGACGTGAACGACGAGTACGCCTTGAGCACCGTCTCCTGGACCAGGTCCTCCGCGTCCGGCGGGTTGCGGGTCATCCGCATCGCCGCCGCGTAGAGCTGGTCGACCATCGGCATCACGTCACGCTCGAAGCGTTCGGCGCGCGCGGCGACGGTCTCGGTCTCCAGGTCGGCGGGAGTGGACCCGCCCTGTTGCACGTCGGTCGACGGGTCGTCGACCTCCGCCTGCTCGACCGCCTCGGACACCGCACTCCCTTCGCGCCACCGCTCGACGATGACGTCGGATCGCGGGGAGGTTACCCTGGTGGGCGTGCGGACACCCCCCTCGTCGGGGGCGTGGAGCCGGATCGGGGTCCGCTCCATCGTCATGGCTGGCATGTCCGTCCCAACACGGAGGGCCCGTCCCGTGTTCCCCCACCCGCCGTGGCAGGAAAGCGTCGTTGCTGTCGTCCAGTGGCAGGAGAACCGCATCGTCGTGCGCCCTAGGCTGCCGCCGTGGCCAAGCGAACCGCCGCCGGCACCCCCGCGCTCGCCCTGCTCGCGAAGGCCGGAGTGACCGTGCGCACCCACGCCTACGAGGCCCCGGGCGTCGCCGCGTACGGCACCGAGGCGGCCGACGCGCTCGGCCTCGACCACGCTCGCGTGTTCAAGACCCTCGTCGCCGAGGTCGACGGCGCCCCGGTCCTCGCGATGGTGCCGGTCTCCGGGTCGCTCGACCTCAAGGCCCTCGCCGCGGCCCGGGGCGGCAAGAAGGCGGTGATGGCCGACGTGGCGGTCGCCGAGCGGCTCACCGGCTCCGTCGCGGGCGGCATCTCGCCGCTCGGCGCGCGGACCCGCCTCCCGCTGGTCGTCGACGAGTCGGCGCTGGGCCTCAACACGATCTACTGCAGCGCCGGGAAGCGCGGCCTGCAGATGGAGCTCGCACCGTCGGACCTCGTCACGACGGCGGGTGCGGAGACCGCTCCGATCGCCACCCCCTGACCTCCGCCCACGTGACCGACCGGTTGGTTACGATCGTAGGATGCCGAAGGACGGGAGCGCGACGCGACGGCGCCTGCTCGACGCGGCCGCGGCGGAGTTCTCCGCCCGCGGGATCGCCGGGGCCCGGGTGGACCGGATCGCCGCGGCCGCCGAGGCGAACAAGGCCCAGATCTACGCGTGGTTCGACTCGAAGGACGGCCTGTTCGACGCCGTCTTCCGCGAGCACCTCGCCCTGATCGTCGACCTCGTGCCGTTCGACGCGCGCGACCTCCCCGGCTACGCGGTGCGGCTCTACGACGCGTACCTGGAGCGGCCCGCGGTCATCCTGCTCGCCGTGTGGGCGCGCCTCGAACGGGTCCCCACGGGCGACCTGCTCACCGACGTCGTCGACGAGGTCGCCCGCAAGCACGCCGCGGTCCGGGAGGCCCAGGACGAGGGGATCGTCGACCCGTCGATCGCGCCCGCGGACGTGTACTCGCTGGTCATCGCCCTGTCGATGACGTGGTCGCCGGCCGCCACGGTGATCGCCGCCGCGCCCGGGGATCCCGAGGCCGACCACGCCCGCCGTCGGGAGGCCCTGGCACGGGCGGTGCGGGGCGCCCTCCTGGTCTGACCACTTTCGGGGCATGCGGCCGGGGAACGCGGCGCCCGGCCGGTCTACTGGCCGCATGCGGGTGTTCGTCGTCGTCCTCGTGCTGCTCGGCGTGCTCTCGGGCTGCTCGTCGCTGGGACTCGGGCGGGACGACACCGCGGCCGGTCGGGCGGCCCGTCCCGGGGGGCAGCCCGACGTGGGCGCCGCCGAGTCGATCCGCACCGCGGCCCGGGCGACGGCCGCCGCGGACGGCGCGACGGTGCGCGTCGACTCCAGCGGCCCGGCCCGCGATCGTTCCGTCACGACGACGGGCTCGGGCGTCGTCGACTTCCGCGGCCGGACCGCCTCGACGGCGCTGCGCGTCGGCGACCTCGGGCGGGTCGACGCGCTCGCCGTCGGCCGGACCGCGTTCGGCGCCCTCCCGCCGCGGGCGATCAACGACATCTCCCGCGGGCGGCAGTGGGTGGCGGTGGCCCTCGACGACGTCGACACCGGGCTCTTCGCCGACACCGTGATCCAGCTCGGCTTCGGCATCACCGGCAACCCCGCCGACCTCATGACGATCCTCGGCGCGATCCGCGACGACGTGGTGGTCGTCGGGCCGGAGACGATCGACCAGACCCCGACCGTGCACCTGCGCGGCACCGTCGACCTCGACGCCCTGCGGACGGCCGCGCCCGATCTCGGTCCGGTGCTGGACCGGCTGCGCACGGAACTGAGCCTGGCGGCCGTGCCGGTGGACGTGTGGCTGGACACCGAGGGGCGGGTCCGCCAGGTGACCGAGACCCTCGTTCCCGGCGAAGCCGCGACCACGACGACGCTGACCGACCTCCTCCCCCAGGCCACCGTCGTGGCCCCGCCGGCGGAGATGGTGCGCGACCTGTTCCGGGAGCTGCGGGCGCAGCGGGGCTGACGAGATGTCCACTTCTCTTGACAACATGTCGAGTGAAGTAGACATTGGTGGAGTGGCTCGGACGACGACGACCGCCGCGAACCGGGTCCGCGCCGCCCGCCGGGACGCGGACCTGACGCAACAACGGCTGGCCGAGCTGATCGGGGTGAGCCGCCAGACGGTCGTGGCCATCGAGAACGGGGGGTACGCGCCCTCCGTGTACCTGGCCCTCGCCCTCGGTCGGGTCCTCGGGCACAGCGTCGAAGAACTCTTCTCCGAGGAGGACCGAGGATGAGCACACCGGACGCCTTCGACCGGTTCACGACCCGGATCGGGGACCTCGACCACCCGCTCTACGCCGAGGAACGCCAGCGCGACGTGTGGAACGAGGCCTCCGCCGTGGGCCTCCAGCTGCTGCTCTGGACGCTCGGCCTCGCCGCGGTGGTCGCGGCCTGGGCAGGCGGCCGGGACGCGTTCCCCTACGTGCTCGGCATGACGCTGCCGATGGGGCTCGCCGGCCTCGTCGTCCTCACCTACGCGGCACGACACGGGCTCGACGTACGGACGGCCCAGGTGCGCGCCGGCCGGGGCCGCCTCGTGGCCGCCGCCGTCCTGCTCCTCGCCCTGGCCACCGGGATGCTGCGCACGACGGACCTCGGCGGCGCGACCCTCGCGGGCCTCGTCGTCGGGGCCGGGCTGGTGCTGGTCGTGACCGTTGCCGCCCGGTGGTGGGGCAGGCGACGCCGACCCGCCGAGGAGGACTGAGGTGGCTCCGCCCTGTGAGTACTAATCCGTGCTCTGGCACGGATTAGTACTCACGAGGCGCAGCCACCTCTCGACCGCTGCGCGGACCGGGCCCTGCGCGCGCAGCGAGTGGTCCCCGGAGACCGTGACCACCTCGCGGTGCGCGGCCGTCGGCGGCACACCGAAGCGGTCGCGGTCCCCGGAGACGGCGAGCACCGGGATGCCGGCGTCGTCGACGGCGTCGATCTCCGGGGAGCGGTCGGGCCGGGTCCCGTCCTTGCGGGCCGGCGCGAGCAGCGGGAACGCCAGCGCGAGCACCCCGACCGGGCGGGGCTCGGCGACGACCGCCCCGCGGCAGGCGACCCGGGCCCCCGACGACCGCCCACCGTGGACCTGCGGGACCCCGGGGAACAACGCGGTGAGCTCGGCCAGCACGCATGCCCACGCCTCGTCGAGCTGCGGCGCCCGCGGTGGCGCCTTCCGCCCGGCCACGCGGTAGGGCTGCAGCACCCGCGCGGTGACGAAGCCCGGTGCGGCCGCGACCGCCGCGAGCAGGTCCGGCGCCTCGATCCCGCCGCCCGCGCCGTGCCCGAGCACCAGCAGGCCGCGCGGCTCGTCGTCGGGACGATCGAGGACCACCTCGGCCGGGCCGTGCGGGGTCTCGACGATCACGACGGGTTGACGGCTTCCAGATCCAGCCCCTGCTGCTCGGGCTCCTCGTGCGCCTCCTCGATCAGCTCGGCGCCGTGGTTGCGCACGTTGTTGACCTTCGACGACACCTGGCGCATCCCGATCGCGGCGAGGACCTCGTCGGAGGGGACGAGCAGCTCGTCGATCGCCTCGGAGTCGGGGTCCAGCCACGCCTGCCACCGGTCATGCGGCAGGACGAGCGGCATCCGGTGATGGATCTCGGTGAGCGGACCCGCCGAGGCCGTGGTCACGACCGTCGTCGAGATCAGCGGTGCCTCGCCCTTCGCGGGCCGCCACGTCTCCCAGAGCCCGGCCAGGGCGAGCGGGCGGCCGTCGTCGTAGCTCATGAAGTACGGCGTCTTCTGCTTCCCGTCGCGCAGCCACTCGTACCAGCCGTCGGCCGGGATCAGGCAGCGGCGGGACGCGGCCGCGCGGCGGAACGCGGGCTTCTCGGTGAGCGACTCGGCGCGGGCGTTGATCATCTTGTTGCCGACCGAGAGGTCCTTGGCCCACGACGGCACGAGCCCCCAGCGCATCGCCCGCAGCGAGCGCTCGACGGTGGACGGGTCGGGCTTCCCGTCGTCGTCGCGCGGGTGGCGGTCGACGACGGCGGGGACCGTCAGGGTGGGGGCGACGTTGTACTCCGGGCCGATCACCTCGCCGCCGGTCTCGTCGCGCGCGTCGAACTCCTCGGCCAGGTCGGCCGGGTCCTTGGCCAGGGCGTAGCGACCGCACATGGTTCCCGATCCTGCCAGGATGAGGTCCATGACCGCGTGGAGCGCCCCGACCGCCGACGGCCCGGTGGAGGGCACGGTCGCCGTCCCCGGGTCGAAGTCGATCACCAACCGAACCCTGCTCCTCGCCGCGCTCGCCGACGACGGGGTGACGCGGACGGTCGCGGGCGCCGCCCGCTCCCGCGACACCACGCTCATGGTCGAGGGACTCGCGGCGATGGGGGTCGGCACCGCCACCGCGCCGGGTCGGGACGGCACGCTCGACGTCACGATCACCGCGCCCGGCCACCTACGCGGTGCCCGGGTCGACTGCGGCCTCGCCGGGACCGTGATGCGCTTCCTCCCGCCGGCCGCGGCGCTGGCGGACGGGCCGGTCGAGTTCGACGGCGACCCGCACGCCCGGACCCGGCCGATGGGCGGCGTGCTCGAGGGGCTGCGCGGGCTCGGCGTCGGCCTGGAGCCCGCCGACGCCGACCGCCTGCCGTTCACGGTGCTCGGGCGCGGCGGGGTGCGCGGCGGCGCGGTCACCGTCGACGCCTCGGCCTCCTCGCAGTTCGTCTCCGGCCTGCTGCTCTCCGGCGCCCGGTACGACGACGGGCTCGTCGTCACCTCCTCGACGACGGTCCCGTCGCTGCCGCACGTCGACATGACCGTGACGATGCTGCGGCTCGCGGGCGTCACGGTGACGACCGAGCCGTCCCGCTGGGCGGTCTCGCCCGGGCCGATCACCCCGGACCCGACGTTCGTCGTCGAGCCCGACCTCTCCGGCGCCGCCGTCTACCTGGCCGCCGCGATGATCACGGGGGGCCGGGTGACGGTCGCGGGCTGGCCGGAGCGCCGGCCCGCGGCGAACCCGGAGCGGCACACCCAGTCCCGCCACGACCTGCCCGACCTGCAGCCGATCGCCGCCGTGCGGCGTGCGCTCGAGGCGTTCGGGGCGCAGGTCTCCGAGGGCCCGGACGGGCTGACCGTGCAGGGACCGGACCGGCTCGCCCGGGTCGACGTCGACCTCGGCGAGATCGGCGAGCTGACCCCCACCGTCACCGCGCTCGCGATCGTCGCGTCACTGGGCGGGCACTCCTCGCGGCTGCGCGGGGTCGCCCACATCCGGGGGCACGAGACCGACCGGCTCGCCGCGCTGGCCGCCGAGGCCACGGCGATCGGCGCGCGGGTCGACGAGACCGACGACGGTCTGGAGGTGCACCCGCCGTCGGGACCGCTCCGGCCGACCCGCCCGTGGGGCGCGTACGCCGACCACCGGATGGCGACGGCGGGCGCGCTGCTCGGCCTGGTGGTGCCCGGGCTGGAGATCGACGACGTGGCCGCGACGACGAAGACCCTCCCGGACTTCGCCGACGACTGGTCGGCCCTGGTGCGCGGGGCGGGGATCCCGGCGTGACGATGCGGCTCTCCTGGCACTGGATGACAGCAACGACGCTTTGCTGCCACCGGGGGGCGAGGTGAGCCCCCGCAGCGCCGCCGGGCGGTACGACGAGAGCGACGTCCGGGTCCGGCCCGGCAAGGGCAGCCGCCCCCGGTCCAAGCGCCGCCCGGAGCACGCGGACGCGCGGGCCGCGATGGTCGTCGGGGTCGACCGCGGGCGGTGGACCTGCGCGCCCGACGACGAGCCGACCGCGCGCGTCGTCGCGATGCGGGCCCGCGAGCTGGGCCGCACGCCGGTGGTGGTGGGCGACCACGTCGACCTCGTCGGCGACACGTCCGGCGCCGAGGACACGCTCGCCCGCATCGTGCGGGTCGCCGAGCGGACGAGCGTGCTGCGCCGCACCGCTGACGACACCGACCCCTACGAGCGGGTGGTCGTCGCGAACGCCGACCGGCTCGTCATCGTCACGGCCCTCGCCGACCCCGTGCCCCGCACCGGCTTCGTCGACCGCTGCCTCGTCGCCGCCTACGCGGGCGGCCTCGCCCCCGTGCTCTGCCTGACCAAGGCCGACCTCGCCGACCCGGGGCCCTTCGCCGCGGAGTACGCGGAACTGGACCTGCCCGTCGTCGTCACCCGCTCCGACCGGGATCCCGACGAGCTGCGCGAGCTGCTGCACGACGAGGTGTCGGCGCTGATCGGGCACTCCGGGGTCGGGAAGTCGACGCTGGTCAACGCGCTGGTGCCGGACGCCGAGCGGGCGGTGGGCGTGGTCAGCGGGGTCGGGAAGGGCCGGCACACGTCGACGTCCGCGGTGGCCCTCGGCCTCCCCGACGGCGGCTGGGTCGTGGACACCCCGGGCGTGCGGTCGTTCGGGCTCGCGCACATCTCCCCCGACGACGTCGTGGCGGCCTTCGGCGACCTCGCCACGGCCGTCGAGGACTGCCCGCGCGGCTGCTCGCACCTCGGCCCGCCGGCCGACCCGGAGTGCGCGCTGGACCCGCTGGTCGCGTCCGGCGCCCTCTCTTCCGGCCGACTGGACGCGCTGCGCCGCGTGCTCACGGCACTGCGCACCCCCGCCTGGGAGAGCTAGCCGCGCAGGCCCCGCGGCGGCACCGGCAGGCACTGCACCGGCCGCGCGTGCGCGGGGTCGAGGGCGTTCGCGATGTGCTGCATCGTCACCGGGTCGTAGGCGACGGCGGCATGCTCGGCGAGGTCGGTCGGGCAGCCCTCCTGCAGCACGATGTTCGTCGCGCCCTCGAGCAGACCCGAGGTGTAGGGCACGACGAGCTCGTCGTAGCGGGTGAGGATCATCGTGTAGGTCACGCCGTCGACCTTCGGCCCGCCGTCGGAGTTCATGCGCCGGATGAAGTCCGACCCGGCGAGGAACTGCCGGCACGACGCGCACGCCTGGTCGAGCGACGCGACCAGCACCGGGTCCAGGCCCAGCTCCTCGCCCGTGCGGTTCAGGAAGTCCAGGGCGAGCGTGTTCGTGCCCTTCCACAGCGGCGTCAGCCCGACGTACCGGTCGACGGACCGCGACCCGCCGAGGAACTTGACGTAGTAGTCGGGCATCAGCGAGCCCTCGGAGTGTCCGACGATGTCGACCTTCGCCGCGCCGGTCGCCGAGCGCACGCGCTGCACGAACGTCGCGAGCTCCTGCGCGCTGCGCTCCATCGGCGCGAGGCCCCCGACGAGGCCGACGGGCGGCGGGAGCAGCGCGTTCTGCCCGTAGGTCAGCGAGAACACGCAATAGCCCCGGGCCTTCAGCTGCGGGGACACGTACTGCCAGTTGTCGAACTGGGTGGCGAGCAGGCCGTGCACCAGGACCACGGGGTTCGGGTGTTGCGCCGACGGCCGGCAGGAGAAGTCGTTCGACCCGGGCGGCGAGGGCGCGAGCAGGTCGCTCCCGGGTGCGGCCTGAGCCGGGGCGGCGAGGACGAGGCCGGCCACGAGGGCCGTCACGGCGGTCAGCAGGATCGCGCGCAGGCGGCTCGTCACGACAGCGACAACGCCGCCGATCGGGTGAGGGTACGGCTCAGGTCACCGCGTAGAGGTCGTAGACCACCTGCGACGCCCGCCGCTGCGCGACGGCCACCGTCAGCAGGCGCGTCATCCAGGCGTACGCCGGCGCCGAGGTCTCGAACGTCGCGTGCACGCGGAAGTAGTACGACGACGGATCCGGCTCCTCGCCCCGTGCGAGCGCGGCCAGGACCTCCGGCGGACCGGCGCGCACCCCCGCGGTCCGGATGGACACGTCGGCCCCGTCGTGCGAGCGCAGCAGGTAGCGGGTGTCGATCGTGGTGGCGCCGTCGGCCTGGATCACCTGCCAGTCCGCGCCACCGGGCACGACGATCCCGGTGAACCGCTCCCCCGTGACCCGACCGCCGACGATCGGCACGATGCGGCGGTGGCCGGCGTCGGTGACGCCCAGGTCGATCGGGGCCTCGAGCTCGACCTCGACGTGGGCGAGGTACTCCAGGCCGGGCGTCGGCAGGGTCACGAGCGCGGCCACTCGCCGCCGGCCGGGGGCTCGGAGACGACCGACTCGTCGTCGGGACCGGGGTCGGAGAGCAGCGTGATCTCGCTCGGCTCGTCGATCACCTCGATCGGGTAGGTGGGGCCGGCCTCGCGGCGGCGGGCCATCTCGTCGAGGTGGTCGTTCTGGAAGCAGACCGTGGCCTGCGGGTCGTCGACCACCCAGCGCGGGAAGAAGATCGTGCCGTGCGTGACGCGGTTCTCCAGGTCCGCGACGATCGAGACGCTGGTGCCGGTCGGCTCGGTCCAGTGCACCGTGTGGACGTTCTCCCGCAGCCGGGCGACGTACGCCCGCTGGTCACGCACCCACCGGCCGCCGACGAGGCCGGAGTGGATCCGGTAGTCGACCGTCGTGTCGTTCTTGACGTACAGCTCGTACTCCCAGCCGTTGGCGTAGGTGTAGATCAGCCGCTTGCCCACGATCGTGTCCGTCACGGGCGTCGGGTACCCGCTGCCCCGCGGTCGAGCGGTGACACGCGTGGTAGGTTCGAAACCAACTGGATGGTTACTAACGACGAGGAGGCCCCGGATGGGCATCACGACGGCGTTCGACGCCCGCAGTACCGCCCTGGAGGTGGTCGAGGGCGTCGACCTGACCGGGCGCACGGCGGTCGTCACCGGCGCCGCCTCCGGCATCGGCGTCGAGACCGCCCGTGCGCTCGCGGCGGCGGGAGCGGCGGTGACGGTGGCCGCGCGGTCGAGCGAGGCCGCGGAGCGGGCGGTGGCCGACATCCGCGCGTCGACGGGCAACGAGCAGGTGCACGCCGCCCTGCTCGACCTCACCGACCTCGACTCGGTCCGCGCCTTCGTCGACGGGTGGACCGGGCCGCTGCACGTGCTGGTGAACAACGCGGGGGTGATGGACACCCCGGAGACCTACACCGCGTACGGCTGGGAGCTGCAGTTCGCGACGAACCACCTCGGGCACATGGCGCTCACCCTCGGCCTGCACGACGCGCTCGCCGCGGCCGGGGACGCGCGGGTCGTCGTGGTGTCCTCCAGCGGGCACGGCAGCTCGCCGGTGGTGTTCGACGACCTGTTCTTCGACCGCCGCGCCTACGACCCGGGGCTGGCCTACGGGCAGTCCAAGACCGCGAACGTGCTGTTCGCGGTCGAGCTGACCCGCCGCTGGGCCGCCGACGGGATCACCGCCAACGCGCTCATGCCGGGCGGCATCTGGACGGGCCTGCAGAAGCACTGGGACCCGACGGTGATCGAGGAGCTCTCCGTCGCGGCGGCCGACATCATGAAGACCCCGGAGCAGGGGGCGGCGACGTCGGTCCTGCTCGCGACGTCGCCGCAGCTCGAGGGCGTCGGCGGGCGCTACTTCGAGGACTGCCACGAGGCCGAGGTGGTGGACGAGATCCAGCACGGCATCCACGGCGTCCGGGCCTACGCGCTCGACCCCGACGCCGCCCGGCAGCTCTGGGACGTCTCGCTGGCGCTGCTGGAGAAGGCCGGATGGGAGATCACCGGCTGAGCGGGTACGCAGGCGTGTGCAGCTGCCCGTCCCGGACCCCGGACCCGATGCCGCCGTCGCCTTCGTCGGCGAGCACCTGGGCGACCTGACCTGCGACACCCCGGCCGCCTCCGGCGCGTTCCGGGGTGGGCAGACGGCCGCCGACATCGCGCTCGGCTCGCTCGACGTCACGAACTACGCGCGGCGGCGCAACGACGTCTGGCCGCCCGAGCGCCGGGGGGCGTCGCGGATGTCGCCGTACGTCCGGCACGGGCTGCTGTCGCTGCCGGCACTGTGGGAGCACGTCGCCGACGCCCCGCAGCGCGACCGCACGAAGTACCGCGACGAGCTCGCCTGGCAGGAGTACGCCCGGCACGTCTACGCGCGGATCGGCCCGGCGCTCGGCGACGACCTCCGTGCGCGCCCGCCGCGGCCGCCGGAGACCTGGGACGACCCGTGGCCCCGGGACATGAACTGCATGGACGTCAACCTCACCGAGCTGCACGACGACGGGTGGCTGGTCAACCAGTGCCGCATGTGGCTCTCCAGCCAGTGGACCGTGCGGGCCGGGGCGCAGTGGCGCGACGGGGAGGACGCGTTCTTCACCCACCTGCTCGACGGGTCCCGCGCGGCGAACCGGCTGGGCTGGCAGTGGACGGTCGGCACGGGGACGGGCAAGGCGTACGGGTTCTCGCGAAATCAGGTGGAGAAGCGGGCACCGAAGCTCTGCGCGGACTGCGCCCTGAACCACGACTGCCCGGTGCAGGACTGGCCGCCGGAGCAGCGCACCACGCGGATCGAGCCGCCGGCGGGGCTGCGCTCCGACCCGGACCCGGAGTCGACCGGCGGGCCGACGGCCGTCGCGGACGTCCCCGACGTCGACGCGGTGTGGCTGACCGCGGAGTCCCTCGGCGACGACGACCCGGCCCTGCTGGCCCACCCGGACGCCCCGGCGGTGTTCGTCTTCGACGAGCCGCTCCTCGCCCGGCTGCGGCTCTCGGGCAAGCGGCTGGTCTTCCTGACGGAGACCCTGGCCGACCTGGCGACCCGACGTCCGGTCTCGCTCTTCCGCGGGTCGGTGCCGGAGGAGCTCGCCGGGCAGCGCGTCGCCGTGACATTCGCACCCGTCCCGGGCTTCCGGTCCCGCGCGGCGGCCGTCGATCCGGCCGTCGTACATCCGTGGCCGTGGCTGTTCCGGCCGCGCGGCGGGCGGCTGCAGAGCTACACCGCCTGGCGGAAGGGGATGCCGCAGCGACCGGACGGGGTCTGATCCGGGCATGGCGGTCGGGCGCCCGGGGCATCATCGAGCCGTGCCCCGAGTCGCGATCGCCTGCCAGGGCGGCGGCAGCCAGACGGCGTTCACCGCCGGTGTGCTGCGCCCGCTGCCGCGCTCCCCCGAGGTCGAGCCCGTCGCCTTCACCGGCACGTCCGGCGGCGCGATCTGCGCCCTGCTGGCCTGGTACGGCTGGCGGACCGGCGGGCGGCGGCGCGCCGTGGAGCTGCTCGAGGGGTTCTGGCGGGACAACGAGGCGCGGACGCCGCTCGACGCGGTGACCAACGCGGTCGGCGTCGGCCTGCTCCGGCTGCGTGACCTGGGGCTCCTGCCGCTCCCCGCGTTCGACCCGTACCGGTTCCCGGAGATCGCCCGCGCGCAGCTGCAGGACCTGCTCGAGCGGTGGGTGGACTTCGGGCTGCTCGCCGCCCTGCCCCGCGACGAGGGCCCGGTGCTGCAGATCGGGGCGGTCGAGGTGCGCAGCGGCGAGTTCCGGCGGTTCGACTCGCGCCGCGGGGAGATCACCGTCGACACCGTGCTGGCCAGCGCCGCCATCCCCACGCTGTTCCGGGCCGTCGAGACCGGCGACGGCGTGTACTGGGACGGGGTGTTCTCCGAGAACCCGCCGGTCCGGGACCTGCCGGCGCTCGCGCCCGACGACATCTGGATCGTCCAGCTCTTCCCGCAGCGCATCGACGCGGAGCCGCGCACGCCGGGCGCGATCGCCGACCGGCGCGCCGAACTGACGGCGAACCTGTCGCTGGAGCAGGAGATCGACGCGATCCAGAAGATCAACGAGTTCGTGCGGGCCGGCTACCTCGAGGGCGCCGGGTACCGCGAGGTCGGCATCGAGCGGATCCCGTTGGACCGCCGCCTCGACTCGGCCTCCGCCGCCGACCGGTCGCCCGCGTTCCTGCAGGGGCTGATCGCCGACGGGGTGCGGGCGGGCGAGGCGTTCCTGGCGGCACGGCCCTCCCTGCACGCGGCGACCGGTACCGCCTGACCGACCTCAGGTGCCGTCGGGGACGTCCAGCTCCAGCAGGAACGGCAGCTCCTGGACGCCGTACCAGGCGAGGTCGTGGTCCTCGGCGTCGCCGAGCGCGAGCTCCGCGTCCTCGTCCCCGAGGTCGGCGGCGTCGATCACGGCGGCCGCGGCCCGGACGGCGTCGGCCGCATCGGCGAGGTCGAGGTGGATCGACGCCAGCTTCAGCGAGGGGATCGGCCCCGCCACCCGGACCACGGCCGCGTCGAGGTCGGGGCGCAGCGTCACGTCGTCGACGTCCGCCGCGACCACGGCGCGCCGCGGCGGCGTCGCCGGGTCCTCGGCGAGCTCGGTGGCCAGCAGCCGCAGCGAGGCGCGGGCGGCCTCGGTCATCGCGGCGTACTCCAGCTCCTCCTCGTCGCCCGCGAGGTAGGACTCGCGCAGCGCCGGGGTCAGCGCGAACGCCGTCCCCGAGAGCGGTTGCACCTGCCCGTCGGCCAGCAGCCGGCGCAACCCCGCGACCGTCGTCGGGATGTAGATTCTCACCCGTCGCTCCGCTCGCCCTGGCCGATCCTCACGCGTCCCGATCCTTCCGCGACCACCACTGCGCGGTCGTGCGCAGCGCGGTCGCCACCACGTCCGCCTGCCGGCGGGCGTCCATCACGTTCCACCCCATCACCGCGCGCTCCTCGGGCCCCGGCGCGTGCGAGGTGACCGCCAGGCCGGCCTCGCGCAGCCGGGCGATCTCGCGGGCGCTGCGGCCGCCGACCATCCCACGGAACACCCCGTCGGCCGCGCCCGCCACCCCGGTCAGGCCGATGCGCCCGCGCCGGGCCAGCGGCACCAGGACCAACGCCTCGTCGAGCGGCGGCATGTCCGACCCCAGCAGCAGGTCGGCCGAGGTCGCCGAGCAGACCCCGCCGTCGACGTAGCGCCGACCCCCGATGCGCACCGGCTCGAACCAGCCCGGCACCGCGCACGAGGCGCTCGCCGCCTCCGCGCACGACGCCGGCGGCGCGCCCTGGCGGCCGAACGGCACCCGGGCGCCGCTGTCGTAGTCGGTGGCGATGATCCGGAGCTCGGGCGCCGTCGGCGGCGCGGGCCAGGCCTCCGGGGCGAACGAGGAGACCAGCCGGATCACCCCGCGGGTGTCCGCCCGCCCGACCGGCAGCAGCGCCGACGCGAGCGCGAACGGCGGGAACCGGCGCGGGTGCCGGACGACCTCGCGCAGCAACCGGACCGACCCCGGCCCCATGCGGGGCATCGGCGGGAGCCCACCCCGCGCCCCGCGACGACGAGGCGTCCCCGACGGCGGGTCGCGCGGCTCGAGCAGGTGCGCCACGAGGTCGTCGACGGCCACGCCGCTGGCCAGCGCGGACGCGACGATCGAGCCGGCCGAGGTCCCGACGAGGACGTCGGCGTCGCGCGCGTCGTGCCCGGTGTGCTGCTGCCAGGTCGACAGCGCCGCGACCGTCCACGCGTACCCCAGCGAGCCGCCGGTCCCGACGACGATCGCGCGGCGGCTCGGGGTGCGCCCCGCCGGGCTCACCGCGGCACCGTGGCGAGCAGCTCGGCCAGCGCCTCCGTCACGAGGTCGCCGAACTCGTCCACGTCGGCCATCGAGTCGCGGTCGGCGTTGAAGCCGTAGAACACCCCGCCGTCGTAGGAGGTCAGCCCGACGGCGAGGGACTGCCCCTTCGCCAGCGGCACCACCGGGTACATCTCGAGCATCCGCGCCCCGCCGGCGTACAGCGGGTGCTGCGGGCCTGGCACGTTCGAGACGACGACGTTGAACAGCCGCCGCGACAGCCCGCTCGCCGCGCGGGCGCCGAGGGCGTGCAGCGTGGGTGGGGCGAAGCCGCCCACCCGGACCAGCGCGTTCGCGCCGACCGACTGCCCGGACTGCTTGTGCTCGCGCATCGCGTGCGCCACGTGGTGCATCCGCAGCACGGGGTTCGGCTCGCCGACCGGCAGGTCCACCAGGTAGGAGGCGATCCGGTTGCCGAGCAGCCCGCCGCCCGAGATCGCGCCGGTCGCCGCGGCCTCCCCGCGCACCGACAGCGGGACCATCGCGCGCAGCGTCGTCGTCGGGGTGACCGACGCGCCGCGGGAGAGCAGCCAGTTGCGCATCGCCCCGGAGATGACCGTGAGGACGACGTCGTTGATCGTGCCGCCGTGGGCGCGGCGGACCGCGCGGTAGTCCTCCAGCTCCGTCCGCGCGTGGGCGAAGCGCCGCTGCGTGGAGATGGGCACGTTGAGCGGGGTGGTCGGCGCCGGGCGGACGGCCGTGCGGACCGCGGAGAGCAGCCCGCCGGCGACGTTCGCGACCTTGGAGACGGTGTCGGCGGCGTCCCGCACCGCCGCGTGCGCGGCCTCGACGGCGTTGCCGGGCCGGGCCACGGCCTCCCCCACCGCGTCGAACACGAGCTTCCAGGGCGGCGGCTCGGGCCGGGCCACCCAGTCGTCGTCGGGCTCGTCGCGGCCCTCGGGTGAGTCGTCGAGCACGACCTGGGTGATGTCGATCGAGGCGATCCCGTCGACCATCGCCTGGTGGGTCTTCGTCACGATCGCGACGCGGCCCCCGGACAGCCCGTCGACCAGGTACATCTCCCAGAGCGGGCGGGTGTGGTCGAGCGGGCGCGACATGAGCCGCGCGACCAGCTCGTTGAGCGCCCGGTCGGTGCCCGGACCGGGCAGGGCGGAGCGGCGGACGTGGTAGGTCACGTCGAAGTCGGTGTCGTCGACCCACACCGGGCGGGCGACGCCGTAGGGGATCTGCTTGATCTTCTGCCGGTAGCGCGGGACCAGTCCGATGCGCCCGGAGATGAGCTCGACGAGCCGCTCGTAGTCGAAGCCGGACCGGGGCTTGCGGAACACGGCGACGCTGCCGACGTGCATCGGCGTCGTCGGTTGGTCCATGTAGAGGAAGGAGGCGTCCAGGGCCGTGAGGCGGTCCGGCATGGCCTCGATCCTCGCACGACGGCGGGTGAGACCCGTCTGACACAGTGGTCACCGATGTCACCCGCACCGCCCGCCGACGAGGTCTCCCCGAAGGACCGGTTCGTGACGGTCTACGGCCGGAAACCGGTGCTCGAGGCGCTGCAGGACCCGGCCCTGGAGGTCGACAAGGTCGTGCTCGCCGAGGGGGCCGACCAGCGCGCCGTGCGCCCGATCCTCGACGCGGCGCGCTCCCGCGGGGTGCGTGTGACGCGGGCCTCGGCGCACCGGGTGAAGGTCCTCGCGGGCAACGGCCGGCAGGACCAGGGCGTGATCGCCGACGTCGTGGCGCCCGGCATGCGCACCGTCGAGCGCTTCCTCGCCGAGCTCGGCCCGGAGGACCCGGCGCGGGTGCTCGTGCTCGACGGGCTGACCAACCCGGCCAACGTCGGGATGATCCTGCGCTCCGCGACGGCGGCCGGGCTGGAGGGCGTGCTGCTCCCCCGCCGCGGGCTCCCGTCGATCGACCCGCTCGTGGTCAAGGCGTCCGCCGGCGTGGCGTTCCACGCTCCCGTGCTGCGCTCCGGCACGGCCGTGGCGGGCCTCGCGGCGCTGGCCGAGGCGGGGTTCGTGCTGCTGGGGCTGGACGGCGATGGGGGCTCCTCGCTCTTCGACGCCGAGCTGGGAACGCGGACGGCGCTCGTGCTCGGCGGGGAGACCGACGGCCTGACCGACGAGGTCCGCGGCGAGCTGCACGGCACGGTGGCGATCCCGATGGCGGGGGGCGTCGAGTCGCTCAACGCGGCGTGCGCGGCGACCCTGGCGTGCTTCGAACTGACGCGCCGCTGTACCCAGTAGGGAGATCGTCCAAACCGCCTCCGGGCGTCGACTCGTCGTCCTACAGTCGGCGACGTCCGCGGAGACCTCCCGATCCGCGGTCCGTGGGTGCCGACCGGTGCCCGGGGCCGATGCGAGCGGGAGGACACGGCATGAGCGTCGCGGCACACGAACCGGGACCGGCGTCGACGGGAGGCGGCTCCGACCTGGTCGAAGTCGTCCTGCCCGGGGTCCGTCCCCGCGCGGGCCGGGCGTGCGCGGTCCCACGGCTCGCGCGCCGGATGGACCGGCGGCCGGCGCCGAGGCTGCGGGTCCTGCCCTCGACGGCGTCCGCCCCGATCCCCGGGCCGGCTCCGGCACCGTCCCCGGTGGTGCGGGATCTCGCCACCCCGGCGTGGGAGGCGGCGCTGGACGCGGCGCGCGACCAGGTCGGGCCGGTGGCGCTGCGGGTCCTGTCGGCGGTCGCGGAGGTGATCGACGGTCGACGCCCGGTGGGGCACCTCGCCGGTGTCTGTCCGGACGAGGCCGTCGAGCGGATCGGCGGGTTGGTCCCGGCGCTGCGGCGCCCCGGCACCCGCGGGTCGCGGGTCCGGGGGCTGCGGATGTGTCCGCTGGTCACCACCGGCCCGGCCCCGGTGGTCGCCGTCGAGGTCGCGGCGGCATTGTGTGCGCCGGGGCCCGGCCGCGCCGTGGGGGGCGACCGCGCCCGGGCCGTCGCGGCGCGGTTCGAGCGGCGCGACGACGAGTGGCGGCTGACGGAGCTCGTGGTGGGCTGAGCCGGACGTCAGCTGCGCGCGGGCGCCCCGTGGCACTGCTTGTACTTGCGACCCGAGCCGCACGGGCACGGGGCGTTGCGCGACGGGGTGTCGGCCCGGCGGGCCTGCTGCGGATTGCCGGCACCACCCGCGTGCCGTCCGCCGGAACGGCCGTTGCCGCCGGCCGGGGCCGCCCGACCGTCCTCGTCGGGCCCGGAGTAGTTCAGCTGCTGCGGCCGGTTCCCGCCGAGCCCGGCGCCGCGGAAGGCGTCGGGGCCCGGTCCGCCGTTCAGCTGCGACATGGCCGGTCCGGCCGCGGTCGGCCGCGTCGCCGGGTCGGCGGCGGGCGGGGCCTGGCGGCCCTGGCGGCCGGTCGGCACCCCGGAGCGTCCGGCACGCCCGGTGGGCACCGGAGGCTGCGGGGCACTCGGCTGCGACGGCCGGTCGACCGGGGCCGGGGGCCGCCCGGCCGCGGGGATCGCCGTGGTCGGGGTGGAGCGCGGGTCGGGCGGGACCATCCGCTGCGGGCCCGCGGGTCGTCCGGGCGGCGGTCCGCCGACCGGACCCACCGGACGGGTCGGCGCCGACACCGGGGCCGCCCCCGCCGTCGTGAGCCGGCGGCCGTCCTGCGGCGGCTCGGGCGCGATGGCGGGCTGCATCGCCGTGTCGGTGTTCGGGTTGGCGCCCGGCACCGCGTCGACCGGCGCGACCTCCTCGACCTGGATCGTCAGGTTGAACAGGAAGCCGACGGACTCCTCCTTGATGCCCTCCATCATGGAGGAGAACATCTCGAAGCCCTCGCGCTTGTACTCGATCTTCGGGTCGCGCTGAGCCATCGCCCGCAGCCCGATGCCCTGCTTGAGGTAGTCCATCTCGTACAGGTGCTCGCGCCACTTGCGGTCCAGCACCGAGAGGATCACCTGGCGCTCGAGCTCGCGCATCCCGCCCTCGGGCACGATGCCGTTGATCTCGTCCTCACGACGCCCGTAGGCGTCGAGGGCGTCCTCGGTGAGGATCTCGACGAGCAGGTCGCGGTCGATGTCGTCGTGCTCCTCGACGACGTCCTCCCACCGCACCGACACCGGGTAGAGCTGGCGCAGGCCCTCCCAGAGCTTCTCGAGGTCCCAGTCCTCGCTGTAGCCCTCGGACGTGGCGCCGTCGACGTAGGCGGTGACGACGTCGACGATCATGTTCTGCATCTGCTCGGACAGGTTCTCCCCGTCGAGCACGCGGCGACGCTCGTCGTAGACGACCGTGCGCTGCTGGTTCATGACCTCGTCGTACTCGAGGATGTCCTTGCGGATCTCGAAGTTCTGCTGCTCGACCTGCGTCTGCGCGCTGCGGATCGCCCGGGAGACCATCTTGGCCTCGATGGGCATGTCCTCCGGCAGGTTGAACCGCGTCATGATCGTCTCGACCATGGCGCCGTTGAACCGGCGCATGAGCTCGTCGCCCAGCGAGAGGTAGAAGCGCGACTCACCGGGGTCGCCCTGGCGGCCGGCACGGCCGCGGAGCTGGTTGTCGATGCGGCGCGACTCGTGGCGCTCGGTGCCGAGGACGTAGAGGCCGCCGGCCTTCTTGACCTCCTCGCCCTCGCGGCGCACGTCCTCCTTGACCCGGGCCAGGGTGTCGTCCCAGGCCGCCTCGTACTCCTCGCGGGTCTCCACCGGGTCGAGGCCCTTGGCGCGCAGCTCGAGGTCGGCGATGAAGTCGGGGTTGCCGCCGAGGACGATGTCCGTCCCTCGACCGGCCATGTTCGTCGCGACCGTGACCGCCCGGCGGCGCCCGGCCTGGGCGATGATCCCGGCCTCCTGCTCGTGGAACTTGGCGTTCAGCACGGAGTGCTCGACGCCGCGCTGCACGAGCAGCTTCGCCAGGTACTCGGAGCGCTCGACGCTCGTGGTGCCGATCAGCACCGGCTGGCCGCGCTCGTAGTGCTCGGCGATGTCGTCGGCGACGGCCTCGAACTTCGCGGCCTCGGTCTTGTAGACGAGGTCGGGCTGGTCGACGCGCTGCGGCGGCCGGTTCGTGGGGATCGGCACGACGCCGAGCTTGTAGGTCTTGGAGAGCTCCGCGGCCTCGGTCTGCGCCGTACCGGTCATCCCGGAGAGCTTCTCGTAGAGGCGGAAGTAGTTCTGCAGCGTGATCGTCGCGAGGGTCTGGTTCTCCTGCTTGATCTCGACGCCTTCCTTCGCCTCGATCGCCTGGTGCAGGCCCTCGTTGTAGCGGCGGCCGGCGAGCACGCGGCCGGTGAACTCGTCGACGATCAGGACCTCGCCGTCGCGGACGATGTAGTCCTTGTCCTTGAGGAAGAGCTCCTTGACCTTGATCGCGTTGTTCAGGTACCCGACCAGCGGGGTGTTCGCGGCCTCGTAGAGGTTCTCGATGCCGAGCTGGTCCTCGATGAAGGCGACGCCGTCCTCGGTGACCCCGACGGTCTTCTTGCGCTCGTCGACCTCGTAGTGCAGGTCCTTGGTCATCTTCGGCGCGAGGCGGGCGAACTCCGAGTACCAGCGGGCGCTCTGCTCGGCGGGACCGGAGATGATCAGCGGCGTGCGGGCCTCGTCGATCAGGATCGAGTCGACCTCGTCGACGATCGCGAAGACGTGGCCGCGCTGGACGCACTCGGCCTTCGACCAGGCCATGTTGTCGCGCAGGTAGTCGAAGCCGAACTCGTTGTTCGTCCCGTAGGTGATGTCGGCCTTGTACGCCTCGCGGCGCTCCTCGGGCGGCATCTCGGAGTAGATCGCGCCGACGGTGAGGCCGAGGAAGCGGTGGACGCGGCCCATCCACTCGGAGTCGCGGCGCGCGAGGTAGTCGTTCGTCGTGACGACGTGGACGCCGTCGCCGGTGATCCCGTTGAGGTACGCGGGCAGCGTGGAGACGAGGGTCTTGCCCTCACCGGTGCGCATCTCGGCGACGTTGCCCAGGTGGAGCGCCGCGCCGCCCATGAGCTGCACGCGGTAGTGGTACTGGCCGAGCGTGCGCCGGGCGCCCTCGCGGACCACCGCGAACGCCTCGCCCAGCATGTCGTCGAGCGACTCCCCGTCGGCGTAGCGCTCGCGGAACTCCTGGGTCTTGCCCCGCAGCTCGGCGTCGGAGAGCGCCTCGATCTCGTCGGCGAAGGTGTCGACGTAGTCCGCGATGGCGCCGAGGCGCTTGACCGTCCTCGCCTCGCCGGCCCGCAGCAGTCGGTTCAGCACCACGATGGGTGACCTCGCTCGTCCTCGTCGTCGTCGGCCCGCGTCCGGCGCACTCGCGCGGAGTGCGTGGGCGCACACCCCATGGTAAGCGCGCACCACCGGAGCGGTCCGGGGCCCGGTCGTCGCCCGACCGGACCCCGTGACCCCCGACGACCACCCGCGTGCGGGCGGAGGGGACGTCAGACGAGGTGGATGACGCCGTAGTCGTAGCCGTGACGGCGGTAGACCACGCTCGGGCGTCCGCTGGACTTGTCGGAGAACAGGAAGAAGTCGTGCCCCACCAGCTCCATCTGGGAGAGGGCGTCGTCGACGGTCATGGGCACGGCCTCGTGCTCCTTGACGCGGGCGATGTGTCCGGGGCCGTCGCCGTCGACCTCGCGGTCGAAGCGGTCGTCGAGGGCCTCGCGGGCGGCGGGGACGGTCGCGTCCTCCCCGGGCTCGCGCAGCGCGTCGGGCAGGGCCTCGTCGAGCTCGGCGCCGGAGGTCGGCAGCTCCTCGCCCGGTCCGCCGGCGCCGACCGCGACCTTGCGGCGCGTCGACTTGTGCACGCGGCGGTCGTGGGAACGGCGCATCCGCTCCTCGAGGCGGCCGATGGCCAGGTCGAGGGCGGAGTAGAAGTCACCGGCGCTGGCGACGGCACGGACGACGGGCCCACGCCCGCGGCCGGTGATCTCGACGCTCTGGCAGGTCTTGGTCTGACGCGGGTTGTTCTCGTGCGAGAGCTCGACGGACATCCGGATGACCTTGTGGTCATAGCGTCCGAGTCGGGCCAGCTTCTCGGTCGTGTGGTCACGGAAGTGCTCCGGGACCTCGACGTTGCGGCCACAGATGACGATCTCCACATCAACTCCCGGGGGAAGTAAGGAGCGCCGCCACTCGGCCGAGCAGGCCCGTGGCGTCGCGGTCGGACTCCTCGTGCCTCCTCTCGGTCGCCGGACCGGTGAGAGGGGACACGCTAGCGACTCCGGCGGGTGGCCGGAAGGTGTCGCGCGGGCGTCTCCCGGGTTGGGCGAACCCCCCTCGACTCCTGCGCGCGGCGGATGGACACGGAGCCGGTTGCACCCGTCCGGGTGACGCTCGTCCGGGTCGGGCGACCCCCGGGCACCACCGGGCGTCGGGCGCCGACGGCCGTGATCACGAGGACCAGGTCGACCGGCAGGCCGGCGGCCGCGAGGACCCCGGCACAGGTGCGGGCGGTCGCGCCGGTGGTGAGCACGTCGTCGAGCAGGACCACCGGCCGGCCGCCGGCCCCGCCCGGCCCGCCGCGGCGCCGGACCCGCAGGTGGGCGGCCAGGTTCGCCGCGCGTTCCCGGGCGTCGAGACCGACGGAGTCACGCGCCCGCCAGGAGAGCGCCAGCGCGGGCAGCACGACGTGCTCGGTGCCCGCCGCGACCGCGCGGGCCAGGCGCAGCATGTGGTCGCCGCCCCGGGCCCGCGCGGCGCCCGGCCGCGACGGCGCCGGCACGAGCACGCAGGGCCCGCGCGGGAGGGCCTGGTCGAGCGCGGCGGCGAGGGCGGCGGCCAGCGGCCCGGCGAGGTCGCGCCGCCCGCGTTCCTTGTACGCGATCACCGCCCGCCGCGGGCCCCCGGCGTAGGGCGCGAGGGCCAGCGCGGGCGGCAGCCCCGGCAGCTCCGGGGTCGGGACCGGGCGGGCGAGCTCCGCCCGGCAGGCGGCGCACAGCCCCCGGCCGGGCTCCACGACGGCGTCACAGCCCCCGCACGGGGTGGGCAGCAGGAGGTCGAGCAGCGCGCGCCACGCAGCGGTGATCACGTCGCCGATGCTCGGCCGCCCGGGCCGTCCCCCGCCAGCGACGCCCGGTGCCCTGGGGACGGACGGGCCCCTGGGGACGGGCGGCAGGACCGTTCGCCGTGCCACGACGGCGGACGGCGGTGCCGACTACCCCGGATAGGCGGGGACCGACGAGTTGGACCCGCCGGGCACCGAGCTCCACACGTCGCCGCCGCTCGCGGGCAGCGACCACAGTCCGCTCTGGTCCACCACGAGGGTCGGGCGCTCCGGGGCGGCGGCGACCGCCGTGACCGGCGGGGTGAGGTTCGTGGTGGTCGGGCTGTCGAGCTCCAGGCCGTCGACGGAGGCGATCTGCACGGGACGGCCCAGCGCGGTCCCGACCGCCACCAGCTGGTCGGTCTGCGACCACGTGACGTCCAGGACGCCCGCGAGGGCCTCCCCGACCGGACCCGGCCGCAGCACGCGCACCGGGCCGAGGCGCGCGCCCCCGCTCGTGTCGCGCACGACGGTGGCGACCAGGACCCGCCCGTCGGCCACCAGGGCGACCTTCGTCCCGTCCGGCGAGAGCCGCAGCGTCGTCGGCGGTCCGTAGCCCGCGAGCGTCGAGGTGTCGAGCGCGACCGGGGTCAGCACCCCGTCGGCGCGGGCCGCGCGGACCGGCCGGCCGTCCACCACCGTCCACACCTCGCTGCCGTCCGGGGTCCACGAGGGCCGGCCGACGAACTGTCCGGCGACCGGGCTCGGGGTGGCCGCCGCACCGGACCGTCCCACCCACAGCCGCATCCCGTCGGGCCCGTTGCCCACCACCGCCACGTCGCGCCCGTCGGGCGAGAGGCTCGCGCTCCGCGCGTCGGTCACGCCGGTGACCAGGTCGGGGCCGCCCGAGCTCGCCGCGGTCGGGTTCTCCGGGACGGTCAGCACCCGCCCGCCGGTCACCACGACGGCGGGCGGGGTCACCGCCCGCGACGACGCGCTGTCGCTGGGCAGGTCGCGGCGCTCGCGCACGAGCGGCGGCAGGGCGGCGAGGACGTCGGCGACGCCGAGCTCGGTCCGTCCCGCGACGAGCGGTTCACCGTCCACGCTCGGCGCGACCCGGTCGATGCCGACCCCGGCGAGCGTCAGCACGATCTGCTGGGCGATCTCGGTGCGGCGGCCCTCGTCGAGCGCGTCGACCGGACCGATCCGGGTGAGGTCGACGGTGGTCACGCCGTCCGGGCTGGTGCCCACCGCGGAACGCAGCATCGCGCCGGGCGGCAGGGCCGACAACGCCGCGCCGCGCAGGTCGTCGGAAGGCCCGGAGAGGAGTTCGTCGAGCACCCGGGAGGCCACCGAGCGCGCGGGGCTGGTCGCGAGGTAGCGGGTCTCCCCCACCGGCGCCCCGCCCACGGCCGCGAGGAACCAGATCCGCACCGGCCGGGTGTTCGCCCGGAGGTCGGTACGGCGCACGATCGTCCCCGGCGGCAGGTCGGCGATGCGCCAGACCCCGTTGTCCTGGGTGAGCCGCACGGTCACGTCGACCGTGCCGGGGTCGGCCACGAACGCCCCGTCGGGCCGGAGGGTGCCGAGCTTGTCCGCCCGCACCCGCACGGACGCGTCCGGCGACTGGCCGCTGCCCGTCACGAAGGTCGTGTCCACGCGGTCGGACACCACGGTCGGGGAGGCGCCGTCGTCCCAGCTGCCGGCGGTGGCCGGCGCGAGGTAGGCCCGCGCCGCGCTGTGGCGTTCGGCCGTCGAGCCCGAGGCGAGGATCCAGCCGCGGACGATCTCGAGGGGTCCGGCACCGCGCGCCGGCCCGGGCGGGGCGGAGGGTTCGGCGGGGTCGCCGACCCGGCGCAGCACGGTCACGTCGGACGAGCCCGGCACCGTCGCGCAGCCGGCGAGGAGCAACGCCACCAGCCCGAGGACCGCCGCGAGCAGTCGTCGTCGGGACGGCGTCATCGGGGGTCCTCGGGCAGTCCCGGGGGTCGAGCTCCGCTGCGCTCCGTCTCCGGTCCCGACGACGACCCCGACGACGCCCCCGACGACGGCTCCGGGAACTCCTCGGGCACGACCACCGCGAACTCGCCGGTCTCCGGCGGCGGCAGCGCCGTGCCCGTGGTGCCGGCCGCCTCGTGGATGCCCGGCTCGGCCTCCGCGGGGGCGGCGGAGACGGGGATGAGCGGCAGCGGGCTCGTGCGCAGCAGATCGCCCGCGGTGCGCGGCAGCGTCAGCCGGAACACCGCCCCGTGGTCGGACTCGCCCCACGCCTGCAGCCAGCCGCCCTGCAGGCGCGCGTCCTCGAGACTGATCGCGAGACCCAGGCCGGTGCCGCCGCTGCGGCGCTGGCGGGAGGGGTCGGCCCGCCAGAACCGGTTGAAGACGAGGCCCGCCTCGCCGGGCTTGAGCCCGATCCCGTGGTCGCGCACCACCACCGCCACGGCGTGGTCGTCGGCGGCCACCCGGACCTCCACGGGGCGGCTCTCGCCGTGGTCGATGGCGTTGGCCAGCAGGTTGCGCAGGATGCGCTCGACGCGTCGGGGGTCGACCTCGGCCTCCGCGGGCTCGGTGAGGTCGAGCAGCAGCGGGGTCGCGGTCTCGTCGACGAGGTGCCGCACGGTCTCGCCCGCGCGGCGCACCACGTCGCGCACGTCGACCCGCTCGACGGCGAGCTCGGCCACCCCGGCGTCGAGCCGGCTGATCTCGAGCAGGTCGCCGAGCAGCGACTCGAAGCGGTCCAGCTCGTCGACCAGCAGCTGGGCGGACCGCTGGGCGATTCGATCCATGTCCTCGGCCTGCGCGTGCAGCACCTCGGCCGCCATGCGCACCGTCGTCAGCGGGGTCCGCAGCTCGTGGCTGACGTCGGAGGTGAACCGCCGCTGCAGGGCCCCGAACTCCTCGAGCTGGTGGATCTGCTGCTGGATGCTCGCGGCCATCTCGTTGTAGGACTCGGCGAGCCGCGCGACCTCGTCGTCGCCGTAGACCGGCATCCGCTCGTCGAGGTGCCCGTCCGCGAACCGCTCCGCGACGTCGGCCGCCTGGCGGACCGGCCGCACGACCTGGCGCGTGACGATGCTCGAGATGCCCGCGAGCAGGCCCAGCAGCGCCAGCCCGGCCAGGGCCAGCGTCGACTGGATCAGCGCGAGCGTCCGCTGCTCGGCCGAGAGCGGGAAGATCAGGTAGAGCTGCAGGTTCCGGCCCGCGGTCCGCACCGGCTGCCCGACGACGTAGGCGGGCACGTCCGGCCGCCCGCCCTGGCTGACGGTGACGTACTTGGTGGCGAGGAACCCCTTGAGCACCGGCGCGCGCAGCTGCGGGGGCACCACGCTCGAGGGTCCCGACGACGGGTCGGTGCCGGAGCCGCCGCCGCCCGTGGCGCCCGGCGTCCCGATGGCCTCGGTGCCCGCGACGAGGACCGCCTCGAACGCCCCGGCGTCCCGGTCGGAACCCGAGCCGGACGACGTCAGGCCGTCGAGGGCCTCGTCGAGCGTGGCCTGGGTGCCGTCGCGGTCGGGGTCGACGCGGGCGAGGTCGCGCTCCAGGTTCCCGCGGCTGATGTCGGCCTGCACCAGGGCGGCCTGCTCCTTGCCCTCGAGCAGCCGGTCGGCGATCTGGGTCTGCAGCACGAGCCCGAGCACGAGGACCACGACGGTGGACATCGCGACCGTCGACAGCACGACCCGCAGCTGCATCGAGCGCCGCCACAGCACGCGCACGGCGCCGACCCGTTCGGCGAGGGCCAGCTCCGCGCGGCGCCGGAGCCCGGCGAGACGCTCAGCCACGGACCCTGCCGATCACACCGATCAGGGCGGCCCGGCCTTGTAGCCGACGCCGCGCACCGTGAGGACCACCTCGGGGTGCTCCGGGTCCTTCTCCACCTTGGAACGCAGCCGCTGCACGTGGACGTTCACCAGCCGCGTGTCGGCGGCGTGCCGGTAACCCCACACCTGCTCGAGCAGCACCTCGCGGGTGAACACCTGCCGCGGCTTGCGCGCCAGCGCGACGAGCAGGTCGAACTCCAGGGGCGTGAGCGGGATCGGGGTGCCGCCCCGGCGCACCTGGTGCGCCGGCACGTCGATCGTCACGTCCCCGATCTGCATCTGCTCGCTCGGCTCGGCCGGGAACTGCCGCAGCCGGGCCCGGATCCGCGCGACGAGTTCCTTCGGCTTGAAGGGCTTGACGATGTAGTCGTCCGCGCCCGACTCCAGCCCGAGCACGATGTCCACCGTGTCGGTCTTCGCGGTCAGCATGACGACGGGCACCCCGGACTCCGCGCGGATCGCCCGACAGACGTCGATCCCGTTCATGCCCGGCAGCATCAGGTCGAGCAGCACCAGATCCGGGGCCGCCTCCCGGACGGTCGGCAGCGCCTCGGCCCCGTCGGAGACGACGGTCGTCTCGAACCCCTCGCCCTGCAGGACGATCGTCAGCATCTCGGCGAGCGAGGAGTCGTCGTCCACGACGAGGATCCGGGAACTCATGTCTCAATGGTGTCACTTCTCACCGACGATCCGGGAGCGAATGCGTCGCCCAGCACGGCATCCAGCACGGCGTCAGCCGTACGGGTGAGCGCTTCGTCCCCCGACTGCCGATTGTCCGACACCCACCAGGGTGCAAGCCACTGCTCCGTGACCAGCGCGTCGTAGACCGCGGCGCAGCGACCCTGCAGGGCGGCGTCGGCCTCGAACCCGTCCGCCGCGCGGTCGGGCTGCGCCGCCGCCCGATCGCGGACCCGCTGCGCGGCGAGGTCCGGCGGCACGCGGATCAGCACCTGGGCGTCCGGCACGGGCAGGCCGAACCGCTCGATCTCGGTGTCGTGCACCCACTGCGCGAAGGCGCCGAGGCTCTCGTGGAGCCGGGCCGAGCCGTAGGCCGCGTTCGAGGCGACGTACCGGTCGACCAGGAGCAGGTCGTGGTCCCGGCGGCGGGTGGCGAGCTCCTCGCGGGCCGCCCGCCGGTCGAGCGCGAACAGCAGCGCCATCGCGTGCACGGAGGCCCCGGTGTCGCCGTGCCCGCCGCGGAGCGCCTCGCCGGCGAGCTCGGCGTGGACGTCGTCGTCGTAGCGGGGGAAGGCGATCGTGCCGACGGTCGCGCCGCGGGCCTCGGCCGACCGGCGCAGTGCGCCCACCAGGGTCGCCTTGCCCGCCCCGTCCAGCCCCTCGACGGCCACCAGAACACCCACGAAGGGCCACGCTAGCCAGGGACGCAGTGTGACCGGGGTGCGGGACCCGCGAGATGCACACCAGGCAGCGCGAGCGGCCCCGGAACCTGCCCTACGTCACCCTCGCGGAACGGCACCCTGGCCCGCCCGCGGCGAGGTGCACACCAGGCAGCGCGGATGGCCCCGGAACCTGCCCCACGTCACCCTCGCCGACCAGGGCCGGACACGACGGAGGGCCCCGTCGCACGTGGCGGCGGGGCCCTCCGAGGTCAGGACCTGCGCGGCGCGGACCGTGGAGCAGCGCGAGGTACGAGCGCTGACCACCGTGTCCGCCAGCCGCGACCGATCAGTACCGGTAGTGCTCCGGCTTGTACGGGCCCTCGACGTCGACACCGATGTACTCGGCCTGGTCCTTGGTGAGCTTGGTCAGCTCGCCGCCCAGCGCCTCGACGTGCACCTTCGCGACCTTCTCGTCCAGGTGCTTCGGCAGCCGGTAGACGCCGATCGGGTACTCACCGGGCTTGGTGAAGATCTCGATCTGCGCGATCGTCTGGTTCGCGAACGAGTTCGACATGACGAAGCTCGGGTGGCCCGTGGCGTTGCCGAGGTTCAGCAGCCGGCCCTCGCTCAGGATGATGATCGAGTGGCCGTCGGAGAAGCGCCACTCGTCGACCTGCGGCTTGATGTTCAGCCGCTGCGCCTCGCCCGAGCGCTCCAGCTTCTCCATCTGGATCTCGTTGTCGAAGTGGCCGATGTTGCCCAGGATCGCCTGGTGCTTCATCCGCTTCATGTGGTCGAGCGTGACGATGTCCTTGTTGCCGGTCGTCGTGATGACGATGTCGGCGCTCTCGATCACGTTGTCGAGGGTCTGGACGTCGTAGCCCTCCATGAGCGCCTGGAGCGCGCAGATCGGGTCCGACTCGGTGATCGTCACGCGGGCGCCCTGGCCGGCGAGCGACTCCGCCGAGCCCTTGCCGACGTCGCCGTAGCCGCAGATGACGGCCTTCTTGCCGGAGATCAGCACGTCGACCGCACGGTTGATGCCGTCGACCAGCGAGTGGCGGCAGCCGTACTTGTTGTCGAACTTCGACTTGGTGACCGAGTCGTTGACGTTGATCGCCGGGAACAGGAGCTTGTCCTGCTCGAAGAACTCGTACAGGCGGTGGACGCCGGTCGTGGTCTCCTCGGTGACGCCCTTGATGCCGGACGCGACCTTGGTCCAGTGCTGCGGGTCCTCGGCGAGCGAGCGACGCAGCGTCTCGAGGACGACGCCGTACTCGGCCGGGTCCTCGTCGGAGGTGGTCGGCACCACGCCGGCCTGCTCGAACTCGACACCCTTGTGGACGAGCATGGTGGCGTCGCCACCGTCGTCCAGGATCATGTTCGGGCCGCGGGTGTCGGCGTCACGCCACGCGAGCATCTGCTCGGCGCACCACCAGTACTCCTCCAGCGTCTCGCCCTTCCAGGCGAAACAGGAGATGCCCTTCGGCTCCTCCGGGGTCCCGTGCGGGCCGACGACGACCGCGGCGGCCGCGTGGTCCTGGGTGGAGAAGATGTTGCAGGAGGCCCAGCGGACCTCGGCGCCGAGCTCGACCAGGGTCTCGATGAGGACCGCGGTCTGGATCGTCATGTGCAGCGAGCCGGAGACGCGGGCGCCGTGCAGCGGCTTGGCCTCGGCGTACTCGCGCCGCAGGGCCATCAGGCCCGGCATCTCGTGCTCAGCCAGCCGGATCTCGCGGCGGCCGAAGTCGGCCTGCGAGAGGTCGGCGACCGCGAAGTCGATCCCGTTCTTCTCGGCGTACTTCTCGTGCGTGGTACCTACTGCTGCCATGACTCCTCGTCCGCTCGTCGTTGGGAGGAGACCGGCCGGTCGTGGGCCCGGCTCACCGCCGGACCCCGGGCACGGTCGTCCACCGTCCTGAGGCGCCCTTGCGATGGTGCGGAATCCGCCGAGCGTGGCGGGCGCGAGGCCCGTTGCAGCGCCACTCGGCGGCTCCGTCGCACGTCACGTGCGTCGATTGCCGTAGTCCGAGATTCACACAGGTCCCGGGGGCGGTCAAGGCGAACCGGGAGGACTCCGCCCGACCGCGCAATGTCCCCGCAGGTGGATGCCCGGTAGTCCTCGATCGTCGTCCGGGTCACAGTGGATCCGGTCACAGGACCGCGTGCGGACGCGAACGGTATGACCGCCGCCACAACCACCGTAGGCTCGGCGCTCCCGCCATCGTCGATGCAGCTCAGGAAGGCCGCACCCGTGCTCGGACAGATGCAGAACCGTCCCCTCGCCCTGCCCCACGTCTTCCACCGGGCCGAGCAGATGTTCGGCCACAAGCAGATCACCGGAATCGGGGTCGGGGGTGCCGTCAGCACCGCCACCTACGCGGACTGGGCGCAGCGCGTCCGGCGCACCGCCGCCGCCCTCGACGCGCTCGGCGTGGCCGAGGACGCCCGCGTCGGCACCTTCTGCTGGAACACCCCGACCCACCTCGAGCTCTACTTCGCGGTGCCCTGCACCGGTCGCGTGCTGCACACGCTGAACATCCGGCTCTTCCCCGAGCAGCTGGTCTACATCGTCAACCACGCCGACGACGAGGTGATCTTCGTCGAGCGCGCGCTGTTCGGGATGATCTGGCCGCTCGCCGACCAGATGCCGAACGTGAAGAAGTTCGTCGTCATCGACGACGGCGCCGACACCGAGGTCCCCGCCGACGAGCGGATCGTCGACCACGCGGAGCTGCTCGCCTCCGTCGAGCCGTTCGCCGGGACCTTCGAGGTCGCGGACGAGAACCGCGCCGCCGCCATGTGCTACACGTCCGGCACCACCGGCAACCCCAAGGGCGTCGTCTACTCGCACCGCTCGACGGTGCTGCACTCGATCGCGCTGCTCATGGCGGACGTGGCCGGGCTGGTCGAGCGGGACGTCCTGCTGCCGATCGTCCCGATGTTCCACGCCAACGCCTGGGGCACGCCGTACGCGGCGGTGTTCTGCGGCGCGTCGCTGGTGATGCCCGGCCCGAACATGGTGCCGAAGGCGATCGCCGGGATGCTGCGCGACCACGACGTCACCCTCACCGCCGGCGTCCCCACCATCTGGATGGGCGTGTTGCCCGAGCTCGAGCGGGCCGACGTCCCGCACCTGCGCCTGGTGCTGTGCGGCGGGTCGGCCGTGCCGCGTTCGCTCTCCGAGGGCTGGCGGGAGAAGATCGGTCTGCCGATCACGCAGGCCTGGGGCATGACGGAGACGAGCCCGATCGCGACGACGGGCATGCTCCGCTCGATCCACGACGGCCTGTCCGACGACGAGCTCGCCGACGTCCGCGCCACGCAGGGCCAGGTAACCCCGCTGGTCGACCTCCGCCTCGCCGACCCCGACACCGGCGACATCGTCCCGTGGGACGGCTCCTCCTCCGGCGAGCTGCAGGCCGCCGGCCCGTGGATCGCGGCGTCGTACTACCGCAACGAGGACGGCGGCAAGCAGTTCACCGCCGACGGCTGGCTGCGCACCGGGGACGTCGCGATCATCGACCCGACCGGCTACGTCCGGCTCGTCGACCGCACGAAGGACCTGGTCAAGTCCGGCGGTGAGTGGATCTCCTCGGTCGACATGGAGAACCAGATCATGGGGATGCCCGAGGTCGCCGAGGCCGCCGTCATCGCGGTGCCCGACGAGAAGTGGTCGGAGCGCCCGTTGGCCTGCGTCGTGATCCGCGACGGCGCCGAGCTGACCGCCGAGCAGGTCAAGGAGTACCTGGCGACGAAGGTCGCGAAGTGGCAGATCCCCGACGACGTCGTCTTCATCGACGAGGTGCCCAAGACCTCGACGGGCAAGTTCTCCAAGAAGACGCTGCGCGAGAAGTTCGCGGCCGAGAAGGGCTGACCGCCGACGAACGAGCGGCACTCTCGCATCATCTATGTGCGCGAGAGTGCCGCTCGCTCGGTCTAGGCCTGCGGAGTACCCGTGGTCTCCGGCAGCTCGCCGCGCTCGCGCTTGCCGAGCACCGAGTTCCGCCGCGAGTAGGCGAAGTAGATGATCACGCCGAGCACCATCCAGCCGATGAACCGGATCCAGGTCTCGACGGTCAGGTTGATCATCAGCCAGAGGCAGGAGATCACGGCGAGGGTCGCCACGATCGGCAGGCCCTTCACGACGAAGCTGCGGGGCAGGTCGGGCTGCTGCTTGCGCAGGACCCAGGTGCCGATCGCGACGAGCACGAACGCGAACAGCGTGCCGATGTTGACCATCGACTCCAGCTCGTCGGCCGGGAAGAAGCCGGCGAGCACCGCGCACAGCACGCCGATGATGATCGTGATGGTGACGGGGGTGCCCCGCGACCCGGTCTTCGCGAGGTTCCGCGGGAGCAGCCCGTCGCGCGCCATCGCGTAGAACACGCGGCTCTGGCCGAGCATCAGCACCATGACGACCGTGGTGAGGCCGGCCAGTGCCCCGACCTCGATGATCGTCGACGCCCAGTTCGCCCCGACGATCGAGAACGCCGTGGACAGGGTGGCCGAGTCGCCGTTCGGGCCGGTCTGCAGCTGGGTGTAGCTGACCATGCCGACCAGCACCAGCGACGTCGCGACGTAGAGCACGGTGACGACGCCGAGCGAGCCGAGGATGCCCCGCGGGAGGTCCTTCTGCGGGTTCTTCGTCTCCTCCGCCGTGGTGGACACCGCGTCGAACCCGATGAACGCGAAGAACACCAGCGAGGCGCCGGCGAGCAGGCCGTAGATGCCGTAGGTCGAGCCGTCGCTGCCCGCGATCAGCGAGAGCAGCGAGGACTTGATGCCGCCCCCGCTCTCCTGCTCGCCCCCGGGCGGCGGGATGAACGGCGAGTAGTTGGCCGACCGGATGTAGAAGGCGCCGACGACGATCACGAGCAGCACCACGCCGACCTTGACCGCCGTCATGACGCTCGAGACGGTGCTGGAGAGCTTGATGCCGAGCACGAGGACCACGGTGAGGATCGCGATGATCAGCATCGCGCCCCAGTCGACGGCGAGCCCGCCGATGGAGACCGTCGCGGCGGTGCCGTCGCCGGTGAACAGCTGCCCCAGGTACTTCGCCCAGCTGGTGGAGACCACCGCCGCGCCGAGGGCGTACTCCAGCACGAGGTCCCACCCGATGATCCAGGCGATGAACTCACCGAAGGTCGCGTAGGAGAACGTGTAGGCGCTGCCCGCCACCGGCACCGTCGAGGCGAACTCGGCGTAGCAGAGGCCGGCGAAGCCACAGGCGATCGCGGCGATGACGAACGAGATCGCGACGGCGGGTCCGGTGATGTCCCCGGCGACGCGCGCCGTGATCGTGAAGATGCCGGCGCCGATCAGCACCGCGACGCCGAAGACGGTCAGGTCGAGCGCGCCGAGCTCCCGACGCAGCTTGCTGTCCGGTTCGTCGGTGTCGCGGATCGACTGCTCGACCGACTTGGTGCGGAACAGGCTGTTCGTGCGCGGCGAAGGCGTGGTCGTCGCCATGGCCCGGCCCCCTCTCGCTGTCAGCTTCTTGTGTGGTGGCGGGGACCCTATCGGGGGACACCGACACTCGTCGTGTCGATGCGGCGACTGGTAGCAACCTGTTGCGCGGACTACCGCCCGGGCCGACCGTCGCCGGCGACGAACACCAGGGCCGGGCCGTCGACGGCGGCCACCTCCACCGAGCGGTCGGCCGAGGGCAGCCACACCGCGCGGCCCTGGGGGACGGTGAGCGTGCCGCCCGCGCCCTCCAGCTGCACCTGGCCGCGGACCACCACCGCGATCCGGGGCCCGTCGATGCCGACGTCCGCGGCGCCGTCGTCGGGAAGATCCAGCCGCACCAGCCGGAAGTACTCGCTCGGGGCGTGGAACACCGAGCGCGGACCGTCCGTCTCCGGGCGCAGCAGCGTCGGCGGACCGCAGCGGAAGTCCAGGATGCGCAGCAGCTCGGGCACGTCGACGTGCTTGGGCGTGAGACCGGCGCGCAGCACGTTGTCGGAGTTCGCCATGAGCTCGACACCGCAGCCCGACAGGTAGGCGTGCGGCGAGCCGGCGGGCTGGAACAGGCACTCGCCCTCGGCGAGCACCACGCGGTTGAGCAGCAGCGCGGCGAGGACGCCGGCGTCGCCGGGGTAGCGCTCGCCGAGGTCGAGCAGCGTCCGGACCTCGCGGTCGAACTCGTCGGTGCCGCTCTTGAGCAGCGTGACGCAGGCGTCCAGCAGCTCGGGCACGAGCTGGTCGACCGCGCGCTGGGGCAGCGTGATCCAGGTGGTGAACACGGCGCGCAGGCCGTCCGGGTCGGGCTGTGCGGCGAGCAGCTCGGTGTGGTGGCGCAGTCCGGGCACGTCGAGGGCCCGCATCAGCCGCAGCGTCACCCGGGCGTCGCGGAACCCGGCGAGGGCGTGGAACTCCTCGAGCGCGCAGAGGATCTCCGGCTTGGGCAGCGCGTCGCGGTAGTTCCGCGTCGACGCCGTCCGCGGGAGGCCGGCGGCCTCCTCACGGGCGAACCCGGCCACGGCCTGCTCGGCCGAGGGGTGCGTCTGCAGCGAGAGCGGTTCCTCGGCGGCGAGCACCTTGAGCAGGAACGGCAACCGGCCGCCCCAGTGCTCGGCGCGCTCGGCGCCGAACGCGCCCTCCGGGTCGTCGGTGATCGCGTGCAGCAGCGTCCGACCGCCGGGCAGGCGGGACGGGTCGTCCACGTGCGCGCCGAACCACAGCTCGGCCTGCGGGTGCGGCGACGGGACGGGCTCGCCGAGCAGGGCCGGGATGTGGGTGCGCGACCCCCAGGCGTACGGCCGCACCGTCCCCTCGAGCAGTTCCACCGCTTCGGTCCCCCTGAGTCGTCCGCCGTGGCGTGGTCGGGCATGGATGGGCGTGGATGCGCGGGTGGCGGGCCCACGGCCGGCCCGTCTCCGTCGGGCGCCACGGTCTCGAGCGCCCCGGTGTTCAGGCCCCGATACCGGGGACCGCGCCCGGACTCCGCCCGGGCTCCGGGTCGGCGCCCAGCGAGCCGGTCGCGAGACCGAGGTAGAGCGCCGCCAGGTCGAGCCGCAGCGCGAGCACACCGGCCCGTACCGCGTCCCGGCCGACACCGGGCCCGGCGAGCTCGAGGTCGTCGAGCTCGAGGGTGTCCGCGGCCGGCCAGCGCCGTTCGGCGTCCTGGGCCAGCCGTCGTGTCGGGACGTCCTCGGCCACGTTCACGACGACGAGCCGCGGTGGCGGACCGTCGGGGCCGGGGTCGTCGAACGGGTCGGCGAAGATCGAGTCGACGCCGGTGCCGCCGTCGAGCCGGGCGGCCAGGGCCGGAACGCCGACCGCCCCGCTCAGCCCGCCCGCGTGGGCGACGACGCCGGCGTGCGCGGCCAGCGCCGCGGCTCCGTACCCGGCGACGGCGACGGCGGTCGCGTCGGTGCCCCACAGCAGCGGGGTGTGCTCGGCCAGCCGGAGCGCGAGCGCCTTGGCCGGGGCGACGAACGCCTCGTGCCGCGGGCCGCTGCGCTCGGCCTCGTCGTCGAGCCGGTCGGCGAGCGCCTCGCCGTCGACGTCGAGCAGGTCCAGCGCGCGGGCCGTCGCGTAGGCGGCGGCGAGGTCGGTCGCGGCAGCGAGCCCGTCCAGCACCGGGACGCGCGGGCTCACCTGGATGGCGCGCCCGGCGGCGGCCGCGACGGCCGGACCGTCCGGCGGCCCGGTGAGCACGACGGAGGCGTTGCGGCGAACGGCACGGTCCACGGCCTCGGCGATCACGGCGTCGGCCGGGTCCTGCTCCGATCCGCGGTGGGACACCACCACGACGTCGAGCGGGCCGAGCCAGGGCGGCGCGGTGCCCGTGACCACCACCGGGCACGGGCAGGTCGGCTCGAGCAGCGCGGCGGTGATCTCCGCGCTCGCGCGTTCCGGGCCCGGCCGGGCGAGCAGGACGAGAGCCCGCGGCCGCAGCCCCTCGAGCGTGGCGAGCCCGGCCTCCTGCGCGGCCGCCCACGTCGCGCGGACCTGGGCGCCCGCGGTCGCGGCGGCGCGCAGCACGCCGGCCCGGTCGGCGTCGAGCAGGCGGCCGGTGTCGTCGAGCAGTGCCTCGTCGAGCACCGCGCTCACCCGCCCGCGGTGTCGCTCGACCCGCCGTCCGGACCCGCGTCGGGGCCGTTCGCGGCCTCGGAGAGCAGCAGCACGGGGATGCCGTCGGTGACCGGGTACGTCCGCCCGCAGACCGTGCAGGTCAGCGTGGACGCCTCCACGTCGGGGCGCAGCTCGCCGTGGTCGGGCGCCGGGCAGGCGAGGATCTCGAGCAGGGCCGGGTCGAGCCCGAGCGGGCCGGCGGTGCTCATCGCCGCACCACCGCGAGCACCTCGTCGCGCAGCGCGGCCACCGCGTCGGCGTCCGAGGCCTCCACGTTGAGGCGCAGCAGCGGCTCGGTGTTGGAGGGACGCAGGTTGAACCAGTCGCCGTTGCCGAACTGCACCGTCAGCCCGTCGAGGGTGTCGGTGGTGACGTCGTCCCGGTCGGCGTAGAGCTGCTCCACCTCCGCCATCCTGGCCCGCGGGTCCTCCACCGTCGAGTTGACCTCGCCGGAGGCGGCGTAGCGCGAGTACTGCGCCATGAGCTCCGAGAGCGGCCGGTCCTGCCCGCCGAGGGCGGCGAGGACGTGCAGCGCCGCGAGCATCCCCGAGTCGGCCCGGAAGAAGTCACGGAAGTAGTAGTGCGCCGAGTGCTCGCCACCGAAGATCGCGCCGGTCTGGGCCATCGTCGCCTTGATGAACGAGTGGCCGACCCGCGTGCGGACGGGCTTGCCGCCCGCCTCGGTGACGATCTCCGGCACGGCCCGCGAGGTGATCAGGTTGTGGATGATCGTGGAGCCCGGCTCCTTGGCCAGCTCGCGGGTGGCGACCAGCGCGGTGATCGCGCTCGGGCTGACGGCCTCGCCGCGCTCGTCGACGAGGAAGACGCGGTCGGCGTCACCGTCGAACGCGAGTCCGGCGTCGGCGTGGCCGAGGTTGGAGACCTCGCGCTGCAGGTCGACCAGGTTGTCCGGGTCGAGCGGGTTGGCCTCGTGGTTGGGGAACGTGCCGTCGAGCTCGAAGTAGAGCGGGTGCACGTCGATCGGCAGCGGGTCGAGCACCGCGGGCACGGTGTAGCCGGCCATCCCGTTGCCGGCGTCGACCACGATCGACAGCGGCCGGATGCCCGACAGGTCGACCAGGCCGCGCAGGTACTCCGCGTACCCCTCGCGCATCTCCTGCTGCCGCACGGTGCCCGGGGTGGCGGCGGAGCCGGGGACCTCGCCGGGCCCGCGGTCGAGCATCGCGGCGATGTCGTCGAGGCCGGTGTCCTGCCCGACGGGGCTCGCGCCGGCGCGGCAGAGCTTGATGCCGTTGTAGGTCGCCGGGTTGTGGCTCGCGGTGAACATGGCGCCGGGGGCGTCGAGCACGCCGGAGGCGTAGTAGAGCATGTCGGTGCTGGCCAGCCCGATCTCGACGACGTCGACGCCGCGGCCGGTGACGCCCTCGGCGAAGGCCGCGGCGAGCTCGGGCGACGAGTCGCGCATGTCGTGGCCGACGACGATGCCGTTCGCGGGCGGCCCGCCGGCCTCGGAGGTCAGCAGCTCGGCGAAGGCGGCACCCACGTCGCGCACGAACGCGGCGTCGAGCTGCTCGCCGACCAGACCCCGGACGTCGTAGGCCTTGATCACCTGGCCGATGACGCGGGAACGGGCGGCCTGCGCGGACTCGGTGGCTGCTGAACTGCTCACGCCCGGCAGCGTATCGGCCGGGTCCGACGGCGTGCGGCTCGGCGGCCACCCGATGGGGTGGCCCGGCGCGTCAGGACGTGGACGGGTCGGGCAGCACCCGGAGGTGCCCACGGCGCCCGGTGCCGGCCACGGCGCCCAGGCCGACGGCCTCCGTCGGCGGCTCGGCCCGGCCGGCCTCGCGCACGGCCTCGGCCAGCGCGGTCAGGTCGTCCGCGCTCGGCTCCGAGGGGAACTCGCCCTCGTAGCGCACGACCTCCCACCCACGGGGAGCGGTGAGGCGCAGGGCGTGGAACTCGCAGAGGTCGTACGAGTGCGGCTCCGCACTGGTCGCCAACGGACCCACGACGGCCGTCGAATCGGAGTAGACGTACGTCAACGTGGCCACGGCCGCACGGCCGCACCCGGTCCGTGAGCACTTCCGTACTCCTCGCACGGGAGGAGACGATAGACGCCGCCCGTGCCCGCCGTCGCGCAGGCTCGCTCGGCGCGTCGGGTGAACCGCGGGTCCGCGCCGGGCGGCATCCCCGCGCCGCCCCTCCCCCACCTCGCCGGCGAGAGGGACAGGAGACATGCGGGACCGCCTCGCGGGCTGCCTGGTGCGCCCCTCGCGCCGGCGGCGGGCGCGGGTGTGCCCGCCGTGACCTCGACCGACGGGTGCGAGGGCGTAGGCTCGCCGCTCATGGCGAGGGGTGGTACCCGCATCGGCGGGCGCTCGGGCGGGACGCGGACGGGCGGCGCCCAGCCGGGCCGGTCGCCGCGACGGCGCGACCGGCGGGGCCGCGGCATGCGGGCGCCGCTCTACCCCGCGGGCGCGCCCGCGGCGCGCACGCGCGCGGAGCGGTTCGACGCCGTGGTGCTCGAGGCCCTGGAGCCCATCGAGGACCGGTGGGGCGCCGAGCTCGAGGACCTGGACGTCGCCGTCGACGACGTGCCCGACGTGTCGACCCCCGCGCCCGACGACGACGGCGTGGTGGGCGACGGCGACATCCCGCTCGCCCGGCTCGTTCCGGCCGGCGTGGACCGGCGCGGCGCGCCCACCCGCGCCCGCATCGTGCTCTACCGCCGCCCGCTCGAGGCGCGCGCACTCGACGGCGAGGACCTCGCCGACCTGCTGCACGACGTGCTCGTGGAGCAGGTGGCGGAGTACCTCGGCGTCGAGCCGGACACGATCGACGACGAGAGCGACCAGGCCTAGGAGCCCCCTGCGGGCCCCTAGAAGCCGTGGTGCACGGCCTCGACGTTGTGCCCGTCGGGGTCGCGCAGGAACACCCCGTAGTAGCCCGGGTGGTACTCGGGCCACTCGCGCGGGGCGTGCAGCACCTCCACCCCGGCGGCCACGGCCGCCTCGTGCACGGCGTCGACCGCCGCGCGGTCCGGCGCCGAGAACGCGATGTGCAGCTCCCGGTCCACCGGCCCGCCCGGGCTGAGCCAGAACTGCGGCACCCCGGCGGCCCCGGCGAGCCCGACGACGGCGCTCCCCTGGTGCGGGATGCGCATCGCCTCGGTGAACCCGAGGGGCGCGAAGATCTGCAGGTAGCGGGCCACGGCGGCGTCGACGTCGGCGACCGGGACCCCGAAGTGATCGAGCATGCCGCGGACGGTAGCGGCGACCCCCGACATCTAGCGTCGGTGGCAGCTCCAGGAGGTCTGGGGTGAGGTTCGCGGTACGGGTGTCTACGGCTGGCCCCGACTGGATCGGCAGTCCTCTGTACTGATCGTCGAGGCGCCCGTGCCGCGGCCGTGTCAGGCCGGGGCCTTGTTGGGAACGCGGAGCCGCGCTGCGGACTCCTACTCAGATGTCCGGGTCGAAGCCTGCTGCGGTCGCGGAGTCACCGGGACCCGAGGAGACGACGAGGAAGGAGAGCCCGTGCGCGAGCTCCGGCTGGGTATCGACGTGGCATGCCGGGAGGCCCACCGCGCGGCGCTGGCCGATGAGACCGGCGCGCTGCTGTGGACCAACCGCCGCTTCCAGACCGGCAGCGAGGATCTCGAGACGCTCTGGAGAACGGTCGAGGCGGTCCGCGCCGACCAGGGTGACGTGCCGGTCGTGGTCGTGATGGAACCGACCCGCAACGCGTGGGTGGCGCTGGCGGCCTGGCTACGTCATCGGGGCGCGCAGGTGCGACTGGTCCCCCCGGAACAGTCCGCGGACTTGCGGAAGTACTACAACAAGCACGCCAAGACCGATCGGCTCGACTGCGAACTGCTGGCTCGAATACCGCTGCTGCACCCCGACGGGTTGGTCGAGACCCCCGGACTGGGACCGGCTGAGGGGTTGCGCCGCACCGTCGGCCGTCGCGCCGGCCTGGTCGCGCGACGCACCGCCTCGCTGCAGCGTCTCGACGCGCTACTCGAGCTACTCGGACCCGCCTGGACCGCCGCTCTGGGCACCGACCCGGGGAAAGCGGCCTGCAGCGTGCTCGAGCGCTACAGCGATCCGCACGCCCTGCTCAGACTGGGGCGGGCCCGGCTGACTCGGCTGCTGATCCGCACCAGCCGCGGGGCCTGGCGCGAGGACAAGGCCGATGCCCTGCTCGCCGCCGCCCGCGCGACGCTGTCGCTCTGGCCCGAGGGCGCCATCGACTTCGCCGAACTCGCCGAAGACATCGCCGCCGAGACCCGCCTGCTGCGCGGACTCGACGACGAGATCGACCACGTCGACGACCGGATCGCCGCGGCCTACCAGGACGCTGATCCCACCGGCATCCTCGCCTCGGTCCCCGGACTCGGTCCGGTCCTGGCCGCCGCGATCCTGGGCCGCCTCGGCGACCCCAACCGCTTCCGTGACCTGGCCGCGGTCCGCGCCTACACCGGACTGGTCCCCAAGATCAGTCAGTCCGGCACCTCCGAGACCCACCAGGGCCCCACCAAGGCCGGCGATCACGTCCTGCGCTGGTCGCTGTTCATCGCCGCCGACCACGCCCGAAAGACCGACCCCGGCCTCGCCGCCCGCTACCAGCGGCTACGCGACCGCGGCAAACACCACAACAGCGCACTCTGCACCCTGGCCGCGGTCCTGGTGACCCGCATCGCCGCATGCTGGCGCAGCGGCGAGCACTACCGCCTCCGCGACCTCGACGGCCGCGAGATCACCGAACCCGAGGGCCGGGCGCTGGCCAGCAGGATCAACACCGAAGCCACCCGCGCCCGGACCACGACAGGGACGGGCCGGCGAAGCAAGGAGTCGCACAGCGCTCCATCGACCGGCCCGTCAGCGACGCACTCTACGACCCACCCCGCGGCTTGACGTCCCTTAGGAACTCAGCCTCGCCCGACTCAGTCCAGCCGGGTCCGCGACGGCAGCGCCGACAGCACCGTGAACAGCACCAGCGCCAGTTGCAGCAGCAGGAGCAGGGCCCGCAGCGTCGTGTCCCGGCCGATCACCACCGGGCCGCCCTGCGCGGGCACCGGCACCCCGACGAGGTGGCCCCACGCGGGCACGATGTCGGCCGGTGCGCCGCCCACCGTCGCGGTCCAGCCCGACTCCCGCTCCGCCGCGAGCACCACGAGCCGCCGGTCGGCCCCCGGCGAGATCAGTACGCCGACCGAGGGCGGGACCGCGGGCAGCGCCGCGATGCCCGACGGTCGCCGTGGCGCCGCCTTGGCGTCGGTGGCGTCGTCGGACACCGGAGGCTCGAGGATCACCGCGCCCGCCACCGGCAGGCCGATCGTCAGCACCGAGCGGCCGTCCGAGGTGGGCGCCGCCGGGGTGAGCAGCGGCGAGCCCGCGCTCGCCGCGCGGTCGGCCACCGCGGCGTCGGGCAGGACCACCGTCGACGTGCCCGAGGCGGCGAGCTCCGCCGCGCCGGCCTGCACGGTCGCCGGGTCGCCGGAGAGCAGCGCGGTGACGTCGCGGGTCAGCCGGGCGGGGGCCGCGCCGACGGGCACCAGGTCGTCGTCGCCGTAGCGCGGCAGGTCGGCGCCCGCGCGGCGGGTGGCGTCGGCGTCGAGCGCGAAGCCCGGCCCGTCCGCGCGTGGCGTGAGCCCGACCTCGACGACGGTGGCTCCCGAGGCGGCCACCCGGCCGGCGAGCGCCGCGTCCAGGGCGGGGGCGGGCCGGGCGGCCAGCGGTCCGCGGGGGCCGACGAGCACGGCGCACACGGCGAGGGCGAACGCCGTCGCGGCCACCACCGGCACGGCGACGCCGCGGGCCCGCCCGGTGGAGGCCGCGCTCGCGCGGACCCGCAGGCGCGAGGAGAGCGCCGTGCCGACGCGCGACGCGGCGGAGCGCGCCCCGCCGCCGACGCGCGAGAGGACGCCGTCGGGCCCGAGGTCGATCGAGGGGTCCCCCAGCTGCCGGGGCGCGGGGCGGTGGCGCGGGCCGGAGCGGCCGGTGACCAGCGTGCCGAGCGGGACGGCGCGGGCCTCGGCGACGAGCGCCAGCAGGCTCCACAGCGCGCCGCACGCGGCGAAGGCGAGGGCGGGGCCGGTCCAGCCCGGGCGGGGGTCGCCACCCGAGAGCGGCGCCAGCGGGACGGTGCCGACGATGCCGGCGGCGACGATGCCCAGCAGCATCACCGCGAGGCCGGGGACCATCGTGCGGCGCGGCGCGAGCAACGCCCCGCCCACCGCGACGACCAGGACGATCAGCCCGACCACGGGCAGCGACCCGGCACCGCCCGGGTCGAGCGAGAGCACGCCGAACGTGCTCGCGAACCGTTCGGTGACCGGCGAGCCGGTGCCGTGCAGCAGCACCTGCGGGGCCCGCAGCAACGTCGAGGGCCAGGGCAGGAGCAGCAGCACCGGCAGCACGACGACGGCGGCGAGCGCCACCGCGCGGCGCCTCGCCGCCCCGGCGGGCGCCGGGACCGCGACGAAGCCGACGACGACCACCACGAGCACCATCACGTGCACCAGGGGCGCGAAGGCGGAGACCACGGCGAGCAGCAACGAGGTGCCCGCCGCCGCGCTCCACCACGACGTGCGGCGGCCCCGCGGTCCCTCGTCGCCCGCGGCGGTGCGGCTGCCGCGCAGCACGGCGGCGACCCCGGCGAGCACGAGCGGCAGCAGCACGACGACGACGACGCCGTCGAGCCGGCCCTGCGCGACGGCCGCCCCGGTGATGCCGAGCAGGGCGTACACCGACGCGGCGAGCGCGCGCAGCACGCGGCCGACGCGGATCGGCCGGGCGGACACGTAGGCCGACAGCCCCGCCAGCGGCAGCGCGCCGAGCAGCAGCAGCGAGACGGCGACCGCGGGTCCCGACGAGCCGGCGACGGGCCAGAGCAGTCCGCCGAGCACGCCGAGGACGGCGAGCGCCGCCGAGGCCGGCGCGGCCGTGCCGCCGGCCACCGGGTGCCACTCGGCGAGGTAGGCGCTCCACAGCGGGCCGAGCTCGGGCAGCGCCCGGATGCGCCCGCCGGCGAGGTCGAGGCCGAGGCGCGAGCGGTGCGCCAGCAGCGACACCACCGTCAGCGCCAGGACCATCAGCAGCGGCGGGGCGAGCAGCAGCTCCCGCAGGACCCGGCCCGGGGTGACGGGCACGACGACGAGGTGCGGGTCGGCCTCGGCGGCCGGGGCCTCGCGGGGGTCGGGGATCCCGACGAGCGCGGTGGCGGCCTCCGGGTCGGCGACCGTGCGGTGGCGCCCGCTGCGGGCGATGAGCTCCGTGGGTCCGGCCTCGCCGGCGGCGGACGACCCCGCGAGGGAGACGGCGACCGACTCGCCGCCAGGCCGGCGCAGCCCGGCCTTGCGGCGGCTCGACCGCTTCGGCGCGGTCGCCCCGGCCGGCAGCGCGCCCTGGCCGACGAGCAGCTGCCCGTCCTCCGGGCCCTCGGTCGACGCGACCGAGGACGCCGCCACCCGCGCGGGGCGGGCCGCCCAGTCCGGCAGCCGCCCGAGGTCGAGGTCGTCGCGCACCCGGTTGCGCACGATGCTGGCCAGGCCGCCGGAGACGGCGTTGCGCAGCCGCGTGGTGCGGCTGGTGAGCAGACCGCGGACGTCCCCGGACCCGGCGGCGGGCACGAGTCGGCGGCGCCGCGCCTCCCGGACCTCGCCGAGGTCGGCCACCAGCCGACCCATCGCGCCCAGCTCGGCATTGGCCGCGCGCGGCCGGCGCAGCAGCAGGAAGCCCAGGGCCCGCAGCACGGCGAGCAGCGGGAGCCGCACGAGACCGATCGCGTACGCGGCCCCGGAGCCGTTGGCGAGGACCGTCGTCATGCCGTTGCGGCGGTCGGTGGTGCGCAGCCCGCCGTCGGTGCCCCGGGCGTCGAGCCCGCGCGCGCCGACGGTCACCGCGCGGGCGTGGTGCAGCCGGGCGGACGGGACGCAGAGCACGAGGCCCCCGGCGCGGTTCACCCGCCAGCCGAGGTCGAGGTCCTCGCGCAGGAGCCCGAACGCCGAGTCGTACCCGCCGAGGGCGTCCCACTCCCGGCGGCGGATCAGGGCGCCGGCCGACCCGACCGCCAGCACCTCGGAGTTGGTGGCGAACTGCCCGAGGTCGAGCTCGTCGGAGCCGATGCCGGTCTGCCGGTGCCCGGAGGCGTCGGTGGACAGGCCGGCCTCGACGACGAGCCGGGGATCGTCCCAGTCGAGCTGGAGCGGGCCGAGCATCGCGGCGGCCGGTGAGGTCTCGGCGACCGAGAGCAGCACGTCGAGGCAGGACGGCTCGGGAGCGGCGTCGTCGTGGAGCACCCAGAGCCAGTCGCCCGAGCTCCGGTCGCCCTCGCGTCCCCACCGCCGGTCCGCGTCGGCCACGGCCGCCGCGACGGCCGTGCCGAACGGGGTGTCCCGGGGGAGGTCGAGCACGACGTCGACCCGGTTGGAGGACCGCAGCAGGTCGGGCGTGGAGTCCCTCGAGCCGGTGTCCACCGCGACGACGCGCCGCGGGGCGACCGAGAGCCGGCCGAGCGCCCCGAGGGTCTCGGGGAGCCACGCCTCGCCGTCGTGACAGACCAGGACCGCCAGCACGGGCGCCGTGGGGGCCACCGCAGTCCTCCCCGCCGTCGGTGTCGCCCGGTGGCCACCGGGCGGTGCCCGAGACTAGAAGGGGGGTCCGACGGCGTGGACAGACAGGGTGCTCACACGCCCCGCGGGGAGTGTGGTGGGCGTGGGCGGGTCAGACGACCCGACGCTTGAGCCGGCGACGCTCCCGCTCGGAGAGACCGCCCCAGATGCCGAAGCGCTCGTCGTGGCCGAGGGCATACTCCAGGCACTCGGAGCGCACCTCGCAGCTGTTGCAGATCTGCTTGGCCTCCCGGGTCGATCCGCCCTTCTCCGGGAAGAACGCCTCGGGATCGGTCTGCGCGCACAGGGCGCGTTCCTGCCACTCCTGCTCGTCCTCGCCGGCCACGGCGAACAACTCTCCCAGGACGTCCCGCGGGCGCCCGCCCCCCTGGGGTCCCCCCGCCGCCAGCGACGTCCCGGACGTCCCGTCGAACCTCACGCTGCCCAGCACCACCGACCCGCTCTCCGCACCGTTCACACGGCCTCCCTCACCGCTAGCACTCCCCAGCTGGCGGAGCGCCGGCCCCGCGCCGGCGTGTACGTCGGCAGGAATTACATCGGTGTCGTTCCATGTGGGTCAAGTTGAGTCCCCTGCATGGCCGCATGTCGCGACGGACGGTCGTCACGTGCGGTGAACGTGTTTCCGACGCTCATCGACGCTGCGTGGCCACCTCCGGCGGCCCGACCTGGGACACTGGCGCCGTGGCCAGCCTGCGCTCCGGTGGGAGCCTGACCCGGACCAGCCCCATCTTCCTGGGGCTCCTCGCCGCGACGGTGGCGGGGTGCGTCCTCACGCTCCTCGGCTCCGAGATCGCGATCACCGCCGGCGTGGTGATCATCATCCTGGCCGGGTGGTGCGTCTCCCTCTGCCTGCACGAGTTCGCCCACGCGCTGACCGCGCACCGCTGCGGCGACCCCTGGGTCAAGGCCCGCGGCTACCTCACCCTCGACATCACGAAGTACGCCAACCCCGGGCTGACCTTCGTGCTGCCGGTGCTGTTCCTGCTGATCGGCGGCATCCCGCTGCCCGGCGGCGCGGTCTACATCGCCCGCGGCACGCTCCGCGCCCGCTGGGCGATGAGCCTGGTCTCGCTCGCCGGCCCGCTGGTCAACCTCGTGCTCGCCGTGCTCCTCGCGCTGCTCGTCCCGCTGGTCCCGGTCTACCTCGGCGCAGGCCTGTCCTTCCTCGCCCTCATCCAGGTGCTCGCCTTCGTGCTGAACATCCTGCCGATCCCCGGTCTGGACGGCTGGGGCGTCCTCGACCCGTACCTCTCGGAGCACACGCGGCAGCGCGTCGCCCCGTTCACCCCGTACGCCCCGCTGCTGCTGTTCGTGGTGCTGCTGCTCTTCTCCCCCGCCGCGCAGGCGCTGTTCGGCTTCGCCTCGTTCGTCTACTCCTCGACCGGCGGCGACCTCGCGCTCGCCGAGGCCGGCCGCTCGATCTTCTTCTTCTGGCAACGCTAGGCCGGGCCCCGATGCCGGGTCGGACCCCGACCCGGCACGCCGTCGGGGGTCGGGGGCACGATCACCGTGTGAAGGTCACGGTTCTGGTCGGGGGCGTCGGCGGCGCGCGGTTCCTGCAGGGGGTGCTGGCGGCACTCGGCGGGCAGGGCGACGTCTCCGCGGTGGTCAACGTGGGCGACGACCTCTGGCTGCACGGTCTGCGGGTCTGCCCGGATCTCGACACCTGCATGTACACCCTCGGCGGCGGCATCGACGCGCAGAAGGGCTGGGGGCGGGCCGACGAGACGTGGTCGGTGAAGGCGGAGCTCGAGGCCTACGGCGCCGACCCGACGTGGTTCGGGCTGGGCGACCGGGACGTCGCCACGCACCTCGTGCGCACCCGCATGCTGCGCGCGGGCTACCCGCTCTCGCAGGTCACCGAGGCCCTGTGCAACCGCTGGCGGCCCGGCGTCGCCCTGATCCCGGCCAGCGACGACCGGATCGAGACGCACGTCGTGATCGACGACCCGGACTCCGGCGAGCGGAAGGCGGTGCACTTCCAGGAGTGGTGGGTCCGCCACCGCGCCGTCCCGCCGGCCCACGGGTTCGCCTCCGTCGGGCGCGACCAGGCGAGCGCGTGTCCGGCCGCGCTCACCGCGATCGCCGAGGCGGACCTCGTCCTGCTCGCCCCGTCCAACCCGGTCGTCAGCGTCGGCACGATCGTCGACGTCCCCGGCCTCCGGGCGGCCCTCGCGGCCGCGCCCGCACCCGTCGTCGGGATCAGCCCGATCGTCGGCGGGCGCGCGGTGCGCGGCATGGCCGAGGCGTGCCTGGACGCGGTGGGCGTCGAGGTCTCGGCGGAGGGCGTCGGGCGGCACTACGGCGCTCGCTCGGCCGGCGGGCTGCTCGACGGCTGGCTCGTCCACGAGACCGACACCGCCGACGTCCCGGGCGTGGCCGTGCGCTCCGTGCCGCTGCTCATGACCGACCCGGAGGCCACGGCCGCGATGGTCCGGGCGGCGATCGACGTGGCGGGGCTGCATGTCTGAGTCCCCCCGGGCCGACCACGCCGCGGCGGGCGGCCTCCACGCCTGGGGCGTGCCGGGCCTGCCCGAGTTCCGCCCCGGCGACGACCTGGCCGCCGCCCTCGTCGACGCGCTGCGCGGGCAGGTGGCCGACGGCGACGTCGTGGTGGTCACCTCGAAGGTGTTCTCGAAGGTCGAGGGCCGCCTGGTCACGGTCCCGAGCGACCCCGACGAGCGGGACGCGGCGCGGCGACGGCTGATCGACCAGGAGTCGGTCCGGCTGCTCGCGACGAAGGGCCGCACCAAGATCGTCACGAACCGGCTCGGCATCGTGCAGGCCGCCGCCGGCGTCGACGGGTCCAACGTCGAGACCGACGAGGTGGCGCTGCTGCCGGAGGACCCCGACGGGTCCGCCGCGCGCCTGCGGGCCGCCCTGGCCGACGGCCTCGGGGTCGACGTCGCCGTCGTCGTCACCGACACGATGGGCCGCTGCTGGCGGCTGGGGCAGACCGACGCGGCGATCGGCTCGGCCGGGCTCGTCGCGCTGCACGGCTACGGCGGCGCGGTGGACCGGCAGGGCAACGAACTGCTGGTCACCGAGGTCGCGGTCGCCGACGAGATCGCGGCGGCGGCCGACCTGGTGAAGGGCAAGCTCGGCGGGGTCCCGGTCGCGGTCGTCCGGGGGCTCGGCGGGCTGGCCGGCGACGGCCCGACGGCGGGTGCCCTGGTCCGCCCCGTCGAGGAGGACCTGTTCTGGCTCGGCGCGGACGAGGCCATCGCGCGGGGGCGCCGGGAGGCCGTGCCGGCACGGCGGTCGGTCCGCGCGTTCGCCGCGGAGCCGGTCGACCCCGACGCCGTGCGCCGCGCCGTCGCCGCCGGCCTGACCGCGCCCGCCCCGCACCACTCCCGGCCGGTGCGCTTCGTCTGGCTGCGCGACGCGGCCCGCCGCCGGGAACTGCTCGACGCGATGGGCACCGCGTGGCGCGCGGACCTGGAGGCCGACGGGTTCACCGCGGCGCAGGTGGCGAAGCGGCTCGCCCGCGGGGACCTGCTGTACCGGGCGCCGGAGCTGGTCCTGCCGTTCCTCGTGCGGGGGCCCGACGGCGGGTCGCACGACTACCCCGACGCACGCCGGTCCGCGTGCGAGGACACGATGTTCACCGTCGCCGGTGGCGCGGCGGTGCAGGGCCTGCTGGTGGCGCTCGCGGCCGAGGGCCTGGGGTCGTGCTGGATCGGCTCGACGATCTTCGCCGCCGACCCGGTCCGCGCGGTGCTCGACCTGCCGGCGACGTGGGAGCCGCTCGGCGCGGTCGCCGTCGGCCGTCCCGCGGAGCCCCCCGCCCCGCGCGGTGCGCTGACGGCCGACGAGCGGTTGGTGGAGCGGTGACCCCCGTGCACGACGACGCGGTGGCCGTGCTGACCGCGTGGGACGCCCCGTCGCCCGACCAGTCCGCGATCCGGTTCGCCCTGCTCGCCTACCTCGCCGCGCGCCCCGACGCCTGCGAGCGGGCGTGCGTCCCCGGGCACCTCACGGCTTCCGCGCTGGTGGTCGACGCGGCCGGGGAGCACACCCTGCTCACGCTGCACCCGCGGGTGGGGCGGTGGGTGCAGCTCGGCGGCCACATCGAGGCGGACGACCCGACGCTGCGGGCCGCGGCGCTGCGCGAGGCGACCGAGGAGTCCGGCATCGAGGGCCTGACGATCTCGGACGCCCCGGTGCACCTCGACGTCCACCCCGTCACCTGCTCGTTGGGGGTGCCCACCCGCCACCTGGACGTCCGCTACCTGGTGCGGGCGCCCGCAGGGGCGACGGCGGTGCGCAGCGAGGAGTCGGTCGACCTGCGCTGGTGGCCGGTCGCGGAGGTTCCCGACGACGTGGCGTTCGCGCGTTCGGTGCTCACGCCGCCGGGGCCGCCAGCCGGGTCGTGAGGGCCCGGGTGACGGTGTCGACGGCGGCGCGGGCGGTGTCCCAGGAGTCACCGCCGGGCTGCCGGGTGAGCACGGCGACCACCCAGGGCGAGCCGGCGGCGGGCACGCCCGTGGTGTGCAGGTAGAGGTCGCCGTCGGACATCCAGCCCTGCTTGGCCATCGCCCCGGCCGGCCGGGGCGGGTCGAGGAGCCCGAAGGCCTGGTCGAAGCCGTCCGCGCCCGCGTCGGCGGCGCCGAGCAGTCCGGAGCGCACCACCTGCTGGTCGGCGGGCGAGAGCGAGGTGAACGCGTACCGGTAGACGGCGAGGACGTCGCGGGCGGAGATCACTGTCTCGCCCCACTCGTCGGGGTCGGTCGACGGCGTGGTGTCGTGGAGACCGACCAGGGACACGACGTCGGTGACGGTCTGCGTGCCGCCGTACTCCTCCCACAGCGTGTCCATGGCGTCGTCGTCGGACAGGCTCAGCGCACGCCCGATCGCGGTCATGTCGTCCCCGCTCAGCGTGATGTCGCCGGTCTCGGACCGGTGCAGCAGGTCGACGACCGTGACCAGCTTGACCACCGACGCCGACTCGAACCCGGTCGCGCCGGTGGTGCCGCCGACGACGTCCCCGTCCGCCGTGTCGAGGGCCGCCACGCCGACGGCGACCCCGCTCGGTGCCGCCGCCACCGCGGCCTGCACGGCCTCCGTTGCCGTCCCGTCGGCCGCGGCCGGGGAGGGCGCCGTCGGGGTGGTCGTCGGGGTGGCGGGCGCGCGGGACGGCGTCGACGTGGGGGTGGGAGTGGGCGTCGGGGTCTGCCCGGCGCGGGTCGACAGGGGCGGGAGCACCCGGCGGGCCGTGATCGTGGTGCCGGCGACGGTGCCGAGGACCCGGACCCGGGATCCGGTGGGGAACCGGTCGGCGCTCGACGGCTGGTGCGTGCGCCCGAAGCGGGTGGTCGGGGTCAGCTGCACGGTCAGGTCCCGGCCGTCGGTGGTGCGCACCGTCCACGTGGTCCCGGACTCGGCGGTCACGGTGCCGTCGACGGCGTGCCGGGCGGTCCCCGCCGCGTGGGCGGAGGCCCCGCAGCCGGCGGTCACCAGCACGGCGAGCAGGACCAGCGCGGGGAGGAGACGTCGGATGATCACGGCGGCGAGACTGGCCGCGCCGCCCGCGCCCGGGCCAGCGTCCGGCCCGGATGCACAGCAGGTGCTCAGTCAGCGGGTGAGCGCGAGGGCGTCCCGGGCGTAGGCGGCGACCCCGAGGCCGTGTCGGTCGAGCACGAGCGCCAGGGCCTCGCTGACGTCGGGCCCGGCGACCGCGCGGTGGTGCTCCGCCACGGAGCGGGCGGCCGCGGAGTCGACCGTCTCGCCCGCGGTCCAGGTGCGGGCCCAGGCGAGGCCGAGGTCGTCGAGGGTCTCGTCGGGCACCACCGGCTCCCCGAACCCGTCGAGGATCTCCTCCGGGGTGTGCCGCCGGCCCTCGAGCGTGCCGCGGACCGCGGCGATCCGGCGCTCGACCCGGTCGCGGACGGCCTCGAGGACCGCGAGGAGCTCCTCGGACGAGACCGACCCGTCGTCGGGAAGGCCCAGCTCGCGGCCGAGCAGCGTCCGCTGCAGCTCGACGACGTCCGCCCGGGACCACAGGCCCGGGCGCAGCGCCGTGAGCGGCAGCCCGCTCGCGCGGGCGACCTCGGCGGCGCTCCAGCCGGCCATCACCACTCCCGGAAGTCGCGCGGGGAGTAGCGGGGGCCGAAGCGGGGTCGTCGGAAGCCGGACGCCTCGATGTAGCGCACCGCCCGCTGCCGCTGCGGGGCGTAGCAGGCGAGGACCTCCATCATCCCGGCGTCGTCGAGCTTCCGGCCGACGAGCGCGTAGCCGACGGTGGAGGGGATGTGGAAGTCGCCGATCGACACGGCGTCCGGGTCGCCCCAGGCGCGCTGGGCGACCTCCGCGGCGGTCCACACCCCGATCCCGGGCACCTTGCGCAGCAGCGACCGGCCCTCGACCCCACGCAGCTCGACGGCCTTCTCGAGCCGGTGCGCGACGGTCGCGGACGCGAGGATCGCGCGGCGCCGGGACTGGTCGACGCCGGCCTTGTGCCACTCCCAGTCCGGGATCGCCTTGGTCTCCCGCGGCGTCGGCGGCACCCGCATGCCCTTCGGCGCCGGGCCGGGCGCGGCGCCGCCGAAGCGCCAGCACAGCTCCCGCCAGGAACGGTGCGCCTCGATGCCGGTGACCTTCTGCTCCAGGATCGCGGCGAAGAGCTGGTCCCACACCGCACCGCACGCGCCGAGCCGCAGCCCGGGCAGGCGGTGCCTCGCGTCCGCGACCAGCGGGTGGTGGCCGACGAACCCGGCGTCGTCGTCGTCCGCACCGAGCAGCGCGGGCAGACCGTCGAGCACCCACTCGGCGCCCGGGCCCCACGCGTCGGCGACCACCTCGGTGCCCGCGCGGCGGATGCGGGTGGTCGCCGGGCCGAGCGGGGTCGAACACACCCGCCAGACCACGCCGGTCTCGTCGATGCGGCAGGTCGGGTCGCCCTTGCCGTGGCGCAGGGGCCCGATCAGGGCGGCGATGTCGAGGACGTAGCCCGGGACCCAGCGACGGGTCCCGGCCGTCCCGGACTCGAGGAGCGCCTCAGCCACTCCCCGAGAATCGCAGACCGCCGTCCGGGATCGCGAGACCGGGCCACAGACGGACGCCGTCGAGCAGCTCACAGCCCGCGCCGACGGAGACGTCGTCACCGATCACCGCGTCGCTGACCACCGTCTCGTCGCCGATCACCGCGCGGGGGCCGATGACGGAGCGGGTCACGACGACGTTGTCGCCGATGCGGGCGCCGTCCATCACCACCGAGCCGATGACGCGCGACCCGTCCCCCACGACGACGTCGCGGCCGAGCGTGGTGCCGTCGGACACCGACGCGGTGGCTGCGGTCTTCGCGCCCTCGAGCAGCAGGGCGGTGCCGACCGGCCCGGGCAGCGCGGAGGTCGGGGCGATGCCCTGCACCAGGTCGGCGCAGCCACGGACGAAGGCGGCGGGGGTGCCGAGGTCGAGCCAGTAGGAGGACTCCACGTGCCCCTGCAGGCGGCGGCCCTCGCGCAGGAGACCGGGGAACGTCTCGCGCTCGACGCTGACCGGCCGACCCTCGGGGATCGCGTCGATCACGGAGCGCCGGAAGACGTAGCACCCGGCGTTTACCTGGTCGGTCGGCGGGTTGAGCGTCTTCTCGAGGAACGCCTGGACCCGCCCGGTCGCGTCGGTGGGGACGCAGCCGAAGGCGGTCGGGTCGGGCACGCGGACCAGGTGCAACGTGGCGTCGGCGCCGGAGGTCCGGTGCTCGGCGAGCACGGCGCCGAGGTCGACCCCGGAGAGGATGTCGCCGTTGAAGACCATGACCTCGGAGAAGGCGGGGTCGAGGGCGGCCGCGGCGTGCCGGATGCCGCCGCCGGTGCCGAGCGGCTCGGGCTCGGGCACGCACTCGAGCTCGAGCCCGAAGGCGGAGCCGTCGCCCAGGTAGTCCGCGAACACCTCCGCGCGGTAGCTCGTCCCGAGCACCACCCGCCGGATGCCGGCGCTCGCGATGCGCGAGAGGAGGTGCCCGATGAACGGCACCCCTGCGGTCGGCAGCATCGGCTTCGGTGTCGAGGCCGTCAGTGGCCGCAGGCGGCTGCCCTGGCCACCGACCAGCACCACCGCCGCCGTGCCCTGCGCCGTTCCCCCCGTGTCCGTCACGTTCGTCCCCTCCTGGGTCGGTCCTGGAGGCCCGGCGTGACGACGGCGTCGCGTCCGGGCGCTAGTGTGAACGCCACTCGGCAGTCACCGGTCCGGGTCCTCCGGGGCCTACCGGACGCCCTATCCGTCGCCGGGAGCCGGGCAGGAGAAGCGTGGTGGAGCCGTCGAACGCGTGGGACCGCGCCCAGGAGGCTATCGCCCGGGCGCAGCAACGCAACGCCACCGTGGTGACGCCTGACAGCGCTCAGTCACCCTTCGACGCGTCCGCCACGCAGATGATCCCGCAGTCGGCACTGCGCTCGGACGAGGCGATCACGCAACGCCACCAACGGCCCCACCCGGGCGCCCTGCACCACCGGGACGGGCGGCACCGCCAGCCCCAGGGCTGGACCCCGCGGGAACCGGAGACCACCCCGGTGGAGGTCTCGGATCCCACCCTGATGCGGCCCGTGCCCGCCGAGGCACCGACCGTGCGCACGGCCGCGACCCGGCCGCCGACGGCCCCGTTCCCGGCCCAGGACCAGGACCGGCGGGGCCGGGAGGACCAGCCGCGTCCGGACGACTCCCCCACCACGCCGCCGGTCGGCGTGAAGCTGCCGTTCTGGAAGCGTCTGTTCCGGCGCTGAGGGCCCCGTCCCCCGGTGGCAGCGAAGCGTCGTTACTGTCACTGGCTGACAGCAACGACGCTTTCCTGTCACCGGCCGGGGGGCGTCAGACCGCGTGCCGCGTGCTCCACCGCGCCCGCACCCCGAGCGCGGCGCGCAGACCGGCCCGCAGCGGGGCCCAACGCCGGCCCCGGTAGCGGTCGGCCAGGAAGCGGTAGGCGCTGCGGTGGTGCTCCCGGAGCATGCGCGCGGAGGTCGGGACGTCGGCCTCGGTCGCGTGGCCGCCGGTGTGCACCACCTCGGCCTCCGGCACGTAGACGTTGAGCCAGCCGGCGCGGCCGAGCCGGTCGCCGAGGTCGACGTCCTCGAAGTACATGAAGAAGCGCGGGTCGAACCCGTCGACCGATTCCCACGCCTCGCGCCGCAGCAGCAGGCAGGAGCCGGAGAGCCATCCGGCGGTCCGCTCGGCGACCGAGCCCTCCTGCCGGTAGGAGCGGGTCCACGGGTTGGCGGGCCACACCGTGCCGAACACGGCGTGCCCCACCCCGCGACCGAGCGACGGCACGAGGCGCGCCGACGGGTAGACCTCGCCGTCGGTGCGGATGAGCGGACCGAGCGACCCCGCCCGGGGCCAGCGCCCGGCCGCCACGAGGAGCCGGTCCAGCGAGTCCGGGCCCAGCACGATGTCGGGGTTGGACACCAGCACCCAGCCGACCTCGCCCGGCAGGCCCGCGACCGCGCGGTTCGCCGCCGCGCCGTAGCCGAGGTTCTCGCCCATGGGCAGCAGCTGCGCCCGCCCGGCGGCGGCCGCCGCCTCGGGGACGCCGTCGGTGGAGCCGTTGTCGGCGAGGACCACGGTGGGACGGCGGGTCGTCGCCCCGGCCAGCGAGTCCAGGAACGCGGGGAGCGAAACGCCCGGCGAGTAGGTCACGACGACGACGGCGAGCTCGTCTCCGTAGGGCATGCACCCATCCTCGCCGGGGGTGGAGGCGTCCCCGGAGGTGGGTCTACCGCCGGGTCTCGTCGGAGGCCGGGAGCGCGACCGGCCAGTACTGCCAGGACCCGGGGCCGAGCCCGCCGGTGTTCGGGGCGGGCCGGACGGCGCGGACGGGCGGCGCGACCGGCAGCGGGGGCGGCGTGGCCGCCCGACGGGTGGCGCGGTCCATGCGGGCCCGCAGGCGGTGGCGTTCCCGGCCCGCGTCGATCACGAGCCAGACCGCGACCACGCCGAGCAGGGCGAGCAGCACCGTCTCCAACGCCATACGTCGTGAACGCGCCGGGCGCCGGGAGGTGACGGCTCGTCGCCGACATGCCCGGAAAAATCTTCGGTCCGGTCCCGGACGATCGTGCGGACGACGGGTGTGCGCCGGACGGGCCGTCCGGTCCCGTCAGCGGCCGAGCAGCCCCGGGTGGCGCTCGACGGCGGCGTGCAGCGCGTCGCGCCAGTCGCGCAGCGGCGCGAGTCCGGCGGCGGCCCACGAGTCCGGGGACAGCACCGACCAGGCCGGCCGCGGGGCGGGCCGGGGGAACTGCTCGGTGGTGCAGCCGTGGACGCGGTGCGGGTCCGCGCCCAGTTCCTCGAAGACGGCGCGGGCGAACCCGCACCAGGTGGTGGCGCCGCCGCCCGTCGCGTGCAGGGTCCCGGCGGGCGCGTCCGAGCGACCCAGCGCCACGAGCGCCTCGGCCAGGTCGGCCGACCACGTCGGGGACCCGTGCTGGTCGTCGACGACGTCGAGGGTGTCGCGCTGGCCGGCCAGCCGCGCCATCGTCGCGACGAAGTTGCTGCCGGTGTCGCCGTAGACCCAGGCGGTGCGGACGACGTGGTGGGCCTCGAGGGCGTCCCGCACGCGCTGCTCGCCCAGCTCCTTCGTCCGGCCGTAGACACTGCGGGCGCCGGTGGGGTCGTCGGGCTCGTAGCCCGCACCGGGACGGCCGGCGGGCCCGCGGCCGTCGAAGACGTAGTCGGTGGAGACGTGCACGAGACGGGCGCCGTGCCGGGCGCACGCCGCGGCGAGCAGACCGGGGGCGTCGGCGTTCACCGCGTGGGCGGCGCGGGTGGCGTCCGCGTCGGTCTCGGCGAGGTCGACGGCGGTGAAGGCGGCCGCGTTGAGCAGGACCGCCGGCTCGTCGACCCCACCGGCCCAGTCGCCGACGGCCGCGTCCACCGCCTCGGCGTCGGTGATGTCGAGATCGGCGCGCACGAACGCGCGGAACCGCTCACCGCTCGCGGTCAGCACCCGGACGAGGTCCGTCCCGAGGGCTCCGCCCGCTCCCGTCACCATCCACCGCACGCGCAGCCTCCGAAGATCGATCCCGGCCCGCACGGCCGGGTGATGCTGTGTCATCCTCCGACGCGCCGCGGCGGGTCCGAACGGGTGGTGCCCGAGAAACTCGGGTGAGGCCGTCTAGCCTGCCCTTGAGCCGGTCGACCGGGACGACGATGTCTCAGGGGGCCGCACCGCCGAGCCCCGTCGTGACAGACACCGAGAACCGCCGCTGACTTCAGACCGTGAGGGGAGGCGCCACGTGGACGACGACCGTGGCCGTCCTCGTCGCGATCCCGCGCGGCGGTTCGGCCCGTCCGCAGGGCGGCCCGGGGCGGGGCCGGCGGACGCCGACCGCCGCCGTGAGCCTCCGCGGGGAGCTCCGCAGCCGCCCGGGGGCGCCTCCGCCCGGCTGCGTCGCAGCGACCTCCGCGAGCTGCGCCCCTCGGGCGCCGGCGCCGGGCCCGCCGGGCGTGGCGCCCCGGCCGGGATGGGCCGTCCTCCGTCGTCGGTGACGTTGCGCGAGGGTCCGCCCCGCCCGTCCGGCCCGCCGTCCCGACCCTCCCCGCCGCGTCCGGCCCCGCCGCGGCCCGGACCGCCGCCGCCCGACGGCCCCCGGCGGCGGCCGTGGCGCATGCTGCGCGTCGTCGTGACCGTGATGTCCGTGCTGATCCTCGCCGTGAGCGGCACCGCCTGGGCCGCGCTCTCGGGCAGCTTCGCGACGTCGGGTGCCCTCTCGAAGAAGGGCACCGCCGCCGACGGCGCCACCGACATCCTGCTCGTCGGGACCGACAGCCGGAACGACGCGCAGGGCAACCCGCTCCCCCGCAGCGTGCTCGCCCAGCTCGACGCCGGCTCGGCCGACGGGGAGCTGAACACCGACTCGATGATCCTGGTCCGGGTGCCGAACGACGGCAGCCGCGCGGTCGCCTTCTCGCTGCCCCGGGACAGCTACGTGGGGCTGCCGTGGTCGTCGGGCAAGGGGAAGCTCAACTCGGTCTACCCGGGCGCGAAGGCCGCGATGGCGCAGCAGCTGGTCTCCGAGGGCGACGCCGATCCCCGCGACGTCGACGTGCGCTCCTCGGAGGCGGGTCGCGCCGCCCTGGTCGAGACCGTCCAGGAGCTCACCGGGATCAGCGTCGACCACTACGCCGAGATCAACCTCCTCGGCTTCTTCAACCTCACCAACGCGATCGGCGGCGTCGACGTCTGTCTCAAGAACGCGGTGGACGACGACTTCTCCGGCGCGCACTTCGCCGCCGGACCGCGGTCGGTGTCGGGGCACGACGCCCTCGCGTTCGTCCGCCAGCGACACGGCCTGCCGCTCGGCGACCTGGACCGGGTGCGCCGCCAGCAGGCGTTCCTCGCCGGGCTCTCGCACAAGGTGCTCTCGGCCGGCACCCTCGCCGACCCGATCACGCTGAGCCGGCTGCTCGAGGCCGTGAAGCAGTCGGTCGTCCTCGACGGCGACTGGGACCTGCTCGGCTTCGCCCAGCAGATGCAGGGCGTCAGCGGCGGCTCGGTCACCTTCATGACGATCCCCACCGAGGGCGGGATCAGCACCACGTCCGGGGACGCGCTCAAGGTGGACGAGAGCGAGGTCAAGCGGTTCGTCTCCGATGCGATCGGCCCCGAGGACGCCCCCGTGGTGCCCACCGGACCGGCGCCTGCGCAGATTCCGGTGGACGTCCGCAACGCCTCCGGCACCGGCGGCGCCGCCGCCCGGGTGGTGCAGATCCTCGGGGCGCAGGGCTACACGCAGCTGCGCTCGGGCAACGCCGACCAGACCGCGCCGAGCTCCGCGGTCCTCTTCGGCCCGGGCGGCGACGCCGGGGCCGGGGTGGTCGCCCGGGCGCTGGGCGGGCTGCCCACCCGTCCCGACGCCTCGGTGCCGCCGAGCGGGGTCCAGGTGCTGCTGGCGTCGGACTACCGGGGCCCGGGCGCCGTGGTCGCGCCGTCGGACAGCGCGGACAGCGCGCCGCCGCCTCCCCCGCAGCCGCCGATCACGGCGGACGGCATCCCCTGCGTCAACTGAGCCCGGTCGGTCCCACCGGCTAGGCTCGCCGCCCGATGACCGTCACCGACGCCCTGCTGGCCCCCGTCCTCGCCGCCGACGCCCGCCGTCCGCTCATCACGTTCTACGACGACGCGACCGGCGAGCGGCTCGAGTTCTCCGGCGAGACCCTGGCGAACTGGGTGGCCAAGACCGCGAACCTGCTCCGCGACGAGTGCGACGTCGAGCCCGGGACGCGGGTGTCGGTGGCGCTGCCGGCGCACTGGCAGAAGGCCGTCGCGCTGCTCGGGGCGTGGTGGTGCGGGGCGCAGGTCGTCCCCGCCGACGCCGACGACGTGGCGGTGGCCCTGGTCGACGCCGAGCACCTCGGCGCGACCGCGGACCTGGTCGTCGGCTTCTCGCTGGACGCCTTCGGGCGTCCGCTCGCGGACCTGCCGGGCGACGCGGTCGACTACGCGAGCGAGGTCCGGATGCACGGGGACCACTTCACGCCGGACCCGGTCGCCGGGAGCGCGCCGGCGCTCGGCGACGCGACCGTGGACGCGGTGGTGGACCTGTCCCGACGACGAGCCGCGGCGCTCGGCTACGACGCCGACACGCGGCTGCTGTCCACGGCCGACTGGCCCGTGGCGGCCGAAGGCGGCCTGGTCGACGGTCTGCTCGCCGTCCTGGCGGCCGGCGGGTCGCTCGTCCAGGTGCGCCACGCCGACCTCTCGGCCCTCGACCGGCGGGCCGGGGCCGAGAAGGTCAGCGGGCGGTTGTAGCTCAGCCGCGCAGGACCTGGCGGCCCATGACCATGCGCTGGATCTGGTTCGTGCCCTCGTAGATCTGGGTGATCTTGGCGTCGCGCATCATGCGCTCGACCGGGAAGTCGGTGGTGTAGCCGGCGCCGCCGAACAGCTGCACGGCGTCCGTCGTCACCTCCATCGCGACGTCCGACGCGAAGCACTTCGACGCGGAGGCGACGAGCCCGATGTTCTTCTCGCCGCGCTCGGCCTTGGCGGCGGCGACGTAGACGAGGTGGCGGGCGGCCTCGATCTTCATCGCCATGTCGGCGAGCATGAACTGGACGCCCTGGAACTCGGCGACCGCCTTGCCGAACTGCTTGCGGTCCTTGACGTACGCCACGGCCGCGTCGAGCGCACCCTGGGCGATGCCCACGGCCTGCGCGCCGATGGTCGGGCGGGTGTGGTCGAGGGTGGCGAACGCGGTCTTCAGACCGGTGCCGGGCTCGCCGATGATCCGGCTCCCGGGGACCCGGCAGTTCTCGAAGTAGATCTCGGTGGTGGGCGAGCCCTTGATGCCGAGCTTGTGCTCCTTCGGGCCGACCGAGAAACCGGGGTCGTCCTTGTGGACCACGAAGGCGGAGATGCCGTTGGCGCCCTTGTCGGGGTCGGTCTTGGCCATGACGGTGTACCAGTCGGACACGCCGCCGTTGGTGATCCAGCACTTGGTGCCGTTGAGGACCCAGTCGTCGCCGTCCTGCTGCGCGCGGGTGCGCATCGAGACGGTGTCGGAGCCGGCCTCGCGCTCGGACAGCGCGTAGCTGATCATCGACTGCCCGCTCGCGATGGTGGGCAGCACCTCCTGCTTCAGCTCCTCGGAGCCGGACAGGATGATCGGCATCGAGCCGAGCTTGTTCACCGCCGGGATCAGCGAGGCCGACGCGTCGACCCGCGCGACCTCCTCGATGACCATGCAGGCCACGATCGAGTCCGCGCCCTCACCGGAGTACTGCTCCGGGATGTGGATGGCGTGGAAGCCGGAGGCGGTCAGCGCCTCCCGGGCCTCCTGCGGGAACCGGGCCTGCTGGTCGACCTCCGCCGCGAACGGCGCGATCTCCTTCTCGCTCAGGGCTCGGATGGCCTCGCGCAGCGCGGCCCGCTCCTCACCCAGGTCGTAGACGTCGAACTCCGGGTTCACCGCGAACTCCTCCCAACCGAAACGTGCTCGTGACAGACGGTACGCCCAAATGGTTGGACGTCCTATCGTTCGTGGGATGGCTCTCGCGAGCGGTGCCGACGCACCGCGTCGCGGTTGGCGCAGGCGGTGGAGCAGTAGCGCTGCCGCCCGGTCCGCGAGACGTCGGCGAAGACGCGGTCGCAGCCCTCGACCGCGCACCGGCCGAGCCGGTGCATCCCGCGCCCGGCCAGGTGCAGCGCCGTCCCCATCGCGACCAGCGAGCACAGCACCCGCCCGACCGGGAGGTCGGCGTCGCGGAAGTGCAGGTGGTAGCCATCGTCGGCGTGGTCGGTCAGCCGGGGGTGGCCGCAGAACTCGGCCAGCAGGTCGTTGGTGAGCGCCGCGCGCTCCGCGGGACCGGGCGCGTCGACGATGCACACCCACCGGTCGAGCAGGTCACGCGTGCGTTCGAGGTCGTCCTCCGCCGTGGCGTCGACGACGAGGCCGGCGTCGCGGCAGCGGTCGACCAGGTCCCGGCGCCCCGACGGCGGGTCGTTCGCCAGGTCCGCCGCGAGGAGGACCGCGTCACGCCCGTAAGGGTTGAGGTGCACAAGACCATGACAGCACGCTCGGGGACATGACCGCGAGCCACCGCTGGACGACCACCTCGAGCCATCCGACGAGCGAGGGCCCCGTGCGCTACCAACGCTGCGCGTGCGGGGCCCACCGCGTGCTCTACCCCAGCTGGGGCGCCACCTCCGCGGCGACGAGCTCGATCGCGTCGAGGTCGGCCAGGTCGAGCACCTGGACGTAGACGCGGTCGGCGCCGGTGCGCTCCCGCCAGGTGCCGAGGGCGTCGACGATCTGCGCGGGTGTCCCCGCCAGCGGGTTGTCGGCGAGCTGGTCGCCGTCGATCCCCAGCGCCTGGGCCCGCCGGGTCACGGCGGCCTCGTCGCGGCCGAGCACGAGCGTGTGGGCGAACGACCGGATCAGGTCCGCCGGATCACGACCGGCCTCGGTGCACGCCGCGGCGACCCGCTCGAACTGCGTGGCCGCCTTCTCCAGCGGCGAGAAGGGCACGTTGAACTCCGTGGCGTGGCGGGCCGCCAGGGCCGGCGTGCGACGGGGCCCGGTCCCGCCGACGATCACCGGGAGCGGCCGCTGGACCGGCTTCGGCAGCGCCGGTGAATCCGTCACCGTGTAGTGCTCGCCCTCGAACGAGAAGGTCTCCCCCGCCGGGGTCGACCAGAGGCCGGTGACGATGGCGAGCTGTTCGGCCAGCCGGTCGAACCGCTCGCCGGTCGACGGGAACGGGATGCCGTAGCCGCTGTGCTCGGCCTCGAACCACCCGGCGCCGAGCCCGAGCTCGACCCGCCCGCCCGACATCTCGTCGGCCTGCGCGACCTGGATCGCGAGCGGCCCGGGCAGCCGGAAGGTCGCGGACGTGACGAGCGTGCCCAGCCGGATGCGCTCGGTCTGCACGGCGAGCGCGGAGAGCGTGGTCCAGGCGTCCGTGGGGCCCGGCTCGCCGGAGGCGCCGCCCATGGCGCGGTAATGGTCGGAGCGGAAGAACGCGTCGTAGCCCGCGTCCTCCGCGGTGCGGGCGACCCGGAGCAGGTCGCCGTAGGTCGCACCCTGCTGGGGCTCGGTGAAGATCCTGAGGTCCACTCCGACCACGGTAGGCGCGAGACACGTCAGGGTCCGGCTCGGCTAGTGTCGCTGTGTCCGATCGACGATGCGGCACAGCTGTCACTGGACGCCAGCAACGACGCTTCGCTGCCACCCAGGGAGGGGATCGCCCTCAGGAAGCCGGACCCAGCTTCCGCACGGCCTCGTCCTTGCCCGCCACCGAGGTGCGCAGGTCGGCCTGGAAGTCGGCCATCCGCGCGGCGAGCCCGGCGTCGGCGGCCGCGAGGATGCGCACGGCCAGGAGGCCGCCGTTGCGGGCGCCGCCGATCGACACCGTCGCCACCGGCACACCCGCGGGCATCTGCACGATGGAGAGCAGGGAGTCCATGCCGTCCAGGTGCTTGAGCGGGACCGGCACGCCGATCACCGGCAGCACCGTGGCCGCGGCGACCATGCCGGGCAGGTGCGCCGCCCCGCCTGCGCCGGCGACCACCACGCGCAGCCCGCGCGACGCGGCCGTCTCGGACCACTCCAGCATCGCCCGCGGCGTGCGGTGCGCCGAGAGCACCCGCGCCTCCCACGGGACGCCGAACTCGTCGAGGGCGGCGGCCGCCGCCTGCATCGTCGGCCAGTCGGAGTCCGACCCCATGACGATGCCGACCAGCGGGGGCAGCCGCGCGTCAGAAACCTGGGACGACGCATCCGTCGTCGCGACCGCCTGACCGGGGACCAGTTCCGAGCCGGACATCTAGTGCGCACTCCATCCGTCGGTCCAGACACCGGTGGCGAGGTGGTCGGCGGCCAGCCGGGCGCGCCGGCGGACCTCGGCCATGTCGTCACCGGTGATCGTCACGTGCCCGAGCTTGCGCCCCGGGCGCTCACCCTTGCCGTACAGGTGCACCCGCGCCTCCGGGAACCGGGCGAGGGTGTGGTGCAGCCGCTCGTCGGGACCGGTCGTCGGGACCGGGTCGCCGCCGAGGACGTTCGCCATCACGCACGCCGGGCGCAGCGTCGCGGTCGACCCGAGCGGATAGTCGAGCACCGCGCGCAGGTGCTGCTCGAACTGCCCGGTGACCGCGCCGTCCATCGACCAGTGCGCCGAGTTGTGGGGGCGCATCGCGAGCTCGTTGACCAGCACCCGGCCGGAGGGGGTCTCGAACAGCTCGACGGCGAGCAGGCCGACCACGCCGGTCGCGGCGGCGATGCGGATCGCCAGCTCCTCGATCTCCTCCGCGGTGTCCTCGGACAGGCCGGGCGCGGGCGCGAGGACCTCGGTGTTGATGCCGTCGGACTGGACGGTCTCGACCGCCGGGTACACGGCGGCCTGCCCGAACGGCGAACGCGCCAGCACGACGGCGAGCTCCCGCGCCAGCTCCACCTTCTCCTCGACGAGCAGCGGCGTGCCCGCCTCGAGGAGTTCGGCGACCAGCGGCCGGGCCTCGTCGGCGGAGTCGACCACCCACACGCCCCGGCCGTCGTAGCCGCCGCGCGCGGCCTTGAGGACCACCGGCCAGCCGTGCTCGCCGGCGAAGGTCTCCAGCTCCGCGGCCGAGGTCACCGGCGCGAAGGCCGGGACCGGCTCGCCGAGCTCGGCCAGGCGTCGTCGCATGACGAGCTTGTCCTGGGCGTGGAGCAGGGCCTCCGGGCCCGGGTGCACCGTCACGCCCTCGGCGACGAGCGTCGTCAGCAGCTCGCCCGGGACGTGCTCGTGGTCGAAGGTCAGCGCCTCCGCGCCGACCGCGACCGCCCGCAGCGCCTCGAGGTCCCGGTGGTCACCGATGCGGACGTCGGGCGTCACCATCGCCGCGGCCTCGTCGGGCGAGGTCGCCAGCACGCGCAGCGTCTGCCCGAGGGAGATCGCCGCCTGGTGGGTCATGCGGGCGAGCTGACCGCCGCCGACCATGGCGACGACGGGCAGGCCGGTGCGCTCCTCCACGGGCGGAGAACCTAGTCGGCGTCGTGCTCCGGGGCGATCACGGGCACGTCGAACCCGAGGATCCGGTCCCGCCGCGGCACCGCGGGCTCGGCGTCGCGCAGCTTCGCGAGCACGTCACCGACCCCGTCGATCGCGGCGGGGAGCGCGACGATCCGCGCGCTGGGGGCCCCGAGCACCCCGGAGGCGCCCGCCAGCCGCCGGGCGAGCAGACCGCGCAGGACCCGGACGCGCCCCGCCAGACCCTCCCGCGGCGCGAGCACGACGACCGTGGACCGGCCGACCACCGCGATCGTCTCCCCGGCGTCGAACACCACCGCCGCGGCGTCCCCGGCCACGGTCAGCGGGGCCACGCGCGACCACCCGGCCACCTGCAGGGTCACGACGACGAGCGCGGTCCGCTCGCTCACCGAGGTCCCGTGCGCGCGGGCCTCCCGGTAGACCTCGGCGAGGCGGGTGCGCAGGTAGCGGGCGCTGGCCAGCCCGGAGAGCGGGTCGAGCGCCGCCGCGTCGGTCAGGTCGCCGCAGGCCACGTCGGTCCAGCCCAGCGACACCACGCGCACCAGCCGCGACCCCTCGGCGCCCGGCAGCCCCAGGCGTCGTCGTTCCCCGAGGTCGCCCAGGGCGCCGCTGACCGCGGTGTGCAGCGCCGCCAGGTCGGAGAGGGTCTCGTCGAGCCCGATGCCGGCCGCGGCCCGCGCGCCCGCCCAGCGGGTGAGCGCCTGCTCCAGCGGCGGACCGACCCGGCCGGAGAGGACCACGTCGCACACGTCGTCGACGGCGGGGTCGGGCCACTCGCTCGCCACGGACCACCCGAGCGCGTTGCTGCACGCGAACCAGCGTTCCTTCAGGGCGTCGTGCGCGGGTCCGGAACGTCCCACCCCGGCGCCACGGGCGAGGGGGGCGGGATCGGCACCCACGGCGGGGGTGTCGACGACCTCGTCCGTCCGCTCGTCCGCGAGCGTCATGCCACGTACCTCCACTGCTCCCGCGCCTCCGCCGTCGTGTCGGGCGGCGTGACCGACCGTGTCGATCGCCGACCGCTCCCCCTGGCGACGCGCGAGACGGTCATCCGTGACGGTGACACTGCCGGGATCCTCCCCGAACCGCCCGCAGACTCGTCGGCGAGGGGGGAGGTGTGTCCGGATGGCCGAGGTCGGCGGTGCCGCGTCGGGTTCCGCGCTGCCCGGACCCAGTGACGCCGACCTGCTCGCCGTCATCCGCGGCCGCCCCGCCGACACCGAGTCCACGGTCGCGTTCGGCACCCTCTACGACCGCCACCGTGACGCCGCCCGCGCCCTCGCCCGGCAGCTCGCCCGCTCCCCCGCCGACGCCGACGACCTCGTCTCCGCCGCCTTCGCCCGCCTGCTCGAGATCCTGCGCGCCGGCGGCGGGCCCACCGAGGCGTTCCGCGCGTACCTGCTCACCTCGCTGCGCCACCTCGCCTACGACCGCACCCGCGCCGAACGCCGGCTCGACCTCACCGAGGACATGGGCGAGGTCATCGGCGTCGACCCGGAGCGGACGGTCGTCCCGTTCGCCGACCCCGCCGTCGCCGGCCTCGAGCGCTCACTGGCCGCCCGCGCCTTCGCGACCCTCCCCGAGCGCTGGCAGGCCGTCCTCTGGCACCTCGAGGTCGAGGGCGACTCCCCCGCCGACATCGCCCCGCTGTTCGGTCTGACACCCAACGCCGTCTCCGCCCTCGGCTACCGCGCCCGGGAGGGGCTGCGCCAGGCCTACCTGCAGGAACACCTCGCGGGCGGTGGACCCGGCGCCCCGCCGAAGGACCGCCGGCACCGCGAGACCGAGGAGAAGCTCGGCGCCTGGACCCGCGGCGGGCTCTCGAAACGCGACGCCGCGAAGGTCGAGGAGCACCTGCGCGAGTGCGCCGACTGCCGCGCCCTCGCCGCCGAGCTGCGCGAGGTCAACTCCGGCATCGTGCGCACCGCGATCGCACCCCTGGTGCTCGGCGCGGCCCTCGCCGGCTACCTGGCCGCCCGCCAGGGGGTGTGGGTGCCGGGGACCGCGGAACTCGTCGTCGCGGGCACCGGGGTCGTCGGCGTGCTCGGCGCCCTCGGCGGCCTCACCCGCTCCGCGGAGATCCCGCGGGCCCGGCGCCTCGGGGCTGCGGTCGTCGGCCTCGCCGGGCTCGGTCTCGCGACCGCCACGGCCCTGACCACGCTCGGCCCCGGGACCCCGGTCGCCGGGCCGCCGCTGCTCCCCGACGTCGGGTCGGTGCCGGTCGCCCCGCCCGTCCCGGTCCCCGTTCCAGTTCCCGTTCCCGTTCCCGACGACGGATCGGTGCCGGCTCCCGTGTCACCGTCCCCGGGTGGGCCGGGCGTGCCGGACACGACCGGGCCGGGGACCGGTGCCACCGGGTCCGGCGGCCGGGCCTCGACGGGCACCGGGTCGTCGGGGTCGGCAGCTCGGGGTCCCGTAGCTCCGGGTCGGACAGCTCCGGGTCGGGCAGTTCGGGGTCGGGCAGTTCGGGGTCGGGCAGCTCCGGCGGGTCCGGGCGCGCCCCGAGCCGACCGACGACCACCGTCCCGTCGTCGGGAACGGTCTCCTCCGGGCACTGGGGCACGGACGGGAGCCGGCTCACCGCGGACGGCCCCGTCGTCGACCTGGACGTCCTCGACCTCGAGGTGGTCACCGACCGCACGCCGCGGCGCGGCCTTCTCGAACCCGTCCTCGACGTCCTGCTGCACTGACCATGGTCGTCCCCCGGACCGTCCCGGCCGGCACGCGCCGATGGCTCCTCCGACGCGTCCAGTGCGACGGATCGGCCACCCACGCCGGCCATCGAGCGTGGCGTCCTGCTGACACCGGACGTCAGCCGTGGGCCACGGCTGACAACACGGCGGCGACGCGGGAGGCTGCGCGGCATGAACGACCCGACCCCGGCCGTCCGCGCCTCGGACGCGGAGCGCGAGCAGGTGGCCGATCTCGTCCGGCGCGCGGTCGGCGACGGTCGCCTCACGATGGTCGAGGGCGACGAGCGGCAGCGGGCCGCGTACGCCGCCACCTTCCGCCACGAGCTGGCGCCGATCACGGCGGACCTGGCGCCGCTCCCGGAGCCGACCGCGCGACCCGCGCGGCCCGTCGTCGGGACGGAGCGTCCGGACTCCAGCGGGTCGGTCGCCGTGATGAGCGGCGCGGACCGGTCGGGGACGTGGACGCCGGGGCTCACCCACCGGGCCGTGAGCGTCATGGGCGGGACGAGTCTCGACCTGCGCCACGCGAACCTGGACACGCGAGGGCTGACGCTGCAGGTCGTGTCCGTGATGGGCGGCGCGAACGTCGACCTGCGCGGGGTCGGGGTCGACGTCACCGTGCAGGCGTTCGCGCTGATGGGCGGGTGCGAGGTCGTGGTCGACCCGGACACCGTCGTCGAGGTCACGGGCGTCGGGTTCATGGGCGGCTTCTCCGACCAGGCGGGCGCGCCCTCCGGCACGGGCGGTCCGCGCATCAGGGTCACCGGCTTCGCGATGATGGGCGGGGTCTCGGTCACCCGGCGCCCCCTCGCGGTCGAGGGACCTCAGTAGCGCCGCTGCACCTCGAGCTCCGCCGCGGACGAGGCACCGGCGAGCCCGACGGTCAGGTCGAGCTCGGCGAGGACGTCGGCGACGACCTGCGCGACCCCGTCCGCGCCGGCCAGCGCCAGCCCCCAGACGAACGGCCGGCCGAGGCAGACCGCCCGGGCCCCCAGGGCCAGCGCGACGGCCGCGTCGGCCCCGGTGCGGACCCCCGAGTCGAGCAGCACGGGCAGCCGGTCGGCGACGGCCTCCACCACCCCGGGCAGCGCGTCCAGTGCCGCGATCGCGTGGTCCACCTGCCGTCCGCCGTGGTTGGACACGAGCACCGCGTCGACGCCGGCGTCGACCGCGCGACGGGCGTCGTCGGGATGCAGGACGCCCTTGAGCACCACCGGCAGGGAGGTCCGTGACCGGAGGGTCGCGACGTCGGCCCAGCTCAGGTGCGGGCGCGAGTAGACGTCGAGGAAGGTCTCGACGGCGGCCCGCGGGACCGGGGAGCGCAGGTTCTCCAGCGTCGACCCCGGGAAGTTGCGGGTGATCTCGGCGAACGTGCGCACCGCGACCGGGGTGATCCGCGGCGACGGGCCCGAGCGTGACGCGGCCGCCCGTTCCCGCGCGAGCCGGGAGAACACCGGGTCGGAGGTGTACTGCGCGATCCCGAGGCCGCGGCTGAACGGGAGGTGCCCCAGGTCGAGGTCGCGCGGGCGCCAGCCGAGCATCGTGGTGTCGAGGGTGACGACGACGGCCTCGCACCCGCTCGCCTCGGCCCGCGCCAGGAAGCTGTCGACCAGCTCGTCGGAGGTCGACCAGTAGAGCTGGAACCACCGCCGTCCGATCCCGGCGAGCGACTCCATCGCCGTGCCGGCCTGGTTGCTGACGATCATCGGGACGCCCGCGGCGGCGGCCCCGCGGGCGACGGCGAGGTCGGCGCCGCGCCGCACGAGGTCGAGCGCACCGATCGGGGCGAGCAGCAGCGGGTGCTCCAGGCGGCGTCCGAAGAGCTCGGTCGACAGGTCCCGGGACCCCACGTCGCGCAGGACGCGAGGCACCGTCTGCCACCGCTCGAACGCCGCCCGGTTGGCGCGCACGGTGGCCTCCGCGCCCGCGCCGCCGGTGACGTAGGCGTCGGCCCGGCGCGACATCGCGCGCCGACCGCGTCGCTCGAGCTCCCCCACCGTCGTCGGGACCCGGGGCCGGGACCCCGAGACGCCGTCCCGGTAGACCTGCTCCTGGCGGGCCCGGCCCGCGCCGATCGTCATGCGCCGTCGTCTAGCACGAACCACGCCCGGATGCCGTACGGGCACGGAGGGTGTCGGACCTCTCACGCTGCGCTTGTGCGGGACCCGGGGTCCCGCACATGCTGATTGTTGACGCTAACAATCGAGTTGAGGAGGCGGACGTGACGACCAGCCGTTTCGAGCAGTGGGACGTGGTGTCGAGCGTGGGTCTGACGGCGCTCGTGGTGGCGGCGGGGCGGGCCGTCGACACGCACCGGCCGGACGGGCTGATCTCCGACCCGTACGCCGAGGCCTTCGTCCACGCCGCGAACCCGCCGCAGCCCCTCGCGACCCGGCCGACCGAGCCGACCGACGACTCCGAGGACCAGCTCTGGCAGATGATGTCGGGCTACATGGGGACCCGGACGCGGTTCTTCGACGAGTTCTTCGCCGGGGCCACGGAGCGGGGTCTGCGCCAGGTCGTCGTCCTCGCCTCCGGGCTCGACACCCGCGCCCAGCGCCTCGACTGGCCCGCGGGCACCGTGGTCTACGAGGTGGACCAGGCGAAGATGATCGAGTTCAAGGACGCGGTACTCGAGCAGGAGGGGGCGGTTCCCCGCTGCGACCGCCGCACCGTGCTCGCCGACCTCCGCGACGACTGGCCCGCCGCGCTCGCGGCGGCCGGCTTCGACCGGTCGACGCCCACCGCGTGGCTCACCGAGGGCCTCCTGCCCTACCTGCCGGCCGAGGCACAGTCCGCACTGGTGGACGCGATCGACGACCTGTCGGCGCCGGGCTCGGAGTGGGCGATCGAGGACTTCACCAACATCGGGCAGCAGCTCTCCGACCCCTCGTTCCGTCGTGTCGCCGCGACGATGGGGGTGGACATGCAGGAGCTGATCCACACCGACGAGCGCCCGGATCCCGCCGCGACGCTGCGCTCCCGGGGCTGGACCACCGAATCGTTCGTGGCCACCGAGGTCGCCAAGTCCTACGGCCGCACGCTCGACCCGCTGACCCAGCGCCTCAACGGCCAGAGCTCCCTCGTGGTGGCGACGAAGGGCTGATCGCGGTCAGCACGTCCTCGTCGCCCGCGAAGACGCCCTCCCGGCGGGGCCAGGCGACGGCGACGTCGGTGAAGCCGAGCTCGCCCGCCCGGCCCACCACGTCGTCGACCAGGCCCGCCGAGGAGAGCGGGTAGACCGGGGCGCCGTCGGTGTTGAGGATGCGCCTTCCCGACGCCGAGCCGTGCCCGGCCCGCGCGCGGGCCTCGTCGTAGGCCGTGACGAGGTCCGCGACGCCGCGCCACCAGGCGTCGAGGTCGTCGCCGCCGCGCCCCGTGGTCACCCACCCCTCGCCGAGCCGGGCGGCGAGGTCGACGGTGCGTGGTCCGTCGGCGGCGAGGACGAACGGCACCCGCGGCCGCTGGACGCAGCCGGGCGCGTTGCGGGCCTCGACCGCGGTGTAGTACTCGCCGTGGTGCGTGACCCGCTCCTCGGTGAGCAACCGGTCGAGCAGCACCGTGAACTCCTCGAACCGCGCCAGCCGGCTCGCCGGACGCGGCAGGCCCAGCACCTCGGTGTCGTAGCCCCGCGGGGTGCCCGCGCCGAGCGCCGCCGTGAACCGGCCCCGGGAGAGCTCGTCGAGCGTGATCACGTCGCGGGCGAACGGGACGGGCGAGCGCACGTTCGGGCTGACGACGAAGGGGCCGATCTCGATCCGCTCGGTGACCATCGCGGCCGACGAGAGGGTGGGCACCGCCCCGTACCAGGGCCCGTCGACCAGCGTGCGCCAGCCGAGGTGGTCGTAGGTCCAGCCGGTGGCGAACCCGAGCTCCTCGACGGCCCGCCAGCGCCGGGTCGCCTCGTCGCGCGGGTGCTCGGGCAGGACGGTCAGGCCGATACGCACGGCGTGTCAGTCTGCCGGGCCGGTGAACGGCGGGTGAGCGCGGGAGCAAGGGCCGAACGGGCGAAGGTCAGGCACGCCTTGGTCACGGCGACCCGGACGATGGCCCGATCCGGTGACATGAGTCCCGATCATGGGCGCCCCGAGCGGTCGCCCCGCCGCATCGATCGGCGTCGTCCCAGGTCAGCGCATCGGGACGACGACGACGCGCCGAGGTGAGTGGAGCCTTCGCTTGCTGTTGAGGACCCGGCGATCCGGACATCCTGACGGCATGACTTCGATGCGCGAGTTGCCGACCGTCCAGTCCTGCGCCGCCACGAGCTGTTCGTACAACGAGAACTCCTCGTGCCACGCCGGCGCCATCACCGTGGGCGGCTCCGCCTGCGGCACGTTCGTGGAGATCTCGTTCCGCGGCGGCGTCGACCAGGGCGGCCTCGTCGGTGCCTGCCACCGCTCCGAGTGCAGGTTCAACGACAAACTCGAGTGCACCGCCTCGTCGGTCGAGATCGGCGGCCAGGGCGCCGACGTCGCCGACTGCCTGACCTACGAGGCCAAGTAGGCCTCGTCGAGACGCTCCAGGACGAGGGCGCCGGTCCGGTCGGCCCGCAGCGCCCCGTCCGCCACCGCGACCGTCGCGACCGGGTCGACGTCGTCCACGAGGACGGCGGCACCCGCCGCGGCCAGGTCGCGGAGGCCGGCGAGCACCGTCCGACGCTCGGCCGCCTCGAGGCCGTCGGTCAGCCGGTCGGCGAGCACCACGGCCGCCCCGGCCGCCGAGGCCACGGTGGCGCGCCGCGCGAGCGCGGACTCGTCCTTCGCGGCCGTCAGCCGCACCGTGCCGGGGACGCAGGCGTCGTCGAGCGCCGCCATCACCCGGCGACGGACCAGGCCCGGCCCGAGCAGGGCGGTCACCTCACCCACCGGCAGCCGCAGCGACATCGCGTCCTCCCTCGATCGTGACTGAGGTGAGCCTAAGCTTGCCTTCTCCTGCTGTCGATCCCCCGGGGCCCTCCGCGCCGCACGTCCTAGACTCGTCCGCGATGAGTTCCGCCACGGTGTCCCGCCTGAGTGCGGCGTGGCACCGGCACGGCGAGCTGGTGCGGTTCGCCCTCGTCGGCGCGAGCACCTTCGTCGTCGACACCGGCGTCTTCCTGCTGCTCAAGAGCACGGTCCTCGAGCCCAAGCCGGTCACCGCGAAGATCCTGGCCGTGCTCGTGGCCACGCTCGTCGGCTACGTCGCGAACCGCGAGTGGTCCTTCCGCGCCCGGGGCGGCCTCGCGCGTCGTCGGGAAGCGGTCCTGTACTTCGTCGTCAGCGGGGCCGCGCTCGCGATCAACGCCGCGCCGCTGGGCGTCTCGCGCTACGTCCTCGACCTCGCGACGCCCGCGGTCTCCGCGTTCACCGAGCAGGTCGCCGACCTCGTGAGCGCGCAGATCGTCGGGACCCTGCTCGCCATGGCCTTCCGCTGGTGGGCGTTCCGTCGCTGGGTCTTCCCGACGGCGCTCGCGGGCTGACCCTGCCCCCACGTGGCAGCGAAGCGTCGTTGCTGTCAGCCAGTGACAGCAACGACGCTTCGCTGCCACTGGGGTTGAGCACCGTCAGCGCGGGCCCGTCGCAGGCAGCGGACGGGGCGAGGCGACCACCTGGTCGGTCCGCGGCACCGGCAGGAACAGCGCGAACACGGCGGGCTTCGTCCGCGCCAGCTCCAGGCGCCCACCGTCGGCCTCCACGAGCGCCCGGGCGAGCGCGAGCCCGACGCCGGTGGACGCCGAGCCGGACACCCCGCGGTCGAACACGTGCGGCGCCAGCTCCGAGGGCACCCCGTCGCCGTTGTCGGAGACCTCGACGACGATCGTGTCGTGGTCGGAGTGCCGCGCGGCGATCGTGATCGTGCCGGCCCCGTGCCGCAGGGCGTTGTCCACGAGCACGCCGAGCGCCTCGCGCAGCCGCGCGGACGTGGCCCGCGCGACGAGCCCGTCGGCCACCCGCACGCGCAGCGCGCGGCCCTGCCCGGACGCCGCGTCGTGCCACTCGGCGGCGACCGCGGCGAGCTCCCCGTCGAGCTCCAGCGGGGACGCGCTCGCCGCCCGGGCCGCCCGCGCGGAGTTCAGCAGCTCGTCGAGCACCTCGGCGAGGCGTTCGGCCTGCTCCAGCGCCGCCCCGCCCTCCGCCGAGACTTCCGGGTCGGGGTGCGAGGAGAGCTCGTCGAGACGCAGCTGCAGGGCGGTGAGGCGGCTCCGGAGCTGGTGGGAGACGTCGCCGACGAGATCCCGCTCGCGCTGCACGAGCTCCGCGAGGGCGACCGCCGAGGAGTCGAGCACGTCGGCGACGCGGTCGAGCTCGGGGATCCCGTGGCGCAGCGGCGCCTGCCGGAAGTCGCCCGCACCGAGGCGGGCCGCCCGCCCCGCGACCTGTTGCAGGGGGTCGGCGAGGCGGCGGGCCGTGAGGGTCGCGACGACCGCCCCGACCGCCACCGACAGCACGATCGCCGTCAGCACGAGCGCGGTCGCCTGCAGCTGCCGCGACCGCATCTCGGCGGCCGGCTCGGCGATGACGGCCGAGCCGTTGATGCCGAACGAGGCGCTCTCGGCGACCTGGTCGGGATCGGTGGTGTCGCCGATCGCGCTCGTCCCCCGCGGCGTGCGGACCACCAGCGACCCGCCCGGCGGCACCGCGATCGCCACCGCGGACAGGTCCACCGGCCGGTCGGACTGCAGCTGCGAATCGAGGGTGGCCACCACCTGACGCAGCCGCCCGGCGAGGTCGGCGTGGGTGAAGTCCTCCACGAGCCGCCACGTCGTCAGCGCCAGCGGGCCGCCGAGCACGGTGACGGTGATCGCGACGACCAACAGCGTCGAGACGAGGATGCGGCGCCGCATGGCTTACGTGTTGAAGCGGAACCCGACCCCGCGGACCGTCGAGATGCGCTTGCCGCCCGAGGGGCCGCCGTCGGTGTCGCCGAGCTTGCGGCGCAGCCACGACATGTGCATGTCGAGGGTCTTGGAGGTCTTCATCTCCGGGTCGTTCCACACCTCGCGGAGGATCTCCTCGCGCGACACGACCTGGCCGGCGTGCGCCAGCAGCACCCGCAGCAGCTCGAACTCCTTGTTGGCGAGCCCTACCTCCACCCCGTCCACGAGCACGCGGCGCGCCGACGGCTCCATCCGCACCCCGCCCGCGTCGAGGATCTCCGGGGCCCGGCGGCGCAGCAGCGCGCGCACCCGGGCGAGCAGCTCGGCCAGCCGGAAGGGCTTGCCGACGTAGTCGTCCGCGCCGGCGTCGAGCCCGACCACGAAGTCGACCTCGTCGGTGCGGGCGGTGAGCATCAGCACCGGCAGGTCGGGCTTCCCGGCGCGCACCCGGCGGCAGACCTCCAGGCCGTCCATGCCGGGCAGCCCGAGGTCGAGCACCATGAGGTCGACCTCGCCCTCGCCGGCACGGGTCACGGCGGACGGACCGTCGTCCACCACGTCCACCTCGTAGCCCTCGCGGGTCAGGGCCCGGGACAGCGGTCCGGCGATCGCCGCATCGTCCTCGACGAGGAGCACCGTGGTCATGAACGACCAGCGTAGACCGCCCGGTGCGCGATCCGTGTGGGACAGGTCCCCGGCAGGATGACCGCCGTGACCACTGACCTCGCCAGGGACCTCGACCTCGCCCGTCGCATCGCCGACGCCGCCGACCGCGTGACCCTCTCCCGGTTCCGCGCGAGCGACCTGGTGGTCGACCGCAAGCCCGACCGCACCCCGGTCACCGACGCCGACGTCGCCTGCGAGGACGAGGTCCGGCGCCGCATCGCCGCCGAGCGTCCCGACGACGCCGTGCTCGGCGAGGAGCGCGGTTCCTCGGTCTCCGACCCGGCCGCCCGGCACTGGATCGTCGACCCCATCGACGGCACCAAGAACTTCTCCCGCGGCGTCCCCGTGTTCGCCACGCTGCTGGCGCTGATGAGCGGCGGGGAACCCGTCGTCGGGGTGGTCAGCGCCCCCGCCCTCGGCCGCCGCTGGTGGGCGGCGCGCGGCCAGGGCGCCTTCACCTCCGACGTCGCCCGCGGGATCGAGGCGGCACCGCTCTCGGTCTCCGGGATCACCGACCTCGCCGACGCCTACGTCTCCACCACCGACCTCGACTACTGGCGCGAGATCGGCACCCGCGACCGCTGGCTCGCCCTCACCGAGGCCACCTGGGAGAGCCGCGCCTTCGGCGACTTCCACCACCACATGCTCGTCGCCGAGGGCCTGCTGGACGCCGCCGTCGAGCCCGGCGCGAGTGCGTGGGACCTCGCCGCCCCCGCCGTCGTCGTGCGCGAGGCCGGCGGCCGGCTGACCGACTTCTCCGGGCACCCGCGGATCGACGGCGGCGAGGCGCTGTCGACCAACGGCGCCCTGCACGACGCGGTGCTCGCCGTCATCCGGCCCTGAGCGCGCCGCGCATCATCTGCGTCCACGCCAGCCGCCCGACGACGTGGAAGCAGGCCGCCGACTCCTCGTCGAACCGTGTCCAGGCGTACCGCTCGCCGCCCTCGAACCAGTAGACCTCCCACGTCCGCTCCGGGCCCGGGTGCACGCACCACACCCGGTCCACCCGGCCCGGGTTCCCCACGACGACGGTGCCCGGGGCGAGCCCGAGCGCCTCGATCCAGCCCGGCAACGCGTCCACTCTCACACGGGTGCTGACGGTGTCGGGCGCCGATCGGTTCCGTCGGGTTCTCGCCGTTCCGAGCGAACGGCACCCTCGCAACATCTATGTGCGCGAGAGTGCCGTTCGCTCGGGAAGGGGCGACTCAGCGGCCGGCCGGGAGTTCCCGACGACGGCCGGACAGGCGCTTCAGCCGCGGGAAGCGCTCCGGTTCGGGCTCGTCGTCCCACTCGGCGTCCACGACGTCGTCGTCGAGGTCGTCGAGGTCGTCGCCGACCTCGTCGTCGTCCGGCTCCTCGAGGTCGACGTCGGGATCGTCGTCGTCCCACGTGCCCCACCGGTCGGGGTCGAGCCCGCCGCGCCGCTCGGCCATCCGCTCGATCTCGGCGGCGACGCGCTCGACGCGGCCGAGGCCGTCGAAGCGCCACGGCTCGCGCGTGTCGTCCACCCCGACGACGAGCGTGCCCGCCCCGAGGAGGCGGTCCAGCCAGCCGCGCACCGTGCGGACGCTGGTGATGCTGCGCCCGACGACGACGATGCCCGAGCGGGAGAACACGCCCTCGCGCACCAGGACCCGGCGGTCGGTGACCACGAAGTGCGTCGCGCGCCAGCGGGCGACCGGCGCCACGCAGAACCAGCCGAGCACCCCAACCGCGAGCACCCCGACCGCGATCAGCACGGCGGTCGCCCACGCCGTCGGGCGGGCCACGGCGACCAGCCAGGCCCCCACGAACGCCACGAGGGGCGGCAGCAGCGCGGGCACGACGAGCATCCGCCAGTGCGGGCGGACGTGGCGCACCACCCGCTCGCCGGCCACGAGGAGCCGCTCCGGGTACGCCACGGACCTCCCCCTCCCGCCGGCGGTGCGCCGATCGAGCGTATCCGCGCGGCGGGCGGGATTCGAGGTCCCGCGCCGCGCGCGGACCCCGGACGGGTGAGCTCAGACCGGGCGCACGTGCACGACGTCGCCCGCGGCGACCGTCGTCGAGCTGCCGTCGGGCCCGCGGACCACGAGCCGGCCGTCGTCGTCGACGTCCTCGGCCACGCCCACCAGCTCGCGGTCGCCGGGCAGTGCCACGCGGACCTCGCGCCCGAGGGTCGAACACCGCTGCCGGTAGCCGGAGAGCAGCCCGGCGCGCGCCGCGTCACCGCGGGCCGCGCGCCAGTCGTCCTCGAGCGAGGCGAACACCGCGAGCACGTCGCCGAGCACGTCCGGCCGCGACCGCCGGACGCTCTGCGCGAGCAGCGAGGTCCCGCCCTCGGGCAGCTCGGCCTCCGGCGTCGACACGTTGATCCCGATCCCGACGACGAGGGCGTTGCCCGCGTCGCCGCCCGGCACGACCTCGGACAGGATGCCGGCGCCCTTGCGCTGGTCGGGGCCGAGCAGCAGGTCGTTCGGCCACTTCAGGCCGGTCTCCAGCGTCGCCACGGAGGCCGGGGCGCGGTAGTCCTCCATCGCCAGCACCAGCGCGAGGCCCGCGATCAGCGGCGCCCAGCCCCACTGCTGCGGCGGCACCGGGGTGGGGCGCAGCAGCAGCGAGAAGGTGAGGCCCTCCGCGGGGCCCGACTCCCACGTCCGCTGCCGCCGCCCCCGGCCCGCCGTCTGGTGGTGGGCCACGAGGACCGAGCGGTCCGGGGCGCCCTGCGCGGCCGCGGCGGCCAGGTCGGCGTTCGTCGAGCCCGTGGCGTCCACCACGTCGAGGCGGGCCCACGGCCCCACCGGTGCGACGACGGTGGTCTGCAACGCCTTCCAGGCGGCGGCGTCCTGCACTCCCGGGATCATCCCGAGCACGGTAGAGCAGTGCCCATCATCACCCCTGTGCACCGGTGGGTGGAGCACCGTGGACCTCGCTATGGTCCGGCCCATGACCGCCGCGACGAAGCCGCCACCCGAGCCCGACGAGGCTGCGGACGAACCCGACGTCCACACCTCGGCCGGCAAGCTCGCGGACTGGCACCGGCGCCAGGACGACGTCGTCCACGCCGGCTCGGAGCGGGCCGTCGAGCGGCAGCACGCGAAGGGCCGCAAGACCGCCCGCGAGCGCATCGACCTCCTGCTCGACGAGGGCAGCTTCCTCGAGTTCGACGCGATGGCCCGCCACCGCTCCACGAACTTCGGCCTGGACGCGAACCGCCCCTACGGCGACGGCGTGGTCACCGGCCAGGGCACCGTCGACGGCCGCCCGGTCTGCGTGTTCTCCCAGGACGCCACCGTCTTCGGCGGCGCGCTCGGCGAGGTCTACGGCGAGAAGATCGTCAAGGTTATGGACGTGGCCATGAAGATCGGCTGCCCCGTGATCGGCATCAACGACGGCGGCGGCGCGCGCATCCAGGAGGGCGTCGTCGCGCTCGGGCTCTACGGCGAGATCTTCCGCCGGAACTCGCACGCCTCGGGCGTCGTCCCGCAGATCTCGCTCGTCATGGGCCCGGCGGCCGGCGGCGCGGTGTACTCCCCCGCGCTCACCGACTTCACGGTGATGGTCGACGAGACGTCGTTCATGTTCATCACCGGACCGGACGTCATCAAGACCGTCACCGGCGAGGACGTCGAGTTCGAGACCCTCGGCGGCGCCCGGACCCACAACACCACCTCGGGCAACGCGCACTACCTCGCTTCCGACGAGGACGACGCGATCGCCTACGTGCAGGAGCTCCTGGGCTACCTGCCGTCGAACAACCTCTCCGAGCCGCCGCGCCTGCCCGCGGACGAGGAGTCGGGCGCCGTCGAGGAGAACCTGTCGGAGGCCGACCTCGAGCTCGACGCGCTGGTGCCGGACTCCCCGAACCAGCCCTACGACATCCGCGAGGTCATCCGCCGCGTCGTCGACGACGAGGAGTTCCTGGAGGTCCAGGAGCTGTACGCGGCGAACATCGTCGTGGGCTACGGACGCATCGAGGGCCGGCCGGTCGGCTTCGTCGCGAACCAGCCCTCCCAGCTCGCCGGTTGCCTCGACATCGGCGCCAGCGAGAAGGCGGCGCGCTTCGTGCGCACCTGCGACGCGTTCAACGTGCCGGTCGTGACCTTCGTCGACGTGCCGGGCTTCCTGCCCGGAACCGACCAGGAGTACAACGGCATCATCCGGCGCGGCGCGAAGCTGATCTACGCGTACGCCGAGGCGACCGTCCCGCTGATCACCGTCATCTGCCGCAAGGCCTACGGCGGCGCGTACGACGTCATGGGCTCCAAGCACCTCGGCGCCGACCTCAACCTCGCGTGGCCGACCGCGCAGATCGCCGTCACCGGTGCGTCGGGCGCGGTGAGCATCCTGTACCGCAAGGAGCTCACGAAGGTCTCCGACGAGGGCGGCGACGTGGAGGCGCGCCGCGCGGAGCTGCAGCAGGAGTACGAGGACACCCTCGCCAACCCGTACGTCGCGGCCGAGCGCGGCTACGTCGACGCGGTGGTCCCGCCGTCGTGGACCCGCGGCTACGTCGCCCGCGCGCTGCGCTCGTTCTCGACGAAGCGCGAGACGCTGCCGGCCAAGAAGCACGGGAACATCCCGCTGTGACGGAGGAGGAGCTTCCCGACGACGGGCCGCGCCGACCCGTCCTGCGCATCGTCCGCGGCAATCCCTCGCCGGAGGAGGTGGCCGCGCTGACCGCCGTGCTCGCGGCCGCGTCCGGCGGGGGTTCCGCTCCCCAGGACTCCGGCCCCCGCTCCGTCTGGTCGGAGCGGGAGGCCCTCGTCCGGCGTCCGCTCTCGCCCGGGCCGGGCGCGTGGCGGATGTCGGCGCTGCCGCGCTGAGCCCCTCTTGACCGAGCGAACGGCACTCTCGCGCACATAGATGCTGCGAGAGTGCCGTTCGCTCACTCGCCGGTCGGCGCCGGCGCTGCCGCGCTGAGCCCCGGCCCCTAGGGTCGCGGGCCGTGCGTCTCGTGCTCGGTTCCGCGTCCCCCGCCCGTCTCGGTGTGCTGCGCGCCGCGGGGGTGGACCCCGACGTCATCGTCTCCGAGGTCGACGAGGACGCCCTGCTCACGCAGCTCGGCGACGCGACGTCGGCCGAGAAGGTCACCGCGCTCGCGCTGGCGAAGGCACGCGCGGTGGCCGGGCAGGTGCCGACCGAGGAGGACGACGTCGTCGTCATCGGCTGCGACTCGATGCTCGACATCGACGGCGAGCTGGTGGGCAAGCCGCACACGGTGGAGAACGCCCGGGCCCGGTGGGAGCGGATGGCGGGCCGGCACGGCGAGCTCGTCACCGGGCACGCGCTCGTGCGGCTGCGCGGTGGCCGGGTCGAGGCGGAGATCTCCGGGCACGCGACGACGTTCGTGACCTTCGCCGAGCCGACCCCCGCCCAGCTCGAGGCCTACCTCGCGTCGGGCGAGCCGCTGGCGGTGGCGGGCGCGTTCACCCTCGACGGCCTCGGCGGGTGGCTCGTCGAGGGCATCCAGGGCGACCCGTCCAACGTCATCGGGATCAGCCTGCCGCTGGTCCGGCGGCTGCTCGCCGAGCTCGGCGTCGAGGTCAGCGACCTGTGGCGGGCCCCGGCGAGGGGCTGACCCGCGCGCCCGGGGTGGCTGCGGCCGGCGGGGCGGTCGCCCGGCCGGGCGCGTCGGCGCCGGAGGCGGACAGCGACCGGACGATGCGGTCGGCCGCAGTGGCGTCGGCCGCCTGCGTCCGGCCCGGCGTCGCCACCGCCAGCAGCACCAGCCCCGGCTCGCCCCGGGACCCGGCGACGGTGGTCACCCGCACGAGCGTGCCGTCGGGCGCCCGACGGACCGAGGTGAACGCGTCGCGCCCGTCGAGGGTGGACGCCTCGTCGGAGACGGTGGCGATCCGGCCGTCCCGGTCGCCGCGCACCCCGTCGGCGAACGCCCCCACGAGTCGACGGGCCTCGTCGGCCAGGGCGTCCTCGCCGAACCCGCGGGCCGGGTCGAGGCGACCGAGGAGGACGACGGCGCGGGCCTCGTCCCCGCCGAGCGTCAGCAGGGTCGGGAACCGGCCCGGCGTGACGGGCACCAGGTCCTGGGCGCGGGCCGTCGTCCAGCCCGGCTCCGCGGCCACCGTGGCCCCGAGCGTCGGATCGCCGACGCGGCCGGGGCGCGTGGTCACCGGCGGCGCGGTCGGGGTCGCGACGGCGGGCGAGGCCACCGGGGAGACCGGGCCCCCGGACGCCGTCGTGCGGGCCTCGTCGCGGCGGGCGGCGTCGGAGTCCGCGCCCGCGGCCGTCGCGACCACGGCCACCGTCCCGGCGAGCGCCGCGACGGACGCGCACACGGCCACCGCGGGCCCCCACCATCGTCCGCGCTCGGTCATCGGGACACGACGGTAGCGACCGGGCGCGCCGCGCCGGTCAGCACCCGTCGTCGGGACGGTCGCTGTGGCCATGACCACGCACGACGCGGTGTCGCGGGACCGTGAGGTGCGGGAGAGTCCCCGAGAACGGTCACGCCGGACCGTTCCCGTGCGACTCGATCGATCTTCGGTGCGCGGCAGCCCTACACTGCGCCCGACCCCCACCACCGCAACGACGCGACCGTCCCCCGGGAGGCTCCTCCGATGGCTCCGCAGGCTCAGCAGGACGCCCTGCACACCGTGCTCATCGCCAACCGAGGCGAGATCGCCGTGCGTGTGGCGCGGGCGTGCAAGGACGCGGGCCTGACGAGCGTCGCGGTGTACGCGGACCCGGACCGCGACGCGCCGCACGTGCGGATCGCGGACCAGGCGTTCGGGCTGGGCGGGGAGTCCGCCGCGGACTCCTACCTGAACATCGAGAAGATCATCGACGCCGCGAAGCAGTCCGGCGCGAACGGCATCCACCCCGGCTACGGGTTCCTCTCGGAGAACTCCGACTTCGCCCAGGCCGTGATCGACGCCGGGCTGATCTGGATCGGGCCGTCGCCGCAGGCCATCCGCGACCTCGGTGACAAGGTCACCGCCCGCAAGATCGCCGAGCGCGCCGGGGCGCCGCTGGTGCCCGGCACCAAGGACCCGGTCGCCGACGCCGACGAGGTCATCGCGTTCGCCGACGAGCACGGCCTGCCGGTGGCCATCAAGGCCGCGTTCGGCGGCGGCGGGCGCGGCATGCGCGTCGCCCGTGAGCGCGACGAGATCGCCGACATGTTCGACGCCGCCGTCCGCGAGGCCGTCTCGGCGTTCGGGCGCGGCGAGTCGTTCGTCGAGCGCTACCTCGACCGGCCCCGCCACGTCGAGGCGCAGGTGCTCGCCGACCAGCACGGCAACTGCATCGTCGTCGGGACCCGCGACTGCTCGCTGCAGCGCCGCCACCAGAAGCTCGTCGAGGAGGCCCCCGCGCCGTTCCTGTCCGACGAGCAGCGCAAGCGCATCCACACCTCCGCGCGCGACATCTGCCTCGAGGCCGGCTACTCCGGTGCGGGCACGGTCGAGTTCCTCGTCGGCGAGGACGGCACGATCTCGTTCCTCGAGGTCAACACCCGTCTGCAGGTCGAGCACCCGGTCTCCGAGGAGACCTCCGGCCTCGACCTCGTGCGCGAGCAGTTCCGGATCGCCAACGGCGAGGAGCTGCGGATCAAGCAGGACCCGGAGCCGCGCGGGCACTCGATCGAGTTCCGGCTCAACGGCGAGGACGCCGGCCGCGGCTTCCTCCCGGCGCCGGGCACCGTCACCCGCTTCGTCGCCCCCTCCGGCCCGGGCGTCCGCGTGGACGCCGGCGTCGAGAACGGCTCGGTCATCGGCGGCAACTTCGACTCGATGGTCGGCAAGCTGATCGTCACCGGCGAGGACCGGCAGCAGGCCCTCGAGCGTTCCCGGCGCGCCCTGGACGAGATCGTCGTCGAGGGCCTCCCGACGGTCATCCCGTTCCACCGCCTCGTCGTCACCGACCCCGCGTTCACCGCGCCCGAGGGCGGGTCCTCGTTCACCGTGCACACCCGGTGGATCGAGACCGAGTGGGACAACACCGTCGAGCCGTACGTGGCCGACGGGGCCGGCGACGACGAGGACGAGGTCGCGCCGCGGCAGACCGTCGTCGTCGAGGTCGGTGGCAAGCGCCTCGAGGTGTCCCTGCCCGGTGACCTCGCGATCGGTGGCGGGGGCGGCGGCGCGGCCGCGCCGGCGACGAAGAAGAAGTCGCGCAAGCGCTCCGGCGGCGGCGCGAAGGTCTCCGGCGACGCCGTGACCTCGCCGATGCAGGGCACCGTCGTGAAGGTCGCGGTCTCCGAGGGCGACACCGTCTCCGCGGGCGACCAGATCGTCGTCGTCGAGGCGATGAAGATGGAGAACCCCGTGACCGCGCACAAGGGCGGCACCGTGACCGGCCTGTCGGTCGAGGCGGGCGCGTCGGTCAACCAGGGCGCGGTGATCTGCGAGATCGCCGACTAGCCCCGTTCCCGGTGCAAGCAAAGCGTCACTGCTTGCACCCAGCGCCAGGAAAGCCACATCGTCGCGGTCCGCCTACCCTGGACGGGGTGGGCGAACTGCGGATCGGCAACCGTGAGCGCGAGCTCGCGATGGCCGCGCTCGACGAGCACCTGCGCGAGGGTCGGCTCGAGCCGGGCGAGTACGCCGAGCGCTCGGCCGTCGCCTCGACCGCGCGGTTCCGCTCGGAGCTCGACGGGTTGTTCGACGACCTCCCGGCCCCGCACCCGGCCTTCCCCCGGTCCGTTCCCGACGACGGGTCGGTGCCGGTGGGCGGGCGGTCCGCCGCCCCTCCGCCGCCCCCGGCGGCCGCCGCGGCCCGCGACGACCTGCCGGAGCTGGTGGCGCCGATCGGCGCCCGGCTGGGGCGGCACGCGGGACTGCTCTCGGCGCTCGCCCCGGCGATCGCGCTGGTGCTGTTCCTCGTGACCGGTCTGCGGTTCCCGCAGATCTTCCTGCTCGTCCCGGTGGCGATCGGGGTCCTCGCGTACCTCGGCCACCGACACGGCGGATAATTCGGTCCACGGCGGACCCCCGCCCCGTCCGGGCGTAAAGCGGTCGGAGGTTGTCAGGGGTCCGTGGTTCTCTGGAGTCAGCGCAGCCTCCTCGCTCCACCCACCGAAAGGTGCGTCACCCCATGGCCACGGCTCCGACCACACCGGACGCCCCGACGGCGACGGACGACCCGTCCGCCCCCGACCCCGGGAGCACCCGCGCCGGGGTGGTGATCGCGGTCCTCGTCGTCTCCGCGTTCGTCATGATCCTCAACGAGACGATCCTGTCGGTCGCGCTGAACGACCTCACGCGGGACCTCGGCGTCTCCACCACCACGGTGCAGTGGCTCACCAGCGGGTTCCTGCTCACGATGGCCGTCGTCATCCCGACGACGGGCTTCCTGCTCGAGCGCTTCACCCCGCGCCAGGTCTTCCTCGCCTCGCTGACCCTGTTCAGCCTCGGCACGTTGATCAGCGCGCTGGCCCCCGGCTTCGGCGTCCTGCTCACGGGCCGCGTGGTGCAGGCGTGCGGCACCGCCCTGGTCATCCCGCTGCTGATGACGTCGGTGATGCGGCTCGTGCCGGAGAACCGGCGCGGCTCGATGATGGGCACGATCTCGATCGTCATCGCCGTGGCGCCGGCCATCGGGCCGACGATCGGCGGCGCGGTGCTCGCGTCGCTGGGCTGGCGGTGGATGTTCTGGATCGTCCTGCCGCTGGCCGTGCTGGCCCTCCTGCTGGGCGCCGTCCTCATGCGGCTGCCCTCGCAGACCCGGTCGGTCCCGCTCGACGTGCTCTCGGTGCTGCTCTCGGCCGTCGGCTTCGGCGGCATCCTGTACGGGTTCTCCGCGATCGGGGAGTCCGGCGGCTCCGGGCCGCACGTGGCGCCGTGGATCCCGCTGGTGATCGGCGCGGTCAGCCTCGTGCTGTTCGTGCTGCGTCAGCTCGCCCTGCAGAAGCGGCAGGCGGCGCTGCTCGACCTGCGGCCGTTCACGCACCGCACCTTCGTGGTGTCGCTGATCCTCGCGGCGCTGCTGTTCATGGCGCTGCTCGGTGCGGCCGCGATCCTCCTGCCGCTCTACCTGCAGACGGTGCTGAACCAGGGCACGTTCGTCACCGGGCTCGCCGTGCTGCCGGGCGGTCTCGTGCTCGGGCTGCTGGGCCGGCCGGTCGGGGCCATGTTCGACCGCTTCGGGGCCCGCCCGCTCGTCATCCCCGGCGCCGCGATGATGGCGGCCTCGCTGTGGGGCTTCGCCTCGCTCGGGGCCACGTCGCCGCTGTGGATGGTCATCGTCATCCACGTCGTCCTGATGGCCGGTCTCGGCCTGATGATGACGCCGCTGATGACGTCGTCGCTCGCGGTCCTGCCCGGGCCGCTGTACTCCCACGGCAGCGCGATCCTCGCGACGCTCCAGCAGGTCGCCGGGGCGTTCGGCACGGCCGCGTTCGTGACGATCTCGGCGATCGCCTCGGCGACGGCGGGCGGCTCCCCCGACGCGCAGGGGCTGCGGACGGGCTTCATGGCGGCCGGTGTCGTCGGGGTGCTCGCCCTGATCGTGTCGCTCTTCCTGCCGCGCCGGCTCCCGAGGACGTCCGACGTCGAGACGGCGGCCGACGCCCCGGAGGCCGACCCCCGGGCGGAGCCGGCCGACGCCGGGGGCGCGATCGATGCGTCCGACACGGCCGCCGGGATCGCGGAGGCGCGTGAGGACGAGCGGGCCGAGACCGCTCCGGCCACGGGTCCGCTGCCGGTCGCGGCGGCGCGGGGCGACGGGTCGTCGAACGGGACCTCGAACGGCTCGTCGACGGGGACGCATCGCGTCGTCGGCCGGGTCGTGCTGTCCCGCGACGGCGAGGCGATCGTGACGCTGGTCGACGAGCACGGCGTCCAGCACGGCCGCGCCGAGACGGTGGGCGGGTCGTACGACCTGTCGCTGCCGGGCTCGGGCGCGTGGCTCGTGGTGATCAGCGCGCCGGGGCACGCGCCGCGCGCCGACCGGGTGGTGGCGGGTCGCCACACGCCGGAGCTGCGCCACGACGTGGAGCTCATCGGCTCCGAGCCGCTCGCCGAGGACGCCCGGACCCCGGCGCCGCTGCGCGGCTGATCCCCGACACGCCGAACGGCCCCCCACCCGACTGGGGTGGGGGGCCGTTCTGCCTGATGGGCGGAGACCGCGAGGTTCACACCAGGCACGCTCCCCGGCCCGGTGAGCTGCCTGGCGTCACCCTCGCGGCGTGGCGCCGGGGCTCAGCCCGTGCCGAGCGGGGCGAGCTGCTCGCGCCGGGGGTCGGGCGCCGCGAGACGGAGCTTGTCGGCCTCCTCGTCGGACTCCACCGACTGCGAGCGCCGTTCCGCCTCGACCCGCTCCACGTAGGAGCGGACCTCCTCGTCACGGGTCTCGGCGCTCCACCCGAGCAGCGGCGCCATCTGGGCGGCCACCGACTCGGCCGAGTCGATGCCGCGGTGGGCGTACTCGATGGAGATGCGGGTGCGTCGGGTGAGGACGTCGTCGAGGTGCAGCGCGCCCTCGTAGGCGACGGCGTACGCGATCTCCACGCGCAGGTAGTCCGGGGACCCCGGCACGGGCTCGCGCAGCGACGGGTCGTCCTCGGTCATCGCGAGCAGGCCGTGCAGCAGCGAGCCGTAGCGGTCGAGCAGGTGCCGCACGCGGTGCGGGTGCAGGTCGTAGGTGCGCCCGATGTGCTCGGCCTGGTTGACCAGCGCGAAGTAGCCGTCGGCGCCGATGAGCGGCACCCGGTCGGTGATCGACGGGGCCACGCGGGCGGGGATGTCCTGCACGGCGAGGTCGAGCGCGTCCTTGGCCATCACGCGGTAGGTCGTGTACTTGCCACCCGCGATCGACACCATGCCCGGCATCACCCGCGACACGGCGTGCTCGCGCGAGAGCTTCGAGGTCTCCTCGCTCTCGCCCGCGAGCAGGGGCCGCAGCCCGGCGTAGACGCCCTCGATGTCGTCGTGCGACAGCGGCGTCACCAGCACCCGGTTGATGTGCTCGAGCAGGTAGTCGAGGTCGTGCCGGGTGGCGGCCGGGTGGGCGAGGTCGAGCCGCCAGGACGTGTCGGTGGTGCCGACGATCCAGTGGTTGCGCCACGGGATGACGAACAGCACGGACTTCTCGGTCCGCAGGATCATGCCCACGTCCGAGGGGATCTTGTCCCGGGCGACCAGGAAGTGGACGCCCTTCGACGCGTTCACCTTGAACCGGCCGCGGGTGCCCGCGGCGTGCTGCATCTGGTCGGTCCACACGCCGGTGCAGTTCACGACGACGTGGGCGCGGACGTCGGTCTCGCGTCCGGTCTCGACGTCGCGGACCCGCACCCCGGCGATCCGGTCCACCTCGTGGATGAAGTCGACGACCTGCGTCGACGTGCGCACCACGGCGCCGTACTGCGCGGCGGTGCGACCCACCATCATCGTGTGGCGGGCGTCGTCGGCCTGCGCGTCGTAGTAGCGCACCGCCCCGACCAGCGCGTCCCGCTTGAGGGCCGGCGCCATCCGCAGCGCCCCCGAACGGGTCAGCTGCTTCTGCTTGGGCAGCGAGCTCTTGCCGCCCATCGTGTCGTAGAGCGTGATGCCGGCCGTGACGTACGGCCGCTCCCACACGTGGTGGGTCAGCGGGTACAGGAACGGCACCGGCTTGATCAGGTGCGGCGCCAGCCGCGTCATGTTCAGCTCGCGCTCGAACAGCGCCTCGCGGACCAGCCCGAAGTCGAGCTGCTCGAGGTAACGCAGACCGCCGTGGAACAGCTTCGACGACCGGCTGGACGTGCCCGCGGCGAGGTCCCGGGCCTCGACCAGGGCGACCGAGAGGCCCCGGGTCGCGGCGTCCAGCGCGGCGCCCACCCCGACCACGCCGCCCCCCACGACGACGACGTCGAACAGTTCGTTCTGCAGCCGGTCCCATGACCGCTCGCGCTCGCCGGGACCGAGGCGCGCGGGCTCGGTCACGGCGTCCAGCGACTCGGCCTCGGGCGTGGCGGCCGCCGTGGGCTCGCTCGCACCGTTGTCGGCGGACTTGGCAGCCACGTCGGGCCTCCTCGTACGTTCGGTGTCAGGCCTCTGCTCCGTGCGGTGCAACGGGCACTCCCCCGTCGCCACCTGCGGCAACACCCCCAGGGTCCCCCGCGACGGCACCGTCCACGCTACCCGCGCGCGCGGCCCCGGCAGGGTGAGCGCGGCGTCGTCGGGAAAGCGCTTTCGTCCCGATCCAAGACCATAGACACATGTGACGTGCGCGACTAGCGTCCGCCGCGCTCGTCGACGCCGACCCGGGCTGCGTCGAGGGCACGACGGGGGAGGTCGACGTGACTCCGGTCCTCAGCGGCGGAGAGATCATCCTGTGGGAGTTCCTCGGAACGGCCACGCTGCTCCTGTTCGGCGTCGGCGTGGTCGCGAACGTGATCCTGCCGCGGTCCAACCAGGACGGGGACACGGCACCGTGGGTGCTGATCGTCATCGGCTGGGGGGTCGGTGTCTTCGCGGGCGCGAGCATCGCGAACCCGACCGGCGGACACATCAACCCCGCGGTCACCCTCGGCCTCGCGATCGCCGGGAAGACGCCGTGGGCGGACGTGCCGTTCTACCTGATCGGGCAGTTCCTCGGGGCCTTCGTCGGCGCCGGGCTCGCCTGGTTGCTCTACAAGCTGCAGTTCGACGGCAACCGGGAGCACAACGAGGAGACCGTCGGGATCTTCGCGACCAACCCGCCGATCAAGAAGCCGGTCTGGAACCTGGTCAGCGAGACGATCGCGACGTTCGTGCTGCTGCTCTTCCTGCTGCAGGCGCCCTACGACTCCCCCGCCAACTACGCGGCCGTCACGGCGCTCGTCGTCGGGATCGGCGCGGCCCTCGGCGGGCCGACCGGCTACGCCATCAACCCCGCCCGTGACCTCGGCCCCCGGGCGGCGTACGCCGTCCTGCCGATCCCCGGCAAGGGCACCGCCGACTGGGGCTACTCGTGGGTCCCGATCGTCGGGCCGTTCCTCGGCGCCGCGCTCGCGGCCCTCGTGTCCCTCGTCGTGCCCACCTACAGCTGACACGATCGCGTCCCCCACGGACCGGAGAACAGGAGCACGCTCGATGACCCAGTACGTCGCGGCGATCGACCAGGGCACCACGTCCACGCGATGCATGATCTTCGACCACTCCGGGCGGGTCGTCGCCGTCGACCAGCTCGAGCACCAGCAGATCTTCCCGAAGGCCGGCTGGGTGGAGCACGACGCGGCCGAGATCTGGGGCAACACGCGCCAGGTCTGCGGCGGCGCCCTCGCCCGCGCCGACCTCGACGCGTCGAGCATCGCGGCCGTCGGGATCACCAACCAGCGCGAGACCACCGTCGTCTGGGACAAGGCCACCGGCGAGCCGATCTACAACGCGATCGTCTGGCAGGACACCCGCACCCAGGCCATCTGCGACGAGCTCGGGGCGCTCGGCGGCGGCGCGGAGCGCTACCGCGCGAAGACCGGCCTGCCCCTCGCCACGTACTTCGCCGGGCCGAAGGCACGCTGGATCCTCGACCACGTCGAGGGGGCCCGGGAGCGGGCGGAGCGCGGCGAGCTGGCCTTCGGGACGATGGACACCTGGGTGCTGTGGAACGCGACCGGGGGCATCGAGGGCGGCCTGCACGTCACCGACCCGACGAACGCGTCGCGCACCCTGCTGATGAACATCGACACCCTGGAGTGGGACCCGGAGCTCTGCGAGGAGATCGGGGTGCCGATGGCGATGCTGCCGGAGATCCGGTCGTCGTCGGAGACCTACGGCAACATCCGCGCCCGCGGCACGTTCCGCGACGTCCCGGTCTCCGGCATCCTCGGCGACCAGCAGGCGGCGACCTTCGGGCAGGCCTGCCTGTCGGTCGGCGAGGCCAAGAACACCTACGGCACCGGCAACTTCGTGCTGCTCAACACGGGCACCGAGAAGGTCGAGTCGAAGAACGGCCTGCTCACCACGGTCTGCTACAAGATCGGCGACCAGCCGCAGGTGTACGCGCTCGAGGGCTCGATCGCCGTCACCGGATCGCTGGTGCAGTGGCTGCGCGACAACCTCGGGATGATCGCCTCCGCGCCGGAGATCGAGGACCTCGCGAAGTCGGTCGAGGACAACGGCGGGGCCTACGTGGTCCCCGCCTTCTCCGGGCTGTTCGCCCCGTACTGGCGCGCCGACGCGCGCGGCGTGATCGTCGGCCTGACGCGCTACGTCAACAAGGGCCACATCGCCCGTGCGGTGCTGGAGGCCACGGCGTTCCAGACCCGCGAGGTCATCGACGCCATGAACGCCGACTCCGGCGTGCCGCTGACCACGCTCAAGGTCGACGGCGGCATGGTCGGCAACGAGGTGCTCATGCAGTTCCAGGCCGACCTGCTGGGCGTCGAGGTCGTGCGCCCGGTGGTCTCGGAGACGACGGCGCTCGGCGCGGCCTACGCGGCCGGCCTCGCGGTCGGGTTCTGGGGGTCCGAGCAGGACATCCGGGACAACTGGGCGCAGGACAAGGTCTGGGAGCCGAACATGGACCCGGGCGAGCGCGACCGGCTCTACGCGGAGTGGAAGAAGGCCGTCACGCGCACCTTCGACTGGGCGTAGGTGGCCTACGGCCCTGTGAGTACTAATCCGTGCTCCGGCACGGATTAGTACTCACAGGCGCGCAGCGCACCTCTAATCCAGGTCGTCGTGCTGCATGAGCCGACGGCCCGCCTCGGTCACCGAGCCCGAGAGCGACGGGTAGATCGAGAACGTGTGGGCGAGGTCGTCCACCGTGAGGTTGTTCTGCACCGCCATCGCCAGCGGGAGCACCAGTTCGCTCGCCACCGGGGCGACGATCACGCCGCCGATGACGACGCCGGTGGCCGGCCGGCAGAAGATCTTGACGAAGCCCCGGTCGAGGCCCTGCATCTTGGCGCGCGGATTGGTCCCGAGTGGCAGGAGCACCTCGCGGGCGGCGAACTCCCCGGACTCGACCTGCTTGTGCCCGATCCCGACCGTCGCCACCTCGGGCCGGGTGAACACCGCCGACGCGACGGTCTTGAGCCGCAGCGGCGCGACGCCCTCCCCCAGCGCGTGCCACATCGCGATCCGGCCCTGCATGGCCGCGACCGACGCGAGCGGCAGCAGCCCGGTGCAGTCGCCCGCGGCGTAGACGCCCGGCACCGAGGTCCGCGACACGCGGTCGACGGTGATGTGGCCGGACTCGCGCAGCTCCAGCCCCACCTCGTCGCACCCGAGGTCGCCGGTGTTCGGGATCGAGCCGACCGTCATCAGCGCGTGCGACCCGGTGACCTCGCGGCCGTCGGAGAGCGTGACGCGGACGCCGTCCGCGGTGGCGACGACCTTGTCGGCCCGCGAGCGGGGCTCGATGGTGACCCCGCGCTCGGTGAAGACCTCCTCCAACGTCGCCGCCGCGTCCGGGTCCTCGTGCGGCAGCACCCGGTCGCGGCTGGAGATCAGCGTGACCGGGACGCCGAGCTCGGCGTAGGCGGACACGAACTCGGCGCCGGTGACGCCGGAGCCGACGACGACGAGGTGCTCGGGCAGCTCCTGGAGGTCGTAGAGCTGGCGCCAGGTGAGGATGCGCTTCCCGTCGGGCACCGCGTCGGGCAGCACCCGCGGCGACGCGCCGGTGGCGATCAGGGCGACGTCGGCGGTGACGACCTCGGATGCCGACCCGTTCGACGGGGTGATCTCGATGTCGTGCGTGGCGCTGTTGCCGGACGCGGCGCGGAAGCGGCCCCGGCCGTCGACCACGCGGACGCCGGCGCGCTGCAGCGTCGCCTTGATGTCGCCGGACTGGGCGAGGGCGAGACCCTTGACCCGGCTGTTGACCCGCGGCAGATCGACGACCGCCTCGTCCTCGTCGACCTCGATGCCCATGTCGGCGTTGCGCCGGAACCCGGCACGGACGCCGGCCGAGGCGATGAAGGTCTTGGAGGGGACGCAGTCGTAGGCGACGCAGTAGCCGCCCACGCTGTCCTCCTCGACCAGCACGACGGAGGCCTCGTGCTGCGCGGCGACCAGGGCGGCCTCGTACCCGGCGGGTCCGCCGCCGAGGATCACGATGCGCGTCATGGGTGTGACGTCCCTCCGTGTTGCTGCGTGGTGGCTGCGTGGTGGTGCTGCCGGGTTGACCGGACAGGTCCCATCCTGCCCGTTGCGTCGGGTGCCCGTTCAGCGGACGCGGTGTGCCCTCCGGCTCGACCGTCGACAACGAACGGCGCACTCCTGGCTACCCTGTGCGCCGTGCCGCTCTACGCCGCGTACGGGTCGAACATGGATCCCGCGCAGATGATGCAACGCGCGCCCCACTCGCCTGTCTCGGGCACCGGCTGGCTCGAGGGCTGGCGGCTGACGTTCGGGGGCGAGGACCTCGGCTGGGAGGGCGCGCTCTCCACCGTCGTCGAGGACCCGTCGTCGCGGGTGTTCGTGGTGCTCTACGACGTCAGCCCCCTCGACGTCGACCAGCTCGACCGCTGGGAGGGCGGTGAGCTCGGGATGCACAAGAAGCTCCGCCTGCGGGTGCAGACCATGGAGGGTCCGCAGCTGGCGTGGGTCTACGTGCTCGACGCCTACGAGGGCGGGCTGCCGTCCGCGCGCTACATCGGGGTCCTCTCCGATGCGGCCGAGGCCGCGGGCGCTCCCGACGACTACGTCCAGGCGCTGCGCGAACGACCCTGCCGCTCCGTGGGGCCCGGCTCCGCCTCGATGTAGGGCTCCTGGCCTCGCGAGGTGTCCACCAGGCAGGTCGCCGGGCCCTGGAACGTGCGCTGTGTACCTCTCGCGGACGCACCTCTCCCCGGGGCCGCCCGCGAGGTGCACACGAGGCAGGTTCCCGGGCCGCGGAAGCTGCCCTTCGTGCCTCTCGCGGGACGACGGCCGGCCCCGCCCCGCGCGACGGGCTACTTGTCGAAACCCGCCCGGCGCAGGGCGTCGGCCATGGCGCCGCCGGGAGCAGGCCGCCGGTCGCGGTCGTTGCCGCGGCCCTTCGACTGCCCGCCGCGCTGCTGGCCCTGCCCGCCGCGCTGCTGGCCCTGTTGGCCACCTCGGCCCGGCGAGCCACCCCGCTGCTGACCACCCCGCTGCTGGCCACCCCGGGGAGCGCCCGCCTCGCGGGCGCCCTTGCCGCCCGAGCCGGCCCCGGGCTCGTCGTCGAGCCGCAGCGTCAGCGAGATGCGCTTGCGGGGCACGTCGACCTCGAGCACCTTCACCCGCACCACGTCACCCGGACCGACGACCGCGCGCGGGTCGGACACGAACTCCTTGGACATCGCCGAGATGTGCACGAGCCCGTCCTGGTGCACGCCGACGTCGACGAACGCCCCGAAGGCGGCGACGTTGGTGACGACGCCCTCCAGGACCATGCCGGGGTTCAGGTCGGTGATCTTCTCGACGCCCTCGGCGAACGTGGCCGTCTCGAAGGCCGGGCGCGGGTCCCGGCCCGGCTTGTCGAGCTCGGCGATGATGTCGGTGACGGTGGGGACGCCGAACGTGTCGTCGGTGAAGTCCTTCGGGTCGAGACGCCCGAGCAGCGACGAGTTGCCGACCAGCGAGGCGACGTCGGTGCCCGTCCGCTCGACGATCCGCCGCACCACCGGGTAGGCCTCAGGATGGACGCCCGAGCGGTCGAGCGGGTCGGTGGCGTCGGGGATGCGCAGGAAGCCCGCGCACTGCTCGAACGCCTTCGCGCCGAGGCGCGGCACCTTGGTGAGCGCCGTCCGGGACGCGAACGGACCGTGCTCGTCGCGGAACCCGACGATCGTGGTGGCGAGCCCGCTCGAGATGCCCGACACGCGACGCAGCAGCGGCGCCGAGGCCGTGTTCACGTCGACCCCGACCGCGTTCACGCAGTCCTCGACGACGCCGTCGAGCGACCGGGACAGCAGCGTGCCGGACACGTCGTGCTGGTACTGACCGACGCCGATCGACTTCGGGTCGATCTTGACCAGCTCGGCGAGCGGGTCCTGGAGGCGGCGCGCGATGGAGACCGCGCCGCGGATGGACACGTCGAGGTCGGGCAGCTCCTTCGACGCCTCCTCGGACGCCGAGTAGACCGACGCCCCGGCCTCGGACACCATCGCCGGGATCAGGCCGGTCCGGAGCTTCGCGAGCTCGACGGCGAGCTTGTGCGTCTCCCGGCTCGCGGTGCCGTTGCCGATCGCGACCAGTTCCACCCGGTGCTCGGCCGCCAGCTTCGCGAGGGTGGCCAGCGAGGCGTCCCACTGGTTGCGGGGCACGTGCGGGTAGATCGTGTCGTACGCGACGACCTTGCCGGTGCCGTCGACCACGGCGACCTTCACCCCGGTGCGCAGCCCCGGGTCGAGGCCCATCGTCGGCCGGGCGCCGGCCGGGGCGGCGAGCAGCAGGTCGCGCAGGTTGCCGGCGAACACGCCGACCGCGCCCTCCTCGGCGACCTCCCGCAGGCGGACGCGCAGGTCGACGGCGAGACGCGACGAGATGCGGGTGCGCCAGGCCCAGCGCGCGACGCCGAGCAGCCAGGAGTCGGCGGGGCGGCCGCGGTCGGCGATCCCGGCGACCGCGGCGATGCGTCCCTCGTAGGCGGAGGTGTCGCCGTCGTCGTCGTGCGAGCACGGGTCGAAGGTGAGCTGGAGGACCTCCTCGGTCTCCCCGCGCAGGAGAGCGAGGATCCGGTGCGAGGGGAGCCGGGTGAAGGGCTCGTCGAAGGCGAAGTAGTCGGAGAACTTGGCCGCGTCGGCGTCGTCGGCCTTGCCCTCGCGCACCACCGCGGTGAGGCGTCCGCGCGTCCACATCCGCTCGCGCAGTTCACCGACCAGGTCGGCGTCCTCCGCGAGGCGCTCGACGAGGATGGCCCGCGCCCCCTCGAGCGCGGCGTCGGCGTCGGCCACGCCGCGCTCCGGGTCGACGAACGCGGCGGCCGCGGCCCGCGGCTCGACGGTCGGGTCGCCCAGCAGGCCGTCGGCGAGCGGCTCGAGCCCGGCCTCCCGGGCGATCATCGCCTTCGTCCGGCGCTTCGGCTTGTAGGGCAGGTAGACGTCCTCGAGCCGGCTCTTCGTCTCCGCGCCGAGCAGCTGGGCGTGCAGCTCGTCGGTGAGCTTGCCCTGCTCGCGCACCGAGTCGATGACCGCCGTGCGCCGCTCCTCGAGCTCGCGCAGGTAGCCCAGGCGCTCGTGCAGCGTGCGCAGCTGGGCGTCGTCCAGCCCGCCCGTGGCCTCCTTGCGGTACCGGGCGACGAACGGGACCGTGGCCCCGCCGTCGAGCAGCTCGATCGCCGACCGGACCTGCCCCTCGCCGACCTCCAGCTCGGAGGCGATGCGGCTCGGGACGGGCGGCAGCTGCGCGGGTGCGGGAGCGGTCACGGGAGTCATCGTGCAACACCCCACCGACAGCCTCGCCGGGCCCCGCGACCCGTCGCCCGGACGGCGTATGGCAGGCCGGGCGACGAAGCCGCCTTTCCTGTCACTGGGTGCAAGCAGTGACGCATTGCTGGCACGGGGACCGTGCTCAGCCCTCCAGCGACAGCAGCGCCGCCTGCACCATGGTCCGCACGCCGACCGGCAACGCCCGCTCGTCGAGCCGGAAGGTGGGCTGGTGGATGTCGGACTGCGGGCCCTCGCCGGACCAGACGCCTAGCCGGCCCATCGCGCCCGGCACGTGCTCGAGGTACCAGCCGAAGTCCTCGCCGCCCGACGACTGCTCGGTGTCGGTCGCCGCGCCCGGCCCGACCGCCCGCTCGGCGGCCCGCGCCAGCAGGTCGGCCGACACGGGGTCGTTGACCACGGGCGGCACACCGCGGCGGTGCTCCAGCACGTAGCCGACGCCGGTGGGCGCGAGCAGCGCCGTCACGAGCTGGCGGACCAGCGGCTCGAGCTCGTTCCACGTCTGGTGCTGGGCGGTGCGCAGCGTCCCGGAGAGCGTGCCGACCTCGGGCACCGCGTTCGCGGCGTGCCCGGCGTCGACCTGACCCCACACCAGCACGGTGCCCGAGCGCGGATCGATGCGGCGCGACAGCAGGTCCGGCAGGCCGGTGATGACGGTGCCGAGCGCGTGCACGAGGTCGGCCGTCAGGTGCGGCCGGGACGTGTGCCCGCCCGGCGAGGTGAGGCGCAGCTCGAGCATGTCGCAGGCCGAGGTGATCGGCCCGACGCGCGTGCCCACGCGGCCGACCTCGAGCCGCGGGTCGCAGTGCAGGGCGAAGATGCGGTCGACGTCGGCGAGCCCGTCGGCGGCGATGACCTCGAGCGCCCCGCCCGGCTGCACCTCCTCCGCGGGCTGGAAGACCAGCCGGACCCGCCCGGGCAGCCGGTCGGCGACGGAGGCGAGGGCGACGCCCGCCCCGAGCAGGACGGCGGTGTGGGCGTCGTGCCCGCACATGTGCGCGATGCCGGGCGTGCGCGAGGCGAACGGGAGGTCGGACTGCTCGTGCAGCGGCAGGGCGTCCATGTCGGCGCGCAACGCGATCGTGCGCGGCCCGGACCCGATGTCGCACACCAGCCCGGTGCCGGGCAGCAGACGCGGCCGTAGCCCGGCGGAGCGCAGCACGTTCGCGCACAGCTCGGTGGTCATCCGCTCGGCGCGGGCCAGCTCGGGGTGGGCGTGGATCGCGCGGCGCCAGCCGACGACGTCGGCGGTGTGCTCGGCGAGCCAGGCGTCCAACCACTGCGGGCCGGTGCCGGCCCCGAGGTCCACCACACTCGGGTCGTCCGGCCGGGTCTGCAGCAGCGTCACCGTCTCCACCTCCTCGAGCCACGGAGCGGCTCGCTCCGCGGCGGATGCCCACCACTATCCATCGCCCGAACGGCCGCTTCAGCTCGGTCCGAGGCGGTGGCGCCGAGGGGTCCCGACGATGCTGTCAGTGGCGGAGGTCTCCCTCCGCCCGCGAGACGAGCGGACGGTTCTCGCAGGTCACCGGGTCAGCGGTCCGTCGACGAGCGGGAAACGGGACGAGCGGTCGGTCGTGCGGCCCGGCGGTCGTGAGCGGTCGGTCGCGCACCACCGTCCGTCCCGGAGGGTCGCCGCGGTGCGCGGCCGGACGGGTGGGGCGGGGGCCACGGTCGGAGGGGACGCCATCATGGAGGGGTGAGTCCCCGCCCCGCCGACACCCGCCGCCTGGTCGGGCGGTACCGCCTCGACTCCGAACTCGGGCGCGGCGCGATGGGCACGGTGTGGTCGGCCTACGACGAGGTCCTGCACCGCCCGGTGGCCGTCAAGGAGGTCCGGCTCTCCCTGGTCCCGGTCTCGGAACGGGCCATCGTGCGGGAGCGGACGCTGCGCGAGGCGCGCGCCACCGCGATGCTCAGCCACCCCAACGTCGTCACCCTCTACGACGTCGTCGAGGTCAACGCCGAGCCCTACGTCGTCATGGAGCTGCTGCCCTCGCGCAGCCTGGCCTCCTACATCGGCGAGCGGGGCACGCTCACGCCGTCCGAGACCGCCGAGATCGGCTCCGCCGTCGCCTCCGCGCTGATGACCGCCCACCGCGCCGGCATCACCCACCGCGACGTGAAGCCCGGCAACGTCCTCATCGGCACCGACGGCCAGATCAAGCTCACGGACTTCGGGATCGCGCGCAACGCCGCCGAGTCGTCCATGACCCAGACCGGCACCGTCCTGGGCTCGCCGCCCTATATCGCGCCCGAGGTCGCGATGGGCCGCGCCGTCGGTCCGCCGGCCGACCTCTGGGGCCTCGGCGCCACGCTCTACGCCTGCCTCGAGGGCCGCCCGCCCTACGACGCCGGCGACCCGGTCTCCACCGTCTCCGCCGTCGTCCACGGCGACGTCCCCCGCCCCGGCGGCCAGGGCCCCGTCCAGGACGTGATCCGCGGGCTCATGGTTAAGGACCCGACGCTGCGGATGCCGCTGCCGGCCGTCCGCCGCCGGCTGCGCCCGCTCATGGCCGACCCCGAGGGCCCGATCCTCTCGTCGCCGCCCTCCCCCGCCACCACCGAGTTCCGGCTCCCGCCGCCCGCGCGGCCCGACCCCGACGCCCACTCCGGTCTCATCCCCGTCGCCCGCGGCCGCAGCGGCACGCTCGTCGACGGTCAGGTGCCCCCGGAACGTCCGGGCGCCGCCCCGCGCACCGCACCCCTGCAGGCGCCCGGTCGCTCCCCCGACGACGCGTCGGCGGGCTCGGGCGGGTCGGCGGCGGTCGCGGGCGCGGCGGCAGCAGCGCCGGAGTCGTCACGCCCCGCCGAGCAGGCCGCCGAGGGGGGTGCCGACTCCCCCGCTGCGCCGGAGGTCGGTCCCGACGACGCGGCCGGGCTCGACGACGCGGACGGCGCGGCGGAGACCCCGGACGCACCGGCCGCGGACGAGACGTCGGACGCGTCGTCGGACGGTGCCTCCGACGAGGCCGCGAACGACGAGGCCGCGCCCGCCGACGAGGCCGCGCCCGCGGTGGAGGCGGAGCCCGGCGACGGGGCCGCGCCCGCCGCGGAGGCGGAGCCCGCCGAGCCGACGTCAGCCGCGGCGGAGGGGGAGCGCGCCGCGCCGACCGGGGCCGACGCCCCGGAGCCGGCGACCCCCGAGGCCGAGGAGGCCGAGGAGGCCGAGGAGGCCGCCACCCCGCCGGAGCCCGCGGAGACCGGTGCCGCCGGCACCGGTTCCGGGGAGGTGGCGGCGGAGGCGGACGCCCCGGCGGCGACCGAGGACCCGGCCGCCGAGGACACCGACGCCTCGGCCGCGGAGCACACCGACCAGCCCGAGGCCGAGGAGCTCGCCGCCCCCGGGCCCATCGCCCCGGAGCCCGCCGGCGCCGACGAGGAGGGGGAGGCGGAGGACGGCGAGCCCACCCCCGCCACCCCCGCCGACCGGACGACCACCGCCGACGAGGCCCCCGGCGGGCTCGACGGCGGCCGGACGACGCTGGTCGCAGGCACGGCGGCGGCCGCCGCCGCGGCCGCCGCGGCGAAGGGCAAGGCCGGCGACACGGACGCGAAGCCCACCGGCGCGCCGCCGCCCGACCCGTCGTCGGGACGGACCGGGACCCCACCGGGCGGGACGCGCACGACGACCCCCTCCGGCGGGACGCCGCGGTCGACCCCATCCGGCGGCATGCCCGTGCCCGCGCCGTCGGCGGCCGAGACGACCATGGTCACCCCGCGCGTGCCGCCGCGCCGGGGTCCCACCACGCCGGGTCCCTGGCCGAACCCGGCGCACCCGCCGCGCCGGCCGCCGTACCCGAACGCCCCGGGCGGTCCCCGCCGTCCGGGCGGGCCGCAGGCGCTCGCGTCCGACCCGGGTCCGCTGCCGTTCGCCCCGTCCCGCCCGACCGGACCCACGCCGGAACAGCAGCGGCGCCGGCGGATCGCGGTGGTGGCCCTCGTCGTCCTGCTGGCGCTCGCGGGGCTGGTGGGCGGCTACGTGGTGACGCGGCTGGTCGGCGGACAGGCGCCGTTCTCGATCTCGCTCGCGCCGGACGGCCCGGTCGTCGACGGCGAGCAGCTCGTCGTGCACTCCGACGACAACGCCCGCTACAGCGGCACCGGCATGGGCTTCACCGCGCTGGTCCCCGCCACCTGGCAGCAGTTCCGCCTGCAGCAGCCCGGCGGGGACATCGTCGTGCGGTACGTCTCGGACGACGCGAACCGCGAGCTGCGCATCGACAAGCTCGTCGGGTTCTACCCCGCGCAGACCGTGGCGGACTACGCCCGGCTGCTGGCCGAGCCGGAGCGGGTCGGCGCCGACGGCGTGCGGGTCGAGCCGCTGACGCAGGTCTCGCCGGCCCGCTCGGGGGCGAGCGAGCCGGTGCAGCAGACCGTGTACCGCACGCAGAGCGGCCAGGGCGCCGCCGTCGACGACCGGGTCACCTGGACGCGGTTGATCCCGTCCGGCCGCGACCTCTGGGTCGTGCGGATGACCGCGCCGAGCGCCGCCCCGGGGGGTGCGCCGGACCAGTTCGCCGCCGTCGCGGACAGCTTCGACCCGCCGGTCTGAGTCCCACTAGGGTCCTGGGACCGATGAGCACCCCCGAGCAGGCCGCCGCCGAACTCGCCCGCCGCACCGGGATCGACCGCCACGAGGTCGCCGTCGTCCTGGGCTCGGGCTGGAGCCCCGCCGCGGACGGGGTCGGGACGCCGGACGCCGAGATCCCCGTCGCCGACCTGCCCGGGTTCACCCCGCTCGGCGCACCCGACCACAAGGGGATCGCGCGCTCGGTGCCGGTCGCGGGCGGGCACGCGCTCGTGCTGCTCGGCCGCACGCACCTCTACGAGGGCCACGGCGAGGCGCAGGCCGTGCACGCCGTCCGCACCGCCTGCGCGGCGGGCGCGTCGACGGTGATCCTGACGAACGCGGCGGGTGGGATCGACCCGTCGTACACGGTCGGCCAGCCGGTGCTGATCTCCGACCACCTCAACCTCACCGCCCGCTCCCCCCTGGTCGGCCCGCAGTTCGTCGACCTCACCGACGCCTACGACCCGGAGCTCCGCGCGGCCGCCCGCGCGCTCGACCCCACGCTCGTCGAGGGGGTCTACGCGGGCCTCGTCGGCCCGCACTTCGAGACGCCGGCCGAGATCCGCATGCTGCGCACCCTCGGCGCCGACCTCGTCGGCATGTCGACCGTGCTGGAGACGATCGCCGCCCGGGCGGCCGGGGCACGCGTCGTCGGGATCGCGCTCGTCTCCAACCCCGCCGCGGGCACGACCGCCGAGAAGATCGACCACCTCGCCGTGCTCGACGCGGTCCACGCCGCGGCCGCCCGCACGGGGGCGCTGCTGCGCGGGCTGGTCGAGGCGGCCATGCCGTGACCCGGCTCCTCGTCGTCCACCACACCCCCTCGCCGGCCTGCCAGGAGCTGCTCGAGGCCGTCCTGGCCGGGGCGGGGACCGACGAGCTCCCGGGCACCGTCGAGGTGGTCACCCGCCCGGCCCTCACCGCGGGCGCGGCCGACCTGCTCGCCGCCGACGGCGTCGTGCTCGGGACGCCCGCGAACATCGGGACGATGTCGGGGGCGCTCAAGCACTTCTTCGACCAGATCTACTACCCCGCCCTGCAGGACTCGGCGGGCCTGCCGTTCGGGCTCTACGTGCACGGCGGGGACGACACGGCGGGCGCGGTCCGCGACGTCCTGCGCATCACCGGCGGGCTGAGCTGGGAGCAGGCCGCGGCACCGGTCACGACGACGGGTCCGCCCGCGACCGCCGACCGCGAGGCCGCCTGGGAGCTGGGCGCGACGGTGGCCCTGCGCACCCTGGAATGAACCGCGGCAGGCGCGGTTTGCACCCGACATGACATCCCGCGCCGCGCAGTACGCCCGCTACGGCGGGCCGGAGGTCCTCGAGGTCGTCGAGCGGGAGGACCCGCAGCCGGGTCCCGGCCAGGTCCGGCTCGCGGTCCGCGCCGCCGGGGTGAACCCCGCGGACTGGAAGCTGCGCACCGGCGCCTTCGCGCCCGGTCAGGACGCCCCGCGCCGGCCGGTCGTCCCCGGCTTCGACGTCGCGGGCACCGTCGACGCGGTCGGCGAGGGCGTCACGGCCTTCCGCGTCGGGGACGAGGTGCTCGGCGGCACGAACGGCGGAGCGCAGGCCGAGCTGGTCGTCGCCGACGCGTCCGGGCTCGTCGCGAAGCCCGGCGCGCTCCCCTGGGAGGTCGCCGGCTCGCTCGCCACCGTCGTCGCCACCGCCTACGTGGTGCTGGAGCGGCTGGGCCTCGCGCCCGGTCAGGTGCTGCTGGTGCACGGCGCGTCCGGCGGGGTGGGCATCGTCGCCACCCAGGTCGCCCTCGCCCGCGGCATCACGGTCATCGGCACCGCGAGCGAGCGTCATCAGGACGACGTCCGCGCGCTCGGCGCCACCCCGGTCGTCTACGGCGACGACCTCGTCGACCACGTCCGCGCCGTCACCGACCGCGTCGACGCCGTGTTCGACACCGCGGGCAAGGGATCGCTCGCCGACCTCGTCGCGCTCGCCGGCTCGCCCGACCGCGTCGTCACCATCGCCCACCCCGACGCCGACGCCCAGGGTGTCGCGTTCTCCTCCGGCGGCGGCGTCGACGGTGCCCTCGCGGAGTTCGTCGGGCTGCTGGCCGCGGGCACGGTGCGGGCACCCGAGGTGGTCGTCTACCCGCTCGAGCAGGTCGGGAAGGCCCAGGAGGACAACCGCACCGGTGCGGTGAGCGGCAAGCTCGTCATCGTCCCCTGAGCCTCAGGGCGCTGTCGTAGAGGGCGTTGGTCGGCACCCCGTGGGCGGTGCCGACCTCCTTCGCCGCGTCCTTGAGCCGCAGCCCGCCCTCGGCGCGGGCGAGGACCTCCGCGGCGAGGTCGTCGGGCTCGGGGGCCTTCCGGACGGCGGGGGCGAGGACCACGGTGATCTCGCCCAGCACCTCGCCCCCGGCCCACGTCGCGAGCTCGCCGAGCGTGCCGCGCAGGACCTCCTCGTGGGTCTTCGTCAGCTCCCGGCACACGGCAGCCCGCCGGTCGGGGCCGAGCACCTCGACCGCGATCCGGAGCAGCTCCCCGAGCCGCCGCGGCGACTCGAAGAAGACGACGGTGCGCGGCTCGTCGGCGAGCTCGCCCAGCCAGCTGCGGCGTTTACCCTCGGGCCGCGGCGCGAACCCCTCGAAGCAGAACCGGTCGGTCGGCAGACCCGACACGGCGAGCGCCGCGAGCACCGCCGACGGCCCGGGCAGGCACCGCACCGGCACGTCGGCCTCGACGGCCGCCGCGACCAGGCGGTAGCCGGGGTCGGACACCGCGGGCATGCCGGCGTCGGTGACGACGAGGACCGTCGCGCCGCCCTGCAGGTCCTCGACGAGCCGCGGGATGCGCGCGCGCTCGACGTCCTCGTAGAAGCTGACCTTCCGACCGGCCACGGTCACGCCCAGCGCCGCCGTGAGCCGCCCGAGCCGCCGGGTGTCCTCGGCCGCGACCACGTCCGCCGTCGCGAGCGCGTCCCGGAGCCGCTGCGAGGCGTCGTCGGGATGGCCGAGCGGAGTCGCGGCGAGCAGGAGGACACCGTCGGACACGGACCCGAGGGTAGGCGCCCTCGCCGAGCGGCTGGTGATCAACGGCCCCTCAGCGGGCTCGTCGAGACCCCACGAGCCCGCTGAGGGGCCGTTGATCATGCCGAGGCGGGCGCCCGGCGCCCCACGGTTCCCGCGGGTTCGGATCGACGTCGGCGCGCCGTACGATCAGCTCCCGTGACGGCCGGCAGCACGCTCGAGAAGCCGACCACACCCGCCGTCGGGAACGCCGATCCGCGTGGTGTGCTCGCGCCGGGGCCGCGCGGGGTGGAGAGCCTCCTGGGCCGGCCGATGCCGACCGACCGCCTCCGCGGGTGGCTGGTGACGCTCGCGCTGACGCTGGTCGCGGGCGTGGTGCGGCTCTGGAACCTGGGCTGGCCGAGCGACAACGGCACGCCCGTTTTCGACGAGAAGCACTACGTGCCGCAGACCTGGCAGGTGCTGCGCAACGGCGGGTACGAGGACAACCCGGGCTACGAGCTCGTGGTGCACCCGCCGCTGTCGAAGCAGCTCATGGCGGTCGGCCAGTGGATCTTCGGGTACGACCCGGTGGGCTGGCGCGTGGTCAGCGCGCTCGCCGGGACGGTCTGCGTCCTGCTCGTCATCCGCATCGGGCGCCGGCTCACCCGCTCGACGCTGCTCGGCGGGGTCGCGGGCGTCCTGCTGATCTGCGACGGCCTCTCCCAGGTGTCCGGCCGCGTCGGGATGATCGACGTGTACCCGGCGGTGTTCGTGCTGGGCGCGTTCGCCGCGATCCTCGCCGACCGCGACGACGTGCGGGCCCGGTTCGCCACCGTGGTGGCCGAGGGCCGCATCCTCGACACCCCGTTCGGCCCGCGCCTCGGGATCCGGTGGTGGCGCTTCGTCGCCGGGCTGTGCATCGGGCTCGCGCTGGCGAGCAAGTGGTCCGGGCTCTACTACGTGCTCTTCCTCGGCGCGCTCGTCGTCGGGTTCGACGTCGCCGCGCGGCGGGCGTCCGGGGTGGCGCGGCCGTGGGTGGGCGCCCTGGTCCGCGACGTCCTGCCGCTGGTGTGGGCGTTCCTCGCGATCCCGGTCCTGGTCTACCTCGCGAGCTGGCTGCCGTGGATCGCCTCGGAGACCGGCACCGACCGGCACGTCGCCGAGGCCAAGGGCGACGCCGTCGGGCTGTACGCGCTGCTGCCGTCGTGGCTGCCCGACTGGTTCCGCGGGATGGCGTACTTCTCCTCCAAGGTGCTGGAGTTCCACGCGACGCTCTCCACGCCGCGCGGCAACCCGCACCCCTGGGAGTCCAAGCCGTGGACGTGGCCGATGGGGCTGCGCCCGATGCTCTACTACTACGAGTCCGGGCCGAACGCGGCCGGCTGCGGCTCCGACGACTGCGTCGGCGCGGTCATGGCGATCGGCACCCCGGCGATCTGGTGGCTCGCGTTCCCGGTCCTCGGCTGGGGCCTCTGGCGCTGGATCACGCAGCGCGACTGGCGTTACGCCGCGGTGCTCGTCGGCTACGGCGCCGGCATCCTGCCGTGGTTCACCGACATCGACCGGCAGATGTACTTCTTCTACATGACGCCGGTGATCCCGTTCCTGGTCCTGGCGCTCACCCTCGTGCTCGGCGAGATCCTCGGCCGCCGCACGGCCGGACCCGAACGGCGCTCCACCGGGCGGATGGTCGTCGCGCTGTACGTCGGGGTCGTCGTGGCCAACTTCGCCTGGCTGTGGCCGATCCTCGTCGGGGCCTCGATCACCGCCGCCCGGTGGAACGCCGAGCTCTGGCTCCCGTCCTGGCGCTGACCGGGTGCTGACGCGCGCCGTCCTCTTCTCGCTGATCCCCGTCGCGGCGGCCGCCGTGTCCGGGCTGGTGGCCGCGATCCGCCCGCCGGGGCGGCGGGTGACCAGCGGCATCCAGCACTTCGCGGCCGGTGTGGTCTTCGCCGCGGCGGCGATCGAGCTGCTGCCCGGGGTGCTGCGCCAGGAGCCGTGGGTGGCGATCGCCGGGTTCGCGGCCGGCATCGCGGTGATGTTCAGCTTCCGGGCCGCCGGCAAGGCCCTCGAGGCCCGTCCGAGCGCGGCCACGCTGCCCGTGGGGCTGGCCGTCGCGACCGGGGTCGACTTCGCCGTGGACGGGGTCGTCCTGGGCGCGGGCTTCGCGGCGGGTGCGACGACAGGCGTGCTGCTCTCGATCGCGCTCGCCATCGAGTACCTGTTCGTCGGCCTGTCCCTGTCCGCCGCGATGGCCGGGGGCGCGTCCCGCACCCTCGTCGCCGTCGCCCCGACGGCGTTGTCGCTGCTCACCGTGGTCGGGACCGCGATCGGGGTGCTCTGGCTCGGCGCCGCCTCCCCCACGCTGCTCGCGGGCGTCCTCGCCTTCGGCGCCGTCGCCTTCATGTACCTCGCCACCGAGGAACTGCTCGTCGAGGCGCACGAGCAGGGCGAGACCGCGCTCGGGTCGGTCGGGTTCTTCGTGGGCTTCCTGATCTACCTGCTGCTCGACGAGCTCATCGCCTGACGACGGCGAACCGGGCCCCGGTGGGGTCCTCGAGCACCGCCCGCTGCGCGTCCTTCCCGACGACGACCCCGCCCGCGGCCTCCGCCGCCGCGCCGGCCGCGTCGACGTCGGCGACCGGGAAGTGCACCAGCCAGTGCGGCAGCGCGTCCCCGGCGAACGTGACCGCCCCGAACGCCGGGGAGTCCTCGAGGTGCAGCGTGCTGGTGCCGGGCTCGTCGGTCGGCCGGTGCGTCCACCCGAGCACCGCCGAGTAGAAGCTCTTCGTCTGCCCCGGCTCGGCCGACGCGGCCTCCGCCCAGTGCAGCGGGGGCGCGTGCTCGTCGGCCTCCCACAGCCCGAACGCCGCGCCGCCCGCGTCGATCGCGACGACGACGAGGCCGCCCGACCCGTCGTCGTCCGGACCGTGGAGGACCTGCCCGCCGGCCTCCTCGACCGCCTCCGCGGCCTCGGCGGCGTCCTCCACCGCGACGTAGAGGGTCCAGCCCGGCGGGCTGCCCTCCGGCGCGCCGAGACCCGCGACCCGCTGTCCGTCGGCGAGAGCCACGGCGTCGTGGTGGGCGGCGGCGCCCTCGTCGGTGAACGTCCAGCCGAGCACCGCGCCGTAGAACTCCGGCCCGGCGCCGGCGGTGAGGTCCGCCCAGCACGGCAGCCCGTCGGTCATCCCCCGAGTGTGCGGGGCGGGCCGGAACGACGCGACCCCCGCCGGAGCGGGTCCGACGGGGGTCATCAGGGTGGAGCTGAGGGGAATCGAACCCCTGACCTACTCGATGCGAACGAGTCGCGCTACCAACTGCGCCACAGCCCCAACAGGCGAGAACTCTACGCCACGGCGTCCGGCCCGCGATCAGCGGGTGGCACCGCGACCCTCCTCACGACGACGGCCCCGCCCCCGGGTGGACGTCCACCGGCCGCCGTCGGGGGCGGCAGCGGTCGGTGGGCGTCCACCCGGCGACGGGGCCGGGCGCGCGGGCCTCAGGCGCCGCGGCGGTAGGCCGGGACGCGGTGGTCGTCGAGGTCGCAGAAGGCCGGGTCGTCCTCGGTGTCACCGACGAGTTCGGTACCCGCGGGCATGTCCGGCGCCGGGGTGCGCGGCGCGATCCAGCGAGGCCCGGGCACCTCGTCGTCGTACTCGTCGCCGTACTCGTCGTCGGCGTCGCCGCGGCGGGCCTGCGGGAGGTCGGGGACCTCGTGCTCGCCGGACTCGTAGCGGCCCCACTGCTCGGCCGCGGCGAGCCGCTCCTCGTGCTCGACCTGACGCTCCCGCCGGGCCTCGATCGCGCGGCGCTCGCCGGAGAGGCGCGCGGCGCGACGACGACGGACCTCGTCCTCGATGCGGGTCTGACGCCGCAGGAAGACCAGGTAGCCGGCGAGCCCGACGACGGTGATCCCGAACAGCGACCAGAGCGCGGCCGAGACGACGATCGCGGCGAGCGCCGAGAGCACCGCCACCACGATCAGCCCGATCGCCACCCGCTGGCGGAACGCGTAGCGGGCGTGGGCCGCCGCAGCGGCCGCCTCGGCGTCGAAGCCGCCCCGCCCGGGCCGGTAGGCGCGCGGCCGGTGGTCGGGCTCGACGTCGACGTCGTCGTCGTAGGACCCGTCGGTGTCGTGGGCCTCGTCGGCGTAGGCCTCGTCGTCGAGGTACCCGTCGTCGAGGTACCCGTCGTCGTGACCGCGGCGGGCGCGGTCGAGGACCCGACCCTCCGGCGCCGCAGCGCGGACGTCCTCGTCCCGGACCTCGTCGGTCGTGCTGGTCATCGTGACCTCCTCATCCACCGCCGCGACGCTCGTTCCGGCGACACCCGCCGACCGCTCCGGTCGGGCGAGCACCCGCGCGCTCAGATCGGCGTCGGCGGGTCGCGGCACCATCTGGCGACGTCGGGCGACGACCGGGACGAGCACCGCGAGCCACGCGACCACCAGCGCGGTGAAGACCAATGAACTCGGCACCCGTCCACCTCCCCGACCCGTGGCCCCGTCCTCCAGCCGCTCGCCACGCTAGTCACACGAGTCCCATCAGCCCCGGAACCGCGGCGGCGTGTCGTGTGCGAACCGTGACCATCACCCTCCAGTGAGGGAAGCGCCGGGCTGGGGGGTCCGGCCCATGACCACTCGATGGGCTGGTGAAACCCTGAAGGGGCTGGGCCGTGTGGGTGGTCCAGCGCCGGTCGAGCGTCGTCACCGGCCGTGAGAGCCGCATGACGGGTCGTCAGGACCGCAGGTCAGGCGCGTTCGGCCCGGCCGGCGCGCAGCAGCCGGGCCACGAGACCGTCCGGGAGGACGTCCTCCGCGGTCACCGCGAGCACCACGTGGTCGCGCCAGTCGCCGTCCACCTCGAGGTAGCGCTTGAGCAGCCCCTCCTCGCGGAACCCGAGCTTGCCGAGCACGCGCAGGCTCGCCGCGTTCTCCGGACGGACCGTCGCCTCGACGCGGTGCAGCCCGACGCGGGAGAAGCAGTGGTCGACCGCGAGGGCGACTGCGGCCGTCGTCGCGCCCTTGCCGGCGTGCTCCGCGGAGACCCAGTAGCCGACGTAGGCGGACAGCAGCGGCTCGCGCACGATGTTGCCGACGACCACCTGCCCGGCGAAGCGACCGTCGACGGTCAGTGCCCAGGGCAGCGCCGTCCCCGCGCGGCCCATGGCCCGCAGCGTGCCCCAGCGGCCCGGCCACTCGACGAGCGCGTTGTGGTCGGCCCAGCGCCCGGGCGGCATCGGCTCCCAGGGCGTCAGGTAGTCCTCGTCGCGCAGGCGCAGCCGCGACCACTCGCGGCCGTCGCGGAAGCGCACCGGGCGCAGCGTCACCACCCCGGCGGGCACCCGCAGCGCCCGCAGCCGGTCCGGCCACCCGGGGTGCCGACCGGCGGGTCGTGTCCCTCCCCAGATCGGCGCGCCGCCCATGGAGAGCAGTGTGCGCTAGCGGGGGGACAGGAACGCGACCCGGACCGGGGTGTCGAGCCCGGCCTCGGTCGTCTCCTCGTCGAGGACGATCAGCGCGTTCGCCTCGGCCAGCGAGGAGAGCAGGTGCGAGCCCGCCGTCCCGAGGGGCTGGGCGAGGTACTCGCCGGTGCTGCGGTCGCGCAGCAGGCGGCCGCGGACGTAGCTGCGCCGCCCCGGCCGGGAGGCCACCGGCGAGAGCAGGCGGGCCGTGACCTCGCGTCGGTGCAGCTCCGGCCGCCCGAGGGCCAGGCGGATGAGCGGGCGCACGAGGATCTCGAAGACGACCAGGGCCGACGTCGGGTTCGCGGGCAGCAGGAAGGTCGGGATCTCGTCGTCGCCGAGGCGGGCGAAGCCCTGCACGCTGCCCGGGTGCATCGCGACGCGGCTGGTGTCGACCGGGCCGAGCTCGCCGAGCTCGGCCGCGACCGCCTCGCCGTGCGCCCCGCCGACCGCGCCGGCCACGAGCACCACCTCGGCGAGCCCGAGCCGCGCCTCGACGGCCTCGCGCACGGTCGCGGCGTCCGCGCCGACGATGCCCACGCGGGTGACCTCGGCGCCGGCGTCGCGGGCGGCCGCGGCCAGCGCGTAGGAGTTGACGTCGACGACCTGGCCGGCCGAGGGGGTGCGGTCGACGTCGACGAGCTCGTCGCCGACCGCGATCACCGACACGCGGGGCCGGGGGTGCACCAGCACCGTGGTCCGGCCGACGGCGGCCAGCAGCCCCACCTGGGCGGGGCCGACCACGACGCCGCGCCGCACGGCCACGTCGCCGGGCGCGACGTCCTCGCCGGTGCGGCGCACGAACTCGGCGCTCGCGACCGGCGCCTTGACGGTGACCCGCGCGCGGCTGGACGGACCGGCGTCGTCGGTGTGGTCGTGCGGGGCGACGGCGTCGGCCAGCGTGGGTAGCGGCGCGCCGGTGGCGACGCGCACGGCCTGGCGCGGGCTCAGCCGATGGGCCTGGCGCGACCCGGCCGCGACCTCGCCGACCACGGGCAGCTCGACGGGTTCGACGTCGGCGGAGCGCACGTCGACCGCGCGCACCGCGAACCCGTCGACGGCCGCCTGGTCGAACCCCGGGAGCGCACGGTCGGCCACGACCTCCTCGGCGCACAACAGGCCCTGCGCCTCGGAGATGGCGATCCGGATCGGGGCGGGGCGCACCGCGGCGTCGAGCACCCGGCGCAGCTGGGCATCCACGGTCCTCACGGGGTCCATCGTGCCCCGACCGGGCGGCGGAGCAGGGTAACGACGCGCCCGCAAGGAGGGTGTCGCACCCCTTCGCTAGCCTCGTCGGCACACCGGGCGGACCGCCCACCTCGATCACCGGAGAGCGCATGACCAGCGACCACCCCGCCGTCGAGAAGCTGGAGAAGGCCGGGGCGCACCCGATCGAGGTCGCCGCGTTCCGGCGCCGGCTGGCCCAGCTGGACGACCCGGACGCCGGCAAGGTGCCCGGCGACGAGCTCTCCCCGGTCGAACCGCTGCCCCGCCTGGCGGACCTGCCCGAGCCCGACGCGGAGACCACGCGCGCGGTGCTCGACCGGCTCGCCGTCGTCAAGCTCAACGGCGGCCTGGGCACCTCCATGGGGCTCGACGGGCCCAAGTCGACCCTGGAGATCAAGCCCGGCCAGAGCTTCCTCGACGTCATCGCCCGCCAGACGCTCGCACTGCGGGCGTCGACCGGCGCGCGGCTGCCGCTGCTGCTCATGGACTCCCCCACCACCCGCCCGCCGTCGCTGGAGCGGCTCGCCGCGCACGCGGGGCTGGCCGACCAGGGGCTGCCGCTGGACTTCCTGCAGGGGATCGAGCCGAAGCTCGACGCCTCGACGTGGGAGCCGGTCGAGTGGCCCGCCAACCCGGAGCTGGAGTGGTGCCCGCCCGGCCACGGCGACATCTACACGGCGCTCGCGGCGAGCGGGATCGCGGCGTCGCTGCTCGAGGCCGGCGTGCGCTGGTGCTTCGTGTCGAACGCCGACAACCTCGGCGCCCGGCCCGACCCGCGGATCGCGGCGTGGCTCGCCGAGCACGAGGTGCCGTTCCTGCTCGAGGTGGTGCGCGGCACGGAGTCCGACCGCAAGGGCGGGCACCTCGCGATGCGCGACGGCCGGCTGGTGCTCCGCGAGTCCGCGCAGGTGCCCGACGGGGACCCCTCGTTCGGCGACCTCACGCGGTGGCACTACTTCAACACCAACAACATCTGGTTCGACCTGCAGGCGATCACCGCCCTGCAGGAGGCGGACCCGGCCGCGCCGGAGCTCCCGCTGATCGTCAACCGCAAGACGGTCGACCCCACCGACAAGGGCTCCACCAAGGTCGTCCAGCTGGAGACGGCGATGGGGGCCGCGGTCTCCTCGATCGCGGGGGCGGCGGCGCTCGAGGTGCCGCGCACCCGCTTCGCGCCGGTGAAGACGACCGACGACCTGCTGGTCGCCCGGTCCGACCTCTGGGAGCTGCGCGAGGACGGCGCCCTGGTGCCCCACTTCGACGGGCAGCCACCGGTGGTCTCGCTCGACAAGGCCCACTTCGGGATGTTGCGCGACTTCGAGGCCCGCTTCCCCGCCGGAGCCCCCTCCCTGATCGACGCCGAGCGCCTGGAGGTCCGCGGCGACGTCACCTTCACCGGCCCGACGACGGTGCGCGGGTCGGTCGTCGTCGAGGGTCCGGCGGAGGTGTCCGGGACGCTGGAGTGACCGCGGGCAAGGCGGAGCTACGGGCCCAGCTGCTCGCGCGTCGTCGGGAACGCTCGGAGGCGGCGCGCTGGCAGGACGCCGCGAACCTCGCCGCCTCCCTGCCCGGCGTGCTCGATTCGCTCGGCGCCGACCCGGCCCGCCCGCTGTGCCTCTACGTCCCGGTCCGCACCGAGCCGGGCGCGACGCCGAACGGGGCGCTGCCGCTGCTCGACGCGGCCGTCGCGATCGGACGGCGGGTGCTGCTCCCCGTCGTCGCCGGGGACGGCCCGCTGGACTGGGCGGGGTTCCGCGACCGCGGGGACCTGGTGGCCGGGCCGCACGGCCTGCTCGAGCCGTCCCGGCCGCGGGAGGGGCCGGGGGCCGTCGCGTCGGCGGGCGTCGTGGTGGTGCCGGCGCTCGCCGCAGCTCCGGACGGGGTCCGGCTCGGACGCGGTGGCGGGTACTACGACCGCACGTTGCCGCTGGTCTCCGGGTCGACCACGATCGTCGCGGTGGTCGCCGACGACGAGCTGCTCCCGGAGCTGCCGAGCGAGCCGCACGACGTCCGCGTGCACTCCGTGTGGCGCCCGACGGCGGGGCTGGTCGGAACAGCCTGAGGTGTGGCGTTGTTGGCACTCGCGTCGGGTGAGTGCCAGTTACACTCCCCGGCGACCCTCCGGGTGATGACAGGAGTGCGCGTGCCCACCTACCCCTACGCCTGCACCGAGTGCGACCACCGGTTCGAGCAGGTCCAGGCGTTCACCGACCCCTCGCTGACCGAGTGCCCCGTGTGCGGCGGGCGGCTGCGCAAGGTGTTCTCGTCGGTCGGCATCGTGTTCAAGGGCAGCGGGTTCTACCGGAACGACAGCCGCTCGGGCTCCTCGTCGAGCACGTCGGGCTCGTCGGAGTCCTCCGCGTCCTCGGGCTCGTCCGGCTCGTCGGAGTCCTCGGGCGGCTCGTCGTCCTCGTCGGACTCGTCGTCGGGGTCCGGCAGCTCGTCGTCCGGGAGTTCCACGTCCGGAAGCTCGTCGTCGGGGGGCTCGTCGTCGGGCGCCGGGTCGTCCTCGACGTCGTCGGGGTCCGGCTCGGCGGGGTCGTCGACCGCGACCAAGAGCGCCTGAGAGAGAGGTCCGGGTCGACGACCCCGAGCCGTCGACCCGGACCCACACGCGGCTCGACCCGCTCCCCAGCGGTCGGTGGCCCCGTGCTCTGTACAACGAGAGACGCGCCCGCCCGTCGCGCGTTGCCCCGAAACATGTTTGGAGCACCAGTCTCACTCGACGGAGTGAACGGCTCAAAGCACTCGGCGACTGTTCGTGGTCTTCGTGGTGCGTGACGCGGTCGGCGTGCCTTCCTGCGCCGCGAGCACCGGCGAGCGGGCCAGCAGGAAGACACCGACGGTGAGGATCAGCGCTCCCACCGCACCACCGAGCAGCCACCACCCCCCGGCGACCTCCTCCCCCAGCAGCCCGGTGCCCCAGAGGAACGAGAGGATCGGGTTGCCGAGGGTGAGCCCCGGTTGGCTGGCGAGGAGCCGCCCGGCCCGCAGCCCGCTCTGCAGCGTCCAGAACGCGACCGGCGCCACGGGGATCAGCAGGTAGCTCTGCCAGGTCGCGAGGACCTCACCGAGGCCGCCGAGTGCGAGCGCGTCGGCCATCGCCTTGATGATCACGGCGACGAACCCCGACCCGATGCCCGCGGCGATGCCGAAGAACGCCGCCTTGCCCACCGCGCGGGACGTGCGCGCGATCCACACGCACACACCGAGGGCGATCAGCGTGACCAGCGTGCCGAGCACCCACCGCACATTGCCGGCCTCGAGCGCCTGCCCGCCGTGCGGACGCAGGCAGGCGAGCAGGACGACCAGGCCGACGCTCATCAGGCCCACGGCCGACCACTCGTAGGGTCGCAGCGCGCCACCGAGGATCCACCAGCCGACGAGCAGCGTGAACGGCAGCTCCATCACGAGCACCGGCTGGACGAGCGAGATCGACCCGAGCTGCAGGGCCAGCACCTGGCAGATCACGGCGCCGGCGAAGATCACGATCCCGAACAGCCACGGCGGCCGGCGGACCATGTCGCGGAACGAGCCCGCCGACAGTCCGCGCTGGCGGGCGCTGTCCTGGGCGGCCTTGCGCTGCAGCGTGAGGGCGAGCGCGTTGCCGAGACAGGCCAGGAGGACGAGCACCACGGCCATTCGGGTGCAGCCCCTCACGTCTCCGGCGGATCGGGTTGAGCCCGGCCATCCACAACCGGCACGCTCCGCCCCCATTGTCCACAGGGCGTGATCTCCACGCCCGGTGGGTGCGGTCGCCGCCCTACCGTCGGACGCGTGAGGGTTTCCGGACGACGGGTCGGATGGCGCACCGCGGGGTGGCGCCGCGCGCTGCTGCTGCGCCGGCTGGTGGCCGGCGTGCTCGTGGTGCTCGCCGTCGTGCTCGGAGGGCTCGGGGCGGCGTCCCCCGAGGTGGCGGGGTCACCCGTCGTGGTGGCGTCCCGGGACCTCACGCCGGGCGAGGCGATCGGCCCCGCCGACCTCGCCGTGGTGAGCCGTCCGCCCGGCACCGTGCCGGAGGGCGCGCTGACCACCGCGGCCGCCGTGACCGGTGGTCGCCTCGTCGGTGGGGTGCGCGCCGGGGAGGTGCTGACCGACGTCCGGCTGGTCGGGCCGGAGGCCGCGCGGGCCTCGGCGGGGACGGCCGACGCCGCGGGGGTGCCGCTGCGGTTGGCCGACCCGGCGGTCGCGGCGCTGGTGCGCCCGGGCGCGCTCGTCGACGTCGTCGGCGGGGCCCGCGGCGGTGGGGAGGGCGGGACGATCCTGGCGCCGGGCGCCCGGGTGCTGGCCGTCCTGCCCGCGGAGGACCGTTCCAGCAGCCCGGTCGTGGTGGTGGCCCTCCCGGGGCCGGTCGCCGCGCGGGTCGCGGCGGCCACGATCGGTCAGGAGGTGACCCTGACGCTGCGGTGAGGCGACCGGCGTGTCGGGTCCCGGCGCCCTCGCGCCGACGCGGGGTCAGCGCTCCCGGTCGTGGTGGGGTGGCCGCTCCCGCTCGTAGAAGCTGCGCGCGTCCTCGTCCCGCCCCCGGTCGGCGTCGTCCCGCTCGTCGGCGCTCGCCGGGGAGACGTCGCCGAACAACGCCTCACGGGCCCGGCGACGGGCCCGTGCGGCACGGTCGGGGTCGGTCAGTTCTCCTCCAGCCCGGAGAGCTCGGCGATCACGTGCGCGATGAGCGGCGTCAGCGTCGCCATCCCGTCGCGGACCGCGGCGCGCGAGGACGCCAGGTTCACCACGAGCGTCGACCCGGAGACCCCGACGAGCCCGCGCGAGAGGCCCGCGTCGACCGCGCCGGCGGCGAGCCCGGAGGCGCGGATGGCCTCGGCGATGCCCGGGATCGGGCGGTCGAGCACCCCGGCGGTGGCGTCGGCGGTCACGGCGCGCGGGGACACCCCGGTGCCGCCGACGGTGATGACCACGTCCACCCCGCCGATGACGGCCGTGTTCAGCGCGTTGCGGATCGCCACCGACTCGCCCGGCACCACGATCGTGCCGTCGACGACCAGCCCGGCCTCACCCAGCAGCTCGGTCACCAGCGGACCGGTGGTGTCGGCGAGCTCCCCGGTGGAGACGCGGTCGTCGACGATGACGACGAGCGCCCGACCGAGCAGGTCGTCGCTGCCGCCCAGGTTCTCGATCGACGTCGTCGTGGCCCGCGGGAGTTCCATACCCCAGACCCTAGTCGGCGCCGGGGCAACGCCTACCGTGACCGCCGTGCGCGTCCTCCTGACCGGCGGTGCCGGTTTCATCGGCTCCGCCATCGCCGACCAGCTCGCCGAACGCGGCCACACGCCCGTGCTCCTCGACGCCCTGCTCCCGCAGGCCCACGCCGACGGCAAGGCCCCGGAGTGGCTCGACCGGTACGAGCTCGTCCACGGCGACGTCCGCGACGCCGACCTCCTCGACCGTCTCCTGCCCGACGTCGACGCGGTCTGCCACCAGGCGGCCATGGTCGGGCACGGCGTGGACCCCAACGACGCGCCCGCGTTCGCCGAGAACAACGACGTCGCCACCGCCGTGCTCCTCGCCGCGATGTACCGGTCGGGACACCGGAAGCTCGTGATGGCGAGCTCGATGGTGGTCTACGGCGAGGGCCGCTACTCCTGCCCCGAGCACGGTGTGCAGCCCCCGCCCGCGCGGACGCAGGCCGACGTCGACGCCGGCCGCTACGACCTGCCGTGCCCCGTCTGCGGCCGCGACCTGCAGGGTGAGCTCATCCCCGAGGACGCCGCCCTCGAGCCCCGCTCCACCTACGCCGCCACGAAGCTCGCGCAGGAGCACCTCGCGGTCGCGTGGGCCCGCGCGACGGGCGGCCGGGTGTACGCGATGCGCTACCACAACGTGTACGGCCCGCGGATGCCGCAGAACACGCCGTACGCCGGCGTCGCCTCGATCTTCCGCTCGTCGCTCGAGCGCGGCGAGGCCCCGCGGGTCATGGAGGACGGGCGGCAGCGGCGCGACTTCGTGCACGTCAGCGACGTCGCCGGCATCAACGTGGCCGCGCTCGAGGCCGCCGAGGACACCACCCCGGCGGGCACCTGCACCCCGCTCAACGTCTGTTCCGGCGAGGTCCGCACGATCGCCGACCTCGCGGGCCAGCTCGCGGAGGCCATGGACGGGCCGGCGCCGCAGATCGTGGGCGGCGCCCGTCCCGGCGACGTCCGGCACGTGACCGCCGACCCCGCCCGGGCCGCCGAACTGCTCGGCTTCCGCGCGCAGGTCGGGTTCGCCGAGGGCATCACCCGCTTCGCCACCGACCCGCTGCGCGCCGCGATCCGCTCCTGACGACGGAGGGCTCCGTTCCCGGAACGAACGGGTCGTTCGTGCAGCTGGAAGCCACGAACGACGCGTTCGTTCAGTTCGGGTGCGGCCCCACCGACTCCGAGCCGTGACCGGGCGGTCGCCCGCCGTCACCTCGGTCCGCCGACCGCTCCCGGGACCGATGCCGTCGGCACCGGTTCTCCGGAGCGCCTCGTGATGGCCCGTCACGTCGCGTCGACGGACGGAGCCGACCTACCAGGTGGTGAGCACCAGGCTGTTCACCAGGAGCGCCAGGACGGCCTGCGCCGCGAGCCACCAGCGCACCGACCTCGTCGGCAGCAGGGCGCAGGCCAGCACCATCCACGTGCCGAACGGCAGCCAGATGCGCTCGACCTCGGACTTGGAGAGCCCCGAGACGTCGGCGACGAGCACGGCGAGCACCGCCACCCCCACGAGGGCGACGAGCGCGACGGGCGCCTGCTTCGGCCACCACGCCAGCCGGCGCAGACCCGCCACGACGGCGGGCCCGATCGCCAGCGCGAACGCGGCGAAGTTGGCCCACACCCAGTAGCTGTACGGGCGCATCAGGCCGAACTCGCCGGGCTGGTAGTACCGGATCTTGACCTGGGTGTAGCCGTCGAACCAGAAGAACCCGCCGAGGTGGAACAGGCCCACCACGGCCAGCACGCCCACGGTCGCGACGACGAGCGGCCACCAGCGCCGCACCAGCACCGCGACCGCCACCGGCGCCAGCCCGAACGCGGCGAGCCCGTAGGACAGGAACAGGCTCGCGCCGAAGCCGAGTCCGCCGATCAGGCACAGGACCGAGCCGAGCACCCCGCGACGCACGGCACCGAGCGCGAAGAACGCGACCGCCCACGCGAACACCGCGGCGAACATCCCGTCCGCCGAGACGCCGACCCACACCGCGCCGGGGAAGAGCACACCGAACGGGATGTAGCGGCGGGCGACGGCCCGGCCGGCCTCGACGGCGTCCGGCGCGAGGGGCAGCGACACCGACCCGGGGCGCAGCGGACCCCACGTCACGCCGCCGAGCGCGCCGATCGTCACGGCCACCGCGACCGCGGCCGACGCCCCGACGAACAGCGTCACCAACGACGCCGCCTCGCCGCCCGGCTCCCAGAACCGCGCGATCCACACGTAGACGAGCGTCGCGAGGGGCGGGTGCCCCGAGGAGTGGGTGACCAGGGTGTCGGGGGTCATCCCGACGATGCGGTCGGCGAACGTCGAGAGGAACGGGCCGAGCCCCGGGTACCGGCCGACCTCGACGAGGTACTCGGTCGGCGTGGTGAGCCGGTCGACGATGCCGACCTGGTAGCCGTCGATGAGGGCGAGGCAGAAGGTCCACGCGGCGGCGGCGACGTAGGTCAGCAGCAGCAGGGGCCCCCAGCGCAGGCGCGCGGCGACGGTGGGGCCGGCCGTCACCACCAGCACCGCCACGACGACCGCGGAGAGCCCGCCCGGCGAGAAGTGCGGCATCCACTCGGCGAGGATCGGTGGCCAGCCGACGAGGATCTTGACGCCGCGGTCGATCGCGGCCCAGCCGTACAGGGCCGCCCCCGCGACGAGCGCGCACCCGAGGGCGACCGCGATCAGGTCACCACGGAGCCGGGGGCCCCGTCGTGCGGGGGCGTCCGGGGCCTCGTCGTCCTGCGGGCGCGTCGGCCCGAGCACCGTGCTCATCGCCACGGAGGGTACGAAGCCGACGTCAGGACGCAGTGAGCAGGGCCCGAGCGGCGGGAAAAGGTGCTCCGATCGGATCACCTTCACCGCCGCTTCACGGCGGACACGAGAAACCAACCCGGTTGCGCGCGTCGGAACCCGACCTCATAGCGTGACCACGGTGAGCAGTCGTGTCGATGTGGTGCTCCCGTGCCTGAACGAGGTCGAGGCGCTCCCTGCCGTGCTCGACGCCCTGCCCGAGGGCTTCGACGCGGTGGTGGCCGACAACGGCTCCACCGACGGCACCCCGGAGCTCGCCGCGGGCCGCGGCGCGCTGGTGGTGCACGAGCAGCGCAAGGGCTACGGCGCCGCGGTCCACGCCGGGCTGGAGGCGAGCCGCACCGAGGTCGTCGCGACGATCGACGCCGACGGGTCCCTCGACCCCGCCGAGCTCCCGGCGATGGTCCGGCTGCTGCTCGACACCGACGCCGACCTCGTCGTCGGCCGTCGCGTCCCGGCGGCCAAGGGGGTGTGGCCGTGGCACGCGCGGCTGTCCAACCTCGTGCTGTCGGGTCTCATGCGGGCGCAGGGCGTCGGGGTCCGCGACATCGCCCCGGTGCGGGTCGCCCGCCGACAGGCGCTGCTCGACCTCGGCATCACCGACCGCGCCTTCGGCTATCCGCTCGAACTGCTCATCCGGGCGGGCGCGGCGGGCTGGACGATCCGCGAGGTCGACGTGGCCTACCGGCCGCGCGCGGGCGGGCGCTCCAAGGTGTCCGGCTCGGTGCGCGGCACGGCCCGCGCGGTGCGGGACATGACGAAGGCGCTGGCCCGCACCCGCGCACACGGCGCATCGATCCGGGTGAACCGATGACACCCGGCGGTGCGAACGCGCCGATCATGCAGGACGACCCGATTGCCCGGGTGGTGCTGGTGCTGGCCAAGGCACCGGTCGCCGGCCGGGCGAAGACGCGGCTCACCCCGCCCGCGACCCCGCAGGGCGCGGCGCGCATCGCCGCCGCCGCACTGCTGGACACCCTCGACGCCGCCGCCGCGGTCCCCGGCGCCCGCGTGCTCGTCGCCCTCGAGGGCGACCTCGCCGACGCCGAGCGCGGGGACGAGATCGCCGAGGTCCTCGCCGTCCACTCCGTCGTCCGCCAGCGCGGGGACGCGCTCGGCGAGCGCATCGAGGCCGTGCACGCCGACGCCGCGGAGCTCTTCCCGGGCGCGGCGACGGTGCAGGTGGGCATGGACACCCCGCAGCTCGACGCCGCGCTGCTCGACGGCGCGCTGCGCACGGTCGAGTCCGGAACGCCGGCCGGCATCGGGATCGCCCACGACGGTGGCTGGTGGGCCCTCGCACTGCGCGACCCGCGTCGGGCGGCGATCATCTCGACCATCCCGACCTCTCGTGACGACACCGGCGCCCGCACCCTGGCCGCCCTGCGCGACGCCCTCGGCCACGACGCGGTGGCGGAGCTCGACACGCTGTCCGACGTCGACACCGCCGACGACGCCGTCGCCGTGGCCGACCTCGCGCCCGACGGCCGGTTCGCCCGGGCCGTCGCGGAGCTCCTCGGCGACCGGGACGACGCCGCCCCGCTGCGCCGCACCACCGCAACCGTTTCCGGAGGTGGACGCCCGTGACGTCGGTGAGCAGCCCCATGACCGAGCCGTTCGCCGTGGTCGACGCCGCCCGCGAACGTCCCGGAGCCGGCGCGGACACCCTCGAGGGCACCGTCTTCGACGCCGCGCTCGCCGGGTTCGAGCACCGTCTCGTGCGCACCGACGGCGTGGTGCTGCCGCTGGCGGTGCAGCGCTGGCAGGACGACGCCGACGAGGCCGACGACTGGCTGCTCGAGCGGTGTTCCGGGGCCACGCTGGACCTCGGGTGCGGCCCGGGCCGGCTCGTGGTCGCACTCGCCGACCGCGGGGTCCCCGCGCTCGGCGTCGACGTCTCGGTCCAGGCCGTGCAGCGGTGCCTGCAGCGGGGCGCCGCAGTGCTGCACCGCGACGCCTTCGAGCGCCTCCCCGGGGAGGGCCGCTGGCAGCACGTGGTGCTCGCCGACGGCAACATCGGCATCGGCGGCGACCCGGTCGCGCTGCTGCGGCGGTGCGACCAGCTGCTGACCGAGTCCGGCACCGTCCTGCTCGAGGTCGAGCCGGGGACGGGGCTGTGGCAGGGCGGCGCGCACCTGGTCCGCGAGGACCGCGAGGAGACCCCGGACACCCCGCGCACGTGGTTCCCGTGGGCGGTGCTGGGGTCCGAGGCCGTCGACGAGGTCGCCGAGGCCGCGGGACTGCGGGTCGTGGAGCGGTCCTGGTCGGAGTCCGCACTGCCGGACCCGACGGGCACCGCCCGACCCGACGGCCGGGCGTTCGCCGTCCTCGCCCGCTGAGCCCGACGGGTCACCGCCGGGACCAGCCGGCGGGTCAGCGCCCGCCGATCACCTGGCTGCCCAGGGTCACCGGCACCTCGCGGGGCGCACCACCGCCCGAGACGACCGTCAGCGTCACCACCTGGCCCGGCGGGCTCGACTGGACGGCGGCGACGAGGGCGTTCGCGTCCTCGATGGGCCGATCGTCGACCCGGGTCACCAGGTCGTTCGGCTGCAGCCCGGCCGCCGCGGCCGGCGACCCGGGCGTGACCGACGCGATCGACGCCCCGCGGGCACCGCGGTCGGCGACCTGCACGCCGATGATCGCCTGGGTGGCGCGCCCGGTCTCCACGAGCTCGGTCGCGATACGCCGCGCGTGGTTCATCGGGATCGCGAACCCGAGCCCGATCGACCCGCCCTCCTGGCCGGCCCCGCCACCGGTGACGCTCGCGATCGCGGTGTTGATCCCGACGATGCGTCCGGCGGAGTCCGCGAGCGGCCCGCCGGAGTTGCCGGGGTTGATCGCGGCGTCGGTCTGGATCGCGTCGATGACGCTGCTCTGGTCGGCCGCCGACCCGCCGGCCGCGACGGGGCGGCGCAGCGCGGAGACGATGCCGGTGGTCACGGTGCCGGAGAGCCCGAGCGGCGAGCCGACGGCCACGACCGCCTGCCCCTGCCTGAGCTCGTCGGAGTCGCCCAGCGTCGCCGGCCGCAGGTTGCCCACCCCGCTCGCGCGGACCACCGCGATGTCGGCGGACGGCGCCGTCCCGACGAGCGTCACCGGCGCCGCCGTGCCGTCCGCGAACAGCGCCTGCAGGCCCCCGGCGCGACCGGCGGCGAGGACGTGGTTGTTCGTCATGATCAGCCCGTCGGCGGAGATGACCACCCCGGAGCCCGCCCCGGAGGAGCCGACGATCTGCACCGTGCTCGGCAGCACCGTGGCGGCGATGGCCTCCACCGAGCCGGCCGGGGCCGGCGGCAGCGGATCGGCGTCGGAGGTGGACCCGAGCGAGGTCTGCGAGACCGAGGACGAGGCGAACAGCGAGCCCGCGACGGCGCCGCCGACGAGGCCCGCGACGAGCGCCACCACCGCGACGAGGACGAGACCGCGCCGCCCGACGCCACCCCGCCCGTCGTCGGGAACGGGCTCCGGGCGACCGGGACCGGGGGTGCTCCAGCCTGCTCCGGCGTCGGCGGGGAAGCCGCCGGGCGGCGTGGCGGTCATGCCCGACGACGGACCGGGCCGGCCCCAGCCGTAGTCCGCGGCCGGGCCGCCGGACCAGGGCCGCGTCGCCTCGCCACCGCCGTGACCACCCGGCGCGTCGGCCCAGCGCACCCCGCCGCCCGACCCGTAGCCGGTGCCCGGACCGGGCCGTTCGACGGTCGACGGCTCCTCCCCCGCGCGGGCCGGCTCGCCGTCGGGTCGGGGCGTCTCGCTCATGGCTCCCCAGCCTTCCTCATCGTCGCCGTGCGGGCCCGACGGGGAGGTCACGGTCCTCGCACGCCGTGATCGGGGAGGATCGGGGGTGATGAACCCCGGACCGGACGCCCCCGACGACGCCACGGCGGCGGCGGGCACCGAGCGGCCCGGCCCACCGTCGGGCTGGCACGTGCTCCTGGAGATCCCGCTGCGCCGCCGCGTGGCGATCCTGGTGTCGGTCGGGGCCGGGCTGCTCGTGGCGCTCATCGCCGTCGCGGTCTTCCTCACCGCCTACCGCGCGCTGTACGACCAGCTCGACGAGAGCCTCGTCGAGCGGGCCACCGCGGCGGCCTCCAGTGACCTCGCCGACCCCTCGCTGCTCTACCGGGCGGTGTCCTCCGACGCGCTCGCCGCGGGTGACTTCCGGGTCGCGATCGTGCTCGCCGACGGTCGTGCCCTGTCGATCCAGGGCAGTGTGCCGCCGATCGGGAGCCAGGAGGTCGCGGTCGCGCGCGGGACCCCGCAACCCCCGCGCACCGGGGTCGTCGGCGGCGCGCCCTACCGGGTCGTCGCCGTGCAGGCGGGGACGGGCCGGGCGCTGGTGCTCGCGCAGGAGCTGGAACCGACGCGACGGACGCTGTCGCGGCTGGCGATCGTCCTCGTCGTCGTGGGGGCGATCGGGGTGGTGCTCGCGGCGCTCGTCGGTGTCGCGATCGCCCGTGCCGGGCTGCGTCCGGTGGAGCGGCTGATCTCGGCGACCGAGCGGGTCGCGCGCACCGGCGACCTGCAGCCGATCACCGTCACCGGCGGCGACGAGATCGCCCGCCTCACCCGCAGCTTCAACGCGATGCTCGCCGCCCTCGCGTCGTCGATCGACCGACAACGACGTCTGGTGGCGGACGCCGGGCACGAGCTGCGGACGCCGCTGACGTCGCTGCGCACCAACCTCGAGCTGCTCGTCGCCGCCGAGGAGGGGGCCGCCTCCGGCCGGCCGGACGCGCCGCGGCTCTCGCCGGAGGACCGGGCCGAGCTCACCGCCGACCTCCGGGCGCAGATCGACGAGCTCGCGACCCTCGTCGGCGACGTCGTGGAGCTGGCCCGCGACGACCCCCCGGAGATCGCGGCGGAGCACCTCGACCTGTCCGAGGTCGTGGAGCGTGCGCTCGACCGGGCACGGCCGCGGGCCCCCGGCGTCACGTTCGCCGCCGAGCTGGCCCCGCTGGAGGTCGTCGGCGACGCGAGTGCACTGGAGCGGGCGGTGCTCAACCTGCTCGACAACGCGGCCAAGTGGAGCCCGCCCGGTGCCACGGTGACCGTGGTGCTGCGCGAGGGTGTGGCGCCCGAGCGGCCCGGCACCGCGGTGCTCGAGATCGCCGACGAGGGCCCCGGGATCGCCCCGGAGGAGCGGGAGCTCGTCTTCGACCGCTTCTTCCGCTCCGCCGACGCCCGCACGATGCCGGGCTCGGGGCTCGGCCTCTCGATCGTCGCGCAGACCGCGACCCGCCACCACGGAGGCGTCGCCGCGCACGAGGCGCCGTCGGGCGGGGCGCTACTGCGGTTGTGGCTGCCGCGCGCGTGAGCCGCCCGGCCGGGACAGCCACATCGCGGCCAGACCCTGCCCCACCAGGTCCAGCGAGTCGACGGCCACCGCCGCCAGCCACGCCGCCGCCCGTCGCGCGTCGTCGAGTCCCGTCACCACGGCCCACCGGGCCGGTCCACCATCCGCCACCCCTCCATGGGTACGCGCGTTCCGGCGTCGACTCCATGAGACGACCGGATGAGCCTGCTGTGGATCGGCGGTCCCGTACGGCGCAGCGAGGGCCCGCAGAATCCGACGTCGCGGGCCGCCCGGCACACCGACGGACGCTCCGGGCGCCCTGATCGGCCCACCGGGTCCCCCGGACGGCGCACCCGGGGTCTGGTGCCCGTCGTTGAGCAGGCATGGACGGGGTCGGGCGCGTGCGATGACCACCACGCTGCCGCGCCCACCGGCGCACCGCTCACCGGAGCCGCCGCGGCCGGGCCGGGCCCGCCTCCTGCTCGCCGCGGTGCTCGCCGGCGCCGCGATCGCCGTCCCGATCGCCCTCACCGGCGGCCACCTCGCGGCCGCGCCCGCCGTCCCGCCGCCGGCGCTCGCGATCACCGACGACGAGGCGCCCGCGACCGTGCGGGTCGATCCCCTCGCCGCGGGCCGGGCGCTGGCCGCCCGTCCCGCCACGGGCGAGGGCGTGTTCGACACCGCGGTCGGGGACTTCGCCGGCCACTTCGACATGGCCGCCGACGGTCAGGTCGACGGCGCCCCGCGGCCCACCGTCGTCGACGGACCGGGGCTGCGCTTCGTGGTCCCGGGCGGCGCGCGCCGCGCCGAGGTGCTGCCGCACCTGCCCGAGTACCAGGAGGGCGACGACCTCTGGGTGCACGACGTCAGCCGCCTGCAGGACCTGCCGACCGACACCTGGCAGCTCGTCCTGCAGTGGCACCAGCGCGCGAACTCCGGGTCGCCGCCGATCGCCCTGGAGGCGGGGCAGGGCCGGCTGCGGCTCGCCAACGTCGGCACCGACCACCAGGACCTCGGCCCGCTGCGGCCCGACGACACGATCGACGTGGTGCTGCACGTGCACTTCTCCCGCTCGCCGGACGACGCGGTGATCGACGTGTGGCGCGACGGGCGACCGGAGGTGCTCGGGTACCACCCGCCGCGCGGCACGCTGCTCGACGGCGGCGACTACCTCAAGCTCGGCCTCTACCGCGACCCGTCGATCACGCAGGACTCCGCGATGACGACGACGCGCCTCGTCGCCGGCCCCACCGCGGAGTCGATCAACGTGCAGGGCATCACGCCCCGGCGCTGACCGGTCAGGCGTCGGCGCGCAGCACGTACCCCACGCCGCGCACGGTGTGGATCAGCCGGGGCTCGCCGTCCGCCTCGGTCTTGCGCCGCAGGTAGCCGATGTAGACCTCGAGCGCATTGCCCGTCGTCGGGAAGTCGTAGCCCCAGACCTCCTCGAGGATGCGGCTGCGGGTGAGCACGCGGCGGGGGTTCGCGATGAGCAGCTCGAGCAGGCTGAACTCGGTGCGGGTGAGCGTGATGGCGCGGTCGCCGCGCTTCACGTCGCGGGTCACGGGGTCGAGCGAGAGGTCGGCGAAGGTCAGCGGGTCGGGCGTGTCGTCGCGGTCGCGGTCCTCGGGGGAGGTGCGCCGCAGCAGTGCCCGCAGCCGTGCGAGGAGCTCCTCGAGCGCGAACGGCTTGGCGAGGTAGTCGTCGGCGCCCGCGTCGAGCCCGGCGACCCGGTCGGAGACCGCCTCGCGGGCGGTCAGCACCAGCACGGGGAGATCGTCGCCCGCGCTGCGCAGCCGCCGACACACCTCGAGGCCGTCCAGGCGCGGCATCATGACGTCGAGGACCAGGGCATCCGGACGTTCCTGCTGGATGGTGTCCAGGGCCTGCTGGCCGTCGGTGGCCAGCTCGACCTGGTACCCGTTGAACGCCAGGGACCGGCGCAGGGAGTCGCGCACGGCCCGGTCGTCGTCGACGACGAGGATCCGCATGCCACCACTATGGACAGGAGTCCTGAGAGGTGCCTGAGGCCCGTGAGTACCTGTGACGGCTGTACCCGTCACCAGTACTCACGAGCTCCGCACCTCTAGAACTCCACCCGGGCCAGCCCGACGACCTCGGCGCGCCAGTCGGCGTACGCCTTGCCGATCGCGGCGTCCTCCGGGCCCTGCTCGCCGGGGCCCGCCGGGCCGGTGCCGGTCACCTTGGCGGCGATCTGCTCGGGGGTCCACGTCGAGTTCGCGACGCGCACGGTCAGGCGCTCGGGCGCCCGCTCGGCGCGCAGGGCGTGGGCGAGCACGCGCAGCATGGCGGCGCGGGCGTCGGCGTCATCGGGGGCGTCGACGTCGACGTTGGTCTGCCCGCCGACGAGCATGACGTTCGCGCCCGGCGCCAAGGTCGGGAGCACGGTCGCGGCCGCCCGGAAGCGGGAGAGCATGCCCTGCGTGAGGAACTGCTCGACCTTCGCGACGACGCTGCCCTCGCTCGGGGTCATGGCCACCGGAAGCTGGACGTAGCCGTCGAAGGTCTTCCCGTTCACGGCCTCGCCGAGTCGGCCCGGGTCGTCCACCACGACGGCGTCGGCACCCGCCGCCTTCACCGCGGCCGCCACCTGCTCGAGCCGCTCGCCACCACCGGTCACCAGCACCGTCGTCATGGTCGGGAACCCTAACCAGCGAGGTGCCCACCCGGCAGGGGCGAGATCGGTTCAGCGGGACGCACCATAGATCGAGATCACGGCCGCGGGGCCGGCCGAGCACCTCGACGGCGGGCGCCGGGCACCCGCCGTCGGGACCGTGCGTCAGAGCCGGACGGCCTCGAGGAGCTCGACCCGGCCCATGGCCTCCAATGTGTCGTCGTCGAGCGGCCGGCCATAGGCGACGGCGAGGTCCTTCGCGCTCGTGGCCAGGGCCTTCCAGCCCAGCTCGGAGAGGTGGACCTCGGGTGTGCGCCCGCGCGCCTCCGGGTAGAACAGCTCGCTGATCTCGAGTCCGAGGGCCTGCTGCATCCCGCGGAACCGCGGGTGGTCGGCGGTCATCGTCGAGGCCGCCGCGAAGTGCTCGACGGCGATGCGACTACCCGGCGCGGACAACTGCTGGACCCGTTCGAAGAGGAGGTCCTCGGCCTCGGCGGGCAGGTAGGGCAGGAGCCCCTCGGCGAGCCAGGCCGTCGGCACCGAGGGGTCGAACCCGGCCGCGGTGAGGGCGGCGGGCCAGTCGTCGCGCAGGTCGACGGTGACCGGGACCCGGCGGACCGTCGCGTGGGCGGACTGCTCGTCGAGCACCCGGTCCTTGAACTCGAGCACCGCGTCCTGATCGACCTCGTACACCGTCACGGCGTCGGGCCACACGAGACGGAACGCACGGGCGTCGAGCCCGGCGGCGAGGATCACCACCTGGCGGACCCCGTCGCCCGCGGCGTCGGTGAAGAACTCGTCGAAGAAACGAGACCGGACGCCCATGTAGGTCGACATGGCCTGCCAGGTGCCCTCGGAGTCCGCGTCCGCCGTGGGCGTCCCGGGCAGCTTCACGTCGAGCCCCGCGCGGTCGACGAACGCCTGCGCGTAGGGGTCCTCGACGAGTGGGTCGGGGTGTCTGCCCTCCACCGCCCGCGCCGCGGCGACCGCCAGGGCCGTGGCCCCGACGCTCGTCGTGATGTCCCAGCGATCCCCGTTGCTTCGCATGCCTAACGAGTACCCGGTAGGACACAACCGAAAGCGGTTGCTGAGGGTCAGCTCACAGTCAGCGCCTGGATGCCGAGGCTGCTCGCCGCCACCAGCACCCACAGGCACGCCCCGAGCACGAGCGGCCGCACCCCGGCGCGGCGCAGGTCCGCGATCCGCATCGAGAGCCCGATGCCGGCCAGGGCCGTGGTGATCAGGAAGGTGCCGACCACCGTGAGTGCGGGGTGCCACGACGTCGGCACCACCCCGATCGTCGTCAGCGCCGAGGCCACGACGAAGCCGACGAGGAACAGCGGGACCAGTCGCGTCCACGGCAGCGACCGACGCCCCTCGCCCGTGGCAGCACCCCCGCGGCGAGCGACCAGGAACGCGACCGCCATGACGACCGGGATGATCATCAGGCTGCGCGTGAGCTTCACGACCACCGAGTACGGCCCGGCGTCGCCCCCGTAGGCGTAGCCGGCCGCGACCACCGAGGAGGTGTCGTTGATCGCCGTGCCCGCCCAGAGCCCGAAGGCGTGCGGGTCGAGCCCCAGCAGGTGCCCGAGCGACGGGAACGCCAGGACCGCGGCGATGTTGAAGACGAAGATCGTCCCCACGGCGTAGGCGACGGTCGACTCGCGGGCCTTCAGCACCGACTGCGTCGCTGCGATCGCGGACGCGCCGCAGATCGCCGTGCCGACGCCGACCAGCAGCGTCGTGTCCCGTTCGATCCCGAGCAGGCGGCCGACGAGCCAGGCCCCGCCGAGCGCCACGGCCACCGTGCCGAGCATGACCGGCAGCGAGGAGGCCCCCACCGACGCGACCTGCGTGAGCGAGAGCGTGGCGCCCAGCACCACGATCGAGGTCTGCAGCACCGGCTTCGACGCCACCGCGAAGCCCGGACGCCACCGGGCGCCCGGCGCGAGGACGGTGGCCAGCAGCAGGCCGATGACGATGCCGAACACCGGACCCCCGATCACCGGCACCTCCGCGCCCGCCGCGGTGGCGACCCCGGCGACCGCCAGGGCGGCGAGCAGGCCGGGCGCGACCTCACGGCAGCGGCGCACGACCCGTTCGGTCGACGGCGCGGGGGCGACCCCGGTGGTGGGACGTGTCGTCTCTCGGGTGGCCACGCGGACTCCTTCCGCAGCAAATGTCCGTACCGACCTGTCCGGACATTAGGCTCGTCAGGATGTACGGTCAAGCGAGGAGGTGGTCGATGGGACCGCGGGCACTGCACCGGGCCGACGGGCGGCCGCTGTGGGGACAGCTGCAGGACGACCTCGTCCGACGCATCCACGCGCGCGAGTTCGACGCCGCCTTCCCCGGCGAGATCGCGCTCACCGAGGAGTACGCGGTGAGCCGCTACACCGTGCGGCAGGCGCTCTCCCAGCTCCGGGCGGACGGGGTGGTCGTGGCCGAGCGCGGCCGCGCGCCGCGGGTCGCGCGCCCGGGCCCGCCGCCGGCCATCGACCAGCCCGTCGGCGAGGCGTACAGCCTGTTCACCGCCGTCGAGGAGGCCGGGCGCACGCAGACGAGCGAGGTCCGGCGCCTCGAGCGCGTCGCGGACGGGGTCGTCGCCCGGCGTCTGGGCCTGGAGGAGTCCACCCCGCTGCTCCTCGTCGAACGGCTCCGGCTCTCCGACGGCGAGCCCCTGGCCTGGGACCGCGCGTGGTTGCCCTTCGCCGACGCCGAGCCGCTCGTCGGAGCCGACCTCACCCGCACTGCCCTGTACACCGAGCTCGCCACGCGGGCCGGGCTGCGCGTGGACGGCGGCCGCGAGCGCATCCACGCGGAGGTGGCCACCTCCGCCGTCGGGAAGCTCCTCGACATCACTGCGGGCGCGCCCGTCTTCCGCATCGAGCGGCTCGGGACCGCCGGGGAGCGACCGGTCGAGTGGCGGTACACCATGATCCGCGCCGACCGGTTCCACCTCACGGCGAGCTTCGGCCGGCGCTCGGCGCCCTGGTCGATCCAACGCGACGACGTCCACCTGGGAGGCACCCGATGACCGAGATCGATCCCGACGAGGCCCGACGCCGGCTGGCGGCCGGGGAGGCCGTCCTGGTCGACGTGCGGGAGCCGGACGAGTGGGCCACCGGGCATGCGCCCGGGTCACTGCACCGACCGCTCGGCGAGCTGGATCCCACCGAGTTCGCGGGCCGCTCCGTGATCACCACCTGCCGCGGCGGCGGGCGCGGCGGCCGGGCCGCGGAGCAGCTCGCCGGAGCCGGCGTCGACGCGTCGAACCTGGCGGGCGGCCTGCGCGCGTACACCGAGCACGGCGGGGCGCTGGTGCGCGACGACGACACCCCGGGCACGCTCGACGCATGACCCTCGACGACACCCTCGCCCGCTGGCACGCCATGGTCGAGCGGCGGGACATGAGCGGCCTGCCCGAGATCGTGCACGCCGACGCGGTGTTCCGGTCGCCGGTCGCGCACACGCCGTACCCCTCGCGCGACGCGGTGGTGCTCGCCCTGTCCACCGTGCTCACCGTGTTCGAGGACTTCCGCTACCACCGGCAGTTCCGCGACGGGTCCGACGCGGTGCTGGAGTTCTCGGCGACGGTCGACGGCAAGGCGCTGCGCGGGGTGGACCTGATCCACGTCGACGAGGACGGGCTGATCACCGAGTTCGAGGTGATGGTGCGTCCGCTGTCCGGGCTCCAGGCGCTCGGCGCGGCCATGGGGCAACGGATCGGCGCGCAGCTCACCGGGTTCAAGGACGCCTGAGCGCGGGCAGTCCGGGCCCCGTGACGACGATCGCGATCATCGGGGCCGGGCGAGGGCTGGGCGCGGCCACGGCCCGGCGGTTCGGGGCGGAGGGTCTCGACGTCGCCCTCGTCTCCCGCCACCCCGACCGGGCGCGCGCCCTGGCCGCCGACCTCGCCGCGGAGGGCGTGTCGGCCCACGGGTTCGCCACCGACGCCCGCGATCCGGTCGCGCTGGCGCGCACGCTGGAGCAGATCACCGAGACGATCGGGCCGATCGAGGTGCTGCAGTACAGCCCGCTGCCGCAGAAGGACTTCCTGCGTCCGGTCCTCGAGACCACCGCCGCCGACCTCGTCGGGCCGGTGGAGACGTCGATCTACGGTCCGGTCGCCGCGGTGCACCAGGTGCTGCCGGGGATGCGGTTCCTCGGCCGCGGCACGGTGCTCTTCGTGAACGGCGGGTCCGGGGCCCGGCCATCCGCGCGCGTGGCCGGCACGTCGATCGCCTTCGCCGGGCTGGGGGCCTTCGCGACGATGCTGCACGACGAGGTCGCCGCCGACGGCATCCACGTCGCGCAGCTGATCATCCCCGGCGCGATCGAGCCCGGGCACCCGCGCAAGGACCCGGCCGTCCTGGCCGACACGCTGTGGTCGATGCACACGGCTCGTGACGAGTTCCGGGTGTTCGCCGAGCCCCTGGACGCGTGACCCGGCGAGCACCCTCGGCGGCCACAGGACCGTCGACGCCACCCCAGGTGCTCGCTGATCACGGGCCGGGCCCGATGAGTCGGCGGCGCACCGGCCGTCCTCCTCGTACGACCCTTTCGCCCCGCCTGGCCGCGGTCGTCGACGCCCTGCCGCTCGGGCCCTCGATGCGCGTGCTCGAGATCGGGTGCGGACCGGGGGCAGCCGCGCGTGAGGTGTCCCGCCGGGTGGCCTTCCTGCTCGGCGTCGACCGCTCCCCCGCCGCCGTCCGGGCCTTCCGCACGGCCGGTGCGGCCAGGATCGCGGCGGGGCGGCTGGCCGTGCGCTGCGTCGACGTGGAGGACTTCGCGCTGCACCCGGACGAGGAGCCGTTCGACCTGGCCTTCGCCGTGCGGGTCGGGGTCCTGGACGGCCGACACCCGGGCGGCGCGGCTCTCTGCGCGATCGGCGCCGCGCTCCGCCCGGGTGGGCGACTGTTCGTGGACGGGGTCGAGCGGGCGCTCCTCGACCCGCTGCCTCCTCCCTCGCCGCCGCGAACGGCACACCACGCAGGTCCTGAGGCGCGTGACGATGTCTGAGGAACCACTCGCGGGCGCCGAGGATGCTGCTCCGTTCGCGAGAGGCACACGAGGCATGTTCCGGGCCGCCGCAGCTGCCTGGTGCACCACGCGCGGGGCCGGGGCCGAGAGAGCGGTTACGCTGCACCCGGGCCCCCGTAGCTCAGGGGATAGAGCACCGCTCTCCTAAAGCGGGTGTCGCAGGTTCGAATCCTGCCGGGGGCGCCCTTCAGACCAGGTCGGAGAGCGTCACGCCCGACAGCCCGCGGCGTGCGGTCCTCGCCAGCAGCCCGTCGACGGTGTCGGCGACGCCGAGGCGCTGCGGCCCCTCGTGCAGGACGACCACCGAGCCGCGCCGCACGACCGGGTCGAGCCAGGCCGCACTCGTCGGCGTCCCCGCCCCGGAGCCGGCAACCGCGACCGCGCTCCCCAGGACGCAGCGCAGCCCCTCGGCCTCCGCGATCGCCAGGTGCCCGGGCGTCGGCCACCCCGAGCCCGGCCGGAACCAGCGCACCGGCCCGAACCCGGCGAGCAGCTGCTGTGTTCTGCGCAGGTCGCCGCGGAACTCATCGAGCGGGAGCCGCCAGGTCGGCCGGTCACGCCAGCTGTGGTTGCCGATCTCGTGCCCCGCCGCCGCGATCCGCGCCACGAGGTCCGGGTGCGCCGCCGCCCGTTCGCCGATGAGGAAGAACGTCGCGTGGGCCGCGTGCCGGGCGAGCACGTCGAGCAGCGCCGGCGTCGTCGCGGGGTCGGGTCCGTCGTCGAACGTCAGCGCGAACCGCGGCGCCCGGGTCGGCACGACGAAGAGCACCCGGCCCTGCAGGACGGGAGCGATCGCGGACACGAGCGGCAGCACGCAGCCACCATCACCGTCGACCTCTCGTCCGGGGCCGCGGGCTGGGCAGTGCGCGACGCAGCGCCCTCAGGCGAAGGCGCGTCGCGGTCGGCTCCATCCCTCGGAGGTTCAGGGGCGGATCCAGGTGCTGGAGGACCGACTCCTCCAACCGGCCCAGGCGGTCGGCGTCCTCGCTGACCACCGAGATCACGGTCAGGTGGCGCCGCATCCACTCTGTCAGGCGTTCCTCGGACAAGCCCGGAGTTGACCATGCAGCGGCCAGGATGGCGGCGAGCGTCTTCCGGAACGTCGAGAGCTCCTGGCTCCGCCCGAGGTGCATCCCTGCGATGCGGCCCCAGAGTGTGTTCGTCGAGCGCCGGCCGCTCGGCCAGCGCGTGGCGCCGGCCGCACCGGCGTAGACGAGCCCCTCCTCGAGGGGCTGACCGAGACCGGCGGTCAAATCATCGGCTCCCTGCTGGTCGACCCACCAGCTGTACAGGCCCGGCGACGTGAGCCCGCCTCGACCGCGGGCGATGAACTCCTCCGGGGAGACGCCCGCCTGCCGGTTCACGAGGTGCGCGATGACCACCTCCGCAACGCCCTCTGCCTCGTCGTTCGCGGACGCCTGCGCGGCAGGAACGGACACTGCTGTCGTCGGCCCGTGCGCTCGTGCGTCGTACCACCGAAGTCGCTCCCCCTGCCGGAGCCCGACCAGGGGGTCGCTCAGCTGAGCGCCCGCCCGACGCAGAGGCAGGCGCAGAGCGTCGATGTAGGCCCGGCCCGCATGGATCTCTACCGCTGCAGCGTCGAGTGGACCCGCGAGTTCCTCCAGTCGTTCGACCACGCTCGCGCCCCACGACGTTCGCGCGCTCGACGACATGTCGGGGAGGTACCTCTCGTACGGCTCCAGCCACTCGTCGGGAGCAACGAGACCGTATTCGGCCGAGAGGATGAACCACGGGATCGGTCGACTCTCCGCGTAGGCGCGCTCCTTGGCGAACAGAGGCGAGACGTAGAGGTCCTTGGCCGCGGCCGGAACGTCGCGCTTCGTCTTCACGCATGCGATCAGGAGGATGTCGGCCCTCGACGTTGAACGCACCGGCGTCGCGACCGCCGTGGTGGCACGACGGGGCGCCACCGTCGGACCTTCTCGACGGAACTCCACGAACTCCCCCTGCGCGAGTCCTCCGAGCACGAACCCCGCAGTCCGCCACGCGCGCACGTGCGGCCGGTCGCCCGACCACCACGCACGGTGGTTCGATGCGGACGCAGGAAGCGGGCCGACGAGACCCTCGAGTTGGGCCCAGCTCACGCGGACGCGATCGCCACCATCCGAGAGGTGCTCCACCAACCGGGTCCACCGATCCATGCCCGGTCTCCTCCAGCACCGTCGACGGATGCGCCCGGACCATCCCTACAGGTGGTCGGAGCGCGGCGCGGCCGATCATGCTCCGACGAGCGCCCGGGCCCAAGGGCCTGCCGATGGACCGGGCGGCGAGATCGCCCCACGACGACCGACCCGTCCCCACATGCGCTGATCGTTCGTTGTCGATCACGAGGAGCCGGGAGGAGCGCCATGGCCGAGGACCTGCCGTCGGGACGTTCCGACGGGCGAGCCGGCTCGGCGGCCTGCCCGTGGGCTTCGCGGGTCGCCGGGTCGGCGGTTGGGTGCGCGCCGCACTCGGAGGTGACGCCGAGGCGATCGGCCGCGACGTGCTCGAACGCAACGCGCACCAACTGTTCGCCGTGCTCGGCGAGCTGCGCGGCGGGGCGATGAAGCTCGGGCAGACCCTCGCGGTGTTTGAGCCGATGATGCCGGCGGAGGTCGCCGAGCCGTACCACGAGGCGCTGACCCGGCTGCAGACGCAGAGCGCCGGCATGCCGGCCGAGCAGGTCCACCGGGTACTCGCGCGCCAGCTCGGCGCTCGCTGGCGCGACCGCTTCACCACGTTCGACGACGAGGCCCACGGTGCCGCCAGTCTCGGCCAGGTCCACGGCGCGACCTGGCACGACGGCCGCGAGGTCGCGGTCAAGGTCCAGTACCCGGGTGCCGACACGGTGCTCGCCGCGGACCTGCGGACGCTGCGTCGCTTCGCCGGACTGGTCGAGGTGGCGCTGCCGGGCCTCGACGCCCGCCGGCTGATCGCCGAGATCGCCGACCGGACGCTCGAGGAGCTCGACTACCGCACCGAGGCCGACCACCAGCGACGCTTCGTCGCGGCGACGGCCGGCGACCCGGAGGTCCGCGTCCCCGCCGTCGTCGCGTCCGCCCCGGCGGTGCTCGTCAGCGAGTGGCTCGAAGGGGCGCCCCTGTCGCGCTGGCGGTCCGACGACCAGGACGAGCGCGACCGCGTCGCCGGCGCGCTCGTCGAGTGGCTGTTCTCCTCCCCCGCGCGGGTCGGCCTCCTGCACGCAGACCCCCACCCCGGCAACGTCCTCGTGCTCGACGACGGGCGGCTCGGCGTGGTCGACTTCGGCGCCGTGGCCCGCCTCCCCGATGGGGTCCCGGCGATCCTCAGCCGCATCATGCGCCACCTCGCCGACGGGGACGCCGGGGCCGGCACCGACCTCGCCCGAGAGGCCGGGTTCGTGACGGCGGACACGGGCACCGAGGACATCGTCGCCTGGGTGGGCGCGCTCGCCGAGCCCGTGCGTCACGAGACGTTCCACTTCACCGAGGCATGGATGCGTCGCCAGGGCGCCCGGGTGGTCAACCCCTTCAGCGCCGCACACGCCGGGACCGGCCGCGCGCTGGACCTGCCGCCGGAGTACGTGCAGATTCTGCGCGTGACCGGAGGCTGGATGAACGTCCTGGCGCAGCTCGACGTGACCGTCGCGGCCCGCGACATGGCGCGGCGGTGGGTCCCGGGATTCGACCCGACGCCGACTGTCCCGTGACCGTCCGGGCCGCCCCGCAACCGGTCTCGGGCCTCGCGATCGCGCTGCTGTCCGGCTTCGCCTTCGGGTTGGCCGGGCCGTTCGCCGCGTCCCTGCTCGCCACCGGCTGGTCGGCGCCCGCCGTGGCCCTCGGTCGCCTCGCGGGCACGGCGCTGCTGCTCGTGGTCCCGCTGCTGGTCCTCCTCGCCCGGGGCTGGCGGCCGCGGCCCGGCCACCTCCCCGCGGTCGCCGTCTACGGCGTCGTCCCGCTCGCCGGGGCGCAGGTCTGCTACTTCGGCGCGGTCGAGCGCCTCTCCGTGGGCGTCGCCCTGCTGATCGAGTACACCGCGCCGGTGCTGCTGCTCGGGTGGACGTGGGCCCGGTCCGGCGCGCGTCCCCGCCCCCTGACGCTGCTCGGCGCGGCCCTGGCGATCGCGGGCCTCGTCCTCGTGCTCGACGTCGGGCGCGGGGCGGCGGTCGACGTCGTCGGGATCGTGTGGGGGCTGGCCGCTGCGGTCTGCCTCGCCGCGTACTTCCAGCTCTCGGCCGCATCGGGTCGCGGGCAGGACGGTCCGCCGGCACTGGTGCTCATCGCGGGCGGCACGCTCGTCGGGAGCGCCGTCGTCGCGGTTCTCGGTCTGGTCGGCGTCCTGCCGCTGCGCGCGGCGACCGCCCCCATCGACCTCGCCGGGTGGACCGCCCCGTGGTGGGTCGGCGTGCTGCTGGTCGCCGCCGTGTCGACCGCGCTCGCCTACCTCTCCGGCATCGCCGCGGTCGGCCGGCTCGGCTCGCGGCTCGCCTCGTTCGTCGGGCTGACCGAGGTGCTCTTCGCGGTGCTCACGGCGTGGTGGCTCGTCGCCCAACGACCCACGGGCGCCCAGGCGGCGGGCGGGGCGCTCGTCGTCGTCGCGATCGCCCTCATCCGCTGGGCGGAGCCGGAGCCGCTGAGCCCGCCTGCGCCGTGATCACGTCGACCGCCTCGTCCACGGGCGGCAGCGCCGCGATCTCGTCGGCCAGCCGACGGGCGGCGGCGGCGAAGACCGGCTCGGACAGCACCCGCTCGACGGCCTGCCGGAGCTCGGTCGGATCGACCGCGGCGGTCGGGCCGCCCTCCGCGCGCGGACCGACCCGGACACCCGCGCCGACGGCGGCGATCCGGTCGGCGTTCACCGGCTGGTCGGCGAACAACGGCGTGACGACGAGCGGGACCCCGGCCGTCAGGGCGCCGAGGACCGTGCCCGACCCGCCGTAGCAGACCACGGCGCTCGCCCGGGCGAGCACGTCGGCCTGCGGCACCCACCGCGCCACGTGCACGTGCGGTCCGGGCGGGACCGGCAGGTCGCCGCCCCCGTGCCCGGTGGTGAGCAGGACCCGGGCCGGCAGCTCCGCCACCGCCGCCAGGGCCACGTGGTAGATCGGGGCCGCGGTCGGCACGCTCGCGGCGACGCTGCCGAAGGTGACGTACACGAGCGGCCGGTCGTCGCCGGCCCAGTGGTCGGGCACCGGCTCGGGCACCGCCGGCGGGGGCCGGAAGCGATAGGTCCGGGGCGGGTCGGACCCGGGCCCGGAGTCGAGGGACGGCGGGAAGAACGTGAGGTAGGGGGTGGTCGCGATCCGCGCCGTCAGGCCCGGGTGCCACGCGTCGGCCGCGTCCGCCGCCAGGGTGGTGATCTGCCGGTGCGCCGCCGTCAGCCCGACCCCGACCTGAGCACCACCTCGTGACCCGCCCGCCGACAGGCCGCGGCGACCGGGAGGAGCGGCGTGACGTGACCCGCTCCCCCGGTGGCGGCGACCAGCACGCGCATCGCCGGTCAGTTCGCCGGCTCGACCCGGTCCGACGTGGGGACGCGCCAGAGGTCTCCCCAGAACCGGCGGAACGATCCGCCCCGGGTCGTGGGCACCGGCTCGACGTCCACCACGCGGACGCGCTCGGCGGGCTCGAGCTCCTCGGCGTCCGGGATGCCGTCGACCACCGTCCGGTCCTCCCCCGCGGCGACCACGTACTCGTCGGGGTACTCGATCCAGTACGGCTCGAGCAGATCGACCGAGATCCACTGTCGGTCGGCGGTGAGCGGCCGGATCTCGACCTTCGGCACCCGGAACGCCGCCGCGAACCGCTCGGCCCGACGCTCGAAGTCGATCGGGAGCTGGCCCGCCCGCAGCTTCACCGAGAACCGGGCCGGCGCGTCGTCGAGCGTGATCCGGCCGATCGTCGGGGCCTGCAGGATCGCGCCCGGCGGCGGCATCACCTGCGCGAGGTGCGTGACCAGGCAGACGTTGGTCCAGATGTTCCGCAGTTCGTGCTCGAGCGCCGCCACCTCCCGGCGGTGCCACTCCCGGTCCGCACGGCACGCACCCGGCGTGAGCGGTGCGATGATCCACATGACGCCCCCTTCCTTCCCCCCGTCGGGAACGATAGGCGGGATCGTGGAGCGTTCCGTAGTCATTTCGGCGCCGATCGGGTCACGAACGGACGAACGTCGCCCATTGCCGCGCGCGGGGAACTACCGTCCGCGTACCGGTCGACCCCAGTCGGTCCGGTCGCGCAGGGTGCGCTTGAGCAGCTTGCCGCCCGGGTTGCGCGGCAGGGGGTCCTCGCTGACCACCACGTACTGCGGCAGCTTGAAGTCGGCGAGCCGGTCGGCGAGGTGGGCGAGCACGGCGTCGACGTCGATGCCACGCCCGATGAGCACCGCGCCGACCTTCTCCCCCATCACGTCGTCCGGCACCCCCACCACCGCCGCCTCGGCGATCCCGGGGGCGCCGGCGAGCGCGTTCTCCACCTCGACCGAGTAGACGTTCTCGCCGCCGCGGTTGATGACGTCCTTGGCCCGGTCGACCACGCGGACCATGCCGTCGTCGACCCGGGCCAGGTCCCCGGTGCGCAGCCAGCCGTCCACGAAGGTGGCCGCCGTCGCCTCCGGTGCGGCCCAGTACCCGTCGACGACGTTCGGGCCGCGGATCAGGAGCTCACCCACCCCGGCGTCGTCGACGTCGTCGAGCGCGAGGTCCACCACCGGGGCCGCGAAGCCCACCGCGTCCGCGTGCTCGGCCGCCCACTCGTGGGGCAGGAAGGTGGAGATCGAGGACGTCTCGGTGAGGCCGAACCCGTTGCCGAGCCGCGCCTGCGGAAGCCGTTCCGCGAGCCGGCGCACGAGGGCCGGGGCGATCGGGGCGCCGCCGTAGGTCACCCGGCGCACGTGGGAGAGGTCCACGCCGAGGTCGTCACGCGCGAGCGTCAGCCCGTAGATCGCGGGGACGCTGACGAGCGTGTCGATCCGCTCGTCGACGATCGTCGAGACGAACGCGGCCCCGTCGAAGGCGGGCAGGACGACGGTCGTGCCGCCGAGGCCGAGCTGCACCAGCAGTTGCGAGTTGCACCCGGTGACGTGGAACAGCGGGACCGAGACCAGGTTGCGCAGCGTCGGCCCGTCGGCCCGGTCGATGCCGATCACCCGGATCGCGGTCTCGACGTTGGACAGGAAGTTCCCGTGCGTGGTGCGGGCGCCCTTGGGACGGCCGGTGGTCCCGCTCGTGTAGAAGATCGCGGCCAGGTCGCCCGGGACGAGGTCCTCGAGCGCCTGCGGATGGCCCGACGGCAGCGGCGAGCCCGGCCGCAGCACCACCGAGGCCCCGCTGTCGGCGAGCACGTGCTCGACCTCCGGCGGGGCGAAGCGGGTGTTCACCGGCACCGCGACCGCGCCGGCCAGCAGCGTCCCGAGGAACCCGACCACCCAGTCGACCCCCGCCGGGAGGAGCGAGGCCACCCGGTCGCCCCGGTCGACGCCGTCGGCCACGAGCCCGCCCGCGACCGTCGCGGCCCGCTCCCAGAGCTCCGCGTAGGTGAGCCGCTGCTCGCCCACCTCGACGAGCGCCTCGACGTCGGGATGGCGCTCCACCGAGGCCCGCACCATCGCGACGACGGAGGGCGCGAGACCGTCGTACCGCGCGATCCCGTCGGCGGCCCGGGTGATGCCGGAGGTGTCGAAGGGTGCGGGTCCGCGCGGTAGCGGCTCGGGGCTCATCGTGCTCACCGCGCCGCGAAGTAGCGACGCGGGTTGTCGACGAGCATCGTGGCGATCTGCTGGTCGTCGACGCCCTGCTCCCGCAACGCGGGCAGCACGTCGTGGTGGATGTGCTCGTAGTGCCAGTTCGGCGCTGCCTGGGCGAGGGCGGCCTGGGCGGCCTCCCCCGAGAAGAAGTCCATGTAGCAGGCGGCGTCGTGAGCCAGCACGATCCGGTCGGCGTACCCCTCGCGACAGAGGGCGGCGATGGTGGCCACGCGCTGCTCGGTCGGGTTGAACAGGTCGAGCCCGAAGCGGTCGCAGCCGATGGTCGCGCCGCGGTCCATGATCTCGCGCAGGTAGTCCAGGTCGTTCGTGTCGCCCGCATGCCCGATGACGACCTTGGTGAGGTCCACGCCGTGCGCCTCGTAGAGGTCCAGGGCGAGCCGCCCGGTCTGGTGCGCGGAGTTGGTGTGCACGGTGATCGGTACTCCGGTCTCGACGTGCGTCGCGGCGATCGCGCGCTGCACCCGCGTCTGGTCCGGAGTGAGGCCCCGCTCCTCGACGACGCCCTTGAGGAACGCCGCCTTGATCCCGGTCCCGCCGATGCCCTCGCGGATGTCTTTGACGAACATCTCCACCATCGGCTCGTCGCCGCCGAGCAGGGTGTCCGGCCCGCGGTAGTGCAGGTAGTGCGGGATCTCGTCGAAGGTGTAGAGGCCCGTGGCCACGACGATGTTGAGGTCGACCTCCGCGTTGATCCGCGCGACCCGCGGGATGTAGCGGCCCAGCCCGACGACCGTGGGGTCGACGATCGTCGTCACGCCGAGGTCCCGGAGCCGCCGGAGCTTGGTGACGGCGTCCGCGACGCGGACCTCCTCGTCCCAGTACTCGTCGCCGTAGTTCTGCATCATGTCCGGCGTCAGCACGAACACGTGCTCGTGCATGAGCGTCGTCCCGAGGTCGCCGACCTCGACCGGGCCACGGACCGTCTCCACCGCGGGCATCGCGGGTCCCTCAGCGCTTCCGGCAGGCGTCGTAGATCGCCTTGTACTGCTCGTCGGTGATCCGCCCGTCGTCGTGGGCGGCGTCCATGGTCTTCACCCAGCCGCCCTCGGGGAACGGGTCCGTGTCGCCCAGGCTCGAACTGGCCGGCGTCGCGTCCGGCCACTCGTGCGCCGACAACGCGGCCACCGTGTCGTCGAGCGAGACCCGGCCCGCCTCCAGATCCAGCAACCACCGGTCCGCCACCGAGTCACCCGGCTGCCACGAGCCCGCCATGCCCACCTCCACGTGTGTCAGGTCACACGGGACTCCACCACAGGGATCCGTTCCGCGCGACCCCTCGAGGCGCCCCTGGCCACCCGGGAATCAGGACATAAACTCCGCGTCATGGCAGCCGGACTGTTCGCCCTGCTCGACGACGTCGCGGCGCTGGTGAAGCTCACGACCGCCTCGCTCGACGACGTGGCCGGCGCGGCCGGGCGGGCGAGCGCGAAGGCGGCCGGCGTGGTCGTCGACGACGCCGCGGTGACCCCGCGCTACGTGCAGGGCCTGGAGCCGAAGCGCGAGCTGTCGATCATCGGACGGATCGCGCGCGGCTCGCTGATCAACAAGATCCTGATCATCCTGCCGGTCGCCCTGCTGCTCAGTCAGTTCGCGCCGTGGGCGCTCACCCCGATCCTCATGCTCGGCGGGCTCTACCTCTCCTACGAGGGCGCCGAGAAGGTGTGGGAGAAGATCGCCGGGCACGAGGAGCACCCGGAGTCCCGCAACGAGGCCGTCGCGGCCGCCCCCGAGGAGAACGAGAAGAAGATCGTCTCGTCGGCGGTGCGCACCGACTTCATCCTCAGCGCCGAGATCATGGTGATCGCGCTGAACGAGGTCGCCTCGGAGGGGCTCGTGTCGCGGGCGGTGATCCTCGCCTTCGTCGCGGTCGTCATCACCGTGCTCGTCTACGGGGTCGTCGCGCTCATCGTGAAGATGGATGACGCCGGGCTCGCGCTCTCGAAGCGCGAGAACGCCGGGGTGGCCGGCCTCGGCCGGGGCCTGGTGAAGGCCATGCCGATCGTGCTGGCGACGCTGTCGAACGTCGGGATCGTCGCGATGCTCTGGGTCGGCGGGCACATCCTGCTGGTGGGCGTCGACGAACTCGGGTTCCACCCGCCCTACGCGTTCGTGCACCACCTCGAGGAGATCGTCGGCGGCGGCTTCCTCGGCTGGCTGGTGAACACCCTGTGCTCGGCGGTGATCGGTCTCGTGGTCGGCGGGCTCATCGTCGGGATCGCCCACCTCCTGCCGAAGCGCTCGCAGGAGCAGCACGCCTGAGCGTCCGTTTCGCCCCGACGTGGGCCCGGCAATCCGCCGCGACCCGCCGTCGAGAACGAGGACCCTCATGACGAACCCGCCCGCCCAGGGCCAGGACCACCCCGGCCACGAGTCGCTGCTCGACCCGCCGGCCGACCACGGCGAGCAGACCTACCGCGGCAGCGGCCGGCTCGTCGACAAGGCGACCGTGGTGACCGGCGCCGACAGCGGCATCGGCCGCGCCGTGGCGATCGCCTTCGCCCGCGAGGGCGCCGACGTGGTGATCGGCTACCTCCCGGCCGAGGAGGACGACGCCCGGACCACCGCCCGGTGGGTGGAGGACGCCGGGCGTCGCGCGGTCCTCGCCCCCGGCGACCTGGCCGACCCGCAGGCGTGCCGCGACCTCGTCGCGACGGCCGTCGACGAGCTCGGCCGGATCGACGTCCTGGTCAACAACGCCGCGTTCCAGATGGTGCGCGACACCGTGGAGGACATCCCCGACGACGAGTGGGACCACACGATGGCCACCAACCTCGGGAGCCTGTTCCACGTGACCAAGGCGGCGCTGCCGCACATGCGTCCGGGCGCGTCGATCATCAACACCACGTCGGTCAACTCCGACCAGCCGCCGCCCCAGCTGATCGCCTACGACACGACGAAGGCCGGCATCGCCAACTTCACCGGCGCCCTCGCCCAGCAGTACGGGCCGAAGGGCATCCGCGCGAACAGCGTCGCGCCCGGCCCGATCTGGACCCCGCTGATCCCGGCGACGATGAAGCCCGAGGACGTCGAGGGCTTCGGCACCTCGACCCCGCTCGGACGCCCCGGTCAGCCCGCCGAGCTCGCCCCGGTCTACGTCATGCTCGCCTCGGACGAGTCGAGCTACGTCTCCGGCGCCCGGATCGCGGTCACCGGCGGCACGCCGATCCTGTGATGCCCTTCCCGACGACGGGTCCGGGCCGGCTGCCGCTGCACGTCACCGCCCCGGTGGCGCAGCACGTGTTCGGCGGGCGCGCAATCGCCGACCGGCTCGGCCGGACCGGCCTGCCCGACGGGCCGGTGGCCGAGACCTGGGAGGTCAGCGACGTCGCCGGCATGGCGTCGACCGTGACGTCCGGCCCGTGGGCGGGACGCCCGCTGTGCGAACTCGTCGAGGCGTGTCCCGAGGAACTGGTGGGCCGCGGGTGGCGCGAGGACGTCTACCCGGTGCTGACCAAGTTCATCGACGCCGCCGGGACCCTCCCCGTCCACCTGCACCCCGACGACGCCACCGCCCGCCGCCTGGAGGGCGTCCCGCGCGGCAAGACCGAGGCCTGGCACGTGCTCGAGGCGGCTCCCGGCGCGACGGCGCTGTGCGGCACGCGCGACGGGGTCGACGCCGACCGGCTGCGCTCCGCCCTGATCGCGGGCGACTTCGACGCCGTCCTGCGCCGGCTCCCGGTGCGGGCGGGACAGACGATCTACGTGCCCGGCGGGACGCTGCACAGCTTCGGCCCCGACACCCTCGTCTACGAGATCGAGCAGACCTCCGACGTCCAGCAGCACGCCATGCCGTGGCGGATGCAGGACGGCGCGGCCCTCGACGAGGACACGTGGCGGGCGAACATCGAGGCGCTGCTGGCCGAGTGGGACCCCGAGCCGCGTCCGGTGTTCCGGCCCGGACTCGACCTCGAGGTCGGCGACGACGCCACGAGCACGGTGCTCACCGCGGGGCCGTACTTCGCGCTCGAACGCTGGCAGGTGACCGGGGCGCTGCACCGTCCGGTCACGACGGCGGTCGTGCTCACCAACGTCGGCGCCCCGGTACGGCTCGCGGTCGGTGACCACCGCGAGGTCCTCGGGCGGGCGAGCACCGTCGTCCTGCCGGCGCTCACCGGGGAGATCCGGATCGACGGGCCCGCCGACGTCCTCGCCGGGTACCTGCCCGACCTCGACCGCGACGTGCGCGACCCCCTGCTCGCGGCCGGACACGGCTCCGGCGCGATCGCGGGCCTCGGCGAGGGGCTCTAGACCGACCGCAGGGTCGCCCGCGCCGACGAGGGCTGCTCGACCTCGTCGGCCGCGTGCACCAGGGCCATCGTCGGTCCGGGCTCCGCGTCCGACCCGTCGTCGAGCGCCTGCAACGCCTGGACGAAGTAATGCAGCAGCGACGAGGGCGGGATCGCCCGCGAGAGCCACACCTCGCGGGACGCGGGGTCGGCCACCCAGGCCGTGCGTCCCTCGAGCTGCTCCCAGTAGACGCTCACCCCGGCCTCCCGCAGCACCGGCAGGGCCGCGAGCGGGTCCGGGACGGATTCGGGAAAAGCGTTCACACCGGGACGTCCGTGCCCCGCGACGGGATCGGATCGACGCTGGTTGAAAGTTGCGCCGAACCTCCGCCGGGCCGCTCGCAGGCGGCGCAACGTGATCGACGATGTGGCTCTACTGCCACTGGATGACAGCAACGACGCTTGGCTGCCACTGGGAGTCGGGAGCCGGATCAGCCCAGCCGGTTCACGAGGTCGGTGACGAGCAGCGTCAGGAACAGCAGCGACGACGCCCCGAGCAGGGTGTTCGACAGCCAGCCGGACCGACCGTCCCGGGCGATCCGCGACGAGTTGAGCAGCAGCATCAGCGTGATCGCGAGGAACGGCATGAACACCGATCCGAGCACGCCGTAGACCAGCGTCAGCCCGAACGGCCGGTCGATGAACAGCAGCGCCATGGGCGGCACGGTCAGCCAGATCAGGTAGCCCCGGAACGGCCACGAGCGCTCCACGGCCGCCGCGGAGTAGGCGACGGGATCGGCGTCCTCGCCGGTGACCGAGGCCTCGGCGACCTCGGCCCGCCTCCCGTGCGGCAGCCGGAGGGTCCGCAGGGTGTCGGCGAAGAGCAGGCTGACGCCGTTCCACACCCCGAGCAGCGAGCTGGTGGTCACCGCGAGGAAGCCGACCAGGAACAGCACGCGGGCCCACTGGCCGTAGTCCGCGGCGAGCACCTCGCCGAGCGTGAGCAGGCCGCGGTCGGACTCGGTGAGGTCCTGCCCGAGCAGCAGCGTGGAGCCGACGATGAGCATCGCGACCACGAAGATGCCGGTCATGACGTACCCGACGGCGTTGTCCAGCCGCATCATCGACAGCCAGCCGGTGCCCTTCCAGCCCTTCGCGAACATCCAGTAGCCGTAGGCGGCCATCGTGATGGTGCCGCCGACGCCGCCGATCAGGCCGAGGACGTAGACCGTCGACCCCACCGGCAGGCGCGGCACGAGCCCCGAGGCCAGGTCGCCGAGGTTCGGGGTGACCAGCACGGCGACCGACACGACCGTGACGAACTTGAGCGCCACGAGCACGGTGATGAACCGCTCGAAGACCTGGTAGCGCTGCGCCCACACCAGGGCGAGGCCCAGGACCCCGGCGATCATCGCCCAGTAGCGCACCGACAGTCCGCCGAACAGGGCGTTCAGCGGCAGGCCCACCGCCGACATCGCGGTGGCGCCGTACACGAAGCCCCAGATCACGATGTAGACCGCGAAGAACCCGGTGGCCCACCGGCCGAGGCGGCGCCAGCCGTCGAGCAGAGTCGATCCCGACGCCAGGTGCCAGCGCCCGACCCCCTCGCCGAGGGCCAGCTTGAGCACCGTGCCGAGCAGCGCCGCCCACAGCAGGGCGGTGCCGTACTCGGCCCCGGCGATCATCGTCGCGACGAGGTCGCCCGCGCCGACGCCCGCGGCGGCGGCCAGGATGCCCGGCCCGAGGCCGCGGAACCGGGCCGCCCCGGTGGGCGGTTCGAGGGGCTCGGCCGGGTGCTGCTGGATGCGCGTGTCCTGGCTCATGGGTGCTCCTCGGCCGCCGGATCGCTGCCAGTGTGCCGGGTTCGTCCAGGAAAGGACATCCGTCGGTTTCCGCTCGGCGGCAGCGGGGTGTCCCGGGTCACGGTGATTGAGCACGATGGCGCCGTGACTGCTGTTCGCGACATCCCGGTCAGCGACGTCGACCTGTTCGCCGACGACGCCCGGGTCGACCCGTACCCGATCTACCGCGAGCTCCGGGACGCCGGACCCGTCGTCGAGATGGCCCGGCACGGGCACTACGCGCTGCCCCGCTACGCCGACGTGCGCGCCGCCCTCATGGACTGGCGCACGTTCTCCTCCGCGAAGTCGGTGTTCGTGGACGAGGAGACCAACCGCAACCTCGAGGGCATCACGCTGTGCTCCGACCCGCCGGACCACACGATGATGCGCTCGGTCCTCGGCCGGCCGCTGCGTCCGGACCGCATGCGCGAGATCACCCCGACGATCAACGAGGAGGCCGACCGGGTCGTCGATCGGGTCGTCTCCGCGGGCCGGTTCGACGCGGTCACCGACCTCGCCGAGCACCTGCCGATGGCCGTGGTGTCCACGCTCGTCGGCCTCGGCGAGGAGTACCGCGTGAAGATGCTCGAGTGGGCGGCCGCGATCTGGGACGTCCAGGGCCCGCGCAACCAGCGCTTCCTCGACGCGGGCCCGAAGGTCGGCGAGTTCCTCGACTTCGCCGCGAACGACGCGGTCCCCGGCCGGATCGACCCGAACGGCTGGGCCGCGCACCTCTACGAGGCCGCCGACCGCGGGGAGATGCCGCGCGAGAAGTGCCCGGTGATGATGCTCGACTACGTCACGCCGAGCCTCGACACGACGATCCTCGGGATCGCGTCCATGATCGCGCTGTTCGCCGACCACCCCGACCAGTGGGACCTGGTCCGGGCGGACCGCTCGCTCATCCCGCACGCGATCAACGAGGCGCTGCGGATCGAGACGCCGGTCCCCCAGTTCACCCGGGTGCTCACCGACGACCACGAGATCGACGGCGTCGCCCTTCCAGCCGGCAGCCGCGTCGCCCTGCTCTACGGCTCGGCGAACCGCGACGAGCGCAAGTACCCCGACCCCGACCGCTTCGACGTCACGCGCAAGCCCTCCGACCACCTCGCGTTCGGGCGCGGGGAGCACGTGTGCGTCGGGATGCACCTCGCGCGCCTGGAGATGTCGACGCTGCTCGAACGGCTCGCCGACCGGGTGAGCCGCTTCGAGGTCGTCGACCGCACCCCGATGATCAACAACGGGTTGCGGGGGTACGAGCACCTGACGGTGACCGTCTCCTAGGGGACGGTCACGGCCGTCGGCGCATCCGGTCGATCGCCCGCAGGTCCCGCGGCGCCAGCCGCACGCGAGCGACGCCGATGTTCTCGGCCAGCCGCTCGGGCGATGCGCTCTTCGGGAACGCGATCAGCCCCCGGTCCAGGTGCCAGCGCAGCAGCACCTGGGCCGGGGTGGCTCCGACCCGCGCGGCAACCCGCCGGGCCGTGGGGTGCGTCGTCAGGCGTCCCTCGCGCAGCGGGCCCCACGCCTCGGTCGCGATGCCGTGCCGCCGGTGGAAGGCCTGCATCGCGCGGTGCGGCGTCCGCGGGTTGGCGCGGATCTGGTGCACCGCGGGCACCACGCCGGTCGCGTCGACGAGCGCGCGGATCCCGCGGCGGGAGAAGTTCGAGACCCCGACCGAGCGTGCGGCCCCGTCGTCGCGGAGGTCGAGCAACGCCCGCCAGGTGTCCACGTCCCGGTCGCCGGGCCGGTGGATCAGGAACAGGTCGACGTGGTCGGTGCCCAGCCGCTCGAGGCTCTCCGCGAGGGCCGCGCGCGGGTCGCCGTGGCGGCCGTCGTCGAGCTTCGTCGTGATCCAGACGTCCTCGCGCGACACGCCGGAGGCGCGGAGGCCCTCCCCGACCTGCGCCTCGTTGCCGTAGCCCTGCGCGGTGTCGACGTGCCGGTAGCCCAGCTCCAGGGCCGTCGCGACCACGCGGGCGGTCCGGTCCGGCGGGACGTGGTAGACGCCGAGCCCGAACCGCGGGATCGACCTGCCGTCGTTCAGTGTCGTGAGCGGGATGCCGTCCATCAGAATCCGATGATGGACCTCGACGTGGCCGTCGTCGGCGCCGGCTTCTCCGGGCTGCTCGCCCTGCACCTGCTGCGCGAGCAGGGGCTGCGGGTGCACGCCTTCGACGCGGCCGGGAACGTCGGCGGCACCTGGTGGTGGCACGCCTACCCGGGCGCGCACCTGGACACCCCGGGCGAGCACTACCAGTACCGCGTCGACGAGGGGCTCTACCGCGACTGGGGCTGGAGCGAGCGCTACCCCGCGGGCTACGAGGTGCAGCGCTGGTTCCGCTTCGTCGCCGACCGGCTCGACCTGCGTCGTTCGCTCTCGCTGCGGACGCAGGTCCTGTCCGCCGTTCCCGACGACGACCGGTGGCGGCTGGAGACCGCGCCCGGCGGTCCCGTGCGGGCCCGCGAGCTCGTCGTCTGCCCCGGGCGACACCCGGTGGAACCGGCCGTGGACACCGCCGCGTTCGGAGGCCTCGTCGTGCGGACCGCCGCCTGGCCCGAGGACGGCCACGACCTGGCCGGGCGCCGGGTCGGCGTCGTCGGGACGATCCCGGCCACCGTGCAGCTGGTGCCGTGGATCGTCGACCGCGTGGCGTCCCTGCTGGTCCTGGGCGACGGGGCGGTCGACGTCGTCCGCCGGGACAACCCGGTCTACGGCTGGCAGGAGCGCGACGACTACCGGGCCCGGTTCGCCGACCCGACGCCGGCCGAGCCCGTGATCGCCGACCGCGCCGCCATGCGGGCCCGCACCGACGATCCGCGCCTCCTGCCCGACGGGCCGCCCGGGGCGGTGACGCTCGACGACGGCTACCTCGAGGCCTTCGCCCGCGACCACGTTGCCCTCGCCGCGCTCTCCGACCTCGCCCGCGTCGGCCCGGCGGGCGTGGAGATGGTCGACGGCACCGTGCACGAGCTCGACGTCCTGGTGGTGAGCGACGCGTTCGACGCCGGCCCGCCGCGGCTGGCGGGGATCGCCGACGGTCCGGGCCGCCACGTCGTCGTGGCCCGGCCGGGGCACCTGCCCGCCGTGGACCTGCCGGCACAGGTCGCGGCCGTCGTCGACTCGATCGTCGGGAGCGCCGTCCGGTGACCGGGTTCGAGGTCCGCCCGATCGGCCACGTCTCGTCGTCCCTGACCGACCGCGCCGACGCCCCGAAGCAGGCCGACGAGGGCGCGCCCGACGCGTGGCTCGTGCTGGACGAGGCGGTCGCCGAGGCCGCCGCCGACGTCGCCGCCGGGGACGAGCTCGTCGTGATCACCTGGCTGCACGAGGCCGACCGCGACGTGCTCGTCGTGCACCCGCGTGGCGATCCCGCCCGGCCGCCGACCGGCGTGTTCAGCACCCGCTCCCCCGCCCGGCCCAATCCGCTGGGCCTGCACACCGTGCGGGTGCTGGGAACCGACGGGCCGACGAGAATCCATATCGACGCGCTCGAGGCGGTCGACGGCACCCCCGTCGTCGACGTGAAGCGTGCCCTGGACCCCCGACCCGAGGAGAGATGACGTGCAGGTCGCGACCCTGACCCGCTATCCCGTGAAGTCCATGCTCGGCCAGCAGGTCGAGCGGGCGGTCGTCGGGGCCACCGGCCTGGAGAGCGACCGGTGGCGGGCCCTGATCGACCCGACGACGGGCTACGTCGCCACCGCCAAGCAGCCCCGCCACTGGCGACGCCTGCTGCAGTACACGGCGGCGGTGCACGACGACCGCGTCGTGGTGACGACCCCGGACGGCGAGACGATCGACGCCGAGGACCCGCGACTCGTCGACGTCCTCAGCGCGGACCTCGGACGCGCGGTCGAGGTGTCGGCCGCGCGCCCGTCGGGGTCGTCGGTGGAGCGGCCCGACCCGGAGGAGGTCCTCGCGCAGGGCGTGGACGCCGACCTCGAGGCGCCGACGCTGGAGATCAGCCAGGGCAGCGAGGGCGACACGTTCGTCGACCACTCCCCGGTGCACCTGGTCACCACGGCCACCCTCGAGCACCTCGGGATGGAGGCCCTGCGCTACCGCCCGAACCTGGTCATCGCCTCCGACGGCGAGCCGTTCGCCGAGAACGACTGGGTGGGCCGGGAGGTGCAGGTGGGCGAGGTCGTGCTGCGGATCGTGCTGCCGACGCCCCGGTGCTCGGTCCCGACCCTGGAGCACGGCGACCTGCCCCGCGCCCCGAAGGCCATCACGCCGCTGATGAAGGAGAACCGCGTGGAGGTCGAGGGCTTCGGGGTGCTGCCGTGCGCGGGTGCCTACGCCCGGGTGGTGCGCGGCGGCACGATCTCGCTCGGGGACACCGTCACCGTGTCCTAGGTGCCTCCGGCCTGTGAGTACTGATCCGTGCCAGGGCACGGATCAGTACTCACAGGAGCGAAGCTCACTTCACGTCGTAGCGGTCCAGGTTCATGACCTTGACCCACGCCTTCACGAAGTCGCGGACGAACTTCTCCTCGGCCCCGTTCTCGGCGTAGATCTCCGAGACGGCACGCAGCTCGGAGTTCGAGCTGAACACGAGGTCGTTGCGGGTGCCGGTGTAGCGCACCTCGCCGTCGGCGCCGCGGGCCTCGTACACGCCCTCGTCGCTGCCCGACTTCGACCAGGTCAGCTCGGGGCCGAGCAGCGTGGTGAAGAAGTCGTTGGTCAGCTGCCCGACCCGCTCGGTGAACACGCCGTGCGACGAGTCGCCGGAGTTGGCGCCGAGCACGCGCAGGCCGCCGACCAGCACGGTCATCTCGGGCGCGGTGAGGTTGAGCAGGTTCGCCCGGTCGACCAGCAGGTACTCGGCGGGCAGCCGGTGGCCCTTGCCGAGGTAGTTGCGGAAGCCGTCGGCCTTCGGCTCGAGGTAGGTGAACGACTCGGTGTCGGTCCACTCCTGCGAGGCGTCGGTGCGCCCCGGGGTGAACGGCACCTCGATCGAGAACCCGGCGTCGGACGCGGCCTTCTCGATCGCCGCGCCACCGGCGAGGACGATCAGGTCGGCGAGCGAGACCTTCCCGTTGGCCTGCGCGATGCCCTCGAGCGTCTGCAGCGTGCGGCGCAGCTCCTGCGGGTCGTTGACCTCCCAGTCGATCTGCGGGTCGAGGCGCACGCGGGCGCCGTTGGCACCGCCGCGCTTGTCGCCGATGCGGAAGGTCGAGGCCGACGCCCAGGCCGCCTTGACCAGCTGCGAGACCGTGAGGCCGGACGCGAGGACCTGCTTCTCCAGCTCCTCGGCCTCCTCGTGGGTGAGGAGCGGGCCCTCGTGCTCGGGCACCGGGTCCTGCCAGATCAGCGTCTCCTGCGGGGTCCACGCACCGACGTAGCGGTCGATCGGGCCCATGTCGCGGTGGGTCAGCTTGAACCAGGCCCGCGCGAACGCGTCCTTGAACTCCTCGGGGTTGTCGAGGAAGCGCTTCGAGATCTCGCCGTAGATCGGGTCGACCTTCAGCGAGATGTCGGTGACCAGCATCGTGGGCTGACGGGTCAGCTCACCGGTCTCCGGGTCCGGCACCGTGTTGGCGCCGCCGTTGTTCACGGGGCGGTACTGCCAGGCCCCGGCCGGGGACTTGAACAGCTCCCACTCGTACTCGAAGAGGTTCTGGAAGTAGCCGTGGCTCCACTTCGACGGCGTGGAGGTCCAGGTGACCTCGAGGCCGGAGGTGATCGTGTCGCGGCCCTTGCCCTTGCCGAACTCCTGCTTCCAGCCCAGGCCGCCCTGCTCGATCGGGGCGCCCTCGGGCTCCGGGCCGACGTACTGGTCCGGGTCGGCCGCACCGTGGGTCTTGCCGAGGGTGTGGCCACCGGCGATGAGGGCGACGGTCTCCTCGTCGTTCATCGCCATCCGGCCGAAGGTCTCGCGGATGTCGCGCGCGGCGGCCAGCGGGTCGGGGTTGCCGTCCGGGCCCTCCGGGTTGACGTAGATCAGGCCCATCTGCGAGGCGCCGAGCGGCTGCTCGAGCTGGCGGTCGCCGGTGTAGCGCTGGTCGCCGCCGAGCCAGTAGTTCTCCGGGCCCCAGTAGGTCTCGTTGTCGGGCTCGAAGACGTCGGGGCGCCCGCCCGCGAAGCCGAAGGTGGTGAAGCCGGCGATCTCGAGGGCACGGTTGCCCGCGAAGATCATCAGGTCGGCCCAGGAGAGCTTGCGGCCCCACTTCTGCTTGACCGGCCAGAGCAGGCGACGGGCCTTGTCCAGGTTGCCGTTGTCCGGCCAGCTGTTCAGCGGCGCGAAGCGCTGCATGCCCATGCCGGCGCCACCGCGGCCGTCGGCCAGGCGGTAGGTGCCCGCCGAGTGCCACGCCATGCGGATCATGAAGCCCGAGTAGGTGCCGAAGTCGGCCGGCCACCAGTCCTGGCTCGTCGTCAGGCACTCGTCGACGTCCTTGGCCAGGGCGTCGAGGTCGACGGTCGCGAACTCCTTCGCGTAGTCGAAGTCCGGGTCCATCGGGTTGGAGGCCTGGGTGTGGCTGCGCAGGATGCGCAGGTTCAGCTGGTTGGGCCACCAGTCGACGTTCCCGCCACCCTCGGTCGGGTGCGCCAACCGGCCGGCGTGGACGGGGCAGCCGCCCGCGTCCTCCGTGTTCATGTCCGTCTCTCGGGTGACGTGCTCAGACACGACTGTTCCCTCCGAAGGGTTGAGAGGTGGTGGTGACGTGTGCGGTGCTGCGGCAGTCCGGGCAGATCCCCCAGAAGACGACCTCGGCCTCGTCGATGACGAAGCCGTGGTCCTGCGACGGGGTGAGGCACGGAGCGGCCCCGACGGCGCAGTCGACGTCGGCGATGACTCCGCAGGACCGGCACACGACGTGGTGATGGTTGTCCCCGACCCGCGTCTCGTACCGCGCCGACGAGCCCTCGGGCTCGATGCGACGCAGCAGCCCCGCCGTGGTCAGTGCCCGCAGGACGTCGTACACGGCCTGGTGGGACACCGCCCCGAGGTCGGCCCGGACGAGACCGATGATCTCCTCCGTGTCGAGGTGCGGGTGATCGTGCACCGCGGCGAGGACCGCGACGCGCGGACGGGTCACGCGCAGACCGGCCTCGCGCACCTGGCGCTCGTACCCGGTCGGCGTGGACACGGCCCCGAGAGTGCCAGCCAAACTGGAACGGATCAAGTTTCCGCGGCGATCGGCAGATTTCGCGCGGGTGACGGCGGGGTGGATCAGCCCTCCGGCCGCCGCCCTGCCAGGAAGGACTCGCCGACCCGCCGGTTGCTCGCACCGACGGCGAGCGGGGAGAAGTCGTAGCCGCTCTCGGCGTGCTCGGCCTCGTCGACGCCCTCGACCTCGACGTCGCGGTCGACCCGCAGGCCGACCGTGCGTGAGACGGCCCACGCGATGAGGGCCGTGACCACGAACGAGTAGGCGAGCACGGCGACGACCGCCACGGCCTGCTTCCCGAGCTGGCCGAACCCGCCGCCGTAGAGGAGCCCGTCGGCCCCGGCCGGGTTGGTCGCCGTCGAGGCGAGCACGCCGAGCAGGAGCATCCCGACGAGGCCGCCGACGCCGTGCACCGCGACGACGTCCAGCGAGTCGTCGAACCCGTAGCGGAACTTCAGCCGTACCGCGCAGGCGCAGATCGCGCCCGCGGCCAGCCCGATCGCCACCGCTCCGAGCGGCTCGACGTACGCGCACGCGGGGGTGATCCCGACGAGGCCCGCGACGGCGCCGGACGCCGCGCCCAGCGACGTGGGCTTCCCGTCCCGGATCTGCTCGACCACGAGCCAGGACAGCACGGCGGCCGAGCCGGCGAGCATCGTCGCGACGAGCGCCGTACCCGCCGTGGCCGTGGCCCCGAGCGCGGAGCCGGCGTTGAACCCGAACCAGCCGAACCACAGCAGCCCGGCGCCGAGGAGCACGAACGGCAGGTTGTGCGGCCGGACCGGGTCCCGCGGCCACCCCCGCCGCTTCCCGACGACGAGGGCGAGCGCGAGCGCCGAGGCGCCCGAGTTGATCTCGACGGCGGTACCGCCCGCGAAGTCCAGCGCGTGCAGCCGGTTCGCGATCCAGCCGCCGACCGCGTCCGGGGCGACGGCGCCGTCGATGGCGAACACCCAGTGCGCCTCGGGGATGTAGACCAGCGTGACCCACACGACCACGAACAGCGTCCACGGCCAGAACCGGACCCGCTCCGCGACGGCGCCCGCGAGCAGCGCGACCGTGATGATCGCGAACATCAGCTGGAACATGGCGAACACGCCGGTGGGCACCGCGCTCGACCCGGTGCCGAGCACGGCCGTGTCCAGGTGGCGCATCCCCGCGTCGGAGAAGCCGCCGACGAGCCCGCCGAAGGAGTCGGAGCCGAACGCGAGGGACCACCCGAAGGCCACCCAGAGGATGCCGACGACCCCGAGACAGACGAACGTCGTCATCATCATGTTCAGGACGGCCTTCGTCCGGACCATGCCGCCGTAGAAGAGCGCGAGCCCCGGCGTCATGAGCATGACCAGGCCGGTCGACGCCAGCATCCAGGCGGTGCTGCCCGAGTCGATCACGGCCGGAGTGTGACACGGAGATGACATCCGTGTCCTCGACGTGTGACACGAGTATGACGCTCGCCGAAGGCGGTGTCGGGACTGGCGAGGTGCCCTGGGATCTGTGAGAGTCGCCCCCGTCACATGTCGCGAGCGACATGGTTTCGCAGTCACGTCGAGGAGGACGTACATGAAGACCAAGGCCGCGGTGGTCTACGAGACCGGCAAGCCGATCGAGGTCGTCGAGCTCGACCTCGCGGGGCCCGAGGAGGGCGAGGTCCTCATCCGGTACACCTACGCCGGTCTCTGCCACTCGGACGTCCACATCGCGCACGGCGACCTCGAGGCCCGGCTGCCGATGGTCCTGGGCCACGAGGGCGCGGGCATCATCGAGGAGGTCGGTCCGGGCGTCACGCGCGTCAAGCCCGGCGACCACGTGGTCTGCTCCTTCATCCCGAACTGCGGCGTCTGCCGCTGGTGCGCGACCGGTCAGCAGGCCATCTGCGACATGGGCGCGAACATCCTCTCGGGCGAGCTCCCCAGCGGCCGCTTCCCCTTCACCGGCCCCGGCCCGGAGAAGAACTACGGCGCGATGTGCATGATCGGCACGTTCAGCCAGTACGGGACGATCAGCCAGACCTCGGTGGTCAAGGTCGACGACGAGCTGCCCCTGGACAAGGCCGTCCTGGTCGGCTGCGGCGTCCCCACCGGCTGGGGCTCGGCGGTCTACGCGGCCGACGTGCAGCCCGGTGAGACCGTGATCGTCTCCGGCGTCGGTGGCATCGGCATCAACGCCGTCCAGGGCGCGCGCTTCGCGGGTGCGAAGAACCTCATCGCCGTCGACCCGCTGGAGAACAAGCGGGAGAAGGCCATGGAGCTCGGCGCCACGCACGCCGTCGGCTCGATCGAGGAGGCCGCCGACCTCGCCCGCCAGATGACCAACGGCAACGGCGCCGACAAGGCCGTCGTGACGGCGGGCCTGGTCACCCAGGAGATCGTCACCGGCGCGTTCGACGCCATCGGCAAGGGCGGCACCGTCGTCCTCACCGGCCTGAACAAGCTGACCGAGACGAACGTCCAGCTGCCGGGCTCGATCATGACGCTGTTCAAGAAGACGGTGAAGGGCACGCTCTTCGGCGACTGCAACCCGACCACGGACATCCCCAAGATCCTGGGCATGTACCAGAGCGGGGACATCAAGCTCGACGAGCTGATCACGAAGACCTACACCCTGGAGCAGGTCAACGAGGGTTACGACGCCCTGCTGAACGGCGACAACGTCCGCGGCGTCCTCATCCACGAGCACTGAGGGCACCGACCCCCAGGAACGGAGTACGAGCACGTTGGCGGACACCGTCGCCACCGTCGGACGCGGCCGGGAGACCGAGCTTCTCCAGGCCGCGCTCGACGGCGGTACCCATGTCGTCCTCGAGGGCCCGCCGGGCACCGGGAAGTCGACCCTGCTGCGCGGGGTCGCGCACTCCCGCAGCATCGGCTTCCACTTCGTCGAGGGGAACGCCGAGCTGACGCCGGCACGGCTGGTCGGGCACTTCGACCCGGCCCGTGTGCTGGCCGACGGCTACGTCGAGGAGATCTTCGTCGACGGACCGTTGGTCTCGGCGCTGCGCGAGGGCGGGCTCCTCTACATCGAGGAGCTCAACCGCGTCCCCGAGGAGACCCTCAACGTCCTCATCACGGTGATGAGCGAGGGCGAACTGCACGTCCCCCGGCTCGGGCGCATCGCCGCGGAACCCGGCTTCCGCATGGTCGCGGCGATGAACCCGTACGACGCGGTCGGCACCGCCCGGATCTCCGCGGCCCTGCACGACCGCACCTGCCGGATCGCCATGGGCTACCAGTCCGCGGCGGACGAGACGCAGATCGTGTCCGGCCGGGCCCCGGTGACCCCGGACGGCTGGCGCGAGAAGGCGGTCGACCTGGTCCGCCGGACCCGGGACCACAAGGACCTGCGCACCGGCTCGTCGGTCCGTGGCGCCATCGACCTCGCCCGGGTCACGGTGTCGCTGGCCGCGGCCCGCGACCGGGCGGTCGACGACTGGCGGGTCGGGCTCGACGCCGCCACCGTCGCGCTGTCCGGGCGCATCAAGGTCATCGAGTCCGCCCGGCGCACGCCGGAGGAGATCATCCGCGAGCTCTACGAGGCGGTCTTCGGCCGGGAGCCGTCGGAGTCCGACCCCGAGTCCTCCGGGGACGATGATGCGTCGGGGGGAGCCAGAGCCCGCCCGGCGCGGGCAGCGGAGTAGACAAGCCGTCCCGGCAGAAGGCGGCGCCGAAGTCGTCGCGGTCGGACCTCGCCCGTCGGCACGAGGACTTCGAGTCGGTCTCGCCGCAGGTCGGGGAGATCGACCAGGAGGCCTTCGACGCGCTGATGCGGGAGGACCCCGGGGCGGCGATGGAACTCGTCGTCGACATGACGAAGGCGACCGACGAGACGCTGCGGGAGAAGGCACGCCGGCTGGCGGGCACGATCCTGCTGGAACGCTCGAAGGTCGGGCCGTCGCGCTCCCGGGGCTCCTCGAAGCTCCGGCTCCGCCCGGCCGACCGGGGTGGCGACATCGACGTGGACGCGTCGATGGAGGCGCTCGTCGAGGCGCGGGCGGCGAACCTGCCGCCCCACCTCGAGGACCTGCACGCGATCGACTGGGCGCAGCCCGGCATCGCGCTGTGCCTGCTCGTCGACACCTCCGGGTCGATGACGGGCGGCCGGCTCGCGGCCGCGGCGCTCACCGCCGCCGCGTGCTCGTGGCGGGCGCCCGAGGAGTTCGCCGTCGTGTCCTTCGAGCGGCAGGCCACGGTGCAGCGCGGGCTGCACCAGCCGACGCCGCCGGAGACGCTCGTCGACCAGCTCCTGGCCCTGCGCGGCCACGGGGTGACCGGACTGTCGGCCGCGATGCGGGCGGCGGCCGACCAGCTCGTGGCGGCCCGCTCCTCGCGGCGGGTCACCGTGCTGCTGTCGGACTGCCGGGCGACCGACGACCAGGACCCGGTGCCCCTCGCCGCGTCCCTGGACGAGCTGCTGATCCTCGCCCCGGCCGACGACTCGTCGGACGCCGAGGCGCTGGCGGCCGCGGTCGGGGCGCGGGTGGAGACGATGGCCGACCCGTCGGAGGCCCCGGCGGCCCTGGCGCGTCTGCTGGACGCGTAGCTCATGTGAGCACTTTCCGTGGCTGGAGCCACGGAAAGTGCTCACATGGGCGTAGCCCCCATCTCGGCCAGGAAGTCGGCCATCGACGCCACCGAGCGGAACCGCTCGATGTCGAAGTCGTCCAGCGGGAGCTGGACGCCGAAGTTCTCCTCGAGCGCCACGATCAGGGTGACCAGCGCGAGCGAGTCGATGAGCCCGGCCTCGAGCAGGTCCTCCTCGACGGAGGGCACGTCGATCCCGGCGCGGTCGCTGACGACCTCGGCCACCTGGGCGCGCAGTGTCTCGAGGGTGTCCGTGGTCATCACGCGCCTTCCGTGGGCCGGAAGCGCTCACGCAGCACCGGCCGGTCGATCTTCCCGTTCACGTTCTTGGGCAGCTCGTCGAGGACGAGCCACTTCGCCGGCACCATGTAGCGCGGCACCAGCGCGGCCACGGCCCGACGCATGTCGTTCACCGCCAGCTCGGCACCCGCGGCGACCGAGTAGGCGCAGCAGATCGTGGTCCCCTCGAAGCCGCCGAGGTCGACGCCGACCACCGCGCACTCCTTGACCCCCGCCACGGTGTTCACCGCGGTCTCGATCTCGCCCAGCTCGATCCGGTACCCGCGCGACTTGATCTGCGAGTCGGTCCGGCCCAGGAAGTGCACCACGCCCTCGGCGTCGACCCGGGCCAGGTCGCCGGTCTTGTAGATCCGCTCGCCGTCCGGGCCGGTGACGAACGCGGCGTCGGTCTTCTCCTGGTCGCGCCAGTAACCCGGCGACAACCCGACCCCGCCGATGTACAGCTCGCCGATCTCCCCCGTCGGAGCCGGCCTGCCGTCCTCCAGCACGATCAGCGACTCGCCCGCGCACGGCACCCCGATCGGCACCGGCACCGACTCGTCGACCGGCACCTCGGGCACGTCGTAGTAGGACGACGCGATCGTCGCCTCGGTCGGCCCGTACAGGTTCGTGAAGCGCACCCGCGGCAGCTTGCGCATCCAGTGCGCGAGGATCGGCGTCGGCAGCACCTCGCCGCACCACAGCAGCCGCTCCAGCGCCGGGAAGTCGTCCTGCGCCACCGCGTCGAACCGCGCCAGGTACGTCAGCACCGAGGGCACCGAGAACCACTGCGTCAGCTCGCGGTCGCGGATGAACGCCGCCGTCTTCCGCGCGTCCAGACCCAACGACGCCGGCACGAGGTGCAGCTCCGCCCCGGCCGCGAGCGTCGCGTAGATGTCGAACGTCGACAGGTCGAAGTGCAGCGGCGGGTGCCCGGAGATCCGGTCGCCGGGCTTCGTCCCGAAGTGCCCGAGGGCCCAGTCGACGAACGCCGACACCATGTCGTGCGTGATCATCACGCCCTTCGGGATCCCGGTGGATCCCGAGGTGAAGAGCAGGTGCGCGAGCGGGTCCTTCCCGACGACCGGTGCGGTCGGCTCCAGCGCGGCGACCTCGGCCCGGTCGAACGCGCTCGTGAAGCGCTCCCCCGCCAGCGGCGCCTCGAGCGACCCGACCGTCAGGTCCGAGAGCCCCTCCTCGACGAGCCCGTCGACGAGCTTCGTCGCCGTCGCGTCCGCGAGCAGCACCGACGGCTCGGCCGAGCGGATGATGCGCGCGACGCGGGTCGCGGGCGACGCGGAGTCCACCGGCACGTAGACCGCGCCGGCCTTGAGCGTCCCGATCAGCGACGCGATCGTCCACGGGGTCTTGGCCGCGAGCACGCCCACGCGGTCCCCGGGCCGCACGCCCCGGTCGACGAGGGCGCGGGCGATCCGGTTCGTGGTCGCGTCGAGCTCGGCGTAGGTCAGCCGCTCGACCCCGTCCGGACCGATCAGCGCGGTCGAGCCGGGCGAGCGCTCCGCCGAGGTGGTGAGCAGGTCCTCGAGGCGGGTCATCGCGCCACGACCCCCGCCCGGCGGAACACCTCGCCGATGTGGTCGAGCTCCTCGGCCGACGGCGGGATGTCCAGCACGAAGACCCGCGTGCCCTGGCCCGCGTAGTGCGCGACGGCCTCGGCGACCCGGTCGTACGAGCCGACCAGGTACGGGCAGAACGTCTGGTAGTTCTGGAACGGTCCGAGCCAGAACGGGTCCGGCTCGCCCGAGCCGTCGTCCACGACCTCCTGGCCGCGGGCGGCCGCGGAGAGCTGGGCGTGCCACGACGAGTCGCTGGCGCGCATCGCCATCGAGTGCGCGATCTGGCCCTTGCGGTCGGTCGGGAACCGCTCCTCGGCGACCTTCCACGCGTCCGCGGTGTCCTCGCGCGCGACGATGCCGACCCGGACGCCCCCGCCCTCGGGAGCCTCCCCGGTCTCGCGGCCGAGCGGCTCGGGGTAGCGGATCGGCACGGCGCCGAGGGTCTCGGCCGCGGCCCGGCCGGCCGGCGACGACCCGGAGATCAGCACCTCCGGCATGAGCTCCGCAGGCAGCGCGGGCGCGAGGCGCAGGTTGTGCACCTGGTGCCAGCGGCCCTCGTGGGTGACCGTCTCGCCCCGCAGCAGCGCCATGAGGATCTGCGTGTACTCGGTGGTGCGGGCGTAGCGGTCGTCGTGCTCGGTCGGGTCGCCGAGCGCGAGCAGGTCGTTGCGGAACCCGCCCGCCAGCATGTTCAGGTGCACCGACCGGCCGTGCAGGTAGGCCAGCGAGCTCACCATCGACGCGGCGGTGAACGGGTGCATGTACACCGGCTGCACGGCGACCAGCGGGGCGAGCCGCTCGGTCGCCGCGAGGGCGTGCTGCGCGACGAGCCACGGGTCGGCGATGCCGTTGTCGGTGTAGACCAGCATCCCGGTGCAGCCCGCGGCCTCGCTCCAGCGCGCCACGTCGGCCACGGCCTGCGCGTACTCCGCCGCCGGCACGTCCTTCGACTGCGGGCAGGTGGAGTAGATCTGGACACCGGAGGTCACGAGGTCGTCCCCTCCACCACGAACCCCTCGATGTAGAGACGGTCCAGGGCGATCCGGGCGAACGTGTCGACCGCCGTCGCCGGGTCCATGATCAGCGGCTGGCCCTTGACGTTGAACGACGTGTTCACCACGCACCCGGTGCCCGTGCGGTCCCGGACCTTGTCCAGCAGCGCGGCGAAGGTGGCGTTCAGCGCCGGCGTCACCGTCTGGATCCGCGCCGAGTCGTCCTCGTGGACGATGCCCGACAGCGCGGCCTTGGCCTCCGGGCGCACCTGCGCGGTGCAGAGCATGTAGTGGTCCGGGTCGAAGCCGCGGGTGACGAAGAGCCGGTCCCGGTCGTCGACGTGGACGGCCGGCGCGAACGGCCGGAACGCCTCGCGGAACTTCACCGCGGAGTTGATCCGGTCCTTGATCCGGTCACCGTCGGGCCGGGCGACGATCGAGCGGTTGCCCAGCGCGCGCGGCCCGAACTCCATCCGGCCGTGGAACACGGCGATGATCCGGTCGGCGGCGATGTCCTCGGCGGCGGCGTCGAGGTACTCGTCGGTCATCCCGACCTCGCGCCACCGCAGGTCGGGGCGGGCCTCGAGGACCGCCCGGACGTCGTCGGCGGAGTACCGCGCGCCCAGGTACGGGTCGAACGGCGTGGCGACGGGCTTCAGGTCCTCCGCCACCGCGTACGCGGCGCCGAGCGACGTGCCGTCGTCGCCCGAGGCCGGCTGGACGAAGAGCCGCTGCAGCCCGGGGAGGTCCGCGATCGACTGGTTGGACTTGCAGTTGAGGAACGTCCCGCCCGCGAGCGCCAGGTTCGTCTCGCCGGAGCGCTCGAGCCAGTGGCCGACGAGGTCGACCAGCAGGTCGGTCAGGCACTCCTGCATCGACGCGGCGAAGTCCGCCTCGTCGCGCTGGATCGACCCGTCGGGGACGGCGGGGGTGAAGGTCTGCTCCTCCAGCAGCGCCCGCGCCTGGGGGTAGCCGTGCTCGGCGTCCGAGAGCGCCCCGCTCGGCCAGTCGATCACCACCGAGCCCTTGTCATGATCGAATCGCGTGAGCTTCTGGAAGACCTCGCGATAACGCGACGGGTCGCCGTAGGGCGCGAGCCCCATGACCTTGTACTCGTCGTTGTTGAACTGGAAACCGAGAAAGCGGGTCCCGATCGAATACAGAATCCCCAGCGACGAGGCGATCGGCTGGGTGTGCAGCTTCTCCAGTTCCGTCCCGACGAAGCGGAAGATCGACAACGAATCGACCTCCCCCATGCCGTCCGAGACGACCGCGAGGCCGCGGTCGAAGCCGCTGGGCACGACGGCCGAGAGGGCGTGGGCGCGGTGGTGCTCGACGGGCGTCAGCTTCGCCGCGAGCTGCGGCCAGCCCGCCTCGGTCAGCGCGTCGCGCACGGTCTGCGAGCTCAGGACCTCGTCGAAGTACTGCCGGGCGAGCACGAACGCCCGGCGGTGCCGGTCGTAGTCGAACCCGTGGGCGACGACGTCGACGTCGTCCGCGCCGACGCCGGCCTCGGCCAGGCACCACGCGATGGCCTGGCGCGGCAGCGCCCCGGTGCCCTTGTCACCGTCGAACCGCTCCTCGGACGCGGCCGCGACCAGCTCGCCGTCGACGATGATCGCCGCCGCGCTGTCGAGTCCCTGGGTGATCCGCGCGTCGAGTGGGTCGATGTCCGGCGTGGTCTCGCGCAGTCTCCGCTGCGAATTCGGGAGACCGCTGAGTCCGAGAACGATCATCGACAAGCTCCTCCACGGCTACGTGCGGATTGTTCGCTCACTATGACGTGCGAGGAGACTCCCGGTTCATCGGGGGGTCAGGGTTGTCCGATATCGAAGGGCCGACCCCACAGCCTGTTCACACCGTGGCGGCCGGTTGGTCCATCCCGGGGAATCCGTGGCCCAGCACGGTCACGAACGCGCGCTGGTAGGCGTCGACCATGGCGGAGTCGGTGTAGAGCGCGAGCGCCCGCTCGCGGCCCGCGCGGCCGAGCCGGGCGAGCTCGGCCCGGTCGTCGAGCACGCCGGCCAGGGCCCGGGCCCAGGCCTCGACGGTGACGGGTTCGACGACGACGCCGGCGGCGCCGTGGTCGAGCATCTCGGGTACCGACCCGCTCGCCGACGCCATCACCGGCACCCCGCGCGTCATCGCCTCCACCATCACGAGCGGGAACGCCTCGAACCCGCTCGGGACGCAGAGCACGTCGGTCTCGGCGAACGCGTGGTCCGGGCCCGGGGACACCCCGCGCCAGCGCACCTGCCCGCGCAGGTGGGCCGGGGTCTCGGCCTCCATGGCGGCCCCGTCGGGGCCGACGCCGAAGATGTCCAGCGTCCACTCGTCCGGCCGTGCGAGGGCGTCCAGGGCGTGGATCAGCAGCGTCGTGTTCTTGTAGGTCTTGAGGCGGGTCAGCATGCAGAACCGCACCGGACCCGTCGTCGGGACCTCGCCGAGGGGCGTCCCCGGGGTGAGGCCGTTCGGGGCGACCATGACCCGCTCGGTCAACCGCTGGTGGCGCGAGAGGTCGGCGTGGTGCTGCCGGGAGAGCACGAGGAGGCCGTCGGCGGTGCGCAGCGCGCGGGCCTGCGCCTCGGAGTAGGTGGGCCGGTCGAGCTCGGCCGGGTCGTGCGCCGCGGGGATCCAGGAGCGCTTCTGGCCGGTCACCCGGCCGAGCGCCCGCCACGCCGTCGCGAACCCGATCTCGGTCTTCGTGCACCCCCCGACGACGATCGCCTCGTCGGTGGCGGCCACGTCCACCACCGGCTGCCACCACGGCTGCATCAGCATGCGGACGCGCGGGTCGAGCTCGCTGATGTACTGCCCGAGGTGCTGCAGGCACACCAGCGTCACCGGGTGGCCGCGCTCGACGAGCTCGTTGGCGAGCACCACGCGCTGCCGCTCGGCCCCACCCGGCCGCAGCCCGTTGGTGATGACCACGACGGCGGGCCGCCCCCCGGCCCGGGCGGCGAGGGCGTCGAGGCGGGCGCGCCGCGGGCCGCGCTTGGACCGCTGGACGCGGTCGAGCAGCGTCGAGCCGGCGGCGTAGAGCGAGCCGCGCCCGGCGTTGTGCTCGAGCCCCAGCACCATGACCTGCGCCGAGCGCAGCAGGTCGGACCCGCGCATCGAGGCGAGCGGGTCGTCGGCCACCGTCCCGCCGGACGAGTGCCGGACCTGCGGGCCGGCCGCGGGGTCGTCGACGAGTCGCAGCTCCCAGCCGTGCCGTCGGGCGTTCGGCTGCCAGGTCGCGTCCTCGCCGTAGACGAAGAACTGCTCGTCGAACTCGCCGAGCGCGGTCCAGGCGTCGCGGGCGATGAACAGCGCGCAGCCGGTGAGGTAGCCGTCGACCTGCTCGGGGGCGCTCGGGTACAGGTCGCTGACACGGTGGCCGCGGAGGCGCTTCGCGTAGCCCGCGGAGTTCAGCAGGTTGCGCACCACGCCCTGCTCGCGGTGGGCGACGTCCCAGGGCTGGTCGCGGCCCTCGGGGTCGAGGACGGTCGGCGAGACGACGGCGACGCCCGGCTCGGCCAGCGCCGCCCGCGCCCGGGTGCAGGGGCCGAGCAGCTCGGCGTCGGGGTTGAGCTGCAGGACGTCGCAGTCGGGCACCTGCGCCATGAGCTTGTTCATGGCCGCGATGTAGCCGAGGTTGAACTCGGAGAAGGTCCAGGTGACGTCCGGGCGGGAGGCCGCCAGCTCCCGGACCGCGGGCGAGCCGGAGGACCCGTTGTCCCAGACGTGCACGCGCGCCTCGGGGAGCCACTTGTCGACGCTCGCGAGCGCGCGGTCCAGCAGGTCCGCCCGCCGGTAGGAGACGATGCAGACCGCCAGTTCCCGGGACACGGTCGTCGATCGTGTCACGGCCGTCCCGGCCGACTACTGGCGGGCGGCGTGGGAGACGAGCCACTCGCCGTCGAGGTGGCTGCACAGCGAGGTCGTGGAGCTGAGCAGGCCGAGCACGTTGGCCTCCGCGTGGACGAGGGCGCGCGCGTTCTTGCGCACCAGCACGCCCGGCCGGCCGATGAGGCCCGCCGTCGCCGGCTCCAGGCGGCCCTGCACCGCCACGGCGCCCTGACCCGCCGCGTGCGCGACGAGGTGGTCGAGCACCGGGTCGGGGTCGGCGCCGGTGACGCCGACCTGCAGCACCTCGGCCACCCCTCCGGGCGGGAGCAGGTAGAGGAACCAGCCGAGCACCCGGCCCTGCGGCCCGCGGACCAGGCGCGCCGACAGCGCGCCGCGCCCGAGCCGGCGGAGCTCGGCGAAGACCCACTCCAGGTACTCCGGGTCGTAGTCCGGGCGGAGGCGCAACCGGCGGCCCGCCGTCGCGACCTGCTCGGCGAGGACCTCTGGGGTCAGCTCCTCGGTCGACCCCGTGGGCCGCGGCGGGGGCGGCACGAGGCGGCCGCCGACGGCGTCGACCGGGCGGGAGAGCAGCCGGGCGGCCCGGCCGAGCCGCGCCGACCGGCGCTCGACCAGCGATCCCGCCGTCGCGGCGGGCGAGAGCACCCGGAACCACGCGACCGACTGCCCGACGAGCTCCTGGCCGCCGAGCCCGAGCCAGAGGCCGCGGGAGTCGTCGTTGGCCCGGTCGGCCACGGTGAACTCCTGCGGTCCGCCGAGCAGCTTGCGGTTCAGCAGCGCGCCGACGCCCTTGGTGCGCCAGTCGGGGTGCGCGACGAGGTTGCTGCTGACGGCCATCCGCACCTTGCGGCCGTCGAGCACCATGCGTCGGGTGCTCGCGGCGATGAACCCGACGATCCCGCCGTCGGGTCCTTCGTGCACCAGCGAGGGGATCTCCGGGTCCGCCCACGGGTCCCCGACGAGGATCCGCCGGAAGTAGGGCGCGACGTCCTCCGCCGAGGCACCGCCCATGACCTGGGCGAACAGGGTGCTGACCTGGGGGAGGTCGCTGGGCTGCAGCGCGCGGATACCGGCCATCCCCGGCACTCTACGAACGCCCACGACGGCGGGCGGGGTCGGGCCCCACCCGCCGTCGGGACCGGGTCACGCCTGCGCGCTGTCCGGGGTGTCCTCGGTGATCGCCTTGCCGGCGTACTCCGGGCCCGCCTGCTGACGGTTCGCCGGGTCGGACCCGGTCGCACCGTGGATGGCGCGCCACACCGTCTCCGGGGTGAGCGGCATGTCGATGTGCCGGACGCCCAGGTGCGACACGGCGTCGATCACGGCGTTGTGCACCGCCGGGGTCGAGCCGATCGTGCCGGACTCACCGATGCCCTTGGCCCCGATGGGGTTCAGCGGCGTGGTGGTCTCGGTGTTGGAGACCTCGAACGACGGCAGGTCCGCCGCGCTCGGGATCGTGTACGAGGCGAGGTTGCCCGAGGTCGGGTTGCCGTCCTCGTCGTAGGTCACCCGCTCGTAGAGGGCCTGCGAGATGCCCTGCGCGATCCCGCCGTGCTGCTGCCCCGCGACCAGCATCGGGTTGAGGATGATGCCGCAGTCGTCGACCGCGACGTGGCGGCGCTGGCGCACCATGCCGGTGTCGAGATCGACCTCCACGACGGCGATGTGCGTCCCGAACGGGAACGTGGAGTCGCCGGCCTTGAAGTCGAGCTCCTGGCGCAGCTCGTGGCCCTTGCCGTCCTCGAACCCGGAGCCGTCCTCCGCGGCCTGGGCGACCTGCGCCCAGGAGATGACCTTGTCGCCGATGCCGCGGACGCCGAACCCGTCGTCGGAGTGCTCGATGTCCTCGACGGCGGCCTCGAGCAGGTGCGCCGCGATCTCGCGGGCCTCGGCGACCAGCTCCTGCGAGGCGTTGTGGATCGCGGTGCCACCGGTCTGCAGGGAACGCGAGCCGAGCGTGCCGGCGCCGCTGCGGACCAGCTCGGTGTCCGACTGGACCAGCTTGATCTTCTCCATCGGCACGCCGAGCACCGAGGACGCGAGCTGGCAGAACGCGGTCTCGTGCCCCTGGCCGTGGGCCGAGGTGCCGGCCATGACGGTGAAGGTGCCGTCCGGGTGCGCCTGCGCCGAGCCGTACTCGCCGTCGAGGCCGAGCGGGGCGGTGACCTCGACGTAGGAGCCGACGCCGATGCCCAGCGCCACGCGGTCGCCGGACTCGCGGCGCTGCTTCTGCTCGGCGAGCAGCGCGTCGTAGCCCGCCGCCTCCTTGGCCGCGGCCGCCGCCTTCTCGTGCTCGGCGGTGTCGTAGTTCGCGCCGGTGAGGGTGGTCAGCGGGTACTGCTCGGGCTGCAGGTAGTTCTTGCGCCGGATCTCGAGCGGGTCCATCCCGATCTCGTCGGCGGCCATGTCGATGATGCGCTCGAGCAGCTGGGTGGCCTCGGGCCGCCCGGCGCCGCGGTAGGCGCCCACCGTGGTGGTGTTGGTGACGACGGCCTTCCACGTGAAGTCGATGGCCGGCAGGTCGTACACGCCCTGTGCGAGGAGCTGCGTGAGGCTCGGGAGGACCGTGCCGATCGCCGGGTAGGCCCCGGCGTCGCCGACCGCGGTGGCGCGCAGACCGACGAACGTCCCGTCCTTCTTGACGCCGAGCTCGACCCACTGGACCTGCGCGCGGCCGTGGACCATCGAGAGCATGTTCTCGGAGCGCGTCTCGTTCCAGCGGACCGGGCGGCCCAGCTTCTGCGCCGCCCGGGCGATGACGGAGTACTCGGAGTAGGCGAAGGCCTTCGGCCCGAACCCGCCGCCGACGCGCGGGGCGATGACGTGGACCTTCTCGCCGTCGAGGCCGAGGTCGCCCGCCATCTGGTCGCGCAGGCCGTGCGGGGTCTGGGTGGAGGCCCAGAAGGTGAGCTTGCCGTCCTCGCCGGGCGCGATGACGACGGCGTTGGGCTCCATCGGGACGCCCGCGAGCTTCTGGTTGTAGAACTTGGCCTTCACGACGACGTCGGCGTCGTCGAAGATGCCCTCGACCTCGCCGGTGCCGGCGCCCGCCACGACGTTCGACTCGGTGCCCTCGAAGAGCAGCGGGGCGTCCTCCGCCATCGCCGCCTCGATGTCGGTGACGGCGGGCAGCGGGTCGATGTCGGGGAAGACGGTCTCGGCCGCGTCGATCGCCTCGCTCGCGGTCTCCGCGATCACCACGGCGACCATGTCGCCGACGTGCCGGACCTTGCCCTTGGCGAGCAGCGGGCGGTTCATGGTCTCCGGCACCACGCCGGGCAGGCCGGGCCGGTCGTTCAGCTCGAGGTCGGCCGCCGTGTACACCGCGACGACGCCCGGCATGCCCCTGGCCTCGTCGACGTCGATGTCGCCGAGCGTGCCGTGCGCGATCGGCGAGCGGACGAAGAAGGCATGGAGGGCGCCCTCGACGGGCATGTTCCCGGTGTAGATCCCGGCCCCGGTGATCAGCTCCCGGTCCTCGGTGCGCTTGACCGGGTGGCCCAGGATCGAGCCGCCGGAATGGGTCGTGACGGACACACGTGCTCCCTACGTCGTGATCAAGGGTCCTCCCCTTGGACACTAGACGAATACTGTGACCCCCTGCACAGGACGTTTCCGCATGCCGGGAGAGCCCTCACGCGCGGAGTTGTGCGCGATCAGTCGTCCGCGTCTGCGGGTCGCACGAGCAGGGGGACGAGCCGCTCGGCGTCCGTCGTGGACCCGTGCTGGCCGGGCAGTCGGGCGAGCACGGGCTCGTCGACCGTGCGCACCACGGCGGCGGTCCCCCGCATCGCGACGACGAGATCGGGCACCCGGGCACGGACCGCCCCGTCGACCGGGCCGAACCAGCCCTGGTCGAGGACCTCGTCCTTCCCGACGACGAGCGCGTCCGTGCCGAGGGTGGTGGTCCAGGCCGCACGGACGTCGTCGACGGTGCCGGGACGGCAGTAGAGCAGCCGGGCGCGCGGGTCCCCGCCGACGAGCGGCTCGGCCGCGCGCAGGTCGGGGTGGGTGTCGGCGTCGTACCGGCGGTCGACCTCGACCATCCCGTGGTCGCCCGTGACGGCGAGGAGGGTGCCCGGCGGCAGGTCGGCGGCGAGCATCCCGACGAAGTGGTCGATCACCCGCAGCTGGATGCGCCAGGCGAGCGACCCGGGGCCGTGCAGGTGACCGAGCTGGTCGAGGTCGGCGTGGTAGGCGTAGACGAGCCCACGCGGGGCCGCGACGACCTCGGCGGCGAGGTCGCCGAACGAGCCGACGCCCCGGTAGGTCGCGCCGCGCAGGCCGGAGCGGGTGAGCCCGGACTCGCGGAAGGCGCGGTCGGAGACGACGGTGCAGGCGACGTCGGTGCGCTCGAACACGGTCGGGCGCGGCTGCACCCGCTCGGGGACGAGGCGCTCGCGCAGGTCCTGCGTGCCGCGGGTCCAGGTGAGGGCGTCGAGCAGGACGTCGTCCACGCGGAAGCGCACGCCGAGGGTGCCGTGCGCACCCGGCGGCAGACCGGTCCCGAGGCTCGTGACGCTGATCGGGGTGCTGCTCGGGAAGCCGACCTGCAGCGGCCCGGCGTCGGCCAGGCCCGCCAGGAACGGGGCGTCCGCGGCGTGCGCGTCGAGCAGCTCCCGGCCGAGCCCGTCGACCAGGAGGAGCACCGCCTGCCGGGCCGGCGGCAGGGCCGGGTCCCCCGCGACGTCGTCGGGAAGGGGGCTGCCGAGGGCGCGCAGCATCGCCGGGAGCACCGCGTCGAGTCCGACCACGCGCCCGATCCTGGCAGCCCCGCTCGCCGGCCTGCCGAGACGTCACCGGTCCGGCTCCCACCCCGTCGGCCGGCCCGACGGGTGACGTCTCGTCGCCGCGCTTCCGGTGGTCGGACGCCTCGTTGCCCGGGCGCCGGACCGCGCACGAGGCTCGGCGGCGTGATCGAGATCGACACGACGGCCGGTCGGGTGCGCGGACGTGACGAGGACGGCCTGGCGGTGTTCCGCGGGATCCCCTTCGCCGCGCCGCCGGTGAACGCCCGGCGCTTCGCCGCCCCGCAGCCGCCCGAGCCGTGGACCGGCACGCTCGACGCGACGGCGTTCGGCCCGGTGCCGCCGCAGTCGGCGATGTCGGCGGCCGGGGCCGACCCGGTCGCCCCGCCCGACGACGGACGGGGCTGGCTCACGGCCAACGTCTGGTCCGCGGACACGCACGCGCGGCGGCCGGTCATGGTGTGGATCCACGGCGGCGCCTACCGGGCGGGCAGCTCGGCCGAGCCCGGGTACGACGGGACGGTGCTCGCCCGCGACCACGGCGTCGTCGTGGTCACCTTCAACCACCGGATCGGCGTGGAGGGCTACGGCGCGATCGAGGGGGCTCCCGCCAACCGCGGGCTGCTCGACCAGGTCGCCGCGCTGGAGTGGGTCCGCGGGAACGCCGCGGCGTTCGGTGGCGACCCGGCGCAGGTCACGGTGTTCGGGGAGTCGGCCGGGGCCGGAGCGGTGGCGTCCCTGCTCGCGATGCCGCGGGCGGCGGGGCTCTTCCGCCGCGCGATCGCGCAGAGCGTGCCCGGCACGTTCTTCTCCCCCGGGCTGGCGGCCGACGTCATGACGACGATCGCCGCCCGGCTCGACCGCCGGCCCACCGTCGAGGCCCTCCGCGACGTCGAGCCCGGCGCGCTCGTCACGGCCGCCGACGGGCTCGTCATGCGGGAGCACCGGGACCGCTGGGGCCTCCTCGCGCTGACGCCGACCCCGTTCTCCCCCGTCGTCGACGGCGACGTCCTCCCGACGACGCCGTGGCAGGCCCTGCGCGACGGCGCCGCCCGTGACGTCGACGTGATCGTCGGGCACAACCGCGACGAGTTCCGGCTCTTCCTCGGCCTCGGCGGCCTGCTCGGCGCGGTGACCCCCGAGATGGCCGAGCGGACCGTCGCCGCCTTCGCCCCCGACGCCGGGGCCTTCCGCGCCGCGCACCCCGACGCCTCGGCGGAGGAGCTGTTCGAGCTCGTGCAGTCCGACTGGCTGTTCCGGATGCCGTCCCTGCGGATCGCGCAGGAGCACACCGGCCGCTCGTACGTCTACGAGCTCACGCTCGAGACGCCCCGGCTGGGCGCGTGCCATGCCCTGGACGTGCCGCTGGTCTTCGGCGTGTTCGCCGGACCGTTGACGACGACGCTCCTCGGCCCCGAGCCCGGCCCGGCGGTCGAGGCGGCCTCGGCCGCGATGCGCGCCGCGTGGACCGCCTTCGCCCGCGGCGAGGGGCCCGGGTGGCCCGCGTACGACGACGGGTCGCGGCAGGCCTGGGTGGTGGACGCGGAGCCCGTCGTCGCGCCCTACCCGGAGGAGACGTCGGCGGCGTCGTGGGCGGGCCACGAGTTCGGCCCGTTGCCGCTGCTCTAGGCGGCCGCCGCGTGCGCCGGGGTGCGCGGGGCGGCCGCGTGCGAGAGCCGGTGCGCGGTGACGAGCAGCAACACGAACGCCACGACCGCGAGGACGATGTAGACCACGAGCCCGCCGACGGAGTCCCAGACGGTGTGCAGGACGACGGCGACCAGGTAGGTCCCGACGAACCACCAGAAGCCGTGCCCGAGGCGCGCCCAGCGCCAGAGCGCGGCGGCGGTCAGCCCGGTCCACGCCATGTGGGCCGCGGGGCTCAGCAGGCCGCGCAGCAGCAGCTCGGAGTCGACGGCGGCGATGTTGCCCCGGCTCGCGACGAGCGTCGTGAGCGCGTAGCCCATGGTCTCCAGGGCCGCGAAGCCCGCGCCCGAGGCGACGCCGAGGACGAGCCCGTTCGCGGGTCCGTGCCGGAAGCGCGGGAGGGCGAGCATCAACGCCGGGATGACGAGCTTGGCCGCTTCCTCGATCACCGCGACCACGAGCATCGGCAGCCCGCCGAGGCGCTGCAGCGCGTCGTACTCGAGCGTCCCCGCCACCACCGTGCCGATGACCCCGCCGAGCAGCGCCGCGAGCGCGAGCGGGCCGGTCCCGACGTCGGTGGGCAGCCGGCGGGACGCCACAAAGGTCAGGAACGAGGCGGGCACGACCGCCGCGCCGAGCAGGATCAGGGAGGGCAGGAAGTTCGGGTTCAGGGTGTCGACGACGGTGCGCCGGACCAGCTCGAAGAGCACGATCCCGACGACGAGGACGACGATCCACATCCACCGCGCGACGCGGGCGGTGGGCTGCACAGCGGTCACCGGGACATCATGTCGTCGCGACGCCGACGGCCCAAGTCCTGGGGACGGCGCTTCACCTGCAGGAACGGCACATTCCCGACGTCGGGTGCGCGATCGGCGCCGTTCGCCCCGGCGTCCCCGACGCTAGGCAGTTGATCATGCCGAGCGCGACGGACGCCGGTGTCGCGCTCGTCATGATCAACTGCTTACCCGAGAGATCGGCCCGGCGTCCCTGGACAGGGGACCGCCCGGGACGCGGCGACAACGTCCCGGGCGGTCGGGGAGGGTGGTCTACAGCGAGAGCAGCCGGTCGAAGAACTCCCGGTAGCGGCGCAGGGCCTGGCGCAGTTCCTCGGTGCCCGGCTCGGCGTTGCCGCTCCACTCGGCCTCGAGTTCCGAGCGCTGGTCGCGGAAGACGCGGCTCACCTCGTCGAGCACCTCGCCGACGAGCTGGTCGGCCTCGGTGACCGACTGGCGGGGCTCGTCGACGAAGCCGGCCTGCACCTCCTGCCAACGGTTGCGCAGCCGCTCGGAGGCGGTGGGGTCGAGGACGGAGACGCCCTGGTCGTCCCGCGCGTCGTGGTCGTGCTGCCCGGCGTGGTCGCCGTGCTGGCGGGTGTACCGCCCGGGTCCGTCGTCGTCGCGGCGGGTGTCCGCGTGCCCGTCGCGAGCGGCGTCCGCACGGTCGTCGCGGCGGTCGTCGCGGCGGTCGTCGCGGGGGTCCTCACGACGATCCTCGCGGCGGTCGGCGAGGTCGTCCCGGCGACCGTCGAGGTCCTCACTGCTGGTGTCGGCGTGCGTGCTCACCGTCGGCTCCTGTCGTCGTCGCGGGCCTGGTCGTGGTCGGCGTGCGGGCGGTCGCGGTCGTCCGCGCGGCCGCGGTCGTCGCGGTCGTCGCGGTCGTCGGCGCGGTGGCCGTTCTCGCGGTGGCGACCCGAGCGGTCGTCGTCGCGGGCCCGGTCGTCGCGGTCGTCGTGGGCCCGGTCGTCGTGGCGGTCGTGGTCGCCGTCGCGACCCCGGTCGCCGCGGTCGTCGAGCAGCGCCTCGACGAGGCTCCGGTAGGACGTGACAGCGCCGCGGAGGTCCTCGGTGTCGGCGCTGCCGTTGCGCTGCGCGTCGCGGACCCGGCGGGCCTCGCGGTAGTTCTCCACCACGCGCGGGTGCTCGACGGAGATGTCGGCGGCGCGCTGGTCGAAGTCGTCGACCGGGTAGCCGCGCTCGCGCATGATCGTGGTGACGAGGGAGTCGGCCTTCTCGACCGCGCCCGTCGGGTCGTCGACGAACTCTCCCTGGATGCGCTTCCAGTCGCCCTGGAACCGCTCGCGGGTCTGCGGGTCGATCGGGCGCAGGTCGAGCTGCTGGTGGCGCTTGCGACGCTCGGCCAGCTCCTTCTCGGCCTCGCCCCTGCTGTCCGAGCCCTGGACGACGCGGTCGTACTCCGGGCCGAACTCCTCCTGGAGCTGCTGGGAGCGTCGCTTGCGGGCGATCGCGAGGCCCCCGCCGACCAGGGCGGCCAGGACGACGACCACCACGATGACGACGATGACAGTGGTCATGACATGCCCTCCGATGGGCGGCTGTTCATGACCCAGAGCGTCGTCCCGCTCACGGGCGGTATCAATCAGCCGTCAAGCGGCCGATGGTGTAGGTCACACGGACGTCAGCCGGATGCCACAAACCTCGACACGCCGTCCGTAGTCGGACAGTCGCCCGATCGTGCTTGCGCCGCACGTCGACCCGACCCCTCACCCTCTGCCACCGTGCCGCACCGACCCGTCGTCGGGAACCCCCCGATCCCCATGGCAGCGAAGCGTCGTTGCTGTCGCCGAGTGGCAGCAACGACGCTTCGCTGTCAGGGGTAGGACCTCACGCGGCCTGGAGCAGCGCCTCGACCTCGGCCAGCCAGTCCGCCCGGTGCGCGGACTCGTCGTGGATGACGTGACCGGCGCCCTCGAGGCGGCGGACCGAGACGTCGGGGTGGGTGCGCGCCAGCGCCGCGACCGCGTCGGCCGGGAGTACCGACCCGGTGCCCTCGCCCGCGGCCAGGACGCGGACGGGCACGGTGACGGGGGACGCGAGGTCGAGCGCGCCCAGCGACGAGCCGTCGGCGACGGCGCCGAGCGCCTCCGGGTCGACGTCGAGCAGCCCGCGGGCGCGCGCGTCGAGCACCTCGGGCGCCTGGACCTCCGACGCCGGCCGTCCGCCGAGCACCGGCATCGCACCGAGCGCCGCCGCCACCGTCGCCGCGTCGACGTCCGCGTCCTGCCACCGCCGGACCTGCCGCTGCAGCACCTGGAAGATCGGCGCCACCGTGCCCACGTCGGCAGGGCGCAGCGGCGGGTCCTCGAGGAGGGCGGCGCGGACGAGGTCGGGCCGGCGCTGCGCGAGCGTCCACGCGACCGCCCCGCCGAGGGAGTTCCCGACGACGAGGGCCGGACCGGTCCCCTCCAGCAGCGCCTCGACGTCGGCGACGTACCCGTCGAGGTCGTAGCCGCCCGGCACGCGCGGCGAGGAGCCGTGCCCGCGCAGGTCGACGAGCGCCACGCGCGCCCGGTCGGCGAGCGCGTCGGCGGCGAAGGTGAACGTCCGCAGGCTGTTCCCCACGCCGTGCAGGAAGACCAGCGTCGGCCCGTCCGCCGACCCGGCGGTGACGACGTTCAGCTCGACCATGATCGCCAGTCTTGCGCACCCCTCGGACGGCAGCGAAGCGTCGTTGCTGTCACCGGATGACAGCAACGACGCTTCGCTGCCACGTGGGGAGAGGGGGTGGGGGTCAGCCCAGCTCGGCCCGCAGGATCGACGCGGCGCCCGCCATCGCGGCCATCTTCCCGTCGGCGACGTCGCGGGGCAGGTACTTCATCCCGCAGTCGGTGGCGATGACGATCTGCTCGGGCGGCAGGTACTCGAACGCCCGACGGACGCGGCCGGCCACGGTCTCAGCGGTCTCGACCTCCGGGTCGGACAGGTCGATCACCCCGAGGATGATCGTCTTGTCGGTGAGGTCGCGGAGGACGCCGAGGTCGAGCCCGGACTGCGCGGTCTCGATCGAGATCTGGTCCACCGGACAGCCCGCGAGCTCGGGCAGGAACGAGTACCCCTCCGGCCGCTCGTGGATGATCGCCGCGTACCCGAAGCACAGGTGCACCGCCGTCGTCCCAATGACGCCCTCGAGCGCGGCGTTCAACGCCGCCAGCCCGTACTGCCGCGCCGGCTCCGGGCGGGCCTGCATGTACGGCTCGTCGATCTGCACCACGTCCGCCCCGGCGTCGAACAGGTCGCGGACCTCGGCGTTCACCGCCGCCGCGTAGGCCATCGCCGCCGCCTCGGCGTCGGGATAGAAGTCGTTCTGCGCCTGCTGGGACATCGTGAACGGCCCCGGCACCGTGATCTTGACCGTGCGGTCGGTGTTCGCCCGCAGGAACTCCACGTCCCGGCGCTCGATCGGGTGCGTCCGCCGGATCTCCCCCGCGATCCGCGGCACCGGGTTCGGGTGCCCGGAGCGGTCCAGCGCGGTGCCCGGGTGGTCGATGTCGACCCCGTCCAGCGCGGTCGCCATGTGGTTGGAGTAGCTCTCCCGACGCATCTCGCCGTCGGTGATGACGTCGAGCCCGGCGCGCTCCTGGGCCCGGATCGCGAGCAGCGTCGCGTCGTCCTGGGCCTGCTCGAGGAACTGCTCCTCGACCCGCCACAGCTCCTTCGCCCGCACCCGCGGCGGGAAGCGGCCCGCCAGCTTCGCACGGTCGATCAGCCAGTCCGGCTGCGCGTACGAGCCGACCAGCGAGGTGGGCAGCAGGGTCACGAGGACACCGCCTGCAGCACGAAGTCGTACTCCGCCTCGAGCCACGGGACGTCGCTCGACCCGCCGTCGGGCGTGGGGCCCGGGTCGCGCTCGACGAAGCGGACGATGAGCTCCTCCTTGACGCCGTAGACGACGTCGGTGCCGAGGTACTCGGCGCCCTCCTGGAACAGGTGCGTGATCAGCGGCTCGTAGCCCGGCACGGCCATCCAGAAGTGCACGTGCGCGGGGCGCATCCACGAGATGTCCGTCGCGTGGATGAGCTCGCCGACCGGCCCGTCCATGGGGATGGCGTATCCCTTGGGCGCGATCGTGCGCAGGCAGTACGACCCGTCGTCGCGCGAGCGGTACTTCGCCCGCAGGCGGGCCTCGTCGACGTCGAGCTGCGACTCGTAGGCGCCGTCGGCGTCGGCCTGCCAGACGTCCATCTCCGCGTCCGGGATCGGCGCCCCGTCCACCGAGCGGACGACGCCGTGGACGTAGAGCGGCGTGCCCTCGACGCCGTCGGACATGTCGCCGCCGAAGCCGAGGGACGGGGACTCGTCGATGAAGAACGGCCCCAGCACCGTCGCGGGCGTGGCGCCCTCCTGCAGCCGGTTGTTCTGCTGCACGACGAGCATCGACAGCCCGAACACGTCGGAGGCGAGGATGAACTCCTCGCGCTTGTCGTCGCTGATCTGACCGGTGCGGGTGAGCCAGCGGATCGCCGCCATCCACTCGGCCTCGGACAGCTGGGTCTCGCGGGCGAAGGCGTGGAGGTGACGGACGAGCGAGGTGAGGAGCTCGGCGGTCCGCGGGTCGTGGGCCGTGGCCCACCGCTCGACGGCGACGTCGGTGATCGTCTCCTCGGTGACGGTCCGCGGCGTGGTGGAGGACGTCATCGCTGCTCCTCGGGAATGGACGGCGGCTGGTAGGGATCAGGGTCCACCGGTCGGTTGTGCAGGTCGACCGAGAGGAAGATGTCGTTCGCGACGGGGTGGCGCAGCTCCTCGGCGAGCTGGCCGATCAGACCCGCGGTCCGGGCCAGCAGCGCGAACCCGCGCAGCAGCTCCAGCGGCAGCCCGAGGTCGGCCAGGACCGCGCCGCACACCCCGGCGCCGTTGAGCGGCAACTGCTTGCCGAGCACCTGGGCGTGCACCCGGCCGATCGCGGCGAACAGCGCCAGGTGCGGCCCGGTCACGCCCTCCTCGGCGGCCAGCGCCATCAGCTTCGGGGTGCGCGGGTCGCCCTGCTTGTGCACGTGGTGCCCGAGACCGGGCACGAACTTCTTCTGCGCCCGCTGCTCGGTCACCACCCGCAGCGCGAGCTCGTCCCACCCGGCGTCGTCGGTCGGCAGCGGCGCGACCAGCTGGTCGTGCAGGAACCGGCCGCAGTCCTCGGTGACCCCGAGGAACCGCGACCCACCGGCCAGCAGACCCGCCGCGATCGCACCCTGCACCGAGTCCGGCGCCGAGAGGTGCGTCAGGCGCGTGACGATCGCCGTCGGCGTGTAGCCGTGGTCGGCCAGCGCCGCGAGCACGGCCTCGAACACCCGGGTCTCCCCCGGCGACGGCCGCCGCTGGGTGGCCAGCCAGAACGCCAGCTCCCCGAACCCGACCTGGCCCATGACGTCGTCGACCAGGTCGTGCCCGAGCAGGGTGATCCGGTCGGGCGACGACGCGCCGAGCGCGGTCTCGTACTCGTGCTCAGCCATCCGTGCTCAGCCACTTCCTCAGCTCGTCACCGTGCTCGTCGAGCTCAGGTGGGGGCAGCTCGTAGACCGCCGGGGTCGCGGAGAACCGGATGGGGTGCCGCGTCGTCGGGATCGCGCGGTCGCCCTCGCCGACCTCGACGACCGGGTCGAGCCCGAACCGCTCCGCCATCGCGAACCCGCCGTCGATCGACTGGATCGGCCCGCACGGCACTCCGGCGTCGACCAGCAGCTCGAACCACTCGACCGCGCTCTTCCGCGTCAGCTGCTCCACGAGGATCGGCCGCAGGTCGTCGCGGTTCTCGGTCCGGTCCGCGTTGCGGGCATAGCGCTCGTCGTCGGCGACCTCCGGGATGCCGAGCGCCTCGCACAGCTTGCGGAACTGCCCGTCGTTCGCCGCCGCGATGATGATGTCGTCGTCGGCCGTCGCGAGCGGCTCGTACGGGAACACGCTCGGGTGGGCGTTGCCCATCCGGTGCGGCACCACCCCGCCCGCGACCCACGCGCTGGAGTGGTTCACCAGCCCGGTCAGCGCCGAGGACAGCAGGTTGAGCTCGACGTGCTGGCCCTCGCCGGTGGCGTCGCGGTGGCGCAACGCGGCGAGGATGCCGATCACGGCATGGTTGCCGGCCATCACGTCGAAGACGGAGATGCCGGCGCGGAAGGGCTCGCCGTCGGGATCGCCGGTCAGGTCCATCAGCCCCGAGATGGCCTGGACCATCAGGTCGTAGCCGGGGACGTGGGCGCCCTTGCCCGAGCCGAAGCCGGAGATCGACGCGTAGACGACGCCGGCGTTCGTCTCCTTCACGGAGTCGAAGTCCAGGCCGTACTTGCGCATCCCGCCCGGGCGCAGGTTCTCGATGACCACGTCCGCGCGGCGGGCGAGCTCCTGCGCGACCGCGACGTCATCGGGGTCGCGCAGGTCCAGCGCGATCGAGCGCTTCCCCCGGTTGATCCCCAGGTAGTACGTCGAGGTCTCCCCGCGGGTCGGCGGCATCCACGTCCGCGTGTCGTCGCCCTTCGGGCCCTCGACCTTCACCACCTCGGCGCCCATGTCCGCGAGCAGCATCGTCGCGTAGGGCCCGGCGAGGATCCGGGAGAAATCGGCCACCAGCACCCCGGCGAGCGGGCCAGCCATACGAGGGTCCCCTCTGTCCGTCTGTCGGACTGTCGTCCGCTGTTGATCCTGAGCCTTCCCGACGACGGGCGTCAAGGCTTGGCGGGCGCCGGGTCGACCCCCGCGTAGGCGTGCGCGAACCACCGCGCGAGCAGCGGGTCGTCGCGCAACCGACGGACCCAGCCGTCGCGCAGGGCGTGCACGAACCCGGCTGACCCGGTGCCGGCGAGCGCGTCGGTGGAGAAGGCGGACAGGACGCGGAGGAACCAGTCGGAGAACCCCTGGGTCTCGGCGATGACCGGCAGCCGGGTGGCCGAGTAGGCGTCGAGGCGGCGGGCGTCGCCGCGGTGGGCCTCGACCAGACCGTGGGCGAGCTCGACGGCGTCGGCGACCGCGAGGTTCATCCCCTTCCCGCCGGCCGGGGTGATGAGGTGCGCGGCGTCGCCGACGAGCACGGTGGGTCCCGCCTGCATCGGGGACGTGATCCGGGTGCGGAGGTCGAGGTCGTCGACACTGATCTCCACGCCGTCGAGCGCGCCCGGCTCCCCGAGCCGTTCCGCGAGGTCGCGGCGCAGGTCGTCGGGATCGAGGTCGGCGCCGCTCACGTCGGCCGGCACCTCGAGGTAGAAGCGGGTCTCCTGCGGGCCGCGCCGCAGGTGGGCGGCGTAGCCCCGCGGGTGGATGGCATAGATCGTGTGGCCGACCAACGGAGCGGTGCGGGCGGAGACGACGAGCCACCGCGAGGCGAGGGGGCGGTCGAGCACCTCGACCCGGTCGCCGAGGGCCCGGGCGACCACACTGCCCGCGCCGTCCGCCCCGACGAGCGTGCGCGGGACGTAGGTGGTGCCGCCGGCGGTGACGCTCGGCCGGTCGGGGTCGACGTCGGTGACCGGGCAGTCGAAGTGCAGCGGCGCGCCCTCGTCGAGCAGGGCGGTGGTGAGCTCCGCGACGAGCCGGTGCTGCGGGAAGACGTAGTGCGGCCGGTCCCCGGTGAGGTCGGCGTAGTCGAACAGGTGCCGCGTGGTGGGGGTACGGAACTCGACGCGCCGGTTCTCCACCTCGAAGTCCAGCGGGAACCCCTCGCGCCGCAGCAGCTCGACGGTGCGGTACTCGACGATCCCCGCCTTCGGCTGGGTGCCGACCTCCTCGCGCGCCTGCCGGTCGACGAGCACGTACGGCACGTCCGCGCGCTGCAGCATCCACGCCAGGACCAGCCCGGCCGGCCCGGCGCCGACGATCACCACCTCGGGGTCGGTCATGATCCGATCCTGCGCCTGCCGTCCTCTCGGCGCGCCCCGACTTCCGGCCCGTGGGAAGCGGGGCCCGCGGGTGACAGCGGTGCCACGGTCGGCCGACGATGTCCCGCTGCTCCCACTGGATGCGTGCAGACCGCCATCGTCGATCGTGCCCGTGCGCGACGAAGCGGCGTTCCTGCCACTGGATGACAGCAACGACGCTTCGCTGCCACCGAAGGGGGGCCGGAGGAGGAGCCGAGGAGGAGCCGAGGAGGAGCCGAGGAGGAGCCGAGGAGGAGCCGCAGGGGCGCGACGACTACGACGCCGGCAACGTCACGTGCGGCAGGGACTGCCGGCGGGCGAAGTCGGCGCTGATCTCCCCGGCCGTGGCGAGCAGCAGCGGCAGGTGGTGCTCCACGAGGCGTTCGACCGACGTCTCGGCGGCGTGGCAGTTGACGTTCACGCCCGCGATCACCCGCCCCGACCCGTCGCGCAGCGGCGCCGCCACCGACCGGATCCCGAGCGTCAGCTGCTCGTCGGTCAGCGCCCACCCCCGGGCCCGGACCTCGCGCAGCGCGGCGTCCCGCTCCTCCGGCGCCGGCTGCCACCGCGGCGTGAGCCCGGACCGGGTCGGTTCGGCCAGGACGCGGTCCAGCTCCTCGGGGGCCAGGGCCGCGAGCTGCACCTTGCCCAGCGACGTCGGCAGCGCCGGGAACCGCGTCCCGATCGTCACCGCCAGCGACACGATCTTGGGCACCGAGGCCCGCGCGACGTAGACGATGTCCGACCCGTCCAGCTGCGCGATCGAGCACGACTCGTGCGTCCGCGCCGACAGCGCCTCCAGGTGCGGGCGCGCCACGTCCCACAGCCCCATCGACCCGACGTAGGCCACCCCCAGGTCGAGCACGCGCGGCGTGAGCACGTGACCGCGCTCCCCCGCGCGGACGTACCCGAGCTCGGTCAGCGTGATCAGGATGCGCCGCGCCGTCGGTCGCGCGAGGCCCGTCGCCGCCGCGACCTCGGCCAGCGTCATCTCCGGTCGCGTCGGCGAGAACGCCGCGATCACGTCCAGCCCGCGCGCGAGCGCCTCGATGAAGTCGGGTCCTGCTCCCTCGCGCGGCACGCTGCGCACTGTACGTCCGCCAGGCGGACACGCGACCCCTTCCCGACGACGCGGCGGCGCCGGTTGACACCGCAACCATCGCTGAGCACAGTGACCTGTGTCATCTGACCGACCTACGGACACCTGTCCGACCGTGAGGGAGCCAGCACGATGAGTGAGGCCCGCCGCCCCGTCGTCCTGCGCGGGGGCACCGTGCTGACCCTCGACGCCGCACACACGGTGCTCACCGACGCCGACGTCCTCGTCGTCGACGACCGGATCGCGGCGGTCGGGGCGCAGCTCGACGTGCCCGAGGGGACCGAGGAGATCGACGCCCGCGGCGGCATCGTCATGCCGGGGATGATCGACACGCACCGGCACATGTGGCAGACGGCGATGCGCGGCTACGGCGCCGACTGGACGCTGACCCAGTACTTCGTCTGGTACTACCTCGAGCACGGGCGCGCGTTCCGCCCGGAGGACGTCCACGCGGGCAACCTGCTCGGGGCGATCGAGGCCGTCGACGCGGGCGTCACGACGACCGTCGACTGGTCGCACGGGCTGCAGACCGCCCAGCACGCCGACGCCGCCGTCGACGCGCTGCAGGCCGTGCCCGGCCGCTTCGTCCTCGCCTACGGCAACATCCAGGACGCCCCCGCGAACTGGACCGCCGCCGCGGAGTTCCGGGACTTCGTGGACCGGCGGATGAGCGGCGACCGCGACCTGCTCGGGTTCCAGCTCGCCTTCGACGTCACCGGCGACCCGGCGTTCCCGGAGAAGCCCGCGTTCGAGGTGGCGCGCGAGCTCGGTGTCCCGGTGACCACGCACGCCGGCGTCTGGGGCGCGACCAACGACGACGGCATCCGCCTGATGCACGACCACGGCTTCATGACCCCGGAGACCGTCTACGTGCACGCCGCGACGCTCTCCGCGGACTCCTACCACCGCATCGCCGCGACCGGCGGCTCCGTCTCGGTGTCGACCGAGAGCGAGCAGTCGGCCGGCCAGGGCTACCCGCCCACCTGGGCCCTGCGCAGCCACGACATCCCGGTGTCGCTGTCGATGGACACCACGGTGTGGTGGAGCGGCGACCTGTTCTCCGCCATGCGCACCACGCTGGGCGCCGACCGCTCGCGCGAGCACCTCGAGGCGCACGCGAAGGGCGAGACGGTCACCCACGCGTCGCTGCGCGCCGAGCAGGTCGTCGACTGGGCGACCCGTGGCGGCGCGGCCGCGCTCGGGCGCGCCGACCTGGGCAGCCTGGAGCCCGGGAAGAAGGCGGACGTCGTGCTGATCCGCAACGAGCACTCGCCGGTGATGTTCCCCGTGCTGCAGCCCTACGGGCACGTGGCGTTCCAGGCGCAGCGTGGCGACGTCGAGGCCGTGATCGTCGACGGGCGCGTGGTCAAGCGGGACCACCGCCTCGTCGGGATCGACCTCGCCGCCGCGCGCCGCACCGTGGAGTCCACCGTCGAGCACCTGCGCTCGACCCTCGGCGAGGAGGCCTGGACCGCCGGGATGAACCCGGAGATCCCGGAGACGAAGGTGCTCGACAACCCGTACACCTACACCGACTACCGGTCGGCCTCCACACACGAGGTGCGCTGACGCGCCCGTGAGTAGTAATCCGTGCCAGAACACGGATTACTACTCACGAGCGGAGCACCTCCGCGTAGAGAGCCTGCTCGAAGTCGCCGTACATGCCCCACGCCTCGGGCGTGATGAACGGCAGCGAGTTGGTGTAGATCGACGCGCAGATGCCGGTGGTGCGGTCGACGAAGAAGTGGGTGTTGAACAAGCCGGCCCAGGCGCCGGTGCCCGCCCGGCGACCGCCGGGCACGTCGGCGGTGTTGATCAGCAGGCCGTAGCCCCACGTCCAGCCCGGCCCGAGCGTCAGGGAGTCGGTGATGGGCGGGTCGGCGGTGGGGATCTCGGTCGGCATCGGAGCGCCGTCGAGCTGGTCGGAGAAGGCGGCGTCGACCGTCTCCTGGCGCAGGATGCGCGCGCCGTCGAGCTCGCCGCCGCGCAGCAGCGCCCGCTCGAAGCGGATGTAGTCGCGCGGGGTGGAGTGCAGGCCGTGCCCGCCGGCCCACCACGACGGGTCGTCGGGCAGGACGTTGCCGATCGAGCCCCAGGTCCCGTCCTCGCCCTTCGCGTGCACCGGGGTCTTGTTGCCCTGCCGCGCGTCGTCGAGGGCGAACATCGTGTCGTCCATGCCCAGCGGGCCGGTGATGTTCTCCTTCACCACGACGTCGAGCGTGGTCCCGGCGACGGCCTCGACCACCCGTCCCAGCCAGTCGGTGTTGATGCCGTAGACGAAGCGGGTACCCGGGTCGCAGACCATCGGGGCGTTGAACGCCGCCATGTCGCCCGGCACCACGTTCGGCGTCCCGGTGGCCTCCTCGTAGCGCTTGATCCCCTCGTCCCAGAACCAGTAGCCCAGCCCGGACGTGTGCGTGATCAGCTGCTTCACGGTCGCCTTCGACGCCGGCTCACGCAGCTTCGGGGTGTCGCCGTCGAAGCCCTCGAGGACCTGGACGCCGCTGAAGTCGGACACGTACGACTCGACCGGAGCGTTCAGGTCGAGCAGCCCCTTCTCCATCTGCTGCAGTGCCGCCGTGGTCGCGACCATCTTCGTCATCGACATGATCCGGAAGTGCGTGCTCGTCGAGACGGGCTCGCCGCTGCCGGCGATGCGGTCGCCCGCGGCGCCCTCGTAGATCACCCCGTCGCGGTCGGCCGCGATCGCGGCGACGTGCGGGACGGCGCCGTTCGCGATGGCGTCGGACAGGACCCGGTCGATACCGGAGCCGTCGATGGAGCGGGTCACGGAGGGCCTCCACGGAGTCGAGAGCGCTTCGGTCGACGGCACGGGAGGACCGGCGACCACGGTGAACGCAGTGTGGCCCGGCCCACAGCGCGGGGGAACCGACGCGACGACGCAACTCGGTCGTCGGCGACCGCCAGGTGGCGGTCTACGTCGGCGCGGGCAGGTCGAGGACGCGGGAGTGGCGCAGTCGCCACACGAGGTAGGCGAGCCCGAGCCGCGTCCGGCCGAGACCGTCGAACGGATCGAAGCCCAGCAGGCCGGCGACCGTCTCCACCCGGCTCTGCATCGTGCTGTGGTGGACGCCCGCGAGCCGGGCCGCCTGCCGGACGGTGCCGGCGCGCACCAGGGCGTCGAGCGTCGCCCGGCCCCACGGGAACCCGGTCACCGTGTCGATTAGTTCGACGTCCGGGACCTCCGCGTCGGGCGGCATGCTCGCGAGCACGCTGACGAGGCCGCCGAAGTCGTCGGCGGAGACGGTCGTCGTCGCGGGCCGCTCGCAGAGTCGGAGGGCGACGAGGGCCGTGGTGAACGACGTGTGCAGGTGGTCGACCTCCGCGGCCACCCCCACTCCCGACGGATCGGCCGTCCCGACGGGACCGTCCGCGCGGACCACCGACGCGTGGATGGTGCCGAACGGCGTGGCGACCACGTCCTCGATCCCGCCGGGGTGCTCGGTCCACACCGCGAACAGCGGTGCCGCCACCACGCGGTAGCGGCGGCCGGGGTGGAGGCCGAGCGCGGTGGCGGCCTGACGGCGGGTGGCGAGCGGGAGCCCGGGGTCGAGGAGCTGCCCGAGGTTGCGCCGGAGGTCGGTGTCCTGCCGGTCCCGCCCGTGCCGGATGCGGAGGGCGAGGCCGAGGCGCTCGAGGATGATCTCGTCGTTGACGTGCGGGACGCCCTCGCGGTCCAGCCAGACGGACAGCCCGTCGGCGATCGGGCGGGCGTCGGGCGGCGGGGTGTCGCGGTCCCGGGTCAGCTCCCCGCGGGGGCAGACCCGCATCGTCGCGCCGGTCGCGGCCTGGTGGAAGCCGACCTCGCAGCCCGAGAGGGACGCCGCCGCCCCGAGCAGGGCCCGGGTGTTGACGTTCCCGACGACGAGCTCGTCGAAGCAGGCGATCACGCGCAGCGCGAGGCTCGCGCCCGGATCGAGGGCAGCGATCCGACCCAACAGCTCCTGCATCCGACCACCCCCGTGCTCGGATCCCAGCCTAGGCGACGGTGGCGCCGGTCACGTCGCGAGATCAGTCGGCGAGGACCTTCTCGACCCACGCGTTGCGCACCCCGACCATCCCGCGGGCCACCGCGGTGTGCGGCGCGAAAATGTCGAAGGCGTGGAATCCGCCGGCCCAGACGTGCAGTTCCGCGTCGCCGCCGGCGCGCCAGATGCGGTCCGCGTAGGCGATGGCCTCGTCCCGGAAGATCTCCGCCGCACCCACGTCGACGAACGCCGGGGGCAGGTCCGCGAGGTCCTCGGCGCGCCCCGGCGCGGCGTAGGGCGAGACGTCCGGACCCCCGCGGGCGTCCCCCAGGAGCGCGGACCACCCCGTCTCGTTGCTGACCCGGTCCCACACGCCGACGCCGTCGAACTGCCCGACCGACGTGCCAAGGCCGCGGTCGTCGAGCATCGGGTAGTCCAGGACCTGACCGCAGGCCCGCTGGTGCCCACGGTCGCGCGCGGCGAGGGCGAGCCCGGCCGCGAGCCCGCCGCCGGAGCTCGCGCCGGCGACCAGGATGCGGTCGCGGCGCACGCCGAGCCGGTCGGCGCCGCGGACGATCCAGTCGTACGCGGCGTAGACGTCCTCGCGCGGGAAGGGATCGGGGTACTCCGGGGCCAGGCGGTACTCGACGGTCACGAGGACCGCCCCGAGCCGGTCGATCCAGTCGATCACCAGGTCGGCCCCGCTGAACCGGTCGCCGAACATCAGCCCGCCGGAGTGGATGAACAGCACGCCCGGTCGCGGGCCGGACACGTCGGCCGGACGCAGCACCGAGACCTCGATCGGATCGCCGCGGTGGCCCGGGATGACCTCGTCGCGGCGCTCGATCCGCCGGGCCCGGAGGGTGTCCGCGATCGGGAGCGACGCATAGGAACGGCGCATGAACCCGAGCAGGTCGGGCGTGATCGTCGGAGGGAACATCCCCCCGACGATCGCGAGCCCGGCCTTGAGCTCCGGGTCGAACTCGGGCCGCCGCACGGTGTCCACGGCACCACTCTGGCGGGCCGGCCGCTCCGGGTCGACGTCCGGACTATCGCGCCTCGGCACGCTCCGCCCGCTCCACGGAGCCCTCGACGACCTGCACCTTGTCGCCCTCCTGCAGCTCGGCGAACGTCGCCTTCGCGTCGTCGGTCTCCATGCGCACGCAGCCCGCGGACGACCGGGCCGGGTCGCCGGCGTGGAAGGCGATCCCGCCGTCGTTGAAGAACACGGAGTACGGCATCGGCGCCGGGCGCCCGTCGGGCGTGCGGGACTCGCCGCTGACGTGGTCGGCCTCCTTGCGGTAGACCCGCAGCGAGTGCCCGACCGGGGTCGCATAGCCCTCGCCACCGGTGGAGACGGTCATCGGGCCGCGCACCACCTTCCCGTCCCGGATCAGCCACGCGCGCTGCGTCTCGAGGTCGACGCACGCGCGGGCGGACACCGAGCAGGGCGTACCCGGGGTCGCGGCCTCGGCGTGCGCGGCTCGCGCCACGGGATTCGACTCGACGCCGGAGTCGGCCAGCGCCGGCACCGCGAACGCCCCGGCCACGACGAGCACCGCGGCGGTCAGCGCCGCGCCCGTCCACCAGGGTCGCGGGGACCGGCCCTCGACCGGGCGGCGATGCCGACCGGTGGGTGTGGTGTCGTCGCTGATGGGGTCGACCTCCTCGAGCCGGGCGGGCCGGGGGCCCGCCACATCCGCCGTCCCCCCTCCATCGGACGGGGGACCCGGGTCCTGCACCCCGCCGACCGGGCGAATCGGTCACGAGGCACTGCTCCGGGCGGTGGAGCGCCCGCGGTCGGGGTCGGCTCGCGCGATCCGTCGTGGCAGGGTTCCCGACGAGGAGGCGCCGATGGACCTGCGACGGGACGTCCTCCTGGGTGGCCGCCTGGCGGCGATCCGCAGCGGCGGCCGGGTGCTGGCCTGGAGCGGCGACCCCCTGCTGCGCCTGATGTACCGGCCGTGGTCCGACCGACCGGACCTGGAGCACCGTCGGCTCCGCGAGGGGGCGCAACCCTTCGCCAGTCGCAGCGGGGTGTTCGTCGTGTCGACCGCCCAGTTGTGCCGCGAGGTGGTGCGCGACCGCCGCTACGGCGTCCGCACCCGCGCCGGCGGCACCCCGGGCGGCGCCGTGGCCGGGGAGCGCGATCCGCTCCTCGAACCGGTCGACCTCTCGATCCTCGGGCTCGATCCCCCGGACCACACCCGCCTGCGCCGGCTCGTGGCCCCCGCGTTCACGCCGGCCCGGATCGCCGCCCGCGAGGGCCTGGTCCGTGCGGCCGCGGAACGGCTCGTCGACGCCGCCGTCGCGAAGGAGCGGTTCGACCTCGTCGCGGACGTCGCCGTGCCGCTCCCCGTCGCCGTGATCGCGGATCTCCTCGGGGTCCCCGACGCGGACGCGGAGACCTTCGCGCACTGGGGGCAGGCGGTCGGCGCCGGACTCGGCGGGGTCCGGTCGCTGCGGGCGCTGCACCGCCTGGAGCGCGCGACGGGTGAGCTGCGGGGGCTGATGTCCGGCCTGCTGGCGCAGCGCCGCCGGGGTCGTCCCGACGAGGCCGGGGGCGATCTGCTCGACGCCCTGGCCGCCGCGGAGATCGACGACGACGAGGCGGTGGGTCTCGCGGTCCTGCTCCTGCTCGCGGGTTTCGAGACGACGAGCGGACTGATCGGCAATGCCGTCGTGGCGCTGCTCGCATCCGACACCTGGCCGACCTTGGTCGACGACCCGTCCACCGCGGCCGGCGTGGTCGAGGAGACCCTCCGGTTCGACCCGCCCGTGCAGTTCACCGCCCGGGTGCCGCACGAGGACGTCGACCTCGCCGGCACCCCGGTCCCCGCCGACTCCACCGTGCTCGCCCTGCTCGGGGCCGCCGGGCGCGATCCGGCGGTCCACACCGACCCGGACGTCTTCGACCCGACCCGGACGACGGCGGACGAGCACCTCGCGTTCTCCGGCGGCGTCCACTTCTGCCTGGGTGCACCGCTGGCGCGCCTCGAGGCCCGGGTGGCCCTCGAGGTCCTCGCCGACCGCGCGCCCGCTCTGCGTCGACTCCCCGGAGCCGAGCGCCGCCGGTCGCTGTTGCTCAGCGAGTACACCCGGCTACCGCTGGCAGCGATCGTCGGCGCCTGACCGGCGACCTCGGACAGCGGGGCCGGGCCGGGATCGGGACCTACGGCACGATGGTCGTCGGACGAGCCACCGGACCGGGGAGGACACCGTGCACGTCGACCAGTGGCTGGCGCTGCCACCGCTCGCGGTCTACGTGGTCGTCGGGGTGGTCGTCGGCGTCGAGAGCCTCGGCGTCCCGCTGCCGGGCGAGATCGTCCTCGTCGGCGCCGCACTGCTGTCCTCGCGGCCGGAGATGGCGATCTCGCCGGTCTGGGTCGCGCTCGCCGCGCTCGTCGGGGCCGTCGTCGGGGACTCGATCGGCTACGGGCTCGGGCACCGCTACGGACGCCGACTGCTCGACCTGCTCTCCCGCCGGTTCCCCCGCCACTTCGGACCGACCCACCTCGCGCTGGCCGAACGGGCCTTCGCCCGCTGGGGGATGCTCACCGTCGTCGTCGGACGCTTCATCGCGATCCTGCGCATCTTCGCCGGACCGCTCGCCGGCGTCCTGCGGATGCCCTACCGCCGGTTCCTCGCGGCGAACGTCCTCGGTGGCCTGCTTTGGACCGTCGGGACGGTGACCGCGGTCTACTTCCTGGGCATCGTCGCCGAGCAGTGGCTCAAGCGCTTCTCCTACGTCGGACTCGCGGTCGCCCTGGTCCTCGGACTCGTCGTCGGGCGGGTCGTCCGCCGACGTCTCGTCGCGGCCCTCTCCGACGACGGCGACCCGTCGCCGACCGGACGCCCGACGATCGGGGAGGCCTCGGCCGAGGGCGGCTCCTAGCTCACGACCCGTCGGGCTCGGCCACGACGACGGGGGCGGGACGGGCCGACGACGCCCGCGACGCCCCCGCTGCGAGGGGGACCAGCAGGACGTGCACGTCGTCGAGCTCCTCGGCGTCGAGCTCGCGACGACGACGCTCGGCATCGAGCAGGGCGTCCCACTCCCCCGTCGGGCCGTAGGCGTCCACCTCGTCGGTGACCGGATCGTGGACCACGACCACGAACGCCCGGTCCGGGCCGCCCGCGGGACTCTCTGCTGCCACGCCCACCCCGTTCTCCCGCAGACCTCCGACTGATCGGACGGACGCGATCAGATGTTACGCAACCCGTCGTCTGTGAGGTGCGGGTCCCGACTCAGCGGGCCGGGGAGTTGACGGCGCCCGCGAGCCTGGACAGCAGCCCGAGGAGCGCCTCCCGATCGTGCGCGTTCGACCCGAGGACCTCGACCCGGGCCATGAACTGCTCGGACACGGTCGGCAGAGGCGTCCCGGTCTCCTCGCTCACCCACATCAGGCACTCGAACGCCCGGGCCCGACTGACGTTGAAGGCGGCGACGAGGACCGCGACCACCTCGTCGTCCCGCGACGACGCGTCGGGACGAGCACGAAGGCCCTCGATGCGCCGCTCCGTGGCCTCCGCGTCGTGCTGGACGACGAGAGCCTGCTCGGCCCGATCCGATCGACAGTCGGGTCCGTCGCGGTCGGTGGCGGCGGCGACCCACTCCGCCGGCGGCTCCGTCTGCGGGCCGTCGAGGAACTCCAGCAAGGTGCACTCGGCGGGTTCTGCCACCGTCCAGCTCCCTCGGTCGTCCGGCCAGGGACTCGGGCCGGACGGTCGACCTCGGCCGCCACGGTAGCGGGCGCCGGCCACGGGTGCACCCGCGCTCGCGGCGCTCCCGCCCCGTGACAGGGCCGCGTGGCGGGACGTGCTCACGGCCGGGCGCCCACGTCGAGGGCGCCCAGCACGCCGATGACGCCCCCGGACGGGTCGTGGACCGGGAGTCCGACCCACGCCCGGATGCCGTCGGCCGCGACGGGCCCGCCGGCGTCACCGGTGTCCTCGGACCACACCGCGTCGCCGGCGGCCAGGACCGCCTCGCAGAGGGACCGGTCGACCGACTCCTCCGACGACCGGCCGCCGGGCACCGCTCCGTGCTCGTCCTGCCGGCTGCGGACCACCACCTGTCCGTCCTCGACGAGCCAGAGGACGCCCGAGGTCGCGCCGGTGACGGAGGCCGCCAGGCGGGCGAGGCGGTCGACGGCCGCGTCGGCGTCCGGGTCGAGCAGTCGTGCCCGCGCGATCGCGTTGCTGGAGGTGCCCCCGCGCACGCCACCCCTTCCTCGGACGCCGGCGACCTCGACGCCGGACGTGTCGCGGGCGATCCTACGGAGCGTCGGGGTCGGCGCCCACCGTCAGCGCGGCACGAGCACACTCGCAGCGGTGACCACCACCCACGACTTCAGCGTCTCCGACGACACCGGCGCCGCCCTCTCCCTCGGGCAGTACGCGGGCCGGGTCCTGCTCATCGTCAACGTCGCGAGCAAGTGCGGCCTGACCCCGCAGTACGAGGGCCTCGAGAAGCTCCACCGCACCTACTCCGACCGCGGACTGACCATCCTCGGCTTCCCCTGCAACCAGTTCCTGGGTCAGGAGCCGGGCACCGACGCGGAGATCCAGGAGTTCTGCCGCGTCAGCTACGACGTCACGTTCCCGGTGCTCGCGAAGGTCGACGTGAACGGCCCCGACGCCGCGCCGCTCTACGCCTTCCTGCGCGCCGAGGCGCCCGGGGACTTCGGCCCGGCCTACGGCAGCTTCTACGAGACCATCTCCGGCCTCCAGCCCGTCGAGGCCGCCGGCGACGTCGCGTGGAACTTCACCAAGTTCCTCGTCGACCGCGACGGCCGGGTCGTCCGCCGCTACGAGCCGCCCGTGCCGCCCGAGGACATCGCGGCGGACCTGGAGCGCCTCCTCTGACGCCCGACCCTTGCGCCACGATCCGAATCTCGGTTCTAATCTAGATTAAGATCGATGACGAGGAGGTCCGGTGGCTGAGCCCGACAGGAACTACGACGCCCTGGTGGTGGGGGCGGGCGCGGGCGGCCTGTTCGCGGCCGCCCGGCTCTCCCACCTGGGGTACCGCGTCCTCGTGGTGGAGCGCCTGGATCGCGTCGGCGGGCGCGCCTCGACCGAGATCATCGACGGCTTCGCCGTGAACAACGGCGCCATCGTCATCGAGTTCGGCGGGATCACCGAGGAGACGTTCGCCGAGGTCGGCGCCCGGTTCGACGTGCGCCGCCCGAAGACGTCCCTGCTCTACCGCATCGGCGGCAAGGACGTGGACGTCACCGGCGGCGGGTGGGGATTCCTGCTCGGCAAGCTGACCCGCCAGGGCGCGAAGGTCCTCGAGGGCCTCGGGGCCGCCCGCACCGACGACGGCCTGCCCGACGCGCAGCTGTCGACGGCGGAGTGGCTGCGCCGCTACACGTCGAACGAGAGCGTGCACGGCATCTTCCGGAACATGTGCGCCTCGATCTTCGCGGTGAGTTCGGAGGAACTGCCGGCCACGGTGTTCCTGACCTACTTCACCCGCAGGAGCGCCTTCAAGAAGTTCGGCTTCTGCCCCGAGGGGACGATCGGCGTCTGGCGCGCCCTGGCCGACGTCGTCGAGGGCAACGGCGGCGAGGTCTGGCTGGACAGCGAGGTCCGCCGCGTCACGCTCGCCGAGGACGGCTCGGTCTCCGGCGCCGTCGTCGCCCGCGACGGCGAGCAGGTCGAGGTGTCGTGCCGGTTCGCCGTCAGCGACGTCGGGCCGGCCGCCACGGCCGACCTGGTGGGTCGCGACCGGCTGCCGTCGGACTACGTCTCGACCGTGGACACCACGCCGTGCTCGATGATCGTGCTCAACTTCGCCAGCCAGGAGGACCTCGTCGAGGCGCCCGGCATGCTGAGCTTCGCGAAGACCCGGCGGATGGCCTACGTCGCCAACTTCACCGCGACCTGCCCCGAGATGGCCCCCGAGGGCTGGAACCTCTACAACGGGACGTCGGTGCCCCAGCCGGCGACGGGCGACTTCGACGAGGAGCAGGAGATCGAACTCCTGCGCCAGGACCTCCGCGACCACATCCCCGGCTTCGAGCGCGCCCGCGTGCTCTCGACGACCGTCTGGCGGGACGACTGGCCGCCGCAGCGCGCGGTCGCCGGCCACGACATCGGGCACGGCACCCCGATCGCGAACCTGTGGAACGTCGGCGACGCGGTCAAGCAGTACGCCAACGGCGGGACCACCGCCTGCGCCGAGACCGCCAAGCTCGTCGTCGACGAGGCCACGGCCCGGTTCCCCGTCGGCGCCCGCGTCTGACCCCGGCCAGGAGACGCCCATGACCGTGTACGCCGAGGAACACGAGGAGCTGCGCTCAGCGGTCCGCGCCCTGCTCGAGAAGTCGGCCGACAGCGCGACGGTGCGGGCCACGCTCGGGACCGGCCGGTACGACGACGCGCTCTGGCGCCGGATGAGCGACGAGCTGGGCCTGCCCGGCCTCGCCGTCGCCGAGTCCCGCGGAGGCTCCGGGTTCGGGATCCTCGAACTCGCGGTGGTCCTCGAGGAGATCGGGCGGGCGAACCTCCCCTCGCCGTTCCTGACGACCGTGCTCGCGGCCCTGGCCCTCGAGGCGGCCGGGGGTCCGGTGGCGGACGACCTCGTCCCGGACCTGGCCGCGGGGACGCGGACCGCCGCGGTGCACCTCCCCGGGGGTCACGGACCGGCGGGGTGGGACCTGCGCGACGCGACGGTCACGGGAACACTCCTCCACGTCCCCGAGGCGCACGCCGCGGATCTGCTCGTCCTCGTGGCCGCGGACCGGGGCGCGGTGGTGGACCTGACCGCGGTCGGCGTCACCGTCACCGCGCTGGAGACCATGGACCTCACCCGCGGCCAGGCCCGGGTCGAGCTCACCGGGGCCCGGGCGCGGACGCTCGACGTCGACCCCGGCTGGTCCGACGCGGTGACCGCGCTGGCCGCGGTCCTCGTGGCCTGCGAGCAGGTCGGTGGCGCCGAGCGCATGCTCGAGGTGTCCACCGCCCACGCCGGCGACCGGGTCCAGTTCGGCCGACCCGTCGGGTCCTTCCAGGCGGTGAAGCACCTGCTCGCCGACATGCTCGTGGAGGTCGAGCTCGCCCGCACCGTGCAGCAGCACGCCGTCGCGCTCGCCGCCGCCGGGACCGCTCCCGCCACCGACCTCGACGCCGCGGCCCACGTGGCGCACCTGACCTGCTCCGAGGCCTTCCGCACGGTGACCGGCGACGCCATCCGCGTGCACGGCGGGATCGGCTACACCTGGGAGCACGACGCCCACCTCTACTTCCGGCGGGCGCGCGCCTCCGCGGTGCTGTTCGCGGACGTCGCCGCCCACGCCGACCGGCTCGCGACGACCGCGGGCCTCGTCGCCGACCCCGCGCAGGAGGCATCGTGACGACCCTCGATCCGGCCGACCTCCGCGAGCGCGCCGCCGCGTGGTTCGCCGAGCACGGCCGGCGCCCGGACGCGGTGCCCAGCCGCTCGCGGGCCCCGGGTGACTACGTCGCCGCCGCCCGGGAGCAGCAGCGCGCGCTGTACGACGCCGGCCTGGCCGGGATCACCTGGCCGACCGAGTACGGCGGCCTCGGCCTGGACGCCGGCGCCCGACGGGCCTTCGACGAGGCGGCGCGCGGCTACGAGACGTTCTCCGACGTGTTCACCATCGGGTTCGGCATGTGCGGCCCGGTCCTGCTGACCCTCGGTACCGAGGAGCAGCGACGGCGCCACCTCCCGCCGATGCTGCGGGCCGACGAGGTCTGGTGCCAGCTGTTCTCCGAGCCGGGCGCCGGGTCCGACCTGGCCTCCCTCGCGACCGCCGCCGTCCCCGACGGGACGGGCTGGGTCGTCAACGGTCAGAAGGTGTGGACCACCTACGCGCACCACAGCGATCGCGGTCTGCTCCTCGCGCGCACGGATCCCGACCGGCCCAAGCACCAGGGCATCACGATGTTCGTCGCGGACATGGCGGCCGACGGCGTCACGACCCGCCCGTTGCGGCAGGCGACCGGGGACAGCGAGTTCAACGAGGTCTTCCTCGACGACGTGCACCTCGGCGGCGACTCCGTCGTCGGCGAGGTCGGCGGTGGGTGGCGGGCGGCCACCCTCATGCTGGCGAACGAACGCGTCGCACTCGCGGACAACCCGATCGCCTCGCCGGTCACCGTCGAGGCGGTGGTGGCCCTCGCCCGCCGCCGCGGTCTCGCCGCCGACCCCGGCGTCCGCCGCGCGATCGGCGAGGTCTACGCCGCCCAGCAGCAGGTCGACCTGTTCGCCCGGCGGATCGCCGGCGAGGTCCGGGTCGGGAAGGACCCGGGACCCCTGGCCTCGATCGGGAAGCTGGCGGCCGGGCGGGTCGCCAAGCGGGTCGCGGCCCTGGCCCTCGAGATCGCGGGACCGGACGCCGTCGCGTGGGAGCGCGGACACGATGGCGGCGAGCTGTGGGCCTACGGCGAGCTGTACGCCCCGTCGCTGTCGATCGCGGGCGGGACCGAGCAGATCCAGCGCACGATCCTCGGGGAGCGGGTCCTCGGCCTGCCCCGGGAGCCCCAGGAGGGCAAGGACCTCCCGTTCCGACGGACCCGGAGGTCGTCGTGAGTCCCGGGAACCGCGCCGAGCACGCGGCCGACACCTCGATCCCGCTCGTCGAGCGGACCGTGGGCGGGCTGCTCCTCGAGCGGGCCGCCGAGCATCCGGCCCGACTCGCCCTGATCGGCACCCGGCACGGGACCGGCGAACCGGTCCGGATGACGTACGGGCAGCTGCGCGAGGAGGCCCTCCGGGTGGCCACCGCCCTCGCCGACCTGGCCGGTCCCGGCGACCTCGTGGCCCTCTGGGCTCCGAACGTCGTGGAGTGGCCCGTCGTCGAGTACGGCGCCGCCCTGGCCGGCGTCACCCTGGTCGCCCTGAATCCCGTCCTGCGCGAGCCGGAGCTCGAGTACGCGCTGCGCCACTCCGGCGCCCGGGTCCTGCTCCATGCCGACCGCAGTCGGGACCACGACATGGCCGCGGTGGCCGGGCAGATGGCCCGGACGTTCCCGAAGCTGACGGTGATCGGTCTCGCCGAGACCGGGCGGTGGCGCGCGGAGGTGGCGGACGAGCGCGTGGTCGCCGCGGCCCCGACCGACCCCGACCTGCCCGTCATGCTCCAGTACACCTCCGGGACGACCGGACGGCCGAAGGGCGTGCTGCTGCGACACCGGTCCCTGGTGAACGTCGCCCGGCTGACCCTGGACGTCGTCGGGGCCGAGGCCGGCGCGGTGTGCGTGAACCCGTTGCCGATGTTCCACACCGCGTCGTGCGTGATCGGGACGCTCGGGCCGCTCTGGATCGGCGGGACGGCCATCCTCGTCGAGCAGTTCGCGCCGGGCCCGGTCCTCGACCTCATGCGACGGGAGGCGGCGACCGTCCTGTTCTACGTCCCGGCCGTCCTCGGCGCCCTCCTCGAGGCCCAGCGGACCGGCGACGAGCCGGCCCCGACGCTGCGCACCGTCATGGGTGGCGCGGCGAACGTCCCGCCCTCGATGATCGAGGCCGCCGAGCGGGTCTTCGGGTCGAGCGTGATCAACCTGTTCGGTCAGACCGAGCTCGCCCCGGTGCTGACCGCGACGCGGCCCGGTGACACGCGGGCCGACCAGCTGGAGACCGTCGGCCGTCCCCTGCCGCAGGTCGACGTCCGCATCGTCGACCCGGACACCGGGGCGGTCGTCGGGCTCGGCGAACCCGGCGAGATCTGCGCCCGCGGCTACCAGCAGATGATCGAGTACCTGCACGACCCGGACGCGACCGCCGCCACCGTCGACCGGGACGGCTTCCTGCACACCGGCGACCTCGGCGCGATGGACGACCGGGGCTACGTCCGCCTGACCGGCCGCCTGAAGGATCTGATCATCCGCAAGGGCGAGAACATCGCCCCCGCCGAGATCGAGTCCTGCCTCGTCGAGCACGAGGCGGTGCTCGACGCCGCGGTCTTCGGCCTGGCGGACGAGCGCAGCGGCGAGATCGTCGGAGCTGCCGTCCGGGTGCGGGGTGAGCGACCGGCCGATCTGCGGGCGACCCTGGAGGCCCACTGCCGCACCCGCCTGTCGCCCTACAAGCTGCCGGAGCGCTGGTTCGTCGCGTCCGAGTTCCCGGTGACGCCGACCCAGAAGGTCCAGAAGTTCCGCATCGTCGAGCAGGCGCTCGCGGGCGAGTTCGACGAGCTCTGAGTCATCCGACGGGGTTCGTGCCGGGGACCGCGCCGTCGAGGTCGACGATGTCCGCCCACCGGTCCCCGACCTGCTCGATCGTCGGGACCTCGGCGAACGTCACGCCCTTCGACCGGAACTGTCGGACGCGGTGCACCTGGCCGCCCCCGGCGACGAGCACCGCACCGGTCTCGGTGCACTCGTCGGTGAGCAGGTGGCCGACCACCGGCGCCACGTGGGCGGGGTCGAGGGCGGCGAGCACCTCCGGCGGCGCGATGTCCTCGGTCATGCGGGTGGCCGCCATCGGCGCGATGGCGTTGGCGAGGATGCCGTGCCGCGCGCCCTCGATCGCGAGGGTGTTGATCAGCCCGATCAGTCCGCCCTTGGCCGCGCCGTAGTTCGCCTGGCCGAAGTTGCCGTAGATGCCGGAGGTCGAGGTCGCCACCACGACCCGGCCGTGCCGCTGCTCCCGGAAGTGCGGCCACGCGGCCCGCAGGACGTGGAACCCGCCGTCCAGGTGGACCTGCTGCACGGCGTCCCAGTCCTGCGCGGTCATCGTGTGGAACGCCTTGTCCCGCAGGATGCCGGCGTTGGCGACGACGCCGTCGATACGACCGAAGGCGTCGAGGGCGCTCCGGACGATCGCGGCGCCGCCCTCCTCGGTGGCGACGCTCTCGTAGTTCGCGACCGCCTCGTGGCCGGCCGCGCGGATCTCCTCGACGACGGCGTCCGCGGCGCTCGAGCCCCCGCCGCTGCCGTCGCGGGCTCCGCCGAGGTCGTTGACGACGACGCGGGCGCCGGCCGCGGCCAGGACCAGGGCGTACTGCCGGCCCAGACCGTTGCCCGCCCCGGTGACGGCGATGACGCGACCCTCGACTCCTGCCATGACGTGCGAACTCCTCGTGGTGGTGGACGGAACGGGACCGGAGTGGGCTCAGGTCCCGGTGAACGTCGGACGGCGCCGCTCGAGCACCGCGGCCAGGCCCTCGCGGGCGTCGGCGGTCCCCGACAGCTCGGAGACCGTGCGGGCCTCCTCGGGGAGCTGGGCCTCGACCCGGTGGCCGAGGCCCGACCAGACCAGACGCTTGGTCGCGCCCAGCGCCCGTGGCGCCCCGTCGGCGACCGTGCGGGCCATGTCGAGCGCGGTCCGCTGCAGTTCGTCGTCCGGCACGACCCGGGTGATCAGGCCGATCTCGGCGGCCTCGGTGGCCGTGAGCGTGGGGTTGAGCAACAGGATCTCCATGGCCTTCCGCACCCCGACCAGCTGCGGGAGCGTCGCCGACGATCCCGCGTCGGGGGCCATGCCCACCCGCACCGCCCCGGACATGAAGCGGGCGGACTCGGCGGCGACGACGAGGTCCGACGCGCAGACCAGGCCGAGCCCCCCGCCGCCGGCCGCGAAGCCGTGCACCGCGGTGATGACCGGGACGGGGAGGGCGAGCAGTCCCTGCGCGACGTTCTGCAGCCAGGCGGTGGCCTCGCGCAGGTAGTCGGGCAGGGCCTCGCCCTTCGCCGCGAAGGTCTTGACGTCGCCGCCCGCGCAGAAGTGGGACCCCTCCCCGGTCAGGAGCAGGGCCCGCAGACCGCGCTGCCCGGTGGCGACCATGACGGCGTCGTAGAGCGCCCGCAGGAACGGCACGTTCATGCCGTTGGCGGCCTCCGGACGGTTGAGCCGCAGGTGCGCGACCCCGTCGTCGTCCAGGTCGAGCAGGACCATGCCGCTCTCGATGAGCTTCACGAGGACTCCCTCCCGAGGAAACGGTCGATGCCGGCGTGGGCCTGCGCCCCGCCGAGGTGGGCGAGCGTCGCCTCGACCTCGGTGGCGAGGCCCTCGGCCAGCGGCGCGTCCAGGCCGGCGCGCACGAGGTGCTTGATCCGGGCCAGCGCGTTCCGGTCCTTCCCGGCGAGGTTCGCGACGATCTGGTCGAGGGTCTCCTCGAACCGCTCGGGGGGCGCCGACCGGTAGACCAGACCCCACCGTGCGGCCTCGTCGCCCGAGAGCCGGTCCCCCAGCAGGATGTGCCCCAGGGCGCGGGGCACGCCCACGATCCGGGGCAGGCGCTGCGAGCCGCCGCCCCCGGGGATCATGCCGAAGTTCGCGTGGTTGTCGGCCAGGACGGCGTCGGAGCGGACCACCGCGACGTCGACCGACTGGATCAGCTCGAAGCCGCCGGCCATCGCGTAGCCCTCGACCGCCGCGACGACCGGGACCGGGAGCGTCGCGATGGACTCGCAGGCCCCGATGAAGGTCTCGAAGAGGGGCCGCAGCGCCTCGCTGCCCTGCTCCCGCAACCGGGCGACCTCCGCGAAGTCGCCGCCCGCGCAGAAGTGGCCGCCCGCGCCGCGGACGACGACGACGTCCGCCTCGCCGGCGGCCCGGGCCAGCCGGTCGCCCAGGGCGACCGCCAGCTCCACGGTGATCGCGTTCCGCGCGTGCGGTCGGTTCAGGGTGAGGCGCGCGATGCGCGCCTCACCCCGCCGTTCGACGTCGTAGAGCACGGGGGCCTGTTCGGCGGGGATCACGGGTTGTCCTCGCGCCAGCGGTCGGCCGACGGATCGAGGAGCTTGGCGAGATGTCCGTCGGGGAGCCACACCAGGGTCTCGAGCTCGAGGGCGTCGAGATAGCGCACCCGGCCGGTCTTCAGGTCCTCGAGGCGGAGCCGGGGGCTGTTGGCCTCGGTGTCGACGCGGACGGCGACCTCGGCGAACTCGTTGCCGACGACGTCGGGAGGAATCTGCATCCGTCCCGCCCCCTCAGACGAGGAAGGACATGGTCGCGAGGGGCCGCGCGTTGTCCACCAGCGCGACCTTCTTGTAGGACATCGCGAGCCCGTCCCCGACGCGGCGGAGGTGGTAGGTGTAGCGCCCGGCCCACAGTTCCTTCCCGCGTTCGCGGGACTCGACGAGCACGAAGTTCGCGCCGACGACCACGTCGCCGTCGTCGGTGTGGCCGAGGACCTCGACGTTGGAGACGACCCGCCGCAGGCGGGAGCGGGGGATCTGGGAGTGCCGCCGCCCGGTCTTGAACTGCGCGATCCGCGTCGCGATGCGGTTGCGGTTGTCGTGCACGACCGAGATCCGGGTCATCCGGTCGGCGTCGTCGTCGTTCGCCGGCACCCAGTACAGACCGTCGGAGGTCCACAGCTCCTCCCACTCGTCGTAGCGGTGCTCGTCGGCCAACCGCGCCTCCCGGTAGAGGAAGTCCTCGGCCTCGGGCCGGTCGACCTCGGTGCGCCCGTGGCTCACCGGCCCCGCTCCTCGGTCATCAGGTCCTTGTAGTGCGACCAGAACCCGCGCATCGCGGTCTCGTCGGTGGCCGCGCCGACCGTGAGACCGCGCTCGTCGACCTCCTCGCGGTCCACGCCGCGCCGGATGTCGAGCCACTCGGGGCGCAGCTCGGCGAGCCCCGCCTGGTTGCGCTCGTACATCTCGGTGTCGTCCGCGAGCAGCATCCCGGCCGGCCCCACCGACCCGATGCTCTGCTGCAGCATCCGCTTGTTCATCTCAGGCGCGCCCGTGAACTGCACGGCCGTCACGTGCTGCACCGTCAGGTCCGCAGCCAGCGGCTGGATGGCGAAGAGCTGGATCTCGGCGATGAACAGGTTCGGAAAGATCATGACGTGCGGCGCGCCCTCGACGAGGATGTCCTCGGCGGCGGGGCCGTGGCGCTCGCGCATGGCCGCCGCGTAGTTCGGCACCTTCTCCTCGGTGGTGCCGAACCACCCGAGCGGCACGCCGAGCCGGCGGAACTCCGGGCGCAGGTCGTTCTCGCTGTGCCCGTTGCCCAGGGCCCGCGTGACCGCCGTCGACTTCTCGCCGTAGAGGGCGCCGATGCCGCTCTCGGCCACGCTGAAGATCGAGGCGTGCACGAACTGGGGGTGGTAGCCGTCGGTCTCGTTCTCGGCGAGCAGCTTCCAGTTGGCCCGGGCCCGGTGCTGCAGGAAGCCGGCCGTCAGCTCGATCTCGCCCTCGGGTGAGAGCCGCACGAGCCGGTCGATCTCGCCCTTCGCCTCGCCCAGGTGCTCCAGCAGGCTCGGCCCGTCCTCGGCGAAGCTGCCGAACACGAAGCCCTGGTACACCCCGACCCGAGGAACCTTCCCGAGGCCCAGCTCGAGCTTGTGCCGTCCGCCGTAACCCTGGTGGAAGGGGTAGCCGAGCAGGTCGCCGTCGTTGCGGTAGGTCCACCCGTGGTACGGGCACCGGAAGGAACTGGAGTTCCCGGACGACGCCTCGCAGACCAGGTTGCCGCGGTGCGCACAGCGGTTGAGCAGCAGGTGCACCTCGCCGTCGGCGCCGCGCGACATGATGACGTCCTGCGGGCCGATGGTCTTGCGCACGTAGTCGTTCGGCGAGGCGATCTCGCTGACGTGCCCGACGTAGACCCAGGTGCGGTACCAGATCCGCTCCAGCTCGTCCGCGAAGACCGCGGGCGAGGTGTACAGGGATCCGTGGACGCGCCGTGGCGCGATCAGGTCGTCGTAGGCCGCGGCCGGACCCCGCGCGCCGGACGCGTGGGGGACGTCAACCGTCACTGTGCTTCCTCTCGTCTCATCCCCGTGTCCCTCCCGCGGTCTCAGAGGTGGAGCGTGCAGGGCATCGCCTTGACCCCGTCCACGAAGTTGCCGACCACCTGGACCGGTTCCCCGGCCTCGAGGTCGGGCACGCGGCGCAGCAGCTCGCCGACGATGGCCCGCAGCTGGGTCTTCGCCAGGACGTTGCCCATGCAGAAGTGCGGCCCGCCACCACCGAAGCCGACGTGCGGATTCGGCGCCCGGCGCACGTCGAACCGGTGCGGATCGGTGAAGACGCGCTCGTCCCGGTTGCCCGAGGCGTAGTACATGACAACCCAGTCGCCCTCGGCGATGAGCTGACCACCGAGCTCGAGGTCGCGGGTCGCCACCCGCCGGAAGGTCATGACCGGGCTCGCCCACCGGACGAACTCCTCGACGGCCGTGCCGATCGTGCCCTCGAAGTCCTGCGCCAGGATCGCGCGCTGGTCCGGGAACTCGGTCAGCGCCTGCACGGTCCGGGTGATGGTGTTGCGCGTGGTGTCGTTGCCCGCCACCGACAGCAGGACGAAGAACGCGGCGATGTCCTCGTCGGTGAGCTTCTCGCCCGCGACCTCCGCCTGGACGAGGTTCGTCATCAGGTCGTCGCGCGGGTGCGCCCGCCGGTCCTCGGCGAGCTCGATGCCGATGGAGATCAGGGTGATCAGCGAGTCGTTCAGCAGCTCGGCCGGTTCCCGGCCGGCCCGGACCTCCTCGTCGGACCAGGAGACCATCCCGTCGGCGGCGTGCGCAGCCGACAGCCGGTGCTCCTCGGGCAACCCGCACATCTCGTAGATCGTCCACATCGGGAGCCGGCGGGCCACCGCGTCGACGAAGTCGCAGTCCCCGACCTCGATCAGCTCGTCGACGATCCGCCGCGCCTGGTCGCGGATCTGCTCGTCGATGCGCCGCACCTGGCGGGGGGTGAACGCCGCGCTCACCAGCCGCCGCAGCGCGGTGTGCCGGGGGGCGTCGGTGGCCAGGAACGACGAGGCCGCCTCGAGGATGTCGTCCGGGACGTCCTCGATCATCACGCCCTGCCCCGAGCAGAAGTCCGCGGGAGCCTTGCTCACGGCCTGGATGTCCGCGTGGCGGGTCACCGCCCAGAAGCCGGCGCCGTCCTCCTGCGGGAGCATCGAGCCCTCCGCGGGGCGCTGCCAGCTGACCGGGCGCTCGTCGCGCAGGGTGCGCAGTCGCCGATCGCGCTCGCGCGGCGTCAGCGCCCAGAAGTCGAGCGAGCCGACCGACACCGGGTCGTAGGCGGGCCGGGTCCGCACCATCGCTCCCCCTCGCACTGACAGCAGCTTTTTAACCTCAATTAACCGGCAGAGGACACCACGGCGGATCGGCCGTGTCAAGGAAGGGCAGGCCGGGCCGGAGGCCGTTTAACCTGGCGTCGAAACCGTGCGGGCGTCGACCACCGGAGGAGCGGCATGGACCTGGGGCACGCGGGGGGCAGGGTCGTCGTGACCGGCGCGGCCGCCAACATCGGACGGGGCATCGCGCACGTCTTCGCCGCGGAGGGCGCGCGGGTCCTGGTGGTCGACGTCGACGGCGAGCAGGCCGAGCGGGTGACCGCCGAGGCGTCGGACCGCGGCGCCGCCGACGCCCGCACCCTGACGATCGACCTGACCGGCCCCGACGCCGGCCGACGGGTCGTCGACCACGCCGTCGAGCTCTGGGGCGGCGTCGACGTCCTCGTCAACAACGCCGGCTGGAGCAGGCCCGGCTGGTTCACCGAGCAGACCGACCCCGAGCTCTGGCATCGCACGATCGACCTGAACCTGCTCGCGGCCGTCGCGTGCAGCCAGGCGGTCCTCCCACTCATGCAGGAGGCGGGACGCGGAGCATTGGTCTTCCTCTCCAGCGACGCGGCCTTCGGGGCCGTCCGGCAGGCGATCTACGGCAGCACCAAGGCGGCCCTCATCTCACTGGCCCGCTCGATCGCGCGCGAGAACGGCCGCTACGGCATCCGTTCGAACGTGGTCGCCCCCGGGATCGTGCTGCCGCCCGAGGACGTGCCCGTCGGCGAGCACAGCGTGTGGGCCGTGGGTCGGGACACCCTCTTCCCGCCCGATCAGGTCGACTCGATCGTGCGGACCCAGGCGCTGCGCCGCCTGACCACCCCCGAGGACATCGGGCACGCGGTGGCGTGGGTGGCCTCGGAGACGGTCGCCCGACAGGTGACCGGCCAGGTGATCGCCGTGGGTGGCGGTTCGACGATGCCGTGACGGGCCACGGCGGTTGACGCGACGCGGGCGGAAAACCTACTCTCCGTTAGAAACCGCGACTGGGAGGCCCTGTGGATCACCCCACGAGCACGGCCGTGTCCGAGGATCCGGCTGCCGTGGTCCGCCGGCTGTACGTCGCCCTCGCCACCGGCGACGGGGACGCGCTGACCGAGCTCGTGCACCCCGACTTCGTCGGCCGACTGGCCGAGGGGATGCCCGGCGGCGTCGGCGGCGAGCACCGCGGGGCCGACGCGATGATCCGCGACGGTTGGGGCGGGATCGGGCGGCAGTTCGCCGCCCGGGCCGAGCCCGAGCACGTCGTCGCGCTGACCGACGGCCGCCTGCTCGTGACCGGCCGCTACACCGGCCGGGGGCGTCGCGGCGGCGCGCCCGTGGACGCCGCCTTCGCCCACGTCGTGACGGTGTCCGACGGGCGAATCACCGCGCTGGACCAGTACACCGACACCGCTCGGTGGGCCGACGCGGCACCGCCGTTCACCACCCTGCGCCTCGAGATCGTCGAGGGTCTGGCGACGATCACCCTGGACCGCCCCGAGCAGGGCAACGCCATCGATCCCGCGGTGACGCAGGACCTGCTGCGGGCGGTCACGCTCCTCGCGGAGCACGACGGGCTGCGCGCGGTGCTCATCACCGGCGCCGGGCCGATGTTCAGCGTCGGCGGGGACATCACCGTGTTCACCGACACCCCGTCGGAGGCGCTGCCCGACACGCTGCGCGCCATGATCAGCCCGTTCCACGCGGCCCTGGACCGCCTCGCCTCGCTCGACGCGCCCGTGATCGCGGCCGTCCGGGGCGCCGCCGCGGGGGGCGGCCTCGGGATCGTGTGCACCGCCGACATCGTCGTCGCCGCCGAGGACGCGAAGTTCACCGCCGGGTACGGCGGGATCGCGATGGTCTCCGACGGCGGGTGCTCCTGGTACCTGCCGCGCATGATCGGGCTGCGCCGCGCCCAGGAGATGTTCCTGACCAACCGCCGGCTCACCGCCGCCGAGGCGCAGGACTGGGGCCTCGTGACCACCGTCGTCCCCGCCGACGACGTCGACGCCGAGGCCCGTCGGGTGGCCGAGCAGATCGCCGCGGGTCCGACGCGCTCGTTCGGGGCGATGCGCCGGTTGCTGCGGCAGAGCTCCGACGCGACGCTGCGCGACCAGCACGCCGCCGAGGAGGACAGCATCGTCGCCGCCTGCCGGACCGCCGACACCCTCGAGGGTGTCACCGCCTTCGTCGAACGCCGCCGCCCGAAGTTCACCGGTCGGTAGATCCACGTCTGGAGCACCGCATGAACACGTCCTCGATCGTCGCCGACACCGAGGAGCGCGCCGCCCTGCGGGAGGCCGTCGGGCGACTCGTGGGCAAGTACGGCCACGAGTACTTCATGGAGAAGGCCGCGAAGCACGAGGAGCCCGACGAGCTGTGGGCCGACCTCGGCGCCGCGGGCTTCCTCGGGGTCCACCTCTCCGAGGCCCACGGCGGGGGTGGCGGCACCATGTCCGACCTCGCCGTGGTGGTCGAGGAGGCCTCGGCCCAGGGCTGCCCGCTGCTGATGATGGTCATCTCCCCGGCCATCTGCGGGACCATCATCGACCGGCACGGCAGCCACGAGCTCAAGCAGCGCTGGCTGCCCGGCATCGCCGACGGCAGCCTGAAGGTCGCCTTCGCGATCACCGAGCCGGACGCCGGCTCGAACAGCCACGCGATCACGACGACCGCCCACCCCGACGGGGACGGGTGGCGCCTGTCCGGGACCAAGTACTGGACCTCGGGCATCGACCAGGCCGACGCCGTGCTCGTGGTCACCCGCGCCCCGGAGGCCGGCCCGTCGGGGCGCCACCCGCTCTCGCTCTTCGTGGTCCCCACCGACACCCCTGGCCTGACCTGGCAGCACATCCCGTGCGCGCTCCAGCAGCCCGAGCACCAGTTCACGGTGTTCTTCGACGACGTGCGGGTCGGCCGGGACGCGCTCATCGGCGACGAGGGCAACGGCCTGCGCCAGGTCTTCGCCGGGCTCAACCCCGAGCGGATCACCGCGGCGTGCATCAGCAACGGGATCGCCCTGTACGCCCTGGGGAAGGCCACGCAGTACGCCCGGGACCGCCAGGTGTGGTCGACCCCGATCGGGGCGCACCAGGGCGTCGCGCACCCGCTCGCCGAGGCCTACATCAACACCCAGCTCTCCCGCCTGATGACCTTCCGCGCCGGGGAACTCTTCGACGCGGGAGCCGACGCGGCCGAGGCCTCGAACGTCGCCAAGTTCGCGTCCGCGGACTCCTCGCTGCGCACCCTCGACCAGGCCATGCAGACCCACGGCGGCAACGGCCTGGCCCTCGAGTACGGCCTGTCCGACCTGTGGTTCGTCGCTCGCATGCTCAAGACGGCGCCGGTGAGCCGCGAGATGGTGCTGAACTTCGTCGCCCAGCGCAGCCTCGGGCTGCCCGCCTCCTACTGAGTCCCCGTGCCGTCCACACCCCTGCACCGGGACACCTGAACGTCACCCGACCACCGGCCGCCCCGGAGCAGAGTCGAATATCCTTTCGAGATGGCCCGACGGACGAAGACCCGTACCGAGACCGCGGAGGAGTCGGTCCCGAAGTCCGCCCGGACCCGCGCCCGATTGCTCGACGCGACGGCCAAGGTGCTGGCGGAGCGTGGCTACGCGGGCACGCGGCTCTCGGACATCGCCGAGGAGGCCCACGTCCAGGCCCCCGCGATCTACTACTACTACGCCCACCGCGAGGAACTGGTGGGCGCGGTGCTGACGGCCGGCGCGGAGGCGATGGTCGGCTACCTGACCGAGCGACTGGCCGCGCTGCCGGCGGACAGCTCCCCCTCGGTCCGGCTGGCCACGGCCGTGGAGGCCCACCTGCGGCACGAGCTGGAACTCTCCGACTACGCCCGGGCCTTCATCCGCAACACCAACCAGGTCCCGCCGGACATCAGCCGCCCCGCCCTCGACGTCCTCACCGCCTACTTCGACGTCTGGCGAGGCCTGGTGGCGGACCTCGCGCAGGCCGGGCTGCTGCGCGACGACGTCGACCCGTCGTTGGGCCGCATGCTCGTGATGGGTGCGCTCAACTGGTGTGCGGAGTGGTGGGACCCGGACCGCGGGCCGATCGACGACCTGATCGTCGTCGCCCAGTCGATGGTGCTGCACGCCCTCCGGCCCTGACCGCGCCCGCAAAATTGACCGGCGAATAGAAAACTGCTTGGGTCCGGCCGAGCGGCGTCGGTCGCCGCGTCACATCCGCCTCGAGAGGGAGTCGACATGCCGGGCTTCGCGGACGAGAACGAGCTCCGCACCTACGTCGGTGGCATCTTCGAGCGGGCGTTCGCCGATCCGGAGCTCGGCCCGAAGATGGCGGCCACCGGCATGGTGTTCGAGACCCGCTGCTCCGAACCCGACTCGTCCCTGATCATCGACATGCGGGAGGGGAAGGTCTACGCGGGTGGCGAGGCCACCCCTGCGCCCGCCCCCGACGCCGCGTTGCTGATGACGACCGAGACGGCCAACGCCTACTGGCAGGGCAAGGTCAACCTCCCCTTCGCGATGGCGCGCAACAAGATCAAGGTCGAAGGCAACGTCGCCAAGCTGCTCGCCCTCGCACCGCTGGCGAAGAAGCTGCACCCGCAGTACATCGAGTCGCTGCGCGCCGACGGCCGGCAGGACCTCCTGGTCTGAGCACGTCACACTCCAGGAGCTGCCCCATCTTCTATTCTGTATTAAGAAGCAGCTCCACCACGAGGAGGTGGCCCGTGTCCGAGGCCTACATCGTCGAGGCCGTCCGTACCCCGGTCGGCCGCCGCAACGGGGGCCTGGCGGGGGTGCATCCCGCGGACCTCGCGGCGCACACCATCCGCGAGGTCGTCGACCGCAGCGGGGTCGACCCGGCGGCGGTCGAGGACGTCGTCTTCGGCTGTCTGGACCAGATCGGCGCCCAGGCCGGAGACATCGCCCGGACCGCCGCGCTGGCGGCCGGCCTGCCCGAGACCGTGCCCGGCGTGACGATCGACCGACAGTGCGGCTCGTCCCAGCAGGCCGTCTCGTTCGCCGCGCAGGCCGTGATGAGCGGTCAGTCCGACCTTCAGCTGGCGGGCGGCGTGCAGCTGATGAGCCGCTACCCGCTCATGTCGGGCTTCCTCGCGGGCAAGGAGTTCGGCGACCCCGACCCCTGGACCGGGTGCGAGGGCTGGCAGGCCCGCTACCCCGGTGAGGAGATCTCCCAGTTCCGCGGTGCGGAGATGATCGCCGAGAAGTGGGCCATCTCCCGCGAGGAGATGGAGGCCTTCGCCTACGAGAGCCACCGGCGCGCGCTCCGGGCGATCGCCGAGGGCCGCTTCACGAAGGAGATCACCCCGGTCGCCGGCATCGACACCGACGAGGGCCCGCGGGCCGACACGACGCCGGAGAAGATGGCCGGGCTGAAGACGCTCGCGCCGGGTGGACGCCTGACCGCCGCGGTCTCGAGCCAGATCTCCGACGGGTCGGCGGCGCTGCTCATCGCCTCCGAGCAGGCCGTGCGCGACCACGGCCTCACGCCTCGCGCCCGGGTGCACCACGTCTCGGCCCGCGGCGACGACCCGGTCATGGTCCTCACCGCGCCGATCCCGGCGACCGCGTACGCGCTCGCGAAGACCGGCATGCGCATCGGGGACATGGACACCGTCGAGATCAACGAGGCCTTCGCGAGCGTCGTGCAGGCGTGGCTCAAGGAGACCGGCGCCGACCCCGCCAAGGTCAACCCGAACGGCGGGGCCATCGCCCTCGGCCACCCCATCGGGGCCACCGGAGCGCGCCTCATGACGTCGATGCTCCACGAGCTCGAGCGGACCGGCGGCCGCTGGGGTCTGCAGACGATGTGCGAGGGCGGCGGCCAGGCCAACGTGACGATCATCGAGCGACTCTGACCCGACGCCGGGGTCCGCTCAGAGCGACCGCACGTCGTCGGCACGAGCGGTGCTGGACCGATGCGTGCGCGCCAGGAAGGATCCCTGTCGATGACCCGCTTCGAGTACACCGCCCAGCCCGCCCGCATCGTCTTCGGCCCCGGTCGCCTCGACGACGTCGCCGCGGAGGTGGCCCGGCTCGGCCGCACCCGCGCGCTGGTGCTGGCGACCCCCGGTCGCGCCGCCTTCGGCGACCGCGTCGAGAAGGCCCTCGGCGACCTCGCCGTGGGCCGGTTCGACGGCACCGCGATGCACACCCCGGTCGAGGTGACCGTCCGCGCGCTCGAGGAGCTGCAGCGGGTGGACGCGGACTGCGTGGTGGCCGTCGGCGGCGGGTCGGCCACCGGGCTCGCCAAGGCGCTCGCCGTGCGCACCGGCGTCGACCAGGTGATCCTCCCGACCACCTACGCCGGCTCCGAGGTCACCGCGCTGCTCGGCGAGACCGAGAACGGGCGGAAGACGACCCGGACCGACCCCGCGATCCTGCCCGAGACCGTCATCTACGACCCCGAGCTCTCCGCGGACCTGCCGCGCCCGATCGCGGTCACCAGCGCCGTGAACGCGCTCGCCCACGCCGTCGAGGCCCTCTACTCCCCGGACGCCAACCCCGTCGTGGACAGCCTGGCGCTCGACGCGGTCGAGGTCCTCGCCGCCGGCCTGCGTCGGCTCGCGGACGGCACCGACGACCTCGACGCCCGCTCGGACCTGCTGCGCGGCGCCTGGCTGGCCGGCACCTGCCTCGGCGTGGCCGGCATGGGCCTGCACCACAAGCTCTGCCACACCCTGGGCGGCAGCTTCGACCTCCCCCACGCCTCGACCCACACGGTCGTGCTGCCCCAGGCGATGGCCTACAACGCCGACGCCGCCCCGGAGGCCATGGCCCGGATCGCCGCGCGCCTCGGTGTGCCGGACGCCCCGACCGGCGTGTACGACCTCGTCGTCGCGGCCGGTGGCCCCACCTCCCTGCGCGAGCTCGGCATGCCCGAGGACGGCCTCGACCGCGCCGTCGAGCTCGCCACCGCCCGGCCGTACCCCAACCCCGCTCCGCTGACCCGCGAGGGCATGACCGAACTCCTGCGCCGCGCCTGGGCGGGCGAGCGGCCGCCCTCGGGCGCACCGTTGGCGTCCGCGGTCGCCGAGCTGACCGACCGGGTCCGCCGCTCGTTCGACGCCACCGCGAACCCGCGCCTGGCCGGGCTGCTCGCCGACCTGGTCGGGCGCCTGCACGGCTTCGCCCTCGACCACGACCTGCGCCAGGACGAATGGCAGACCGCGATCGACTTCCTCACCCGCGCCGGGCACATCACCACCGACGTCCGCCAGGAGTTCGTGCTGCTCTCGGACACCCTGGGCGTCTCCAGCGCCGTCGACCTGCTCACCAACTCGCGCACCCCGGAGACGACCTCCTCGGCCGTCCTCGGACCCTTCTACGTCGAGGGCCCGCCGGAGCTCGCGCAGGGCACCGACATCTCCGCGGGCCTGCCCGGCACCCCGCTGCACGTCGACGTCACCGTCACCGACACCGATGGGCAGCCGGTCCCCGACGCCCCGGTCGACGTCTGGCAGTCGAACGAGGACGGCTTCTACGACGTCCAGCTCCCCGACCTCGACGGACCGGTCCTGCGCGGACGCCTGCGCACCGACGCCGACGGCCGGCTGCGGTTCTGGTCGATCCTGCCCTCGGAGTACCCGATCCCCGCCGACGGCCCGGTCGGGGCCATGCTCACCGCCACCGGCCGCCACCCCTACCGGGCGCCGCACCTGCACTTCCTCATCGACGCCCCCGGCCACCAGCAGCTGATCACCCAGCTGTTCGTCCGGGGCGGCCGCTACCTCGACTCCGACGCGGTCTTCGGGGTCAAGGAGGACCTCGTCGTCGACTTCGTGCCCCGGACCGGCCCGACCCCCGACGGCCGTGACGTCGACGGCGAGTGGCGCGAGCTGGAGTTCACCTTCCGGCTGCGGAGGCTCTGACCCGACGGCGCGTCCCCACGGCGGTGCTGCATCGTCCGCGACCGGCTGGGACGGCGGCGACGGGCGCGACGACGGGGCCCGACGAATTCCATCCCCGGGGCGTGGCGTCCCTCATGCCGTGCGCGGATGACGAAGCCGTCCCGCCCGGGTCCTACGGACGTACCGACCGACGCGGCCGGACCAGCCCGCGGACACGCCGAGCGCCCGCTCTCGCCTGGTCCCGCCGCCGTGACCACGGAGGGGAGCCGCCATGACCCCCGACCTCGACCTCATGCGTCTGCGCACCCTCGCCGTTTCCGGCGTGGCCTGCCTCGCCGACCACCACGACGGCCTCCGACCCGCCGCCCGACCCAGGCCCGAGCAGGCGGTCCGTGTCCACGAGCACCACGCCGAGGTCGACATCGTGCTCGCCGCCGGCCACTCGGTCCTGGCCACCACCGCCGGATTGCGAGCCGCGATCGCCCCGCTGCTGGCGGGGCGGGCCGTGCACATCACCGTGACCGACGTCGAGGGCGACCCGGACGCGCCCACCACGACCGTGGTCTTCCGACCTCGGGGCGCCTGACCCTCACCCCTCGAGCAGGACCCCGCCGAGGAGAGCCTCCAGGGCGTCGTGGTCGTCGAGGGCGAGCACGTGGGCCACGTACTGGTCGGGCCGCACGAGCACCATCGCACCGTCCCGGTCGACGCCACGCAGGTCGAACACGTCCCACGCCGGGTCCGGGCAGAACGCCTTCTCGTGGTCGACGAGGCCCAGCGGGCCCTTGCGCGGCCGCAGGACCGCGGGCAGTCCAGTGGTCTCGAGCTCGTGGTGGTGCTGCTGGAACACCGCGCGCACGTCGATCACGGCGTCCGGCTCGCCCCCGGCCGGAGTGAACCGCGGCAGCATGGACGCCAGACGATCGGTGAGGGCGCGCAGCGTGGTGCCGTCGCGGTCGGCGAACAGGTACAGCCGCCAGGCCCCGTCGGCCCGGGCGACGTGCCCGAGGTGCATCGGCTTCGCGTCGGCGAGCCGCACGACCGGCGCCGAGTGGAACCGGGTGCCGACCTCGAAGCCCTTCGCCCGCTCCTGTGCCGGAGCCGCCGCCGTGATCATCGACGGGGCGTAGCGGACCCCGAACCCCGCGGTGTACCGGCCGTGGTCGCGGAAGTAGCGCTGGAACACCGACGGGTCGGTCTGCTCGGAGTGGTCGCTGAACAGCGCCGCGAACTCGCGGTCGAAGTCGATGAGCTCCTGCGCGACCTGCTGCCGCTCCGCGGAGTAGGTAGCCAGCAGCTCCGGGCGGGCGGTCCCGTGCAGCACGGCGCCGAGCTTCCAGCCGAGGTTCCACCCGTCGGCCATCGACACGTTCATGCCCTGGCCGGCCTTGGCGCTGTGGGTGTGGCAGGCGTCGCCGGCGATGAAGACCCGCGGGTGCGCGTCGTCGTCGGGGCCGTCGTCGAAGCGGTCGCAGAGCCGCTGCCCGACCTCGTAGACCGACCACCACCCGACGTCGCGGACCTCCAGCGTGTACGGGGCGAGGATGCGTCGCGCGGTCGCGGCGAGGGTCTCGGGGGTGACCGTGCCGCGCTCCGGGACGCCGTCGAGCTCGACGTAGAGGCGCACGAGGTACCCGCCCTCGCGCGGGATGATCAGGAGGCTTCCCGACGACGAGCTGATGGCGCTCTTGCGGCGGATGTCGGGGAAGTCGGTGTCGACCAGGACGTCCATGACGCCCCACGCCTGGTTCGCCGAGTCGCCGCGCAGCTCGCGACCGATCGCCGCGCGAACGCGGCTGCGGGCGCCGTCGCAGCCGACGACGTACCGGGCGCGGACGGTCGAGACGTGTCCGGTGGAGTCGGCCAGGGTCACGACGACGGGGTGGTCGCCGTCCGGCTCGACGCGGAGGTCCTCGACCCGCCGGTCGAACACCGTCGGGGTGCGGGCCGCCGAGCGGGCCAGGTGCTCGCGCAGGAACGCGAGGATCCGGGCCTGGTTGACGATCAGGTGCGGCATCTCGGAGAGGCCGTCCTCGACGTCGGGGATGCGGCCGGTGCGCACGACGGCCGCGGGGTCCTCCGGGTCGGGGCGCCAGAATGCGACCTCGTTGACCTGGTAGCCCTCCGCGAGCACCCGCTCCGCCAGCCCGAGGGCCTCGAACATCTCCATCGACCGGCAGGCGACGCCGTCGGCCTGCCCGACCTCGAGCGGTCCGTCCCGACGATCCACCACCACCGTGTGCAGCTCGGGGAACGCCGCGAGCTGCGCGGCGAGCACCAGCCCGGCGGGGCCGGCCCCGACGACCAGGACGTCGACGGTGTCCCCGACGCCCTCGGGACGGAGGGCCACCGCTGGGTGGGGCTCGGCCCGGAAGGGGTCGCCGGGCCGGTAGCCGTCGACGTGGAACTGCGCCACTGCCCGCTCCCCGAGGTCGCCGGTGTCTGCGCCCGTGACGCTACGACGGTTCTGCCCGCCGACCCCTATCGTGCTGGCGTGCAGCCGGTCGCCGAGCTCCGCCGGATCGCCCTCCCCCACCTCCGCACGCTCACCGAGAGCGTGACCGAGACGACGAACGCGATGGTCGTCGACGGCGACCACGTGCAGTTCGTCGCCTCGGTCGAGTGCACCCACGTGCTGCGGGTCAGCTCGCGCGAGGGGCAGGTCCTGCCGGCCCACCTCGCTTCCGGCGGGCGCGCCGTGCTCGCGGGCCTGCCCGAGGACGAGGTCGTGGCCCGGTACTCCCGCCCGGACTCCCCCGTGACCGACGTCGACGCGCTCCTGCGCGACCTGCGGCGCTTCCGCCGCCAGGGGTTCGCGGTCAACGACGAACGCACCGAGGCCGGCCTGACCGCGATCGGCGTCGCCGTGCCCGGCCCGTCCGGCGCCGCGCTCTCGATCGCCCTGCCCACCGCACGCTTCCGACGCGACCGCCTCGCCGGATGGGTCGCCGAGCTGACCGCCACCGCGCACGGCATCGCGCAGGAGCTGGACTGACCCGGCCATCCCTCAGTGGCGCAGGCCTGCTTCCTTGAGCAGCGGCATCACGTTCTCGCCGAAGTACTTGAGCTCCTCGTTGTAGTCGATGAGCCCGAAGATCATGCCTTGCATCCCGGCCTCGTTGAGTTCCGCGAGCTTCTCCGTGACCTGCTCGGGTGTGCCCACGATCGGGTATCCGCCCCACCCTGCGATGAAGCGCTCCTGCATCTTCGTGGCGGCGTGGACGAACGACTGGCTGGCACCCGATGTCGCCATCTTGATGACGTTGCCGGCCGCGCCCCAGTCGCCCTCGTCGACGACCTGCTGGAACGCGCGCTGGGCCTCCTTCTCGGTGTCGCGGCAGACGACCAGGCCGTAGGTCATCACCTGGATGTCGCGCTGGTACTGGTCGCGGGCCCTGGCGCGCACCTTGTCGCTGTAGGTCCGGATGTTCTCGAGCGTGTCGAGGGAGGCGAAGTTGACGTCGACGTTGCGGGCCGAGAACTCGATGCCGGACGCGGAGTTGCCGGCGTTGAGCAGCGCCGGACGCGGCGCCTGGTGGGGTTTGGGGTAGGCCTCGAGCAGTTCACCGTCGAAGTAGGGCGTGTGGACGGCGAAGGTGCCCTCCTCGCTCCAGAGCCGGTCGGCGAAGTCGAGCCAGTCCTGGCCGAAGGCGTAGCGCTCGTCGTGTTCCCGCTGCTCGGAGCCGAACATCTCCATCTCGGGAGCGACCCAGCCCATCACGAGGTTGAGCGCGAACCGCCCTCCCGAGATGTGGTCGATGGTGGTCGCCATCTTGGACGCGACGATCGGGTGCACGGTCGGCAGGTGCGAGGTCGAGGCCACAGCGATGCGCTCCGTGGCCTGGGCGATGCCGGCGGCCCAGGTGAAGGTCTCGTAGCAGTTCCCGTTGAAGTTCGTGGAGCCGCCGAACCCCTTCCACCGGGCCACGGGTACGAGGACGTCGAAGCCGATGGCGTCGGCGCGCTGCGCGATCTCCTTGGTGTGGGCCCAGGTGATCTCGTAGGTGCTCGGGGCGTGGCTCATGATCAGCCCGTAGGAGCAGTTGATCCCGAACAGGCCGAGCTTCATCTTCTGGTCGCCGAACAGGGGGTTGGTCAGCGAGCGGTCGACCAGGGGGCGGGTCTCGTCGATCGGATGGGGGTCGGTGGGCGCGAGTCCCAGGCGGTCGTTCGCGGTGACGGTCACGGAGGTCTCCTCGGGTGGTCGGGGTGGGGTCAGCCGAGCTGGAAGGGGTCGCGGGTGCCGCCGGTGAGCTCGACGAAGACGGACTTGTTCTCCGTGTACTCGTTGATCGCGTCGACGCCGTTCTCCCGGCCGATGCCGCTCGAGCCGAAGCCGCCGAAGGGCATGTTCGGTGCGATCACGCGGTAGGCGTTGATCCACACGGTGCCGGCGCGGAGGCGTGCCGCGACGCGGTGCGCGCGGTGGACGTCCTTGGCCCACACGGCACCGGCGAGGCCGTAGGGCGTGTCGTTGGCGAGCTTGAGCGCCTCGTCCTCGGCGGTGAACGTGTAGGCCGCCAGGACCCGGCCGGCTTCCACGTCACGGCACTGGCCCACAGCCCCGACAAGGAGGACCTCGCGCGGCAGCTGGGCGCCGACGAGGTCGTGACCGACGGAGCCGCGCTGAGGGCGGCCGGGGGCGCCGACGTGCTGCTGCACACGAACAGCTCGCACGGCGCCGTCACGGCCGCGATGAACGGGCTGCGGCCGTGGGGCAAGGTCGTGCTGATGGGCATCGGCACCGACGAGCTGAACCTGCCCACACTGGCCCTGACCTCGAACAGCTATCAGGTCATCGGCTCGGCCCACAACACCGTCGAGCACCTCGTCGAGGCGCTCGACATGGTCGCCGAAGGCCGGGTCACCCCGATGATCGAGACCTTCCCGAAGGAGCGCGCGGAGGAGGCCCACGCGAGGGCTGCGGCGGGTGAGGTGCGCTTCAAGGCGGTCATCACCTACTGAGCCCCGCCGCCGCGTTCCGGTCAGGGAGACGACCGGCTCGGTCGGGGCGGTCGCCGCTGCGACGGTCGGGTCATGACTTCACGAAGAGTCCCGGCGGCGATCGTCGGGCCGGGCAACATCGGGACGGATCTCCTGGCGAAGCTGCGGCGCAGCGACGTCATCGACGTCCGGTACATGGTCGGCGTGGTCGAGTCCGACGGGCTCGCGCGGGCCCGCGCCCAGGGGATCGAGGCGAGCGCGGAGGGCGTCGACTGGCTCCTGGAGCGCGAGGAGCTGCCCCGGATCGTGTTCGAGGCGACCTCGGCCGGGGCGCACCGCGCGAACGCGCCCCGGTACGCAGAAGCGGGGATCCAGGCGGTCGACCTCACCCCGGCCCACCTCGGACCGATGGTGTGTCCGCCGGTCAACCTGCGCGACCACCTCGACGCCCCGAACGTCTCCATGATCACCTGCGGCGGTCAGGCGACGATCCCGATGGTCCACGCGGTCTCGCGGGTCACCGAGGTGCCGTACGCCGAGATCGTCGCCTCGGTGGCCTCGCGCGGGGCCGGGCCCGGCACGCGGGCCAACATCGACGAGTTCACCCACACCACCTCGGGTGCCGTCGCCGAGGTCGGCGGCGCCGCCCGCGGCAAGGCGATCATCATCCTGAACCCGGTCGAGCCGCCGATGATCATGCGCGACACCGTGTTCTGCATGATCGCGGCCGACGCGGACCGGCCCGCGATCGTCGACTCCGTCCATCGCATGGTCGCCGACGTCCAGGAGTACGTCCCCGGCTACACGCTGCGCGCGGAGCCCCAGTTCGACGAGCCCACCGACGCCTGGGGCGGGCACGCGCGGGTCGCGGTGTTCCTCGAGGTGAAGGGCAACGGCGACTACCTGCCCGAGTACGCCGGCAACCTCGACATCATGACGGCGGCCGCGGCGCGCGTCGGCGAGCTGATGGCACGCGCGCAGCTGGAGGTGGCGGCATGAGGCCCGCGCTGCGCCACGACGTGCGCATCATCGACACCACCCTGCGCGACGGCTCGCACGCCATGGCGCACCGGTTCACCGAGCAGCAGGTCCGCGACACCGTCCGCGCCCTCGACCGCGCGGGCGTCGAGGTCATCGAGGTGACCCACGGGGACGGCCTGGGCGGCTCATCGTTCAACTACGGCTTCTCCCTGACCGACGAGCTGCGCCTGATCGCCGCCGCCCGCGAGGAGGCCCGGAACGCCCGGATCGCGGTGCTGCTCGTGCCCGGGATCGGCACCCTCGACGACCTCCGCCGCGCCCGCGACGCCGGGGCGGACATGGTGCGGGTGGCCACCCACTGCACCGAGGCCGACGTGAGCGTCCAGCACTTCCACGCCGCGCGGGAGCTGGGGATGGAGACCGCGGGCTTCCTCATGATGGCGCACCGCACGTCGCCCGAGGACCTCGCGAAGCAGGCCCGGATCATGGTCGACGCCGGCTGCCAGGCCCCGTACATCACCGACTCCGCGGGCGCCCTGCTGATGCACGAGGCCCGCGCCCGGTTCCAGGCGCTCGTGGCCGAGGTCGGCGACGAGGCCTGGGTCGGCTACCACGGCCACCAGAACATGAGCCTCGGCGTCGCGAACTCGGTGATCGCCCGAGAGGTCGGTGTGCGCTACGTCGACGGGTCGCTCTGCGCGCTCGGCGCCGGCTCCGGCAACTCGCCCACCGAGGTGCTCGCCGCGGTCTTCGACCGGCTCGGGGTCGACACCGGGCTCGACGTGATGGCCCTGCTCGACGCGGCCGAGGACGTCGTCCGGCCCTACCTGCACCGCTGGCCGAAGATGGACCGCAACGCCATCGTCCAGGGGTGGGCCGGGGTCTACTCCAGTTTCCTGCTGCACGCCGAGCACGCCGCCGAGCGCTACAAGGTGCCGACCCACGAGATCCTGCGCCGCTGCGGCGAGCTCGGCCTCGTCGGCGGCCAGGAGGACATGATCATCGACGTGGCGCTCGAGCTGGCGGGAGACGCGCGATGACCTCGTTCGGACACGTCATCGACGGCGAGGAGCGGGAGTCCGCGGACGGGACGCGGTTCGCGTCGGTCGACCCGTGGACCCGGCAGCCGTGGGCCGAGGCCGCCCTGGGTGGGCCGGACGAGGCAGGGGTGGCGATCACTGCCGCCCGACGCGCGTTCGACGAGGGCCCGTGGCCCCGGATGGGCCTCGCCGAGCGCGGCGCCCTGCTGCACCGGCTGGCCGACCTCGTCGAGTCCCACGCCGACGAGCTCGCGCGCGCCGACTCGCGGGACATGGGCAAGCCGATGGCCGACGCGCGGGACCAGGACGTGCCGCGGACCGCGCGGAACCTCCGGTTCTTCGCCGACCACGCGCGGCTGTCGACGTCCGAGGCCTACCCGATGGACTCCGGGCACCACGCCTACGCCCGGTTCGAGCCGGCCGGGGTGGTCACCGCGATCGCACCCTGGAACTTCCCGCTGATGCTCGAGTCGTGGAAGGTGGCGCCCGCGCTGGCCTGGGGCAACACCGTCGTCCTGAAGCCGGCGGAGGACACCCCCGCCTCGGCGACGATCCTCGCGCGCCTCGCCGTGGAGGCCGGCCTGCCGCCGGGCGTGTTCAACGTCGTGCACGGCTACGGCCCGGGGTCGGCCGGCGAGGCCCTCACGACCGACCCGCGGGTCGACCGGATCACCTTCACCGGCGAGTCCGGGACGGGGCGCGCGATCACCGCCGCCGCCGCGCGGAACCTGACCCCGGTGAGCCTCGAGCTCGGCGGGAAGGGCGCCAACCTCGTGTTCGCCGACGCCGACCTGGACGACGCGGTGGGCTGGTCGATCCGGGCGATCTTCTCGAACGCCGGCCAGGTCTGCCTCGCCGGATCGCGGCTGTTCGTGCAGCGGCCGGTGCTCGAGGAGTTCACCGCCCGGTTCGTCGCCGCCGCCGAGGCGCTGCGGATCGGGGACCCGGCGCAGGACACGACCCAGGTCGGCCCGCTGGCCTCGGAGGAGCACTGGCGCAAGGTCACGAGCTACCTCGACGACCCGGGCGGGAAGGTCCTCACCGGCGGCCGCGGCGACGGCTGGGTGGTGCGCCCGACCGTGATCGCCGACGCGCCGCTCGACTCCCGCGTCCACCGCGAGGAGATCTTCGGACCGGTCGTGACCGTCACGCCGTTCGACACCGAGGAGGAGGGTGTGCGGCTCGCCAACGACTCGCCGTTCGGACTCAACGCGATGCTGTTCACCGAGAACCTCTCGCGGGCCCACCGGGTGTCCGCGGCGCTGCGGGCGGGGACGGTGTGGACGAACTGCTTCTTCGTCCGCGACCTGCGGGCGCCGTTCGGCGGCGTCGGGGACTCCGGCTGGGGACGGGAGGGCGGCACGTTCAGCCGCGAGTTCTTCACCGAGCCGAAGGCCTGCATCATGGCCGTCCGTCCCTGACAGCCACCGCACGACGACGCGCCCGGGACCGCACGTCCCGGGCCCGTCGTCGTGAGCGGGGATCAGCGGCGCCCGGAGGCCCGCAGCTCCGCCAGGGACTCGCCCCCGGCGAACCACAGGTCGGGCGGGCACTCGGTGAGCACCACCCGGATGGTCGCGCGGTCGGCGTCGAGCGCCTGCTCGACCGCGGTGGTGAGGGCCTCGCCGAGCGCGCGGAGCTGCTCGGGGCTCCGCCCCGCGGCGAGGGTGACCTGGATCAGCGGCATGCCAGCTCCAGGGTGCCGAGGTGGTCGACGGTCACGACGACGACGTCGCCCGGCTCCACCGGGACCGCGGCGGTCAGCCCGCCGGAGAGGACGATCTCACCGGCCCGCAGTTCCTCTCCCGTGGCGGCGAGCGCCCGGACCAGCCAGGCGACGGCAGCGGCCGGATGTCCCATCGACGCCGCTCCGGCCGCCGTGGCCGCGACCCGCCCGTTCTTCTCCAGCACCACCCCGGCCAGCCGCAGGTCGATCCCGGCCGGCGGCACCGGCGGGCCGACGACGTAGCGGCCCGCCGAGGTGTTGTCGGCGACCACGTCGGCCATGGTGAACCGGTAGTCCCGGTAGCGGGAGTCGAGCACCTCGATCCCGACGGCGACCCCCGCCGTGGCCGCGAGGACGTCGGCGGCGGTCACGTGCGGCCCGGCGAGGTCGTGCCCGAGGACGAACACGATCTCGGGCTCGCAGCGGGGCGCGATCAGGGCCGCCGTGTCGAGCGGCTCGCCGAGGTCGAGCGCGCCGGCGGCGGGGAGGAAGCCGTGGACCGGCTCGGACACGTCGACCTGCCGCTGCTTGGCCCGCGAGGTCAGCCCCAGCTTCCAGCCGGCGAGCGGCCCGGCCTCGTCGCGCAGGACGTGTTGCACCCGGTAGGCGGTGGGCAGGTCGAGCTCGGGAACGGTCGCGGAGAGCGGCTCGATGGCCGTCCGCGCGGTGACGGCGTCCCGGAGGCGGCCCGCGAGGGTCGGGATGCTCATGCGACCCGCACCGTCACCGCTCCGAGCCGGTCGAACTCGGCGCGGAAGACGTCGCCGGCGGCCATGGGCACCGCCGCGTGCAGCGCGCCGGTCATGACCCACTGGCCCGGCTCCAGGGCGACCCCGTGCTCGCCGAGCACGTTCGCCAGCCAGGCGACCACCGCCACGGGGTCGCCGAGCGCGGCCGCGCCGGCGCCGGTGTCGACGAGCTCGCCGTTGCGGCTGAGGGTCATGCCGAGCAGGCGGGGGTCGAGGTCGTCGAGCGGGACGACCCGGCTCGACACGACCGCCGCGCCGTTGGAGGCGAGGTCGGCGACGGTGTCGACGAGCCGGATGCGCCAGTCCTCGATCCGGGAGTCGACGATCTCCACCCCGGCCACGGCCCCGGCGATCGCGGCCCGCGCGTCGGTGACGGTCACCCCGGGCCCCTGCAGGCGCCCGCCGAGGACGAACACGATCTCGGCCTCGAGCCGCGGCGCGATGAAGTCGCCCAGGGCGACGGCGGCCCCGTCGGGGTAGACCGTCGAGGCGAGGACCGGCCCGTGGTCGGGCGAGTCCACGCCGATCTGGCGCTGCATGGGCTCGGAGGTCAGCCCGACCTTGCGGCCCACGATCCGGTCGCCGTCGGCGAGCAGCAGGTCGATCAGCTGTTCCTGCACGGCGTAGCCGTCGTCCATCCCGAGGTCGGGTTCGGCGTCGCTGAAGGGCGCGATGGGGATGCGGGTGGCGCGGGCGTCGTAGAGCGCCCTCGCCTTCGTCCGCGGGTCGGTGACGGGCACGGTCGGTCCTCTCGTCTGCGGTCGGGCGCGATCGTGCGGCGACGACGGCAGCGGTGTCCGCGAAACCGGTCCGCTCAGTGGAACGACCCGGCCGGTGGGGTGAGCAGGAGGTTGAGCGCCGCACGGGTGGCCGTGGCGTCCTGGTGCGGGGCGATGTCGGCCATCGCGGTGAAGGCGGTCCGGGCGAGGTGCTGCGCGATCGTGCGCACGGCGAGGTCGTGGTCGCGCAGTCGGAAGGCCTGCACGAGCGTCTCGTGCTCGGCGTCCCAGCGGGAGGAGGCGCCGGGGTTCCCGAGCTGCGCCAGGCGCAGGAACCGTTCGGCCCGCTCGCCCAGCGAGCAGATCGTGTCGTGCAGGGCGGGCACGCCCTCGGTGGTGAGCTGGTGGAACTCCCGGTGCGCCTGCTGCCAGTGCTCGATGTCGTCCTCGCCCGCCAGCGCCCGCATCCGGGCGAGCCCGTCCTCCAGCCGGGACACCAGCTCCGGGGTGGCGGCCCGGACGGAGATGCTCACCGCGACGGCCTCGAGCATCACGCGCGAGGTGTAGACCGTGTCGATCTCGCCGGGGTCGATCTCGCGCACGATCGCCCGCTGGTCGGGCTTGTTGTCGATGAGGCCCTCCTCCTGCAGCAGGCGGAAGGCCTCGCGCATCGGGGTGCGGCTCACCCCCAGCCGGCGGGCGAGCGCGGCCTGCAGGATCGGCGCGCCGGGCTCGAGCTCGCCGCTCAGGATCATCGCCCGGACCGCGGCGTGGACGTCGAGGGCGAGGCGCCGTCCGGTCGGGACGTCGTCCAGGGCCTCGACCGTGGCGGGCTCGTTGCTCATGAGCCGCAGTGTATCCACTCTGCGCCGCTCCGGGATGCCGGGCATCCGGGTCAACGACGACGTCAGAGCGGCGTCGTCGAAAATTCGTACTTCCGATCATCGTCGCAAAGTGCGTACAGTTTGCCTCACAGCACCGGCAGGTTCACCGGACGTCCGGTCGCCGTCACCGCTCCGAGCAGGCATGGCTGCCGTTCGTGCTCCACCCCGCCCGAACCAGGAGGACACAGATGTCCGAAGCGCTGCTCGCCCAGCAGTCGTGGCCGACGGTTAGCGACCGCCCGGACGCGCTGCCGGCCCGGATGCAGGCCGTCGGCTTCGACCGCTTCGGCGACCCGGACGTCCTGACCCTCCGGGAGGTGGATACACCCGACCTCGGTCCCGGTCAGGTCGCGATCCGCGTGGCCGCCGTGAGCGTCGGCCGCCTGCTCGACGTGAGCGCCCGGGCCGGCACGCACCCCTACGCCCACATCGCGCTCCCCCACGTCCCGGGCGCCGAGCACGCCGGCACGGTCGCCGCCGTGGCGGCCGACGTCACGACCCTGCGGGTCGGTGACCACGTCGCCGTCCTCCCGGTCCTCACGTGCGGCGAGTGCGCCGCCTGCGCGGCCGGCGCGACCGAGGCGTGCGCCACCGCCCGCATCCTGGGCCTGCACGTGCCCGGCGCCTACGCCGAGTACACGGTGGTGCCCGCGGGCAACGCGTTCGTCGTGCCGGAGGGCGTCGGCCCCGAGCAGGCCGCGGCCCTGGCCCTCGCGGGCCCGGTCGCCCAGAACCAGTTCGACGAGGCGGGCCTGGCCCCCGGCGAGTGGGTGCTGGTCCACGGCGCGTCGTCCGCGCTCGGCTCGCTCACCGCGGCCCTCGCGCTGCACCGCGGCGCCCGGGTGATCGCCACGTCCCGCTCGCAGGACAAGCGGGTGCGCCTCGAGGCCCTGGGGGCCGCCGCGGTGCTCGACCCGCTCGCGCCGGACTTCGCCGACCGGGTCCGCGAGGCGACCGGCGGCGCCGGGGTCGACCTCGTGGTCGACGACCTCGGCCACCCCGACATCTGGAACGCCACCATGGAGGTCCTCGCGGTCCGCGGCCGCGTCGTGACCTCCGGCGCCTTCCTGGGCGGCCGGGTCGAGCTCGACCTGCTGCGCCTCTACTCCCGCTCGCAGCGGATCGTCGGCGTGCGCAGCGGCAACGCGCGCAGCGCCCGCCGACTCTGGGCGGCCGTGGCCGAGGGCTTCCGGCCCCTGCTCGACCGCTCCTACCCCGTCACCGCGGCGGCCGAGGCACACCGTCACCTCGAGGACTCCGCGAACACCGGCCGGGTCGTGCTCACGACGGCCGACGAGGACTGGGCCGGCGACCGCGCCGCGACCCCGAACACCGGAGAGGCCCACTCATGACCTGGTCCCTGGTCACCTACCGCACCCCCGGGAGCGTCGACACCGCCGTCGGGCTCCGCGAGACCGACGGCACGGTCCGCGCCCTGCCCGGGTTCGCAGGCCGCACCCTGCTCGACCTGCTCGGCGACTGGGACGCCGTCGCCCCCGAGCTGCGCCGCCTGCCGGTGGCCGACCTCGAGGTCGTCCCCGGCGTCCGGCTCGAGGCGCCGGTCCAGTACCCGCCCAAGGTCATCTGCGCCGGCGCGAACTACTTCGCACACCTGGCCGAGATGGGCGTGCCCCGGCCCGACCCCGTCGGGGCGCCCTACTTCTTCCTCAAGCCGCCCACCACGACCGTCGTCGGCTCGGAGGACGCGATCGTGCTCCCCGACCGGCCGGACCGCAGGATCGACTGGGAGGCCGAGCTCGGCGTGGTGATCGGACGCCGCGCCCGCGACCTCGACGAGTCGGAGGTGGCCGCGGTCGTCGCGGGCTACACCGTGGTCAACGACGTCTCGGCCCGCGACCGCCTCGCCCGCGCCGACGCCGTCGCCCCGCCGTTCGGGTTCGACTGGACCTCGGCCAAGGGCGAGGACACGTTCTGCCCCACCGGCCCGGGCGTCACCCCGGCCTGGTTCGTCGCCGACCCGCAGGACCTGCGCATCACGCTGAGCGTCAACGGCGTGGTGAAGCAGGACTCCAGCACCGCGGACATGATGAACGGCGTGTTCGCGGTGGTCGCCGCGGCCAGCCGGATCATGACGCTCGAACCGGGCGACGTCGTCGCGACCGGCAGCCCCGCCGGCGTGGGCGCCCCCCGCGGGGACTTCCTCGCCGACGGCGACGAGGTCGTCGTCGAGATCGGCGAGCTCGGCCGGCTGCGCAATCCCGTCGTCGACCCCGCCGCCCAGGCCGCGACGGTCGAGCCGGCCCGGGTGACCGCGTGAGCGCCGACCTCGAGGGGCGGGTCGCCCTCGTCACCGGCGCCGCCGGCGGCATCGGCCGCGCCAGTGCCCTCGCCTTCGCCGCCCGTGGTGCCGCCGTCGTGGTGTGCGACCTCGTCGACCCGGTGGACACTGCCACCGAGATCGAGGCCTTGGGCACGAAGGCCCTGCCGATCCGCCTCAACGTCGCCGACCGCGACGCCGTGCACGCGGCCGTCGACCTCGCGGTCCGCACCTTCGGTCGCCTCGACGCCGCGCACAACAACGCAGGCACGTTCGCGGTCGCCCCGCTCGCCGAGCTCGGGCGGGACGACTGGGACCGCGTCCTCGCGGTCAACGTCACCGGGGTCCTCGTCGGGATGCAGGCCCAGATCCCGCACCTGCTCGCCACCGGTGGCGCGATCGTCAACACCGCGTCGATCTGGTCGGAGCAGGCCGCTCCCGCCCAGGCCGCCTACGTCGCGAGCAAGCACGCGGTCGTAGGGCTCACCCGGGCCGCCGCGGTCGACCACGGCGCCCAGGGCGTCCGCGTCAACGCCGTCGCCCCCGGACCGATCCGCACCGCCATGACCGCCGCCGTGCCCGACGAGGCCATGGCCCCGGTCATCGGCCGCACCACGCTGGGTCGCTACGGCGAGCCCCCCGAGGTGGGCGAGGCCGTCGTCTGGCTGTGCTCTCCCGCCGCCCGCTACGTCAACGGGGTCGTCCTGCCCGTCGACGGCGGTTACCTCGCCGCCTGATCCGCCCGCATCCGAGAGGAGAACCGCGATGGACACCGGCACCGCCGCCGGCCGCGTCACCAAGGTCGGCTACGTCGAGTTCACGACCCCCGACGTCGACCGCCTGGTCGAGTACTACGAGCGCTGTCTCGGCCTGCACGTCGAGGACCGGTCGCCCGACCTCGCCTACCTGACCACCGGGCTCGAGCACCACAGCGTGGTCATCCGCCGCGGCGACGCCGCCGCCCGCTCCAGCGTCGGGTTCGAGGTCGCCGGTTCGCTCGACGACGCCGGCAAGCGCTTCGCCGACGCCGGCTACGAGGTCTCGCGCCGCTCCGACGTCGCTCCGAGCACCCCGGACGTCCTGGTCCTCGCCGAGCCCGGCACGGACGTGCCGCTGCACCTCTACGAGTCGCAGCCCACGAGCTCCGACGAGGGCCCGGCCCCCGCCCACCGGCCGACCAAGCTCGGCCACGTCGCGGCCTTCACCCCGTCGCTCGACCGGATCCAGGGCTTCTACCAGGACCTGCTCGGGTTCCGCTGGTCGGACACCATCGGGGACTTCTTCGTCTTCCTGCGCTGCAACGCCGACCACCACGCCGCGAACTTCCTCCAGAGCACGAAGTACACCGGTATGCACCACGTCGCGTACGAGATGCGCAACCTCGACCACCTGCAGACCGCGCTGGACCACCTGGCCCGGCACGACTACCGGCTGCACTGGGGGCCCGGCCGCCACGGCCCCGGGCACAACGTCTTCACCTACCACCGCGACCCCGACGGCAACACGATCGAGCTCTTCACCCAGCTCGACCAGATGCTCGACGAGGACGCCGGCCACTTCGACCCCCGCCCCTGGCACACCGACCGGCCGCAGGTCCCCAAGACCTGGGAGGTCGACGTCGCGACCGCGAACTCCTGGGGCCCCGTCCTGCCCGAGATCCTCGACCACTGACCCCGGAGACCACCATGATCTACAGCGAACTCGAACTGCCCGCCAACCCGCCCGGCGAGGTCACCCTCGACCGGCAGCGCATCTGGGAGGGCCTGGAGCAGAAGGCCCTCGACGCCGTGCCCTACGTCGAGGCGATCACCGCCTGCCGCGAGATCGCGCGGCTCTCCGACACCGTGTTCGACCGCGAGATCGAGCTCGGCGGCGCCCGCTACGTCGAGCGGGTCTGGCTGGAGGCCCCGAACCGGGTCGTGTTCACGCGCACCGACGGACCGGTCCTCGGGACCATCACCAACGAGATCGTCGAGCACGACGGCGAGCTCGGGCTGCGGTTCCGCTTCGCCCTCGTGATCCGGCCCGGCGACGAGCTCCCGATCTCCGAGGCCGAGCTCGCCGAGCAGATGGTCGGCGCCTACCAGGCCGCCGTAGAGACCACCCTCGCCGCCGTCCGGACCCGCGTCGCGGAGCCGGCCCGATGAGCGGCACGACGACCGCCCACGTCGACGCCCCGGCGTGGCTGGTCGACTTCTACCACGCCGTCGACGCGCTCGACCTCGAGGGCACGCTCGCGGGGTTCGCCCCCGACGCGACCATGCGCTACGGCTCGATGGAGCCCATGGTGGGCCGGGAGGCCGTGCGCGGCGGGCTGACCTGGCTCTACACCTACTACCGCGGGATCCGCCACGAGTTCCGGCACGTGTGGGTCAGCGGCGGCACCGTGGTCCTCGAGGCCACCGTGACCTACGGGCACCCGGACGGCCGCGAGGTGTCCGTGCCGGTGGTGTCGATCCTCGAGCACCGCGACGGCATCGTCGACGACCTGCGGATCTTCCTCGACCCGAGCCCGATCGAGGTCGGCTGATGGGGCGCCCGGACGTCGCGATCGTCGGCGGCGGCATCGGCGGGCTGACCCTCGGCCTCGCGCTGCGCCGCCACGGGATCCGCGCCCGGATCTACGAGCAGGCGCCCGAGCTCGGCGAGGTCGGGGCCGCGGTGGCCCTGGCCGCGAACGGCACCCGCGTCCTGCGCGAGCTCGGGCTCGAGCCGGCCCTCGCTGCGGCGTCCACGGTCCCGACCGAGCTGGTGTACCGGCACTGGACCGGCCCGCGACTGGTCGACATCCCGGTCGGCGAGGGGTACGCCGCACAGTTCGGCGCGCCCTTCTGGGGCATCCACCGTGCCCGCCTGCAGGACGCCCTCGCCTCCGCCTGGGGCACCGAGGACCTCCACCTCGGCAAGGAGCTCGTCGACGTCGAGATGCTCGGCGGCCGCACCCGGCTCACCTTCGCCGACGGCACGGACACCACGGCGACGCTCGTCGTCGGCGCCGACGGCATCCGCTCCCGCGTCCGGGCCCGCATCGCCGACGAGGCACCCGTCTACTCCGGCGCGAGCGGGTTCCGCGGCCTGGTGCCCCGCTCGGCGGTGCCGGAGCTCCCCGACCCCGACGCCGTGCAGTTCTGGATGGGCCCCGGCGCCCACGTCCTGCACTACGCCATCGGCGACGTCGTCAACTTCCTCGCCGTCGTCGATGGGCCGGACCCCTGGCCCGGCCCCGGAGGGATGATCCCCGCCGCTCCGGGCGAGCTCGAAGAGGCGTTCCGGGACTGGCACCCTGCGGTCCGGGCCCTGCTCGGGGCCGTGCCGCAGAGCCCGCGGTGGGGCCTGTTCGCGCTCCCGCCGCTCCCACGCTGGAGCGCCGACCGGATGGTCCTGCTCGGGGACGCCGCGCACGCGATGGTCCCCCACCACGGCCAGGGCGCCAACCTGACCCTGGAGGACGCCGCGGTGCTCGCCGACCTCCTCGCCGACACCACCTCGGACGCCGATCTCCCCGCCGCGCTGGCGACCTACGAACGACTCCGGCGCTGCCGCACCCGACAGGTCGCCCGCAGCGCCTGGGTCACCTCTCCGCTGCTGCACCTGCCCGACGGCCCGGCCGCCCGGGCCCGCGACCGCCGCCTCGCCGACCTCGTCGAGGACTTCAGCTGGATCCACGCCTATGACCACCGCGAGCCCGCCGGGCTCCGTACCCGACGGAAGGCCTCCGCATGACCACCGCCGACGCCTCCGCCGCTCGCTTCGAGCTGGCGCACATGGCCCACGCCGAGCTGTACACCCCCGACCTCGAGGGCAGCCTCTGGTTCTTCACCCAGCTGCTCGGGATGCGCGAGACCGCCCGCCACCAGGGCTCGGTCTACCTGCGCTGCTACGAGGACCCCTACCACCACAGCCTCAAGCTCACCGAGCGCGACACGCCCGGTCTGGGCAACGTCGGCTGGCGCACCACCTCCGCCGACGCCCTCGAGCGGCGCGCGGCCGCCCTCGACGCCGCCGGTCTCGGCCTGGGGTGGACGAAGGGCGACGTCGGGGTCGGCCGGACGTTCGCCTTCCAGAGCCCCGACGGGCACCCGATGGAGCTCGTCTGGGACGTCGAGAAGTACCAGGCCCCGCGTGAGCTGCAGAGCCGCATCCTCACCCGCCGCTCCAAGCGGCCCTTGCAGGGCCTGCCGCCGCGGCGCCTCGACCACGTCAACCTCATGGCCTCCGACGTCACGCTGCAGAAGGAGCTCTTCGAGCAGACCCTCGGCTTCGGCACCCGCGAGCGGGTGATCGACGGCGCCGGCGGCGGGACCGAGATCGGGGCCTGGATGAGCGTCAACGTGCTCGGGCACGAGATGGCGATCATGCGCGACCAGACCGGCACGAAGGGGCGGCTGCACCACCTCGCCTTCTGGTACGGCGTACCCCAGCACAACAGCGACGCCGCCGAGCTCTGCCGCGAGTACGGCATCCAGATCGAGGCCGGCCCGGACGTGCACGGCATCACCCAGGGCGCGTTCCTCTACGTCTTCGAGCCCGGCGGCAACCGCATCGAGCTGTTCGGCAACTCCGGGATCCTGCAGTTCGAACCCGACCACGAGACCGTCACGTGGGACCTCGCCGACTTCGACACCGGCCTCGCGATCGGCGGCGGCACCCTGCCCGCCGAGACCTACTTCGTCTACGGCACCCCCGGCAACGAGGGCCAGGACAAGCTGCTCGACGGCTGGAAGGACCGTGCCCTCGTCTGAGGGCCGGTCCGCGGAGGCCGACCCGAACAGCGTCCTCGGCCGCAGCGTCGCCCTGCTCGGGGCGTTCCGCCCCGGCGACGACGCGCTCGGCCTCGCCGAGATCCACCGGCGGACCGGCATGCCGAAACCCACCGCCCACCGGCTGCTCGGACAGCTCGTCGCGTGGGGCCTGCTCGAGCGGGCCGACGACGGCTACCGGCTCGGCATGCGGCTCTACGAGCTCGGACAGCTCGTCCCCGCCCAGCACGGGATCGAGCAGCAGCTGACGCCGGTGGTGCACCGACTGCACGCCACGACCGGCCTCACCGTGCACCTCGCGGTCCTCGACCGCACCGAGGTCGTGTACCTGCACAAGCTCGACGCCGGGGGCGCGCCGCCGCTCGCCTCCCGGGTCGGGGGGCGGCTCCCCGCCCACGCCACCGCGGTGGGCAAGGCCGTCCTCGCCCACGCCCCGGCCCGGCAGACCCGGACCGTGCTCGACCACGGGTTGCGCCGCGTCTCACCGCGGACCGTCGTCGCCCCGAGCCTCTTCCTCGGCCAGCTCGACGCCGTCCGGAGCCGCGGCTACGCCCGCGAGGACGAGGAGTCGGCCGTCGGCGTGAGCTGCATCGCCGCCCCGATCTTCGGCGCCGACCACCACGCGGTCGCCGCCCTGTCCGTCACCGCCCGCACCCACGACGTCCGGACCTCCGCCCCGGTCCACGCGGTCCGCCGTGCCGCCGCCGAAGCCTCCCGCCTGCTCCGGGCGTCGGCCTGATCCATCGTCACGAAGGAGAACCCCATGGGCCACCGCATGGCCGGCAAGGTCGCGCTGATCTCCGGCGCCGCCCGCGGCCAGGGACGCCACCACGCCGTCCGGCTCGCCGAGGAAGGGGCCGACATCATCGCCTTCGACGTCGTCGGACCGGTGCCCGCCCAGGGTGCCCCGACCGCGACCCCGGAGGACCTGGCGGAGACCGTCGCCCTCGTCGAGAAGCTCGACCGCCGCATCGTGGCCCTCGAGGCCGACGTCCGGGACGCGGACGCCGTCACCGCGCTCGTCGACCGCGGGGTCGACGAGCTCGGCGGCCTCGACGTGGTCGTCGCGAACGCCGGCATCCAGGGCAACCCCGGCCCGGCCGCGTCGACCACACCCGAGGACTGGGCCGCGGTCATCGACACCAACCTCACCGGCGTCTTCCACACCGTCCGGCCGGCCATCCCCCACCTCGTCGCGCGCGGAGGCGGCTCGATCGTCATCACCAGCTCCTCGATCGGGCTGCGGTCCGTGCCGAACCTCGCGCCCTACGGCGCGGCCAAGGCCGGGCTGACCGGACTGATGAGGACCCTCGCGCTCGAGCTCGCCGAACACTCGATCCGCGTCAACACGATCAATCCGACGACGGTCGCGACGCCGATGCTGCTCAACCCCGTCAACTTCCGGCTCTTCCGGCCCGACCTCGAGGACCCGACCGAGGAGGACGCCCGCCCCGTCTACCGCACCCTGAACGCGCTGCCCGTCCCGTACGTCGAGCCCGACGACATCAGCAACGCCGTGCTCTTCCTCGCCTCCGACGAAGGCCGCTACATCACCGGTGTCGCCCTCCCCGTCGACGCGGGCTACGCCGTGAAGTGACCTCCAACGACTCACCGCCTGACCCCGTGTACGTCGAGGAAGGACGACCATGACCCTGCCGGTGCTCTTCGGCGCGAACGTCGATCCCGTCTGGCGTCCCCGGACGCCCCGGTACGACGCGCCCTGCTCGCGGAGCGACTCGGGCTGGACCTCGTCACGGTCCAGGACCATCCCTATCAGTCGGCCTTCTACGACTCCTGGACCCTGGTCACCCACCTGATGTCGCGCACCGAGCGCATCACCGTCGTGCCCACCGTGTCCTCACTGCCGCTGCGGCCGCCGGCCGTTCTGGCCAAGGCGGCGGCGAGCCTGGACCTGCTCTCCGGCGGCCGGCTGGAGCTCGGGCTCGGCGCGGGAGCGTTCTGGGAGGCCATCGAGGCGATGGGCGGCCCCCGCCGCAGCCCGAAGGAGGCGGTGGACGCCCTGACGGAGGCGGTCGAGGTCATCCGCGCCATGTGGAGCGGGGAGCACAGCGTCCGCGTTCCGGGCCGGCACTACGCGCTCGCCGGGGCCCACCCCGGGCCGACACCTCGTCCCGACCTCGGCCTCTGGCTCGGCGCCTACGGCCCCCGGACCCTTGCCCTGACCGGCGCCCACGGGGACGGATGGTTGCCCTCGCACGCCTTCCTCGGGCTCGATCGACTCGGCGATGCGGTGCAGCGGCTCGACGACGCCGCGCGAGGGGCCGGGCGGGACCCCGCCTCGCTCCGGAAGATCTACAACGTGGCCGGGCGCATCGGCCCGCAGGACCGCGGGCCCTTCGACGGACCGCCGGCGCGGTGGCGCGACGACATCCGGATCGCACTGACCGAGCACGGGATGAACGGCATCGTGTTCTGGCCGTGCGAGGACCACGAGCGGCAACTGCAGGTGTTCGCCGACGAACTCGTCCCCCTGGTGCGCCAGGACCTCCCCGATGACCGCCCTCGAGGCACGACCGACGCACCTGCCTCACCGGACGGGTCGTGACCTGAACGTCACCGTCGGCCGCGTCGCGCCTCGATGGCCGGGCCGACCCGATGTCAGCGGCCATCGACGGGGCCGATGCCGACGACCGCGTCCCGCACGACCCGCGCGACCCGCGACGGCTGGGACAGCGGCCCGAAGTGATCCGCTCCGTCGAGCACCACGGCGCCGCGTCCGAAGACCTCCCCGAGGGCGTCGCTCGCGGCGATCTGGTGCGGAGCGGACTCGTCGCCGCGGATCACGACGACGGGGCAGGTTACCTCGTGGAGCCGGCGGGCGAGATCGTGACCGTGGGCCCGGGCGAAGACCTGCGCCTCGACCTCGGGGAGGCACCGCAACGTGACCTGTCCGTCGTCGGTGTCGGCGAACCCGTGCTCGACGTAGGCGTGCAGCGCGGCCGCCGTGACCGTGTCGAACGGCGGCTTCCGCGCGAACGACGCGAGCGCCTCGGCGCGGCTGGAGAAGACGGCGCGACGCCTCGTCGTCATCTCCACCAGGGCCCGCTGGCTGTCGGTCAGGGCCGGGGGCACCGGGTCGAGCCCGGGGCGCAGCGCCGGCTCGAACAGCACCAGCAGCTCGAAACGCTCCGGGTGCGCCGCAGCCGCCATCAGCAGCGCCGTCGCCCCCGCCGAGTGCCCCACGCCGATCACGCCGGGACCGAGGTGGTCCGCCACGAGGGCCACGTCCCGCCCCATCCCGGCCCAGGCCAGGTCGTCGGACTCCGGCACCGGTGAGAGCCCGTGCCCCCGCAGGTCCAGCGCGTGGCACGACCAGGACGACAGATGGGCCGCGACCGGCGCCCACACGTGCCCGTGCAACCCCGTCGCATGGCTCATCAGCACGGCGGGTCCGGTCCCGCCCAGGTGACGCAGGGCCAACGGGGCGTCGTCCGGCCCGGCGAGCATCTCGACGTCCCCGACGACGAGGCCGACGTCTCCCACCTAGTCCTCGATCGCCCCGTACACGACGGCCCGGAAGTCGGCCTCGGGCAGATCGAAGCCCATCATGTGCTGCGTCATGAGCACGCCGACGACCTCCTCGACCGGGTCGACCCAGAAGTAGGTCTTCGCCGCGCCGGACCAGCCGAACTCCCCCGGCGAGCCGGCCATCTCGGTCTGGCCGATGTCCAGGGCGACGCGGGAGCCCAGACCGAACCCGTACCCGGGCACCGGGAGCCCGCCGAGCGAGAACGGGAGCAGCGCCGGGGCGAGGTGGTTGGTGTGCATCAGCTCCAGCGTCTTGCGCCCGATGATGCGGGTGCCGTCCTGGGCCTTCCCCGTGAGCAGCATCGTCGCGAACCGCAGGTAGTCCGAGGCCGTGCCGAACAGACCGTGGCCGCCGCGCTGGAAGACCTCCGGCGTGTCGCTGGGGTAGCTCGCCTCCACGTCCCGACGACGGGAATCGCCCGTGGCGAAGGCCATCGCGAGCTTGCTGATGGTCATGTCGCCGCCGACGATGTCCGGCAGCCCGTACATCGCGGCGAGGCGGTCGCGGGCCGTCTCGGGGACGCCGAAGGCCGTGTCGGTCATGCCGAGCGGCCCGAAGAGGCGCTCCTGGAGGAAGTCCCCGAGCTTCCGGCCCGAGATGACCTCGATCAGCCGGGCCGCGACGTCGATGCCCAGGCTGTAGTGCCACTGCGTCCCGGGCGCGAAGGCGAGCGGGAGCGTCGCGAGGACGTCGACGAACTGCTCCAGCGTGCGCGTCGCGTCGCTGTCGATCCGGTGCTCGCGGTACTGCTCCGACACCGGGAAGTCCTCGAGCCAGCTGTAGGTGAGCCCGCCGGTGTGCATCATGACGTCGCGGATCTGCAGGGGGCGCAGCGGCGACTGGTCCTCGAGTGTCCCGCCCGGCCCGGCGATCTTGGTCGCACCGAACGCCGGGATCCACGTCGCGACCGGGTCGACGAGCTGGAACCGGCCCTCCTCGTAGAGCGTCATCAGCGCGGTGCAGATGATCGGCTTGGTCATCGAGTACAGCCGGTAGATCGTGTTCTCCGCCAGCGGCACCTGCGCCTCACGGTCCTGCCACCCGATCAGCCCGGAATGGACCAGCTCGCCACGGCGGGACACCAGCGTCGCGAAACCGGGATAGCCCCGCTCGTCGACGTACTTCTGCAGCGCGGGTTCGATGCGCTCCAGCCGGTCGGAGCTCATCCCGACCGATTCCGCCGACGAGAGCCGGGATTCAACCTGCGTCATGCCGCACTCCTTCCACCGGGACCGGGGCTCACCCTAGGCCGCCGGCCACCTCGAACGGGGTGGACGACGAGGTCGGACACGGTCAGAGCCCGTCCGACCCACGACGTGACAGCGCTCACGCCGAGCCGGGCATGACGGATCCCGCCCCGAGCACGTCCCACCGGGGAACCATCCGATCCGGCCGGGCCCGCTCGCGGGCACGACCTCCGACCTCGTGTCCTCGGCAGCCCCGGCCGCCGCCTCCCCGGAGGTGAGCCGCCCATGTCCCCCGACCTCGGATCCCTACGTCTGCGCGCACTCACCGTCCCCGGGGTGGCCCGCCTCGCCGACCACCACGACGGGCTCGGGCCACCCCCACGCTCGACGACGCCCGGCGCCCTGCGCGTGTTCGACCGCCACGTCGAGATCGACCTCGTCCTGGCCGCCGACCACGACCGGGACGCGACGACCACCGCCATGCGTTCGGCCCTCGCACCGCTCCTCCCCGGGCGCACCATCGACGTCACCGTGATCGACGTCGAGACCGGTGCTCCCCACCCGCACACCGGCGGCGAGCACCCCGAACCGCACCTCGGGTCGCTCGAGATCGACACCACCGAGCCGCTCCACCACGTCCGGGCCGTCGCCGAGGTCGCCCTAGCCCACCTCGGGCCACTGGTGAGCGAAGGGCTGTCCGTCCCGCGACGGCGAGCACTCATCGGCATCTGCCGCATCCTCATCGCCTACGACGTCGACCCCGTCTCCCGGCGTGTGCTCACGGGTCAGCTCCGAGAACACCTCGCCGCCGCCGACGGCACCACCGGCCGGGACCTCGTCGAACAACTCGACCTCGTCGACGACATCGAGGCCCTGCACGGCCGACCCCACGAGCCGCTCATGTCCGGGATGAACGACTCCCGGGCCGAGGCGGACGAGGAGTTCCCGCTGCCCGACGGCATGGACGGACCGTCCGATACCGGACTGTCCTTCGGGCGGGGCGCCGACGGGAGCGACCCGTCGGTCCGGTACTTCACCGCCGAGCGGTTCGTCGTGGTGGTCTACGACCCGGAGACCGGGGAGGCCGACTCCTACGGTCCCTACGACGGCCGCGCCGCCGCGAGGGAGTGCCGACGACGACGAGCCGCGTTCGACGACGGCGATCTCGAGGACGTCGTCGTGGCCGTCGTCCCGCTGTGGGCGGGGTGACGGCCGAGCACGACCACCACTCGGCGCTCTCCCTCGTCGTCACGCGCCGGGATCCGTGGCGATCAGCTGCCACACGGTGTCCCCGACGCGCTCGGCGAAGGCCGATCCGCCGGGATCGCCGCGCAGGAACGCTCCGAAGAAGCCCCCGAAGCACATCGTGGTGAGGGTGTCGGCGTCGAGGTCGGCGCGGACGTGCCCGCGCTCCTGCAGGCCGGTGAGCACGTCGAGGAGCAGCCTCATCCGGTGCTCGACGGCCCGCTCCCCTACCAGGTCGAGCAGCTCCGGGGCCCGGGGCTGCTCCCCCGTGAACCCGCCCTGCCGGATGATCGCGTCCGGGTTGACGTAGCAGGGGTCGACGCGGCGGGCGGCCTCCCGGAACGCCTCGGGCGGCGACAGGGACGCCAGGTCGACGGTCGGATAGCTGTCGAGCTGGGCGCGGAACCCCCAGTCCAGCGCGTCCACCACCAGCTCGAACTTTCCCGGCCGGCGCTGGCTCAGCTCCGGAGCCACTCCCGCGCGCGGTCGAGCGTCCCCGGCAGGGCCGTGCTACCGACCTCTGCGGTCAGGTCGGCGATGGTGACCGCACGCAGCGAGTCCCGCCAGACCCGGTCGGCGGACCCCATCACGCGGGCGATCGGACACGGCACGACGCACCGCTCCTGCGGCACCGCCAGCGGCCCCCGCTGCCGCACCTCCGTGCACCGGAAGCCTGGTTCACCGTCGATCGCCTCGACCACGTCGAGGACCGTGACGTCCGCGGGGTCCCGCGTGAGCAGGTAGCCACCGGACTGCCCCTGCACGGCGCGCACCAGACCGGCCCGTGACAGCAGCTGGAGCTGTTTCGCCAGGTAGCTCGGGGAGACGTCGTGGAACTCCGCCAACTTCGCGGCCGGCACCGGGTCGGACGCACTGCCGAGGACGACGCAGCAGTGCAGCCCCCACTCGACCCCGCCGGACATCTTCACCACGCCACCGTACTTGACTCGGACACGGGAAGTCCGAGTAGGTTTTCGGACATCAGTTGTCCGAGTTGAGGAGGCAGTCATGCGGATCGTCGTCGTCGGGGGCACGGGACTCGTCGGGTCCACGCTCGTCGAGCTGCTACGCCGGCAGGGCCACGACGTCGTCGCCGCCTCGCCGTCGACCGGCGTGGACACGGTCACCCGCGAAGGCCTCGCCGAGACCCTGACCGGAGCCGACGCGGTCGTCGACCTCACCAACAGGACGACGTTCGAACCCGGCGCCATCACGGACTTCTTCACGACCTCCACCCGCAACCTGCTCGAGGCCGAGCGGCACGCAGGGGTGGGGCACCACGTGGTGCTCTCGATCGTCGGCGTCGACCGGATCTCCCACCCCGGCTACCTCGACGCCAAGGCCGCCCAGGAGCGCCTCGTCACGAACTCGGGCGTCCCGTTCACGATCGTCCGCGCGACGCAGTTCTTCGAGTTCCTGACGACGATCGGCGCCGGCCTGGCGCAGGGCGACGAGATCGTGCTCCCGGCCGCCGACCTCCAGCCGATCGCCGTGGCCGACGTCGCCGCCGCGCTCGCCGACGTCGTCACCGCCGCGCCGCTCGGCGGCGTCGTCGAGATCGCCGGACCGGAGCGCGGGACGTTCGCGCGGTTCGTCGACCCCGCCCTCCGGGCCCACCGTGACGAGCGCGCGGTCCGGTCCGAGCCCGACGCCGGGTACTTCGGAGTCCCGATCGTGCAGGACTCACTGGTTCCGCTCGGACCGGCACGCATCGGCTCGACGACCTTCGAGGACTGGTCCGTCGCCCCGTCCGCGCCGTCAGCGCCGTAGCCCTGGACTTCACAGGTCTGTGTAGTTACCGTGGCAGGCAGAACTTCACAGGCCTGTGTAGAGGGGTGGTCGTCGTGCCGGACGAAGCGGTGGACCAGAGCGTGGACTGGACGCTGAGCGAGGGCGTCGAGACCGACGAGGGGACCGTGCGCTGGGCGCGCCTGGGCGACGGGGACGGAACCCCTGTCGTGCTGGTGCACGGGACCCCGTACTCCTCGTTCCTCTGGCGCGACATCGCCCCCGCCCTCGCCCGCTCCCGCCCGGTGTACGTCTTCGACCACCTCGGCTACGGACAGTCCGAGCAGCGCGAAGGACAGGACCTGACGATCGCCGCACAGGCCCGCCGCTTCGCCCGACTCCTCCAGCACTGGGGACTCGACGAGCCCAGCGTGGTCGCCAACGACATCGGCGGCGCCATCGTCCTGCGCGCCCACCTGCTCGAATCCGCCCGCTACCGGAACCTGACCATCTTCGACGCCGTCAGCGGCGGCCACTGGGAACGCGGACTGTTCGCCCTCATGCGCGAGCACCCCGACGTCTTCGACGCCCTACCCGGCTACGCCCACGAAGCCCTCGTCGCCGCCCACCTGCGCAACGCCAGCCAGAAGGGCCTGCGCCCCGAGGTGCTCGAGGCGTTCCTCGCACCCTGGCGCGGCGCCGCGGGTCAGGCCGCCTACTACCGGCAGTACCGCCAGCTCACCGAAGCCGACACCCGCCCCTACGAACCCCTGCTCGGCGACATCACCATCCCGGTGCGCCTGCTCTGGGGCACCCACGACCGCATCCTGCCCCCGGAGTACGGCACCTGGCTCCACGAACACATCCCCCACGCCGAGATGCACTGGATCGACGACGCCGGCCACCTCCTGCAGGAGGACGCACCCGCCCGGCTGGTGGCCCACCTCCTCGCCGACCCACCAGCGGGTCCGGGCCGGTAGGGCGTCAGCAGCAGTGCTCGCCGCGCCAGGCCGTGCGCCCCTCCTTGACGGCCACGGCGGCGATGACGAGTGCGACGACCGGGTCGGCCAGGCTCCATCCGAACAGGGCGTTGAGGACGAGGCCGAGCAGCAGCACCCCGGACAGGTAGGTGCACAGCATCGTCTGCCTGCTGTCGGCCACCGCGGAGTGGGAGCCGAGTTCGCGGCCCGCGCGGCGCTGCGCGGCGGATAGGAACGGCATGACGAGCAGGCTGAGGGCGGCGAGGACGATGCCGACGGTCGAGGGCTCCGGGTCGCCGGCGCCGAGCAGCGTGCGCACCGACTCGACGCTCACGTAGACCGCCAGCGCGAAGAACGAGCACGCGATGACCCGCAGGGCGACCCGCTCGCGCGCGTCGGGGTCCGGACCGGCGAACTGCCACGCCACAGCAGCGGCCGACGCCACTTCGATGACGGAGTCCAGGCCGAAGCCGACCAGCGCGGACGACGAGGCGACGGTCCCCGCCGAGATGGCGACGACGGCCTCGACCACGTTGTAGCTGATCGTGGCGGCGACCAGGAGCCGTACGCGTCGGGCGAGGACGGCCCGGCGGCCCTCATCTCCCCCGGTCCGCGGAGCAGCATCGGCACAGCACGGCTTCTCGCAGGCGGCCACCGGGACCGACGGCGTCGACCGGGACGCGGCTTCGTCGGTGCTCACGCGTGGGCCTCCGCCTCGTCGAGGCACGCATCGGTCGTCGACACGGCGAGCACGACACCGGCCAGTTCACGAAGGGCCGCCGCGAGGTGCGGATCGGCGAGGTCGTACCGGGTCTGACGACCTTCCAGCGATGCCACCACCAGCCCGCATCCACGCAGGCAGGCCAGGTGGTTGGACACGTTGGACCGTGACAGTCCGAGGTCCGCGGCGAGCCGGGCGGGATACGCGGGCCCGTCGAGCAGGGCCACCAGCAGGCGGCATCGCGTCGGGTCGGCCAGAGCGCGACCCACCCGGGCCAGCGCTGCCTCTCGCGTCTCACCGGTCAGCACCCGCTGAACTGTACAGCCGGCGATGAACTGCGAAAGGGCTCACGACTCGAGGCCGCCGTCTCGTCAGCACCCGAAGCGGCCGGAGCTCATCGGAAGCCGCTTGTCGGTGACGGCGGAGATGCGTCCGGCCAGGGAGTCGGGGACGACCCAGTCCTCCGGCATGCCGGTGGGGCTCGCGTCGTAGGCGACGGTGGCCTCGAGGAGGTCGTCGGCGTCGTCGGCGGTGAGGTGGGAGAACCGGACGCGAGGTTTGCCGGGGCCGTCGAGGGCGGCGTTGCCGGTGTGGGGGCAGCCGCCGACGCAGGGGACGTGGCGGACGCGGATACCGCGGGCGGGCGCCGCGGCGAGGGCGGGATCGAGGGCGTCGCCGAAGGAGCCGCTGTCGGGCTCGTAGCGGGGGCAGGTGCGGCAGACGAGCAGCGGCACGGCGGGAGGACCTTCCGAAGGGGGCACGCCGCGGCGGGCGCCACCGGGGGTGACGCCCGCCGCGGGTCGGTGGTGCGCGAGGGTCAGGGACGGGCCTCGACGTACTCGCGGGTCTTCTCGCTGATCGGGCCGGCCGGGTCGTCCAGGGCGCTGTGGTCCGCCAGCGGCGAGTCCGCCTTGTGGAACGTCCCGTCCTTCATGATCGCGTGCAGCTTGTCGTGGTCCTGCAGCACCGTGATGTCGGCCAGCGGGTCACCGTCGACGAGGATCAGGTCGGCGAGGTAGCCGGGCTGGACCTTCCCGAGCTCGTCCGGGCGCAGCATGATCTCTCCACCCCACGCGGTGGCCGAGATGATGGCCTCCATCGGCGTGAAGCCGAGGCGCTCGACGAAGTGCTCGAGGTCGCGGGCGTAGGTGCCGTGCGGGGTCCAGGCGAACCCGTAGTCACCGCCGGGCAACAGCTTGATGCCCCGCTTGTGCATCTCGCGCAGGCCCTCGGTGGCCATCTCGAGTTCCTTCTTGTAGCCGACGGCCTCGGCCGCCTCCTGCGGGAACCCGAACGCCTCGGCTTCGTAGAGGGTCGCGACGAGCCAGTTGATGCCGGGGGCGACGAACACCCAGTCCTTGTTGGCCTCGAGCATGTCCATGCCCTCGGCGTCGGTGAAGGAGGCGTGGTAGATGATGTCGACCTTGTTCCGCACGCACATCTTCACGCTCTCGGCGGAGCGCGCGTGGGCGCAGACGCGCTTCCCGCGGCGGTGGGCCTCCGTGACCGCGGCCGCGACCTCCTCGTCGGAGAAGTAGGTGTCCTCGGCGCGCTGGGTGCCGGTGATCTCCTCACCGGTCATCGACAGCTTGATCTGGTCGACGCCGATGTCGATGAGCTCGCGGACCGCCTTGCGCATGCCCTCCGGGCCGTCGGCGAACTTGGTGATCGACTTGATCAGCGCGCCGCCGGTCACGGCGATCTCGGGGCCGTTGGCGAGGTAGCGCGGGCCCGGGATGCGCCCGGCGTTGATCGCGTCGCGGCACACGACGTCGAGGCGCTCCTTGGCCGAGGCGGCGCCGAGACACATCGTGTAGCCGGAGTCGATGTACTTCTTCGCCGACTCGACGGCGAAGAGCAGGTGCTCCTCGACCGGCATCGTGCCCAGGCCGTCGAGGTCGGCGGAGTTGTTCCAGGTGAAGTGCGTGTGCGCGTCGCAGAGCCCGGACATCAGCGTGCGTCCGCGGCCCTCGACGACCTGCGCGTCCCGGGCGCGGTCCTCGGAGACGGTGCCGACGGCGGCGATGCGGTCGTCCTCCACGAGGACGTCACCGGGATAGGGATCGGCTCCGGTGGAGTCGAGGATGGAGACGTTGCGGAACAGGACCTTGCTCATGGTTGGGGGCTCCTCGGCGTCGAGGCCACGGCGTGCGCGGGATCGCGTCGCCGAACGTCAGGTGGTGGTCGGGCGGCGGGTCAGAAGAACTTGACGAGGTGAGCGGTGATCTCCTCGGGCCGCTCCAGGGCGTGCCAGTGGCCGCAGTCGTCGAGGTAGTCGGTGACCGCGGACCCGTGCGCCTCCGCGATGCGCTGCGTGATCTCGGGGGCGCCGACCTTGTCCTCGGCGCCGGTCACGGCCAGCAGCGGCAGGCTCGGGTCGACCGGGCCGGGGTCGGTGGCCCCGGCGAGGGCCTCGCACGAGCGGGCGTAGCCCTCGGGGTCCTGGCGCATCACCAGTTCGCGGACCGCGGCCGCCGCGGCCGGGTGGTCCCGACGGGTGGCCTCGGCGGTGGCGTTGGTCATGACCGCGTCGGCGACGGCGGCCATGCCCTCGGCGCGGACCTTCGCGGCCCGGTCGTGCTGGGCCTGCTGACCCGCCTCGGGCAGGGGCGCCGGCACCGCGCCGAGCAGCGCGAGGTGGGACACCAGCTCCGGGTGGGACGCGGCGAGGTGGCGGACCACGACCGTGCCCATGGAGTGCCCGACGACGCGGGCGGCGCCGGCGTCGAGCTGGGTGAGCAGCGCGGCGAGGTCGTCGGCGTAGCTCTGGATCGAGAGGGTGCCGCTCACCGGGGAGCGACCCGAGCCCTCCAGGTCGGGGCGGACCACCGTGAACCGCTCGGCGAGCGCCGCGACCTGGGGCTGGTAGAAGTTCGAGGTCCCACCCAGACCGTGCACCAGCAGGACCAGCGGGCCCTCCCCGGTGATCTCGACGGCGAGTTCCTTGCCATTGACCTGCACTGACTCGTCCTCCTTCAGAGCCTCGACGAGGAGGCTCAAGCGATGGTGTTGCGGATGGCGCCGAGGCCGGTGATGGCGCACTCGACGACGTCGCCGCGCTGCAGGAAGCGGGGCGGGTCGAACCCGATGCCGACTCCGGCGGGAGTGCCGGTGGCGATGACGTCCCCGGGCAGGAGCGTGATGCCGGCGGAGATCACGCGGATCAGCTCGGGCACGTCGAAGATCAGGTCGGCGACCGGCGCCTTCTGCCGGGGCTCGCCGTTGACCGTCGAGGAGACCTCGAGAGCGGCGAGGTCACCGACCTCGTCGGCGGTGACCGCCCACGGACCCATCGGGGCGTGGGTGTCGAGCGACTTCCCCAGCAGCCACTGCTTGTGGTCGCGCTGGACGTCGCGCGCGGTGACGTCGTTGATGATGGTGTAGCCCCACACGTGCTCCAGGGCCTGCTCGCGGGAGATGCCGCGACCCCCCGTTCCGATGATCACCGCCAGCTCGGACTCGTAGTCCAGCTCGGCCGTAACGCCGGGGTGGGACTCGACGTCGTCGAACGGCCCGGTCACCGAGGTGGTGGCCTTGGAGAACACGATCGGCTTGTCGGGCAGGTCCTCCGAGCGCTGCGGGGTGTCGTAGCCCGAGCGACCGAACTCCGCGACGTGCTCGCGGTAGTTCTTGCCGACGGCGAAGATGTCACGACGCAACTCGGGGATCGGGGCGAGCAGCCGCGCGTCCTCGACCACCGGCAGGTCACCGGCCGCGGCCAGTTGCGGACCGACCCGTTCCCAGGCCGTGATCGCCTCGAGCAGGCTCAGGTCCCCGACGACGCCGCGCAGGTCGCGCACCGTCGTCCCGTCGCCGTCGACCCGACCCAGGGCCTCACGCCCGTCGACGGAGAAGGTCACGAGCTTCACCGAACGCTCCTTGTCCCGACTGCTTGCCGCAGCCAATTGAGGACCAATCGAGTCCATTCCCGGGGTGTGGTTGCTCACTCCGCCGACGCGTTCGACACTACGACCGGCACCTCTGGATGCCAATAGCTGCAACCGGTAGGATTGGTCCGACATTGGTTGTCTACGGCGGTTCGCCGGTCGAACACGAGGTGCCACGTGGCCACACCCCTGCTGAGCAGCGACGACGCCGACGACGGCCTCGTCGCGGGCACCGGTGAGCAGGCCGTGAGGTCCGAGACCGCCGGGCCGGTGGTCGCGCGCCTTCGCGCCCTGCTCGACCGCGCCATCGCCGACGGCACCCTCGGCACCGGCGCGAAGATCCCGACCGAGCGCGCGCTGTGCGACCAGCTCGGTGCCTCCCGCAGTGCGGTGCGGACCGCGCTCGCGGAGCTCGAACGGGAGGGGCGGATCACCCGCCACGTCGGGCGCGGCACCTTCCTGGCCGAACTCGGTGCCGATCTGACCGTGCCGTCGGCCGGAACCTCCCTGCAGACCAGCCCCGCCGAGATCATGGCGACCCGGCTGGTCCTCGAGCCCGAGATCGCCGCCCTGGCCGCTCGCCACGCCCTGCAGTCCGACCTCGACCACCTCACCCACTGCCTGCGCCGCGGCAACGCCACCGACACCTACGACGAGTTCGAGGCCTGGGACTCCGCGCTGCACCGCGGCATCGCCGCCGCCGCCCACAACGGGCTGCTCCTGCGGCTGTTCGACACCATGAACGCCGCTCGGGACCTCCCGGTCTGGGGCAGCATCAAGCGTCGCAGCGCCACCCCCGAGCGCCGCCGCGACTACGAGGACTGCCACGGCGAGATCGTCGCCGCCCTCGTCGACCGCGACCCCGACGTCGCTCGGGAGACGATGCGTCAGCACCTCGTCCGCGTGCGCACCAACCTGCTCGGCGCCGACTGATCCGAGGCCCGCGGTCACCAAGGCCGATCAGCGGTTCGAGGTGGTTCGGGGCACGGTCAGCGTCGCGGCAGGGTCGGCTCCGGCGCGGGACCGCCGGACGGGGTCCAGCCGGGCGGGCCGAGGACGTAGCCCAGCCGGTCGCGCCAGCGCCGTGCCGCCCGCACGTCGCGAGCGATGTCGGCGTAGTGCCCGTACTGCAGGGTCAGGAGGTCGTACGTCTCGACGGGTGTGGTGAGCCCGTAGGTCGGACGCCGCTCCTCGGCGGCGAAGGTGCCGAACAACCGGTCCCAGACGATCAGGATTCCGCCGTAGTTGCGGTCGAGGTACTCGGGGTCGCGACCGTGGTGCACACGGTGGTGCGAGGGCGTGTTGAACACGAATTCCACCGGCCGCGGGAGCCTGTCGACGAGCTCGGTGTGCACGAAGAACTGGAAGACGAGGTTGACGCCGAACGCCGCGTAGAGCGTCCACGGGGCGAAGCCGAGCAGCGGGAGGGGCAGCCAGAAGAAGAACTCGAACCACGGGTTCCACTTCTGCCGCAGCGCCGTGCCGAAGTTCATGAACTCGCTGGAGTGGTGCGCCTGGTGGCCGGCCCAGGCGATGCGCACGCGGTGGCTGAACCGGTGGTGCCAGTAGTAACCGAGGTCGACCCCGACGACCACCAACACCCAATACCACCACGTGTCGGTGGGCAGGTGGAACGGGGCGAGGTAGACGTGGACGACGCTGAAGGCGAGGAACGTGACCACCTTGAACAGCGTCAGGAACACCAGCGACACGACGCCCATGGAGATCGAGGTCCGGGCGTCGCGCCACGCGTAGCCGGTCACCGAGTCGTCGTGACCCAGCCACCGCAGGGCCGCCACCTCGACGAGGATCGCCAGCACGAAGAACGGGGCCGCGTAGGTGACCGGGTTCTGCAGCGGGTCGAGCAGCGCTTCCATCGGACCCCTCCTCGCATGTGACCACCGGGTAAGTTACCTCAGAGTCATATCGGGTACTAGGGTGTCGCCGTGATCTCCCGCTCGAACGCCGGCACCAAGGGGGTCCCCCGTGCCGCGCGGGAGCAGGAGATCCTGCGGGCGGCGTCGGTCGCCTTCGGCCGGGACGGCTTCGCAGCGACCGGGGTGTCCGACGTCGCGCACGTCGCCGGCATTTCCAAGGCGCTCGTCTACAGCTACTTCGGCTCGAAGGAGGGCCTGCACGCCGCGTGCCTCGCGGAGGCGGGCGAGCTGCTGGCCGCCGAGATCGAGCGGGTCGCCCGGGAGGGCAGCTCGGGCGTCGAGCGCGGGCTCCGGACGCTCGCGGCGATGTTCGCCGTGCTCGAGGACCGCCGCCATCTCTGGCGCCTCCTGCGCGACCGCACCGCTCCGGCGGACGGCCCCGCGGCCGAGGTCGTCCGGCGCTACACCGCCCGCATCGATGCCCTCGCCCAGGAAGGAGTGCTCGAGTTGCTGGGCGACGCCGGCATCACCGACGACCTGGACATCTCGGCGATGGTCCGGACCTGGCTGGGCATCGTCGACTCCCTGATGGACTGGTGGGTGGCCCACCCCGACCAGAGCGCGACGGAGATGACGCAGCGTGTGGTCCGGCTGGTCGAGGCGCTGGTGTCGGACCGGACACGACGCCGCGACTGAGGATCGTCTGCCCCGTCGGGAGGACGTCGACCGTCGACCTCGTGGGCCCGCCGGCGGTCCGCCTTCCGACGAGAGGGAGCATGCAGACATGTCCGTCGACATCCGCGCGGACGGCGCGGTCCTGACCGTCACCCTCGACCGGCCCGAGAAGCTCAACGCTCTGCGCGGCGAGGACATCGAGGCCCTGCGGGCCGGCATCGGCGAGCTCGGCGGCGCCCGGGCGATCGTCTTCCGTGGTGCCGGCGGGCGGGCGTTCAGCGCCGGGGTCGACGTCACGGAGTTCCTCGCGCTCGACTCGCCGGACGCGGCCCGGGAGTTCATCTCCGCGCTGCGCGCGATGCTGGCCGACGTCCGGCGAGCCCCCGTGACCACCCTCGCCGTCATCGACGGGGCCTGTGTCGGTGCGGCCTTCGAGCTGGCACTCGCCTGCGACCTGCGCGTCGTGACCACGCGGTCGCGGCTCGGGCTCCCGGAGATCCGCCTCGGCATCCCGTCCGTGGTCGACGCGAGCCTGCTCCAGCAGTACGTCGGGCTCGGTGTCGCGAAGGACCTCGTCCTGACCGGCGACCTCCTCGAGGCGACCGACCCGCGGCTGGCGGGGTTGTCCACCCGACTCGTCGATCCCTCCGATCTCGACCGGACGACCGAGGAACTCCTCGCCCGCGTCACCGGCCACACCCCGACGGTGCTGGCCGCCCAGAAGCGCCTGTTCGAGACCTGGCAGAACACGACCCTCGAGCAGGGCATCGAGATCAGCGTCGAGGAGTTCGCGGGGGTCTTCGAGGCCGGCGAGACCCGGACGGCACTGCACCGGTACGGCGTCGAACACGGGATCACCCCCGGCTGACCCTGCAACCCCAGCAGACGCGCCGGTTCGCCGTCGTCCACGCAGGCTTCTCCGACCGTGCCGACCACGACCCGTCGACCTACCCGGCCTGCCGTCGCGACCGGCGGCTCAGTGCAGGGGGGAGAAGGTCGTCGGCCAGGCCATGACGGAGTCGCCCCGGAGGATGTTCTCCGGTCCTCCGGGCGGGGGCCACTTCCCGGCCTCGACGAGGTCCGCGCGGATGGCGACGCGCTCGTCGAGGCCCTGGAAGGGCCAGATGTGCACGATGCGGGCAGGTCCGTCGAGCGCGTACATCACCACGGTCACGGGGTCGATGACGTGTCGCCCCGGGAGCCGCTGCCGCCAGCCCTCGATCGTGTCGGGCAGTCCACCGGGAACCAGGTGGTAGTCGCGGATCTCGTAGACCCGGCCGAACTCGCCGGGGATCACGCGAGGGACGAACGGGAACGGCGCGAAGCCGCACATCGTGAGGTCGGTGAGATGCTCCCCGGCGCCGAAGGGGTGACGCGCGCGAGCTGCTCGTGCCCGCTCGGCGGCCAGGGCGGCGTCGTCGTCGAAGCTTCTCAGCACATAGGCGCGGCCGAGCGGACCGTGCTCCCCGGTCCAGCATCCGAGGAACTCGCCACCGGCGTCGGGCGCACGGACCCAGGGTTCGATGCCGGCGATCGCCCGGTCGGTGTTCGGGAGGGTGAAGTGCACGGTCGTCAGCTCGTAGCGGACTGCTTGAGCGGTGGGGTCGAGGTCGTGGCCGGTGATCGGGAGCGGCTCGGTGGGCACCTGCGTTCTCCTGTCGGTTGCGGCTGTTGCCGAGGCGTCAGCGCGGACGGCGACTACGCCGTCGCTGCTGGACGGTTCTCCGTCAACCCTTCGTTGCGGGTGACCGTCCAGGCGACCATCGCGCTGTCGAGATAGGCCCGGACCTCGACGATCCGCGCGCCCGGCTCAGCCGTGTCGAAGTGACAGACCCAGCAGTAGTCGTTGTCGAACGGAGCACCGTCGAGGGTGGTCGAGGTGGCGTGCAGTTCGGCGACGGTGACCTCGCCGGCGACGTGCAGGGCGACCACCTCCAGGCGCACCCCGTCACGCATCAGCGGGCCCAGGCGGTCGAAGGTCGCGGCGGTGAAGTCCTGCTTGCTCCCGTAGTGCCCGGCCAGAGGGTGGGTGCCCTCGACGGTCCAGGAGACGTCGTCGGCGACCCGCTCGAAGAACCCGGCTGCGGTCGCGGGGTCGGCGAGCCGGGCGAAGAGCCGGGTGCGGTCGGTGATCACGTCGATGTCGGTCATGACCTCACCATCGGTCACGCCCGAGCAGGACGGCGACCTAACATGCGCCTCGTGGCAACAACGCAGGACGACGGGCTGCTCACCCGCGCCGTCCGGGTGCTCGAGACACTCGCGGGCTCCGAGCAACCCACGACGCTGCCACGGCTCGCCACCCGCGTCGGGGTCTCGACGAGCCAGACCTACCGGGCGCTGCGCGCCCTGCAACGCGAGGGCTTCGTCGACCACGTCGGACGGCAGGGCTACCGCCTCGGCACCCGGGCCCTGGGCCTGGGCGTGCTGCTCGAACCCCGACCCGAGGTGCGGGCCACCACCCGCCCCCTGCTCGCCCGCCTCGCCGTCCAGCTCGGCCTGACCGCGCGCCTGCACCTGCGCAGCGGACCCGACCGGATCCTGACCTTCGTCGCCCTCGCGCCGACCGAGCCCGACGTCCCGGCCCAGACCGTGATCGGCGAGCGGGCCCGGCTCACCCGAGGCTGCAGCGGCCGGGCGATCCTCGCCCATCTCGACCAGGCCCAGGTCGAGGAGGTCCTCCGGCACCGCCCTCCGGACGGCGACCCGAGGGCGCTCCGCGCGGAACTGCAGCACATCCGCACCGACGGCCACGCCATCTCCCACGCCCACAACCACGCCCGCCGCCGCGGCATCTCGGTGCCGCTGCGCGCTCCCGACCACCCGGAACCACTCGGGGCGCTGTCGCTCTCCGCCCCCGAGGACCGCATCGACAACGTCGGGCTCCGCGCCCTGCTCGGCCCGCTCCACGCCACCGCCGACGAACTCGGTAGGCGACTCGGCACGGTCCTCGGCCCCGGTGCCACCACGCACATCGGCCCCCTCGACCTCCCCACGCCCTGAGCCCCCACGGGAAGGACGCGCCAGCTGGACCGGTCGCTGCTGATCGACCCCGTGGCGGAGGGCCCGGAAGGGCTCGCCGAAGCGCATCGACGAGACCCGGACGCCCACCCTCCGCTGGAGCAGGCGCTGGGTGCTGTCTGGTCGGAGACGATGCTCAGCCGTGGAAGTGGCGCCGATAGGCCGACGGCGACACCTGCATCACCGCGCGCATGTGCAGGCGCATCGCCGCCGCGCTTCCGAAGCCGCATCGCGCGGCGACCGCGTCGACGCTCAGCTCGGTCGTCTCGAGCAGCTCCCGTGCCCGCTCGAGACGCCGCGCGAGCAGCCACTGCGCGGGCGAGGTCCCGGTCTCCTCCCGGAAGCGGCGCGAGAGGGTGCGGGTGCTGATCCCCTCCCGTTCGGCCAGGTCACGCAGGCTCAGTGGGTGATCGAGGTGCTCGAGCGCCCAGCTCCGCGCGCGAGCCGTCCCGGCGACGCCGTCCTCCACCACGGGACGCGCGACGAGCTGGGCCTCCCCTGCTTCACGGTGCGGCGGCAGCACCACGCGACGAGCCACGACACCGCCCACCGACGCGCCGTGGTCGCTTCGCACCATGTGCAGACACATGTCCGCCACGGAGGCGACCCCGGCCGAGGTGAGAACGTCGCCGTCGACGGTGTAGAGCACCTCCGAGTGCACCCGCACGGCGGGGAAACGCTCTCGGAATGCCGCCACTCGAGCCCAGTGAGTGGTGGCATCCCGGCCGTCGAGCAGCCCGGCCGCGGCCACGAGGAAAGCGGCGGTACAGATCGAGGCCACACGCGTGCCGGGTCGGACGCGGCCCAGTGCGGCCGTCATCGCGCTCTGTTCAGCGTCCGAGACACTCACCGCGTCGCGATCGGTCGAGGCCACGATGACCGTGGACACCTCGCCGAGCAGTTCCGGTCCGTGCTCGATCGCCAGGCAGAAGTCCCCGTCCGTGCGGACCGAGCCCGCCTCCAGGGCACACGTGGTCACCTCGTAGAACGGTCGGCCCTCGGCGTCGCGGGCCTCGCCGAACACGCGATGCACGATGCCCAGCTCCATGGCCAGCACGCCATCTCGCACCAGGACCGCGATCCGATGCCGCTCCATGGCTCGATCCTTCCACCCGGTGTCCCGACGACCGCTCGTGCCGACCAGGAGAACGGCCGACACTGCTCTCGTGCTTCCCCCCTCGGCCCGAGAACTGATCCTCAGCGGGACCGCCCTCGCCCACATGACGACCCTGAACCCCGACGGCTCACCTCAGGTGAGCGTCGTCTGGGCGGGCCTGGACGGCGACCGCATCGTCACCGGGCACTTCGGCCGCTACCGCAAGATCATCAACCTCCTCCGGGATCCACGGATCGCCCTGTCCTTCGCCGGTCCCACGCCGCTGCCCAACGGAATGCACCCCAACCTCGTCGTCCACGGAGACGCCGAGATCAGCGAGGGTGGTGCCGCCGAGCTGGTCGGCCGTCTGGCCACGGTCTACGTCGCCCCGGACTTCGACTACCCCATGCCGCCCGGGCCGCCGCCCGGCTACGTGATCACCACGACCGTGCACCGCATCGCCGGTGTCGGCCCCTGGATGGACGCATGAGCGCCCGCGCGCCGGGACCCGGGCAGCGCAGCATCGGCGACATCGCCCCGAAGCTCGCCGAGCTCACCGACGACGTGCTCTACGCCGACGTCTGGGAACGTCCCGGCCTGAGCAAGCGCGACCGCAGCCTCGTCACCGTGGCCGCACTCGTCGCGCTCTACCGCGCCGACGAGCTCGACCTGCACCTCGGGCTGGCCCTCGACAACGGCGTCACCGCCGACGAGCTCACCGAACTCATCACCCATCTGGCCTTCTACACCGGCTGGCCGTGCTCGGTGACCGCAGCCAAGCAACTGCGCGCCCTCCTCGCTGATCGCCCCGAGAACGAAACCCTCCGACCCTGAACGGCCCCGCGGACACAACGCCGACAACGTCCGGATGTCAGGTCGCATAGTGGACTGCACGGGCTCCCGTCGTGGCCTGCACGCGCGACGCCGGCTGCAGGTCGAGGACGAGCCGTCGGACCGGCGCACCTCGATGTCAGACTCGCCCCGGCTCCGACCACGGTCATCCACCGAGCGCGGCGGGTCCGAGTCCGAGCTTCCCGGTGATCGCGGTCAGGGCGTTCAGGTCGGCGGTGCACAGCGGGTCGAGGACCAGCAGGCGCACCGAGTCCAGGTGGGCGCGCGCGGCGCGGGTGACGACGTCGAGCCCGTCGTCGGTGAGAGCGGCGACGGTGTACCGGCCGTCGGCCGGATCGGGGAAGCGGCGCACGAGCCCGCGCTGCTCGAACCGCTTGACCACGTTCGACAGGCGCGAGAGCGACCCGTTCGCGAGAGCGGCCAACTCACTCATCCGCAAGCACCGATCCGGGGCCTCGGAGACGTGGCTGAGCACGAGGTACTCGAACAACGTCAGTCCGTGCTCCTGCTGCAACGGCGCCTCCAGACGCCCGGGCAGGAGCAACATCAGGGCCACCAGTCCCGTCCACGCCGCCTTCTCCTCGGCGTCGAGCCACCGCCGCGGGTCCGCGCCACCCTCCCCTCCCGAGGTGGCAGCGACGGACTCCGACTCCTGAGCCATGCGACAGCCCCCCGATCATGACTTCAACCGTGAAGTCCTCGTGCTACGGTCACTTCATCCTTGAAGTCCACGAGAGTAGGCGATCGTGAGCACCACCAGCTTCCACGTCACCCCCGGCTACGGCGACCTCGCGCACGAAGCACTGGGCTACAGCCAGGCCGTGCGCGTGGGCAACCGGGTGGAGACCTCCGGCCAGGGCGGCTGGGACGACCAGCTGGTGGTCCGACGCGACCTCACCGAGGAGATCGTGCAGGCCTTCGACAACGTCGAGCGCACCCTCGCCGAAGCCGGCGCCGACTGGCGACACGTCATCGCGATCAACTCCTACCACAAGGTCGAGGCAGGCGAGTCCGCCATCGGACCTGACCACAATGCGGTCATGACCCGCGAGTTCCGACGCCGGATGGGCGACCGGGCGCCCGTGTGGACCCAGACCGGCGTGACCGTCCTCGGGCTCGCCGACATGCGTATCGAAATCCGCGTCACGGCCGAGATCGACGACTGACGCCGACCGCACTTCTCGAAGGACGTCCCCCGATGGCCGAGCCGTTCGTCGTCCGGATCACCGACGCCGAGATCACCGACCTGCGCGAGAGGCTCCGGCGGACCCGGTGGCCCGAGCCGGAGACCGTCGACGACTGGTCACAGGGCGTCCCGCTGGCCTATGCCCGCGAGCTGTGCCGTGCCTGGGCCGAGGACTACGACTTCGGGTTCGCCGACCGCGTCAACGCCTTCCCCCAGTACCGCGACACCGTCGACGGTCTCGGGATCCACTACCTGCACGTCCGCTCCCCCGAGGCCGGCGCGTTCCCGCTGGTCCTCACGCACGGCTGGCCGGGCTCGGTGCTCGAGTTCCTCGGTGTCCTCGGCCCGCTGACCGACCCCCGAGCCCACGGCGGCGACCCCGCCGACGCCTTCCACGTCGTCGCACCCTCCCTGCCCGGCTACGGCTGGTCCGACAAACCCACGACGACCGGCTGGGGCGTTCCCCGCATCGCCCGAGCCTGGGACACGCTCATGGAGTCGATGGGCTACCACCGCTACGGCGCGCAGGGCGGCGACTGGGGCTCGGAGGTGACCGCCACCCTCGGCCAGGTCGCGCCCGAGCGGGTCGCCGGGGTGCACCTGAACATGGGCAGGGTCCCCCTCGGCACCTTCACCGACCCCACCCCCACCGAACGGGCCGCCCACGACGCCGCCGAGGAGTTCGCCCGCACCGGACGCGGCTACTCCGCGATCCAGATGACCCGACCGCAGTCCCTCGGCTACGGCCTCACCGACTCCCCCGCCGGCCAAGCTGCGTGGATCGCCGAGAAGTACCGGGCCTGGACCGACCACGACGGAGACCACGAGACCGCCGTGTCCCGGCAGACGATCCTCGACGAGATCTCGGTGTACTGGTTCACCGCCTCGGCCACGTCGTCGGCGCGCCTGTACTGGGAGAGCTTCGCCGATCCCCGCGGCCCGATCACCGTCCCGTCCGGGCTGTCGGTCTACCCGCGCGACATCGTCCGCCCGTCGCGACGGGAGGCCGAAAAACGCTTCACCGACCTGCGCTGGTACGCCGAGCTGCCCCACGGCGGCCACTTCGCCGCCCTCGAACAGCCCGCCTCGCTCGTCGAACAGATCCGCGGCTTCTTCCGCCTCGTCCGATAACGGATGATAAGCCGAATCCGCACGTCATGTCAGCCGTGCATCAGCATCGATGAACTGCGAAGGCAGTTGCCTGCACGAACTCGGGCCTCTGACATGTCTGCGGAGCGCGTGTCAGGCTCGGCCCTCGCCGTCAGGCGATCGAACGCCGGGACCGCTGCCATGCCAGCCGTGGCCACTCGCGCTCGGGGGTCGACGAACTCCGGTCCGGCCTCTCGTCCCGTTCGATCCACCCGCACGCGCTCCGCCCTGTTCGAGACCCGCTCTGCACGGTAGACGGTCGACGATGATCAACAGTGGTCGATCGCAATGAGCGGTCAACTCGATCGCCCACGATGCGCCCTCGGATGTGAGGATGCACCGGCCTTCCTCGGGCGTAACCGGCGACCATCGGGAGTACGCGTGCACCAGCCACGTCGGGCGACGCCCGGAGGCGCCGCCCCGTGCTGACCTCGCCGACCTTCTACATCACCTACCGCATCGTCCCGGTGGTCCTGGGGCTCCTCCTGGCCGGCCTGGTCATGTGGCGAGGCTGGCGCGCGATGCTGCGCGACGACCGCGACACCGGTTCGGTGGTCCTCGGCTGGCTCGTGCTGGGAGGGACGGCGGGCCTGGCGCTCTGGGGTATCTGGATCGGGATCACCTCACCGGTCCGGTTCTTCTGAGCCCTCTTCGTCGGACCGGCGCCGGACCAGCAGCAGCGGCACCGCGAGGAGCACCGCCGGTCCGATCACGAACCACATGGCGTCGTAGCCGTTCGTCGCGGGGAACAGCGGCCCGGCCACGCTCACCGCGACACCGACGAGCAGCGGCCCTGCGAGCGATCCCGCCCCCCGACTGACCAGGAACAGGCCGGACGCCGCGCCGTGGTGCTCCCCGGGCAGCGCACGCATCAGCGCCGAGTAGTTCAGGGTCATCACGATGCCCGCGGCGCCGGCCGCGACGGGGGTGAGCGCGATCATCCAGGCACTGTGGGACAGGCCGGCCCCCACCAGCCCCGCTCCGTACACCGCCGAGGCCGCCGCGAGGACCGGACGGTGGCCGACGCGGTCGGCCACCCGACCGGCCCACGGCAGCACCGCGACGAGCCCGAGCGCGACGAGCGGGAAGACCACCCCGGACACGAAGCTCGCGCTCCGGCCGAGGCCGACGACGAAGAACAGCACCACGAACGCCTTGAGGCCCTGCAGCGCGAGGTTCCACAGCAGCGTCGCCACGAGCACCACCGCGACGCCGGGCTCGCGCACCAGCGCGAGCATCGGCCGCAGTCCACCGCCGCCCGGAGGAGACCGCGGCAGACGGTGGTGGCGGTACGGCCGCACGGCGCTCGCCAGCACGGCCGTGCCGACCACGACGGCGAGGGCCGTGACCAGGAACACCGCCGGCTCCCAGAGATCGAGGAGGAATCCGCCCCCGATCAGGGCCCCACCCAGGCCGGCGAACCGCCACGCCGAGGCCGCCGTCCGGGAGCGGCCGCTGACGGCGTCGGGCACCAGGTCGGGGTAGAGCGCCTCGTACGGCGTCAGGTACGCGAAGTGGCCGACGAAGTAGACCGCCGCACCGACGATGATCACCGCAGGTGCGACGTCGAGGGCGGCGAGGAGCAGTCCCACGACGGCGACCGGCGCGACCAGCAGCACGAGGCGCAGTCGGTCGCCGACCGTGCCCGCCCACCGGTCGTTCAGGAGTCCGACGAGCACCGGGACGACGATCCCGGCCAGCCCCTCGCCCCCGACGACCAGCCCGGTCACCAGCGGCCCCGACGAGGCGGCCAGCAGCGTGGGCAGGTAGGTCGTGAGCGCGGTGAGGGCGAACGACATCCCGAACGCCGGCGCCCCGAGTTCCAGCAGGAACGCCCACTGGTCCCGTCCGCCGGGGGAACCGTCGGCCGACGCGTCGCGCGCAGACGCCGGTCGCGATGAGGGCATCGCGCACGCCTTCCCGGACGGCCCGGTCCCCCAACCCTGACCCGATCGATGTGGCCCATGTCTCCGCCGGTGCAGCCAGCGCCGGCCCACGCCTCGATACACCCGAACGTAGCAGCATCGTGCTACCTGCGGTCGAGCCACCGTGGTCCCGGGCCCGGCTGGTGTTGCGGTCTGCTGACGATGCGACGGACGGGCAGCCGGCGATCATCGACCGGGCGCACGCGAGGGGCATGCGATCGGCCGTCCCGGGTCATTCGAGATGGAGGAACTCCCGAACCAGAAGGAGTTGGACCCGTGAACGACCGGCCGCACCACGGCCGACCGGCGCACCGCCCGGTGGTGTTCGATCCGGAGTCGGGCCGGTGGGAGGTGTCCCCGGCCTACCGGAGCAACCCGAGCATCCCGCCACCACGCCTCTCGGAGCCCGACGACCGACCGCCGCTCGCACCGCTCGACGCGGCCGAGCTGCACACCGCGCGACACCGGCGGCCTTCGCCACCGCAGGAGCCAGGGCCGTCCCCGGCACTCGGGGCCCGGCCGACGCCGGCCGGACGACGCGTCGGCATCGCCGCCGCCTTCGTGGGGACCTTCCTCCTCGGGTATCTCCTCGGTGACGGTGTCGCCGCTTCGGGTAGCCCTGGTGACCCGGACACCGGCGCGACATCCGAGAGCCACATCGGCGCCGACGCGACCCCGAGCTCGCCACGAGGCCCCTCGTCGGCGGAGTCCTAGCGACAGGAGCGCCATGACCCCCAGCACCCGGCACACCTCCGGCCGGTTCTGGGTCGTCCCGGCCTGGTGCGGCGGCGTGGCGATCGTCCTGGCGTTCGCCCTCGCCCGTCTCGACCGCGCCATCGGCGACGTCGGCAGCGCCTTCCTGTTCCCCGGGCCGCCGGAGGGGGCCCGCAGCTTCCTCGGCGCCGTGATCACGGCGATGATCTCGTTCACCGGGCTGGTCTTCTCGATCACGGTGGTCGTGCTGGTCCTGACCAGCGGGCAGTTCTCGCCCCGCGTCCTCCGGCAGTTCCTGCACGACCGGACCATCCAGTGGTCCCTCGGTCTGTTCGTGGCCAGTTTCCTCTACGCGATCTTCGCCCTGCGCGAGGTGGTGGGCACGAACGGCAACGACGCCTTCGTCCCGCGCATCTCGGTGACGGTGGCCTTCCTGCTGGTCCTCGTCGCCGTCGGACAGTTCGTGCACTACATCCACCACGTCGTGCACATGATCCAGCGTCGTCGATCATCGTGAGCATCGGCGAGGAGACCCGGGACCTGCTCGAGTCCCGGCATCCCACCGACGCTCCGCCGGCACCCGCGTCGCCCGTCCTGCACGACGACGGTGTGCCGGTCACCGCCGAGAAGCCCGGTCTGGTGGTGTCGGTCGACCGGGACGCGATGCTGCGCCGGGCCGTCGGCGACGACGCGGTCGCCGTCCTCGTCCCGCGGATCGGGGACTTCGTACCCGCGGGCGCCACGCTCCTGACGGTCCATGCCCGCTCCGGCGGCCCTGTGGAGCCCGGGCGCTACGCCGGGCTCGTCCGGACCGCCACGGAGCGCACGATGGACCAGGACCTGGGCTTCGGGTTCCGACAGCTCGTCGACGTGGCCATCAAGGCGTTGTCCCCGAGCATCAACGACCCGACGACGGCGTGTCAGGTGCTCGACGTCCTCCACGACCTCCTACGCCGCGTCGTCACCCGTCCCTGGCCCGCCGTGCGCCTGGCCGACGACGACGGCGTCACCCGGGTCTGCATCCCCTCGGACGACGTCGGGGCCCTGCTCCGCATCGCGCTCGACGAGATCCACCACTACGGCGCCGAATCCACGCAGGTGCCGGAACGGCTCACCCGACTGCTCGACGACCTCGACAGCGTCGCACGCGCCGAACACCGCGAGGTCGTCCGGCAGTACCGCAATCGGATCGGCCGGTGAGCGGCGAGCCGGCGTCGTCCCTCACTCGGAACCCGGCCGGACCGATCGGACCCGCAGGGTCACGACGTCACCCGCACACGAGGTCCCGGACCTGGGCACGAAGGCCGCGGCACTCTCGCCGGGCGGATAGACCCGCAGGCCCCGCACGGCCGTGGGATCACAGCGCCCCGGACCGAAAGCGTCGGGGTCGGCGGTGCGCACCGTCGCGTGCGCGGAGTCGCCGGGCGCGAGCTCGACCGGACTCCCCGGCCCGCCGGTCTCCGTCGCCACCGGTCCGACCTGGTGACCGTAGTCGCCCGCGACGTGGGAGACCCGGGGGAAGCCCTGCAGGGTGCAGACCGCGGAGCCGGTGTTGGTGAAGACGAGCGGCTGGTACGACGACCCGGCCGCGCCCTCGGTCGCGCCGAGCGTCACGGCCAGCGACGCGGTGGTGCAGCGCGGCGGGTCGACGCCGGCCTGACCGCTGAGATCGCCGCGCCCCGGGAGGACCGTCCGCACCCGGATCGTGGAGATGTCGGCCGCACACGAGATTCCGGGGGACGGCACGTAGGCCGCTCCCTCACTCCTGGGCGGGTAGACCCGGAACCCGCGCACCTCGGTCGGGTCGCAGACGTCGCGTTCGACCAGGCCCGCATCGGTCACGCTCAGGATCGAGTGGGCGGACGCCCCCGGGGCGATCTCGACCGCGTCGCCACGCGGCCCGACCCACGCCCGGCCCGGCCGACCTGGTGCCCGTCGTCACCGGCCACGTGGGACACCCCGGGGAAACCCTGCAGGCGGCACGCGCTCGATCCGGTGTTGGTGAACACGAGGGGGCGGTACACGGTCCCCGAGGTCGTCCCCTCACCCGGCCCGAGCGTGACCGACAACGACGAGGTCGGGCAGACGGGCGACGTCCCGCCGCCCGACCCGTCCGGGACGATCGGCACGAGCGTGCCGGTCGGCGGGGAGCTCGACGACGTGGCGGAGGTGGATGCGGTCGTGTCGGCCTCGTCGCGACTCGGCGCAGGCGGTGTCGACGTGGGAGCCGAGCCGGTCGTCGCGGTGGGGATCGCGGCCGTCGCTCCGGCGGGACCCGAGGCGGACGCGCTCGGCGCCCCCGTCCCGGTCGACCCGCACGAGGCGAGGAGGGCGGCCAGGACGAGAACGGGCACGGCCCCGCGGACCCGCCGCGGCAGGGCTTCGCGCACGACCATCATGCCTCCGGTGGGGTCGACTCGGACCGGGATCGTGCTCCGCCTACCCCGGTCCGCCCCCCTGCCATTCCGACGACGATCTTGCGATCGCCTGACACCTCCGGCGGGGCCCGACGTCGGTCGCGGCGTGTCAGCCCGCCTCGGCGAGTTCCAGGCCGTCGCGCAGCATCTCCAACGTGCGTCGCAGCAGGCGCGAGACGTGCATCTGCGACAGGCACAGCTCGGCGCCGATCTCGCTCTGGGTGCGCTCGTGCACGAAGCGCAGGACCAGCATGCGCCGCTCACGCTCCGGGAGCTGCGCGAGGAGGCCGCGGACACCTCCCGTCGCTCGACGCCGTCCAACCTGGGATCGATCACGGACAGGACGTCGTGGAGGGGCGCGCCGGCCCCCTCGGGATCGGCGTCCAGGGAGCCCGGCCGGTAGGAGCTCTGCGCGGCGAGGGCCTCGATCACGCCGTCGACCGGGATCCCGAGATCCGCGGCCACCTCGGAGGCGGTCGGCGAACGCTGCAGGTCGTGGGACAGGCGTGCCGTCGCCGCTCCGACCGCGATGAAGCGCTCCTTGACCGCCCGGGGTGTCCGCACGACCCACGTGGAGTCCCGGAAGTGTCGTCGGACCTCTCCGGTGATCGTCGGGACGGCGAAGCCGAGGAAGTCCGTGCCACGGTCCGGATCGAAGCGGTCGAGGGCGTGTATGAGCCCGATCGAGGCCGCCTGCTCGAGATCGTCGAGCGGTTCGCCCCGGCGGGCGAACCGCCTCGCGATGTGCCGGGCCAGGGGGAGGTAGGCGGCGACGAGCCGGTCCCGCAGGGGGCCGCGGCGCACGTCGGACGCCTCGAGTCCGGCGTACCGGGCCAGCAGCGGCTCGTGGACGTCGTACTCGTCGCTGTGGTGCCGTGTCACATCGCCTCCGGATCGTCCCCCTGTCGAGGAGGACCATGCCCTCCCCGACGCGTGGGCCTCGACGGCCCGCGGGCCAACATCGGTAAAGTTCGGGCCATGTCCGGGACGGGCGGCACGCATCCGCAGCCACGACCGCCCCGGGCCGTCCCGCCCGAGCGGGTGGCGGTGCTGGCCCTGCCCGGGGTCGTCCCGTTCACCCTCGGCGTCCCGGGCCAGATCTTCGGCGGACCGGTCGCCCGAGAGCTGGGGCTCTACGACCCCGTGGTCTGCAGCGCCGAACCCGACGTCCCGACCTCCGACGGCTTCGACCTGCGTATCGGACGGCGGCTCGACGCCCTCGATGAGGCCGACCTCGTCGTCATCCCCGGACCCGAGGCGATCCCACCCGAGCTCCCGGCGGCCGCGGCCACCGCCCTCCTGGCGGCGCACGCCCGCGGCGCCCGGATCGCCTCCCTGTGCACCGGGGCCTTCGTCCTCGCCCAGCTCGGCCGGTCTCGCGGCCGCCATCGACCTGTGTCTGCACATCGTCCGGCGGGCGCACGGGACCGAGGTGGCCAACCGGTGCGCCCGCTTCCTCGTCGCGGCCCCCCATCGGCCGGGTGGTCAGGCGCAGTTCATCGAACATCCGGTGCCGGACGGGGACGACCATTCGCTCGCCCCGATGCGGGTCTGGATGCTCGAGCACCTCGAGGACGACCTCACCCTCGACGCACTGGCCCACCGGGCCCGCACCAGCCGCCGCAGCTTCACCCGCCAGTTCCGCGCCGAGACCGGCACCAGCCCGCACGACTGGCTGCTCGTCCAGCGCATCATCCGCGCCCGCCTGCTGCTGGAGACCACCGAGGAGTCGATCCCCGCGATCGCGCTGCGCGCCGGGCTGGGCACGGACGCCGCCCTGCGGCACCACTTCCGCCGGGTTCTCGGTGTCACCCCCACCGCGTACCGGCGCACGTTCACCGGGCTCTGACGCCCGCGCACCGGTGTGGTCCGGGATCCACGCCCGTCGCGCATGAATTCCGTCGTCGGCGGCAACGCGGGCACCGATCCCGGCCGTCCGGCCGGAGGTCCGCGACGTGGAAGGACGAACACGAGATGGCTCGCCTCACCGTAGGCACGGAGAACGGCACGGACGTCGAGATCCACTACTCCGACCAGGGCAGCGGTCGCCCGGTCGTGCTCATCCACGGCTGGCCCCTCTCCTCCCGGTCCTGGGAGAACCAGGTCCCGGCCCTGATCTCGGCCGGGTACCGGGTGATCACCTACGACCGGCGCGGTTTCGGATCGTCTTCACAGCCCTGGTCGGGCTACGACTACGACACCTTCGCCGCCGACCTCGCGGCCCTGCTCGACCACCTCGACGTCTCCGACGCCACGCTGGTCGGGTTCTCCATGGGCGGCGGCGAGGTGGTGCGCTACCTGTCCCGGTACGGTGTCGCGCGCGTGAGCCGCGCGGTCCTCGCAGCGGCGGTGCCGCCGTACCTCTACCGGTCGACCGACAACCCCGACGGCGGTCTCGACGACGCCACGATCGAGCAGTTCGAGGGCGGTGTCACCGGCGACCGCATCGCCTTCCTGGAGGAGTTCACGACGAACTTCTTCTCCGCGGGCGACGGGCCGTTGGTGAGCGAGCCCAACCGGCTGTACCACCGGGCGATCGCGGAGTTCGCCTCCCCGAAGGGCACGCTCGACTGCATCGCCGCCTTCGGGCGCACCGACTTTCGCGACGACGTCGCGAAGGTCTCCGAGCTCGGCGTCCCGACCCTGGTCATCCACGGTGACTCCGACGCCGTGGTTCCCTTCGAGGTCAGCGGCAAGCGGACCCACGAGTCGATCGAGCATGCGCAGCTGACCCTCATCGACGGCGGACCGCACGGCATCAACGGCACGCACCCGGAGCAGTTCAACGAGGCACTGCTGTCGTTCCTCGGGTCCTGATCACTCGTCGGCGTCGGGGCGGCCGCCGGAGGCACCCGTCCCGTCGTCGACCAGGGCGACAACGGGTCCTGGACCGCGGCGGCCGGCACGAGGGCGGCGCCGACGAGCATCCTGGCCGCGGCGCTCCCCCGCCGCCAGCGGCACGCGGTGGGCGGCGGCCGAGCGGACGACCCCGAGAATCCGGCGTCGCGGCGACGACGTGCGGGGCGGCGCGTTGCTCACGGGACGATCCTCGGCGCCCGGACGCCCGCCCGCCGTCAGGAACCGCCGGCGGCGGGCGTCGCGATCGTCTCGTCGCGGTCGTCCTGCTCGGCCATCGCCCGCTGCGCGTGGGCCTTGGTGCGGCGCAGCCGCCAGTAGGCCGCCACGAAGTAGATGACCGTCCCGGCCCCGGCGATCCAGAAGAACCGGTCGCGGTTGTCGGTGTAGGTGGCGAGGTCGGGGGCCACGAGGAGCACGGCGGCCGCCGCCACGGCGATGACGACCAGGGCGACGATCCACACCACCAGCAGCACCTGGCTCAGGGGCCGCCGGTCGGTGGTGTCGACGTGCGGGGCCTGCCGGGCCTGCTCGCGGTGGAAGACCGCCACCCGCTCGGCGAACAGCTCGTCACGGGCGACGCCGTCGGGGTAGCTCTCGGCGGCGCCCATCTGCCGGGCCAGCACGACGTAGACGACGACGGCGACCAGGAACGCGAGGACGAACAGGAAGTAGACGTCGACCAGATCGAGCGCCACCACGGCGAAGGCCAGCACGACGGGAGTCACCCAGGCCACGAGCGCGGGGACGTTGCGCACCCCGCGGTACCGGGCCCAGAACCGCGTCATCCCGAGGCGGGGCAGCAGGTGGTGCTCTGCGAACAGGATCCCGCCGATCGGGACCAGCACGATCCCGACGTAGGTGACCAGGTCGAGGTAGCCGCGGTAGATGAAGGGAAAGAGCGCCGCGATCACGACGAGCACGCCGATGATCAGGGTGACCCGCTGCCGCGACTGGTTCGGGAGGATCGCCTGGCCCGCCAGCCCGGAGCGGTACAGGTTCGCGTTCGCCGTGGTCCACCCGCCGATCACGACGACCACGAGGCCCGCGTAGCCGAGGGCCTCGAACGCGACGGTCCCGGGGGAGATGACGTCGATGCCGGTCGAGACGATCGCGGCGGCGGCCGCACCCATGAAGCCGGCCGCGATCCACGCCACGTAGTGGCCGAGGAACATGCCGAAGGCCGACATGTAGCCGTACCAGCTCTTCCGCGCATACCGGAACAGCGACATGTCGACGAGTCCGACGTGGGCGAAGCTGTTGGCGGCCCACGCGTACCCGATGATCCCCAGCAGCGTGATGCCCGCAGTACCGTCGGGCGTCTGCCCGGTGAAGACGGTGCTCCCGCCGATGTCGATCAACTCCCCCAGGCCGCCCAGCTGGGGACTCCCGGTCGCGGCCGCGGTGAGGGCGGGGATCAGCACCACGCCTCCGGCCACGAACATGACCATCAGCCAGGGCGCGCAGATGCTGGCGAACTCCGCGAGGGCGTTGAAGCCGTAGGCCGCGACCAGGACCGCGACGGAGCCGAAGGCGATCGCGACGACGATGAAGCCCCAGTGGGTGGGATAGGCCTCCTCCTGGGACGGGAAGCCGAAGACGATGTTCAGCGCGGTCGCCGACACGGTGATCATCGCCGCCGAGATCACCGCGAAGACGACGGCGTTCACCCCGTTGTAGAGCTTCGAGGTCAGCCCGCCGTCGACCCGGTCGAGGAAGGTGTAGACCGAGAGCCGTGTCCGCGTCGCGATGGGCGCGGTGACGAAGCGGTAGCTCAGCACCGCGAGCAGGTTGCCGATCGCGAGTCCGATGAGCACGTCCACGATCTCGGCGCCGAGGGCGACGAACGTCGCCCCGAACACGAACTCCGTCCCGGCGACGTTCTCCGCCGCGTACAGCCCCGCGAAGTGCCCGGAGCGGTGCAGCTCGTGGTCGCCGGCAGGGAGTTGCTCGGCGTCGAGCTGCGCGATCCGTCGATCCATCTGCGCGACGTCGTCGTCCGTCATGTGCATCTCCGTCACGTCGGGCCGGGTGTCGCGGCCGTGCGTCCGCCGCGCGTGCTGCGACTCCACCGTCAGGCACCCCGGTGGGGTGACGTAGGTCGCGGCCGTGTGCCCGCGGGAGCACGACCGCACACCTCCGCCGCCTCTGTTCGGCCGGTTCCGTCGGCCTGCGACGGAGGTGTGTCCCGTAGCCGGGGCGGGAGCGCCCGCCCGCCCCGCCCCGGCCGACGCCGGCCCAGGCTCCCCCTCGTCCGAGCCTGGGACGACCGTTCCCGGCCGGTCAACGACCTGCCGGGAGTTCCTGCACCGAGCCGGCGGGCGCCCCGTCGACGGTGCTCGGACCGGGCGGTGGGATCACCCAACCGACCAGGAACGCGAAGACGATCCCCAGCGCCCAGGGCCAGAGCGGGTGCTGCTCGGGATGATCGGGCGTCTCGCCGTGCCTCGGAGCGGTCGCCACCGGTGTCCGGCGCCCCGTCGTCAGGGGCAGCCCGGCGGCGGCGTGCCGCACCGTCGGTACGCCGAGTTCGGCCGTGTCGGCCTCGGCCGGTGACGCGATCCCCCGCCTGCCGCAGCCGCCGGAAGTCCCCTGCCCGTGGATGGTGCCCCCGCTGGTCGTCGTCGGTCCCTGCAGGGATCATCGCCCCCGACCACCCGTCCGTGAGCCCGCGAGCCTTGCGGTCTCCTGACGGGTCCGGCCCGGAGGTCCGGGTGGAGCAGACCGCGCTGGTCGGATCGCTCTCGGGAGGCACACCGATGGAGGACAGCGGACCGAAGGCCCTCCTCGTGGAGGACGACGACCGCATCCGGCGCGTCCTGACCGTCGGCCTCATCGACGAGGGCATCGACGTCCGGGAGGCCGCCAGCGCCGAGGAGGCTCTCCCCCTGCTCGACGACGACGTCGACGTCGCCCTGATCGACCTCATGCTCCCCGGCCTCGACGGGATGGCGCTGTGCCGGTCCCTGCGCGAGCGTGGCGATCTCCCGATCATCATCGTCACGGCCCGCTCGGACACCGACGACGTCATCGCCGGGCTCGAGGCGGGCGCCGACGACTACGTGACGAAACCCGTCGTCCCGGGCGAGCTCGCCGCCCGGGTCCGGGCGCTGCTGCGCCGGCGGCGTCCCGTCGAGCAGCCACGGCGGGAACTCGTCGTCGGCGATCTCGTGCTGCGTCCCGAGGAGGGCGTCGTCACCCGCGCCGGGCAGCCGGTCGCCCTGACCCGGACCGAGTTACGGCTGCTCACCGAACTGGTCGAGGGCGACGGCCGGGTGGTCTCGCGCGAGGACCTCCTGCAGCGGGTGTGGGGCTACGACTACTTCGGCGACACCCGCCTGCTCGACGTCCACGTCAGGCGGCTCCGACGGAAGATCGAACAGGATCCGGACGCCCCAGCGATCGTCCTGACCGTGCGCGGCCACGGGTACCGCGTCCAGCCGTGACCTTCCGCGGCACGGCCTCGCTCCGCGTCCGCGTCGCGGTCTCCTTCGCCCTGGTCACACTGGTCATCTGCGGCGCACTCTCGATCGCCACCTGGTTCCTGACGACGAGCTACGCCACCGCCCAGCGGGAGAACGCCGTGCGGGCACGGGTCTCCGCCGACGCCACGCTCGTCGCCGGGACCCGACAGTTCCGGCCCGGTGGTCTCCCCGACCTGCTCGCGGGGCTGGGCGGGGAGCCCGACACGACGGTGCTCCTGCGGTCCGCGGGCTCGTGGGCGAGGTCCGGCCCGGCCGTCTCCCCCACCGCGCTCCCCGTCGCGCTCACCGATCTCGCGCCGGGCGACCCACCCGTGGTCGTGTGGATGGAGGTCGACGGCCGGATGGTGATGGCCGGTGCCGCCGGGCTCGGTTCGCGCGGGGACCTGCTCGTCGAGCTCGCCCCGGTCCGGGAGCTGCAGAGCACCCGCCGCTTCCTCGCCCTGCTCCTGACGGCGGGGACCGCTGCCGCGACCGCGGCCGGGGCCGCGCTCGGAGCCTGGACCGCACGTCGGTCCCTGCGTCCGCTGCACGAGCTCACCGCGGCCGCGTCCCTCGTCGCCCGGGGCGACCTGGACGCGCGGCTCCCGGTCCGGACGGACCCCGAGCTCGCCGGGCTGGCGACGACCTTCAACCGGACCGTCGAGGACCTGGGCGACCGGGTCCGTCGCGACGCCCGGTTCGCGGGCGATGTCAGCCACGAGCTCCGCTCCCCGTTGACGACGATGCTCGGCGCCACCGACGTGCTGCGCCGGCGCCGGGACGAGCTGTCCCCGGCCGCCCGGGAGGCCGTCGACCTGCTCGGAGCCGATCTCGACCGCTTCGTCGGCACCGTCGACGACCTGCTCGAGATCTCCCGGATGGACCAGCCGGTCGACGCACGGGACCTCGAGCGTGTCGATCTCGCCGGCCTGACCCGGGCGGTCGCGCGCCGGCGGGGCCTCGAGGACCGCGTGGAGGTCACCCGCGGCGATACGCACGTGGTCGCCGACCGGCGCCGCCTCGACGCCGTCCTCACCAACCTGTGCACCAACGCCGACCGGCACGGTGGCGGCGTCGTCCGCCTCGGGGTCGGGCCGGCCCCGGACGCTCCCGGCACCGTCCGGCTCGAGGTCGACGACGCCGGACCCGGGGTGGCCGCCGAGGACCGCACCGAGATCTTCGAGCGGTTCGCGCGGGGATCGACGGCCGGTCGGCGCGGCGCCGGCACCGGTTCCGGCCTCGGTCTGGCCCTGGTCAGCGGCCACGTGCGCCGCCACGGCGGCACCGTCCACGTGACCGATCGTCCCGACGGCGGGGCCCGGTTCGTCGTCGATCTGCCCGGCGCGGCCGACGCCGACTGACCACGGCGGTAGCGCACGACGATCGCACGGTCACGCGGACCGTTTCGTCAGGGATTCGTCAGGTTCGTGCGGTTCCCGCCCGGGTTTCCCCGGACACTCTGGAGGACATGACCACGACCGATTCAGGCGGTCCCGAGGGCGGGACCGAGGGCGGTTCGACCCTCACCCGCTACCTCCGGACCCACACGAACCCGCCGGTCTTCCTCGTCTCCGGCATCGTCGTGCTCGCCTTTTTGGCCGTGGGCGCGATCTTCCCGGATGGCACCAGCGGGGTGTTCTCCGCTCTCCTGGACGGGATCTCGCGCTACTTCGGCTGGTTCTACATCCTCGCCGCGACCGGCTTCCTCGCCTTCGCGCTGTACCTCATGGTGTCGAAGTACGGGCGCATCAAGCTCGGTCCCGACGACGCCTCGCCCGAGTACGGCACGACGGCCTGGTTCGCGATGCTGTTCACCGCGGGCATGGGCATCGGTCTCGTCTTCTACGGCGTCTACGAGCCCGCCTACCACGCGATGAACCCGCCGACCGGCCCGGCGGGCACGCCCGAGGCCGCCGAGCGCGGCATGAACTACACCTTCTACCACTGGGGGCTCCACCCCTGGGCGATCTACATCGTGCTCGGCCTCGCGATGGGCTACTTCTGCTTCCGCAAGGGCCTGCCGATGCGTCCGGCGTCAGCGCTGTACCCCCTGCTCGGGCAGCGCGTCTTCCGGTGGCCCGGCGCGGTGGTGGACATCCTCGCGGTGTTCGGCACCCTGTTCGGTCTCGCCACCTCGCTGGGTCTGGGCAGCCAGCAGATCGGCTCCGGGCTCAATCAGCTGACCGGGCTACCGAACACGACCACCACGCAGGTCCTCGTCGTCTGCGCCATCACCGCCGTGGCCGTCGTCAGCGTGATGCTGGGCGTGGACAAGGGCATCCGGCGGCTGTCGCTGGTGAACCTGTGGCTCGCCTTCGCCCTCATGGTGTTCGTGTTCGCCGTCGGCCCGAAGATGTTCGTCCTCACCGGGCTGGCCGACTGGACCGGCTACTACCTGCAGAACATCATCGGGACGAGCTTCACCGTCTTCAACCCGGACACCCAGCCCGCCGCGTTCGACTGGCAGGCCTCGTGGACCCTCTTCTACTGGGGGTGGTGGATGTCCTGGGCGCCCTTCGTGGGCATGTTCATCGCTCGGATCTCCTACGGGCGCACCGTGCGCCAGTTCGTCTCCGGCGCGCTGCTCGCTCCGGTCGGCGCCTCCATCGTCTGGTTCTCCGTCCTCGGCGGCACCGGCCTCGCCCAGCAGCTCTCCGGGCAGGCCGACATCGCCGGCGGTAGCTCGGAGTCCTCGCTGTTCACGGTCCTGTCCACGTTGCCCGTCGGAGGCATCGTCTCGGCGATCGCCTCGGTCCTCGCGATCGTCGTGGTCGTGCTGTTCTTCGCGACGTCGTCGGACTCCGGCTCGCTGGTGGTCGACATGCTCACCAACGGGGGCGACCCGCACCCGATCTGGCAGCAGCGCCTGTTCTGGGCGCTGATGGAGGGCGCGGTGACGATCGTCCTGCTGCTCGTGGGCGGGGCCGCGGCCCTCGACGCGCTGCAGGCGGCCTCGATCACGACGGGCCTGCCGTTCGCGGTGGTGCTCATCCTCATGGCGATCGGCGTGCTCAAGGCCCTGCGCTCGGACCCGGCCGTCACCGACGGCGGCCCGGTGGTCCTCTCCGACACCGCGGGCGGCGGCTACCGACCGGGCGCCGACCGGGACGCCGAGGCCGAGGAGACGGCAACGCCCGCAACGGCCGAGACCGGGACGGTCGAGGGCGGCGATGATCCGAAGCACGCGTCCGGAGAGTCCCGCGAGGACGGCGCGGAACGGCCGGTCACCGGGAGCGCCCAGGCGTGAGTCCGCGCGCAGGGGCGCGGGCGCTCGCCGCCTGCGCCCTGGCGGGCGTCCTGCTCGCCGGCCTCACGCTGCCCCCGGTCCTGGCCGGCGGCCTGCTCGTCGGGCGGGCCGCGGCGTCGGTCGACCTGACCTCCGGCTCGCTCGCCGGGGGTCGGGTCCGGGAGGCGTCGGTGATCACCGACTCCGCCGGCACCCCGATCGCCCGGCTCTACGAGCGCTACCGGCTCCCGGTCGGCTCCGACGCCATCGCCGACACCATGAAGGCCGCGATCGTCGCGATCGAGGACCGCCGCTTCTTCGTCCACGACGGGGTCGACTGGCGGGGGCTCGGCCGGGCCCTCGCGAGCAACGCGGTACGCGGTTCCCCGCTCGAGGGCCAGGGCGCGTCGACCATCACAATGCAGTACGTCAAGAACTACCGGCTCTACGCGGTGGCGGACACGGCGGCCGACCGTCGGGCGGCGACCGCCGACACGCTGAGCCGCAAGCTGACCGAGGTGCGGCTCGCGCACCGGGTCGAGGAGCGGCTCGGCAAGGACGAGATCCTGGCCCGCTACCTCGACCTGGTCTACTTCGGCAACGGGGCCTACGGCGTCGAGGCCGCGGCCCGGACGTACTTCGGCGCGACCGCGGCGGAGCTGACGGTGCCGCAGGCCGCGCTGCTCGCCGGCATCGTCCGCAGCCCGGAGGGCTACGACCCGACGGAGCAGCCGGCCGCAGCACGCGCCCGGCGGGGTGAGGTCCTGCGCGCCATGGCCGACGTCGGGTCGATCTCCCCGGCGCAGGCCGCGGCGGCCGACACCGCACCGCTCGGGGTCGTCTCGCCCCTCCGCCGCCCGGCGCCGGGGTGCGGGGCGGCGGTCGAGGGTACGGGCTTCTTCTGCCGCTACGTGGAGGAGGAGCTCGCGGCGGCCGGGATTTCGCCGTCGGAACTCCGCACCGGTGGCTACACCGTCCGGACCACCCTGGACCCGGACGCGCAGGCGCGCGCCGACGCGGCGGCCGGGCGGATCGGGGACTCCTCGGGGGTCGCGAACGTGGTCGCCGTCGTGGCCCCGGGTACCACCTCCCGACCGGTGCTCGCGCTCGCCGCCAACCGGGAGTACGGACCGGACGCGGCTGCGGGCCAGAGTTCGCTGCCGCTCACGACCGCGCCGTTGCGGGGTGCCGGCTCGGTGTACAAGATCTTCACGGCGGCGACCGCGCTAGAGCAGGGACTGGTCTCGCCCGATGACGACCTCGACGTCCCGGAGCGCTACACCTCGTCCATCTCCCCCGGCTACACCGTCGAGAACCTCGGCAGCTACGACGACCGCATGACGCTCACCCGGGCGCTGGCGACCTCGCCGAACACCGCGTTCGTGGAACTCGAGGACCGGATCGGCTCGATCGGGCCCGTCGTCGCGACCGCCCGGGCGCTGGGACTCCGGCGCTCCCTCGACGCACCGGCCCCCGGCGGCGGGACCGTCGGCGAGGCCGTGTCCGCGCAGGAGCAGGCCTCGTTCACCCTCGGGCCGAACCCGACCAGCCCGCTCGAGCTCGCCAACGTCGGCGCCACACTCGTCGCCGACGGCCGCTGGTGCCCGCCGACGCCGATCCTCTCCGTCACCGATCGCGACGGCCGGCCCGTGGATCTGCCCTCCCCCGCCTGCGAACAGGCCGTGCCCGCCGATGTCGCGGCCGACCTACGGACCGCGCTGTCGGAGGACCACACCGACGGCACCTCCGCCGACGCGGCCGACGACGTCGGCTGGGACCGCCCGATGATCGGCAAGACGGGGACCACCCAGGTCTCGGCGTCCTCGGCCTTTCTCGGCGCAACCACCGCCTACGCCGGCGCGGTGATGACGTTCTCCGACCGGGGTGCCCCCCAGCCGGTGTGCACCGGCCCGGTCCGCGTCTGCTCCGACGGCGACCTCACGGGCGGTTCCGTGCCGGCCGAGACCTGGTACCGGACGATGCTGCCGCTGCACCGCGACGTCCCGGAGGGCGGTCTCGTGCCCGACCGCGACGACTGAGCACCACGCTCAGCGGAGTCCCTCGCACGCCGGGACGTCGGTCGCCTCGTCGGCGAGCGCGGCCGGGATCGCCAGGTCGCGGAGGGTGGCGGCGCTGGTGGTGACGGCGTTCGCACGCACCTGCTGGAGGGCGTTCGTGATGGTCGCCGGATCGTCGTCCGGCACGGCCGCGAGGTCCTCCCGTTCCCGGCTGAGCGCCGCCTGGCGCTGACGGAGGAGGTCGACCGCCGTCGCGGTGGTGCCCTGACCGCCGTCGACCGGCGCGGGGCCGGCCGCGTTCACCTGCTCGACCGCGCGCGAGACGCCGAAGATCCGACCGTCGAGCCAGGCGAGCATCAGCTGCTTCGAGGCCGCGGGGTCGCCCGGGAGGGTCCCGGGTGGCCCGGTCGTCGACCGCGCCGGGGCGAGTCCCGTGCAGACCTGGGAGAGCCAGGTGTCGGGCGACGGTGGGGCCGAGGTGTTCTCGGGCGTGAACGGCCGCGTCGGCGGGGGACCCGCGGGCTGCGCGCCGTCGCTGCATCCGCCGAGGACCAGGACGAGCAGGAGGGCCAGGGATGCCGTGCGCACGCTCGACGTCCTTCCGGTGGGGGGGATCGGGATCAGGCGGCCGGAGCTCGGTCGGGCCGGAGCCGGTGGCTCGGCCAGGCGCTCGCCGGGCCGACCCACGCGATGAACGCGGGCATGAGGAACTTCCGGACGACGAAGGTGTCGAGCAGGACCCCGAAGGCCATGGCGAACGCCAGCTGACGGAAGGAGTCGAGCGGGACGATCGCCACCAGGCCGAAGCTCGCGGCCAGCGTCACGCCGGCCGCGCCGATCGCGGTGTTCGACCGCGGGACGGCGACCGACAGGGCCTCCCCGAGCGGGCGGGTGCGGGCCTCGGACCAGACGTCCCCGATGCCGAACACCGCGTAGTCCGAGCCCAGCGACGCGAGCAGCGCACCGACCGCGAACGGCACGAAGAAGATCAGCCCGCTGCTCGGCCCGAAGAGCAGCGTGGTCACCCCGAGCGAGGCACCGACCACGAAGGCGCTGCACAGCAGCAGGTACAGCGGTGCCACGAGCGCACGCAGGAACAGCACGAGCAGCAGCAGGTCGACCAGGGCGACCACGACCGCCACCCGGACCAGGTCCCCGCGGGCGCTGTCGACGAGCCCGAGACCGATCGCGGTGTCCCCCGCCGTCGCCACCCCGACCCCGCCCAGCCCGGCGGTCGCGAGCATCGTCGGGAGCCGTTGCTGCAGGTCACGGAGGTCGGAGATCGCCTGCGCGCCCACCGGGTCGGCGTCGAGGACGACGAGGACGCGCGCCGCGTTCCCGTCGGCCGCGGTGAACACCGAGAACGGCGCGTCGGGGCGTCGCAGATCCACCGTTCCCGGTCCGATCACGCCCGCCACCCCGGGTGTGGTGAGCAGCGCCCGCTGGAACGCCACCAGCTCCGCGCGCCGGTCGGCGAGCCCAGGTGCGGTCAGCACGAGCTGGGTGGGCGAGAGGATGCCCGGCGCGAAGCCCGCGGCGGCGTCCTCCCAGGCGGTGCGGATCGGGTTGTCCGCCGGCAGCGAGCGCATCGGCGAGACCGACTCCCGCAGGCCGGCGAGCGGCACGGTGGCGAGCGCGAGGACGACCACCACGACCGCCACGGTCACCGGCGCCACGCCCGGGCGCCGCCGCAGCAGCTCGACGAATCGACTCCGCGGCTCGGCGGGCTCTTCCGCGGAACGTCGTCGGAGACCGGGCCAGAACATCGCCCGGCCGAACAGGCCCATCAGGGCGGGCACGAGCAGCACGGACACCACGAGGGTGGTGGCGACGGTGAGGGCGAGGCCGGGGCCGAAGGCGCGGAACACCGACGTCCGGGCGGCCGAGAGCGCCGCGACCCCCGCCACCACCGTCACCCCGGCGACCAGCACGATCGCCAGGTAGTCCTCGACCGCTCCACGCGCGGCCTCCGGACCGCCCTGCGCGCGGCGTAGTCGTGCCCGCTGGCCCGAGAGGAACAGGATCGAGTAGTCGGTGCTCACCCCGAGGGTCAGGGCGACGAGCACCGGTTGCAGCTGCCCGGGGGCGCTGATGCCCGACAGCTCGGCTGCGAACCCGACCACCCGGTCGGCGACCAGGTAGGAGGCCCCAGCGGTCACCAACGTGACCAGCGGGGCCAGGAACGACCGGAACACCACCGCCACGACGAGCGCGACGGCCAGCACCGACGCGATCTCCACCGCCGTGAGGTGCCGGTTCACCACGTTGCCCTGCTCGAGCTGGAACGGGATCAGCCCGCTGAAACCGGAGAGGTGGTCGTCGGGGCGGTCGATCCGTGCGGCGTAGTCGCGCGCCACCTGCTGCTGCACGTACGGATTGGCGTTCGGATCGGTGAACAGGTACGTCACGACCGTGGTCGGTCCGCGGGCGCCCGGGGCCGGGAGAGCGTCGAAGGCGCGGCCGAGGGCCTCCGAGTCCGGCGAGAGGCTCGACGGCAGGGTCGCCGGGACACCGTCGACCAGAGGCAGCGCGAAGAGCAGCGGTGGCGTCGGTCGACCGTCGATCGCCGGGCGCGAGGCGTCCAGCGCCCGCCGCACCGCCCGGTCCACCGCCTCCGGTGAGAGCCCCGCCGGGTCGCGCTGCACCACCGCGATCCGAGTCAGCACGGGGAGCCCGAAGATCTGCAGCGCCCGCGCCTGCGCCTGCACCGCCGGGGCGTCCTCACCGACGAAGGACACCCCGCCGTCCCCGCCCACCGACGCGAGCGAGGGCAGCAGGGTCGTCGCCAGCCACACCCCGACGGCCACGAGCGCGAGGACCGCCCACCAGCCGCGGGTGGTCACGGCCGCGAACCCGCGCACCGGCCACGGTCGACGACGCGCGTCCTCGGACCGATCCGCCATCGGGGCGCTCCTCGGGGTGGGGCCGCGCCGCGCGACCGGACGACCCCGCCGTTCCCCGGGCGCTGCCCGGGCAAACGGCGACCACACGACCCGCCTGACGATCGCCTGACGAAACGGTCGCGGGCCTTGTGGTCCGTGGCGGAGCGTCTGGAATGTCCGTATGACGGCTGCCGCTCCACCACCCGCCGTGGTCGACGTCCTCGCCCAGGAGGGGGCCTCGTCCGGAACCCTCTCGGCGATCGAGGACGCCATCGACGCCGTGTTCACACCCGTCTCCGAGGGCCTCTCGGCGGTCGTGTTCGCGGAGATCCCGCTCTTCGGCGTGTCGTTCCCCTGGATCGTCGGGTGGCTGATCCTGGCGGCGCTGATCTTCACCGTCGTGTTCCGCGCGCCGCAGTTCCGCAGCTTCGGGCTGGCCGTCCGCATCGCGCGTGGCCGGTACACCGGCGACGACGAGCCCGGGGAGATCTCGCACTTCCAGGCGCTGACGTCGGCGGTGTCCGGCACGGTCGGACTCGGCAACATCGCCGGGGTCGGGGTCGCGGTGACCATCGGCGGCGCGGGGGCAACGTTCTGGATGATCGTGGCCGGGCTGCTGGGCATGTGCACCAAGTTCGTCGAGTGCACCCTCGGGGTCCGCTACCGCGAGCACCACGCCGACGGGACCGTCTCCGGTGGCCCGATGCACTACCTGCGGCGCGGCATCGCCGAACGCTTCCCGACGGCGTTCGGACGCTCGCTGGGCAAGGTCCTCGCCGGCCTCGCCGCAGTGTTCATCCTCTTCTTCGGGGTCGCCGGCGGGAACATGTTCCAGGCCAACCAGACCTTCGCCCAGCTCACCGAGGTGACCGGCGGCGAGGCCGGGCTCCTCGGGGGCGACGGCGCCGCGCTGGTCTTCGGTGTCCTGCTCGCCCTGCTGGTCGGCGCCGTGATCTTCGGCGGCATCCGCTCCGTCGGCCGCGTGACCAGTCGGCTCGTGCCGGCCATGGCGATCGTCTACGTGGCGGCCTGCCTGATCGTGCTGCTGGTCAACCTGCCCCTGATCCCGGCCGCGGTCGGCGCCATCCTCGGCGGGGCGTTCACGGGGGCCGGCGTCGCCGGCGGTGCGGTCGGCGCGCTCATCGTGGGCTTCCAGCGCGCCGCGTTCTCCAACGAGGCCGGGCTGGGCTCCTCCCCGATCGCGCACTCCGCGGTGAAGACCCGGCACCCGGCGACCGAGGGCTACGTCGCGATGCTCGAGCCGTTCGTCGACACCGTCGTGGTCTGCACGATGACCGCGCTGACGATCGTCGTCGCCGACACCACCTTCTGGCGCGACGCGCAGGCCGCCGCGGCCGCCGGGGAGGACCCCTCGGGCGTCGTCGTCACCTCTTCGGCGTTCGAGACGGTGCTGCCCTGGTTCCCCTACGTGCTCACCCTCGCGGTCGCCCTCTTCGCGATCTCGACGATGATCACCTGGGGCTACTACGGCCAGAAGGCCTGGACCTACCTCTTCGGGCGCAGCACCCTCTCCGAACGCCTGTACCAGGCGGTCTTCTGCCTGTTCGTCGTGATCGGCTCCGTGCTCACCCTCGGCGCCGTCCTCGACTTCGCCGACGCCGTGCTGTTCCTGCTGGCTCTGTTCAACATCATCGGGCTCTACCTGCTCGCCCCCGTGGTGAAGCAGGAGGTCGACGCGTTCCGCGCCGCGCGCCGGTCCGGCGAGGTGGTCGAGATGGCGCCGTCGGAGCGGCGCGCCTCGACCAGCGCCTGACCCCGCAGGGGGTCGCCGCATCGGCCGGCGGCTCCACCGGGCAGCCTGTCCGCGTGATCCTTCCCGGACGGCGACGGTTCGCCCGGACCGCCGCGGGCCGGGTCGTCGCCTCCGCCTCCGCGCACCGGCTCCCCGCCCTCGCGGCCGAGTCCGCGTTCTTCGCGGCCCTGTCCGTGTTCCCGGCGTTGCTCACGGTCGTGGCCATCCTCCGGACGGCGGCCCCGGCCCTGCCCGGCGCGGCCGACACCGCGGCGGTCGAGGGGATGACCCGACTGCTGCGGCTCGTGCTGACGACGCGGGGCAGTGCGGCCGCGGACGCCGCGACCGCGCTGCTGGCCACGAGCACCCCGGGCCTGCTCACGGTCGGGACCGCCGCCGCGGTGGTGCTGGTGGTCCGAACGCTGCGCTCGGTGCTCCACGGCCTCGCGACGATCTCCGGCACCGCGCCGCGCTCCTGGCGGGTCGCCACCGTGCTGGGGGTCCTGCTGCTGGTCGGCGCCGCGACCGTCACGGCGGCGGCCGTGCAGGATCCGATCGCGTGGCTCGGGGTGCCCGGCGGGCACCTGCTCTGGCGGGTGCTCCGGTGGCCGCTGATGCTGCTCGCCCTGTTCGGCTGGGCGGTGCTGGTCCTCCGGTCCGGCGTACGACGGCGGAACCGGCGCGCGCTGGTGGCGGCCGGAGCGCTCTCCGTGGGCGGGTGGGTGCTGGCCAGCGCGCTGTACCCGGTGTACGTCTCGGTCGCGGCGAGCGTCGCGCAGGGCCTCGGCGCCCTGGGCGGCGGGCTCATCCTCCTCGTCTGGCTCTACCTGCTCATGGCCTCGCTGTACCTGGCGGCGGAGACCCTCGTGGTCCGGTCGTCCCCGCCCCGCACCCCGACCACGCGCGGGGACGAGGACCGCGGCTGAGCCGACCACCGCGGTCGTCAGGAACTTGCAAGGGCGGACCCCTTCCACCGTGGCCCGTCCCGGCGTTGCATGTCCACGGCCGCGTCGGGCGCCCGCCCGGCCGGGAGCGCAGGAGGGCAGGTCCGACGTGACGTGCGAGGCCGGGTCCGCGGACTTCTCCGACATCGTCTGCGCCGAGACGGGGGTGTCGGTGCGGCAGGCGGCCGCCCGCGCGCTGATCGCTCGCGACGAGGTCCTCGGCGAGCCCGCCCCCGCTGGGGGGCCGCAGCACCACGCGACGATGATCGAGGACGTGCGGGCGCTCACCGGGGTCCTCGCCGCCGAGTTCGACCTCGCCGCCCACGACGTGGCCGCCCTGCGCGACGCCGCGTACTGGGCATCGGCCGCCCACCGGGCCACCATGCGCTCGGACACCTTCGCCCTCTACACGGCCCTCGCCATGCGCGCCTACGACGAGGACAGCGGGAGCCGACGAAGCGGGTCCTCGCCCACCTGACGACCACCTGACGACCACCTGACGATCGCGGCTGGTCCGATTCCCGGCCAGAGACCTGCGGTACCAGGACCGGGTGACCCCACGACACCCGGTCCCTGCCGTGCTCGCCGTGACCGTCGCCCTCGCCGTCGTCGCCGGGTGCAGCTACGGCGTCGAGGCCGCTCCCCCGCAGAGTCGGCCGATGGCGCCCGAGAACACCGTCGCGCCCCCGACCCCCCAGACCTGGCTCGGCCAGGTCTGCTCCGCGCTGGCGCCCGCCGTCCGTTCGACCGTGCCGGTCCCGGCGACCGTGCCGGGTGACCTGGCCGGGTCGCGGGATCGCATGGTCGCCTACCTCGAGGACCGGGCGACCGCTCTCGACGCCTCCGCCGCCGGCGTCAACCGTGCGGGGCCGGCGCCCGTCGACAACGGCCAGTCCACCACCGCGACCGTCGTCGACCTGCTGCGGGAGCGGGCAGCGTCGCTCCGGGAGCAGCGCGAAGCGCTGGCGGCGATCCCCGCGAACTCCGACGCCACCCTCGTCGGCGGGCTCGAACGGGCACGGTCGGCCCTCCCGCTGCCCGGCCCGACCGTCCTGCGGGACCTCGCTCTGCCCGTGAACCTCACCGACGAGGCGGCGTCGGTCCCGGCCTGCCGCATGTTGAGCGCTTCGTGAGGGTCCGGCAGCGACGTCCCCGGACCTCGACCGCCCGCTGCTCGCGGGGCGGCGGTGGGGCCTCGTCGGGAAGGTCCCCGATGAGATCACGGAGGTTGCCCAGCAGGCTCATCGATCGGTCTCCTCTCGAACGGTCGGACTCCAGCACAGCACGGCCGACCTCGTCCGGGGGCCGACATGACGTTGCAGCCTCCTGACGAAGACCGTGATGCGGGGTGTGACGTCGTCCGCTCGATCGGCTCGGACGTGCCACGACCCGTAGGGTCCTGCGTGGTGTGCCGGGAAGTCTGGTCGGCGTCGAGCCGACGCCTGCCCGGAGGTCACCCGTGAACCGTCCCCACCTGTTCGCCCGCGGCACGTGGCGCGAGCAGCGTCGGATCGGCGACGTGCTGCGCCGCGAGACGGTCGGCGGTGCCCTGCTCGTCGGCGCCGCCGCGATCGCCCTGATCTGGGCCAATTCCCCGTGGGCGCAGGCCTACACCGACCTCGCAGCCCTCACGGTGGGCCCGGCGTCGCTGCATCTGGACCTGAGTCTTGCCACCTGGGCCGCCGACGGCCTCCTGGCGATCTTCTTCTTCGTCGCCGGTCTCGAACTCAAGCGCGAGTTCGTGGCCGGGGACCTGCGCGACCCGGCCCGGGCCGCTCTCCCGGTCGCGGCCGCGGTCGGGGGCATGATCGTCCCCGCGGTCCTCTACACCCTGATCAATCTCGGGACCGACGGCCTCGACGGCTGGGCGATCCCCACCGCCACCGACATCGCCTTCGCGCTCTCGATCCTCGCGATCATCGGGACGAACCTGCCCGACGCGCTGCGCACCTTCCTGCTCACCCTCGCCGTCGTCGACGACCTGCTCGCGATCACGATCATCGCGATCTTCTACACCGACGACCTCTCGGTCGTCCCGCTGCTGCTCGCCCTCCCGCCGCTGGCACTGTTCACCCTGCTGGTCCAACGCCGGGTCCGTCGGTGGTGGCTGTTGCTGCCACTGGCCCTGCTGACCTGGGTGCTCGTCCACGAGTCGGGTGTCCACGCCACCGTGGCGGGGGTCCTGCTCGGCTTCGCCGTCCCCGTCGTCCGCCGCGCCGAGGGATCCGGGCCCGGGCTCGCGGAACACTTCGAGCACCGTTGGCGGCCACTGTCCGCCGGCGTCGCCGTCCCGGTGTTCGCCTTCTTCGCCGCGGGGGTCGGGGTCGTCGGCGGAGGCGCCGCCAGCGCGCTGACCAGCCGAGTCACGCTGGGTATCGTCGTCGGGCTCGTCGTGGGCAAGGCAGTCGGCGTGCTGGGCGCGACCTGGCTGGTGCAGCGGTTCACCCGCGCCCGGCTCGCCGAGGACCTGTCGTGGTGGGACGTGCTGGGCCTGTCGCTTCTCGCCGGGATCGGGTTCACCGTGTCCCTGCTCATCGGCGAGCTGGCCTTCGGCACCGGCACCCCGCAGGACGACATGGTCAAGATCGGCGTGCTGGCCGGCTCCCTGATCTCCGCGCTGCTGGCCACCGTCGTCCTGCGAGCCCGCGCCCGCGTCTACCGCCGCATCCGCGACGAGGAACGACTGGACGCGAACGCCGACGGCATTCCCGACGTCTACCAACGGGACGTCTGACGGCTGCTCGCACCGACCTCTGCAGGATCTCTCGATCACGAGGGCGACCTCGCCGTCAGCGACGGGACCGTCCGGACGTCGTGTCGGATCGTGCCTGCGTCCGGGGCCGGGGCTGTTCGGCCCGCCTGCGGCGGTCCAGCCCGGCGACGACGATCATGTGCGGGACGGTGAGGGCCAGCACCACGGACAACCCGGTCGACACGGCGGCGCCGAGGAGCCCGGGAACCATGCCCGGGGTCAGCAGCAGGACGACGAAGACGACGAGCACGGCGCCGGTCGGGAGCGCGGCGGCGGCTGCGATGCGCAGCCAGGGCCGCAGGAGGCGCCCGCTGCGCAGATCCTCCTGGTTGGCGGGGTCGAGGTCGACGAGCCGGGCGAGGTGGCGCAGTCCGTGCCAGGCCCCGAAGTACACGCCGAACGCCGCCAGCGGGGGCACGAGCAGGACCACGGCGACGAGCAGGGCGAGCTCGGCGAGCTCGCCCCAGCGGCGCCCACGGGCACAGGCGACGGCGGAGGTGAGGACGGCCAGCGCGACGACGACCGCCCCGACGCGCAGGACCGTGGAGCCGAGCAGGACGGCGGCGGAGCCCGGGGCGACGATCTCGAGGACCGGACGCACGGTGGCCGGCCAGAACACGAAGGGCCCGAGCACCATCGCCGTTCCCGGCCCGATCCAGCGGCCGGCGGGACCGCGGGCGCCGACGCGCAGGTCGCCGACGCTGCTCTCCCCGGTGCCGAAGTGCACGACGGACGCGAGGAGCAGGACCAGCAGTGCCGGGGTCGCCCAGAGCCGGGCGAGCAGGAACACCAGGACGGCCAGGGCGGCGTAGGCAGCCATCAGCATCGTGGTGCGTGCGATCCGGCGTCGCGTCCACGACCCGGTCGCCGCGCTCCACCACGGCACGAGGTGATCGAGGGCGCCGTGCGGTAGCCCGGCGAGCAGCCCGACCGCCAGCGGTGCCCACGGCCACCGGGACCACGTGCCCGGTGCGAGCAGCTGGACGGCGATGACGGCCACGACCGCGACGACGGAGACGACCGTGGCCCCGCGCAGCGCGCCGGCCGGGCCGGACGAGGCGGCGGCGTCGCCCGGACCCGGGGAACGGGTCCGGGCGACGCCGCTGGTGAGGGCCAGGGCTCAGCGCCCCGCGGCCTCGTGGCTGCCCCGCCGCCCGTTGCCGACGCCGTTGCCGGCGCCGGCGCCGGTGAGGACCGACCCGGTGCCGGTGAGGGCCTCGGCGAGCGCGGGCCGAGGGGCGGCCTGCAGCTCGTGGGCGATCCAGACCGGCTCGTCGTGGGTCGTGGTCCCGGCCTCGAGGTCCTCGGCGGTGCGCAGCTTGGCCACCCGGTGGATCATGACGCCGAACCCGACCTTGGCGATGATGTCGGAGAAGGAGAAGCCGACCTGCACCACCACCGCCCAGGCGACCAGGTTCGAGTTCGGTCCGACGAGGACCTGGACCAGGTAGAGCAGCGGGTACGCCCCGAAGATCGCGAACAGCACGATCGTCGAGCGGAGCAGGCTGGTGAAGGTCCCGGCGGAGAGAGCACCACGGCTGTCGGCGACGGCCTTGCCCAGCACCCCGTAGAGCACCAGGAAGAACACCGTGGAGATCGCGGCCCAGACGTTGAGCCACAGGGTGCTGGTCCCGTTGTCGAAGACCGACGCCCCGAGGAACCCGGTGACGATCATCCCGAACGCGGAGACCACCGCGATGGCCCGCGCCCGGCTCAGGGCCTTCCCGGCGATCGCGCACACCGCGAGCAGCTCCACCGCGAGCAGCGGCACGGTCACGGACCAGTCGGCGTAACGCAGCCCGCCGTCGAACCGCTCGGTCGCGGCGGGCACGTAGAGCCCGTTGACGTAGTCGAAGCCCGAGTTCCACGTGATGATCAGCGCGAGGTAGGCCAGCGCGGCCACGCCCTGCAGCAGCGCCGACCCGTGGACCGCGGCGCGGTACTTCGTCGCCACCTCGTTGCGGCCCATGAGGCTGTACACGCAGCCCGCCGCGAGCGCGAACCCGGCGACGACGAACGAGTACTCGATCAGGTGCCAGATGCCGGGGCTGTAGGCGATCTCGGCCGCGAACTCCCCCTGCGGTGTGGCCGCGGCCAGAACCGGGCCGGGCACGGTCAGTGCCATGACGAACTCCTCGCTCGAAGACAACGGGTCTGCTGGATCGACGAGCGTTCGACGCCTCGGGACCCACGGCCATCGGAGCACGAGTTCGTGCAGAATGCACGACATGCAGATATGGCGAAGTAGACGACAGCACGACGTTTATGCAGCGCACCTAACGGTGAGGGGTTCGAGCACCCGCACGGGCATGGCAGGCTTGGACGGTGCCTCCTGAGCCGTCGCCGCCCCCGGCCGCGGGGGCGTCGTCGCCCGAACTCGTCGAGGACGCCGTCGCGCTGGAGCTCGCGCTGCGGCCGGTCGTCGACGCGTCGGTCTCGGCGGGCGAGCAGCTCGAGGAGCGGGTGTCCCCGGTCCACCTGCGCGCGCTGCAGTCCCTCGAGTCGGCCGGCCCGTGTCACGTCTCGGTCCTGGCCGAGGACCTCGGGCTGCTGCCCTCGACCGCGAGTCGACTGAGTGACCGACTCGCCGCCGCGGGTCTCATCACCCGGGGCGCCTCGCCGGCCAACCGCCGCGCGACCCTCCTGGACCTGACCCCGGCCGGCCGGGAGATCCTCGCCGATCTCGCCCGGGCCCGCGCGGAACGTCTCTCCCGGGTGCTGGCGGTGATGAGCGACCGCGATCGCCGGCGTCTCCTCGCCGCCGCCCGCAGCCTCGCCGACGCCGCTTCACGGGTCGGTGCTCAGGGGACTCCGACGACCCGGAGCGCGATCAGCGCCGGAGACTGACCACCAGGGCCGTGGCGTCCTGGACCAGGTCGCCGCCCACGTGACGACGCAGGTCGTCGAGCAACCGACGCGGCAGGGCCGCGGGCGCCCGCATCGTCGCGAAGTGCTGCACGACGGCGGCCATGCCGAACTGCTCGTCCTGCCCGGCCTGCGGGCCGCCGTCGGTGACGACGAGCAGATCGTCGCCGTCCTCGAGTTCCACCGCCTGCTCGACGTACTGCGAGCGGTCGAACAGGCCGAGGTCCTCGTTCTCGGTGGCCGCCAGCTCCACGACCTCGCCTCTCCGGCGGCGCAACACCCGCGGGACCGCGACCGGGTCACCGGCAGCGACCATCCGCGCGCCCACCCCGGGCTCGATCTCCACCACGACCGCCCGGACCACCGCACGGCCCCGGAACTGGTCGTACACCGCCTGGTCGACGAGCGAGATCTGCTCGCCGAGCGGTAGGCCCGACCGGCGGGCGTGGCGCAACGCGGCCAGGGCCACCGATGCCGACAACGATGCCGACAGCCCCCGCCCGTCCGCATCGAGCACCGCGAGCCAGAGCCTGCCGCGGTCGATCGACCAGTCGAACAGGTCGCTGGAGACGCGGGGCGCCGGCTCGATCAGCGCGTGCAGCTCGACCCCGTCGGCGACGAGCGACGTCGGCGGCAGCTGCTGCCACTGCATCTCCGCGCTCACGGTGTACGACGAGGCCCGGCGACGCACCTCCCAGGCGTCGGTGGCCTGCCCGGCCTGCCCGACCACCAGCGCCACGACCTGACCGAGCGCCGCCCACGGCCGGTCGTCGTCGACCCGATCACCCGGGCCCGCGGAGCCCGGGCCGCAGACCGTGAGCACCCCGTAGGCGGTGCCGCGCGCGGTGATCGGCACGTGCACCGCGCCGGATCCCGGCTCCCGGACGACGGTCCGGGTCCACAGCGCGTCCGCCGCCACGCCCCGGTCGAGGGACCACGTCTCGAGCTGGTCGGGCTCCGCGCCGGACGCGGCCACCGGGTGCAGGTCCCACCCGGCCCGGTCGGACAGCCGGATCTCGACGGCGGCACCGACGCTCTCGCTCACCCGACGGGCCACCACGGCCACCGCCGCGTCGGGCGGGGCGTCGAGCACGACACGACGCAGTTCGTCGCGCCACTCGGGCGTCCACCACTGACCCACGTCCGACTCCCTGCTCACGTACCTCGGGTGCGCGAAATTGAATCACTGTCGTCGCGTGGGCGTCTCGTGCGCGTCCACCCGGGCGGTGTCCTCCCGTCAGTGGCTCCCGGCGAGGTTGCCGGCCAGCTTGTCGTGTCGGGCCTGGCTGTTCTCGTTCATGCCGACGATGGCGACGTCGACCCCGCGGGCTGCGTACTTGGTGGTGATGGCGTCCAGCGCGGCGACCGTGGAGGCGTCCCAGACGTGAGCCTCGGAGAGGTCGATGACGACGCGGTCGGGGTCGTTCGCGTAGTCGAACTGGAAGGTCAGGTCGTTGCTCGAGGCGAAGAACAGCTGCCCGCGGACCCGGTAGACCTTCACGGTCCCGTCCGGGTCGAGCACCCCGTCGACCTCGACGAGGTGCGCGACACGGCGGGCGAAGAGCACCATGGCGACGAGCACGCCGACGACGACGCCGATCGCGAGGTTGTCGGTGGCCACGGTCAGCACGACGGTCGCGGCCATGACGACCAGTTCGCTGGTCGGCATCCGGCGCAGGGTGGCCGGGGCGACGCTGTGCCAGTCGAAGGTGCCCACCGCGACCATCACCATCACGGCCACCAGCGCCGCCATCGGGATACGGGCGACGACGTCGCCGAGCGCCACGACCAGGATCAACAGGAACACCCCGGCGAGGAACGTCGAGACCCGGGTCCGGGCGCCGGAGCGGACGTTGATCATCGTCTGGCCGATCATCGCGCAGCCGCCCATGCCGCCGAAGAACCCGGTGACGACGTTGGCCACCCCCTGAGCCCACGACTCCCGGCGCCGTCGGCCACCTCGTCGGGCGGCACGACCAGGCCGACCTCCTCGTAGCCCGCGGTGTAGCGGCCGTGGTCCCGTCGCCGGCCCTCGAGCGGGCGCTGGGGATGAGCACCGGACAGCCACTTCCGGTGTCGGCCCGGTCGGCGAGGCCGACGCTGCCGGCAGCGTTCGGATCGGCTGCCATCAACCCTGCGCTACGCCGGCTCGATGAGCTCCACCGTTGCTCCGGTGCGGTCGCGCAGGTAAATGAAGCGCGTGCCCGCGCGGGGGCCGCCGGGCATCGTCGCGACCCGGCCACGGGGGGTGAAGCCGTGAGCGGCTGCCTCGGTGACGACCGCCTCGATATCGTCCACCCGCACCGCCACGTGCATCGAACCGGGCACTTCCGGCCCGGTCGGTGTGTGGTCAGCCTGCCTAGGCGCCGCGTAGTGGAGCAACTCCACGCGCGAGGCGCCGTCGGTCAGGATCGCGGTGTGGATGTCGGCGCCGGGGACGCCGACGACATCGGCGGCGAACGCGCCGGTGAGGTGGGCCCGACGCTCCTCGGTGAATCCGAGGACTTCCCGGAAGAAGGAGCTGGCGGCGTCGAGGTCGGCCACGGTCAGACCAGCATGATCGAGTGTGCTCACGGTCTCTTCCATACCCCGCCGGCTCACGCCCGAGGCCGTCGACGGCCCGCGCGGAACGAGGCGACGAACCCCGGGCGGGCCGTCCCGAGCATCAACGCGGTACTCGCCGCCGACTGCGGCCCGGCAGGCGACCGGGTCGGTCGTGGAATACGGAGCCACGGCCGCGGACCTCGACGGGACTGCCGGGCCCCGCCCGACGACCGAGAACGCTCATGCCGGTCGGACGAGCCCGTCGAGGACGAGGTCGACGACGGCCTCGAAGTCCTCGACCGCTCCCGGCGCCGCCCACGCGGCCGCGTAGGCGGGGTGATGGAAGCGCGACAGGGCGTGGAAGAGAGCGCGGGCCGTCCGTCGGGGGTTCGCTGCGGCGAACGTGCCGACGACCGCGCCGTCGGCCACGATCCGCTCGAGCTGGCCGACCAGCTCGTCGAGGTGGTCCGCGACCACGTCGGCCTGCTCCGAGACGAGGACCTCGTAGGTCGCGAACAGCTCCGGGTCGTCGAGGGCCTTCGCGCGCTTGGCGTCGAACAGGGCCCAGAGCCAGCGTCGCAGACGCGCGACCGGCTCCTCGTCGGACTCCGCGATCCCCGGCAGCGCGGCGTGCGCCCGCTCGAGCCAGCGCCTTCTTCATCTCGGCCCCCTCCCTGTACAACCTGATCCTCAACGCCTCGAACGGCGAGCACGACATGAGCTCGATGCGACTGGTGATCGTCGGAGGGTCGGCGGCCTCGACGACGACCACGCACCGGATCCTCGACTTCTTCCCGAACGCCGACCTGTGCTCGGCCTACGGAGCCACCGAGAGCGGGATCCCCGCCGTGCTGTACCCGGAGGACCAGCGCCGCAAGGAGATGTGCGCCGGCGTCCCCCCGCTCGGGGTCGAGCTGAAGATTCTCGACGACGACGGCGTCGAGTGTGCGCCGAACCAGGTGGGCACCATCTACAGCCGCGGCTGGCACACGGGGGTCGAGTACTACAAGAACCCGGCCGCCACGGCGGCGGCCTTCCGCGGTGAGTTCCACACCGTCGAGGACATGGGCTACCTCGACGAGGACGGCTACCTGTTCATCACGGACCGCCGCAAGAACATGATCCTCAGCAGCGGGATCAACGTCTTCCCCACGGAGATCGAGAACGTCCTGGTCTCGCATCCCGACGTCGTGGAGGCGGCCGTCATCGGCATCCCGGACGAGACCTGGGGCGAATTGGTGTGCGCCTTCGTGGTCCTGCGCGCGGGCGTCGACGCGAACAGCAGCTCGTTGGACGCCCACTGCCGTGAGCGCCTCGCCCGGTACAAGGTGCCCCGACGCTACGAATTCGTCCCCGACCTCCCCCGGACGCACGCAGGCAAGCTGGCGCACCGCGAGCTCCGGGCGCCGTTCTGGGCCGACAGATCTGCTCAGAGCTGACTCGCTCCAGGACACCGGGAGAAGAGGGTCCGTGCACGTCGTCATCATGTCCGTCCAGCTGCAGCTGTCCTGCTCATGGACCCACGCGGCCATGGCCCGACGGTCGAGCCGAGAGCCGCCGCACGCGGGCTCGGTGATGGGTGACGTCAGGCGCCGAGGAGGTTCTTGCTCGCCGCGATGCCCATGCCGGTGATCCACTCGGGTACGGGCTGGTAGGCGACGGTCTGCAGGGGACGAGCGCAGGCGAAGGCCGAGGCGATCCAGGTCCGGATCTCCTGGCCGCCGCCGCCGCCGGGCGCGAGGTCCTCAGGGTTGAGTCCGGCCATGTCCTCGTGGGCGGAGGCGAGCATCGCGAGCATGCGGTAGTCCCAGTCGGTGTTGATCGCTTCGGCAGCGGTCGCGATGTTGTCGGTGATGAGCTGCTGGCGCTGGGGTTCGCTCAAGTCGCGGGCACCCGGCACGAGCGACGGCGGGGTGTGCGACAGCCCGCCCGAGCCGACCACCAGCACCCGCTCATCGGCCCCGACGTGACCCCGCAACCACTCCCCGACCGCTGCACCCAGGGCGGCGGTTCGGGCGGCGGTGGCGATCGGCCGGTCCACACAGTTGATCACGATGGGAACCATCGGGACCGCGGACAGCGACCCGAACAGCTCCTCGGTGGACTGACCGAATCCGTGGTCGAGCCGCAGCGAGTCCGCGCACGCGATGTCGATGCCATGGCCTGCCAACGCGTGAGTGAGCTCGACGGCCCGATCCCGGGGGACGTCGTAGTCCTCCTCGGGCGTGCCCCAGTCACCGTAGCCACGGGCCTGCTCGACGACGGTGAAGCACGGCGCGATGCCGGCCAGGGCTCGCAGGTGGTCGGGGCCGAAGTACACGACCAGGGTCGGGTCGTATGCGGCGACGGCCTTGACGACCTGCGCGACGCCGGCTCGGAACTCCAGGCCCTCCCGGTGGTCGACGTCCGCGCTCATCTTGGGACTGTGCGACATCGACACGGCCGCGATCGTGGGGCCCTGGTGGCCGTTCGTTGCCGGCGAGGCCGCTCCCGAGGTGTTCATGCGCTGACCGGCACGGCGCCGAGGAACTCGAGCATGAGCGAGTCGAACTTCTCGGTCTGCTCCCACTGCGGCCAGTGACCGGCGTCCTCGATCAGGGCGAATTCGGCGCCGCGGATCTTCGAGGCCATTTCCTTGCCCGCCTGCGCCGGCCCGGAGGGGTCGTGGGTGGTCCAGAGCACCAACGCCGGCGCCTCGACCGCGGCGAGCTCGTCGTCGGTGATCAGGTTGCGACGCCGGATCTCGGGGTCCTGCAGACACAGGATGTGGCTCATCGAGCGTGCGAAACCGGGCCGGGAATAGACCCCGCGGCGCAGGTCGACCAGCTCGTCGGTGACCGAGGACGGACTGGCCATCAGCCACTCCAGGCGGCGTCGGATGCGCTCCGGGGTCGGGTCGTCAGCAGCCTCCTGGCTGAGGCTGCGGATGCGCCTCATCACCTCCGGTCGGGCCATCGTGCCACCGGGTGTGTTCAGGACGATGCGCTCGACCCGCTCCGGGTGGCGGGCCGCGAACTTGATGGCGACCCAGCCACCCAGGGACTCGCCGTCGAGGCTGGCCTTGTCGATGCCGAGGGTGTCGAGCAGCGCGAGGAGGTGCTCGACGTAGGTGGGGAGCTCGAGGTCCTCGGTCGCCAGAGAGGTGTACCCGTGGCCGGGGAAGTCGTAGGCGATGACCCGGAAGTGCTCCGAGAGGGCGCGCAGGTTGCGCAGGTAGGCCTCGAGGTGTCCTCCACTGCCGTGCATGAGGACCAGCGGCCGGCCCTCGCCCACTTCCAGGACCCGCGTGCGCCACCCGACGACGTCGATGTAGCGGGTCGTGAGTTCCAAGTCGTTCATGTTCGGCCACACGGCCGTGGAGGAGAACCGCTGCGACGCTGGCTCCATGGGGGACGACTCCTCGCTGCGCGTCCGGATGTCGGCCAGTATTTGGACCGACAGAGCAACATATTGACCATAATGAGCGTACGACCTACGTTCGGGGGTGTCCAGAGTCGGCGAGAACGAGGTGCAACCCTGATGACCCTGTCCACCGCACAGCTCGAGAGCCGTGTCCGGGAGTACATGGACGCGTGCACGTCGGGGGATGCCGATGCGATCGCGTCGCACATGAGCGCGGACGCCGTGCACTACTTCCCGCCGGACATGTACGACGGCCCCTGGCGAGGAGGTCGCTACATCGCCGAGCGCTGGGCGGAGGCGGTTCGTGCCGGTCGGTCGGCCTGGACGGTCGACGCCCTGGCCATCGACGTCGACCGCCGAGTGGCCGTGTCCGAGTGGACGCACTTCAAGCGGGCCGCGGACGTCGTCCTGCGAGGCACCGAGTGGTACGAGTTCGACGGCGACGGACTGATCACCGAGATCCGCGCCTACTACGCGTCTCCGCAGGACAAATCCCGCAGCCACCTCGCGTTGGGCGGCTTCGACTATCCCGGCCGTGGTTATCCTGCGTCGGCCGACTGACACGCGACGCGACGCTCCCCTCCGACCGAGCCCCCGCACGCGGGTCGGAGGAGAGGGTTCGTGAGCGAAGAAGAGATGCCGGGGCGACGATCGCCGTCCCCGGCCCTGACGCGGGCAGCCGCGATCCTCGCCCTGCTCGCCGAGAAGCCGAAGCAGGCCTTCGGCCCCAGTGAGCTCAGCCGGCTCGTCGGGGTCCCGAAGTCCACGGTGCTCAACCTGTGCGGCGCCATGGTGGAGGAAGGGCTCCTGCGGCGGGGCCCCTCGGGTTACCAGCTGGGCAACAGGCTCGCAGAACTGGGTAACGCCTATCTGAAGAGCGTCGTCGAGGTCGAGGAGTTCTATGACCTCTGCCAGTCCGTGTACCCCACTGCACCGCACACCGTGCAGCTCGGCGTGCTCGGCGACGGGCTCACGGTCGTCTACCTCGCGCGACACGACGGTCAGGTGCCGCTCAACCTCGGCCTGGCTTCGGAGATCGGCCGGTCGGTTCCCGCCTCCTGCACGGCCAACGGCAAAGCGCTGCTCGCGGGCCTGGACCGCCAGCAGCTCGAGGCCCTCCTACCCGCCGACGGCGTCCTGGAGACGCTGACCAGCCGGTCGGTGGCCACGGTCGCCGACCTGAGGCGGGAGCTCGACGAGACCCGCGCGCGTCGGTATGCCGAGGAGGCGGGTGAGATCGTTCCCGGCCTGCACTGCTTCGGGGTGGCCGTCCGCACCCCGCGGCGAGCTGACGAGCTCATCGCCATCAGCTTCACCTTCCCCGACAGCGCGACCCCGCAGCACCCTGCGGAGGCTGGACACGAGTTGCGCGGTTTCGCCGAGTCCTTCGCCGAACGAATCGGAGGCAAGGTCGCGTACTGAACGCCGGCGCGAGCGGGTGACGGCGGGCCGGACTGCTTCCCGGCCCGCCTCCCTGCTCGGTCGTGAGGTCGGGCTCAGCCGGCATCCTGCAGGTCGGCCGGTAGCGCGGCCGCCGGGGCGTTCTGGAACGTGACCGGGCGCAGGAACCGACGCAGCGCGCTCGGGCCGATCGAGCTGTGCAACGCGTTGGTGGTCGCCGGCCACGGGCCGCCATGGGTCATCGCCGCGCTGACCGCCACGCCCGTCGGGTAGCCGTCGTAGACGACCCGGCCGACCTTGGGCAGCACCGCCCGGGTGAGGGTGGCGACGAGCTCGGTCTCGTCCTCGGCGGCGTGGATGGCGGCCGCCAGCCCACCGTCGAGTTCCTCGATCACGGCGAGCACGTCAGAGATCTCCTGATAGCGGACGACGACCGAGAGCGGGCCGAAGCACTCCCGCAGGATCGCCGGGTCGAGTTTGTCCACCGACGTCTCCAGCAGCGCGGCCTGCGCGACGAACCCCCCGCCGACGTCCTCGCTGGGGTTCCCGGCCATCGCCACCGTCGTCACCTGCGGGTTCGCGGTCAGCTCGTCCAGCCCGGTCTGGTAGTTGAGTCGGGTCCCCTCGCTGAGCATCGTCGCCGGGGGCAGCTCGGCAACGTGCCGGCTCGCTGCTTCGACCAGGCGATCTCCCCCCGGACCCTCGGGGATGAACAGCAGGCCCGGTTTGGTGCAGAACTGACCCGCTCCCTGGGTGAACGACGCCGCCACGCCGCGCCCGATGTCCGCACCGCGGTCCCGGGCGGCCTGTTTGGTCACGACGAACGGGTTGACCCCCGCCAACTCACCGTAGAACGGGATCGGTTCGGGCCGGCTCATGGCGAGGTCGTGCAGCTCCCGCCCGACGGCGAGCGACCCGGTGAACGACACAGCCCGGATTCGGCGGTGCTGGATCAGGCGGCGGGCGGCCTCGTCGCCGAAGACGACCTGCACGACGTCGGCGGGGACGCCGGTTTCACGCGCCGCCGCCCGCCAGGCCTCCACGGTCTGCAAGGACGTTTCCGGGTGCCCGGGATGAACCTTGAACACCACCGGACACCCGGCCGCCACCGCAGCGGCGGTGTCACCGCCCAGCACGGAGAACGCGAGCGGGAAGTTCCCGGCCCCGAACACGAGGACCGGCCCCAGCGGGATGAGGATGCGGCGCAGGCCGGGCACCGGGGGCTGGGCATCCGGGTCCGGCGCGGTGATCACGGGCTCCTGGTACGAGCCCTCGGCGGTGGCATCGGCCAGCAGCCTCAGCTGCCCGATCGTGCGGGTCAGCTCCGCCGTCAGGCGCGTGCTGCCGAGCGCGGTCTCGCGGTCGGCGGTCGGGACGAGCGACTCGGCGCGCTGCTCCAACTGCGCGGCGACCCGTCGCAGGACCTCCGCGCGGACCGAACGGCCCGCGTCGAGCAGCTCCGCGCCCACCTCGTGGGCGCGCTCGGCGACGGCGTCGGCCTGCGCCGGTTCGGTTGACGACGCGACCGCGATCCGCCGTTGACCACTCCGGGGGTCGATGCTCCAGACGTCGTTCACGCTGTCGTCTCCCTGTTCCTGTCGCGGTACGCCCACCTCGTCGGGAGCGAGGATCTGCTCACGCATCACCGGAGCCCCGTCGCGGGGCTCAGGTCGGCTCCGTGCACCTCGGCGCCCGGCTCCGGGGTTCCGTGCAGCTCGGCGCTGCCCACGACCGCGTCGAGAGCGGCCTGCAATTCCTCCAGCGCCAGGTCGTCGTCCCACACGGCACCGGTGTGGCGCCACGCGACGTAGCCGTCGGGTCGCACGAGGATCGCGCCGGCCTCGGACACCTCGCGGGCGCGACGCCAGTTCCCGTAGGGGTCGGCCGCACCCGGCTCGCCCACGACGACCGTGCGCAGGAAAGGCAGGTCGAGCTTCTGGGCGGCGCGCTTCCACGCCACGCCGCCGATGCCGGTGAGCAGTGTCATGCGACCCTTCCCGACGACGTCGAGGGTGGAGAGCCGGTGACCGTCCGCCCCGACCAACCACGTGTGCGGGAGCTTCGCCCCGGGCCGGGTGGTGGCCTGCAGATAGACCTCCGGGTGCCTCGGCCACTGCTCGGGGCCGGCGGTGGGGTCGGGGACCACCGCGGCGGACTCGTAGCGCTGGTTGAGCTCGACACCCTGGGCGTTGAATTCGGTGTTCTTCAGCTCGAGCCCCTCGTAGAGCTCCTCGCGCAGGGCGACCCCTTCGGGGGTCGCCTCCCGCAGCTTGTCCATCCCGTCGCGGACCGGGTCGTCGGTGCCGGGAGTGATCCACCGGCGCACCGCGGCATAGTCCTTGCGTGACTGGTTCGCCCGGGCGACGACCTGCGCACCGACCGGCGCGCGTTCCGGTGTGTAGGAGTCGAGCAGGGAGGGCGCGGCGTGGCCCTGGACGACGAAGGCGACCTTCCACGCCAGGTTGAACGCGTCCTGCACCGAGGTGTTCGACCCGAGCCCGCTCGTCGGCGGGTGGCGGTGGACGGCGTCCCCGCCACAGAAGACCCGTCCGGCCTGGTAGTTGGTGGCGTGCTGCTGGTTGACGTACCAGACGTACTTCTTGATCAGCTCGATCTCGAGCTCGGATTCTCCGACCAGAGTGCGGATGAGGTGACGCGCCTCGTCGTCGGAGATCTGCGGCTCGCCCTTCTCCAGGTCGAATCCGAAGCCGAGGATCCATTCGTGCCACGGTGTGATGGCCCGGAACAGCCCCATGCCGATCTCACCGAAGCTGGTTTGCGAGTTGAAGGCGAAGTGGATGATGCTGGGTCGGTGGGCGACCTGGCGGCTCAGGTCGGCCTTGAACCAGAGGTAGACCGTGCCCGCGCGGGCCGTCACGCCCTCGAACGGCAACCCGATGTCCGCGGCGACCTGGGACCGGGCGCCGTCGAAGGCCAGCAGGTAACGAGCCCGTTGGGAGAAGGTGGCGCCGGTGCGGGTGTCCTGGAACTGCACGGTGACGCCGTCGGCGTCCTGGGTGTGCGAGAGGTAGAGGGTGTTGAAGCTGATGATCGCGCCGCGTTCGGCGGCATTCTTGATCAGCAGCGGCTCGAGCAGCGGCTGCGGAAGGTCCATCATGGTGCAGGGGCTGCCCTGCACGTAGTCGCTCTGCCGCAGGTGTCCGGTGCCCCAGGTCCGCATCCGCGCGATCTCCTCGCCCGCGAGGCTCCCTCCGGCGAAGAGCGTGTCGCCCATCTGGTCCCACGGCGTGCCGTAGCGCTGCGCCTCCTCCTCCACGTCGAGATCGCGCAGCACCTCCATGGTTCGTTGGTTGGTGATGTGCGCCCGCGGTGTATTGGCCACCCAGGGGAACATCGTGACCGCGTGGACGCGCACTCCGTAGGTCGCGAGAGCCAGCGCAGCGGTCCCTCCTGCCGGCCCGAGGCCGATCACGACGACGTCGGTGTCGAAGCCGTCGACCGGCTGGAACGGGGAGAAGACGGCGGTGGTCGAGGTCATGAGGCCTTCTTCAGGTTCTGGGGCGGTGTCATGAGTTCCGCGGTCCGACCGAGCAGGTCGGGTGTTCACCCGGCGGTGTTGGCGGGCTTGAGCGCCGCCGTGATGTCCCCGACGGTCGAGATCTCGGCCAGCAGGGCGAGGGATTCGATGGAGTGCGTGTGCGCCGCCGGCGTGGCGGCCGAGCACGCGTCCTCCACGACGATGGTGCGGTAGCCGAGGTCGCTGGCCTGGCGTGCGGTCCCCTCCACCGAGGCGTTCGTCGCGACTCCGAACAGCACGAGGGTCCTCGCACCACGCTGCTGGAGCCAGTCCTGCAGACCGGAGGCGGAGAAGCCGCCGATCCGCTTGTGGGTCATGACGTGGTCGGCGCCGCCCGGCGCGAGTTCCGGCACGATCTCCGCGCCCGGGGTGCCCTCGATGAGGAATCGGGACTGCGCCACCATCCCGAGCAGCGGGGAATTGGCGTCGAGGTCGGACAGGTCCGGGGCCCACGCCACCCGGGTGTAGACCGTCGGTGCGCCCGCCGAGCGCGCGGCCTGCAGGAGGCGGCCGGCCGCGTCGAGGACCTGGCGGGCCTCGACCTGCTCGCGGAACAGCCCGGCCATGGCGCCGGTGTCTCCGACGACGTCGTGCTGGAAGTGCACGGCGATGAACGCCGTCGTGCGGGGATCGGTCACCATCGTTGGTCTCCAGACCGTCGGGCGGATCAGGCCGGGGTGAGGATCGTGCGGCCGATGTCGGCGAGGTCGCGTCCGGCCGTGAACGGGTTGGCGAGCATGACCCCCACCAGGTCGACACCGGCCTCCTGCATGAGCCGGGTCTTCTCCCGCAGATGGTCGGGCGTGCCGTAGAGGCACCAGTAGTCGACGAGTTCCTCGGTGATCAGCGGGCGGTGCCGCGGGTCGAGCCCCTTGAGGTACTTCGACCAGATGCTGAGGTAGTCCCGAGCCTCAGGGCTGTTGGGGTCGCCGAGGTAGGCCATCGCCGCCTGCGTGGAGGCGTTGACGATCGGCTCGCCGAGCTCGTCGACGTGGCGCTGCATGAACGCGAAGTTGGTCAGGCAGGAACTGATGGGCGCCGAACCGAAGCCGTGGTCGACCGCGTCCTGCCACGTCTCGCCGGACTGCAACAGGTAGAACCAGCTCACCCCGACCAACTTCACCGAGCCCGGGGGCCGGCCGGCGTCGGCGACCGCCTTGTCCAGCTCCCGGCGGACGAGGCCGATCATGTCGGGGTCCGGACCGAGGCAGTAGGTGACGTAGTCGGCGTGTTTCGCGGCCAGGGCCAGGCTCTTCGGCCCGCCCGCCGCCCAGAGGACCTCCACCGGATCGTCGATGTTGTACCAGTGACCCGCGGTGTCGAGGAACTCGATCGCCCGGTCCTGCCCGCGCCACGAGTGCGTCACCCGTTGTCCCGCGAGGAGCCCCTTGATCACCTCGACGCTGCGCTCGAGCTCGCGCAGGGTCGCGACGTCGCGACCCATGGAGCGCATGGCGTTGTTGGCCGTCCCGATTCCCATGAACAGCCGCCCCGGAGCCAGGGCGTTGAGCGTGGCGAAGGAGTTCGCCGTCGTGGGAGCGAGCCGCGTCAGGGGGTTCGTCACCCACGTGCCGAGCTTGATCGTGCTGGTCTCCCGCGCCGCGAGGGCGAGGAACTGGTACGGATCGCTGAACAGGACGGGGCCCTCCCCGACGCCGAAGTGGGTGGCGCCGAGGTCCTCGGCCTTCCGCACGAGGTCGACCTGATCGATCTTGGCGAGGCTTCCCACCATGAGTTCCATCCGCGCCAGCTCCCTTGGTGGTCCATATTGTGACCGGTGTCCACGATATTGACCAAGCGAGCGTATCCACGGATGCTGTCGTTTGTCACGACGCTCTTCTCGACCAGGCCTCCAGCCATGCGGGGAGCTCCCCGTCGAGTGCGGGCCACGGTGCTCGCCGCCCCGTGCGACCTGTCCCACCACGCCCGCGTCCACGGCGGGCCAACCCGTCCCGAAAGGATCCCTGTGATGCGCGCCGTCACCATCTCCGACGGACAGCTCGTCGTCACCGAGCGAACCGACCCCCGTCCGAGCGCTGGTGAAGTCCTGGTGCGAGTCCGCGCCGCCGGCCTCAACGGTGCAGATCTGCACCAGCTCCGCGGTCGTTATCCGGCCCCGGCAGGCGTCCCGGCCGACATCCCCGGTCTCGAACTCGCCGGCGAGGTCGTCGAGCGCGGGCCGGCTGCGCACCGCTTCGCGGTCGGGGACGCAGTCATGGGCATCCTCGGCGGGGGCGGCCAGGCCGAGCTCGCGGTCGCCCACGAGCGGGTGCTGATGACCGTCCCACCGCTACTGTCCTGGGCCGAGGCCGGCGGCACCGCCGAGGTGTTCACGACCGCTCACGACGCCCTGTTCACCCAGGCCGGACTGGTTGCCGGAGAACGGCTGCTCGTGCACGGGGCCGCTGGCGGGGTCGGGACCGCTGCGGTCCAGATCGCCCGCGCCGCCGGCGCGCGCGTCACCGCGACCGTGCGCAACCCCCGACTACGCGACCAGGTGCAGGCCCTCGGCGCCGAGGTCGTCGCTCCCGAGGGATTCGACGAGCACGGCCCCTTCGACGTCGTCCTCGAGCTCGTCGGAGCCCCCAACCTCGCCCAGGATCTCGAGGCGATCGACCTCAACGGCCGGATCGTGGTCATCGGCATCGGAGCTGGCGCGACGACGGAGATCAACCTCGCGCGACTCCTGAACAAGCGCGGCCGACTGATGGCCTCCACGCTGCGATCCCGACCCCTCGAACAGAAAGCATTGACCGCCCGCGCAGTGGAGCGCTCCGTGCTCCCGGCCCTGGCCTCCGGCCAGGTGACCGTGCCCGTCGCCGAGACCTTCGACCTCGCCCAGGCCCCGGCGGCCTACGAGCGCTTCGCCGCCGGCGGCAAGCTCGGGAAGATCGTCCTCACCACCGACTGAAGGCGATCACGCAGCTCGGCGACCGAGCCAGACGTGGTCAATATGTGGACCGACGGTTGTAATATTGACCGACTGCGCACCAGCGACTACCGTCGTGAGCGTCACAGCATGTCGACGGCGGATGCAGGCGCCGATCGCCTCCCTCCGGTGGGATGAGCGGCATCCCCGGCCGGTCCGGTGCTGTGCCCCACCCTTGCGGTCCGGGCGAGCGCGTGGCTCATCGTCACCGGGAGCAGCCGTCGCGAGCGAGCTGCGGGGCACCGACTCCGGGACCGGGCCGCGACGTGCCGTGGCCCGGTCCACGTCCGCGACACATACCGACTCGACGGCCAAGCCTCGGCCTCTTCACTGGACACAGGAGTCTCGATGACCAGCAGGGAATGCCCCGTCGTGCATTTCGACACCACCGACCAGGCGCTCCGCTTCGAAGACGTCCAGCTGTTCGACGAGATCCGCGACGCCGGCGGGATCGCCTGGACCGAGGACAACGGTGGGCTATGGGCGGTCTCGGACTTCGCGCTGTGCAAGGCCATCGCCAGTGACGCCAAACGATTCATCTCGGGAGAGGGCGTCCGGTTTCCCGCCCGGGGCGGACCCAAGGTCTTCGCACTCGAGTACGACCGGCCCCGGCACACCGTGCACCGACGCGCCCTGAGCGAGGCCGTCAGTGCCGCGACCGTCCCGAAGCTCGAGCCCATGGTGCGCGGGCACGCCCGCAGCCTGCTGCAGCGGGCACGAAGCGAGGGCCGACTCGACCTCTCCGAGGATCTCGCCTTCCCGCTCCCCCTCGACGTCATCTTCTCCCTGGTCGGTGCACCCGACGACCTCAAGCAGGAGGTCGACGTCCTGACCGAGGCGTTGCTGCTCTACCGGAAGCCGGCCGACGACGGCGGCGGGGACGAGATCACGCGTCTGATCAACGTGTTCGACCGGCTCATCGCCCTCAAGGTCGAGCAGCCCGGGGACGACTGGCTCTCCGGCATCGTGCAGACCTACCAGGGGTCCGGCGGCGAGCTCGACATGACCGAGATCCAGGGTGCCATCTTCGCCATCCTGTTCGGCGGTCACCACTCGACCGCGCGGGGTATCGCCTGCCTCCTGGCGCGGATCGTCACCGACCCGGATCTGCAACGCTCGCTGCGCGCCGACCCCGAGCTCATCGCTCGTGCCACCGAGGAGTCCCTGCGGATCGCCACCCCCCTGCGCTGGTTCGCCCGCACGGCCGTAGAGGACGTCGAGATCGGCGGCCAGCTGATCCGCGCCGGCCAACACGTCTACCTGCTCTACGGCGGGGCCAATCTGGACCCCAAGCGCTACGACGACCCGGCCGACTTCCGCCTCGACCGCCCTCGCAGCTTCGATCACCTCGCGTTCGGCTGGGGCATCCACCGCTGCGCAGGCATGCCGCTGGCGCAGCTCGAGATCCGTGTGGCCGTGGAAGAACTCTTCGCGTGCGGCCCCTGGCTCGAACTCGATGGGGAGATCTCGTGGACCGCGCTGGTCGAGCCCCGCTCGATCCCGTGCCGCTTCGCGGCCGCGCCCACCACCTGACATCACGGCCAACTCACGGCCGACCCACGGCCACCGACCACCGGCGACGCCGATCCCGGCTCTCGAACGAGGAGGAACTGATGCAGGTGGCCAGTGACGAGGAGGACCTCCGGCTGCGCGTCCACCGTCGAGCGGTGGGCGCCGACGGCGTCGTCGTCCTCGAACTCCGCCACCCGGCCGGGAACGACCTACCGGCCTGGTCCCCGGGGGCGCACGTCGACCTGATCCTGCCGGACGGGCTCGTCCGGCAGTACTCGCTCTGCGGGGACCCACAGAACCGCACTGCCTGGCAGATCGGTGTCCTGCGCGAACCCGACGGCCGCGGCGGGTCCGCCTACATCCACGACGAGGTCCGCGAGGGCCACGAGATCGACGTCCGGGGCCCCCGCAACAACTTCCCCCTCGTCCCCGCCCCCCGGTACATCTTCCTCGCCGGCGGCATCGGGATCACCCCGATCCTCCCGATGGCCGCCGCGGCCGAACAAGCAGGCGCCCAGTGGGAGTTCCACTACGGCGGGCGGAGCCGGACCTCCATGGCCTTCCTGGACACCCTCGAGACGCTCGAGGCCACGGCCGAGCATGGATCGACCGTCGACCTCCACCCACAGGACGAGGTCGGACTGATCGACCTCCCGCGGATCCTCGGCACACCTCGACCGGGCACGAAGGTCTACTGCTGCGGCCCCGAACCCCTGCTGAGCGCGGTCGAGGCGGCGTGCGCGGACTGGCCCGCCGGCACTCTGCACGTGGAGCGCTTCGCGCCCAAGGAGCAGGGCGAGCGCGTGCTCAGCGGCGACTTCGAGGTGGAACTGACCCTGGAGGGAGTCACGCTCACCGTGCCCCCCGACCGCTCCATCCTCGACGTCGTCGACGAGGCAGGGGTCTTCGTCCTCTCCTCCTGCCAGGAGGGCACGTGCGGTACCTGCGAGACGCGGGTCCTGCACGGCGAGGTCGATCACCGCGACTCCCTGCTCACCCCGGAGGAACGCGCGACCAGCGACACCATGTTCATCTGCGTCTCCCGCGCCGCCTGCCCCAAGCTCGTGCTCGAACTCTGAACCCACCCTCCCGCCGACACCCGGGCGGGTGCCGGCGCAGGGCGCAGAGCCCACCGCTCGAGGAGCTCCGATGACCAACCCAGCTGCGGTTCCGGTGTCCGACTTCAACCCCTTCGAGGCACCGCACCGGCAGAATCCCCACCTGTTCTACCGGTGGTCCAGGGAAGAACAACCGATCACTTTCAGCCCGGCGCTCGTTGCGTATCTGGTCAGCCGGTACGAGGACATCGAACGGATCGTGAGCGACCCGGACACCTACTCGTCCAGGAACGCGATCCCCTCCATCTGGGACAATCCGCCCGAGGTCCTCGAAGCGCTCGACGGTCTGATCCCCGAGGCGCCCACCGTGGTCAACACCGACGAACCCGTCCACGGACCGCTGCGCCGGGTCCTCGACCACGCGTTGTCGGGACGGCGGGTCCGCCTCCAGCACCCGGCGATGAAGACGCGCGCCCGGGAGCTCGTCGAGGCGTTCGAGTTCGGAACCGGAGCCGACCTCGTCGACGAATACGCCGATCCCTACGTGCAGCACGTCGAGAGCCTCGTCTTCGGGACCCCGATCGAGGACATCGACAGGATCCAGGCGTGGTCCGATGACTACCGTCTGCTGTTCAACCCACTTGCGCCCGACGACGGGAAGGTCGACGCCGCCCGGCGGTTGCACGACTACCAGGACTACATCGACCGCCTCGCCGAGGAACGCCGCGCCCGGCCCCGCGACGACTTCATGTCCGATCTCGTCAACGGCTCCGACCACGTACCCCCCGTTGACCGCGCGGACCTGCACTACATGTTCCGCGGGCTCCGCGCCGCCGGCATCGACACGACCCGCGACCTGATCACCAACGCCCTGCTGCTGATGCTCGACAACGACCGGGAGCTGTGGGAGCTCGCGCTCGGCCGCCGCGCCCTGCTGCCTCGGATCATCGAGGAGACCCTGCGACGCGACGCCCCCCACCGCGGCCTCATGCGGATCACGACCAGAGAGGTCACGCTGCACGGCGTGACCCTGGCGGCAGGAACACCGCTGTTTCTGCTCTTCGGATCAGCCAACCGCGACGAGACACGCTTCCCCGATCCCGACACCGTCAAGCTCGACCGCCCCAACGTGCGCGACCATCTGGCGTTCGGCAGCGGCATCCACAAATGTCCCGGCGCGCAACTAGCCCGCACCGAAGTGAGGACGGCCATCGACATGCTCCTCGATCACCTGCCGACCCTGCGCCTCGCCGACGGCTACGAACGCGCGTACGCAGCCAGCTACTCCTTCCGCGAACTGGAGCACCTCGACGTCACCTGGTGAGTGCCGTCACCTGGTGACAGCCACGCGAGGCAACCCGCCGGGGTGCTCGGCGACGGTTCCGGTGGGCCGCGCCCTTCGCGGGCGCGGTCCACCGTGCGTGCCGACGACGTCAGTCCCGCCCAGGGACGGCGTCTCCACGGACCCGACCGACGATTGCTCCGACGACGAAGACCACGACGACGGACATCAGCAGGAGCACCGCAGTCGCGCCCGAGCCGCCGGTCAGGAGCTGGAAGTTGGACACGAGCACCACGAGGCCGGCGAGGATGAGCAGGCCCGCGAGGACGGGTGAGACGGTCGTGTTCCAGCGGGGCTCCTCGGTGCGCTGACCGCGGAAGAACAGCACCACCGAGATGGTGGTCAGCAGGTAGAGCACCACCAGGGCAGCCACGGCCGCGCCTCCGAACCACGAGAACAGGTTGAGCACCGGGTCGAGGCCTCCGATCGCGAACGGCACCACCAGCAGAATCGCGATGACCGTGGAGATCGTGCCCGCGATGTACGGCGAGCCGTGACGGTTGGTCCAGGCCACGCGGGCCGGCAGCACACCGTGCTCGGCCAGCGAGTGCAGGTAGCGGTTGATCGCGTTGTGGAAAGCGAGGATGCCGGCCAGCAGCGAGGTTGCCAGGATGATGCTCACCGCGTCGCCGGCCCACCCGCCGAGGTTCGCTGCGACCGCGCCGGTCACCAGCGAGGTCGCGTCGCCGCTCTGCAGGGCGTTACCGGCAGCTGCGGTGACCTGGCCGGCGCCGTAGAAGCTCACGACGGTCCAGGAGATGAACGCGAAGAACCCGGCGACGAGAGCGACGGAGACGTAGGTGGCGCGCGGGACGGTGCGGCGCGGGTTCACGGCCTCGGTCGCATAGAGGGCGGTGGACTCGAAACCGAACATCGAGGCGATGGCAAAGGTGAAGGCGATGCCGGGAGCACCGGCGACCAGGGCGGACGGGGAGAAGGTAGCCGCCACACCGAAGCCCTCGGGTCCGCCGCCCTTGACGATGGTGACGACGGCGAACACGAGCAGGAGACCCATCTCGAGCGCGACCAGGGCTGCGAGAACGCGGGCTCCGATCTCGATGTTCAGCCACGCCCACCCCATGACCAGCACCATGGTGACGACGCTGCAGACCCACCACGGCACCTCGAGGCCGACATAGGTCGAGAGCAGGAAGGACACGGTGAAGCCGTAGAGCCCGTACATGGCGGCCTGCACCACGCAATACGCGAGCAGCGCGGTGAAGGCCGCGCCGGCCCCTGGAACCGCGCCGAGACCACGGCCGATGTAGGTGTAGAAGGCGCCGCCGTCGGTGAGGTGACGGCTCATCGTCATGTAGCCGACGGAGAACAGCGCCATCACGATCCCGACGACCAGGAATGCGGCCGGTGCGCCCGGACCGTTGCCCTCGGCGATCGCGATCGGCAGCGCACCGGCGATGCCGGTGAGCGGCGACTGGGCGGACAGGACGAAGAAGACGATCGCGGCGACGCCGAGCGACCCGCGTCGTAGGGTCGTCGCGTGGGTGCCCGCCGGTGCGGTGGACTCGTGGGTGGTGTCGGGTGGGGCAGGGGCGCGCTCGGGGTGCAGGGACATGCCGTGTTCCTCAGGCCGTTGGGTGGGTGGAGTGGGTGGTTGCCGCTCGCGTAGGAACGGGGAGGGGCTAGGAGCCGAGCGAGCCACGCAGCGCGGGGGGCACCCGGTCGGCGAGCAGGTCGGGCCCTCGGCGCTCGTCGAGGCCGAAGGGGTTGCCGAGGTCGACCTGGTCGACTCCGGCTGCCTCGAGCTCGAGGAAGGTGGTCGACGACCGGAACATCAGGTCGCCGTGGACGACCAGTTCGTCGACGCCCATCTGCTCGGCGCGGGCCGCGAGAGGGCCGTACTCCCCCGGAACGAGGGCCGCAGCAAACCCGAGGCCGATGCTCAGACCGTGGTTCGAACGGCTCATGTCAGGTCCTCCGGGCGGTGTCGGCGATCGCCCATGCGTTCGATACGCATGAGCACACGCTCGTCAGGGTCCGGGCAGGCGACGTGGGCGGTCCGATCGTGCTCGCTGGCACTCATGCCGCAGCTCCTGATGGTGGTGTCCGACGTCCGTCGCGAATCGCGCCGACCAGCAGTCGGACGTGGATCGCGAAAGAGTTGATCGAATTCGCGCGTGCGGCCGAGAAGCCTCGTCACCTGCCGATAGATGCACACTGAACTGCATCAACGGTGCCCCACGCGGTTAAACTAGTCAAGTGGAAAGGATCGATCGGATACGCGAGCGCTGATGCGACGAACGATCCCGGAAACATCGCTGTCATTCAGATCCCCACGAATGCTTCTCTGCTCCGGAGGCTCTCAATGGTGCGGCTCGCGGGGAGATACCGAGTGACCGCGGCGCCGCCGCCGGCCGGTGGGCGGAGTAAGCTCGGTGGAGATGTCGACGAGGCCTGACGGCACCCGCGGTGCGTATGGCACCGGGCGTGACGCGCTCCTCGACGCGGCCGTCCGGGTCGTGGCCGACCGCGGCCTGCGGAACCTGACGTACCGCGCGGTGGCCCAGGAGGCCGGCGTGACCCACGGTCTGGTCACCCACTACTTCGGCACCCGCGAGGAGCTCATCGGTCAGGCGCTGACCTACTCGTTGCAGATGAGCACCACGGTGGTCTCCCCCGAGCCGGGGTCGGGGCGTCTCGACGTGCTCGTCGAGGGCCTGGGCGACCTGGTGGCGAGCACCCCCGCCGTCCAGGCCTTCCAGTACGAGCTCGCCCTCGAGGCTCGGCGCACACCGCGGCTCGCACCGGAGCTGCAAGCGGTCTACCGCGGCTACCGCGAGGCTCTGGCTCGCGAGCTCGCCGCCGCAGGTCTCGACGACGAACGTCTGGTCGCGGTGGTCTTCGCAGCGATCGACGGGCTGGTGTTCCAGCAGGTCTGCGGGGTGAACGACCTTCCGACCGACGAGGTCGTGGCCACCCTGCGGTCTCTGCTGGCCCTCGCCCGAGCCGACCCTGACGGGTCGGTCACCGCTCGGCCTTGAGGTCCGCCATGACGTGACGCGACACCGTCAGCGCGCTCTCCACCGCACCATCGATGTAACCCAGCCATCCGGTCGCATAGTCACTGCCCGCGAAGTAGACGCCCTGTTCGTGGCGCTGCATCTCCGGAATCCCCGCGCTCATCTGACCCGGCCGCAGGTTGGCCCACGTCTCACCCGAGAACGGGTCGTCGGTCCAGTCGTGCCCCGTCGCCTCGACGACCTCGGCGTCCGGCAACCAGTGCCGCACGGCAGCCTGGACCGCCTCGGTGTCGTCGGCCGAAATCCGCGAGTGGTCGGGCCCGAACGCCACGATCAGCGTGTCGCCGCAGGCGTCGTACTCGGCCATCGCGATGGTCAGCGGCGACCGCACCGGGGAGGCGAACCCGAGGAAGGGCGCCACGTGGCCTCGCACGCGGATCCACATCTTGACGCCGCGCGAGGCCTGGCCGACCTCGACGAGCTCCCGCTTGCAGGGGGCGAGCGGCGGGTCGAACGCGATCCGGGACACGGCGTTGATCGGCGCCGTCACGATGACGGCGCTCGCCCGGTACTCCGTGCCGGCCGCCGTGGTGGCGACGACCTCGTCGCCACCGCTGGAGACCGAGGTCACGTCGGTGCCCAACTCGATCCTCCCGCCGTAGTCGGCCCGGATCGCCTCCATGAGGGTCCGCGTGCCTCCGACCAGCTTGAAGGTTGCCGCTGCTTCCAGCTCGAGCTCGGCATCCCAGTGACACAGGGCGTTGATCCGGGCCGCGTGCGCCACGCTGACCTCCTCGGCCGGCGCCTGGTAGCCGGTGGCGTAGAAGGCCTCGGCGATCTCGCGGCCGACCGGCCCGATGTCGAGGGTCGCGAGCCGCTCGGCGACCGAGTGCCGGTCAGCCTCGAGAACGGCGGCCTCGTTGAACAGAGCGTGGAACGGTCGCGGCACGAGCTCGCGGGCATCGGAGGTGACGTGCCCGAGTCCCTGGCCGATCAGGTCGGTCCCGGCTTCGGGGTCGACCGCGGTCGGGCCGTCCTCGCCGGCGACGAGGAACACCTCGGGATCCGGGCTGGGGGTCAACTCCATGCCGTAGCGGACGAGTTCGGCCCAGACGTGCGGCTGCACGTGGTGGAACCAGGTGCCGCCGAGCTCGAGGTCCCGACCGAGCCGGTGGTCGGTCCAGGTTCGACCCCCGATGCGGTCACGACCCTCGAGCACGAGGACCGACAGGCCGCGGTGGGCCAGTTCCCGGCTCGCGACGAGGCCGGCGAATCCGGCTCCGACCACGATGACGTCGACCTTCTCGGTCATGGCAGATCCTCTCCAGCGGGTCGGGCCCGCGCGGTGCGCTCGGGGATCCGTCGGGGGATGCCGGGAAGGACATCAGGCCGGCGCCGGGGGCACCTGGCCGAGTGCTGAGTGACGGACGGCACGAGTGTGCGAGCGACTCGACAAACTTGTCAATTGGCTAATTGCGAGTGAGCACGCTCCGCAGCGGCACACGCACACCCCGTGGCGACCACGGGTGGGCGTCGGGGAGACCTTCATCGGAGTGGCCGTAGTTCCCGATGGTTTCGGCCGTGGGTGTCCGGTTGGCTGCGAGTCGCCGCACCGTCGACGGCCACGACGGACTCGCCCGGCGTCCCCACATCAGTGGGAAGACATCCCGTGTCCGCCGAGCACGAGGTTCAGCCCGAAGCCCGCAGCGCTGACGAGCAGCCCCGCACCGGATTGCTGGAGGTCACGCCCGAGACCCGCCCAGGACGACGGCCTGAATCTCGCCTCGGGCGCTACGAAAACTCCAGGTCCATCGGACGTGTTCGTCGGCCTGCGGCGTGCTACTAGTGGGACATGCGTCCCGAAACCGCCGTCGGCCTGCTGCTACTGGCAGCGTCGATCGTCTGCGAGGTCGCGGGCACGATGTTGCTGCACGCCTCGCAGGGTTTCTCCAGCCCGCTCGCCTCGCTCGGGGTCCTGGCGGGCTACGGGACCTCGATCCTGCTGTTCTCCCGGGCCCTGCGATACGGGCTGACCCTCGGGATCGCCTACGGGACCCTGACCGGGTGCGGACTCGTGGCGGCGACGCTCGCGAGCACGGTGCTCTTCGGGGATCCGATCGCACCGCTGCAGTTCACGGGACTCGCGCTGATCCTGCTCGGGGCGCTCACCCTGCAGACCGGTCCACGCTCCGCCGACGGGACGGCGGGGTGACCGAGACGCTCCTGCTCTCGGCGTCGGTCGTGGCGCAAGGCGTCGGGATCGCCGCAACCCGCGCCTCGGACGGGCTGCGCCGCCGCCGCTGGGTGATCGCGGCGTTCGCCGCCATGGCGGTGTCGGTGGCCCTGATGGCGCGGGCGCTCGCCCTCGGCCTGTCCCTCGCGGTCGGCTACGGCATCTGGAGCGGGTCGGGCATCGTCCTCGCCGCCGCAGCAGGCGTCGTCCTCTTCGGCGACCGCCTACCCCCTCGCCACGTCCTCGGACTGACCCTGGTCATCGCCGGGGTCGTCATCGTCTACGGCGCAGCGCCGTGACCGGACCGGACGTCCACGGCACCGACCACGAGCCCGACGGCCGTCGGCGCCGCGGCCTGCGCCGCCAGGCGGCCCTGGTCGAGGCCGTCCTCGCCGTCGTCGCCCGGGACGGGGTGGCCGGGGCGACCCACGGCTCGGTCGCCGCGGCGGCCGACCTGCCGCGCAGCGCCGTCTTCCACCACTTCGGCTCGCTCGACGACCTCCTCGAGGCCGCCCTTCGCTCGGGGACCGAGCAGCTGATCTCCGCGGTCCCGCACGTCCCTGCCGACAGCGACCTGTCCTGGTTCGCCCGTCAGCTGGTGTCCCTGTTCGAGGACAACCGCGACCGCGTAGCCGCCGGCTACGAGCTCTACACGCTCGCGGCCCGCCGCCCCGCCCTGCGCGGCGCCGTCGGCCTATGGCTCGACCTCCTGCACGGCCTCGCCCGACATCACACCCACGACCCCGAGCGGATCCGCGGCTTCGCCGTGGCCGTGGACGGCTACTTCCTCCAGACCCTCGCCTCCGACACCGCACCGGACGCTGACGAACTCGAAGCCCTGCTCAAGGCAGCACTGGGGGACTACACGCAGACGTTCTGATGAACATTCGAGTTCCTTCGGGGACTCTTGAAACGCCCCGACTGTGGTGGAGGCCCTGATTCCACAGGTGAGTGGGAGTCGTGCCGACGCCGAGAAAGTTCATCGATGAGACGCGGGAGCGGGCGACGCGGATGATCCACGAGGCCGCCCAACAGGAAGCGGGGTGGCGACCCCTCGCCACCGGCGTTCGTTCCTATTGACGAAGCCCCCGGCCGGATCGCGCTATCCAGGCGCGCAGAACGTGACCCAGAAGAAGTGAGCAGCTGGCCACCAGAAATGCTGACAACCCTTGAGCGTCATAAGACCCGCAATAGCGCGATAATCCCCGTGATCGCGACGTCCTCTGTGCTGGAGAAGGCGCACGACACGTTGCTGCTGTGCGATTGGCTATTGTCAGAGCTTCGAGCCCACGCCGACACCGCATCGTTGCGTCACGAAGCGTGATCCAGGTCCGCCGCGCGCGGATCGCGACGCCTGGCTACAGCATCTCCTCGAGCCGCCAGGCCAGCGACTGCTCGTCGCCGGGCTCGGGCGCATCAGCGGCATGGGGACGGCTCGGTCAAGTAGCTGTCTCCTTCCTCCAGCGCGACCGCGCGCAGACATTGGCCCTCGGTGGTGTGCGGCGCGCCTGAAGACGTGGAGATTGAGCGTCCCCATTGACGAGGATCATCGCGCGACCGCATCGACAGCGAGGAGATCGCGCGTGAGTGAGCGGGTGTGTCTGATCACCGGGGCCAGCCGAGGCATCGGGGCCGCGACCGCGCGCGAGTTGGCAGCACGCGGCTACGGCGTGGTGGTCAACCACCGGGACAGCGCGAACGCGGCCGAGTCCGTCGCCGACGGCGTCCGTGCCGCAGGCGGCGAGGCCCTCGTCGTGCAGGCCGATGTGACCGACCCCGACGCCGTGACGCGGCTGGTCGACACGACCCTCAGCCATTGGGGGCGGCTCGATGTCCTGGTGCACAACGCCATGGCCCCGTTCCCCGTCACCTCGTTCGCCGACCTGAGCTGGGAACAACTCGGCGCGAAACTCGACCAGGAGATGCACGCCGCGTACCTGCTCACCCACGCCGTCCTACCTGGGATGATCGACCGCCGCGACGGACGGTTGATCTACCTGTCCACCGGCCTGTCCCGCCGCCCCCGCGCCGGCATGATCGCGCTCGGTGTCGCGAAGGCCGCCCTGGACTCCTTCGTGCGCTACGTCGCCACCGAGGTGGCACCCCACGGCATCACGGCCAACGTCGTAGCACCGTCCACCGTCGAGGACACCGCGGTCGGCGACCGGCTTCCCGACGAACTCCGGGAACAGCTCGCCGCCGACACCCCGATGGGGCGGCTGGCCCGCCCCGAGGACGTCGCCCGCACGGTCGCCTCTTTCGCCGGCGACGACGCCGGCTTCACCACAGGCAGCTGGGCCCCAGTCAACGGCGGCGCGCTCATGCTCTGAGACCGCACCGCGACCATCTCGAACTTCGAGCCACACAGGAGCATCGCGTTGCACACCCTCGACCTCACCTACGTCGGCCACGGCCTGCATGAGGAACTCGTCGCCTACGTCGCCGACCAGGAAGGCTTCCCCGAACAGGAGGGCGTGCACCTCGCGCTGCGCGACGGCGCGAACTGAGATGACCAGCCGCTCCGTCGCGGCGCCACCATCGGGCTCGGGCGCTCCGTGTTCGCCCGGCTCACCGACGGCGTCGAGTGGACCGCCCTGTCGGTCAGCACCCACCGCCCGCTGTTCTGGTTCGTCGGCGGCCCGCAGGTGAGCGTCATGGAGGAGCTGCGCGGACGCCGCCTGCTCGTCCACGCCCCGCACACCGCGCCGGGCTGCTTCGCGCGCATCGTCCTGCGCCGCCACGGCCTCGACCCCGACCGCGACCTGGAGTGCGTGGTCCGCCCACTCGGAGACTACGCAATGGACCTCCGACGACTCCGCGCGGGCGAAGTCGACGCCGCATACCTCGGCAGCACGCTGGACCCCGCCCAGGTCGCCGCCGAGGAGGGATTCCTCGAGCTCGCCTGGGTCGGCGACCACCTGGCCATCCCCACCGTCGGACTCGCCGTCGACCCCGCTGTCGTCTCCCTCGACGACCCCGCGGTCGCGGCCGCGGTACGGGCACAGCGTCGGGCCCTGGCCCTGCTCGCCGACGAGCCGGAGACCGCCGTCGCCTACCTCCAGCGGTTCCTCGGTCGCGCCACTCCCGACGAGGTGCGGCGCTACCACGCCCGCTTCATCGCGCCCTCGTTCACCACCCACGGGCAGGTCAACCTCGCCGCCGCCGACGAGGGCCTCGCCGCCGTCGCCGCCGAGCTCGGCATCACCGAGGTCCCCCGGGCCGCCGACGTCTACCGCACCGACCTCGTCCCGGTCTGATCGACGTTCACCGCACGCCGTTGGGGCCCCTGTTGCCGGTGGATTGCCACACTGTCGGCGCCCCCGACCAGCCCCAGGCTCCCCACGTGCCCGCTCGTGAGGAGTTGGGCGTGGTCACTGACGACGGACCTCGTAGCAGCGATGCATTTCGCAGCCGAGAACGCCATCCGCGACCGCACGTTATGTCAGCCCGTGGTGCCCGCTGCCCCTTCGGCGAGCGCGATGCTGGTGCGCCATTCTTCGGCTTCGGCGAACTCGGTGTATTCGAGGACGTGCTCGCGGGCCTCAGTGCGCCCGAGGACCTCGAGGACTTCGGCGGGGGTGGCGCGGAAGAACTCGCGTCGCAGGTTGACGCGATTGTCGCGGCGGCCGGCGAGGTCGTGATGCAGCCGGTCCTCGAGGCTGACGGCGTCCTCGCTGAACACGAGGGCGAAGCACCGCTGTTGCCGCAGGCTGTATTGTGATTGGCTCCCACCTCGTCCGAGCTGTACTCCTTGGACAGGTCTGCTCTACGACGTTCTGGACCAAGACCGTCGGACGCGGAACGCGCAAGAGCTCACCCTCGCAGCCTTACTCCTAGTCGCCATGTTGCCTGGCGTGGCGGTCGGCCTAGTCTTGTCGGTACACGCATGGGGCCCGACGGCCACCTTCACCGTGGGGGGCACGGCCGTAGGAGCGGCAGGTTCGTCTATTTGGGTCCTGCGCCGATGGCGGTGGCGCGCGCAGCCGCATTCGGCTAGGCCTCCTACCCAGTCTTTCGCTAAGCTGAGTTGTGGACTCGCCATCGGGTAGCGGATCCAGCAAGAAGGGGAGGGATGGTGAGGCGGAGCCTTCCGGGAAGAAGGAGCGCGGGCGCCGGGTCAATACTCGCGGCCGTCGTCGCGATCGGAGCCCTCGTCACCGGCGTCTCGGGGAACTGGGTCGCAGGGCTCGGGCAACCGCCAGATGCGGTAGTCTGGTTCGTTTTCACAGCGGCGTTAGTTATCACTGGCACCCTAGCAGTCGCGAGTTCCCGACAAAGCCGGACGACGGAAACCGTGGGCTCGGACACTGTCAGCGCGTTAGGTGAACTCGATAGCGCTGATAGAAGTTGCGATATATGGCCGCTCGAGACGTTCGACGAACAACGAGCCATGGTTCATGCTGCAGTAGGCAGGAGCAATGAACATTCTTCTCAGGTTCTGCATCCTGCACCTGTGCCCTACGTTGAACGCGAACACGACCCTGCCCTTCGCGAAAGCATTGCCAAGGCTACGCGGGGCGAACATCACGCGATACTCGTTCTGCGTGGTCGTTCATCAACAGGAAAGACCCGCAGTCTGTACGAGGGAATCCGTCAGGTGTGCGGAGAGTCCGAAATTCCCAGTGGGCGCCGTAAGCAGGTCAAGAGCTGGTATGTAATACGTCCGGCCGGGCGTGAGGCATTAAGAGACCTGCCCGAAGCAGGTCTGCTCAAGCGATCGCCAACGGTGTTGTGGCTCAACGAACTACAGGGTTTCCTGGGTCCAAACGGTACGGGACTCACTCGAAGACTCCTTGAGGACCTTCATGATGCGGCTGCAGGCCAGCCCTTGGTGATCGTGGGCACGATTTGGCCTGACAAGCTCTCTCAGCAGGCGAATCCCGAGCTTGAAGCCACGCGCGACACCCGCGAGCTGATCGGCGATCGGACGGTAATGCGGTTCTTCGATATTGCTGACCGTTTGACTAGTGCGGAACTCGATGCAGCTCGATTTATGGCGAGGAGAACGAACGACGAGCGCGTTGGCGCTGCACTGCAAGATCGCGGAGGATTTGGCTTCACCCAGGCGCTCGCGGGTGCGGCCGAGTTGCTCTCGCTTTACAGGACCGCGAGTCGCGCACAACAGCTAGTCCTGGAGGGTGCGGCAGAGTACCGTCGGATTGGCGGGCAAGCTGCGATATCGCAGGAACTCCTCATTCGGCTTGCCACTGCCTTCTGGCAGAAGGCCTACGCACCACAGACTCCTGCACTAGACCGAATATTGCTGGCAATCGCCACTTTACGTCGTCCACTTCGAGACCCAGACGGCGAGGTCTGTGCTTTGATCCAAATCGGACCCGACGCCTACACGCTATCCGACTATCTTGAGGAGTACCTCGCTCACGAGCGGTACTATCAAGCGGTATACGACGAAGTGTGGAGTGCATTCGAACATGCTGACCCTAGCGACTATGTGCTGCTAGCCGAGGCAGCTGAAGCTCGTGGTCGAATTGCAATCGCCGACGCACTGTGGCAACGGGTAATTCCCGGCAGCCAGGGCAGCTCACACTCACGATTTGCAGCTTGGCTGGAACGCCAAGGGAGACTTCAAGAAGCCGAAAGGGAGCGTCGGGCGGCGATATCTGCGCGCGAGCCAGGCGCATACGGCAGGCTCGTCCGCCTCCTCGATAGGCAGTCTCGCGATACAGGTGAGATTGAGCGACTTCGTCGAGCTGCGGTCGAAGCAGATGAACCCGACGCCTATGAGAATCTAGCCCGGTGGCTTAATCAACAAGGTCGTTCCGACGAGGCGGAGCAAGCTAGACGCGCAGCCGTCGGTGCAGGAGAGGTAAATGCTCTCTCGAATCTTGCTCGTTGGCTTGTTCGGCGGGGCTCAAACGACGAGGCGGAGCAGGTCATGCGGGCAGCTGTTGTTGCTGGCGACCGCGACGCGTACTACGTTCTCGCTCGCTGGTTTGAGTCTCAAAACCGCCAACACGAAGCGGAGCAAGTTCGCCGTGCAGCTGTCGGTGATGGAGAGCCAGGGTCGTACGCCAGTCTTGCTCGATGGCTGAGTCGCAATAAACGAGACATCGAAGCTGAGGAGATCCTTCGCGAATCCGTCGAAGCCGGAGAGCCGAACGCCCACTCTGAACTCGCTGAGTGGCTCGGTCTTCACGGCCGCGACGACGATGCGTTACGCGCTTGGCACGCAGCCGTGGCCTGCAACGAGCGGAGCGCCAATTATAACCTCGCTAGTTGGTTTGAAAGTCACGGGCGTCTTCGTGAAGCCGAGGAAGCCATGCTCGGAGCCATCGCAACCAACGAGCCGAGCGCCTACTCGTATTACTCGGAGTGGCTTGAGAATCACGGAAGAGTCGAGGAAGCGGAGCGCGCACTTCATATGGCGATAGAGGCTCGCGAACGTAATGCCCAGGACAATCTGGCGAGACGGCTTGACGTTCGCGGCCGACATGTTGAAGCGGAGGAGGTCCGCCGTGCGGCAATAGTCGCTGGCGACCCGCTCGCTCATTTCCGGCTCGCGAATTGGCTCGAGCACCAAAATCGCGCGGAAGAGGCCGCAGCACTACGTCGCTGCGGAGTCGACCCAGAGGGAACGACCGTATGGTCGTGCTGAATGCGACGAAGTAAGGCGCTGCCGTATTTCCTTCCAAGGCTAATGTTTGCTCGTCTTACGACCTTACGACCTTACGACGCGACGCGCGCGACGCGGGTGGCCAACTACACGTTTTGTAACGAGACCGTGGCGTTGTTGAGCAAACGAGGAATGCTCGTCGAGGGAGCACCCGCGCAGTCTCTGCAGACGGTCTAGAGCATCCGGCTTTAAGGGGCTCTTCCGTTTTCGGGGCGCAGCTGAGTGGGTCTGACCGGGCCAAGTGCTGGGGTAGTATTGCTGCGGTGAGGCGGGCCCCGAGAAGTCTATGCTGGCGGTTCCTAGGCCAACCGTCGTCAACTAGCACGCGTGAGATATATAGATCGCTTTGGGTCTGACGGCGCAATGTCGTAGATCGACAAAGGACTGACATCCTTGAGGGTCGTTGGGTCAGACGGTAACCGCTGAGCAGTATCACAGGCTTCCTCCGCCGCCCGCGAGCCATCGTTCTCCGAGGGCACTCGCTCTCCGATCCTCTGCTGACGCAGTCAGTCGTGATGACGTTGCGATGTTAGGCGAGCGATCGTCGCTAGCGGGTCGACACACGTCGAGAGCCGCCGAGGGTCGCCGGGGTTGCAGCGTGCTAGCCACCCGCGGGCGGACGCGAGGCCGCCAGCCTCAGCGACAGCAAGCCGTTCAAGCGCGGTCACCGCCTCCGCGCTGCGCCCGTCGGCCACGAGCGCGTACGCCGCACGGGCAAGCAATCGTCGTCCGGCGCGGCGTCAGATCTCCTACTGTCGGCGTTCGGGTTGCGAGGTCGTGAGCGATCGCACGGCTTCGAGCGCCGTGTCGAACGCCTCGACGGCTCGCGGCCCGTCCCGATCCCCCGTCGCGACGGATCCGCGGTCCGCGACCACGGCCGCGGCCGACTCCGGGTCCGCGACGAGCCCGATCTCGCGCCTCCATGCGATACGCCTACTCGGCCCGGGCGCGATCGACTTCGGTGAACGGCCCGATTCGGGCGCTGGCGTGGGCAGAGAGGGCCTCGGCGAGGGCGACGAGGCGACGAGTGCGGTCGACGTCACCGGTTGCGGTGCTCGTTGGTCAGTCGGTGTCGTCGAACTCGGCGCCAGCCGTCGCCCGCGCGTGCCGAGCCATTCCAGCGGCGTGCAGTGCGACGTCGACACGATTGCCGGTCTTCCTTGGTGCAGACGTCTGCGCGCGGCCATGCGGGAGCTATCCGCACCCTGGACGGCCCAGACGTCGGGCGACACGCTCCGGGTACAGCGGCCGACCGGGTGGGCGTCGGGGCGAGTCGAATCGCTCGACCAGCTGATGACCTCGTTCGCCGAGTAGCAGGACGATGCTCGTGATGGGGCTAACCGGCGGTCGACAGTGGGGGCGTTAGCGCATGAACAGGTCGCGGACCGTCGATCCGCTCCCGGCCCTGCTCCCCGCCCTCCTCGACGCGCTTCTGCGAGAGGAGTGGCGCGCGCTACCCAGGGACGTCGTAGTGCCCGGCGCAATGGCTGCCGACGTGCTCCTCGGGGCGGCCGCCGCGCTCGGCGCCGGCGAGCCGCGACGGGCGCGCCGCCTCCTTGCTACGGCCGACCTGGGCGGCGATGCGTCGGTCGTGGCCCAGGCCTTCCGCTTCCTCGCCGGCGTGCTCGACAATGGGTGGTTCCCGGGTGGCGGAGCAGCATCTCGCGAACCGGGCCACGAGGCGGACCTCGTCACCGCTCCGCCGCCCGAGGCAGCGGCGGGCCGGGAGGCGCAGGTGCTGGTTGCGGTCGCGGGGCACCTGCTTGCCGCGGTCCCCCTGTGGCGGGACCTCGTCACGGGTGCGCCGGAGGTGGGCGACTTGGCGATTCGTGCGGCACAGCGGGTCCTGGAGCAACTCACGGGCCTCGACGAACCACGGGCGACGGCGGCCGCCGCGGCCGCGGTGGCCGATCTCCTCGCGCGGAGCGGTAGCCCGGCCGCTGCCGCGCCCTACCTGGAAGTCGCCCGCGAGCTGCACCAGCTGCTCGGCGACACCGCCGGTCTCGCCTCCGGCGCGCTGGCCGCGGGCGACCGAGCGGCGTTGCCGGGATCGCACCCCGAACTGCTCGGCGAGCGCCTCGTACCGACGCCCCAGTCCGCGACCGTCGTCCCTGACGCGGACGCGGCAGAGCAACAGTGGGCCGAAGCCGAGAATGCATTCGAGGCGGCGGGGACGGCACGCGGGCTGGCCGCTGTCGCCCTGCGACGCGCTGCCGCCCGGGCTGCCGTTGACGACCACCAATCCGCAGCTCGTGTCCTCGACCAAGGCGTGGCCCTCGCCGAGGGCTCCGGCGACGGCGCTCTCGGTGTGACGCTCGAAGTTCACCGCGCACTGGCCCTCATCCGCGCCGGCGACCGAGCTGACGTCGCGGCGGTGGGCGGCGCGGTGGCGGCCTGGGCGCTAGGTGACGGCAGCCGGGCCTACGGGCGCGGGCTCGCCCGGTTGTGCGTCGCGCGCTCCGCGCGCTGGCGTCACGACGACGTGGTCCACGCCCGCCTCGCGCACCGCCTCGCGGAGGAGATCACGACTCCACTGGGGGCCGCACCGGAGGCCGCTCTGCTGCGGGGCGACCAGGCGAGCCGGTACCTCGAGGCAAACTATCGGCGCCTGGTCTTCGTGCTCACGGACGCTGAGATCGACGAGGCCCTCCGGGAGGACGGCGGCCGTGACGCGGTTGGGTGGGCGCGCCTCGTCGAGCGCGTCGCGATCGCGAGCCGCGACGCGCAGGGACTGCGGGACGCCGCGTCCGTCCGTAGGGTCGGTGTGCACGCCCAGAAGCTGGCCGAGGCACCCCCGGTGGACACGCTCCCGAACGCCGCTCGCGTCACCCTGGCGCGGGCGCTCGCGGACATCGCGGCGGAGGGTTCCGTCTACGGACCCCTCTACGAGGCGCTGACGCTGCACGCCGAGGGCGATCCCGAACGCGCCGGTCCGCGCTTCGACGAGGCGCTGGCGGCCGCGCAGGCCGCGGGTCCGCTGCCCACGCTCCTCGTCCTGGGCCAGACGCGCCGGTTCGACGAGGCCGTCGCCGTCCTGGACACGATCGCCGACCAGCTGGTGGCCGACGGGCTAGCGGACGCGCTCCTCCAGCTCCGGGTCCGCCTGCGCCAGTACGAGCAGGCGCGCGCCCTCCTCGCCGGGCTGCCCGTCGACCGGCCCGCGGTGCCCGACGCCCGGCCATGGGAGGACCTCGGACTCAGAAGTGAGATCCAGCTCGGCACCGATGACGTCCGGGGCGCCGCTGCGACCGCGAACACGGCGATCGCGCGGTTCGAGGAGCACCTCGCCGGGCTGGGCCTCGACGTGTTCCGCACGATGGCGACCGACGACCTCGCCACCGCCGGTCTCTACACGACCGCGATCCGCGCCCACGCCCGCCTCGCGGCGGCGGGCAATGGGGACGCCGACACCGACACCGACCTTGCTCGCGCCTTCGAGCTGTCCGACCGGAGCCGCGCCGGATCGCTGACGGACCTCCTCGGCCGATCGGCACGCGCTCCCGGAGCCGCGCTGGTCCGGCGATGGCAGCAGGCCGGGGCGCTCCTCGCACGCACCGTCGAGCAGGTCGGCGACCAGATCGGCCAGCCGTGGGCGGCCGAGCAGATCCAGCGGCAGGTCCGCGACGCGGAGCGCGCTCTCGACAACGCGGAAGAGGCGCTTGCCACCGCGTCGCCCGGTGACCTTGCCGCGCGACGACGCCTGCCCGACACCCCCGGCCTCGCAACCGTCCGGGAGCGTCTCGCACCGGGGACCCTGCTGCTCCAGTACCACGCCTTCGACGACGAGCTCGTCGCCTGGGCGGTCACGGCCGACTCCGCGCGTGTCGTGCGCCAGGAGGTCCCCACGCCCCAGCTCGTGGCGGACGCCCGTGGCTGGCACCGCGCCCTCGCACGGGCCTCGACGACCGACGCAGCCCGCGCGGGGAGGGCCGCCCACCTAGCGGACCTCCTGCTGCGCCCCTGGGCCGAGGAGTTGGCGGCCCACGACCGTCTCGTCGTCGTCCCCCACGGGCCGTTGGCGGTGCTCCCGTTCCACGCGCTGCCGTGGGACGGGGACCTGCTGGGCACCGGATGGACGACGTCCTCCCTACCCGCGGCCTCGCTGCTGCCGTCCGAACCGGCGCGCGGGCGCCTAGCCTCGATCCCGGCGGCGACGGACGGGCAGGTGCTGCTCGTCGGCGATCCGACCTACGCGCCTGGGCGCGGGCTAACGGCGCTGCCGGGTACCCGCGCCGAGGTCAGGGCCATCGGCCGGCTCCGCGAGGCCGAGCCCCTCCTCGCCGACGGAGCGACGCGCGAGGCGGTCGTCGGCCGGCTCGCCACGGCCCGGGTCGTGCACCTCGCCACCCACGGTCTCCTTCGCGAGGCATCCCCGTACAGCGCGGAGCTGGCCCTCGCGGGCACCTCCAGCCTCACCCTCCCCGATCTAGTCGGCGCCGAGACGTCGATCGAGCTCGCCGTGCTCAGCGCCTGCGACAGCGGCCGCGGCAGGGCGACGGCCGCCGGTGACGTTGTCGGTCTGACCCGCGCGCTGATCGCGGCGGGCGCGGACGAGCTGGTCGTCTCGCTGTGGCCGGTGGACGACCGGCTCGCGTGCCTGACAATGGTCGCGCTGCACGAGGAACTAGGGCGGGAGACGTCCGTGGCCGTAGCGCTTGAGCGGGCCCGGGGTCGGCTCCGCGCGCTCACCCGCGAGGAGGCCGCGGCGTGGTACCGGGAGCTGGACCCCGAGGCCGACGCCTCGGGCGCTGGGATGCGGCGGACGGCGCGTGAGATCGGCGGCGAGGGGGCCCTCCCCGACCCGGACCCCACACACCCCAGTTCCTGGGCCCCGTTCGTCCACATCGGCGCCTCCTGAGAGGACGGGCATGTTGCCGAATCGGCGCGCGCTGCTCATCGGCAGCAAGATGGCGGGCCTGACCGGCCCCGAGAACGACGTGGCCGTCCTGGGCGACGTCCTCGAGGATCTCGACTTCACCACCCGGCGTCTGACCGGAACGGGGGCGACGGCCGACGGCATCGTGGCCGGCTACCGCGAGCTCATCGCCGACACCGAGCCCGACGACGCCGCCGTCGTCTACTACTCCGGGCACGGCTCCCGCGGCCGTGTACCTGGCGACGACCCGGCCGCTCCGCGCTGGCTGCAGTACATCGTGCCCACCGACATCGAGGACCGCTCCGACAACCGGGCCCGCTGCGTGCTCGCCGAGGAGCTCAGCCTGCTGCAGCTCGAGCTGACCGGCCGGACCAGAAACGCCACGGTCATCCTCGACTGCTGCCACTCCGCTCGGATGTCACGCAACCCGATGTCGGTCCCACGCGCCCTCGACAGCGTCGACCTGCCGGAGGCGGACCTCCACCGGCGGTGGGCGGAGCTCCGGGAGAGCCCGCGCCTGGTGGCGGTCACCACCGACAGCAACCCGGTCTCGGTCCGCCTGGTGGCGTGCTCCCCGGACGAGAGGGCCTACGAACAGCCGAGCGCCGCCCTCGGCGGGGTCGTGCACGGTCTGCTGACCGCGGCACTCGTCAACGTCTTGACGCACGGGACCCCGGCCGAGATGACCTGGCGCGAGGTACGCGACCTGGTCCGGGTGGCCGTCCTCCAGGTCGAACAGCAACGACCGGAGGTCGAGGGCCGCACGGACCGGTTGCTTTTCTCCCTCGCCACGCGCGACCAGACGGGGGTCCGTCCGGTCCAGGTGGTCGAGGGAACGGCGCTGCTCGACGCGGCGGCCCTGTTCGGCTCCGCCGTGGGCGACGCGTACGTGCTCGTCCCGCCGCGCGGCGGTCGGGCCCGCGCCCCGGCGGTGAGGGCCGTCGTTGACCGGATTGTGGACGGTCGCGCCGTGCTCAGCCTCGACAGCGGCACCGGCGCCGACCTTCCGCCCGGGACCGCGGCCTGGCCGCTGGAGGTGGCCCTGGGCAGCCGCCCGGTGGCGGTGCTGCCGGCCGGGTCACCGGCTCGCCCAGAGGTCGTCACCGAGCTCGGCCGGACCGCTCACGTCCGCGTGGTCGACGACCCCTCGGGGGCGCTCGCCACCGTCCGCCTCGACGGAGGTGTCCAGTTGCTCGACGCCGGTGGCGAGCCGCTCTACCAGGACGGTGCGACCCCCACGCCCGCCGTGGTCGCCGACGACGTCCGCACCCTCGCGCGTGCCGCCTGGGTCCGAAATCTGTCGTCCGGCCGCGGGACCGAGGCGCTGGCCGACGAGGTCGAGCTGTCCGTGCTCCGGCTCCTGCCGTCCGGCCGGCTCGAACCGCTCGAGCAGGGCGCGCACCTGTTCGTCGGCGATCGCCTGGTGATCCGGGCCCACAACCGAGCGCTGCGCACCCTCTACGTCTCGGTGATCGACGTCGGACTGGCCGGCCTCCTGGACATCCTCAACACGTCGGAGCCCGACGGTCTCACGATCGCCCCCGACGAGATCTACGAGCTGGGGCGGACCGGCGGTCGCAACGGTCTCCCGCTGTCCTGGGTGCCCGGGCTGCCAGCCGGGGCGCCCCGCGGGGAGACCATCGTCACGATCATCTCTGACGCTAAGATCGACGGATTGGCCCAGTTGGTTCAGCCCGGCGTTGTGTCCCGGTCCGGAACCGTCACCACCTCCGTGGGACGCCTGCTGGAGGACCTGGCGGTCGGGCGCCGCACGCGGGACGCGGCGGACCTCGGCACGCCGGTGCGCTACCGCGTCGTGTCGTTCGACATCGTGCTCCACCCCGGACGGCGTCCCGCTCCCGGCCCCGCGGAACCGATGTTCGCCATCGACCAGCGGCCCGACGACTCGGTACGGCTGGTGACGCCGTCGCTCCGGTACGGTGCTGAGCCAGTCCGTCGCCTGGGCCTGCGTCTGGTCGACCTCGACGTCACCGGGCCGGTGGACCACGCGCTCCGGCTGGACGTGCTGGCCGTGCCCGCCGGCGAGGCGTTCCGAGCGCGCACCGTGCGGGTCGCCTCCGGGGACACGGTGCCCGACAGTGGCCTGCTGCTCGACGAGGGCCGGCCGGGACACTTCCTCGACGTCGCGCTCTGGGTGTCACCCGACGAGGGCGGCGCCGAGGACCTCGCCGACCTCTTGGCGCCGGCCAAGCCCGTGACGAAGGGCGCCGCAGGCGCCGTCGCGGAGCTCGTCGTGGCTGCGGCGCGGGCGCTGGGTGACCGGATCGGGCCGGGTGTGGTCGCCGCGTTCCGGACGGTCCTGGTGCCGCACGAGCGCTTCGGGACCGGTGACGGCGCGCGACGTCACCCCGCCGTCGGGTCGCTGCGGGCGGACGCCGTGGCACTCGCCCTCGAGATCGCCGACACCACGTGAAATCCCCTCACTGCCGCCACTTCTTCGGTGGTCGCTTCGGATCCTGGAGGCGATGCACGACCTGGACGACCACGAGGGTCTTGTGGACGAAGTCCCGGAAGTCGTCCACCGGGAACACGGCGGCGGGGATGCAGCTCTTTATGGTCCGCACGTCGGCGTTCGATAGCCCGCCCCCCTGCGCGAGGGCGAAGACGTGGTCCAGGTCGTCGAGGCTGCGGAGGGGGTAGGTCAGGGTGCCGTCCTGCTCGAGGTCCCAGGCCGCGCTGACCCAGCGGAGCGCAGACGCCGTGTCGTGGTGGGCGTCGACCAGCGTCCGCAGCATCTCGGGGTCGAGGCCGCGCTCGGGTTGGTTCAAGATCCGTCCTTCTCGTCGAGGAGTAGCGTCGTCGGTTGACGCCCCAGCAGTCTGCTGCTGGCGGTCAGCCTGGCGGGGGCGCCACCGCCTGGCAACGCCCCCGCCGGCCTGGCTCGCGCGGTCAGCTGACAGCGACCGTGGTCGGCGTCGCGTCCGCTGGGCGCGGCACCGGCGCGGGCGTCGGGCGGTGCCGGGCCCCCAGCAGCCGGCGCAGCCGGACGCCTTCCGGGTCGGGGTTCGGGCCGTCCTCGCGCACCTCCTCGAGCAGCGCCCTCGCCACGGCCACCCGGCTCACCTGGGCCAGGGGGCGACGCTCCTCCCGCTCGTAGGTCCGCCCGTCCGGCGTGATGAGCAGTGCCCGCCACGAAAACGTCGCGCCGTCCACCGTCTCGGGGTTGTACGGGAAGGTGATGGCGACCTTGTCCATCGGCGCCCCGGCGCCGGCACCGTCGTACGTCACGCCGCCGGCATAGTTCTTCGGGATCGCGGGCTCGACGCCTTCGGGGTTCGGCGGGAGATCGGTGTACCACTCGATCGTCGCGAGGGAGCCCTCGGGAGCGGACGGCAGGTTCGTCGAGAGCTCGATGTCCTTGACGTAGGTGCCGGGCGTGTAGGTGAACGACACTCCGGCCTCGCCGTTGTCGCGGCGCACCACGTGGCGGATGTCCTCGTCGTCGAGGTCCTCGAAGTCCACGAGGAACTGGATCTCCGTTTCCGCCGGCGGCGGATCGGCGGGGCTCCACTGCAGGAGTCCGGCGAGCACCAGCCCGTCGGGTCCCGTCGCCTCGCGCGCGTCGGCGGTGTAGGTGCCGTCGTCGCGCCGGTAGCCGAACTGGCAGAAGTAGCGGCGGACGTGGTCCGGGTCCGGACCGAGGTTGATCGTCACCGGGAGCACGTTGTCGCCGGTGACGTCGACGCCGTAGTCGTCGACGTCGAGATCGCGCAGCAGTGTCAGCGCCGTGGTCTGCGTGAACGGCGCGGTCTGCAGGTCGGTCTCGCGGTACTCCGCCGACAGGTCGAGGTCCTCCACCTCGTGGACGTCCTTGATCCGCACGGACACCCCGCCGAAGAACCCGCCGGGCTCCGGGGCGCCGGTGTCGGTGACCACGCTGTGCGTCATCTGCTGCAGGGCACGCTTGGCCCAGGTGTCGATGATGGTCTGCTCGAGCGCACGGATGCGGGTGTCGTCGAAGCCCGCAGGCTTCGCGATCCACTCGATGGTCACCGCGCCGCTCTCCACGAGGCTCTGGCGCGCCACCGACACGTCGACCTCGGCGTCGACCAGCCCGAAGTAGCTGGCGCGCGCCTTGGCGTCGACGCTGAAGAAGTCCCAGGCCTTCCGCGAGTTCGCGGTGATGCGGTAGTGCGCCCCCGGCACGCTCAGCGTCATCGTCGAGCTCAGCGCCACGGTGATCGGGAACCGCCCGCCCTGCTCCAGCACCCGCCACAGAGTGTCAGCGCCGTCAGCGGTGAGTTCCAGCGTCACGGGGAGACTCGTCGAGCTGCCGATCTCGACGTCCAGGAACGCCGTCGGGTCCGCGACCAGGGCGTCGACACCGTAGATGCTCATCGTCGTGTCCCGGAGCGTGGCGGGGCGGAAGGTGAGCCGCTCGGTCTCCGCCGGGACGAACGGGCTCTCCCGCTTGATCGCCTCCGTCCAGCGAGCCTCCTCCTCGAGGCTGCCGATCACCGCCGCCGTGTCGAGCTGGAGGGCGAAGGTGCCGCCCTTGGTCACGAGCTCGACCAGGCCCGCCTCGTTGCGCTCGCTCTTGCGGCGGCGCACCAGGGTCAGGCGGTAGAGGTCTCCATCCTCGGCCACCTGGGGTGCCCGGTTGGCGTAGGCCCAAGTGCCGTCGATGGTGGTGGGGAAGAAGGCCAAGGATGCATCACGGGTGAAGACCGACGGTTCGGTCGCCGTGATGAAGAATTCGGTCACGGGGTGCTCCCTCGAGTTTGGTCCTGCGGGTCGACGGTCGATGTCGTCCGCCGCCACCGACAGTTCCCGAGCAGCGGGACGCGAACAGGCCGGCTATCCCGCGACATTGATGGGGGTTCTCCCGATCCCGACGTCGATCTGGCAGGACGGCAGCGGCGCTCCTTGGTCCCTGGTTGGTGTTGTGGGAAGCACGAGCCTGTCGATACCGTGGATGGCGACCACGAGGAGCCGGGCGTGGACAATGAGCACGACCGTCGACCTGTGGAGCGTTCGAGGCCGAGCGTGCCTCTGCTCTGCGTCATCGCCGGCGTGGTGGTGTTCGCCGCTGTCGCTGTCCTCCCGGCGTGGCGTACCGATCCCCTGCTCGCCCTAGTCAACCTCGCCGTCACGATCGGTTTCGCCGTCACAGCCCTCGTTCTGACCGGCGAGCCCGATCAGCGCCCGAACGTCCACACCTTCCTGGTCGCCGCCGCCTGCTGGACCGCGGGCTACACGAGCGTCCTCGCGCCGACCGGCCCCTGGGCCCTCGTCCAATGGGTGGTCGGGCCGCTGGTGTTCCCCGTCCTCATGGCAGTGCTCCTGCGCTATCCGTTCCCCCGTCCCCTCGCGGCCCGGGATCGGGTCCTCGTGGTCACCCTCGCCGTGCTCCTGGCCGCGCTTCGGATCACGTGGGCCCTCATCGAGGAGCCCGGCCGGCTCGGCTTCGACCCGCGGTCCTGGTGGCCGACGCTGAGGACGTCCCCGACCATCGCGGCCGCCTGCGACATCGCGTTCGCGGTGGTCGGAGCGCTTGGCGCGATCGTCTTCAGCGCGCTCGCGACCCGTCGGCTGCTCCGTGCTCACGGGATCGACCGGCGGCTGCTGCGCCCGGTGGCGTCGGCCGCCGTGGCCTCGGCGGTCGTGGTGGGAGCGGAGACGATCAGTCGGTTGGCCACGCTACCCCGGTGGGCGGCGGATCTGGTCATCGCTATCGAGGCGCTCGCGCTCCTCGCGATCCCGGTCGCGTTCGCCGTCTCCGCAGTCCGGCGACGCCTCGCCCACGCCGCCATGGCAGATCTCGTGATGGCACTCGCCCGGCCCGTCACGCCGGAGTTCGTGCAGCGGGCACTGGCGGTGAGCCTGGGCGACCCCACGCTGCGCGTGATCTACCACCACCCCGCTGGGGAGGGCCACATTGAATCCGGCGGGCGAGCCGCGTCCGCCCCTCCCGCGCCGCACCGCTGCACGCGCACCGTCGACGCCGGTGACGGGACGCTGCTGGCGACCCTCGAGATGGACGCGAGTCTCAGCGGCCACCCCGACCTGGTCTATGCGGCGGTCTCCGCGGCGCGACTCGCGATCGAGAACAGCTGGCTGCAGGCGACGACCGAGGCGAGCCTCGAGGAGGTCCGCAATTCCCGTGCGCGTCTCGTCGGCGCCGGCGACGACGCCCGCCGCCGGATCGAGCGCGACCTGCACGACGGCGTCCAGCAGCGGCTGCTCGCCCTCAAGGTCTCCCTCGCTACCGCCCGACCCCGCGCCACAGGGCCCGGCGAGCGGACGATGATCGACCTCGTGCGCGTGGAGATCCAAGAGACCCTCGACGAACTGCGTGCGCTCTCGCGCGGGCTGCTCCCCGGCGTACTGACCGAGTCCGGTCTCCGCCCGGCAATTTGCAGCGTCGCCGAACGTATGCCCCTGGAGGTAGAGACCCGGATCCCCGAGGAGCGGCTCGACCCGCTCGTCGAGGCCACGGCGTACTTCGTCTGCTGCGAGGCGCTGGCGAACGCGGTCAAGCACTCGGGGGCCACGACCGCCCAGGTCGTCGTCGACCGGCACGGCGAGACCCTCCGCGTCTCGGTCCGCGACCACGGACGCGGTGGCGCGCAGGAGAAGGTGGGCGGCGGAATCGCCGGCCTCCGCGATCGCGTGAGCGCGGTGGGTGGCCGCCTGACAGTGTCGTCCGACGACGAGGGCACGAAGGTGGAGGTGACCATCCCGTGCGCGTAGCCGTCGCGGAGGATTCCCGGCTGTTCCGTCAAGCCCTTGTCGACATGCTGGGTTCCCTGGGTCTCGAGGTCGTCATCGCCACCGGTCGGGCGGATGACCTGCTCCTCCGTCTCGAGGGCACCACCGTCGACGTCGTACTGCTCGACATCCGCATGCCTCCGACACGCACCGACGAAGGGCTGCGTGCGGCGGAACGTATTCGCCGGCGCCACCCGCACATTGGCATCCTCGTCCTGTCGACCTTCACCGGCGGGCACTACGCGGAGCGCCTGCTCACCCTGGGCGATCGCGGCGTTGGGTACCTGCTCAAGGACGACGTCGACAACGTCGACACCCTGGGTGACGCGCTGCGCCGCGTCGCCTCGGGTGGGTGCATCATCGATCCCACGGTCATCTCGGCGCTGCTGGCGCGGCAGCGGCACATCAAGGTCCTCGAGCGTCTCAACGAAAGCGAACGGCGCGTCCTTGTCATGATGGCGGAGGGCCAGTCCAACGCGGGTATTGCCGCGACGGCGAAGATCAGCAAGAAGACCGTCGAGAAGCACATCACCGCCGTGTTCGGGAAGCTCGACCTCCCGTGGGAGGAGAACCGAAACCGGCGGGTGCTCGCCGTCCTCGAATGGCTGCGCGCAATGGACGCCTGAGCCGGTCTCGGATTGCGGCACCGCCCGCAACCCCGCGACCGGGTGCGCTACTCGGCGCAGTCCCGCACCCAATCGAACGTGACCCAATCGCCCGGGCGGAGATTCTCGAGATCCCCTCCGCGCAGGGAATCAGCCCAGATCGGGGGTGAGGGTGTCGCTGTGGACTTCGGCGGTCGCAAGCCGGTCTCGTCGACCTCAAGGGTGCCGTGCCCGACGAACGTCACCGGACGACCGTCGTCCCGGGTGACCTCTACCCGGTCGCCCTCCCGCACCGAGGCGAGGCGGGCGAACACACCAGGTACGCCGCTGTTGGTGTACCCGATGATCACCGCGGATCCGACGGTCGCCAAGTCGGGCCGCGGGCTTACACCGGCCTATCCAGGGTTGCGCACGGGCCGTCTGGGTGGTGCGGTCCGAGTGCGCTGCAGCGGGATCAGGGCGGCTCGCACACCGATGAGGGGCACCCGCACCTTGAACCCCTCGACCGGCACAGCATCAGGCTCACCAGCCGCGAGCGCGCTACCGGTAATCAGCCCCGAGGGACTAGCTGTCCCGACGGCCACCCGCGCCGAACCCGTCTACTTGACCCGCACGTGCTGCAGGGCGCCGAGTCGCTGCTGGCCGAGCACACGGAGTGGCAGGCCGTCTGGCCGACCGGACCGGGCAGCACGACACGGTGCTCGACGAGCTGCGTCAAGGTCAATGGCCACTCTCGACGCTCCGTGGAGAGTAGCAACCGGCCGTCGCGTCCCAGGGTCCGGAGGCGAACTGCGGTGGTTCGTGTGGTCCGCCGCCCTACCCGCCCCTAGACGGGCTGCTGACGCTGCACCTAGGACCGCCGCCGAGCCGTCGTCGACCTCGACGGACACGGTCTAGAGCTGAGGTCCTCCGCGCCGTCGTCGCGCCCGAAGGGCCCGGCGACACGCGGCATCCTAGCCGCCGATGCGCTCCAGCCGCGCCGAGGTGTGAGGCTGCATCGGCTACCCCTTCGTCCCACTCCTCGACGTAGAACCGGTCGCCCTCAACGATGCCGCAAAGGCGGGACCGACTGGGAGACCCCGAGGAATGACGTGACGCGGACGCCTGCCCGCTATGGTCAACGTGACAAGCAAGGTCGCCAACCGACTGAGCCATAGATCAGTAATCGCGTTGACCATGCCGAGCATAAACGCACTAGGGGATGAGTGAAACCAGCGTCGCTTCACTTCAAGGTCGGTCGGCGTCATGTCCAGCTCCTCGGCGGAGGCGCGTTTGGACTCGCCGGGCTCGGGTCCGTGCTTGCACTAGCGATCCTCTTGGCCGGGTGGGCCTGGATCAAGGTGCCCGATCTCTACCCTCCGTACGTCGCGCCGATCGGTGCGCCCCCACTTACTCCCGAGGTTGCCGCGTCCAGAGATGCGACTCGCGCGCAGGCGGTCGTGACTACTCGCGCCTCCGTCCTCGCAGCACTAGCCGGACTGGGAGCCTTAATCACCATCGCAATCAATTACCGGAACTTTCTGCTTAACGCCCGAACACTGGCCACCACTCAGGAGACCTTTCGAGTTGCCGAGCGTGGGCACCTCACCGACCGGTACTCCAAGGCTATCGAGCAGCTAGGACACGAGTCGATCGCGATCCGACTTGGAGGCATCTATGCTCTTCAACAGCTCGCCGTCGATACTGGCCGCGATTCAGATCAAGCGACCGTCGTCGAGGTCCTTTCGGCATTCGTTCGACTTAATCTACGTGACGGGGCTATCGCCAAGAGCGACGGACCGGCGACGGCCGCCGCTCCACATCGGGTAGATAACGGACGGGACAGCCGGACCTCAATCGAGCCACGCGCCGACGTGCTGGCCGCGATTTCCGTACTCGCACAGCTCCTCGTTCGAGGCGACGTCGTGGACCGAGCCCACTTCAACGGCTTGGACTTTGGAGGCCTCGACCTGAGCAATTGTCGACTTGCAGGAGGCAGTCTAACCCGTGTCACCCTCAAAGACGTCGACCTTTTCGGCGCCGACCTCACCGACATTGACCTGACGCGCGCCGACCTAGCTCGGGCCGACCTAGCTCGGGCCGACCTCGCTTTCGCTAATCTTGCAGGCGCAAATCTCTCCGGTGCGGATCTCCTCGACGCCAAACTCACCGACGCGACGCTGATCGACACCAGGCTTACCGGCACCCGCCTCATGCGCGCATCTCTCGTCCGCGCGGAACTTGGCAACGCTGACCTCACCCGCGCCTTTCTCGTCGGAGCCGATCTGACCGAAGCGGACCTCAGGGACGCCAAACTAAATTGTGCGAATCTCACTGACGCTGATCTTACGGACGCGATCTTCACGGGCGCCGACATTACTGGCGCAACGGTCCGGGCCGTCCAACTCTCGGTAAGCATCGGTGCCCCCCTTTGGAGCGCCGCCGACACGTGCGCCTCAGAGACCGATCCCGCGTGAGGCTATAGCGGCGTCGACGGCGCCTCTTGATGATCAGGGAGGATCCAGCTTCTCTATGCACAGTACAGACCGAATTGGGGACCGTTTACACCACGCTACAGCGGCCAGTGGGTGTTCATGGAACGAGATCACTCTTACTCGATCATGTCGCTGAGCAGCGCAGATGCAGTTGATGGGCCACCGCAGCCGACGTGAACCCTGTCCACTGGGATCAAGAGTCAGGCGAGCCAGTGGGTGGGGTTTGTGGGGTCGAAGGTGCGGGCGGCGTCGATATAGGGGTCCATGGAGGCGCGCGAGCGCCAGCGGCCGTGGCGTTGGACGTCGCGTTCGGGGACGCCGGCGGCGATGGCCTCGGTGGCGAACCCGCGGCGCAGGCTGTGCCCGCCCCACAGGTCGGCGTCCTCGAGACCGGCCGCGGCCGCGCGGCGCTTGATGATCTCGGCGACCGAGTTCCGGTGCAGCCCGCCGGCGCGGGGCCGGCGCCCGTACCGGTCGATCCCCCGCCACGCGGGGCCGTCGAGGATGCCGTGGGAGCCGAGCAGGTCGCGCCAGCGGGTCCAGGCGGCACCAGCGTCGAGCAGCATCGCTTCCTCGCTCCCCTCCCCCACCACGGCGTCCGGTGAGGGTGCGGCGATGCCGATGGTGACGCCGGTGCCGTGCTGGTCGGTCTTCGAGCGGGACAGATGTACCGAGAGGCCCTGCTCGGAGGCATGCAGGTCGGACATCTGCAGCCGGGCGAGGTCATCGGTGCGCAGGGCCGCCTTCCACCCGATCAGTAGGAGGGCGTGGTCGCGGGCGCTGGCGAGCACCTCCTCGGGCTTCAACAACCGGAGCAGCTCGACGAGGGGTTCCCGTCGGGCGGCGGCGCGGCGGCGGGTGGGGGCGACGCCGGGGTGGCAGCGGATGCCGGTGATGGTGCGCCGGACGGCTTCGGCGGTGACGGGGTTGTCGAGCTGCGCGGTCTGGTGGACCACTGAGATCGCCGCCAGGTAGCCGGACAAAGTGCCGGGCCGCAGGCCCTCCCGCTCGCAGACCTGCCCGGCCACGACCGAGCTCGACGGGTCAGTCGGGGTGGCGGGCCGCCAGACCGGGGCGAGGTCGGCCAGGAACCGGGCGACGGTCAGCGGATCGGCCGGCAGCGCCCGCTCCCCCGCCGACAAGCACCAGGACTCGAAGCGTCGCCACTGCCGGTCGTAGGCCGACCAGGTGTTCGCCGCGCGAGCCCCGCGGGCGTAGGACTCCGCGCGGGCGGTCAGCTCGTCGCGACGCTTGACGAACTCACCGGAGGAGTCCTGGGAGAGCTCCGCGGCGGTCACCCGATCAGCGTCTCAGCCGCGAATCCCACGGTCAGGAAGGCGCGCCGCACTAACCGGGCAGATACGGCGGTTGTGCACGGTTGGTCCCGAGCAGCGGCTCCGGAGTGAGCCCAACCAGGTGCGCGCGAAGCGGGAGGACTGACCATCGCGGTCGCGGCCCCCGGCAACCGGGGGCCGCGTCCCGTCAGAGCGACGGACGCCGATCGGCCCACGGGCGGGCCTGCTCCAGGTTCCCGGCGACGCGGAGCACCAGGGCGTCCTGGTGGTGCCGGGCGGCGATCTGCAGGCCGACCGGGCGCCCGTCGGCCGTCGTCCCGGCCGGCACGGTGATCGCCGGGTTGTTGAGCATGTTGTAGGGATAGGTCAGCAGCCAGTCCAGGAGCTGCTCGCGCAGCGAGGCCCCGTCGAGCCACTCCGGCGCGAACCGCTCCAGCGGGAACGTCGCGCTGCACAGCGTCGGCGAGACGAGGACGTCGAAGTCGTCCATGAACGTCGTCCAGGTGTCCCACATGGCGCCGCGGAACACCTCGGCGCGGCCGACGTCGACGCCGGTCAGCGTCTCGCCCTCGCGCATCAGCTGGATCAGGTTGTCGTCGACCTGGCCGCGCAGCGACTCCCAGTCGAGCAGGTCGTGCTCCGAGGCGAAGCCGGGCACCCAGATGCCGTCCCACATCGCCTGGGAGGCAGGACCCCACCCCGGCGTCGCCTCGGTGATCGTCGCGCCGAGCCCCTCCAGCACACCGACGGCCTCCCGGCAGACCGCGAGGACCTCGTCGTCGACGTGGGTGCCCAGCCCCATGTCCGCCGAGAAGGCGACCCGCAGCCCCCGGACGTCGCCCTGCGCGGCGGTGACGTACGACGACTCGACGCGCGGGATCGACAGCGGGTCGGCGTGGTCGGCGCCGGCGACGACGTCGAGCATCAGCGCGTTGTCGGCGACCGTCCGCGTGATCGGTCCGTGGTAGGCCCAGGTGTAGTACCGGCCCGCGAGGATGGTCTGCGGGACGATCCCGGTGGTCGGCTTCAGCCCCACCACGCCGCACAGCGCCGCGGGGATACGCACCGACCCGGCGCCGTCGCTGCCCTCGGCGAGCGGCCCGAGCCCGGCGGCCACCGCGGCCGCGGCCCCGCCGCTCGAGCCGCCGGCGGAGTGGCCGTGCTTCCACGGGTTGTGGGTCGGGCCGAAGAGGTGGTTGTCGGTGCCGCCGTAGTAGCCGCTCTCCGGGGTGTTGGTCTTGCCCAGGAACAGGCAACCCGCCTCCCGCATCCGCCGGACCAGCACGGCGTCGTCCGCCGCCACGTTGTCCTTCAACGGCACCATGCCGAACGTCGTCGGCAGCCCGGCCACGTTCGTCAGGTCCTTGATCGTGTACGGCACGCCGTGCAGCGGGCCGAGCTCGTCCCCCCGGGAGACCGCGGCGGTCAGCTCCGCAGCGTCCCGCTCGACCTGCTCCCGGTCGAGGGCGATGATCGCGTTCAGGTCGGGGTTGACCCGGTCGACCCGGTCGAGGACCGCCGCGGCGATCTCGCTCGGCGACAGCTCCCCGGCGCGGACCTTCGCGGCCAGCTCCGTCGCCGACAGCCAGGGGATCTCCTCGGACATGACGCCTCCCGTCCTCACGGGCGCCGGTGCGCCCCACCGCGCGGACGGTAGGGACGATCCCCGCCGCCGGGATCGGTCGATCGACCGATGCGGACCCCTCCCGCCCAGGTCAGCGCCCGTCTACGGTGACCGTGCATGAGCAGGCTGAGGGCGGCGCGGGAGCTGCGCGCCTTCCTGCGCCGCCACGGGAGCCGCACCGCCGGCCCGGCCACCGCGGTCCTCGAGACCCTCGGCGCCATCGTCCCGTCGGACTGCCTCGCGCTCTCCGCCTGGGACCCCGCGACCGGGCGCCACCGCACGCTCGCGTCCAGCTACCCCGAGGGCGCGATGGCGTTCCTCAACGACGAGTGGCACCACGACCCGCTGTTCCTCATCCCCCGGCAACGGCGCGAGCCGGTACGCATCCGCGACGTCGAGCCCGTCCGGCGCCACGGCGGGGTCTTCGACCGCGTGATCGGCCCCGGTGGCTTCCGCGGCGGCATGACGCAGTGCCTGTTCGCCGCCGACGGCCGCTACGTCGGGATGATCAACGCGAACGCGCTCGACGACCGGCTCGACGACGACGTCGTCCACCTCGTCGACCTGCTCTCCGCCGACCTCGCCGCGGCGATCGACCCGGTCGTCCCGGCGCTCCCGCCGACCGCGCGGCTCGCCGACGGCGGCACCGACGGCTTCCTCGTCCCGACGACGGGTCCGGTGCAGCCGCTGTCGCCGGGTGCGCGTCCGAAGCTGCTGGACGCGCTTCCCGTCGCGGGCGACGGAACGGGCACGCGGCTCCTCGTCGACGGCGGCGAGGTCCTCGCGGTCGACGTCGCGCGCGGCGGCGCGGGCGTCGTCGTGCTCCACCGTCCCGTCCCGCCGCCCGACGGGCTCACGGTGCGCGAACTGCACGTGCTCGCCGCTCTCGCGGACGGACTCAGCAACGCCCAGATCGGCCGGCGCTGCGGGATCAGCGCGCGAACCGTCGGCACCCACGTCGAGCACATCCTCATGAAGACCGGCACCCGCAACCGCGCCGAGGCCGCCGTCCGGGCGGCGGGATGGCGGCTGTCGATCGTGCGCTGAGCCGCTCAGCGCACCAGCGGCGCCACGATCTCCGGGTGCTCCAGGGCCAGCAGGGAGCGGGCCCGCGGGACGAGGTGGAAGCTCGCCGTCGGGATGGCGTCGGCGATCGCGCGGCTGTGCTCCGGCTTCGCCCCCTGGTCGTCCTCCCCGACGACGACCTCGGCGGGCATCGTCAGGCGCGCCAGCTCCTCGAGGCAGTCGGCCTCGGCCAGCCGGGCGAGCCCGTCGGCCCAGGACGCGACCGGCGTCTGCTCGATCCGGGTGCGCGCGTACTGCACGGCCGAGCCGTTGCGGGCGAGCTGACCGGACGTGAACCAGCGCGTGATCGAGATGTCGGCCGCGGCGGCGTCGCGGCGCAGCGCGTCGGCGAGCGTCGTGAACAGGGGCGAGGGCGAGGCGCGGGCGGCGAGCAGGGACAGCCGCCGCGTCCGGTCGGGGTGCGCAAGCGCGAAGTCCTGCGCGATCACCGCGCCGAGCGAGTGCCCGACGAGGTGGGCGGACCCGACGTCGAGCACGTCGAGGAGCTCGCGCAGGTCCTCGACCAGCCGCGCGGTCGTCGGGACGGGCGCCTCGGCGGCGGCGCCGTGGCCGCGCAGGTCGTAGCGGACGACCCGGCACCCGGAGCGCAGCGCGCAGGCGAGCCCCGACCAGTAGTCGAGGTCGAACGGGGTGGCGTGGACCAGCACCACCACCGGGCCGGAGCCCTCGTCGACGACGCGCGTGGGCACGCCGCCGAGCTCGACCGCCGCATCACTCATCCAGGAGATCCCCCGCTCGGACCCTACTCGACCGGCATCGCCCGACCGGCCCCCAGATCCAGTTCGAACGAGTACCGCGACGCACGGTAGACGTGCGCGCCGAACTCGACGAGCCGCCCCGCCTCGTCGCGCGCCGTCCGCGTCATCGTCAGCAGCGGGGCGCCCCGGGGCTCGTCGAGCAGGGCGGCCTCGGCCGCAGTCGCGGCCCGGGCCCCGACCACCTGCGTCGCGGTCACCGGCACGCACCCGGCGTCGCGCAGGAGCTGGTAGAGCCCGTGCTCGCGGAGCAGGTCCGCGTCGAGCGCGAGGACGTCCCGCGGCACGACGTTCGTCATGAGCGCGAGCGGCTCGTCGCCGGCGAAGCGCAGCCGCTCGATCGACGTCACCTCCGTCCCCGGCGGGATGCCCGAGCGCGTGGCGACGTCGGCGGACACGATCCCGACGACGAGGCTGCGCACCTCGGTGCGCGGGGTCCCGCCGTGGCGGGCCAGGTCGTCGAACAGGCTCGTCAGGTCCGCCTTGCGCCGCACCGACGGCGCGACCACCCGAACCCCCGCCCCCCGCCGCCGGACCAGGACGCCCTGCTCGACGAGGTGGCTGACGGCACGCCGCACGGTCGGCCGGGTGACCCGGAGGCGGGTGGCGAGCTCCGCCTCGTTCGGCAACCGCCCGCCCGGCGGCAGCTCACCGTCCGCGATCATCTGCTGCAGATGGAGCGCCGCCTGGAAGTAGAGCGGCACGGGACTGCTCCGGACGGGTGGCGCAGCGCGAGGGTCCATGTCACTCCCGGCACCTTCACAGGCACTATGTCCAAACAAAGTATTGACCTGACGAGTGATGGAGCGTACTCCTATCACCGTGGCCGGGGTCACTCCCCGGAAGTCCAGCCCGCCGCACCCCGCAGGCGGCTCGCACAGAGAGAACTGATGCTCGATGAGGAGTATTCGGAGGGTGCTGGCCGTCGCGGCCGCCGCCGCCGTGGCGCTCACCTTCACCGCCTGCTCGAGCCAGGGCGGTGCGCAGAACCAGAACCAGGCGACCAGCCAGCGGTTCACCATCGCGATGATCACCCACGAGCAGCCCGGTGACTCGTTCTGGGACAAGATCCGGGCCGGCGCCCAGCAGGCCGCCTCCGAGCTCAACGTCGACCTGCGCTACTCGAACAACAACGACGGCGGCCAGCAGGCCACGCTCGTGCAGAACGCGATCGACTCGAAGGTCAACGGCATCGCCGTCACGCTGTCCTACCCCGACCAGGTCGGCCCGGTCGCGCAGAAGGCCGTCCAGGCCGGCATCCCGGTGGTCGGCTTCAACCAGGGCATCGACCAGTACCAGCAGTACGGCATGAAGATGTACTTCGGCTCCGACGAGACCCTCGCCGGGCAGAGCGCGGGCCAGCGCATCAGCCAGCTCAACCCCGGCGGCAAGACCCTCTGCGTCATCCAGGAGCAGGGTTCGGTCGCCCTCGAGACCCGGTGCGCCGGCGTCAAGCAGGCCTACGCCAACACCGAGAACCTGCAGGTCAACGGCGCCGACCTGCCGTCGGTCCAGCAGACCATCCAGGCGAAGCTGCAGCAGGACCCGACCATCACCGACGTCGTCACCCTCGGCGCCCCGGTCGCCCTCGCCGCCATGCAGGCCAAGCAGGCCTCGTCGAGCCAGGCCAAGATCGTCACGTTCGACCTGAACGCCGACGTCGCCAAGGCGATCCAGTCCAACCAGATCGCGTTCTCGGTCGACCAGCAGCCCTACGTCCAGGGCTACATGGCGGTGCAGGCGCTGTGGCTGCAGCTGTCCAACGGCAACGACCTCGGCGGCGGCAAGCCGGTGCTCACCGGCCCGTCGTTCGTCGACGCCAGCAACATCGGCCCGATCGTGCAGTACGCGGAGAAGAACACCCGCTGATCCACCCCGGCGCCGGTCCGCTCACCACGGGCCGGCGCCGGTGCCCTGCCCTCCCCCAGTCCCGTCCCCTTGGAGCCCAGCGATGAGCACCCCCGTCGCGACCCCGCCACCGCCCACCACCACCGAGGAGCCCGCGCGCGTCCAGCGCTCGATCGGCGCTCGCATCCTCGGCCGGCCCGAGATCGGCGCGTTCGCGGCGGCCGTCGTCATCTTCGTCTTCTTCTTCGCGATCGCCCCGCCGTTCCGCACGCCCGAGGCGCTCTCGACGATCCTCTACTCGGCCTCGACGATCGGGATCGTCGCGCTCGGCGTGGCCCTGCTGATGATCGGCGGCGAGTTCGACCTGTCGTCGGGCGTCGCGGTCACCACCAGCGCGCTCGCCTCGGCGATGCTCTCCTACCAGCTCTCGCTCAACGTGTGGGTCGGCGTCGTCGTCAGCCTGGTCATCTCCCTCGCGATCGGCGCCCTGAACGGCTGGCTGCTGGTCAAGACGAAGCTCCCGAGCTTCCTGATCACGCTCTCCACGTTCTTCGTGCTCCAGGGCGTCAATCTCGGTGTCACCAAGCTGATCACCGGCACGGTCGCCACCACCAACATCGACCAGCTCGACGGGTTCGACTCCGCCAAGGCGATCTTCGCCGGCGACATCCCGCTCGGGTTCATGACCGTGAAGGCCTCGGTCATCTGGTGGCTGCTGTTCGTCGTCGTCGCCTCCTGGATCCTGCTGCGCACCCGCACCGGGAACTGGATCTTCGCGGTCGGCGGCAACCAGGACTCGGCCCGCGCGGTCGGTGTGCCGGTCGCCAAGGTCAAGATCGGCCTCTTCATGGGCGTGGCGTTCATGGCCTGGTTCCTCGGTCAGCACCTGCTCATGAACTTCTCGACCGTCCAGGCCGGCCTCGGCGTGGGCAACGAGCTCATCTACATCGTCGCCGCGGTGGTCGGCGGCGCCCTGCTGACCGGTGGCTTCGGCTCGGCGATCGGCGCCGCGATCGGCGCCTTCATCTTCGGCATGACCACCCAGGGCATCGTCTACGCCGGCTGGGACCCGAACTGGTTCAAGGCCTTCCTCGGCGTGATGCTCCTGCTGGCCGTGCTCGTGAACCTGTACATCAAGAACTCCGCCTCGAAGCGCACGTAGGGACCGCTGACATGACCGACACGATCGCCGAGCACGCCTCGGCCGACCTGACCGCCGGCGCCCCGCTCGTGCAGATGGCGGGCGTGGGCAAGACCTACGGCGCCATCCGCGCCCTCGAGGGCGTCGACCTCACCGTCCGCGCCGGCGAGGTCACCTGCGTCCTCGGGGACAACGGCGCCGGCAAGTCCACTCTGATCAAGATCATGTCCGGGCTGCACCCGCACTCCGAGGGCACCCTGACCGTCGACGGCGACGAGGTCCGCTTCGGCTCGCCCCGCGAGTCGCTCGACCGCGGCATCGCCACCGTCTACCAGGACCTCGCCGTGGTCTCCCTGATGGAGGTCTGGCGGAACTTCTTCCTCGGCTCGGAGCTCCGCAAGGGCAACTTCCCGCTCGCGCCGCTCGACATCCCGAAGATGCGCGAGATCGCCGACACCGAGCTCAAGAAGATGGGCATCCACGTCAAGGACATCAATCAGCCGATCGGCACGCTCTCCGGCGGCCAGCGCCAGTGCGTCGCGATCGCCCGCGCCGTCTACTTCGGCGCCCGGGTGCTGATCCTCGACGAGCCGACCGCCGCCCTCGGCGTCAAGCAGTCCGGCGTGGTGCTCAAGTACACCGCCGCGGCCCGCGACGCCGGCCTCGGCGTCGTGTTCATCACCCACAACCCGCACCACGCCTACATGGTCGGCGACCACTTCATCATCCTGAAGCTGGGCAAGCGGGTGCTCGATCGGAAGCGCTCCGAGGTCACCCTCGAGGAGCTCACCGCCGAGATGGCGGGCGGCCAGGAACTCGCCGAGCTCTCCCACGAGCTCCAGCGGTGAGTGCCCCGCTGCGCTTCGGCGTCCTCGGCGCGGCCCGCATCGCGGTCGTCGCGCTCGCGGAGCCCGCGACGACGACGGGCGACCGGATGGTCGCCGTCGCCGCCCGGGACCGCGGCCGGGCCGAGGCGTTCGCGGCCGAGCACGGCGTCGAGCGGGTGCACGACACCTACGACGACGTGCTCGCCGACCCCGAGGTCGAGGTCGTCTACGTCCCGCTCGCCAACGGCCTGCACGGCCGCTGGACGCGGGCCGCGATCGAGGCCGGCAAGCACGTCCTCGTCGAGAAGCCGTTCGCCTCGAACGCCGACGAGGCCCGGGAGGTCGCGGCGGTCGCCCGGGCGGCCGGCGTGGTGGTCGTCGAGGCGTTCCACCACGTGCACCACCCGGTGACCCGCCGGCTCGTGTCGCTGCTCCCCGAGCTGGGCGAGCTGCAGCGGATCGAGACGACGTTCCGGATGCCGGCCCCGTCCGACGACGACCCGCGCTGGTCGTTCGACCTCGCCGGCGGCGCCCTGATGGACCTCGGCTGCTACGCGCTCCACCTGCAGCGATGGCTGGCCGGGGCCGAACCCGTCGTCCGGAAGGCCTCCGGCACGGAGCGCTCGCCGGGCGTGGACGCCTCGATGGCGGCGGACCTCGAGTTCGGCTCGGGGGTCACCGGGCGGGTGTTCTGCGACATGGCCGCCGACTCGTGGACGATCACCGCCCGCGTGATCGGCTCACGCGGCGAGGCGACGGCGCTGAACGTGGTGCTGCCGCACCAGGACGACCGGGTCGTCGTCACCGTGGACGGGGAGGAGCGCACCGAGCACCTCGGCACCCGCTCGACGTACGTCTACCAGCTCGAGGCGCTGCGGGCGCACCTGCGCGAGGGCGCGGCGTTCCCGCTGGACCTCGACGATGCCGTGGCCCAGGCCGAGCTCGTCGACGCGGTCTACGGCGCCGCCGGGTTCCCGCCGCGGCCGCGGACGGAGCCGGTCACCGCCTCCTGATCCCGAACGAGCGGCACTCTCACGCATATAGATGCTGCGAGAGTGCCGCTCGTTCATGTGGGGGCCTCCGCCGTGCCGATCAGGGCGGCCCCGTCGTCCCCCGCACGACGAGCCGCGGCGCGAGCACGACCTCGCGGCGCTCGGCCCGTCCCCCGTCCAGCCGCTCCGCGACCAGGTCCAGGGCGTTCGCGACGAGGGCCGGCACGTCCTGGCTGACGGTGGTCAGGTCGACGTGGGCGAGGCGGGCCAGCGGGCTGTCGTCGAACCCGGCCACCGAGACGTCGTCGGGCACCCGCACCCCGGCGCGCACGAGCGCGTCGAGCAGGCCGACGGCCGCGCGGTCGTTGAACACCGTCACCGCGGTCGCCCCGCCGAGCCCGGACACGGCCGCCGCGCCCTCGGCCTCCCCGTGCCCGCCGCGCAGCACGCGGGGCGCCAGGCCGGCCGCGGTCATCGCGGCGACGTAGCCGCGGCGGCGGTCGGCGGCGATCTCGCCCGCCCCGCCGTCCACGTGGACCACGTCGCGGTGCCCGAGCGCGAGGAGGTGCTCGGTCGCCTCGCGGGTCCCGCGCTCGTCGTCCACGCGCACGCTGTCGACGCCGCCCGCCCGGCCGCTGACCGCCACGACCGGGACCTGCCCGTCGAGCGCGACCAGCCGCTCCGCCGGCCCCGACGTCCCGAGCAGGAGCAACGCCTCGCACCGGGAGTCGATCAGGGTCTCCACCGCCCGCTCCTCGTCCCGGGCCGGGCTGCGGGCGCCGATCAGCAGGTCGAACCCGCGCCGTGCGGACGCGTCGAGCAGCTCCTCGACGACCTCGGCGTGGAACGTCGAGCGCACGTCGGTGACGACGCCGAGCATCCCCGAGCGCCGCCGCGCCAGCAGGCTCGCCGCCCGGTCGGGCCGGTACCCGAGCTGCTCGGCCGCCGCGAGGACCCGGTCGCGCGTGGCCTCGCTCGGTCCGGGGGCGCCGCGCAGCACGAGTGACACCGACGCGGTCGAGCAGCCGGCGGCGGAGGCGACGTCGGAGAGGCGGGGCCGTCCCACGGAACCTCCTCATCTTTGTCTTGACATGAAATCCGGTGAGCGCGGACACTCGTCAAGCACCTTAAAGCGCTTTAAGGCCCTCCGGAAGGAGCCCGACGATGACGTCGATCGCCGCCCCGATGTGGCTCGACCCGGCCGAGGCCCGCATCGAGGACCTGCACGCGCACGTCGAGCGCGGCACCGATCCGGCGGCCCACCCGCGCGCCGCGGCGATCCGCTCCGGGGTCCCGGTGTACGAGGCGACCGCTCTGCTCACGGACGAGCGGCGCGGGGTCCAGGCCGAGCTCGCCGCGACCCTCCTGGACGGCCCGGGCATCGTCGTGATCGCGGGGGCGTTCGAGCGGCCGGTCCTCGACGCGGCCACCGCCGAGTTCCGCGCGATGATCGCCGAGCAGCGCGCCTCCGGCGCCGTCGCGGGCGACCACTTCGCGAAGCCCGGCGCCAACGACCGCATCTGGAACGCCGCCGAGAAGCTCGCCCTGCGCGCCCCCGAGGTGTTCGCCGCCTACTACGCGAACCCCGCGCTCGCGCTGGTCTGCGAGGCCTGGCTCGGCCCGGGCTACCAGGTGACGTCGCAGGTCAACCAGGTCAACCCCGGCGGCGCTGCGCAGAGCCCGCACCGCGACTACCACCTGGGTTTCATGGACGCGGCCGGCGCGGCCCGCTACCCCGCCCACGTCCACCGCCTCTCCCCCGCGCTCACGCTGCAGGGCGCGGTGGCGCACGGCGACATGCCCGTCGAGTCCGGCCCGACGATGTACCTGCCGCACTCCCAGACCTATCCGCACGGCTACCTCGTCGCCGACCGCGAGGACTTCGGCGCGTACTTCGCGGAGCACCACGTCCAGCTGCCCCTCGCGGCCGGCGATGCGGTCTTCTTCAACCCCGCCCTCATCCACGGCGCGGGCCACAACCGCACCGCCGACGTCCACCGGCTCGCCAACCTGCTCCAGGTCTCGTCCGCCTTCGGCCGCGCGATGGAGAGCTGCGACCGGGCCTCGATGGCGCGGGCGGTCTTCCCCGCGCTGTTCTCCCTTCCCGACGACGGGCGGCTCGAGAACGCGGTCGCGGCCACCGCCGAGGGCTACGCGTTCCCGACCGACCTGGACGCCGACCCGCCGGTCGACGGCCTGGCCCCGCCCTCCCCCGCGGACGTGCTGCTGCGCGCGGTGCGGGAACGGTGGTCCGCGGCCCGCCTCGACGAGGTCCTCGCGGGGCAGACCGCGCGGCGCCGCGGTGTGGTCACGTGAGCGGGCTGCTCGCCGACCGCGTGGTGCTCGTCAGCGGCGGCACCTCCGGCGTCGGTGCGGCCGTTGCCCGGACCGCCCGGCGGGAAGGGGCGACGGTGGCCGTCGCAGCGCGTCGTCGGGAACACGGGGAGAAGGCCGCGGCCGACCTCGGAGCGCTGTTCGTGCCGTGCGACGTCGCCGACGTCGAGGCCTGCCGCGAGGCGGTGGCCACGGTCGTGGCCGAGTTCGGGTGGGTCGACGGGCTGGTCAACGCGGCGGGTCTCGTCGACCGCGGGTCGTTGCTCGACACCACACCGGAACTGTTCGACGCGCACATTGCCGTCAACCTGCGCGGGCCGTTCTTCCTCATGCAGGCCGTCGTGGCGGACATGGTCCGTCGCGGCGAGCCCGGCGCGATCGTCAACATCGGCTCGGAGTCGGCCCGCGGCGGTGCACCGGACCTCGGCCCGTACTCCGCCGCGAAGGGCGGTCTCGCGACCCTCACCCGCAACGCTGCGTACGCGCACCGGTTCGACCGGATCCGGATCAACCAGCTCGACATCGGCTGGACCGACACCGAGGGCGAGGACGTCGTGCAGCGGCGGCACGGCGCGGGCGAGGACTGGCGCTCGCGCGCCGGCGCCGACCTGCCCGCCGGCCGACTCGCCGCCCCCGAGGACGCCGCCGAGATGGTCGTCCTCCTGCTCTCCGACCGGTCCGGTGTGGTCACCGGCTCGGTCCTCGACTGGGACCAGCAGGTCTCCGGCGCCCACGACTGAAAGGCAGTGCTGCAGTGAAGATCGGACTCATCGGCCTCGGGCGCATCGGGGCCTTCCACGCGCAGACCCTGCGCGGCATCGTCGACGAGCTCGTCGTCACCGACGCCCGGCCCGACGTGACCGCGGCCGTCGCGGCCGAGGTGGACGCCACCGCGGTCGACTCCCCGGAGGACGTGTTCGCCGCCGGCGTCGACGGCGTCGTCATCGCCGCCGCGACCCCGGCCCACCCGGAGCTGCTGCTCGCGGCCGTCGACGCCGGGCTGCCGGCGTTCTGCGAGAAGCCGCTGGCCGGCCGGATCGACGACGCCCTCGACGTCGCGGCGAAGCTGGTCGGCCGCGACGAGAAGGTGCAGATCGGCTACCCGCGCCGGTTCGACGCGGGCTACACGACCGCGCGGGCGGCGGTCGCCTCGGGCGAGCTCGGCCGCGTGCACACCGTCCGCGCCACGACGCTCGACCCGGCGCCGCCGCCCATGGACTACATCCGCATCTCGGGCGGGATCTTCCGCGACTGCTCGGTGCACGACTTCGACGCCATCCGGTGGGTCACCGGCCGGGAGGTGGTCGAGGTGTTCGCCACCGGCGACACGGCGGGCGACCCGGTGTTCGCCGAGGTCGGCGACGTCTCGACGGCGGCCGCGGTGCTGACCCTCGACGACGGCTCGCACGCGCTGGTGTCGAACACCCGCTACAACCCGCGCGGCTACGACGTGCGCATGGAGCTGCACGGCGACCGCGACTCGATCGCCGTCGGGCTCGACGACGGGCTGCCGCTGCGCTCGGCCGAGCCGGGCGTGACGTTCCCGGCGGACACGCCGCACGCCTTCTTCATGGACCGGCTCGCGCCCGCCTTCCGCGCGGAGCTGACCGCGTTCACCGAGCTCGTGGCGGGGACGCGGCCGACGCCGTGCTCCGTCGCCGACGCCATGGCCGCCGGCTGGATCGCCGAGGCCGCCACCCTGTCCCTGCACGAGCACCGTCCGGTGCGGATCGACGAGGTCACCCGATGAAGATTGCCGGTGCGCCCATCTCCTGGGGCGTCTGCGAGGTCCCCGGCTGGGGCTACCAGCTCGAGCCGAAGCGCGTGCTCTCCGAGATGCGCGAGGTCGGCCTGTCGGCCACCGAGTTCGGCCCCGACGGATTCCTGCCCGACGACGCCGCGGCGAAGGCGGCGACGCTCGCCGAGTACGACCTGCACGCGGTCGGAGGCTTCACCCCGACGCTGCTGCACGTGCCGGACCACGACCCGGTGCCCGGCGTCGAGGCGCTGCTCGCGAGCTACGACGCGGCCCACGCCGGAACGCTCGTCCTCTCCGCCGACTCCGGCGGCGCGGGCTACGACTCGCGGCCCGAGCTCGACGCGGCGGGCTGGTCGCTGCTGCTCGGCAACCTCGACCGGATCGCCGCCGTCGCGGCGGCGCGGGGCGTCGAGGCGGTGCTGCACCCGCACGTCGGGACGATGGTGGAGAACACCGACGACGTGCAGCGGGTACTCGCGGGCTCGTCGATCGGGCTGTGCCTGGACACCGGGCACCTGCTGATCGGCGGCACCGACCCGGCCGACATCACCCGGCAGGCCCCGGAGCGCGTGGCGCACACCCACCTCAAGGACGTCGACCTCTCACTCGCCCGCCAGGTGCAGGACGGGCGGCTGACCTACACCGAGGCCGTCGGTCGCGGGATGTACCGGCCGCTCGGGTCGGGGGACGTGAACCTGACGGCGGTGCTCTCCGACCTCGCGGCGCGCGGCTACGACGGCTGGTACGTCCTGGAGCAGGACACGATCCTGCACGACGAGCCGTCCGGCGTCGGACCGGTCGCGGACGTGGCGGCGTCGGTCGAACACCTGCGGTCGGTGCTCTCGTGAGCTTCTCCCTCGCCGCGTGCGCGGAGATGTTGTATCTCGACCTGCCGTTCGCCGACCGGGTCCGCCGGCTGCACGAGCGCGGGTTCGAGGTCGAGATCTGGAACTGGGCGACGAAGGACGTCGACGACCTGACGGGCACCGGCGCGCGCTTCTCCTCGATGACCGGCTACCTCACCGGCTCGCTCACCGACCCCGACGGGATCGCCGAGCTCCTGTCCTCGGCCCGACGCTCGCTCGAGGTCGCCGCGAAGCTCGACTGCCCCCGGCTGAACCTGCACGGCACCGGGCTCGACCCGCAGGGCCTGCCGGTGGTGCCGGTGGAGGTGGTGACACCGCGGATGTGGCTGACGGCGGCCGACACGCTGCGCCGGGTCGCGGAGCTCGGCGCCGAGGCCGGGCGGGTGTTCACGCTGGAGAACCTCAACCTCGACGTGGACCACCCGGGGGTGCCGTTCGCCCGGGCCGCGGACACCCTGGAACTGGTGCGGGCGGTGGACTCACCGAACGTGCGGATGAACCTCGACCTCTACCACGCCCAGATCGGCGAGGGGAACCTCATCGCCCTGCTCGACGAGGCGCTGCCGTTCGTGGGCGAGATCCAGGTGGCCGACGTCCCGGGTCGCTGCGAGCCCGGGACCGGCGAGATCCACTACCCGGCCATCGCCCGGGCCCTGGTGGAACGGGGCTACACGGGGGTGGTCGGCCTCGAGGGGTGGGCCAGCGGTGACCCCGATGCGGCGCTGGACGCGTTCGAAGGTGCCTTCGGCCTGTGAGTACTCATCCGTGCCCCAGCACGGATGAGTACTCACAGGCGCGAAGCGCACCGAGGCCCGCCGACCACATGGTCGGCGGGCCTCTCGCTTTGTGCGGACAAAGCTCTTGTGATCACCGTTTAGAGCGCTCTAAGCTCGTCGCGAGAGCCACCCATTCCCTCGTCCCCGGAGGACCCCGATGGCCGCACCCACCGCCGTCGAGTACGACCCGTTCGACCCGACCTTCTACACCGCCGACCCCTTCGGGACGTACCGGTGGATGCGGGACGAGGCGCCGGTCTACTGGTCGGAGCGCTGGCAGTGGTTCGCCCTCACACGGTTCGACGACGTGCGCGCGGCGATCACCGACGCGGACACCTTCCGCAGCTTCGAGGGCATGGACATCGACGACTCGCGGCTCGAGCAGGTGCCGCCGGGCTCGATCGGCAGCATGGACAACCCGCGGCACGACCAGGTGCGTCAGGTCGTGCAGCCCTACTTCGTGCCCCGGCGGATCGCGACCATGGAGTCGGGCATCCGCACGGTGGTCCGCGAGCTGGTCGCGAACCTGCGCGGCCGGGACCGGTTCGACCTCGCCGACGAGCTCGCCTGGCCGATGCCCTTCGACGTGTTCTTCCACCTCATGGGCTTCCCGGGCCGCGCCGACGCCACGGCCGAGCAGCTCGCCCGCCGCGACCAGCTCGAGCGCTGGACCCACGAGCTCAAGGAGCGCATCCCCGGCACGCCGCACCTCGGGCCGAAGGCCAAGGCCGCGACGGCCGGAGTCCAGCAGTACTTCATCGACGTGCTGAACGAGCGCCGCCGCGAGCACCGCGACGACCTGCTCACGAAGATGGTCACGGCCGACGTCGACGGCACCCCGTTCGTCCCCGACGAGATCACGCCGGTCTCCGAGGTCAGCGGCCTCATGACGATCCTGTTCCTCGGCGGCGTCGAGTCCACCGCGGGACTCACCGGCACGCTGTTCAAGCTGCTCGCCGAGAACCCCGACCAGCGCGCGCTGCTGCAGGCCGACCCGTCGCTCATCCCCGCCGCGGTCGAGGAGGCGATGCGCTGGGCGACCCCGCTGCAGCTCACCGCCCGCACCACCTCGCGCGAGGTCACCCTGCACGGCGTCACGATGCCGAAGGGCGCGCGCGTCGTGCTCATCCCGGGCGCCGCCAACCGCGACGAACGCCGCTACCCCGACCCCGACCGCTTCGACATCACCCGCCCGCCCGGTCGCCACGTCGGCTTCGGCGAGGGGGTCCACGGCTGCCTCGGTGCGCCGATGGCGCGGCTCGAGGCCCGGATCGCGCTCGAGGAGGCGCTGCCGCTGCTCGGCGACTACGAGCTCGACGGCGAGCCGACCTTCTACCCGAGCTCGCCGAACATGTACGTCTGGAAGCACCTGCCGATCCGGACACCGGGTCCGACGGCTCCGCCCGCCCCGACCCGGCGCCAGGACGTCGCCTCGGAACTGGAGGCGGTCGTCGTCGGGAAGGAGTCCGTCTCCGAGGGCGTCGTCACGCTCTCGCTCGGACGTCCCGACGGCGGGTCGTTCCCGGCCTGGGCGCCGGGCGCGCACACCGACCTGCTGCTCGATGGCATCGCGCCGCGGCAGTACTCGCTGTGCGGGTCGCCGGAGGACACCACGACGTGGCGGCTGGGCATCCTGCGCGAGGCCGACGGACGCGGGACGTCGCGGCACGTGCACGACACGCTCGACGTCGGCGACCGGGTCCGCGTCCGCGGGCCGCGCAACAACTTCCCGCTGGCCTGCTCGCGGCGGTTCCTGTTCATCGCGGGCGGCATCGGGATCACCGCGCTGCTGCCGATGATCGCCGCCGCGCACGCGTCCGGCGCGGACTGGCACCTCGTGTACGGCGGTCGGCAGCGCGCGTCGATGGCCTTCCTCGACGAGCTGGCGCGCTACGGGGACCGGGTCACGGTCGCGCCGCAGGACGAGGTCGGGCTGCTCGACCTGGACACGCTGCTCGGGACGCCCCGCGAGGACACGCTGGTCTACTGCTGCGGGCCGGAGCCGCTGCTGGCGGCAGTCGAGGACCGGTGCGCGGGCTGGCCGGAGGGCGCGCTGCACGTCGAGCGGTTCAGCCCGCAGCCGATCGGCGAGCCGCTGCGGACGGAGGCGTTCACCGTCGAGCTGGCGCGGACCGGCGTCACGCTGGAGGTGCCGCCGGAGCGCTCGGTGCTCGAGGTCGTCGAGGAGGCCGGCGCGACCGTCGTCTCGTCGTGCGCCGAGGGCACCTGCGGGACGTGCGAGACGCGGGTGCTCGACGGCGTGCCCGACCACCGCGACTCGGTGCTCGACGCGGCGGAGCGCTCGCGCAACGACTGCATGATGATCTGCGTGTCCCGCTCGTGCACCGCGTCGCTGCGGCTGGACCTCTGATGATCGGCGAGCACCTGCGGTGGTCGTGGGCGCTGTGCGGCCGCCCGGAGTGCTCGGTGATCACAGAGGCGGGTCTAGCGTCGTGCCGATGACGCGCCGGGTGCGGCTGGAGGACGTCGCCGCCGAGGTCGGGTTGTCGCGGGCCTCGGTGTCGATGGTGATGCGGGGTGCGCCGGGCCCGTCGGCCGAGACGGTCGAGCGGGTCCTCGCGGCCGCCGACAAGCTCGGCTACCGGCCCGACCGCGCCGCGGCCGCCCTGGCGTCGCGCCGCAGCCGGATGATCGGCGTGGTGCTGGAGGTCCGCTCGACGTTCCACGCGGAGCTGGCCGAGGAGATGCTCGCGGCGGCCGACCGGATCGGCTACGACCTGCTGCTCGGCCCACGCACCCCGCACCGCGACGAGGCGCGGGCCGTGGAGTCGCTGCTCGACTCGCGCTGCGAGGCGCTGGTGCTCATCGGGACGGAGGCGCCGGTCGAACGGCTCGTGGCCCTGGACCGGCAGGTCCCCCTGGTCACGGTCGGGCGTCGGATGCCCGGGGCCGCCGTCGATGTGGTGCGGCTCGACGACGAGCTCGGCGTCGGCGAGCTGGTCCGGCACCTCGTCGGGCTCGGCCACCGGCGGATCAGCTATGTCCGAGGGCATGACGCCGTCATCGCGGCCGATCGCGAGGCCGGCTACCTCGCCGCGATGGCCGACGCCGGATTCCAGCCGCACGTGATCGCGGGTGGGAAGGACGCCGAGGACGGAGCGGCAAGCGCGCGGACCCTGCTCGCGGGTGACCTGCCCACGGCCGTCCTGCTGTTCAACGACCAGGCCGCGATCGGCTTCATGTCCGAGCTCACCCGCGCCGGCGTCGACGTGCCCGGGCAGGTGTCCGTGGCCGGGTTCGACGACTCGCCGCTCGCACGCATGGGTCCCGTGGGCCTCACGACCGTCCGCCAGGACGTCCCCGGGCTCACCCGACACACGCTGGAGCTCGTCGGCGAACGGCTCGACGGCGGCCGGACGGTGCGCCGGGACGTGGTGATCCCGCCGGAGGTCGTGGTGCGGTCCTCCACGGCGTCACCCCTGGCAGGAATCTGACGGTTCTCGTCGTTCCTGCCACTCGTTCCCGACGACGCGTCCGGCCAGGCTGGGTGCCATGCGGATCGAGATCGTGGTGTTCGACGGCTTCGACGACCTGGACGCGCTGGGGCCGCACGAGGTGTTCTCGCACGCCTCGCACCGGCTCGACGGATGGTCGTCGACGCTGGTCGGAGTGGATGCACCGGGCACGGTGACCAGTGCGAACGGCATGGTGCTGACGGTGTCCGAGGTCCTCGGGGAGCCCGACCTCGTCGTCGTGCCGGGCGGCGGGTGGTTCGTGCCCGGTCGCGGCGCGCGGGCCCAGGCCGACCGGGGCGTACTCCCGCAGCGGGTGAAGGAGCTGGCCGACCGGGGCACGCTCGTCGCCTCCGTGTGCACGGGCGCGATGATCCTGGCGACGGCGGGGCTGACGACCGGCCGACCCGCCGTCACACATCCGAGCGCGATGGACGCGCTGGAGGAGTCGGGGGCGATCGTGCGGCGGGACGCGCGGGTGGTCGACGACGGTGCGCTGGTGACCGGGGGCGGCGTGACCAGCGGGATCGACCTGGCGTTCCACCTGATCGCCCGCGAGGCCGACCCGGAGACCGCCCGGGCCGTCGCGGCGCACATGGTCTACCCGCTGCAGATCGAGCTGCCGGTTGCGGCGCGCTGAACCGAGTCCTTGATCGAGTGCGGCACTGTGCGCCAGCTGTGGTGCACAGTGCCGCACTCGCGCCGGGCCGGCCGGCACCGGCCGTCGTGAGGGGAGGATCCGAGCCCTCCACCAACATGAGGGTTCCCCTCACGCGGTGGTGGACGCGGCTCAGGCCAGGTCGACCCAGCCCCGCTTGTCCATCGACTGCGCCACCGCGTCGAGCACGCGGGCCGCGGCCAGGGCGTCGTCGATCGTCGCGCCGGGAGCGACCTCTCCCCCGGCGACACCGCGCAGGAACGCGTGGGCCTCGGACACCTTGAGGTCGTCCAGCGACGTCGGATTCCCGGCGCCGGGCTGGAACAGCGCGAAGTCGCCGTCGCCGGGGGCGGCCGCGACCACCGACGACGCCTGGTCGACGTAGCCGTCGCCGGCGGACACCAGCAGCTCGCCGGGGCGGCGGAAGTCGAACGACACGAGGCCCTGCGTCCCGTGGATCTCGAAGCCGTAGTCGTTCTGGTCGCCGACGGCGACCCGGCTGGCCTCGAGCTGCACGATCACGTCGTCGGTGGTGCGCCCGAGCACGGAGACGTAGTCGAGGTTCTCGACGTCGCCGTACACGTCTCCGCCCCGCGAGTACTGGCTCGCCCCGGCCGCGACGACCGGGCGACGCGGGATGAAGCGCTCCCCGTCGGCGACCACGGTGCGCGGCTCGCCCACCAGGAACCGGATCAGGTCGACGCCGTGCACGGCGAGGTCGTTCAGCACCCCGGACCCGCCCTGCGCCCGCGTGAACCGCCAGCTCAACCCGCCGTCGGGATGGGCCGCGAAGTCGGTCAGCAGCCGGAAGCGCGCGTGCGTGAGCCGCCCGATCGCCCCCTCGGCGAGCAGCCGCCGCGCCCGCGCGATCGCCGGCACCATCCGGTAGTTGAAGCCGATCGTCGAGGTGACACCGGCGGCGTGCACGGCCTGCGCCACGGCGGCCGTGTCGGCCGAGGTGAGCCCGACCGGCTTCTCGATCCACAGGTGCTTGCCAGCCTCGGCGACCGCCACGCCGATCTCGCGGTGCAGCCCGTTCGGCGCGGCGACGCTGACCGCCTCGACCGCCGGGTCGTCGATCACCGACCGCCAGTCGGTGGTCGCCCGCTCGAAGCCGTAGCGCACGACGAAGTCCTCCGCCGACGCGGCGACCGCGTCCGCCACGGCCACCAGCCGCGGCCGGTCCGCGAGCGCCACGTGGTGCGGCAGCCGCGCGTACGCCCGGGCGTGGAGGTGGCCCATCCACCCCGCTCCGACGAGTCCGATCCCGGTCACGGCGTCTCCCACTCCACGGTTCCGAAGTGCTTCCCGACGAGGGCCGCGATCGTCTCCCGGTCACGCGTCACCACGTCGAGCGCGCGCTCCTCCCACCCGAACACGCAGTGGGTGAGGGTGCCGTCGAAGCCCGCCGTCGCGAGCGCGGCGAACACCTCGTCGAAGTCGACCTCGCCCGCACCCATCGGGGCGTGCTGGTGCACCCGCACCGTCGACCCGGGCGGGTTGACGATGTAGCGCAGGCCGCCGGAGGCGGTGTGGTCGAGCGTGTCCGCGAGGTGCACGTTGGTCACCCGGGCGCCGGCGTGCGCGATGATCCCGGCGGCGTCGTTCCCCTGGTGGAACGTGTGCGGCGTGCAGTAAAGGAACGTGATCCAGTCCCGGTCCAGCCCGGCGATCATGTCGACGGCGGCGTGGCCGTCCTCGATGAAGTCGTCGGGATGCGGCTCGAGCACGAGCCTGATGCCCTCGCGCTCGAAGTCCGGGGCCAGCTCGTCGAACGAGCGCAGGAACATCGACTCCGCGTGCTCCGCCGCCTCGGGCCGGCCGTTGAACTCGGTGTTGATCGTGTCGACGCCGAGGTCGACGGTGATCCGGATGGCCCGCCGCCAGGCGCGCACCGCGGCCCGGCGGGCCTCCTCCGACGGTCCCGACCAGCGCAGCACCGGGAGCACCGACGAGATCCCCACGCCCGCGTCCGCCGCCCGGCGGCGCAGGGTCGCGACCGTCGCGGAGTCGACCCGCGGGTGCGCGAAGAACGGGATGAAGTCCTCCTTGGGCGAGAGCTCCATCCACTGGTAGCCGGCGCGGGCGACCGCGTCGGGCAGGTCGACCACCGGCGTCGTCCGGTGGAACATCTGCGCGTCGAGGGCGAGCTTCATCGCGCGTCCATCCCGGTCTCGACCCGGACGCCCTTCACGACGGCGGCCACCCCGGCCTCGCAGATGGCCGCGGCCGCGTAGCCGTCCCAGCTCCCGGGGCCGTCGACGGCGTCGCCGCCGGAGGCGATCCCGGCGCGGGCGGCGTCGGCCCAGCGCTGCATCTGGTCGTCGTAGGCCTGGCCGAACCGCTCGACGAAGCCCGGGGTGATCGTCCCGCCCCAGGTGCCGCCCGGGCGCTTCACGACGACGTTCTGGTCCAGTCCGATCGTCGCCGAACCGCGCTCGCCGACGAGCTCGGTGCGCACCTCGTAGGCGATCCCGGTGCGGACGAAGATCTCGATGGTGACGAGCGCGCCGGACTCGGCCTCGAACAGCACGAGCATCGGGTCGTTCGTGCCGGCGGGCGCGGAGGACGTCGGACGCCCCTTGACCACGGAGACCGCGGTGATCTCCTCGCCGAGCAGGAAGCGGGCGGTGTCGGCCTCGTGGACCACCGAGTCGCGGATCATGAACTGCGAGTCGAAGAAGTCCGGCACGTCGGGGTTGCGGTGCGTGCAGTGCAGCATGAGCGGGGCGCCGAACTCACCGGCGGAGATCATGCGCTGCAGCTGCGCGTACTCGTGGTCGAAGCGGCGCATGAAGCCGACCTGGATGAGGCGGCGACCCAGCTCGGACTCGCGGCGGTACACCTCGAGCGAGGTGGCCGCCTCGACGGTGAGCGGCTTCTCGCAGAGCACGGGCTTGCCGACCTCGAGGCAGGCGAGGACCTGCTCCTGGTGGGCGGCGCCGGGGCTCGCGAGGACGACGGCGTCGACGTCGTCGGCGCGGATCGCCTCGAGCGGGTCGGCCACGACGCGGGCGCCGACCGGGTCGCCGACGCGGTGGGCCTGCTCGTCGACGAAGTCGCTGACGACGGTGACCCGGGCCCCGCGCGTGCGGCGCGACAGGCTGTCGACGTGGAAGGCGCCCATCTTGCCGACGCCGAGGACGGCGACGCGGAGTTCGTCGGTCATGGTCGCTCCTAGGCGGTGGTGAGGGCGGCGGGGCCGACGGCGACGGCGCCGCCGCAGCCGGCGAGGTAGGTGCGGGTGCGCTTGGCGATGGGCAGCGGCATGTCGGCCGGGCAGGGGTACATGTCCTGCTCGACGATCGCGAACACGTCCGGGTTGACGGGGAGGACGGCCTCCTCGACGGCGCGGAGCACGTCGGGCATCGAGGGCACGCCGTGCGGCGGCTCGATCATCGCGCCGGCGCGGACGGCGTCCGGGAACGGCAGGTCCTCGGCCTCGACGCGGGCGACGATCGCCGGGTCGACCTGCTTGAGGTGCAGGTAGCCGATGCGCTCCGGGTACTTCCGGATGATCGCGACGTTGTCGCCGCCGTAGTAGGAGACGTGCCCGGTGTCGAGGCACAGGTTCACGTAGCGCGGGTCGGTCGACTCCACGAAGCGCTCGATCTCGCGCTGGTAGCCGACGTGCGAGTCGGCGTGCGAGTGGAACTGCACCCGCAGCCCGTACTCCTCGAGCACGCGGCGGCCGAGCGTGTCCATGCCCGTGGTCAGGCGGTCCCAGGACGCGGCGTCGAGCTCGCGGGGCTCCTTGGGCGCACCGGTCTTGTGGTCGCGCCACGGCTCCGGGATGACGACGAGGTGCTCGCCGCCGACCGCGCGGGTCAGGGCCGCGACGTCGGCGACCTGGTCCCAGACGTGGTCCCACGACTCGGGCTGGTGCAGGTGCTCGAAGACGGTGCCGGCCGAGACGGAGAGGCCGTGCTCGCGCAGGGTGTCGGCCAGCGCGGTCGGGTCGGTGGGCAGGAAGCCGTAGGGGCCCAACTCGATGACGTCGTACCCGGCGGCGGCCACCTCGGCGAGGAAACGCTCGGGGGTGGTCTGCTCCGGGTCCTCGGGGAACCAGACGCCCCAGGAGTCGGGGGCGGAGCCCACGCGGATGCTGCTCACTGCGATCTCCTCGATGAGAGTGGGGCCGAACGGGGACAACGCTAGGCAGTCGCCCCGGCTTTGTACAGACATACTGTCAAGATATTTAGAGCGCTCTAGGTGGGTGTCGAGGCCGCCCGGGCCGAGATCCACGTCAGGCACACCCCGACGCTGCTGGGCCTGCCTGACGGACACCGGGCCGTGCTTCAGGCCGGCGGCTTGACCGCCAGGACCGGCACGGGCGACTCCAGCAGCAGACGCTGCGAGATGCTCCCCAGCAGCGCCTTGCTCACCGGCGAGCGGCGCCGCACGCCGATCACCAGCCGTTCGACGTCGCCGCGCTCGTCGATCTCGTCGAGCACCGCCTCCGACGGGTCGCGGTCGCCCGCGCCGCGCCGTTCGACGACCTCCGCGCCGTCCGGGACGAGCGACGGGTCGAGCGCCGACAGCGACAGGTTCAGGACGACGAGCTTCGCGTCCAGCAGGGCTGCCTCCGCGGCGCCCGCCGCGAGCGCGTGCGTCCCTTCCGCTCCTTCTCCGACCGCCACGAGCACACTCATCGGACACCTCCTGCGGAGCGGAAGTCGGCCTCGAGCTCCTCGAGCGACCGCCCGCGGGTCTCGGGCACGTAGCGGTGGGTGAAGACCAGGGCGATCAGGCCGAGCACGACGAAGATGAAGAACGTCGGCGCGATCCCGATCGCCTCCACCGTCGGCGGGAAGACCAGGGCGACCACGGCGTTGGCGATCCACAGCACGAACACGCTGATGCCGATGGCCAGGCTCCGGATCTTCAGCGGGAAGATCTCGGAGAGGATCAGCCACACCAGGGGGCCGATCGTGCCCTGCATGCAGAACACGAACAGCACGACGAACACCAGGATGAAGTAGGCCTTCGCCGTGCCGTCGGGCAGCAGCAGCGCGGAGAGCCCGACGAGCAGGTGGAACGTCGTCGTGAGCGCGAAGCCGCCGAGCAGCATCGTCCGCCGGTCGATGCGGTTGATCAGCAGGATGCCGACGGTGATGCCGAGGACCGAGAACAGGCCGTTCAGGGTGTTCGCGATGATCGCGGCGCTCGCGGAGAACCCGGCGTCGCCGAGCAGCTGGGTGCCGTAGTACATGATCGAGTTGATGCCGGTGAACTGCTGGAACACGCCCAGCCCGGCGCCGATGAGGATGAGCCGGCGGATCCAGCGCACCGACAGGTCGGACGCCCCACCGGTGCGGGAGAGCTCCTCCTCCTCGGCCAGCCGGTGCACCTCGGCCATCTCGGCCCGCGCCCGCTCGGGGGTGCGGACCTGCTCGAGGACCGCGAGGGCCTCGTCGTCACGACCCTGCCCGACGAGCCAGCGCGGGCTCTCCGGCATCCGCAGCATCCCGATGAACAGCGCGATCGCCGGGAGCAGCGCGACGACGAGCATGACGCGCCAGATGGCGTCGACCTCGCCCCAGACGTTGAAGATGATCGCGTTGATGACGAAGGCCGCGAACTGGCCGGAGACGATCATGACCTCGTTGCGGGTGACGAGCCCGCCACGGCGCTCCGCCGGGGCGATCTCGGCGAGGTACACCGGCACGGTGGCCGAGGCGCCGCCGACGGCGAGTCCGAGCACGAAGCGGAACAGCGCCAGGACCTCCCAGTTCGGGGAGGCCACGCAGCCGATCGTGCCGATCATGAAGACGACGGCGAGCAGCAGGATGTTGTGCCGGCGGCCGTAGCGGTCGGAGAGCCGTCCGCCGACCATGGCGCCGATCGCGGCACCGAAGATCAGGATGCTGACGACGATGCCCTCGGTGACCGACGTCAGTCCGAGGTCGCGAGTCAGGGGTTCCAGGGCGCCGTTGATGACGCCGGTGTCGTAGCCGAAGAGCAGGCCGCCGAAGGTGGCGACGACCGCGATCAGCCCGAGCCGCGATGAATGCGGCCCCTTCGTGTCGGGCGGCAGGTCCGGTGGTGCCGCGGAATCGGTGCTCATGATCGCTCCTCCCCGATGAGGGCGTCGTGGGTGAGCCCGACGGCGGGTGTCGTGTCACCCGCCGTCGGGAAGGGGGTCAGCCGTTGGTGGGGAAGCCGAGGTTCAGGCCGGCGTGGGACGGGTCGAGCCAGCGGGTGGTGACGACCTTGCCGCGGGTGAAGAAGTGCACGCCCTCGGTGCCGTGGGCGTGGGTGTCGCCGAACAGCGAGTTCTTCCAGCCGCCGAAGGAGTAGTAGGCCATCGGCACCGGGACCGGCACGTTGACGCCGATCATCCCGACCTCGACCTCGTTCTGGAAGCGCCGCGCGGCTCCGCCGTCGTTGGTGAAGATCGCGGTGCCGTTGCCGTAGGGGTTGGCGTTGATCAGGTCGACGGCCTCGGCGTAGGACTCGACGCGCACCACCGAGAGCACCGGACCGAAGATCTCGTCGGTGTAGACGCTCATGTCGGTGCCGACGTGGTCGAGCAGCGTCGGGCCGACGAAGAAGCCCTCCCCGTCGGCGTCGAAGTCACCCTGCCGACCGTCGACGACCACGGTGGCGCCCTCGCGCTCGCCGGCGTCGATGTAGCCCGACACCCGCTCCTGCGCGGCCTTGGTGACCAGCGGTCCCATGTCGCACGAGCGGCGGCCGTCGCCGGTGCGCAGCCCCTCGGCACGGGTCCGGATCTTCTCGACGAGTTCGTCGGCGCACGAGCCGACCGCGACCAGCGCCGAGATCGCCATGCACCGCTCTCCCGCCGACCCGAAGCCGGCGTTGACGGCCTGATCCGCGGCGAGGTCGAGGTCGGCGTCGGGGAGCACCACGGCGTGGTTCTTCGCGCCGCCGAGGGCCTGGACGCGCTTACCGTGGGCGGTGCCGGTCTCGTAGATGTAGCGGGCGATCGGCGTCGACCCGACGAAGCTGATGGACTTGACGTCCGGGCTGGTCAGCAGCCCGTCCACGGCGACCTTGTCGCCGTTGACGACGTTGAACACGCCGTCGGGCAGGCCCGCCTCGCGCCACAGCTCGGCGATCCACAGCGCCGCGGAGGGCACCTTCTCCGACGGCTTGAGCACCACCGTGTTCCCGGCGGCGATCGCGACCGGGAAGAACCACATCGGCACCATCGCCGGGAAGTTGAACGGCGAGATGATCCCGACGACGCCGAGCGGCTGACGCACCGAGTGCACGTCCACCCCGGTCGAGGCGTTCTCGGTGGCCCCGCCCTTGAGCAGGTGCGGCATGCCGCAGGCGAACTCCACGACCTCCTGGCCGCGGGCGACCTCGCCGGCGGCGTCGGAGAGGACCTTGCCGTGCTCGGCGGTGATCAGCTCCGCCAGCTCCGGCGCGCGGGCGTTGAGCAGCTCGCGGAACCGGAACAGGATCGTCGTGCGCTTCGACAGCGAGGTGTCCCGCCATCCGGGGAACGCGGCCTTCGCCGTGGCGACCGCGTCGAGGACCTCCTCGGCGGAGGCGAACGGGACCCGCTTGGTGACCTGGCCCGTCGCGGGGTCGGTGACGTCGCCGAAGGTGCCGCTCCCGCCGGGGGCGGCCTTGCCGCCGATCCAGTGGGTGAGCTCGGGGACGCCGTCGTCGGTGGGGGTGGTCGCGGTGTCGTCCAGCGTGCTGGTCATCTCTGGTCTCCGGTCTCAGTGCTTCTCGGCGGGCGCGAGGAACGGGCGCTGCCTCGCCTTGTGGGCGTCGTAGGTGGCTCGGGCGGACTGCGTCGAGGCGAGCGTGGAGGTCTCGCTGACCGGCACGTCCCACCACGACCGGGAGTCGGGTGCCCCGATCAGCGGGTCGGTCTCGACATGGACAACGCTGGCGACGGAGTCCGCTTTCGCGGCCTGCACGGCCGCGGCGAACTCCTCGGCCGTGCGCACCCGGCGGACGGGCACACCGAGCGACTCGGCGTTGGCCGCGAGGTCGACCGGCAGGTGCGAGCCGTCGAGGCGACCGGACGGGGAGCGGTAGCGGTAGCTCGTGCCGAACCGCTGCGAGCCCAGCGACTCCGACAGCGAGCCGATCGAGGCGAAGCCGTGGTTCTGCACGAGCACCACGATCACCTTGAGGCCCTCCTGGACCGCGGTGACCAGCTCGGTGGCCATCATCAGGTACGAGCCGTCGCCGACCATGACGAAGACGTCGCGGTCGGGCGACCCGAGCGCGACCCCGAGCCCGCCGGCGACCTCGTAGCCCATGCAGGAGTAGCCGTACTCGACGTGGTAGCCCTTCGGGTCCCGCGTCTGCCACAGCTTGTGCAGGTCGCCGGGCATGGAGCCGGCGGCGCAGACCACGACGTCGCGCGGGTCGGACAGGTCGTTGACCATGCCGAGGACCTCGTTCTGCGTGAGCAGGCCGTCGGCGCCGCCGTTCGGGGTCGCGGGGTGGTACGCGGCGTCGACCGTCGCGGCCCACTCCGCGTCCAGCGCGCGGTAGTGCTCGACGTAGGACGCGTCGACCGCGTGGCCCTCGAGGGCGGCGGTCAGCGCCTCCAGCGTCTCGCGGGCGTCAGCGACGACCGAGACGCCGGAGTGCTTCACCGCGTCGATCGGCGCGACGTTGACGTTGACGAAGCGGACGTCGGGCGCCTGGAAGGCGGTGCGGCTCGCCGTCGTGAAGTCGGAGTACCGCGTGCCGATCCCGACGACGACGTCGGCCTCCGCAGCGACCGCGTTGGCGGCGGTCGTGCCGGTGGAGCCGATCGCCCCGAGGCACTGCGGGTGGTCCCACGCGAGCGTGCCCTTGCCCGCCTGCGACTGCCCGACCGGGATGCCGGTCGCCTCGCAGAACGCGGTGAGCGCCTCGACCGCGCCGCTGTAGTGCACGCCGCCGCCGGCGACGACGAGTGGCCGCCGCGCGGAGCGGATGATCTCGGCGGCCCGCGCGACGGCGGAGCGCTCCGGGAGCGGGCGGGCGACGTGCCAGGTGCGCTCGGCGAAGAGCTCGACCGGCCAGTCGTGCGCCTGCGCCTGCACGTCCTGCGGGAAGCAGACGGTGACCGCACCGGTCTCGACCGGATCGGTGAGCACGCGCATCGCCGAGAGCAGCGCGGCGGGCAGCTGCTCGGGGCGCCACACGCGGTCGAAGTACTTCGAGACGGGGCGGAAGCAGTCGTTCACCGTCACGTCGCCCGCGCTCGGGAGTTCGAGCTCCTGCAGCAGCGGCGAGGCCGAGCGGTCGGCGAAGGTGTCGGCCGGGAGCAGCAGCACCGGCAGCCGGTTGATGGTGGCGAGGGCAGCACCGGTGACCATGTTCGTGGCGCCCGGGCCGACGCTCGACGAGACGGCCCAGGTGCGCAGCCGGTCCTGGGTACGGGCGTAGGCGACGGCGGTGTGCACCATGGCCTGCTCGTTGCGGCCGAGGACGTAGCGCAGTGCGTCGGGCTCCTCCAGCTCGGCCTGCAGCAGCGCCTGCCCGAGGCCCGCCACGTTGCCGTGGCCGAAGATCCCGAAGCAGCCGGCGAACAGCTTCTGCCGGACGCCGTCGCGCTCCGAGTACTGCGCGGCGAGGAACTTGACCGTCGCCTGGGCGACGGTCAGCCGGATCGTGTCCACTACTGCCCTCCTGCTCTGGTCGAGCTCCGCTCCGCTGCGTCTCCGACGAGACGAGCGTCGATGCTCTGGTCGGCCCAGGTCTCCCGCACCCACGCCTGCTCGGGGTGGTCGGTGATCCTCCAGGCGCGCTCCGGCCCGGGGCCGGCCATGACGTTGAGGTTGTACATGTCGTGCCCGGGCGCGGCCATGCACGGTCCGTGCCAGCCGAACGGGACGAGCACGGTGTCGCGGTCGCGGACCTCGACGAGCACGTCGATCTCGCCCGCCTCGGAGGTCGACGTGCGGTGGTAGCCGATGCCCGGGGTGCCGTGCGGGGACGGCGCGATCTCGAAGTAGTAGATCTCCTCGAGCTCGGACTCGTGCGGGCCCGCGGTGTCGTGCTTGTGGGCCGGGTAGCTCGACCAGTTGCCGTTCGGGGTGATCACCTCGCAGGCGATCAGCGAGGCGGTCTCGAAGACCCCGACGGTGCCGAAGTTGCGCACCTGTCGGCTGGCCTGTCCGGCGCCGCGCAGCTCGACCGGCACGTCGCCGGCCGGCGCGTAGCGGAACGGCAGCTGCTGGTCGGTGCGGGCGCCGGTGAGCGCGAACCGCCCCTCGCCGCGGACGGTGACCTCCGCGTCGACCGGGAGGTAGGCGACGTCGGTGGGGCCCGCGAAGACGCCGGAGCGCCCGCGCAGCTCGTACGTCGTGCTCCCGAGCGAGACCGCCCCCGACCCGGCGAGCGGGACGACGAACATCTCCTCACCCGCCGTCGGGATGCTGCGTTCCTCCCCGCGGGCGAGCGTGAACGTGCGCAGCGAGGAGTACGACCAGCCCGCGACGGACGGCGTGATCAGGGTGTCGAACCCGTCGGCCGCTGTGCTCCCCGACGGCAGGTGGAGCTCGTTGCCCCGGACGGTGGCGGCGGTCATGCGGCGGCCTCCTTCGGCGGACGCACCAGCGACACCGCGGTGTCGACGGCGGCGGCGACGTCGTGGTCGGGCGGGTAGAGCAGGGAGCGGCCGACGACCAGGCCGCGGACGCCGGGGAGGGCGAGGGCCCTGGCCCAGGAGGCGTAGGTGTCGTCGGGGTGGCCCGCGGGGTCGCCGCCGAGCAGCAGCGTGGGCAGCGTGGTGGCCGCCATGACGCGCTCCATGTCGTCGATGACGGGCAGCTTGAGCCAGGTGTAGGCGCTCGAGGCGCCGAGGCCCTGCCCGATGTGCACCGAGCGGATGACGGCCTCGGCCGAGAGGTCGTTGACCACCTTGCCGTCGATCCGACGGGACATGAACGGCTCGACCATCGCGACGACGCCGGCCCGGTTGGCCTCGGTGACGACCTGCGCGCAGGACTCCAGCGTGGCGACGGTCGCGGGGTCGCCGAGGTCGATGCGGGTGAGCATCTTGATGGCCTCGAAGCGCGCGTCGACGGTGGCGGCGACGTCGTAGCCGGTGAGCCGGTCGTCCATCTCGAAGACCGAGCCGGCGAGCCCGCCGCGGTTCATCGAGGAGACCACGACCTTGTCCTCGAGCGCGCCGAGCAGCAGCAGGTCCTCGAGGACGTCGGCGGTCCCCAGGACGCCGTCGACCCCGGGCCGGGCGAGGGCGGTGACCAGCCGGTCGAGCAGCTCCGGGCGGCTCTCCATCGCGTCCGGGTTGCCGCGGACCGACAGGGCGCCGCGAGCGGGGTGGTCGGCCGCGACCAGCATGAGCCGGCCGTCGGCGGGCAGGAACGGCTGACGCGACCGGGCGGCGAGCAGCGCGGCGACGCGGCCCGGGTCGTGGGCGCGGACGTCGCGGAGCTCCGCGAGGTCGGCCACGAAGTCAGGCATCGGACTCCCCGTTCTGGTTGGGGTCGCCGCCGGACAGGAGGGTGTCGATCTCGGCGGGGGTGGGCATGGCGGTGGAGCACTCCAGGCGGGACGCGACGATCGCGCCGGCCGCGTTGGCCCGGTGCAGGACCTCCTCGAGCGGCCAGCCGGCGAGCAGGCCGTGGGCGAGCGAGCCGCCGAAGCTGTCGCCCGCGCCGAGGCCGTTGTACGGGGTGATGTCGATCGGCGGGGAGACCACGCGCTCGGTGCGGGTCTTGGCGAGCACGCCCTTCGGGCCCTGCTTCACGACGGCGAGCTCGACACCGGCGTCGAGCAGGGCGTCGGCGGCCTTGTCGGGGTCGGTCTCGTCGACCGCGACCTCGCACTCCTCGCGGTTGCCGACCGTCACCGTGACCTGCCCGAGGATCTTCTGGATCTCGGCGCGGGCCTGCTCCGGGGTCTCCCAGAACATCGGCCGGTAGTCCAGGTCGAGCACGGTCCGGCCGGCGCCGCGGGCGGCGAGGGCCTCGTGGTGCGCCGAGCGCGACGGCTCCTCGGACAGCCCGGTGACCGAGAGCCACAGCAGGTCGGTGCCGGCGATGGCGTCTAGGTCGAGGTCGGCCGGGCGGACCTGCAGGTCGGGCGCGGTGGGCCGACGGTAGAAGTACAGCGGGAAGTCGTCCGGCGGGAAGATCTCGCAGAAGGTGACGGGCGTGGCGTACTCGGTGTTCGTGACGACGTAGCGGTCGTCCACCCCGAGCCGGTTGAGCTCCCGGCGCACGTAGCGGCCGAACGGGTCGTCCCCGACCCCGGTGATGATCGCGGCGCGGCGCCCGAGGCGGGCCGCGGCGACCGCGACGTTCGCGGTGGTGCCGCCGAGGAACTTGCCGAACGAGGTGACGTCCTCCAGCCCGACCCCGACCTGCAGCGGGTAGATGTCCACCCCGGCCCGGCCGAACGTCAGGACCTCGGGGGGTGCGACGGAGGCGTTCATGGATGACCCTCTCGGTGCTGGTGGGTTCCGGCGTCGTCCGGAACGGTAGGCCGAGGCACCGACAACGTCAATACTTTGTACAGACATGATGACAATAGGACTTGGGGCGGTACGCTGCGCCCATGGCCACCCGCTCCGAGGCCGTCCCGCTGGACGTGCGGCTCGACCGGACCAGTCCCGTGCCGCTCTACCACCAGCTCTCCCAGGCGATCGAGAGCAAGATCGCGTCCGGCGAGCTGCAGCCCGGGGACCGGATCGAGAACGAGCTCGCGCTCACCGAGCGGCTCGGCCTCGCGCGCCCCACCGCGCGGCAGGCGATCCAGGAGCTGGTCCGCAAGGGCATGCTCGTGCGCCGCCGCGGCCTCGGCACCCAGGTGACCCGGCCCGCCATCCACCGCGACGTCCGGCTCTCCTCCCTGCACGAGGACCTCACGACGGCCGGTCGCTCCCCCCGCACCCGGCTGCTCGCGACCGACGTCGTGCCCGCGTCGTCCCTCGGGCTCCCCGACGTGCTCTCCCCCGACGAGACGCTGCAGCAGGTCCGTCGGCTGCGCTCCGCCGACGACGAGCCGCTCGCCGTCATGACGAACTACCTGCCCGAGCGGCTGCGCCTCACCGACGACGACCTGGCCGAGCTCGCCGGCACCGGCCTCTACGACCTGCTGCGCGCCAAGGGCGTGCAGATCGCCATCGCCCGCCAGACCATCGGGGCGCGGCTCGCCACCGACGAGGAGGCGACGCTGCTCGAGCAGGAGACGCCGCTGGCCTGCGTCACCGCGGAGATGCTGGTGTACGACGACGCCGGTGCGCTCGTGGAGGTCGGGCGCCACCTCTACCGCGCCGACCGGTACACGGTGGAGACCTCGGTCGTCGTGTAGGTGGCTTCGCCCTGTGAGTAGAAATCCGTGCTCTGACACGGATTTCTACTCACAGGGCGAAGCCACCTCAGCGCACGGTCAGGCGTTGACCGGGGCGGATGAGGTCGGCGTCGACGAGGTCGTTGCGTCGGACGAGTGTGCTCACCTCGACGCGGTACCGGGACGCGATCGACGAGAGGGTGTCGCCCGGGCGGACGGTGTAGGACCCGCCGTCCGCCTCCTCCGCGGCGAGTGACGGACGACCCGACGATCCCCACCCGCTCGTCACCGACGACACGAACGAGCCGAGGCTGCTCCCGGCCTCCCCGAGAGCACGCCCGCCGGCGCGCGCGGTGGCCGCCGAGTTCGCCGGCTCGGAGATGACGGCGACGAGGAGAACCACGAGGACCACCAGACCGACGATCCGCGCCAGGTTCATGCGGAGATCCTCACCCGCGCCCGCCGACTGCGTCGACCTCGCCAGACAGGATGGGCCGGACGCCGCAGCAGGTCAGGGCTGAGCAGCCGTTCCCGATCGTCCGGAGAGCCCCACCTCCTTGCGGCCGACCCGGGCACTCCGCACGATCGACCGACGATGGATCTCCTGCCGCTGGCCTTCGTCCTGCTCGTCGTGCTCTTCGTCCTCGTCCCGTTCCGTCGCCGCATCGGCGGCGCCGGCGGCGGTGCCGAGAAGGCCCTCGTCGGCGCGGTCTGGGTGATCGTCGGGGTCGTGGTCGCGTTGATCGTCGCCAACCGCTGACCCCCACACGCACGAACGGGCCGTTCGTCACCGAAGATCGTGACGAACGGCCCGTTCGTGGGTCGGGACGGGCTCAGACGCGCTCGATGATCGTCGCGTTCGACTGGCCGCCGCCCTCGCACATCGTCTGCAGACCCCGGGTGCCCCCGGTGCGGCGCAGTTCGTGCACGAGCTTGGTGGCGAGCACGGCCCCGGTGGCGCCGAGGGGGTGGCCCATCGCGATGGCGCCGCCGTTGACGTTGGTGCGCTCCAGCGGCGCGCCGGTCTCCTCGGCCCAGGCGAGCACGACCGGTGCGAACGCCTCGTTGCACTCGAAGAGGTCGATGTCGTCGATCGTCAGGCCGGCCTTCTTCAGCACCGACCGGGTCGCCGGGATGGGACCGGTGAGCATGAGGACCGGGTCCTCCCCGACGACGGCCATCGTCGAGACCTTCGCGATCGGCTCCAGGTCGTGCTCACGCATCGCCTGCTCGGAGGCGATCAGCATCGCCGCCGACCCGACCGACACCTGCGACGACACGGCCGCGGTCAGCGCGTAGCCCTCACGCAGCGGCGGGAGGGACGCCATCTTCTCCAGGTCGACGTTCGGCCGGATGCCCTCGTCGTGGGACAGGTGGTTCAGCGGGGCGATCTGCCCGGTGAAGCGGCCCTCGTCGGTGGCGACGGCGGCGCGGCGGTGCGACTCCACCGCGAACTCCTCCATCCGCTCCCGCGTGATGCCCCACTGCTCGGCGATGAGCTGCGCGCCGCGGAACTGGCTGATCTCCTGCTCGCCGTAGCGCTCGATCCACTTCGCGCCCTCGCGGCGGGTGCCCATGCGCTCGAGGACGGCGGCGTTCGCGTCGATCGGCACGATCGCCATGTTCTCCACGCCCGCGGCGACCACGAGGTCCTGCGTGCCGGACATGATCGCCTGCGCCGCGAAGTGCAGCGCCTGCTGCGACGAGCCGCAGGCACGGTTGATCGTCGTGCCGGGCACGTGCTCGGGGTAGCCGGCGGAGAGCCACGCCGTGCGGCCGATGACCCCGGCCTGCGGGCCGAGCTGGGTCACGCAGCCCATCAGCACGTCCTCGACGGCGCCCGGGTCGACGCCGGTCCGCTCCATCAGGGCCGTCAAGGCGTGCGCGCCGAGGTCGGCGGGGTGCACGTCGGCGAGCTTGCCCTTGCGGGTCCCGACGGGCGATCGGACGGCGTCGACGATGTAGGCGTCGGCCACGGTGCCTCCTACGAGCGTGTGCGGTTCCTGACGATCAGTGTCGGCGGTGGGCCACCGTTGACGCCAGCAGCAGCGGTGTCAGCTCTGTCGCGCGGCCGTGGCCTGGTAGTTGGCGATGAGGTCCTTGGTGAGCTGGCCGCGTGCCTTGACCTCGATGCCCTCGTCGATCGCCCACGCACGGATCCGCTCGCGCTCGTCCGCCGTCAGCCCGTCGCGGCCGCGCTTCTCCTCGGCCGGCTCGGCGGACTCCAGGGTGGACTCCAGGGTGGACTCCACGGCGGGGACCTCGGCGGGGACCTCGGGCGGAGCGGAGGCCCGCTCCGACGCCGAGTCCGCTCGGCTCAGCAGCGCCGGGTCGCCCGCCTCGAACGCCTCCACGACCCACCCGGGCAGGCGACCGCGCGACGACAGCCCGGCCCCGTGCTCGTTGGCCCAGGTCCGGATCTCCTGGTTGCGCTCCCGGGACGACGACGACGAGGACGACGACGCGGCCGCAGCAGGCGCCGGGGTCGCCGGGGACGTCCGCCGCCCGCCCGTCCGCCGGGCGGCCGCGACGTAGCGCTCGAGCGCGCTGCGCAGCTCCCCGGCGTTCGTGGTGGAGAGGTCGATCTCGTAGGACGCGCCGTCGAGTCCGAAGTCGACGGTCTCCTCGGCGGTGCCGCCGTCGAGGTCGTCGACCAACGTGACCGTGGTCCTGGTGGCCATTCCTGCACTCCTCGGGGCGGCCGGGCGGATGAGCTCGGAGGTCGCCGGTCCCCCCGGCCCCGCTCCTCGCGCTGGTCCTACCAGGTGCCCCCGACGATCAGCGCGGGACACGGAGGCGATCAGGGTCACACCCCGCACAGCCCGAGCAGCCGGTCCCGGGCCGACGACGACGCCGGCGGACGCGCGGGCAGCAGGATCCCCACCTGCCGCCAGAGCTCCGCGCGCGGTTCGAGCCCGACCAGGACGGCCGCCGCGAGGTCGTCGTCAACCGGCGAGGGCAGCCCCACGGTCCGCGACAGCGCCTCCGCCCCGAGGGTGCGCGCGACGATCAGCTGCCACAGGTACTCCTCGACGGTCTGGTCGCCGAAGGAGGAGTGCACGGTCGCGGCCGGGTCGGTCACGGCGTCCGCAGCCGCGCGCGCCCGGCGGGCCAGGTCGGGGAACGGCCCGACGTCGGGCTCGCCCGCCTCGGCCATCGTCTCCCCCGCCAGCTGCGAGGGGATCCACGCCTCGTCCCGCGCGAGGTGGTCGACCGCGTCGCGCACCGGGCGGCCACCGATCGGGTCGGAGGCGAAGACGGGAGCGGGAACCCGCTCCCAGCCGTCGTCGGGAAGGGCCGCGATCACGCCCTCGATCGCGCGGTCCGCCTGCCGGAAGGTCTCCACCGGGTTCATGACGACGAGTCTGGCCGGGAAGGCGGTCAGGTCCGGTCCGCCATGCTCACAGCGTCCGGGCCGCGACGACCCGCTCGACGAGGCCGGCGAGCCAGTCGACCACCAGCGCGAGTGCCGCGACCAGCGACCCGGCGACGACGAGCACGGCGAGCCGGTTGAGCAGCAGCGCCTGCTGGATGAGCGCGCCGAGGCCGCCCGCGCCGATGTACGAGGCGAGGGTCGCGGTGCCGACGTTGAGCACCAGCGCCACCCGCACCCCTGCCACGATCACCGGGACCGCGAGCGGGATCTCGATCCGGAGCAGGCACTGGCGCGCCGACATCCCCATGCCGCGCGCGGCCTCGACGAGGGTCTCGTCCACCTCCTGCAGGCCGACGATCGTGTTGCGCAGCACCGGCAGGAACGCCGCCAGCGTGAGCCCGAGGACGGCGCTGAGCAGCCCGAACCGCCAGAAGCCGAGCAGGATCAGCACCCCGAAGGCCGGGAGCGCCTGGGCGAAGCCGCCGATCACGGCCACCGCTCGTGCGGCGACGACGAACCGCGGACGGCTGAGCACGAGCCCCAGCGGCAGCGCGATCGCCAGGACCAGCACCGTCGAGTACGCGGTGAGGACGAGGTGCTGGGCGAGCTGGCCGAGGACGTTGGCGGGGTCGAGGGCGCGGCGTTCGAGCGAATCGAGTCGGCCCGTGTAGACGGTGCCGAACGCGACGAGCAGGCCCGCGACGACGAGCAGCGGCGTCACCCAGAGGTCCGGGCTGCCCGGCACCCGACGTCCACGCCCGGCCACGACGATCATCGTGGCGGTGGACGTCCTGCGCGGCAGCGCGACGCGATGGCGCACGACCGGTCGTCACGACGCGTGCCGCGGACGTGGGATCGATGCCACCGGCACCGACCCGACGGGAGGGGCTCCTCCGACGGCTCGACGTCAGCCCGACGTGGCGAACCAGCGCGCGACCTGGCGGGAGTACTCGGTGTAGTCCGTGACCGCCGACGGCAGGCTCGCGGCGACGATCTCGTGGTCGACCTCGAGGTACGCGTGGACGAGCACGTTCCGCATTCCCGCCGAGGGGCGCAGCCGGGCGGCGAGCGCGGCGTCGATCGCGCCGACCTCGGCGGCGAGGGCGAAGGACTCCGCGTAGGAGTCCGGCGACCGCCCGAGGACCGCCGCCGCCACGTGGGCGTTCACCGCGAACGCGAGTTCGACGAGGAGCGTCAGCGCCCGCTCGACCGCGAGCGCGGTCCGGATGTCCGCGTCGAGATCGGCCGCGGTGACCGGGTCGAACGAGACGAGGACCCCGGCGAAGCGCTCGATCTGTCGGAGCTTGGGGTGGACCGAGTGCCAGTCGAGCCGACGTGGGGTCATTCGGCCAGCAACTCCAGATCGCGACGGCGGCTGGTATCGGTGTCGATACGCTCCGCCAGAGCGGCCGTCGCCGCCGTGGCGAGCGCACCGCGCTCGCTCTCGTAGAGGCCGACCGAGCCGAGCAGGGCCCGCTCCCGGAGGACGGGGCCGGCGCGATCGAGACGGACGACGTCCACGTCGGTCCCGGCGACGTCGGTGAGGTCGGCGATGACGGCGAACAGGTCGGGCCGCACGCCGTGTTCGAAGACCACCCCGACGTCGAGGTCGCGAGGAGCGGGCTCGTGGCGGGCGGTGCTCCCGAAGACGGTCAGCAGACGGACCCCGTGACGCTCGCAGAGCGCGTCGATCAGGCCCGCCTCCGCTGCCTGCTCGAGCCGGGCGAGACCCTCGACCGGTCCAGCCACGCCCGCCATCGTGGCACAGGCAGGATGGCCCGCATGGACCTCGCGGAGTTCGGTGCCCTCGCCGCCGAGGAGCACGGGCTGGTGGTCGTCGCGACGGCGCGCGCGGACGGGTCGATCCAGTCGTCGGTGGTCAACGCCGGGGTGCTCGCCCACCCGGTGACCGGGCAGGACGTGCTCGCCTTCGTCACCTACGGCCGGGCGAAGCTCGGCAACCTCCGGCGTCGGCCGTGGACCGCGGTGACGGCGCGCTCGGGCTGGCGGTGGGGCACCGTCGAGGGGTCCGTGGAGATCGCCGGGCCCGACGACCCGCTGCCCGGGATCGACGACGTGCCGGCGCTGCTGCGCGCCGTCTTCACCGCGGCCGGGGGCACCCACGACGACTGGGACACCTTCGACGCGACCATGGCCCGGGACCGCCGGGCCGCCGTCCTCGTGACCCCGACGCGGACCTACTCGAACTGACCGCGGACCTCTGGGAGGCTGGACCGATGGCCGACGAACCCCGCACCGACGACGACCTCGCCCGCGCGATCGACGAGAACGCCGAGGCCGAGCACGCGCTGCGCAGTGCCGCCCACGGCGGGCTCGACGACGCCGACGCGGACCGCCTGCGCGACCTGCAGGTCGAGCGCGACCGCCTGTTCGACCTCAAGCGCCAGCGCCAGGCCCAGCGCGACGCCGGGCACGACCCCGGCGAGGCGCACGAGCGCGACGCCGGGACGGTCGAGGGCTACCGACAGTAGTCACCTAGAGTCGCCCTCATGCGGACAGGGGGGTACGGACCGGACATCCCGGTCCACCGTGTCCCCGTCGCGGCCGCCGTCGGCACCGCCCTCGCGCTCGCCGCCCACCTCATCGGCGGCGGCGCCCGCCCGACGGGGATCGTCCTCACCGTCGTCGTCGCGGTGTCCGCCGTGGTCAGCCTGCTCGCGCTGCGGACCGGGCGGGTCTCCCGCGGACCGTGGACGGCGCTCGCCGTGCTCCTGCTCGGCCAGGTGGCGCTCGAGGCCGTCCTCGCGGCGGCCGACCACCACGTCGTCACCGCCGTCGCCGCCCTCGGCGTGCACGGCGCGGCCGCGCTGGCCGCGGCGCTGCTCCTGCTCGGGGGCGCCCGACTGGCCGACGACCTGCGCGACACCGCCGACCGCGTGCTGCCCCGGCGCTGGTGGCGCCGCCCGACGGGGCCGCGCCGGGGCGCGGCGGCCGCCGCCACGCGTCGTCGGGAAGGCATGGGCGCGGGCCGGGTGGTCGGCGCGAGCGGGGCACGCGGGCCGCCGCTCGCGGTCTGAACCCGGACCCCGCACACCCCGCTCCCCGAGGAGGTGTCGTCCTGCGCACCTCGCGCCGGCTCCGACCTCTCGTCCTGACCGCCATCGCGCTCGCCGTCCTGCTCGGCGTCAACCTGCCGCCCGCGCTCGCCTACGTGCAGGACTGGCGGTACCAGCAGATGATCAACTCGATCGAGTACCAGCGCCAGTTCGGCAAGTGGGACGTCCTCGAGCTGCCCGTCGACCAGCGGGTCAACGCCATCCACTCCGCCCTGCTGCCCTCCGGCAAGATCATGCTGATCGCCGGGTCCGGCAACAAGGAGGACATGTTCGCGACGAGGGCGCTCAAGAGCCTCCTCTACGACCCCGCGACCGGCGCCTCGAAGGTCATCCCCGTCCCCGACGACATGTTCTGCGCCGGCCAGACGCTGCTCCCCGACGGCCGTCTCCTCGTCGCCGGCGGCACCGCGCGCTACGAGAAGCTCGACGGCGCCGTGACCTACGCCGGCGGCGCGATGCGGGTGAAGAACGAGAACCCGGACGTCGGGCGCGACATCCCGGCCGGCACCGAGTTCGTCTCCCCGGAGGGCAAGGCCTACCGGACGATCCGGCCGAACGTGGTCCCGCCGGCGACGAAGGTCGCCACTCGCACCGGCGCGACGGTCACCGCCGCCGAGGAGCGGGTGTTCGTCGAGGCCGTGCAGCCCGGCCCGCAGGGCATCACGCTCCAGCCCGGCCAGCAGTTCTCGATCACGGGCCTCGACCCCGCGGCCGCGAAGGACGTGTACGGGCTCGGCGAGGCGCTGACCCTGGACAAGCAGAACTACCAGGGCACCGAGGCCGCCTACACGTTCGACCCGGTCGCCGAGACCTGGTCGCGCGTCGACGACATGGACTTCGCGCGCTGGTACCCGACGCTGACCCCGCTGCCCAACGGCGACGTGCTGACGCTCTCCGGGCTGGACAACATCGGCAACGTCCTCAACGGCGAGACCGAGCACTTCGACCCGCGCACCAACCGCTTCGTCGAGGACAAGCAGCTCACCCAGTACTTCCCGACCTACCCCGCCGTCTTCACCACCGAGCAGCCGAACCGGCTCTTCTACAGCGGGACGAACTCGGGCTACGGACCGGCCGAGGCCGGACGACTGCCCGGCTTCTGGGACCTCGACACGAACGTCCTCACCCCGGTCCCGGGCCTGCGCGACCCGAACCTGCTCGAGACGGCGGGCTCGGCGTGGCTAGGACCGGTGCAGGACCAGCGGATGGTGGTCGTCGGGGGCGGTGGCATCGGGGAGAGCCCGCTGACCACGGCGCGCATCGACGAGATCGACCTCGACTCCCCCGAGCCGGCGTTCCGGCCCGGCCCGGTGCTGCCGGACCCGGTCCGCTATCCGAACCTCACGACGCTGCCCGACGACTCGATGCTGATCAGCCACGGCTCGCGCGACTACCGCGGCAAGGGGGACTCCGACGTCCTCGACGCCCACCTGCTGCGCCCCGAGGGCGGACCCGGCGGCACGCTCGTCGAGGCGGCCGACCCGGTCGTCGGGCGGAACTACCACGGCCAGGCGGTGCTGCTGCCCGACGGACGGGTCCTGACCGCGGGCTCGGACCCGCTCTTCGACGACGAGCGCAACACGATCCCGGGGACCTTCGAGCAGCGCCTCGAGATCTACACACCGCCCTACCTGTTCCAGGGCGGGAAGCGGCCGGAGATCACGGGAGCACCCGACGTCATGCGCCGGGGCACCACGGTGCCGGTGCAGACCCCCGACGCCCAGCGCATCCAGAAGGTGCGGCTCATGCGGCTGATGTCGTCGACGCACGTGACGGCGGTCGACCAGTTCTCGGTGGCGGTCGACGCCCGGGCGACGGGGCCCGACACGCTCGAACTCACGCTGCCGCGCGAGATCGAGACGATGCAGGTGGGCAACTACATGCTCGTGCTGGTCGACGACCGCGGGGTGCCGTCGGTGGGGTCGATGGTCCGGGTGCCGTAGGCCCCCTGTCGCCCACGTGGCAGGGAGACTTGAGAGAGCACTGCTCTTGCTTCCCGACGACGACCGTGCCATCTTCGTGAGAGCAGTGCTCTCTCAATGGAGGTGGACGGGATGACGACGGTGCTCGTGACCGGGGCCAACGGACGGATCGGCGCGGAGCTCGTGCCGGAGCTGGCGGCGCGCGGGGTGACGGTGCGCCCGATGGTGCGCCGGGCGACGGGGCGGCCCGGCGAGGTGGTGGCCGACCTGGACGACGCGGCCTCGCTCGCCGCGGCCCTCGTCGGGGTGGACGCGGTCTTCCTCAACACCCCGTCGTCCGAGCGGGCGGCGGAGCAGCAGATCCGGTGCGCCGACCTCGCCGTGGCCGCCGGGGTGCGGCGGCTCGTCGTGCTGTCGCAGCTCGGCGCAGGGGCGGACTCGCCGGTCCGGTTCCTGCGTTGGCACGCGGAGGTCGAGGCGCACGTGGCGACACTGCCGCTCGAGGTGACGGTGCTGCGGCCGAACCTGTTCCTGCAGGCCGTCGTCGAGTCGGCGTCCGCGGGCATCCTCGGCGCACCCGTCGGGGACGCCCGGGTCAGCGTGATCGACGCGCGCGACATCGCCGCCGTCGCCGCCGTGGTGCTCACCGAGGACGGGCACGCCGGCACGCACACGTTGACCGGGCCCGCCGCGGTGACCCACGCGGAGATCGCCGCGGCGCTGGGCGTCGGCTTCACCGTTCTCGACGACGCCACGTTCCGCGGGCTGCTCGACGGGGTGCTCCCGGCCTGGCAGGCCGACGGACTCGTCGAGGACTACGCCCATTACCGCCGCGGGGAGGCCGAGCAGGTGGACCCGGCGGTGCCCACGCTGCTCGGCCGGCCCGCGCGGGGACTGGACGGGCTCGCCGTCACTCCCTCGTGACAGCGAAGCGTCGTTGCTGCCACTGGCTGACAGCAACGACGCTTCGCTGCCACCCGGGGGGTGGGGTCACGTCACGCGCTGACGCGGGTCCCGACCTGACCGAACAAGACGTCGGGGTCGAGGCGCTGCGCCGTCGCGAGCAGCCGCGTCAGCGTCGCGTCGTCCCAGGCCCGGCCGACCACGCCGCCGTGCGCCGCCCCCACGAAGTTCGGCAGCACGCCCGCTGACCAGGGCTTGAGCGCGTCGACCACGCCCTGCACGACCACCGGCACCACGCCGACCAGCTCGGGCACCATCGGCCCGAGGGCGTAGAGCCCGAACGGCGCGTCCCGTCCCGCCACGGAGTCGAGCTCCGGACCGCGGGTGATCGCTCCACCGAACGCCCGCAGCTCGGCCATGATCAGCGGGGTCTCGACGCCGGGTCCCGCGACGGCGAGCAGGGCGTCGAGGGCCGCGTCGGGAAGGTCCCCGAGCAGCGTCGACGCGTCCCACACCGGCATCGGGTCGGTGGGGTCGGCGTGCACGGAGTCGATCGCCGCGAACGGCATCTCCGCGACCAGGTCGGCGATCGGCGCGATCCCCAGCGCCCGCATCGGCGCGAGCAGCGCCTCGCCCTCCTCGGCCGGACCCGTCGTCGTGAAGCGCAGGTGCACGACGAACCGGCCCTGCAGCGGCGGGGGCAGCGCGGGGTCCGGCGGGAGGCGGAGCAGCGCGATCGAGCTGGAGGCGTGCTCGGGCAGCGTCGTGACCCAGTCGCGCCAGGCGGGCAGGACCTGCGGGGCGGCCTCGCCGGGGAGGAAGAGGCCACCGCCGTACAGGCGGGTGACCGGGTGCAGGGCCACCTCGAGCTCGACGACGACGCCGAGGCCGGCCTTGCCGCCGCGGAGGGCGGCGAGCAGGTCCGGGTCGTCGTCGGTGTCGACGAGCTCCCCGGTGCCGGTGACGACGAGCGCCCGGCGGAGGTGGTCGGATCCGACGCCGTACTCCCGCGACAGCGGCCCGTGGCCGCCGCCGAGCAGGAACCCCGCGACCCCGACGCCGGAGGACGAGCCGCAGATCGGCGCGAGACCGAGCGGGTCGGCGGCGGCGATCACCTGCGCCCAGGTGGCGCCCCCGCCGACGACGGCGACCGCGCGGTCGGCGTCGACGCGGACCTCGTCGAGGTGGCGGGTGGAGATCAGCAGGGAGCCGGCGAGGTCGGAGGCGATGCCGTGGCCGGTGGCCTGGATCGTCACCGGCAGCCCGTCGGTGCGGGCCCGACGGACCGCGGCGACCACGTCGTCGGGACTGCGGGCCTCCACCACCAGGTCGGGCCGTGGCTGGTGGGCGGTGTTGAACGTGGCGACGGCGGCGTCGTAGCCGGGGTCACCGGAACGGATCGCGCGGGAGGCGGTCGAGGGGGCGGATGCGGCGGTCATGACGGTTCTCCTTCGAGGGGGTGGTGCTGCGGCGGACCACGGAAGCTCCGGGCCGGGGCTCCCGGACGAGCGCGTTCAGCGGCCCGCGGTGGCGTCGATCTCGACGCACATGCCGGGCACGGCGAGGCGGGAGACCTCGACGAGCGTCGCGGGCGGGGTGGCGCCGAGGGCGGCGAGCCGCTCGGTGAGGGCGCCGTAGGACGCGAGGGCCGCGTCCATGTCGGTCACGTACACGACGAGGCGGGTGACGTCGCGCAGGTCCATGCCGCCGCCGGCGAGCAGCGACTCGACGTTGGCCAGGGCGAGGGCCATCTGCGCCGCCATGTCGTCGGCGTGCAGCAGGGCGCCGTCCTCGGCGATCGAGCCCTGTCCGGCGACGGTGAGTAACCATCGTGGTGCGGGCCGGAGCTGGGCCTGATCGTAGTGGAACCCGAGGTTCCAGGTGGTCGGGTTGAGGCGGATCGTGCTGTCGAGCTCGGTGTCGGTCATGGCGAGAACTCTGGCGACCCGCCGTCCTCGGGCCCATCCCAGCGACCTGGGCACTCCCGACCCCAGAAATCTGGGATACCCCGAATGCCCCAACGCAAGCTACCGTGCGTGACATGGTCGCCCTGAGCCCCGAGCGGGTCCGCAGACAGATCGACGCGCTCGCGGTCGCCGGCCTCGACTGGGAGACCTTCGGGCGGACCGCGGTCGAGACGCTGCACCGCGCGATGCCGTTCGCGGCGAGCTGCTTCGCCTCGGTCGACCCGGCCACCCACATCGTCACCGCGAACGTGAAGAGCGGCGGCCTCGACGACGACCACGACGTCGAGTGGTCGTTCCACGAGTACGAGGTCGAGGACCTCTACGACTTCCGCTCCCTGTCCTGCGGCGGCGGGGGTGTCGTGACGCTGCAGTCCTCGACCGGCGGCGACCCGGGGCGGTCGCGGCGCTGGGCCGAGCTGTTCTCGCCGGTGTGGGACTTCTCCGACGAGCTCCGGGTGACGCTGAGCGTCGACGGGGTGACCTGGGGCGGGCTCGCCCTGTTCCACGAGGGCCGCGCCTTCACCGCCGCCGAGCAGGCGTTCGTCGCGTCGATCTCCGAGGGCCTCGCCCGGGGAGTGCGCAGCGGGCTCGTCGCCGCGGCCGTCGCCGACGACGGTCGCCCGGCGGCGTCCGGTCCGGCCGTGCTGGTGGTCGACGGGCGCGGTGAGGTCGCCTCGGCGAACCTGGGCGCGGCCGAGCGGCTCGCCGACCTCGGGTGCGTCGACCTCGGCGACCAGCTCCCCCAGGTCGTCACCGGTCTCGTGGCCGCCGCGCGGCGGATGAGCGCCACGCCCGGCGCCGCGAACCCACGGGCCCGGCTGCGGACGGGGGCCGGGCGCTGGGTCGTCGCGCACGCGTCCCCGCTGGTGAGCCGGGACGGCGGCGCCCCGGACGTCGTGGTCACCATCGACGACGCGCGGCCGCCCGAGATCATCCCGCTGGTCGTCGCCTCCTACGGGCTGACCGACCGCGAACGCGACGTGGTCGCCCGCGTGCTGCAGGGCGTGGACACCGCCGACATCGCGCGCGCCCTGCACCTGTCGGCGTACACCGTGCAGGACCACCTGAAGAAGGTGTTCGGCAAGATCGGCGTCCGGAGCCGCCGCGAGCTGATCGCCCAGGTGTTCACCGACCACTACCTGCCGCAGATGGCGAACGGCGTGGGCCTGGCCCCGTCGGGGTGGTTCGCCGCGTCCTGAGGCCGAGGCGTCGGTGGCCGATCCGTGTCACTGGACGCGTCGGAGGGGCCACCGACGCATCCTCAGCGGCGGGGCATGACCTCGGTGCGCGGCTCGCGGTAGTCCTGCCGGGCCTGCGCCGCCCGGTCGGCCTGACGTCCGCGACCGAGCGCGTACGCCCCGCCGCCGATCAGCACGATCACGCCCGCCCCGCCGAGAGCCCAGGGCAGCACGTCCGACCCCGCGGTGTCGGTCACGTCGGTGCTGGTGCTGTCGCTCCCCGACGACGAGCCGTGCCCCGAGGAGTGCGTCCCCGCGGCGGTCCCGCTGCCGTGGTGCGCCGGGGCGGGCGCGGCGCCGGTGACGGTGATCCGGCTGGACACCGTGCCCGCCGACGAGGACGCGGTGACGGTGTAGGTGCCGGCCTTCGCGCTCGAGGCGATGGTGGCCGAGCCGGAGAACGCCTCCGGGTTCGTCCTCGACATCGTCGCCGGCCCGGCGAAGGCGGACGAGGTGACGGTGATCGGGCCGGTCGCGGTGGAGGCGGCGGGCTCGGCGAAGGTGCCGGAGAACGTGATCTGCGCGCCGGGCTTCACCGACGACGCCGACAGGGTGAGCACCCCCGGCTCGGCGACCGCGGCTTGGACGCTGGAGGACTGGGCGGTGACCGGGGTGACGGTGTCGGCCAGGGCGACGCCGGTGCCGGCGAGGGTGAGCGAGCCGGCGATCAGGGTGGCGGCGGCGATCCGGGTGAGGCGCATGACGTGCTCCCGAGGGTGAGGGACGCGGTGCGGGGAGGAGTCCTGGTGGGCGCTCTCCGTGCTGACACCGGGAACTCTGCCGCCGCGGGGACCTCCGTCCCGTCCCCCGAGGAGCCGGTCCTGCGGACGACACCGCTGTCCCCCGACGAGGGGACACCGCACGCCGCTAGGCAATTGATCACGCCGAGCGCGACGCTCACGCGCACCCGGCCTACCTCGGTTCGAGCCACCCTCGCAGAGCGGAGGATGCGACCGCAGGCATCACGCCACGAGCGTCGCCGCGTGCACCGTGTGCGTGGCGACGACCGCCTCGTCGAGCGTCCCGTGCTCCGGCGCCGTCGCGGTGTGCAGGTTCCGGCTCCGTCGCGGGAACGACGAGCCCGCGATCTGCACGCGCAGCCGGTGGCCGGCCCGGAAGACGTGCGCAGTGTCGTGCAGTTCCACGGTGACCGCCACCCGCTCGTCGGGCGTCGCGAGGCGTCCGAGGACGTGGCGGAGCCGCACCGCTCCTTCGGCGACCGGCACCGCGTAGCCGTCCGGCTCCACGTCGACGAGCGTCACGCAGACGTCCGCGTCCACGGCCGTCGTCGAGAACTCCAGCTCCAGCCGCGGCCGCCCCACCAGGGTCACCGGCTCCGCCAGCGGACCGCTGACCAGCACGAGCACGTCGTCCCGGCCGTCCAGCACCCGCTGGTCCTGGATGCCGTCCGGGCCGAGCGGCGGCGCGGACATCGCACCGCCCGTCGTCGGGACGGGGTTCCGGGGGTCGGCACGGAAGGAGCGAGCCGCGTCGAGGAGCGGAAGACGCGTTCCCGACGCCGGGGGTGGCCAGGTGGCCGTACTCGTCCAGCGGTTCTCGCCGCCGAGGTAGTAGTGCACCGGGTCGTCGGTGAGGAACCGGTGCCGACCCTCGCCGCCGCGCAGGTGGCGGTCGAACCAGGCCGCGATCAGAGGTCCCCACGCGCCCACCCCGCCCGCGGTGTCGGGCAGGACGCGCGCCCCGGTGTGGCCGGTGTAGACGCCGCCGTGCGCCCAGGGTCCGGCGACGAGACGATGCGGTTCGCCCAGCTCTGCCAGCTCCGAGGCCAGCCGGAACATCGGCGGCGAGAGGAAGTCCCGGTAGGCCGCGACCTGCAGCAGCGGGACCTCGACCAGGGACGGGTCCTGGTGGACGTTCGGATGCCGGCGCCACCAGGGGTCGCCGGGGCCGTGGGCGAGCCGGTCGTGCCAGGCGGGGGCGATCACCGGGTCGTCCAGGACGGGGATCGCCGTGAGCGGCAGCGTCGACACCGTGCCCGTCGGGTCGGCCGCGGCGCGCTGGACGTCCGCGAGGCGGTCGGGCCGGTCGAGGCGCCGCAGCGTGTCGACGGTCTGTCCCAGGGAGTAGAGCGCCAGGAAGCCGAGCTCGAGCGTCCCGCCCGGCCACGAGGTGGCCTCCATGTCGGCCCCGCCGATCATGGCCAGCGCCGCCCGCAGGTGCGGCGGGCGCGCCGCGACGGCGTTCAGCGCGGCGATCGCGTGGTACGAGGAGCCGTAGATGCCGACGTCGCCCGTGCTCCACGGCTGCGCGGCGGCCCACTCGACGGCGTCGAATCCGTCGTCGACCTCCTGCACGGCGAAGTCCGTGTCGCCGCCGGAGGCGAATCGCCCCCGCACGTCCTGCACCACCACCGCGAAGCCCTGTCGGGCCAGCCACAGCGGGTCCGCGACGATCGCGCTCACGAGGGTGGGGTCGGTCCGGTCGTACGGCGTGCGGTGCAGCAGCGTCGGCCACGCGCCCTCCGCCGCAGGCCGGTAGACGTCGGCGACGAGCACCACGCCGTCGCGGGTGGTCATCTCGACGCCGCTGTCGATCACGGGGGACACGGCGCGACCGTAGTCCGACCGGGCCGCGCGGCGTCGTCGTCCTGGCTATGGGTCCGCGCGGGGTGTCGAACGGGACGGGAGCCGTTCGACGTCGAGGTGACGGGACACGCCGTCGCGCATGGTGAGGAGCCACCGATGACCGACCGATCCGCCGCCGTCCACCGCCTGTCCGAGCTGGTCGAGCGCATCGGCACCCTCGCCTTCTCCGACGGACCGACCCGGGCCTTCCTCGACCGCGGGATGCGGAACTACTGGGACGGCTACTTCGCCGGCCGCGCGGCGCCGCTCGGGCTCACCCCGCCCGAGGTGGTGCACGCGGTCTTCTACAACTTCGCGGAGGGCGAGGTGGCCCGGCACGTGCCGTGGGTGTGGGACCACATCACGCCGCAGGAGGCGATCGCCGTCCGCGAGCGGGCCTGCGCGGCCACCCTGCGGGAGCGGCTCGGGGACCTCGCCGACGCGCCCGGGACGAGCCGGACCGCCGACCTCGCCACGCGGGCGGCGCTCAGCGCCCCGAGCGAGGGCCGCCCCCTCTTCGCCGGCCTCCGGGCTCTGGCCGTGCCCGCCGACCCCGTCGCCCGGGTCTGGCACGCCGCGACGCTGCTGCGGGAGCACCGCGGGGACGGCCACAACGGCGTCCTCGTCGCCCACGGGATCGGCGGCACCGAGGCGCACGTCCTCACCGCCCTGGCCTCCGGGGTGCGGGCGGAGGAGTTCAGCCGGCTGCAGCACCTGCCCCCGACTCGGCTGGAGGCCACCGTCGAGGGGTTGCGGGCCCGTGGTCTCGTCGACGTCGACGGCGGGTTCCCGGCCGCCGGCCGCGACCTGCGCGCGCGCATCGAGCACCTCACCGAGGTCGCGGCGGCGACGGCCTACGAGGTCCTCGACGACGCGGAACTCGACGAGCTCGTCACCGGTCTCACCCCGATCGCGGAGCGGGCCTGAGCGAACCGGTGCCGCCGGCACCGGTTCCCCGAAGCGGTCCGGGGACGCCCGGGTCCCGGACCATCGCCGCACAACCGGTGCCGCCGGCACCGGTTCCCGCAGGCGGTCCGGGGAGCGAGGTCACCTTGCGCACCCGCCGTGCACGGACGGTCAGGCGCTCGCCCCGGCCTCCACCGGGCCGATGTACGTGCCCGGCCGGGTCGCCCCGTCCTGGCGCAGTACCCCGCCGCCCGGCCAGTCGAGCACCGCCGAGTGCGTCTCGTCCGGCGGGGTGATCACCAGCTTCGTCGGCGTCCAGTCGCCCGGCAGCCACGTGATCACGGTGTGCGCCTTCTCCCCCGGCGCCAGCCGCACGGTCTGCGGCGCGACCGACGAGCGCGGGAGCGAGTACGGCGACGGCGGCGGGCCGTCCAGGTCGACCCCGCCGAAGCCGAACATCGTGCAGACGGAGCCGGAGACGTTCGTCCAGGTCACGGTGGTGTGGCGCTGACCGGCCTCCCCCGTCGTCAGGGTGACCTGCGGGCGGACGTCGGTGAGGGCGCACTTCCCCTTCGCTGGAGCGACGCTGCTCGTCGGGGTCGACGTCGGAGGGGCGACGGTCACGGTGGACGGCGGGGCCGTCACCGTCACGGTGGTGGGCGGGGCCGCCGCCGGGGTGCCGGTGGAGCACCCCGCGAGCACGGCCGTCGTCAGGGCTACTGGTATGAACCACTGGACGCGCATGCGCCCACTCTGGCCCGTTGCTCCGTTCGGCGCATCACGACGCGCGGCCGGGTGTCAGGACGACGAAGCCGGAGCCGCCGGTCCGCGCCGCCAGGTCCAGCGCCGCGGCCGGGTCGTCGAGGCCGACGGTGCTCACCGGCAGCGATCCCAGGTCGAGCACCCCCGCCTGCCGCCACACCCGCAGCAGGGTCTCGCGGCGGAACATCCACGAGCCGAGCAGCCGCAACCGTCGCCGCATCAGCAGGCCGTACGGGATCGTCAGGTCCTGGCGGACCCCGCCGACCAGCACCATCGCCCCACCCGGGCGCACCGTGTCCAACCCCGCCAGCGTGGGGTCCGCGCTCGGTACCGGGCCGAGCGCGTCGAGCACGACGTCGACCTCGCCGATCGCCGCCGTCGTCGCCGCCCGGTCCGCCAACGGGACCGCCTGCACCCGGGCGTCCCGGATCGCCAGCCGCTCCAGCAGGTCGACGTTCCGGCCGACCGCCACGACCCGGGAGGCGCCGCGCGCGAGCGCCAGGTGCACCCCCGCCGCCCCGAGCTGACCGGTCGCCCCGAGCACCGCCACCTCGTGCCCCGCCTGCAGGTCCGCCCGGTCGAGCGCCTCCGCCGCGATCGCGAACCAGCCCAGCAGCGCCTCGTGCGGCGCCCCCGTCGCGCCCGGCAACCGCACCAGGGCCCGGGCCGGCGCGAGCACCCGCTCCGCGAAGGTCCCGTCACGCCACCGGTCCTGCATCGCCGCGATCGTGGGGGTGCGCTCCCCCCGGCCGCCGATCCCGGTCCAGCCGGTGAGGAACTCCTCCGGCGCCACGACGTCGTCCGACCCCAGCAGGCCGACGTGCGCGACGACGTCGCCGACCGCGAGGCCGAGCACGTCCTCCCCGACCGCCGACACCCGGCCGATCCCGCCGACGCCGAGCACGAGCGGCGTCGGCACCCCGCCGCGCGGCCCGGCCTGGGTGACGACGTCGGTGTAGGCCGGGACGTGGACGGCGAGCACTTCGAGCAGCACCCCGTCCGGCCGCGGCGTCGGGTCCGGCACCTCGGCCAGGCGGAGGGCGGCCCCGGGTTCGTCGAGCATCCATGCACGCATGACGACGACCCTGCGCTCCGACTAGCCTGGTATCCATCCGCCGCTGATCCTGGTACCGGAGGTACCCGTGACCGTGGAACTGGGCGCCTTCCTGCGGCACCGCCGGGAACGGCGCTCCCCCGACGAGGTCGGGCTCCCCTCCGGTGGGCGCCGCCGCACGCCGGGGCTGCGCCGCGAGGAGGTCGCCCTGGTCTCCGGGGTGAGCACGAGCTGGTACACGTTCCTCGAGCAGGGCCGACCGGTGCGTCCGTCGGCCCAGGTGCTGGGCGCGATCTCCGGCACGCTCGGCCTCACCGACGACGAGCGCGACCACCTGTTCCGCCTCGCGGGGCTCGTCCCCGACGGCCCGCCGGCCGGACCGGAGCGGGTCGACCCGGCCCTCGCCGACCTCGTCGACGCGCTCGACCCGCGCCCGGCCTACGTCACCGCCGCGAGCTTCGACGTGCTCGCCGCCAACCCCGCGGCGCGGGCGCTGTTCCGCGGGATCACGCCCAACGTCGCGCTGTGGGTGTTCACCGACCCCACGGCGGACGAGGTGCTCGTCGACCGCGAGGAGGTCGCCCTCGGCGTCCTCGCCCGCCTGCGGTCGGCGCGGACCCGCCATCCCGACGACGGGCGGATCGCCGAGGTCGTGACCCGGCTGCAGGAGCGCTCCGCCGAGGCCGCGCGCTGGTGGGACCGGCAGGACGTGCGCGACGACCGCTCGGGCACCAAGCGCGTCCGGCGCCCCGACGGCGACGTCGTGACGCTGACCCACACCGCCCTGCACCCCGCCGAGCGCCCCGACCTGACGCTCGTGGTGTACGGCCCGTCAGACGCCGAGTAGCAGCATTGCGGCCATCGCCACGCCCATCCCGGCCTGCCCGACGAGCTGCACCCGGCCGTGCGCGAGGACCCGGACCGGCCGCGCGGCGACGGCGACGGGGCCGGCGGCAGGCTCGGCGGGCCCGACCATCCCGTCCGGCACCGGGCACGGCGCGCGGCGGGTGACCACGACCGCCGTCGCGATCGCGTGCCCGACGAGGTAGAGCGCGAGCAGCCCCGCCGCCACCTGCAGCGTCGTGGTCCCGGACGCGGGCGCCGTCGGCATGTCCATGCCCGGCATGGCGTGGTCGTGCCCACCGCCCGGGCGCATCGCCACGTACATCACGACCATCGCCGCGTTCACGAGCAGCAGGTGCACCGGGTGGCCGGTGCAGCGGTCGCGCCCGATGACCGAGCCCAGCGGCTCGTCGAGCAGGCGGCTGGTGAGCAGCACCCCGAGCCAGCCCGCCGCCGCCACGCCGAACACGAGGACGCCGACCCCGGGCACGACGAGGTCCGCGGTCAGCGGCGCCGCCATGAGGATCATCGCCACGCCCATGACGACGTGGTTCGCCTCCGCCGCGGCGAGCCGGCGGCCGCGCCGGGCGCCGTGGGCGCCGAGCGAGAGCCCGCACAGCGCCGTCGTCAGGACGAAGAGCGTCGCGATCGCGACGCCCGCCCAACTTTCCACCACGGCGGTCCTCCCAGCGGGTCGTGTCCCTGTGACCGTACGAGGCGCTCAGGTCCTCTCAGCTTCGCGGAGGCCCTCCGCGCTGTGAACCCCCGCCGCCCTGGTGGACACTGGTACGACAGGGTGTCGTACGAGGAGGTCGCGTGGCACGTCGGTTCGTGACGGCAGGTGCGGGGCTCGTCCTCGCCGTCGTCGCGGTGGTGCTCGTCGTGCAGGGGGTCGGGGCGACGCCGTTCCGCGCGCTCGGGGTGTCGACGCCGGGCGAGAGCCTCCGGATCGCCACGCCGCTGGTGCGGATGGTCGTCGCCCTCGCCGCCGGGTTCACCCTGGGCGGGCTCGTCGCGGCCGTGGCGGTGCTCCCGGGCCGCGACGGCGGCGCCAAGCTGTCCGCGCACGCCTACCTCGCCGTCCGGCGGGTCGGTCTGACCGCCGCGCTGTGGGCGGTCGCGGCGTCCGCGCTCGTGCCGCTGACGGTCATCGTCGGGACCGGGGGCGACCCGCGCGTCCTCTCGCTGCCGGACGCCTTCCTCGCCTCCCTCGGCGCCCTCGAGGAGCCCGCGGGCTTCCTGGTCAGCGCGGTCGCCGCGGGCGTCGTCGCCGTGATGTGCCGGGTGACGTTCTCGTGGCGCTCGGCGGTGGGCGCCCTCGCCCCCGCGGCGCTCGCGGTGGTCGCCCCGGTGGCCACCGGGGTGGTCGCGAGCGTCGGCGCGGGCCACGACATCGCGACCGACGCCGCCGTCCTCGCCGCCCTCGCCCTCGCGGTGTGGCTCGGGGTGGCCGCGACGGCCTCCGGGCACCTGACGCAGGGCCGCCCGTCCGCCGACGTCGTGCGCCGGCGCGCGCGGCGCGCGGGCCTGGTCTGCGGTCCGGTCGCGCTCGCCGGGCTCGCGATCGTCGCGGCCTACCTCGTCCGCGACGGCTGGACCACGCTGTACGGCTGGCTGGCGCTGGCCCAGCTCGTGCTGGTGGCCGTCGCGTTCCTCGTCCACCTGCGCGGCGCCCTCTTCCCGACGACGTGCCTGGTCGCCGCGGGCACGGCCGTCACGGGCCTGCTCGCCGCCGGGCTGCCGCCCGGTCTGCTCCGGCCGGCCAGCGCGCAGGAGACGCTCATCGGGTTCGAGCTGCCGGGCCCGCCGACCGTGCTGACGCTGATCGCGCCGGGCCGGTTCAGCGTGCTGCTGGACGTCCTGGCGCTCGCGCTCGGCGGCCTCTACGTGGCCGGCGTGCTGCGGCTGCGGCGCCGGGGCGACGCGTGGCCGCCCGGGCGCACGGCGGCCTGGCTGGGCGGCTGCGCCCTGCTCGTGTGGACCACGACGAGCGGGTTCGGCGAGTACGCGATGGCGCAGTTCAGCGTGCACATGGGCAGCCACATGCTGCTCTCGATGCTGGTGCCGATCCTGCTGGTGCTCGGCGGGCCGGTGACGCTGGCGCTGCGGGCGCTCCCCGCCGGGGAGGAGCCGCCGGGGCCCCGCGACTGGCTGCTGTCGCTGATCGGGTCACCCGTGTCGCGGTTCCTGACCCACCCGGTCGTCTCGCTCGTGGTGTTCGTCGGCTCCTTCTACGCGCTCTACTTCTCGCCGATCTACGAGGCCGCGCTGCCCTACCACTGGGCCCACCAGCTGATGTACCTGCACTTCATGGCGACCGGCTACCTGTTCTTCTGGCCGATCATCGGGGTCGACCGGTCGCCGCGGCCGCTCCCGCACGTGGCCCGGCTGGCGTTGCTGCTCGCCTCGATGCCGTTCCACGCGTTTTTCGGCGTCGCCCTGCTCGGCTCGGACACCGTGATCGGGCAGCGGTTCTTCGGCGACCTCGCGCTGCCGTGGGTGCCGGACCTGCTGCGCGACCAGTCCCTCGGCGGCGGCATCGCGTGGGCGGCCGGGGAGATCCCGCTCGTCGTCGTGATCATCGCACTGCTGGTCCAGTGGTCGCGGCACGACCGGATCGAGGGCGAGCGCCACGACCGCCGCGCCGACCGGGACGGCGACGCCGAGCTCACCGCCTACAACGCGATGCTCGCCGACCTCGCCCGGGGTCGGCGCTGAGCCGCCGCTGACCGCAGCGGTCCGACCGCGCGTCGGAACGGCCGTCGGGAACCCTCCGGCCGCGGCGCCGCGCGGTCGTTATCGAGCGTATGAGCGAGCGCGCGGGGGTGGAGGAGCGGCGGCGGAGGTCGCGCATGCCGATGGTCGTCGGCATCGTCGTCGTGGCGGTGCTGGCCGTGGTGATCGGCGGCGTGGTGTTCTCGCAGCGCACCGGCGGGACCGTGGACCCGGCGACCCCGGCCGGGTCGATCCCGATCTCGCGGGCGGGGACGCCGTTCCCGACGGTCGTGGACGACGGCGTGATCGTCGCCGGCCGGTCGGCGCCGCACACCCTCGACGTGTACGAGGACGCGCTCTGCCCGGCGTGCCAGTCGTTCGAGGCCCGAGGCGGCGCGCGGATCGCGAAGGTGGTGGCCGAGGGCAAGCTGCGGGTCCGCTACCACCTGGTGAACATGCTCGACCAGCGCTCGCAGCCCGCGGGGTACTCCACGCTCGGCGGCAACGCGCTCCTGTGCGGCGCGGAGAACGGGATCTTCCCCGACCTGCACGTCAGCCTCTACACCGCGCAGCCGGAGGAGGGCGGCACGGCGTACACCGCCGACCAGCTCGTCGACCTGGGCACCCGCCTCGGCGCCGGCCCGGGCTACGCCGACTGCGTGCGCAGCGGGAAGCACGCCGCGGAGGTCGCCGCGAACTTCTCCAGGGCCGCGAAGGACCCCGACCTGCGCCACCAGCAGACCGGCGCCTTCGGGACGCCCGCGCTCGTCATGGACGGGACGATGCTGCAGCCCGGCGACGACCGCCTCGACACGGTGGCTCCGCCGCTGTAGGTCAGCGGGCCGGCCGGAACCGCCGCAGCCGCAGGCTGTTCCCGACGACGAAGATGCTGGACAGGCCCATCGCGGCGCCGGCGATCATCGGGTTGAGCAGGCCGAACGCCGCGAGCGGCAGGGCCGCGACGTTGTAGACGAAGGCCCAGAAGAGGTTCCCGCGGATCGTCGAGAGCGTCCGGCGGGCCAGGCGCAGGGCGTCGGTGACCGAGCGCAGGTCGTCCCCGACCAGCGTGAGGTCCCCGGCGTCCACGGCGAGTGCGGAGCCGGTGCCCATGGCCAGGCCGAGGTCGGCGCGGGCCAGGGCGGCGGCGTCGTTGACGCCGTCGCCGACCATCGCGACGACCCGCCCCTCGCCGCGCAGCCGGTCGATCACGTCCGCCTTGTCGGTCGGCAGCACGCCCGCGACCACGTCCTCCGGAGCGATCCCGAGCTCGCGCGCCACGGCGTGCGCGGCCTGGGCGTTGTCGCCGGTGAGCAGCATCGGGCGGAGCTTCATCGCCCGCATCCGGGCCACCGCGTCGGCCGAGGTCCCCCGCACGGTGTCGCCGACGACGAGGACGGCGCGCGGGGTCGGTGCTCCGTCGGGCGTGTCCGCCCAGGCGAGCACCACTGCGGTCGCCCCGGTGGCCTCGGCCTCGGTGAACGCGGCGTCGAGGTCGGCGGGGAGGTCCCCGACGAGGCGGCGCCGCCCGATCACGGCGGGGGTGCCGTCGACGGTGCCGCGGACACCGAGGCCGTCGAGGACCTCGATCGATGTGGCGTTCCTGCCACTGGATGACAGCAACGACGCTTCGCTGCCACCAGAGGGGGAGGGGTGGTGCGCGTGCGCCGCCTCGACCAACGCCCGCGCGACGGGGTGGTCGACCTCGGACTCGAGCGCCGCGACGCGGCGCCAGACCTCCGCGTCGGCCACTCCCGTCGTCGGGACGGCGGAGCGGAGCGACATGCGGCCGGTGGTGACGGTGCCGGTCTTGTCGAGGACGACGGTGTCGATCCGCCGCGTGGTCTCGAGGACCTGCGGGCCGCGCAGGAGGATGCCGAGCTGGCGGCCGCGGCCGGAGGCGACGGCGAGGGCGGTCGGGGTGGCCAGGCCGAGCGCGCACGGGCAGGCGACGACGAGGACGGCCATCGCGGCGGCGACCGCGAACGCTGGGTCGGCGTCGGCGAACCACCAGAACCCGAGCGTGTACAGCGCCAGGACCATGACGACGGGCACGAAGCGCCCGGCGATCGAGTCGGCGAGGCGCTGCACGGAGGCCTTGCCGAGCTGGGCGTCCTGCACGCGGCGGGTCAGTCGGGCCCACTGGGTGTCCTCGCCGACGCCGGTGGCGCGGACCGCGAGGCGGCCGGTGACGACGACGGTGCCCGCGAGCACCCGGGTGCCGGGTCCGGCGTCGACGGGGACGGACTCGCCGGTCATCGCGGCGACGTCGAGGGTGGCGGTGCCGTGCTCGACGACGCCGTCGACCGGCACGGTCTCGCCGGGCAGCACGGCCACGTGGTCGCCGGTCGCGACGGTGCCGACCGGCACCCGCAGCGCCCGCTCCCCCACCAGCAGGCGGGCGTCGGGCGTGGCGTGCTCGTCGGCGCCGGCGCCCCCGTCGGCGAGCGCCTTGCGGCGGCCGCGCAACTCGATCCAGCGCCCGATGAGCACGGCGGTGACGATCGCGACCGCGGTCTCCAGGTAGATCGTGCGCGTGCCGCCGAACGGGTCGGGGCCCGGGATGATCGAGATGCGGTGGCGGACGCCGCCGAGTCCGGCGTCGCCGAGGAACAGCGTCCAGACCGACCAGCCGAACGCCGCGAGCACCCCGACCGACACGAGCGTGTCCATCGTCAGCGACCCGTGCCGGAGGTGCTTCGCGGCCGCGCGGTGGAAGCGCCAGCCGCCCCAGAACACGACCGGTGCGGCCAGGACCAGCGAGAACCACTGCCAGTACCGGAACTGCCAGGCGTAGTTCATGGCGACCGCGATGACCGGCACCGACAGCGCCAGACACACGAGCGCGCGCTGCTTGAGGTCGGCGAGCTCGGGGTCGTGGTGCTCCGCGCCGTCCGCCGCCGGCTCACCCTTCTCCACGTGAGGGGACCCCTCAGCCGCTTCCAGCGCTCGGATCCTCCCCTCGCGTTCGGACGCCGGGGCGGTGCTCCGCTCGCGAGGGGAGGATCCGGCCGCCCCCGCATCGCGAGGGTTCCCCTCACGCTGAAAGGCGGTGGGGCTGACGACGGACGCGCCGAAGCCGAGCTTCTCGACGGTGCTGATCAGCACCGCGACGTCGCCCGGGTGCGTCACCCGTGCCCGCCCGGTGGCCAGGTTGACCTGGGCCTCGACGCCGGGGAGCCGGCCCAGCCGGCGCTCGATCCGGGCCACGCAGGCGCCACAGGTCATGCCGGTGACGGCGAGCTCGGTGGTGACGGGGGCGTCCGTGACGGTCACGCGGGAAAGCTAGACAGAGCCCTCGTCGGGAAGGCCGGAGCCTGAGCCCCCGCCGAGCGGAGCGCGATCACCGGGGGCGGCCCGACGACGAGCGGTCGGCGGCCTGCTCCGGTCGGAGCAGCGACTCTCAGGCGAGCCCCACCATGGCGCCGAAGTAGGCGGGGAAGCTCGCGACGACGGCCACGACGATCACCAGGTACCACGCCGCGAGGCCCCACCCGTGCCGGCGGACGAGCGTCGGCCCGCTCGGGTCGCCGCCGAGGTTGCCCTCGCGCAGGTTGTGCATCGTCGTGAACCAGAAGATCGCGAGCACGGCGACCCACGCGACCATGCAGTACGGGCACAGCGCGTGGATGACGATCAGCGACTGCGCGATCAGCCAGTGCACGAAGGCGACGCCGGCGAGCGCGCCGACCTGGAAGGCCTGCCAGTACCAGCGCGGCAGCTCGACCTTCGCGAGCACGAGCACGCCGGTGACGACCACCAGCGGGAACGTCACGAGCCCGATCACCGGGTTGGGGAAGCCGAGCAGGGACGCCTGCCAGGTCTTCATGATCGTCCCGCAGGAGAGGACGGGGTCGATCGAGCAGCTCGGCACGTAGTCGGGGTTCGCGAGCAGGTCGAGCTTCTCGATCAGCAGCACGATCGAGACGGCCAGCCCGACGACGCCGCCGACGGTCAGGACCCAGCCGGTGCCGCGGACCGGACCGGCGCCGTCGTCGTCGACCTCGACGTCGGGTTCGGGCCCCGACGGGGCGCTCGCCATCGGCGCCGTCGGGGCCGCGGGGCCCGTCGTCGGCACCGGGTCCGCCGTCGCGGTGGTCCCGCGGTGCCTGCCGTGCTCGGCCATGCTCGTCTCCTCCGCCGTCGCGCGTCGTCGACGGTCCGGTCGTCCGGCGTCCCGTGCCGGTTCCCATCCTCATCCTGACGTGTCCGTCGACCGTGAACACGCCCGGCTCCCGCAGGATGGATCCGTGATCGCGATCCGGCGCGCCGTCGCCGCCGACGCGGCGGCCGCCCGCGACGTCCGGCTGCGGGCCCTCACCGACGCCCCCGGCGCCTTCGCCAGCACGCTCGCCCGCGAGGAGGCCGTTCCCGACGACGCGTGGGTCGAGCGGGTCACGACGGCCGCCTGGTTCCTCGCCTGGTCCGCGGTGGGCGTGGTCGGCGTGGCCGTCGGGGTCGACGACCCGGACGAGGCGGGCGCCCGGCACCTCGTCGGGATGTGGGTGGAGCCGGCGCACCGCGGGGACGGCACCGCGGCGCGCCTGGTCGAGGCGGTGCTGGGGTGGGCGCGGGAGGACGGTGCGGGGGCCGTCGCGCTGTGGGTGGTCGACGGGAACGAGCGTGCCCGGCGGTTCTACGCCCGACTCGGGTTCCGTCCGACCGGTGAGCGCGGGCCGCTGCCGAGCGACCCGTCGGTGCTGGAGTCGCGGTTGCGTCGCGCACTCTGACCGAGGCGGCGACCTGCGTCGGAGAACCGGTGCCGCCGGCACCGGTTCTGCGGCACGTCGCGGGAGCTCAGGTCACCCGACGTGATCGGTGGGTACGCCGCGTCACCTGCCTCCACGAGCTTCTCCGGAGAACCGATGCCGCCGGCACCGGTTCTCCGCCGCGTCCCGGGAGCTCAGGTCACCCGACGTGACCGACCGGCACCCTCCGCTCATGCCGGGCGCAGGACGAATCCGCGAGAGGTACACCAGGCAGCTCCCGAGGCCTCGGACTCTGCCTCATGTACCCCTCGCGGCCGGGCGACGCGTCAGGCGACGGGAGCGACGACGGTCCGCCGGACGAGCGCGACCTCGACGTCCTGACCGACGGCGACCCGCGCCGCCGACGGCCGGTGGTCCGGACCGGCCACGAGCACGATCACGTGCTCGCCGGGTGCCGTCCCGAGCGGCGCCGAGAAGCGGCCCTCGTCGTCGGTCTCGACGCGGGCGAGCTGGGCGCCGGACGCATCCATGACGGTCGCGACCGCCCCGACCACCGGCACCTCGCCCTCCCGCACGCTCCCGCGCACGGCCGGACCACGCCCGTCGTCGGGAGCGGGAGCGGGCGCAGGCGCAGGCCACCGCGTCACCGCCGCGAGGACCAGTCCCAGCACCACCGCCACCCCGGCGGCGGCGGCCAGCAGCCACCATCCGGCGCGCACCGAGCCGAACTCCGACGGCAGGCCCGTCGTGCGCACACCGATCACCGACACCAGCAGCGCCACGCCCAGCACCGACCCGACCTGCCGCGCCGTGTTGATCAGCGACGAGCCCGAGCCCCACTGGGCCGCGGGCAGCGCCGAGCCCACGACCGACGACAGCGTCGGCAGGATCAGCCCGACCCCGAGCCCGGTGAGCAGCTGGCCGGGCAGCATCCCGGCGGCGTAGTCGGGCGTCAGACCGAGGTGGGTCAGCCACCACAGCGGGCCGGCCGCGAACGCCACCGCCCCGAGCGCCGCCGTGAAGCCGATCCCGATCCGCGCCGACAGGTGCCCGGCCAGCCGCGAGACCACCACGACGACGGCGGGCCCCGGGCTCAGCGCGATCCCCGCGAGCGGGGCCGACCAGCCCCAGGTCCCGGTCAGGTACAGCACGTTGACCACCAGCATCCCGGCGAACGCGGTGGTGAACGCGACCATCGTCAGCGCCGCGAAGCCGACGGCCGGCACCCGGACCACCGCGAGGTCGAGCGCCGGCACCGCGTGCCGCCGCGACCGCAGCACGACCGCGACGACCCCCACCACGGCGACGACGAACCCCACGACGACGGACGTCGAGGACCAGCCGACCTCCGGCGCGCGCACCAGGGCGTAGGCCAGGGCACCGACCCCGACGATGAGCGCGAGCGCCCCGAGCAGGTCCGGCGTCCCGGTCCGCGCGACGTCGGACTCGCGCAGCACCCGCGCCCCCGCCACGAGGGCGACGAGGCCCACCGGCACGTTGACCAGGAACACCCAGTGCCACGACGCCTCGACGAGCAGCCCGCCCAGCGGCGGACCGAGCGCCGCCGCGACAGCCCCGATCGAGGCCCAGGCGCCCACCGCGTGGCTGCGGCGCTCCGCCGGGTACGCGGCGAGCAGCAACGACAGCGACGTCGGCATCACCAGCGCCGCCCCCACCGCCTGCACCGCCCGCGCGGCCACGAGCAGCCACACCGTCGGGGCCACCGCGCACGCCGCCGACGCCGCCGTGAACACGGCGAGCCCGATCAGGAAGACCCGCTTGTGCCCGGAACGGTCGGCCAACCGCCCGGCCAGGGCCAGGAACGCCGCGAACACCACGGTGTAGCCGTTGAGGATCCACGACATCTGCCCGAGGTCGGTGCCGGGGAAGTCGGCCCGGATGTCGGGGAACGCGATGTTGACGATGAACAGGTCCAGGCTCGACAGGAACGCCGCGGCCGAGGCGATGAGCAGGACGAGGCCGGGTCTCGGGGGCATCGCGGGTCCTCTCGGGACGTGCGGTCCCGGACCGATCGGTCCGGACGGGCGTGCGGCAGGGGGGACGGACATGGTTCAGCGGGCGACGAGCTGGCGGGCGAGCGCGACCGCGGCGTCGGCACCGCGGCGCCGCTCGTCGCGGTCGCGGTAGGTGGCCTGCACGAACAGGGCGTCGACCAGCAGCCACAGCTGCTCGGCCAGGCCCGCCGGGTCGTCGACGTCGAGCTCGCCGACCAGCGCCTCGATCGTCGCGCGACTCTCCGCGAGCTGTGCCCGCGCGACGGCCGCGGGCGCGACCTCCCGGTCGGCGCCGTCGGGGTCGTCGGGGAACTCGGCGAGGTAGTTGCGGAAGGCGCACCCGCGGAAGTCCGACCGGTCGACGAGCCGACCCACCTCGGCGACCATCGCGACGAGCCGGTCCCGCGGGTCGTCGCCGGCCTCGGCGAGGGCCCGTCGCGCCGACTCCGCCCGCCAGGCGCGGATGCGGTCGAGGTACGCGGCGACGAGGTCGTCCTTCGTCGGGAAGTGCGCGTACAGCAGGTTCTTCCCGGTCCCGGCCTCGCTGATGATCCGGTTCATCCCGACCCCGCGGACCCCGTGGGCGTAGAAGAGCCGCGAGGCGGTGCCCAGGATCCGTTCCCGGGTGCCCGGTGCGGGCTGACGAGGCATGGGCCCACCGTAGCGGACCGATCGGTCCGCGTCATCCCCGTCCTCGCGACGGTTCCGATCACGGCGTGATCGTGGTCACGATGGTGCGCGGTCGACGAGAGGATCCGAGATGACGGAACTGACGGTCCCCGAGCACGCGCGCTGGGCGGCGGTGCGCGACCGGGCGCGGGCGGCGGCGCCGGAGGCGTTCGCCGACGACGGCCCGGCCAACCTCATCGACGGCGAGTGGCGCGCGGTGGGCACCGCCGCCGCCCAGACCACGCCGGTCGACGGCACCACCCTCGGCACCATGCTCAAGGTCGATCCCGGGACGGCGCAGGACGCGGTCCGGCGGTCGGCGCGCGCCCACCGGGAGTGGGGGTCGGTCGACCTCGACGAGCGCCGGCGGCGGGTCAGCGCCGCGGTCGACGGGATGGAGGCCGTCCGCGACGACCTCGCCCTGCTGCTCGCGTGGGAGATCGGCAAGCCGTGGAAGGCCGCGTGCGCCGACGTCGACCGCTGCCTGTCCGGTGTCCGGTGGTACGTCGAGCAGGTCGAGGGGATGCTCTCCCGCGACGTCGACGGCCGCACCGCGGACCGGGTCCCCCTGGAGGGGCCGGTCAGCAACATCGCGAGCTGGAACTACCCGATGAGCGTGCTCGTGCACGCGGAGCTGGTGCAGCTCCTGGCGGGCAACGCGGTCGTCGCGAAGACCCCCACGCAGGGCGGCGCCGTGTGCCTGACCGTGGCGCACGCGATCATGGCCCGCGAGGGGCTGCCGGTCACGCTGCTCTCCGGCGACGGCTCGTCGCTGTCCGACGCACTGATCCGCTCGCCCGAGATCGGGGCGCTCGCCTTCGTGGGCGGCCGCTCCAACGGCGGCAAGGTCGCCGCGCAGCTGGCCGACACCGGCAAGCGGCACATGCTCGAGCAGGAGGGGCTGAACACCTTCGGCATCTGGGAGTTCTCCGACTGGGAGACGCTCGCGGGGCTGCTCAAGAAGGGGTTCGAGTACGCCAAGCAGCGCTGCACCGCCTACCCGCGGTTCGTCGTGCAGCGCGAACTGGTCGACGCGTTCCTCGCCACCTACCTGCCGGTGGTGCAGGGCATCCGCTTCGGCCACCCGCTGGCCTCGTCCGACGGCGAGCTGCCGGGCCTGGACTTCGGGCCGCTGATCTCGGCGGCCAAGGCCAAGGAGCTCGACGACTCGGTGAACGAGGCGCTGCGCCACGGCGCGATCCCGCTCTACCGCGGCGGGCTCTCCAGCGGCGAGTTCCTGCCCGACCAGGACACCTCCGCCTACCACGGCCCGGTCACCCTGCTGGCCCCGCCGGGCGCGTCGCGGCTCATGCACGAGGAGCCGTTCGGCCCGATCGACTCGATCACCGTGGTCGACACCGAGGCCGAGATGCTCGCCCAGATGAACGCCTCGAACGGCGCGCTCGTGGCCTCCATCGCCTGCGACGACACCGACGCCGCGGCCCGGATGGCGGAGCAGGTGCAGGCGTTCAAGGTCGGCATCAACGCGCTCCGCTCGCGTGGCGACAAGGACGAGCCGTTCGGCGGCCGCGGGGCGTCGTGGAAGGGCGCGTTCGTCGGCGGGGAGCTGCTGGTGCACGCCGTGACGGTCGGGCCGGAGGGCGAGTCGCTCTACGGCAACTTCCCCGGCTACAACCGCTACCCGGAGGTCTAGGGAACGGGGTCTCGACGACGGGCGCGGAAACAGTCAGCATGGACCGGAAGCAGAACCCGTCGTCGGGAAGGACTCCCACATGCCCGTCACGCTCACCGAGGAGCAGACCGCGTTCGCCGGCGCGATCGCCGAGTTCGCCCGGCGGGAGGTGCCGGACAAGGCCGCGCTGGACCGGCTCACCGCCGAGGGCCCGCACTCGGACGAGATCTACCGCAAGATCGCCGACCTCGGCTGGCTCGGCATCTCGCTGCCCGAGGAGTACGGCGGCGCGGACGGCTCGATGACCGACCTGCTCGTGTTCCTCGAGGAGACCAGCTACCACCGCCTGCCCATCGGCGGGTTCGGCACGACGATCATCACCGCCGCCGCCGTGCAGAAGTTCGGCTCCGAGGACCAGAAGCGCACGCTGCTCGGCGGCACGTCCCGGGGCGAGGTCCTGGCGATCTCGATGTCCGAGCCCGGCGCGGGGTCCGACGTCGGCGGCCTGACCTGCAAGGCCTCGAAGACCGAGGACGGCTGGGTGATCGACGGCCAGAAGACGTGGTGCTCGAACGCCCACATCGCCTCGCACATCCTGCTGATCGCCCGCACCTCCACCGAGGGCGGCAAGCACGACGGCCTGACGATGTTCGTGGTCCCGACCGACGTCGAGGGCCTCGAGATCCACGGCATCGAGACGATGGGCGGCAAGGAGGTCAACGACCTCTACTTCACGAACTGCCACCTGCCCGCCGACGCGGTGGTCGGCACCGAGGGCCAGGGCTGGCGCCAGCTCATGGCCGGACTGAACCTGGAGCGGATGATCCTCGCCGGGCTCATGCTCGGGCTCGCGCGGCGCGCGTTCGACGACACGCTCGCCTACGTCAAGGAGCGTCAGCAGTTCGGCCGGCCGGTCGGCACCTTCCAGGCGATGCGGCACCGGATCGCGGACAACGCCACCGAGCTCGCCGCCACGAAGCTGCTGGTGCACGACACCGCGGCGACGATCGACGCGAACCCGACGGCGCTGTTCCCGAAGGAGGCGTCGATGGCGAAGCTCAAGGCGACCGAGCTCGCCAAGCACCTCTCGCTGGAGGGCATGCAGATGCTCGGCGGGTACGGCTACGCCACCGAGTACGGGATGGAGCGGCTACTGCGGCTCTCGGTGGTCTCGACGGTGTACGGCGGGACGAGCGAGATCCAGCGCGACATCATCGGGAAGACCCTCGGGCTCTGAGCTCCACGACCGCGGCCACGTCGTCGCCCTGCGCCCGCAGGGCGGCGCCGTGCCGGCGCAGGGAGCCGAGCGCCGCGACGTTGTCCGCCGTCGTGTCGGCGACCAGACGCTGCGCTCCCGCCGCGGCCGCCCGCTCGACCAGCAGGCCGAGCACGGTCGTCCCGACCCCGCGGCCCCGCGCGGACCGGACGAGCCACACGCCGGTCTCGGCGCCCGCCGCCCCGTGGCGCAGCCGGGCCACGCCCACCACCGCGGCCCCCTCGACGACGAGCCAGGACGTCTCGTCCGACGGTCGCGACCGCAGGAACCGCGCGTAGGCACGCTCGCGCACGACCGTCCACTCGTCGGGGTCCGGGGCGTCGTCGGGCGGCATGACCTCGCTGGGCACGGCACCGGCCACGGCGGCGGCGACGACCGCGGCGAGGTCGTCGGGATCGGTGGGGTCGAGCGCCCGCAGGCAGACTCGTGACATCCCGGTCATCCGCGCAGCGTGCGCCCGGCGCTCGGGACGTGCCAGGACTTTTCCGGCACGAGCCCGGACACTCCCCGTGAGAGCCGGTCGCACTGCGTGCACGCGCGCACGATCGGCCGCATGTGATGCGCGCCTCACCGGATCGGGACACCCGCATCGGTCATCCGGCCACGGAACGGGTCGACCATGCCGGGACGACGGCCGATCGGAGCGGACGCCGTCACCCCTCTCAGCGCTTCGTTGACGCAGTGTCCCGAGATAGGCTCGTGACCGGATCGTGACCCACCACCGAAGGGGTGGGCGGTACCGGAGGTTCCTATTACCCTCCGTTCGCAGATCGTCAGGATGCCGAACGATGTCGGGGTCGGGAGGCATCCGTCCGAGACCGTGGCCGACGACCCCAGGAGATTCCGCCGTGGACGACCACGCGCCCGACCGCCTCCGCGACTCCGTGTCCACCGTGCACGACCTCGTGGCGGACGTGCTCGCCGACCAGGAGGCGCTGGAGGACCGACTCGACGCCTGCGACGCCTACGTGGTGATCGTGGCCGACCCCGCGACCGGCGCGCTCGACTCCTACGGCCCGTTCGACGGGCCCACCGCGCTGCTCGACGCCGAGCGCCGTCGGCGCGACCTCGACGACGGGGACCTCGGCGACGTGAACGTCGCCGTCGTGCGCCACCACATCCCCGACGCGCACGACCCGGGACGCCACGCCGTCGCGTCCTGACCTGCACGGTTCGCCCACCGCACGGCGGGGGAACCGGGGCAGCAGGAGGTGGGCGATGTCCCGACGACGGGTCGCGGTGCCGCTCGGGCCCGTCGCCGCCCTCGGGTTCGCCGCCGAGGTGCTGGCCCAGGTCGCCGCCACCCTCGGCCACCGCCGCAGCCGACTCGTCGGGCTGCTCGCCAACCTCGTCCTCGCGGTCGGGTGGGTCGCGTGGTCGCAGTGGCACCCGTCGCGGCCGGAGGTGTTCGCGGCCGCGCACGTCGGCGTGCTCGTGGTGGTCTGGATGATGGCCGACGTCGTCAACACCAACCAGCTCGGCGCGGACGGCGACGAGGTGCACGCCCTGCTCGATGCCGGCCACGGCGTCGCCCGCATCCTCGCGGTCCGCAACCTCGCGCTCGCCGCCGTGATCGTGCCGATCGCCCTCGCGGTGACGCTGGTGGCGCAGGCCCTGGCCACCCGGGCGCCGGACCTCGGGCGCGCGTCCCTCGATGACGTCGGTGCGGTGTTCTGCTGGCTCGGGGTCGGCTCCGTGCTGTCGGTCCTGCTCCCCTACCGGCCGCTGCCGTGGCGCGCGCGGCTCGCCCTCCCCCGCACCTGGGTGCGCTGGGCGACGTGCGTCGGCGCGCCGTGGATCGCGGTGCTCGGTCTGGAGCCCGCCCTCCGGGTCGCCGACCGCTCGGTGGGCGCCGTCGGCGCCGGCGGACCGCTCGTGCTGGGCGCGGTCTGCTGGGGCCTCGGGCTCGCCGCGGCCGCCACCCTGGCCCGTCGGCACGCGCACACCCTGCGCCACCGTCTCCGACTGACGGAGTAGCGCGTCAGTCGCGCAGCGCGGCGTTGACGGCGTCGGTCATCGCCTCGAGGTAGCGGCGCACCGTCGCGAGCTCGGCGTCGTCGAACGCGTCCATCACCGCGTCCGACAGCGTGCCGATCGGGCCGAAGAACTCCGCGGCCACGGCACGGGCGTCCGGGGCGTGGAAGAGCAGCACCCGACGCCGGTCGTCCTCGTCGCGCCGGCGCTCCACGTGCCCGGCCGCGACGAGCCGGTCGACCACCCCGGTCACCGACCCGGAGGTGAGCGCCAGGGCCTCGCCGAGGGCACCCGCCGTCAGGGGCGTGCCCTCGACCTCGCCCTGCATCACGTGCAGCAGCGCCTCGAGGTCGGTCGGGTGCAGGCCCTGGCGTGCGGCGAACGCGTCGGCGAGGTGGCGCGACGACGCGGTGAGCCGCTGCAGGGCCCGCACGATCGCCGCGCGCTCTTCGGTGGATGCCACCCCTACATCGTGTCGTGCCCGTACATCCGGCCCAGCGGGTCGTGGATGAACTCGATGCGGGCGCCGTCCGGGTCGAAGGTGTAGATCGAGGTGCCCGACTCGAGCATGTACTCGATGCCGCGCTCGTCGAGCCGGCCCTTGATCTCGTGCCAGTGCTCCTCGGAGACCGACAGGCACAGGTGGTGCAGACCGCCGAGCACCTCCGCGTAGGGCCCCGGGTCCACCCCCGGCAGGTCGAAGAACGCCAGGTGGTTGCCGTTCCCGACGTCGAAGAAGAAGTGCGTCGAGCCCGCGAGGTCGCGGTTCTCGAACAGCACGGTGACCGGGAAGCCCGCCACGTTCTGGTACCACTCGGTGGTGGTCCGCACGTCCTTGCAGATCAGCGCCACGTGGTGGACGCCCTGGCCGTAGCTCTTCGGCCGCTTGTCCTTGGAGAACAGGAACTCCGCGCGGACCCGGTCCCGGATCTCCTCGAGCTCGCGGCGCTGCTCCTCGCTGATCAGCGAGGCCTTGTCCTGGCGGTCGTACTCGTCGCGGGTCGGCTCGGGGGTCTGGGACTCGGTCGTGGTCATCGCTGCGCTCCCATGAGGTCGGAATGCATCTCCCACACCAGGACCTCGGCGTCGGTGCGGGCGGACAGGGACGTCGTCGGGGACCCGACGAGACGGACGGTGTCGCCGGGGCCCAGGTCCGCCCCCTCGAGGGCGACCTCCCCCCGCGCGACGAGGACGTGCAGCCAGGGCGCCGCGGGCAGGGCCAGCTCGCGCCCGGCGGGCGGGCGCGCGACGTGCAGGACGGCGTCGGCGATCCCGAGGCCCACCCCGACGGAGCGGCCGGGGGCGCCCGCCACCGGCACCCACCCGCCGTCGTCCAGGGCCGCGGCGACGTCGACGACCTCGTGGACCGGCTCGACGCCGGCCTCGTCGGGCAGCAGCCAGGACTGCACGAGGTGCAGCTCGTCCCCGCCCGCGTTGCGCTCGCGGTGGACCACGCCGCGGCCGGCGGACAGGCGCTGCACCGACCCCGGCCGCACGAGGGCGTGGCGCCCGCCGTCGTCGTCGTGCACGAGCGTCCCGGCCAGCACCCACGTGACGATCTCGGTGTCGCGGTGCGGGTGGTCGTCGTAGCCGGCGCCCGGCGCGATCCGGTCCTCGTGGTGGGCGAGCAGCACGCCGTGGTGGGTGTTGCCGGGCTCGAGGTGGGCGCCGAAGGAGAACGAGTGGCGGGAGTCGACGCCCGGCACCCCGGGCAGCACGCCGCGATCGGCGGCCCGACGCACCTCGACCGTCCCGACCATGGCCCCCCGTTCGTTGAACCTGCAACGTAGCGCCTGGTCGACGCCCGTGCCATCCGCGGAGCTGGTCCGACCGGGTCAGACGAACACGTCGTCCACGTGCACGGTGACGTCCACCGGCTCCAGCCCGGTGGCCTCGCGGACGCCGCGCGCCACGGCCACCCGGATGCGCTCGCCGAGCGCCTGCAGGTCCTGTCCGTAGGCGGCGGCGAGCGTGATCCGGACGGCGGTCGAACCGCCGGTGACCCCGGCCTCGACGTCCGGCACCACCTCGCCCACGGGACCGTGGCCCTCGGCGACGAGCCCGCCCAGCGCCACCTCCACGCCCGGCACCTGCGTGGCGAGGTGCCGCGCCAGCGCGACCACCACCCGCGCCGCGACCCGGGTGTGCCCCTGCGGGGACTCGATCCGCCCGTACTCGGCGTCGTCGGAGGAGCCGCGGACCGTGCGCAGCGCCGCCTCGACCAGCGACGGCGGCGCCGTGGGCCGGTCCGCGGCGACCGCGACGACGGGCGCCCACAGCCGCGCGAACTCGCCGAGCGCCGCCCGGCAGTGCGGGCACTGCCGCTGGTGGTCGTCGAGATCGTCGGCGCGCCCCTCCGCGACCTGCTCGACGAGCGGGGCGGTCGGACGTCCGCACGGCAGGGTCGCGGGCGTCCCCGGGATCTCGGTCATGACCAGCTCCTCATCTCGGCGAGCAGGGTGGCGCGGGCGCGGGCCAGACGCCCGCGGACGGTCGCCTCGGAGGTCTTGGTGATCGCGGCGGCCTGGGCGTAGGACAGCCCCTCGATCTGGCAGAGCACGAGCGGCACGCGCTGGATCTCGGGCAGCCGGGCGATCGCCTCGAGGCCCGCCCGCACCTCCTCGCCCGCCACCACCGAGCGCTCCGGCCCGGCGACCGGCGCGAGGTCGGTCTCGCGCGGCTCCGGCGCGGGCCGCTGGCGGCGGCGGTGGTCGAGGCTGCGGTTGACCACGACGCGGTAGAGCCACGTGGTGAAGGCCGACGTCCCGGCGAAGCCGGCGAGGGCCGTCCAGAGCTGGATGACGACCTCCTGCGTCACGTCGTCGGCGTCGGCCGGGTTGCCGGTGATGCGCAGCGCGATGCGGTAGATGCGGTCGCGGTGCCGGCGGATCAGCTCCTCGTAGGCCTGCGGATCGCCCTCCCGGGCCTTCCCGACGAGCCACCGGTCGATCTGCGCGCCCCGGTCGCGCTCGTCGTCGGCGTCCACCTCCTGCCACTACCCAGGACGTGCCAGTCGCATCCGCGCCGCGGCTCTGCCACCGTCGGTCGGGTGACCACCTCCGCCCCCGTCGCCTTCGGGCACGTGCCGACGCCGCACCCCACCCCCGACGCCCAGCGGGACGCCCTGCTGGCCGACCCCGGCTTCGGGAAGGTGTTCACCGACCACGTGGCGTCCGCGACCTGGACGGTGGAGCAGGGCTGGCACGACGCCGGGGTCCGCGCGTCGGAGCCGCTGTCGCTGCACCCCGCGGCGGCGGTCCTGCACTACGCCCAGGAGATCTTCGAGGGGCTCAAGGCCTACCGGCAGCCCGACGGGTCGGTGGCGCTGTTCCGGCCCGCGCTCAACGCGGCGCGCTTCGCCCACTCGGCCCGTCGGCTGGCCCTGCCGGTGCTGCCCGAGCAGGCGTTCGTCGACGCCGTGGCCGGGGTCGTCCGGGCCGATGCGGCGTGGGTGCCGGAGCCGCCGGCGTCGCTGTACCTGCGCCCGTTCACCGTCGCCACCGAGGCCTTCCTCGGGGTCCGGGCCGCCGAGGAGGCGCGCTTCCTCGTCACCGCCTCCCCCGCCGGCCCGCTGTTCGCCGGGCGCGACGCGGGCCTGACGCTCTGGATCTCCGAGGAGCTCTCCCGGGCGGCCCCGGGCGGGACCGGCGACGCCAAGTGCGGCGGGAACTACGCGGCCGGGCTCGCCGCCCAGGCGCTCGCCCGGGCGCACGAGTGCGACCAGGTGCTGTTCCTCGACGCCCGCGAGCACCGGTGGCTCGAGGAGTCGGGGACGATGAACGTCCTGCTCGTCACCGCGGACGGCGAGCTGGTCACGCCGCCGCTGGGCACGATCCTCGACGGCGTCACCCGCCGCAGCGTCCTCGAGCTCGCGGCCGGCCACGGCCTCACCGCGGTGGAGCGACCGGTGTCGGTGGAGGAGCTGCGCGCCGGGTGCACCGACGGCTCGATCACGGAGGTCTTCGCGACGGGGACGGCGGCCGTGATCAGCCCGATCGTCGCCTTCCGGTCGGCCACCGGGGCGTTCGCCGTCGGCGCGGGCACGCCGGGCCCCCGCACGCTGGACCTGCGCGCGGAGCTTCTGGACCTCCAGTTCGGCCGGGTGCCCGACCCGCGCGGCTGGCGCGTGCCGGTGGCCCTCGCGTGACCGGCTGTTAGGCCGAACAGCCGATCGTGTGAGGTCACTTGACGTAACGAAACGCGGCTGAACGGCGACATACGGTCACGATCCCCGAGGACCGGAGGCCGACCGTGACGATCGCCCCCGACGCGCTGCGCCGTCAGCTCGACGCCGCGGCCGCCGCTCGCCCGCACACCCCCGTCGTCGTGACCGTCGGTCTCGCCGTGGCCGTGGCCGTGGCGGCGGGGACCGACCTCGACGTCCCCGCCACCACGGCGGCCCTCCTCGTGGTCGCCGTCGCGGCGGCCGTGACGCGCCGGCGGGACCGCGCGCGGCGCACCGTCGTCGTGACACCGGCGCCGGGACCCCGCCACGAGCAGCTGGTGGCCACGTGGGAGCGGCTGCGCTGCGCGGCCACGTCCTGGGAGCCCGCCGTCTGGGAGGTCGCACCCCACGGCGGACACGCGCCGGTGGCGCGGCGCCTCGACGGTCCGCGCCACCTGCGCGCCGGGGAACCCGTCCCCACCTTCGCCGGGGCCCGGCACGAGCTCGCGTTCCTCCCGGAGTGCGTCGTGCTGCGCGACGGCCGGTTCCACACGGTCGTCGGCTACGACGCACTCGAGGTCGACGCGAGCGTCCACGAGCGGGCCGGGGGCGGACGGCTCGGCCGGCTGACGGTGCGCGCCGCGGGCGTCACGAGCGTCTACGACCTCGCGTCCGTCGACGCGGCCTGCGCCACCGCGGCGGCCCTGCGCGGCGTGACCGACGCCCACGTCCGGCCGGCCCCCGAGGCGGAGCGCCCGGCCCGCGTGGCGGCCCGGCGTGCGTCCCGGGCCCGCGCGGTCGGCGATGCCCGGGCGCGGCTGGCCGCCGTCCCCGAGCAGCGTCAGGCCAGTGACGCCACCGGCAGGTCGTGCGCCTCACCCACGGCGGCGCTGTAGAGCGTGCCGGCGTGGGTCGCGAGACCCGCCGCGAGCCCGGCGTCCTCGGCGACGGCCCGCTCCCAGCCCCGGTCGGCGAGCGCGAGCACGAACGGCGTCGTCGCGTGGGTCAGCGCATGGGTGGAGGTGTTCGGGACCGCACCCGGCATGTTCGCGACGCAGTAGAAGAGCGCGTCGTGCACCGCGAACGTCGGGTCGGAGTGCGTGGTCGGGTGCGAGTCCTCGAAGCACCCGCCCTGGTCGATGGCGATGTCGACGAGCACCGCGCCCGCCTTCATGCGCCGGACGAGGTCATTGCCGACGAGCTTCGGGGCCTTCGCGCCCGGCACCAGCACGGCGCCGATCACCAGGTCGGCCTCGAGGACCGCACGCTCGAGGTTCTCGGTGTTCGAGTACAGGGTCTGGACGCGGCCGGCGTACCGGGCGTCGAGGGCGCGCAGCGTGTCGAGGTTCTTGTCGAGCACCGTGACGCGGGCGTGCATGCCCACCGCCATCTGGATCGCGGCCGCGCCGGACACCCCGCCACCGATGACGACGACGTGCGCCGCGGGTGCCCCCGGCACGCCGCCGAGCAGCAGGCCGCGGCCGCCGTGCGAGCGCATCAGGTGGTAGGCGCCGGCCTGCGGGGCGAGCCGTCCGGCGACCTCACTCATCGGGGCGAGCAGCGGCAGCGCGCCGTGGCGCGTCACGGTCTCGTAGGCGATCGCGGTGGTACCGGCGTCGAGCAGGGCCTGCGTGCACTCGCGGGAGGCGGCCAGGTGCAGGTAGGTGAACAGCGTCAGGTCGGGGCGCAGCCGGTGGTACTCCGAGGCCACCGGCTCCTTGACCTTCACGACCAGCTCCGCCTCGCCCCACACCGCGTCGGGGTCGGCGACGAGGCGGACGCCCGCCTCCTTGTACTCGTCGTCGCCGAAGGCGGAGCCGACACCCGCCCCCTCCTGCACGACGACCTCGTGGCCGTGGGCGACCAGCTCGCGCACGCCCCCGGGTGTCAGGGCCACCCGGAACTCGTTGTCCTTGACCTCGGTGGGCACCGCGACCTTCATGATCGTCCTCCTCCTCGTCGTCGCGCCTCGGCACCCAGTGTGAACGTCCTGCTGTTTCGTGGGTAGATTCCTGAAGAAGGTTCTGTAACCTGCGCTCGTGGATGAACTTCCCGACGATCTGGTTGCTCGGCCCGCGCCGACACCGAACGATCTGCGGCCGCTCGACCAGGTCGATCGCGCACTGCTGGGCCACCTGGTCGCCGACGCGCGCATCACGAACGCGGCGCTGGCCGAGGCGGTGGGGATCGCGGCGTCCACGTGCCTGACCCGGGTACGGGCCCTCCGCGAGCGCGGCGTGGTCCGCGGCTTCCACGCCGACGTCGACCCGGCGGCCGTCGGGCTGCCGCTGCAGGCCATGATCTCGGTCCGCCTGCAGAGCGACTCCCGCGACCGGCTCGGCGAGTTCACCGCGTTCGTCCGTCGCCTGCCGGCCGTGCGGGACGTCTACTTCGTCGCCGGGGCCGACGACTACCTGCTCCACGTCGCGACGGCGGGCACGGGAGCGCTGCGCGACCTGGTCGACACCCTCAACAAGCACCGCGACGTGGCCGGCACCGTGACGAGCCTGATCTTCGACCACGTCCGCACGGCGCACGGCCTCTGACGGCGCTACGGCAACGTCAGCGTCGTCGCCGCGCTCGTCGCCGACCAGTGCTCGTCGCTGTCGGCGACGACCTGCCCGGCGTCGGTCATCATCCGCGCCACCCGCTCGGAGTTCTCCAGCGCGAGCCGCTGGTCGGCCTCCGCGACCGGGCGCATCCGGCGCTCGTACGCGGCGAACGCCTCCGTGACCGGGCGGGCGTCGAGCTCGTGCGCGAGCAGGTGTGCCCCGACCAGCGCCAACGTCGTCCCCTGCCCCGAGAGCGGCGTGGTGCACCAGGCGGCGTCGCCCAGCAACACCGTGCGGCCGGTCGACCAGCGCTGCGCGACGACCTGGGTCATCGGGGCGAGGTAGAAGTCGTCGGCCCCGGCGAGACCCTCGAGCATGCGCGGCACCCACCAGCCCCGGTCCGCGAACGCGTCGACGATCATCCGCTTCTGGGCGGCGACGTCCCGGTGGTCGTACTCCACGTCGCCCTCGAACCCGAGGTTGACCCGCACCTCCCGGTTCTCCCGCGCCGTGTAGAGCCCCGCCATCCCGTCCGGGAACCGGCAGAAGGTCTGCCAGCGGTCGAGGCCGAACACGTTGGGCATCGTGTAGACGGCCAGATGGCTGCCGAGCGGCCGGAGGCAGTCGTCGTCGACGAGCCCGGCGAGCCGCCCGACCGCGGAGCGCAGGCCGTCCGCGCCCACGACGACGTCGGGCTCGCACGTGCGCCCGCTCGCGAGCCGCACCCGGTCGTCGTCGAGCGCGGCGACCCGGTCCCCGAAGCACCACTCCGTCCCCGCCGCCGCGTCGGCGAGCATCGCGGCGAGGTCGTCGCGGAGGATCTCGACGTCGGGGGTGCCGATCGGCCCGCCGGTCAGGGTGGTCTCGGTGGTGCTGGTCAGCTCGGTCCCGTCGGGTGCGACCACGGACATGCCTCGCATGACGGTCCGCGCGGCCCGCATCCGCGCACCCAGCCCCAGCCGGTCCATCACCTCCAACGCCGGACCGCGGACGTCGACGGCCTGCCCGCCCGGGCGCGGGCCCGGGGCGGACTCCACGACGGTCACCCGATGGCCGCGGGCGAGCAGGAGGGCGGCGAGGGCGGACCCGGCGATGCCGGCGCCGGAGACGAGGACGTGCATGCGGACTCCTCGGTGGACGGTGTACGAACAGCGGTGACCGTGCCCGTCCGACGGCGAGGAGCGCCATCGTGTCGCAGGACAGCGATCTCCCCTCCCGCCGCGTCGCGGATGCGCTCCGGGCCCGGATCGAGGACCTCGCTCCCGGCGACCGGCTGCCGTCGGTGCGCGCGCTCGTCGCGGAGCACGGCGTCGCCTCGGCGACGGCGTCGCGTGCCCTCGCCCTGCTGCGCGAGGAGGGGCTGGTCGAGTCGGTGCCGCGGGTCGGCACGGTGGTCGCGGCCCGCGCCCCGTCCCGACGACGGGTCCGGCCGCGCGGGACGGGGCCCGCGCGCGAGGACGTCGTGGTGCTCGCGGTGGAGCTGGCCGACGCCGACGGGCTCCCCGCGGTCTCCATGCGGCGGCTCGCGGCCGAGCTCGGCGTCCCGACGATGACCGTGCACGGCCTCGTCCGCGGCAAGGACGGGCTGGTCATGGCCATGCTCGACGAGGTGTTCGCGGCGGAGCCGTGGCCGTCGGTGCCCGACGACGCGGGCTGGCGGACGCGCCTCGAGCTCTCCGCACGACGCCAGTGGACGGTCTACTCGCGGCACCCCTGGGCGGCGCGGGCGATCTCTCTGCACCGTCCGCAGCCGGTGGCCGCGCTCCTCGCGATCGCCGAGTGGGACCTGTCGGCGCTCGAGGGCGTGGTCCCCGAGCCCGAGCGCCGGTTCGACCTCTACCTGGCGGTCACCGGCTACGTGCGCGGGATGGCCCTGACGCTCGCCGCCGAGCGGGACGCCGAGGCCGACACCGGCGTCGACGCCGATCACTGGATCGACCACGACCCGGCCACCGTGCGGGGCATGGCCCGGCTGGCGGGTCCGGCGATCCGTCGTGCCGGGCCGTACGCCTTCGACCTCGACCGCGTCTTCCGGACCGGTCTGGCCGCCCTGCTCGACGGGATCGTCTGACCTAGGACAGGATCACCGCTCGTGGACGTCCTGACGCGCATCGGACTCGTGGAGCTGGCCTTCGGCGCGGTGCTCGGGTGGGCGGTGGCCGCCACCATGATCACGCCGCAGCTCGTCGAGCGGGTCGGCGTGCGCAAGCCGCGGCGCATCCTCCAGGCCCACCTCGACTACGTGATCATGGGGATCATCCTGATCGCGGTCGGCCTCGCGGTCCCGGGGCTGCCGACGTGGCTGGCGGCGACGATCGTGATCGGCACGTGGCTGAACCCGACGCTCTTCCTGCCCCTCGCCTGGTCGCCGCGCGCCGCGTCCCGGACCTGGTTCCAGGTCCTCAGCGTCATCTCGTTCACGCTCACCAGCGGCGGACTGGTCGGTGCCGCCGTGGTGGGCCTCGTGCGGTGAGGGGCGCACCTGCCCCTGCGCCGGTGCGTCCCGCACACGGTCTCGGCGGGACACACCCCCTGCCCGTGCCGTTGCGTCCCGCACACGGTCTCGGCGGGACGCACCCCCCGCCCGCCCCGTTGCGCCCCACACACGGTCTCGGCGGGACGCACCCCCCGCCCGCCCCGTTGCGCCCCACACACGGCCGGACCGGGCCACACCCCACGCCCGCGCCGTTGCGCCTCGCAACGCCGACGCGGAGGACTCCGGATCGCTGCGACCGGGTGCGCGACGCAACGCGAGCGCGGACCAGCGCCCACCGCCGCGACCGTGCGCGCGCCGCAACGCGGCCACCGGTGAGCGCGAACCCGCTCCAGCCGTGTGCGCGACGCAACGCGAGCGCGGACCAGCGCCCACCGCCGCGACCGTGTGCGCCCCGCAACGCGGCCACCGATGAGCGCGAGCCGCTCCAGCCGTGTGCGTGGCGCAACGGCCGGGTCGCGAGCCGTCAGAGCGTGACCGGACCGCCCGGGGTCGTGAGCTCCGCCCGCAGCGCCACCGGCCCCGGCGTCACCGTGACGCGGTCGCCGAGGTGGCCGACCAGCCCGTCCTGCACCAGCCCGGCGCGCAGGGCACCGGCGTCGGGCGAGGACAACACCAGGCGGGAGAGGGCGAGCCCCGCGTCGGCGAGCCCGGACGACGGGTGCCCGCCGTCCCAGGCGATCAGCGACGGCCAGACACCGGACCCGTCGACCGGGAACGAGCCGTCGTCGGGAACGGTCAAGGACCACGCCAGGTCGTCGCGCGCCAGACGCAGGACCGGCCCGGGCCGACCGGACAACGTCGGCAGGCGCAGCACCCAGTGCACGAGCCGCGGCGGGCCGACGAAGCGGTCGAGCGCGAACCAGCGCGGACGGCCGGGGGACGGCGCCTCGGGGTCGACCGCGATCAGCTCGAGGTAGGTGCCGTCGTCGAGGTTCCACAGGGCGTTGTGGGTGCCGAACCGGTCGTGCCGGGCACGACCCGCGGGCTCGACCCCGAGTCGGTCGACGAGCCACGGGACGCCCTCGGCCAGCGACCCGCACGCGACGACGAGGTGGTCGACGCCCGGGACCCTCACGACGAGGCGGCCTTGCGCGCCGCCCGCTGCCGGCGCTCCTCGGCCTTCTCCAGCCCCTCCGACCAGCTCGCCCGGTTGAGGATGAGCCGGCGGTACTGCATGACCTCGGCGCGCTTGTCGACGGCGAGCGCGCCGACGAGCCGGTCGCCGCAGCGGTAGAGCGCGACGAACGCACCCTCGTCCTCCGAGCCCATGACGATCTCGGTCTCGACCTGGGGGTGGTCGTCGTCGGCGCGGGAGACGCCGACGAACTGGATGCGGCTCTCGTACCAGTCCGACCAGAAGTACGGCACGGTCTCGTAGGCCTTCGCCGACGCCGGGTCCACGGCGTTGCGGGCGGCCAGCGCACCCTGCTCGGACGCCGAGGTCCAGTGCTCGAGGCGCATCGGGGTGCTCAGCACGTCGTCGAAGAGCGCGTTGGGCCAGCGGGCGACGTCCCCGGCCACGTAGACGCCGGGCGCGGCGGCGAGCGTCTCGTCCGCGACGATCCCGTTGTCGATCGTCAGCGACGACGACTCCAGCCACCCCGTGTTCGGGGTCGCCCCGATCCCGACGACCAGCACGTCGGTCGGGATCTCCGTGCCGTCGCCGAGGACGACCGACTCGACGTGCCCGGTACCGGTCACCTTCTCCACCGAGGCGCCGGTGAGCACGGTGGTGCCGTGCCGCTCGTGGATCGAGGTCAGGGCGCGTCCCATCCGCTCGCCGACCCCGCGCACCAGCGGCACCGGCAGCGCCTCGACGATCGTCACCTCGAGGCCGCGCTTGCGGGCGACCGCGGCGATCTCCGAGCCGATGAAGCCGGCGCCCACCACCGTGACCCGCGGCGTGCCCTGCCGGAGGAGCTCCCGCAGGTGCAGCGAGTCGTCCAGGGTCCGCAGCGTCACCACGCCCGCGAGGTCGGGCGTGCACACCGAGGCGGGCAGCGGGCGGGCGTCGGCGCCGGTCGCGATGACGAGGCCGGAGTACGACAGCTCCCGGCCGCCGACGGTCACGGTGCGCGCCTCGACGTCGAGCGACTCGGCGGGTGCCCCCAGCACCAGCTCGACGTCGAGCTCGGCCAGCTTCTCCTGCTCGCGGTAGGTGGGGTCGCGCGGGTCCTCGTCGCCGAGGTGCTCCTTGGACAGCGGCGGCCGGTCGTACGGGAGGTGCTCCTCCGCGCCGACCAGCGCGATCGACCCGGAGAACCCGTCGTTGCGCACGGCTTCCACCGCACGCAGACCTGCCAGCGACGCACCCACCACCACGAGATCGGCCACGTCCCGACCCTAGCGACCGTAACGCGCTCTACGGCAGTCCTTCGTGTTCCGGAGTCCACTCATCCTTTCGGGGTAGTGCGCTAACACGTCCGGCCCATCGGAGCGATCTCGACAGCACAACGGTCGGAACGAGGTCGGGGGGTCGCGATGCGGATGGCCAAGGTCGGGATGGCCGGGTCGGCGGTGCTCGTGCTCGGCGCGCTCGGCGTGACGACGGGGCTCGGCCTGTCCGACGTCGGGGTCGAGCGGCCCGCGGCCGTCGCGGCGCCCGCCGCGCCGCTCGCCGTCGTGCCGCCGGTGCTGCCCGCCGCGGCCGGCGTGACGACCCTGCCGGTGACCACCACGACGAAGCCGACCGCGACCCGCGCGAAGGCCACGACGACCCGGGCGAGCCGGACCGCCTCGACGGGCGACACGTCGTCGGGACTGCCCTGCTCGATCAGCGGCGACGGGGCGTGCGTGTCGCTCTCGGCGAAGCGCGCGTGGCTGGTGCAGGACGGCAAGGTCGTGCGCAGCGCGCCGATCACCAGCGGCCGGCCCGGCGAGCGCACCCCGACGGGCACGTTCCACGTGACGTGGAAGGACGCGGACCACCGGTCCAGCCAGTTCAACGACGCGCCGATGCCGTGGTCGGTGTTCTTCAACGGCGGCATCGCCTTCCACACCGGCAGCCTGTCGCGGCAGTCGGCGGGGTGCATCCACCTGTCCGACGCCGTCGCCCGGCAGTTCTTCCGCACGCTCGCGGTCGGCGACACCGTCGTCGTCGTGAAGTAGGACGACGACCCGGCGCCTCGTGGGGCGAGGCGCCGGGTCGCGGCACTGGGAACCGTTCGGGGCAGTTCCCGACGAGCGGACGCGGGCCAGCTGGGGAACGAAACGCCACGCCGGTGCTCGTCACCGTCCGTTCCGGATCGGTGCCCCGTTCAACGGCGCGGGGCACCCGTCGTGACGCGTCCGGGCCGGGGTGCACACGGTGGGGTGGATCGTCCGGTATGAGGTGTGAACCGATGAAGTTCCACGTCGTTATGGTTCCCCCGTGAGCTCCCAACGTCCGCTCGCCCTAGTCACGGGCGCCTCACGCGGCATCGGCGCCGCGGTCGCCACCGCCCTCGCGCCGACCCACGACCTCCTCCTGGGCGGCCGGGACGCCGCGGCCCTCGCCGCGGTCGCCGCCCGACTGGGTGAGCGGGCGCTCCCGTGGCCGGTCGACCTCACCGACCCCGACGCCCTCGCCGGCGCGACCGAGCGGATCGACGAGCTGGACGTGCTGGTGCACTCGGCCGGGGTCGGGATGCTCGGGACGGTCGCCGAGCTCGACGTCGCGACCTGGCGGCGGCAGTTCGAGGTCAACGTCGTCGCGGTGGCCGAGCTGACGCGGCTGCTGCTCCCGGCGCTGCGCACGGCCCGGGGCACCGTCGTCTGCGTCAACTCCGGGGCGGGGCTCGCCGCGCGGCCCGGATGGGGTTCGTACGCGGCGTCGAAGTTCGCGCTGAAGGCGTTCGCCGACGCACTGCGGGGCGAAGAGCCCGACCTACGGGTGTGCTCGGTGCACCCGGGGCGGGTCGACACCGACATGCAGCGCGAGGTGGTCGCGCACGAGGGCGGCACCTACGACGGCTCGCGCTACCTGCGGCCCGAGTCGGTCGCGGCGGTGGTGACGGCCGCCGTCACGGCGTCGCGCGATGCACACCTCACCGATCTGGTCGTGCGGCCGACCGGCTGACGGTGAGAATGCTGGGCAGACACCGTCGTTCCCCCAGGAGGCCCCCGCCGTGGATCCGTCCGACTTCGCCGACGTCCTGACCTCGGTCCGCGAGTTCGTCCGCGAGCAGGTCGTCCCGCGCGAGGACGAGATCGAGGAGACCGACGAGGTCCCCGCCGAGCTCCGGGAGGCGTGCAAGGCCATGGGCCTGTACGGCTTCGCGATCCCGGAGGAGCACGGCGGGATCGGGCTGTCGATGGCCGAGGAGGTCGAGCTCGCGATGGAGCTCGGCTGGACCACGCCGTCGCTGCGCTCGCTGTTCGGCACCAACAACGGCATCGCCGGCCAGGTCCTGCTCACCGGCGGGTCGAGCGAGCAACAGGCCGAGTGGCTCCCGCGGCTGGCCTCCGGCGAGGTGGTGGCGTCGTTCGCGCTGACCGAGCCCGACGCCGGGTCGGATCCCTCCTCGCTCACGACGAAGGCCGTGCGCGACGGGGACTCGTGGGTGATCAGCGGCGCCAAGCGCTGGATCACCAACGCGCCGTTCGCCGACGTGCTCATGGTGTTCGCGCGCACCGACCCGGACGCCGCGCCCGCCCGCGGCATCTCGACGTTCCTCGTGCCGACCTCCGCGGCCGGGGTGAGCTTCTCCGAGCACGACGCGAAGATGGGGCAGCGCGGCTCCTGGACCTGCGAGGTCTACCTCGACGACGTCCGTGTCCCCGCCGAGAACCTGATCGGGGGCGAGGAGGGCCTGCACCGCGGGTACGTCACCGCGCTGAAGTGCCTCGCGCACGGCCGGCTGCACATCGCCGCGCTGTGCATGGGCATGGCGGCGCGCCTGGTCCACGAGACCGTCGAGTTCGCCACCCAGCGCGAACAGGGCGGGCACGCGATCGCCACCTACCAGCTCGTCCAGGGCCTCGTCGCCGACTCGGTCACCGACTGGCACGCCGGCCGCGCCCTGGTCCGTGAGGCGGCGAAGGCCTACGACGACGGGTCGGACAAGGTCACCGGCCCGTCCACCGCGAAGTACTTCTGCTCGGAGGCGGTCGGGCGGATCGCCGACCGGGCGGTGCAGGTCCACGGCGGGTCCGGCTACATGCGCGGCGTGCCCGTCGAGCGGATCTACCGTGACGTGCGGCTGTTCCGCATCTACGAGGGCACGAGCCAGATCCAGCAGGTCATCATCGCGCGCGGGGCGCTGGGCAGGGCGGCGCGTTCCTGACGACGGCCTCGACGGCAGGAAAGCGTCGTCGCTGCCACTGGGTGACAGCAACGACGCTTTCCTGCCACGGGGGCCACGGGGGCCACGGGCGTCACCGCAGGGCCAGGCGCTCCCGGAGGGTGCCCGCCACCGGGGACGCGGGCATCCGGCCGCGACGGCGCAGCTCCGGCACGACGAACCGGGCCACCTGTTCGAACGTGCCGGGTGTGACCGCGTAGGCGAGGTTGAACCCGTCGGCGCCGGTCTCGTCGACCCAGTGCTCCATCCGGTCCGCGACCTCGGTGCCCGACCCCACGGCGACCGGACCGCGCCCGCCCACCGCGAGGTGGCGGGCGACCTCGCCGACGGTCCACTCGCGATCGGGGTCGTCGGTGGTGAACGAGGCGAGGGCGGAGCGCCCGGCGTCGGACTCGACGTAGCGCAACGGCTGGTCGGGGTCGATGCCGGTGAGGTCGAGCCCGGTCCAGCCCGCGAACAGGGCGAGGGCCCCCTCGAGCGAGAACGACTCCAGGTACTCCGCGTACAGCTCCTCGGCCTCGGCGGTGGTCCCGGCGACCACCGGCGCGAGCTGGCAGTACACGGTGACCGCGGCGGGGTCGCGGCCGGCGTCGGACACCGCGGAGCGCAGCCGGTCGACCTGACCCGCCAGCACCGTCGTCGACGGCCCGGACATGAACACGGCCTCCGCGTGGCGCCCGGCGAACGCGAGCCCGCGCGGCGACGCGCCCGCCTGGAAGATCACCGGGGAGCGCTGCGGGGAGGGCTCGCACAGGAACGGGCCGGGCACGTCGTACCAGCGGCCGTGGAACGCGATGTCGTGCACCTTCGCCGGGTCGGTGTAGATCCCCCCGGCCGCGTCGCGGACGACGGCGTCGTCCTCCCACGACTCGTGCCACAGCCGGCGGCACACCTCGAGGTACTCGTCGGCCTGCTCGTAGCGCTGGTCGTGCGCGAGCTGCTCACCGAGACCCAGGTTCGCCGCGGCGCTGGCCAGGTAGCCGGTGACGACGTTCCAGCCGACCCGGCCCTTCGTCAGGTGGTCGAGCGTGGTGAACCGGCGCGCGAGGGCGTACGGGTGCTCGTAGGACGTGGAGACGGTGACGCCGAACCCGAGGTGCTCGGTCGCGGCGGCCATCGCCGACACCGGCATCATCGGGTCGCCGAGCGGGAGCTGGATGCCGGCCCGGACGGCGGCGTCGCGGGACCCGCCGGCGACGTCGTAGACCCCGAGCACGTCGGCGAGGAAGAGCGCGTCGAACCCGGCGTCGTCGAGCAGCCGGGCGAGGGACGTCCAGTGGTCGAGGTCGGTGTAGCGGAACCCCTGGTCGGACGGGTGCCGCCACAGTCCGGGCGACTGGTGGCCCGCGCACATCATGGCGAAGGCGTTGAGGTGGATCCGGGGGCGCACGGCAGGCATCAGAAGTACGCGCGCGTGACCCACTCGGCGATGCAGGCGGGCTTCGGGGCGCCCTCGATCTCGACGGTGACCTTCGAGACCACCTGCACCCCGCTGTCGGGCAGGTCCTCGGCCTCGGTGATCGTCACGGTCGCGCGCACCCGGCTGCCGACCCGCACGGGCGCGGGGAAGCGCACCTTGTTCAGGCCGTAGTTGACGCCCATCCGCACGCCGTCGAGCCGGCGCGCGGAGTTGGCGAGGTGCGGGAGCAGCGACAGCGTGAGGAAGCCGTGCGCGATCGTGCCGCCGAAGGGGCTGTCCTTCGCCTTCTCCGGGTCGACGTGGATCCACTGGTGGTCCTCGGTGTCGTCGGCGAAGCCGTCCACCCGGGACTGGTCGACCGTGAACCACTCCCCCGGGCCCAGCTCGCGACCGATGGCCTCCCGCACGCCGTCCACGCCCGCCAGGATCTCCACGTGTGCCTCCTCGAGTGATCTCCACCGACCCTAACGCCGGAGCGCGACCCGGGCGTCCGGTTCGTCGCGGGCGGCCGAGGCGAGCAGCCCGAGCGAGATCATGCTCACGATCACCGAGCTCCCACCGGCCGAGATCAGGGGCAGCGTGATCCCGGTGACCGGCAGCAGGCCGAGCACGTAGCCGATGTTGATGACGGCCTGCGCCACCAGCCACACCGTCAACGTGGCCACCACGACCCGGTTCCACGGGTCGACGGTCCGCGCCGCGATCCGCAGCCCCACCCACGCCAGCAGCGCGAACAGGCCGAGCACGGCGCAGGCGCCCACCAGGCCGAGCTCCTCGCCGAGGATCGCGAAGACGAAGTCGTTGGAGGCGTTGGGCAGGTAGCTCCACTGCGCGGCGCCCTGCCCGAGGCCGTCGCCGAGCAGCCCGCCGTCGGCGAGCGAGTACAGCGCCTGCTGCGACTGGTAGCCCGCACCCAGCGAGTCGTCGCCGCTGCCCAGGAACGACGTCAGGCGGGCGAGCCGGTAGCTCGCGGTCACCGCCAGGACCCCGACGGCGCCCAGCGCCCCGGCGCCGAGCAGCCCGAGCAGCCGACCGGACAGCCCGGCGAACCACAGCAGGGCGAACAGCACGACGACGATGCCGAGCGCGGAGCCGAGGTCGGGCTCGACGACGACCAGACCCGCCGTCAGGATGCCGACCGGGACCACCGGGAGCAGCCGGCGCACCCCGACGACCCCACGCTGCGCCACCAGCACGTGCGCGCCCCACAGGACCAGCGCGAGCTTCGCCGGCTCGCTGGGCTGCAGCGACAGGCCCCCGACGACGAACCACTTCTGCGCGCCCGCGACCGACGAGCCGAGGCCCGGCACCAGCACGGCGACGAGCGCGACGAGGCTCGCCCCGAGCACCCACGGGCTCGCGACGCGCCAGCGCCGCACCGGGACGCGGCCGGTCAGCCAGAACGCGACGCCGCCGACGGCGCAGTAGACGAGCTGGTGGAGGAAGACGCCGTAGGGGCTGCCGGTGCGGGTCAGCGAGTCGATCGAGGACGCCGACAGCACCATGACCAGCCCGAGGCCGGCGAGCACCACGGTGAGCCCGACGACGAGGTAGTACGACGCCAGCGGGCGCTGCAGCGTCGCCGCCACGGTCCGGCGCAGGGCGACGACGTGGGGGGCGACGGGGCTGCGCGCGGTGGGCACGCCGCAGAGCCTCCGGCAGGAGCGTTCCCGACGGCGGGACGTGCCCGACCTGCGTGCCCCGGCAGCATCCGGACAGACGTCACCGTCCGGGCTGCTCCCACCAGAGCCCCGAGCCGCGCTCGCCGGCGGCCTCCTGCTCGTCGAGCTCGGCGTCGACGCGGCGCGCCTCGCGGGCGTCCGCCGCGGCGAACCGGGCGGCGATCGCGCCGAGGAACGGCAGCCCCGCGAGGTCCCCGCCGATCCACCAGACCCCGGCGCCGATCGCCTGGTCGTCCCGCAGGCTCGGGCCCCAGGCGCGGTCGACGGCCGTGTAGTGGGCGACGGCGAGCAGCGGGCCGAGCCAGAGCACCAGCCCGAGGACGCCGTCGGTGACGACCTCGGCGATCGCGATGCCGAGGGTCAGCCCGTGGTGGGTGGTCCGCGGCACGGGGTCGATCTGCAGCCGGCTCACGGCGTAGAGCAGCCCGGCAGCGAGGAGGCCCAGCGAGACGAGCCCGCTGACCGTCGCGCTCCGCAGCTCCAGCGGGTAGAGGCCGGTGAGGTAGAGCAGGAACGGCGGGCCGACGAGGGCGAGCGTCGCGATCCCCGGCGCGCAGGCCGCCCGCGCGGGGCCGGAGCGCCGCAGTCGGCCGAGGGTCGCGACGGCGGGTGCGGGCAGGGTCGCGCGGGCCAGGGTCAGCGGCGCGGCGGCCGCCAGCAGCATCGGCGCGACGACCAGCAGGACGACGCCCTGGACCGCGCGGGCCCAGAACAGGGTGTCGTCGTAGACCGCGATCGCGCTCGCGGAGACCAGGACCAGCAGGACGAGGGCGGATGCGAACGCAACGGTGCGCCGGACCGGCCACGGGGAGGCGAGCCGGCGCAGCCCGAGCCCGTAGCCGCCGCCGAGGAGGGCGACGCCGCCGAGCGCGCCCGGTGCGAGGGTCCAGGACGTGAGCAGGCGGGCACCGGTCAGTGGCGGCAGGCCCGCCCCCGGGACGATCACCGGCGCAGTGCACGCCGGTCGGTGTACGCCCGGCGTGAGCTACGTGGGACGGCGCAGGTGGCCGTACACGGTCGTGCGCGGGACGTCGAGCTTCTCCGCGATCTCCGTGACCGACCGGCCCTGGTCGTAGAGCCGCTGCGCCTCCGCCGCGGCCTCGGCGCTCAGCCGGGGCGGACGACCGCCCCGACGCCCGCGGGCCCGCGCCGCGTCGAGCCCGGCGCGCGTGCTGGCCGAGACGAGGGTGCGCTGCAGCCCGGCCAGCAGGTCGAGGGTGGGGAGCACGCCCGCATCGGAGTCGGAGGTCGTGTCGACGTCCTCCTCCAGCGAGCGCAGCTCGGCGCCCACCGATCGCAGCCGCTGCCCGACCTGCACCAGGTGCAGCACCGACGAGGCCAGCCGGTCGAGCCGGGTGACCACGAGGACGTCGCCGCGGCGCAGGTCACCGAGCACGGCCTCCAGCTCCGGCCGCGCGCCGCGGGTGCCGAGCGACGTGTCGACCCGGATCCGCTCCGTGGGCACCCCCTCCGCCTGCAGCCGCGCGACCTGGTCCGAGGCGTCGTCCGTCGCCGATGCCACCCGTGCGTAACCGCGCAGCACTCCGGCCCCCCTCTCGACGTCGATACGGAGGAGGCATCGCCGCAGAGCCACGTTCCGTAACGCCGCCGATGGCGGCAGTGATCACGGTCCGGATCTCCGGACGGCGTGATCAACGGTGCGGAAACCGCTTCCGTCGGCGGGGTCGCGGCGGATCGTCGCAGGTGGAACACCTCGGGAGGGCGACAAGAACCCGGTACGCTCTGTCACCGATTCGTGGGCGTGGCGACCGTCCGGCGCCCACCGTTCACGACTTCGTGATGCAACCGTGACCTCGTTCGGACCTCCGGAGCGGCCCGCGCGCGTCCGAAACGGTGGAACCTCCCGGAACGACACGCTGTGCGAGCGGCCGTCGAGGTACCGCCGAACAGAGCAGGACCCGTCCGGGTCCACGGGAGGAGTGGGTGGACGTGCGCAAGACCGTCGCGATCGGGGTGGCCATCGTGGTCGCCGTGCTGGCGGTCCTGGCCGCCGGAGCGATCGGCAGCCCCGTGGCCTGGGCGGCCGCTGCCGTCCTCGTCGTCGTGGCCGCCGTGGTGGTCGCGACCGTGTCCCTGCCCCCGACGCTGCAGAACGTCGTCGTCGGCCTCGGGGCCCTGCTCGGCCTCGTGGCGATCGCGGTCGCCGTCGCGGAGTTCGGGGTGCGCGGCTTCCGCACCGACTCGACCGCGACGCTGCTCGGCCTGACCGCCGGCCTCGCGGGCCTGCTCGTCGTGGTCGGCGTCGTCGCGGCCCGCTCGCTGCCCGCCCCCGCGCTGTGGGGCGGCGCCGGCCTGCTCGCGGCCGTCGCGCTGGTCGCGGGGCTCGTCGTCACCGCGACCGTGCCGTGGCTGCCGCTCTCCCGCGCCGTCGGCTACACGACCGCCGACGCCGCCACCCAGGTCACGCTGTCCACCCCGGCCGGGGTGGAGGAGGGCGACACGCTCGTCGCCCAGGTCTTCCGCTCCGGCGCCGGCCAGGTGACCCCGCCGGCCGGCTGGACCGCGCTGCGCACCACCGCCCTGCCCGGCGGCACCGGCTCGGTCTCGCTGTTCACCTCGACCGCCCAGGGGGAGACCGGCCCGGTCACGTTCACCTCCGACTCCCCTGCGACGCTGCTCGGCGGGATCGGGGCCTGGTCGAACATCACCGGCGTCACCGCGCCCGGTGAGACCACCGGGACCGGCGGGGCGGTCACCGCGGCCCCCGCGCCGGAGGGCAGCTCCACGCAGGTCCTGTACTTCGTCGCGGGCACCGGCGTCGCCGACATCACGCCGCCGGAGCCGCTGACCGACGCCTGGACGGTGAAGGCCGACGACGTCGTCAAGGCCACGACCGTGCTGGTCGCCCGCCCGGCCCTCTCGGCCGACGCGGCCGCCCCGGTGTCGCTGACGCCGACCGCGCCGTTCGGCTCCTGGGCCGTGCAGACGGTGGTGCTCGCCGCGCGGTAGCGGGCCCCCTCCGGCTCGGGCACCGTGGCAGGGGTGCGGGGCGAGCCGGGCGAGACCTACTGGGAACGGTACGAGTCGCTCGTCGACGAGCAGATCCGCCGCGCCACCGCGGCGGGCGCGTTCGACGACCTGCCCGGGGCGGGGAAGCCCCTCGACCTCCCCGCCCGGGACGACGAGCACTGGTGGGTCCGTTCGAAGATGCGGGCCGAGGGCGTGTCGACCGACGCCCTGCTGCCCCCGTCGCTGCGGCTGCGCAAGGACATCGAGCGGCTCGACGACGACGTGCGCGACCTGGCCGACGAGGCGGCCGTGCGCGCCGTCGTCGCCGACCTCGACCGTCGCGTCGTCGCGTTCCTGCGCTCCCCGACGGGGCCGCGGGTGCCGATCCGCCGTCCCTCGGCCGACGCGGTGGTCGCCCGCTGGCGCGTCGCCCGGGCCGCGACTGCTCCGGAGCCGCCCGCGGCGGCGCCGACGCCGAGCCGTCGCCGGTGGTGGCGGCGGCGGGCCTGACCGTCCCCCGACCTGGCCGTGTGCGCCTCGCAACGGCGCTCCGCGAGGAGGCGACCCCCCTCAGCCGTGTGCGCCCCGCACACGCGACATCGGGGCCACATCCCGGTCACACGGACAACACACGGCTCGGCCAGAACCACGGCCCAGGCTGCGGATCATGACCGCACCGAACTCCCCCGCCTGGTACGACACCGCCGCGACCCGGGCCCCCGCGCCCGCCCCCGAGAACGACCCCGCGACCGAGCGCACGCAGACGCTCGGCGCGACCGCACCCGTCGTCGGGAAGACCCGGCGCACCGTGAGCGCCCGGATCGCGGCCGCGATCGGCGTGGTGGCCTTCCTGCTCGGCGTCGGCGTCTCGGCCCTGACCGGCCCGCTGCTCGGCGGGCCGGGCGGCCCGGGCGGTCCGGGTGACGGCGGGCAGGGCGGCCCGCCCGGGACGAGCCAGCAGTCGGGCACCACCGGCACGGGCACCGGCACCTAGATCACCTCTGGCGCTCCGGCCCCCGGGCGGGACAGACTCCTGACCCGCCCGGGGATCCCCACCGTCGAGGAGCCAGCCGCATGACCGAGCCCACCCGCATCGACCTGCCCTCCGCGGGCGGCCACACGCTGGCCACGTTCCGGTGGCTCCCCAAGGGCGAGGCGCGCGGCGTCGTGCAGCTCACACACGGGATGGGCGAGCACGTGCGCCGCTACCAGCACCTGGCCGACCGGCTCACCGGGCTCGGCTTCCTCGTGCAGGGCCAGGACCACCGCGGGCACGGCGCCACCGCGGAGGCGAACGGGACCGAGCCCGGCGTCCTGGGCGAGGGCGGGTGGGCCGAGCTCGTCGCCGACATCGGGCGCCTGCTCGAGCGCGGCCGCGAGGACACGCCGGGGGTGCCGGTCGTGCTGCTGGGCCACAGCATGGGCTCGTTCGCCGCCCAGCAATGGCTGCTCGACCACTCCGCGGAGGTCGACGCCGCGGTCCTCACGGGAACCTCGCTGCTCGACCAGCTCGAGGCCGCCATCGACACGAGCGGGCCCATCGACCTGTCGGCCTTCAACGCCCCGTTCGCGCCCGCGCGCACCGACTACGACTGGCTCTCCCGCGACGAGGCCCAGGTCGACGCCTACGTCGCCGACCCGTGGTGCGGCTTCGGCCTCGACCCGGCCGGCGGCGCCGGGATGTTCGAGGGCGGTCGGGCCGTGGCGGACCCGCAGCGCCTCGACGCGATGCAGAAGGACCTGCCGATCTACATCGCGGTCGGCGAGCACGACCCCGTGGGCGGCCCCGTCGTGCTCGCGCAGGCCCTGGCCGACCGCTACGGCAACGCGGGGCTGACCGACGTCACGTTCCGGGTCTGGGCCGACGACCGCCACGAGATCCTCAACGAGGTCGACCGCGACGACGTGGAGAACGAGCTCGTCGACTGGATCACGCGCGCCGTGAAGCGCTGATCACCACAGCGGGCGGACCCGGGCGAGCACCACGCCGACGACCGGCGGCACGAGCACCGGGGAGAAGGCGGTGCCGATCGCGCCGAGCGTGAGGAGCACCGCCGCCTGCAGGTGGATCCCGAGGGTCAGCGGGATCAGGCCGAGCAGCACCGTCGCGACGAAGCCGAGCAGCGTCATGATCTGCCCGCTGCGCAGGCGGTGCGGCTCGGAGAACCGGCGGGCGAATCGCGGATCGCTCGTGCGGAGCGCCCCGACGAGGGCGGCGAAGCGGCGGTCGACCGGGGAGCGTCCGCCGTCGGCACGGGGGGAGTCCGGACGCTGATCGTCCTCGTCAGACGGGTGCACGGCTCCAGAGTGACCCGAGGCCGTCCATGAACACACCGTGGGGTCGGACACGCGGTGTAGGCGCGCTCCGCGCACACTGAGCCGCATGGGGGTCCCGCGCCGCGTCGCGCTCGCCGCGCTCGGCCTCGGCGCGGTCGGGCTCGCGGGGTGCTCGGCCCCGGTGTGGCAGGGCTTCGGGTTCGACACGGTGCGGCCGGCGGCGGACGACGAACTGCTGGTCACGCTGTGGGGCACCGCCGCGGAACGGCGCGCCTTCAGCGCACTGGCCGAGGGCTTCCGCGCGAGCACCGGTGTCCCGGTCCGCTTGCAGGCCGTGCCGTTCTCCCGCCGCGGCACCACCGTCGACACCGGCATCCGGGCCGGCGCGCCGCCGGACGTCTTCCGCGTCACGTACAACGACGTCGGGCTCTACCGCGACGCGGGCGTCCTCGCACCGCTGCCGGACTCGGCGGCGCTGCGCCCCGCGTTCGGCGAGCAGTTCTGGGCGGCCGTGACAGGGCCCGGGAGCGACACCGCCGTCGCCGTCCCCCATCACACCGACACCTCGATGCTGCTCGTCGACACGGCCGCGGCGCAGGCGGCGGGCCTCGGTGCGCTGCCGACCGACCCCGAGGCGGCGTGGGACTGGGACCGCTTCCTCGACGCGTGCCGCCGCCTGGCCGCCCTGCGCCCCGGCCGGGCCGCCACCGCGGTGAACTGGCAGTCCGACGGCGCCTACCGCTGGCTGAACTGGGTCGACCAGGCCGGTGGACGGCTGCTGACCCCGACCCTCGACGGGGCGGTCCGCCCGCCCGACGACGGGCTGCGCGCCGCCCTCGACCTCACCCGCCGACTGTTCGTCGAGGGTCTCGTGCCGCGCTCCACCTCGACCTCCGGCGGCGTGACCACCGACGAGCTGTTCAGCGCGGGCACCGTCGCGTCCGCGTTCGTCGGGAACTTCTCGCTGGGCGACCTGGAGGGCGCCCCGGCGTGGACCGCGGTCCCGCTTCCCCGTGCCGCGCAGGCGTCCGCCGACCTCGGGGGCAACGCGCTCGCCGCCACCGTCGGCCCGCGCACCGAGCAGTCGCTGGCCTTCCTGCGATGGTGCGTCACCCCGGAGAACATGGCCGCCTTCTGCTCCGCCGCGTCCGCCCTGCCGACCCGCTCCGACGTCCCCGCCGCGTCGCTGCGCTACCCCACCGCCCCGGAGGCCATGGCCCGCTACGTCGCCCAGGCCGCGACCGTGCGCCCCCCGCTCGTCGAGCAGGTGACGATCCCGCGCGCCGCGGCGGTGACGGCCGAGCTCGCCGACGGGCTGGAGCGGGCGTTCCTCGGCGACCCCACGACACCGACAGCGGAGTACGCGGACGCGCTGGCGGCGGCCGTCGACCGGGCGGTGCGGCGGTGAGGGCGGTCCGGGCGCACGCCTCGGCGTGGCTGATGCTCGCGCCCGTCCTGGTCGTCGTGGTCGTGTTCATCGCCTACCCGCTGATCGGGGCGGTGGCGACGTCGCTGACCCGCGACACCGGGCTGGGGGCGGCGCGCGGCGTCGGGCTCGCGAACTACGCCGAGCTCGCCCGGGACCCGGTGTTCTGGCGCGCCACGGCGAACACGGTCGGCCTGACGGTGCTGCTCGTCCCGCTGGTGCTGGGCTCGGGTCTCGGGATCGCCCTGCTGCTGCGCCGCCTCACCAGGGGCCGTGCCCTGCTGCAGGCCGTCTTCCTCGCCCCGTACGTCGTGTCCGGGGTGGTGATCGCGCTGCTCGGGCGCACGGTGTTCGACGAGAACGTCGGCATCGTCAACCGGGCGCTGCGCGGGATCGGGCTCGACGACGTGCCCTGGCAGTCGTCGTCGGCGGCGGCGGGGCTGTCCGTGCTGATCGTCCTCGTCTGGGCCCGCAGCGGGCTCGCCGTCATCGTCTACCTCGCCGCGCTGGCGGACGCGCCGCGCAACCAGCTCGAGGCGGCCGCCCTCGACGGGGCCGGACCGTGGGACCGGCTGCGCCACGTCCTGCTGCCCCACCTGCGCCCGACGACGGTCTTCCTCGCCGTCGTCGTCGTGGTGGAGACCTTCCGGACGTTCGACGTCGTCTACGTCATGACCGGCGGCGGGCCGCAGAACGCGACCGAACTGCTCGTCACGTACTCGTACGCGCAGGGCTTCGACGCCCGCGCCCAGGGCTACGGGACCGCGATCGGTCTCGTCGTGCTCGCCGTCGTCGGGATCGGGACGGCGCTGTGGTGGCGGGTGCAGGCCCGCACCGAGGACACGGCGGTGGTGGAGCGATGACGAAGGTGCGCGTCACCGTGACGATCCTCGTGGTCGTCTGGCTCTTCCCGCTCTACTGGATGCTCGTCACCGCGCTGTCGGCGCCCGGCGTCGTCGCGGCGGGCCGCCAGCCCGTGTTGCCGGAGGCGCCCACGCTGCAGGGCGTGCGGACCGCGGTCGGCGAGTTCCCCTTCCTGACCTGGGTGGGGAACTCGGCGGCGATCGCGGTCGTCGCCGTCGCGGCGAACCTCGTCATGAGCCTGCTCGCCGGCTACGCGCTGGCCAAGCGCCGCTTCCCCGGGCGCGCGGCCGTATCGGTGTTCGTGCTCGCGACCCTGACCGTGCCCGCCGAGGTGCTGCTCATCCCGCAGTTCGACCTCGTCGCCTCGATCGGCTGGGTCAACTCGTTCTGGGCGGTGATCGTGCCGCGCGCCGCGGACGCGTTCGGGGTGCTGCTGGCGCGGCAGTACATGCTCTCGATCCCCGACGAGGTGATCGACGCCGCGCGCGTCGACGGGGCCGGTGAGCTGCGGGTCCTGCTCGAGATCGTGCTGCCGGTGTGCCGCCCGGTGATCGCGGTGATCGTCACCGTCTCGTTCATGTACCGCTGGAACGAGTTCGCCTGGCCGCTCACGGCGCTGCCCGACCCCGACCGCGCGACCCTGACCGTCGGCCTGTCGTTCCTCCAGGGCCAGTACGCCACCGACTACCCGACGCTGATGAGCGGCGCCGTCCTGTCGGTGCTGCCGGTGCTCGTGCTGTTCGTCGCGGCGCAGCGGGCCTTCGTGTCCGGCCTCGGCGCGCAGCGTTAGGTCCCGAGCAGGCGCCGCAGGGTCGTGTCCCAGTCGCGCGTCAGGGGCGTCGACCGCTCCCCCGCGATCGCGCGCAGGTAGATGCCGTCGCCGAGCGCGGCGATCAGGTCGGCCGTCAGCTCGTCGCCGGTCTCCTCGGTGAGCACGGCGTGCCAGGCCGCCATGGACGCCCGTGCGGTCGCCGCGGCCGCCTCCTCGGTGCCCGCGACCTTGAGCACCGCGACCATCGCGCGGAAGAAGTCGCTGTCGCGCGCGGGGTCGTCCGCGGACGTGCGCAGGTAGTAGTGCGCCACCGTCTCGGTGCCCGCCGCGGCCGCCGCGCGGGCCGTGGCGATGTCGGCCTCGGTCAGGGTCCGCACCCGCTCCAGCATCCCGGCGAGCAGGGCCTCCTTGGAGCCGAAGTGATAGAGCAGGCCGCCCTTCGACACCCCTGCGCGCGCCGCGACCGCGTCGAGGGTGACGGTCTCGGGGCCCTCGCTGACCACGTGGTCGACGTAGGCGTCGACGATCCGGTCCCGCTGGGACGGTCGAGGCATGCGCGGGACCGTACACCGTCCAGCTGGTACAGTTTCGTAACTGTACCGTCCGGACTGTCGAGAAACAGGAGTCGCGTCATGTCCAGGCGAGCCCTCGCCCTGGGGGTCCTCACCGCCCCGGTCCTGCTGATCACCCTCGACATGACCGTCCTCGGCGCCGCGCTGCCCGCGATCAGCGAGGACCTGCGGCCGGGTGCGGCGACCCAGCTGTGGATCGTCGACGTCTACTCGTTCGTCCTCGCGGGCCTCCTCGTGGTCGCCGGCTCGCTGGGCGACCGCATCGGCCGGCGCCGCCTGCTGCTGATCGGGACGGCGGCGTTCGGGGTCGCGTCGGTCGTCGCCGCCTTCGCGCCCACGGCCGGGGCGCTCGTCGCCGCGCGCGCCCTCCTCGGGCTCGGCGGCGCGACCCTGATGCCCTCGACGCTGTCGCTGATCAAGACGGTGTTCCCCGAGCCGGACGCGCGGCGCCGCGCCATCGGCGTGTGGGCCGCGATGTTCTCCGGCGGTGCGGCCGCCGGCCCGGTGATCGGCGGCTGGCTGCTCGAGCACTTCTGGTGGGGCTCGGTCTTCCTGGTCAACGTCCCGGTCTGTCTCGCGCTCCTCGCCGTGGGCCCGTTCCTGCTGCCCGAGAGCCGCGACCCGCACCCGGGCCGCTTCGACCTGCTCTCCGCGGTCCTCGCGCTCGCGACGATGCTGCCGGTGGTCTACGCGGTGAAGTCCGTCGCGACCAGCGGGCTCACGACGACGGGGGCCGTGGCCGCCGTCGTCGGGATCGCCTCCGGGGTGGTGTTCGTGCGCCGGCAGCGGACCCTGCCCGACCCGCTGATCGACCTCACGCTGTTCTCCCACCGGGCGTTCTCGGTGTCGGTCGCGACGAACACGCTGTGCGTCTTCGCGCTGATCGGCCTGCTCGTGCTGGTGCCGCAGTACCTGCAGCTGGTGCTCGGGATGTCGCCGCTGACCTCGGCGATGTGGCTGCTGCCCGGCAGCCTCGCGGGGATGGCGGGCGCCCTGGTCGCGGCCCGTCTGGCCCGCCACGTCGCGGTGCGCCGGCTCGTGACCGGCGGGCTCACCGTGGCCGCGGTCGGCTTCGGCTCGGTGGCCCTGCTGGCGGCGGGCGCCGGACCGGTGGTGATCGTGGTCGGTCTGGCCGTGGCCGGGCTGGCGGTCGCCATGGTGGAGACGTTGACGACCGACCTCGTGCTCACCTCGGCGCCCACCGACCGGGCCGGTGCGGCCTCGGCGATCTCCGAGACCGGTTTCGAACTGGGCGGCGCCCTGGGCATCGCCGTGCTCGGCAGCGTCACCGCGGCGGTCTACGCGGCGGGCCTGCCGGCGGGCGTCCCGGGCGAGACCCTCGGCGGCACCCTCGCCGCGGGCGGCGACCCGGCCGTGGCCGGTCCGGCGTTCACCCTGGCCCTGGCCGTCGCGGGTGCGGTCGCCGGGATGGTCATCGCCTACGCCGCGTGGCAGGCGCGGTTGCTGCGTCCGGCGGAGTCGGCCGCGGACACCCCGGAGTCGGCACTGGCAGAGCGCTGACATCTGTCGTCAGCGACGGCGCCACTCGCACATCCGCCCTGGTCACCGGCGGGACAACTGCTAGGCAGTCGATCATGTCGAGCGCGACGTCTCGGCTGTCGCGCTCGACATGATCAACTGCCTAGCGAGCCGACCTCAGGTCGCCACCGGCGGCACGGCGCGCGCGTACCCGGTGGCCGCCTCGTGGGCGAGCGCGACCTCGAGCACCCGGCGGTCGTCTCCCGGTGGGCCGATCAGCTGCACCCCGACGGGCAGGCCGCCGGGCGTGAACCCCGCGGGCATCCCCATCGCCGGGACGCCGGCCATCGACCACGGCGCCACCGTCTCCATCCAGCGGTGGTAGGTGTCCATCGTCCGGCCGGCGATCTCGCGCGGCCAGGTGACCTCGACCGGGAACGGGTGCACCTGGGTCGCCGGGGCGACGAGCACGTCGAACCGGCCGAACATCCCGACGACCACGCGGAACCACTCCGCCCGGACGGCGGCGGCCCGGTGGACCTGCAGCGCGGAGAGCGCCAGCCCCTGCTCGATCTCCCAGACCAGTTCGGGCTTGAGCTCGGAGCGGTGCGACTCGAGCAGCGGCGCCATCTCGCACGCGTTCCACCAGCGCCAGACCAGGAACGCGTCCCACAGCGCGTCGAGGTCGAACGGCGGCACGACCTCCTCGACGGTCGCCCCGAGCGTCGCGAACACGTCCACCGAGCCGCGGCGCGCGAGGTCGAGCAGCCCGTCCTCGCACGCCAGGCGCCCGCCGAGGTCGCCGAGCCACCCCACGCGCAGCGACGTCGGGTCGACCGGCGCCAGGTCGGTGAGGTCCAGGGGATCGGCGCGGTCGAGCGGACCGACCGGCGCACCCGTCGTCATGACCGAGAGCAGAGCGGCGAGATCGGTGACGGAACGCGCCATGGGCCCGGCCTCGCCGAGCTGCGCGACGAAGCCCGGCACGCCGGGGACGCGGCCGCGCGAGGGCCGCAGGCCGTACACCGAGGTCCACGCGGCGGGGTTGCGCAGCGAGCCCATGTAGTCGCTGCCGTCGGCCGCGGCGAGCATCCGGCAGGCCAGCGCCGCGGCGGCGCCACCGCTGGAGCCGCCGACCGTGCGGGTCGGGTCCCACGGGTTGCGCGTCGCGCCGTGCACCGGGTTGTAGGTCTGCGAGCCGAACCCCATCTCCGGGGTGTTGGTCCGCCCGACGAACACCGCACCGGCCGCCCGCATGCGCGCGACGTGCGGGGCGTCGACCAGCCCGACCCGGTCGCGGAACACCGGCGACCCGGCCGTGAACGGCTGCCCGGCGACCTCGGCCAGGTCCTTCACGGCCTGCGGCACGCCGTGCAGCAGACCGCGTCGGCGACCCGCCGCCGCCTCGTCGTCGAGCGCGGCGGCCTCGGCGAGGACGTCGTCGGGATCGCGGCGGTCGACGACCGCGTTCACCGCCGGGTTCAGCGTGTCGATGCGCGCGAGCGTCGCCTGCGCGACCTCGACGCACGAGACGTCGCGGCGACGCAGCGCGCCGGCGAGCTCGACGAGACCGAGCTCGGTGATCTCGCTCAGCGGGGCTGCACCTCGCCCATCTCGCCCCAGCCGTCCTGCTCGACGCCCTGGATGCTGACGATCTTCGGGGTCTCGGCGACCCAGTCCGGGGCCTCGCCGACGAACTTCTGGAAGTGGTCGGAGTTCACGTGGTCGCCGGCGGTGCCGTCCTGGAACGCCTCGACCAGCTGGTAGGTGTTCTCCTCCTCGAGCGACTTGCTCCACTCGAAGAAGATGTTGCCGGGCTCGTTGCGGGTGGCCTGGGTGAACTCGCGCGAGAGCTCCGGCCAGCGGTCCGCGTACTCCGGCTTGATCGTCCACTTCACGGCGATGAAGATCATGGGTGGATCCTGCCCGAGAGCGCCTTGCGGCACACCCCTGCGCCGCCACACTGTGCGGATGGGCAGGTCCCTCACGCGGCACGTGTACGACGTGCGCGACACCCCGCCGGGCATCCACCGCGCGCTGCCCTCGCCCTGGCTCACGTTCGTCGTCCCGGTCGACGAGCCGCTGCGGATGCGCCGTCCCGACGGCGGGTGTGCGGACTTCCGCGCCTGCCTGGCCGGTCTGCACGACGAGCCGGGGACGATCGTGCACCCGGGCCGACAGGCCGGCATCCACGTCACCGTGGACCCGCTCGCGGCCCGTGCACTGTTCGGCGTGCCCGCCGCGGCGTTGGCCGGCCACTCGGTCGAGGCCGCCGACGTGGTGGGCCGGATCGGGCGGGAGCTCTGCGAGCGCGTGGACGCCGGCGCCACCTGGGGCGTCCGGCTCGCCGCCCTCGACGACGTCCTCGCGCGGCTGCTCCGGGCGCACGACGACGGGTCACGGACCGCCGACGAGGTCCGGCACGCCTGGGGCCGGATCACGGCCGGCGGATCGGTGCGGGACGTGGCGCGGGAGGTCGGCTGGAGCACCGACCACCTCTCGCGCCGCTTCGCCGCCGAGTTCGGGGTCCGGCCGTCGGTGGCCGGCCGGATGGCGCGATTCGACCGGGCCCGGCACGAGATCGTGCGCCGGGCCGGGCGTGGGGCGCTCGACCTCGCCGGGGTCGCCGCCGACCACGGCTACGCCGACCAGGCCCACCTCGCCCGCGAGTTCCGGGCGCTCGCCGGGTGCAGCGCGACGACCTGGGTCACCGAGGAGGTCCGGAGCGGACTGGTCGGATCCGTCCAAGACGACACGGGGGCGGACCCGCGATCCTCGGCGGCATGAACGCGACGCCCGCACCCCAGGTCTGGCCCACGCTGCGCGCCCGCGACGCGCGCGCCCTCATCGACTTCTACGTCTCGGCCTTCGGCTTCACCGAGACCGTCGTGTACGCCGGCGAGGACGGCGTGGTCCACCACGCCGAGCTGGCCTGGCCGCCCGGCGGCGGGATCATGCTGGGGCAGGAGCGCGAGGACGACTCCGGCCGCCACTGGGCCCTCGCCCCCGGCACCTTCGGCGGCTACGCCGTCACCCGCGACGCCGCGCACACCGACGAGATCTTCGCCCGGGCGGTGGCCGCCGGGGCGAAGCCGGTCGCGGAGCCCTACGACACCGACTACGGCTCGCACGACTGCACCCTGCTCGATCCCGAGGGCAACCACTGGCAGTTCGGGACCTACCCCGGGCACCCCGTCACGAGCTGAGCCGCGCCGCGGGCGGCAGCGCCGACGGGTCGCCGGTCGGCCAGCGTGCCGGGTCACCGTGCACGGCGAGCTGCGCGACCTGCTCGACGCACCACGGCGAGAGCTCCGGCCACGAGCCCTGCCGGGCCCCGTCGTGCAGCGTCGCCCAGGGGACGGCCCGCACCTCGTCGACCTCGGCGGGGTCCGGGGCCGGGGCGCCCGTGGCGGTGGCGACGAACACCGGGCACATCTCGTGCTCGACGACGCCGTCCTGCTCGGCGCGGTAGCGGAACCCGGGCAGCACGAGCCGCACCGACCCGACGTCGAGACCCAGCTCCTGCCGACCGCGGCGGACGACCGCCTCGTCGAGGGCCTCCCCGGGCGCGGGGTGGCCGCAGAAGCTGTTGGTCCAGACGCCGGGGAAGGTGCGCTTGTGCGCGGCCCGGCGGGTCATCAGCAGCCGCCCGTCGTCGTCGACGAGGTAGCAGGAGAAGGCGAGGTGCAGCGGCGTCGCCGCGTGGTGCACCTCGGACTTGGCCGCGGTGCCGATGGCGGCACCGTCGGGATCGAGGAGGACGACGAGCTCGGTCACGGCCTCAGAAGACCTTGTACGGCAGGAACTTGCCACTCCAGACGAGCTTCACGCGGTCCCCCTTCGGGTCCTCCTCGCGCTCGAAGTCCAGGCTGAAGTCGATCGCGGACATGATCCCGTCCCCGAACTCCTCCCGGATCAGCTCGTGCAGGGCGCTGCCGTAGACCTGCAGCGCCTCGTGCAGGCGGTAGGTCACGGGCTCGGTGGGGTCGATCGCGGCCTCGCCCCGCACCGGCGGCAACGAGAGCGCCGCGACGGCGTCGTCGTCGAGTCCGAGCAGGCCGCCGACCTTCTGCGCCTGCTCGACGTCGAGGGGCTGCTGGCCGAGCAGGGCGGAGGTCGTCCAGACCAGCGAGCGGTCGAGGGCGTCGGCGAGCTGCTGCCAGCTCAGACCCTTCGCCTCCTTCGCGACCACGACCTCGCGGCCGGCGGAGAGACGGTCGTGGGTGGGGCTCATGGTCGTCGAGCCTGCCACGTCGCACGGCCCGACGAGTGCCCACGCAACACGACCGTCACAGCAGGCACGGTCCGGCACTCGTCGTGAGCGTGGGGCTCCACGCCCCGGTCCACGCGCCGGCGGTGGCCCGCACCCGCAGGTACACGGTGGTGCGCACGATCGCGCGGACGGTCACCGTGGTCGACAGGGCGCTCGTGGTGCCCGCCGCGACCGGCGCGGCGAAGTCGGCGGTGGTCGCGGCCTGGAACTGGTAGGCGGTCGCCGCGGTCGCGGCCGTCCAGCTCAGGGTCGAGGCGACGGCCCCGAGGCCGGTCACCACACCGGTGGTGGACGTGGTGGGGGCGACCGTCGTGGTGGTGGTCGGCGTGGTGACGGTGGTGGTCGACGGGGAGCCCGACGTCGTGGCGGCGGGAGTCGTGGTGGTCGTGGGCGCCGGGGTGGTCGTCGTCGTGGTGGCCGCGCGGGGGGTGGGCGTGGTGGTCGTGGTGACCACCTGGTCCGGGAAGGCCTCGAGCCCCGCGCCGCCCGCCGCGAACCGGGGCGCGCCCAGCAGCCCGCCGCAGGTCCACGCCGTGGCGCTCGCGGTCGTCGTGCCCAGCGCCGAGGCGCGGGCCGTCGCGCTGCCCGGACCGCTGCTCGTCCACGCCGCCCACGCGACCCCGGCCCCCGCGAGCAGCCCGAGGACCGTCGTCACGGCCACCAGCAGGCGGGTCACGGCGCACTCACCACCGTCACCGTGACGGGGATCGAGAACGTCGCTCCCTGGCACCCCGTCTCCGAGACGGTCGACATGCTCACCGCGCCGGCCAGGGTCAGGGTCGTACTCGCGGCGGGGGCGAGGGTGACGCCGGCGGGGCTCTGCGCGGCGAGGGCGACGCCGGTCGTGGCGCACGCCCCGACCCCGCCGCTCGCGGTGGCGGCTCCCGCGGGAGCGACCGTCGCGATCCGTACCCGGTACGGGTTCGGGTTGGTCACCGAGAGCACGGCGGTGCCGCTGCTCCCGGGGGTGAGCAGCCCTGTCGTCACCGCGCTGCCGGCGACGGCGGCGGTGGTCGGGGCGAGGGCGGTGCGCCCGTCCAGCCCCGGGGTGCCCGAGCCGGACGCGAACCAGGCCGCGACGGCCACGCCGGCCGCACCGAGGGCCGCCGCGAGCAGGGCGAGCACGACGACCGTCGTGCTCCGGCTGCGGCGGAACCAGCGGCGTCGACGGGGTCGGGCCGGGCGCTCCGGGCGCTCCGACCGCTCCGGCGGCACGTCCACGGGGACCTCCGGATCGGTCACGCGACGGACCGGGGACGGCCCGTCGTCGGGACGGCGGGGTGGGGCGGGACGCGCGTCGCGCTCCCGCCGCAGCGCCGGCCCGGCCGGGATGCCCCCGGCCGGGGTCGGCCGCGGCCCCCGCCCCCGCGGCACCGCCGGGGACGGGGTCCCGACGGCGGGTCCGGTCGCGTCGACCACGTCCACCGGGACCGGGAACGCCCCGGACGGCACGGCGAACCCGGCACCGGGCCGCTCCGGGGCGGCCGGGCGGCCGGGGACGCGGAGCGGCTCGGTGGGCGCGTCGGGGTGGACCGGGCGCCCGCGCTGCGGGCCCGCGAGGTGGCGGGGACGCCTGCCCGGCAGCGGGATCGGGCCCGTGCGCTCGACCGGGCCCCGCCCCTCCCGCTGGAGCAGCGAGTCGACCTTCACCCCGCCGCGGACGCCAGGTTGGCGTTCAGCGGCATGCTGAACGTCTTGCCCTGGCAGCTGTTGTCGGGGTCCTTGATCATCGTCGCGGTGAGCGTGTAGTCGGCGGTCCCGTTCGCCGCGATGGTGCCGGGCGGGTTCGTCAGGCCCGGGCTGGTCACCGTGCCGGCCGGGCAGGTGCCGGCCGCGTCCGACGTGCTGGCGGTGATGCTCACGACCTTCACCGGGTAGGGGTTCGGGTTGTTGATGGTGACCGTGTACGGCGTCGTCGCCCCGGGGTAGAGCGCGGTGCCCCGCGAGCTCGAGCTGATGGTCGAGTTCACGGCGACGGTCGAGGTCGTCTCCCCGGTCCCGGTCCCGGTGGACAGGTAGGCCGCGAACGCGACACCGGCGCCGGCCAGGACGAGCAGGACCCCGCCCAGGACGGCGAGACGCTTGCGGTTGTTGGTCATGATCCGTCGACCTGTCCGGGCCCGGACCGTGACGCAGGGTCACCGCATGGTGTGGCGGACGTTTCAGTCGAGATAGTCGCCCATGCGACGGAACCAGTCCCCGGCGACGTGCTCGACGTCGTTCTCGTCGCGCACCCGCTGCAGCACCAGGCCGTGCTGGTCCCCGCGCCAGGCCTCGGGACCGGCGACCACGATCACGCCGGTGCCCTCGCGGGCGAACACCCGGCCGTTCGTGCCGCCGCACCGGTTCCGGGAGACGGTCGCCTCGAGCACCCGCAGGCGCCGCCCCTCGTGCAGGCACCAGGCGTTCGGGTAGGGCCCGGTCTGGGCGCGGACCAGGTTGACGAGGTCCTTCGCCGGGCGGTCCCACGGGATGCGGTTGTCGCGGTCGGCGCGCTTGTGGAAGAAGCTGGCGTGCTCGGGGTCCTGGCGCAGCCAGTCGAAGGGGCCGTGCTCGACACGGTCGAGGGCGTCGAGCGTGAGCGGTCCGAACAGGTCGACGGTGCGGAAGAACAGGTCCTCGGTGGTGTCGGTGGGCGTCACCGGCACCGTGCGCTGGGTGATGATGTCGCCGCGGTCGAGGTCGGCGTCCATCCAGTGCGCCGTGATCCCGACCTGCGACTCACCGTTGATCAGCGCCCAGTTCAGCGGGGAGAACCCGGCGTACTTGGGCAGCAGCGCGTCGTGGGTGTTCACGGTGCCGCGGGTGGGCGCGGAGAACACCTTCGGCGAGATCCACGTGCGCCAGTTGCAGGCGACGCCGATCTCGGCGCCGTGCTCGGCGATCGCGGCGACGAGTTCGTCGTCGACGGCCTTGTCGCGGTAGATCACCGGGATGTCGTGCTGCCGCGCGAGGTCGGCCACCGGCTCCTGGAAGATGGCCGGCTCGTGCTCCCCGAGGCTCTCCGGGTGACTCACGCAGAGCACCACCTCGTGCCGGCTCTCGAGCAGGCTCGCCAGGAGCCTCGCTCCCCACTTCTGGTAGCCGAACAGCACCACGCGCACGGTCGCCTCCTCGCCCCCGCCGGTCAGGTGAGCCTCACCTAAGCAGAGATCGGCTCCGCACGGGCCGACATGTGAGATGGGTTCTCCCGAACCGCCCCCACGGCGCGCGCCGGTCCGTCATCGTCCCGTCGCGTGGCGAGCAGACGGGAGCTCATCGAGTCCGAGGACTTCCAGCGCCGCCGGGGCGTGGCCGCCCTGGTGCGCGGGGACGACCTCGCCGTGGAGGACGTCGTCCGCCGCCCGAACGCCGCGCTGCTCACCGGCCTCGTCGTCGTGGTGCTCGTCGCGGCCGTCTCCGCCGCCACCGCGTTCCTCACCGACCGCGCCCCCGACGGCTGGCGCGACGAGGGCACCGTCGTCGTCGACCGCGAGACCGGCGCCCGCTACCTCGCCACCGACGGCCTGCTGCGCCCGGCGCCGACGCTGACCGCCGCCCTGCTCGCCGGGGGCCGGCGGGGCGAGCCGGTGCTCGTCCCGCACGCCCGCGTCCTCACCGTGCCGGTCGGGACCGCCCTTCCCGACGACGGGTCGCCGCAGCTCCCGCCCGCGGTCGCGGGGCCCGTCCCGCTCGCCGCCTGCGCCACCGGACCCGACCGCGGTGCGTCGGACCAGGTCGCGGTGTACGCCGGGCCGGTCGTCGGGCCCGTCACGGCGTTCACCGGATTCCTCGGTCGCGCGTCCGGGACGTCGGACACCGTGCTCGTCGCCGGCGGCCGCACCCACCTCGTCGACCCGCAGGCCCTCCCGCTGCTCGGCTGGTCCCCCGGCCAGGTGCGGGAGGTCCCGGCGCCCTGGCTCGGGCTGCTCCCCCGCGCCGGCACGCTGTCGCCGCGCGCGGCCCCCGGCCCGGTCGTCGCCACCACCGACGGCGCCCGCTACGTCCTCGACCGCGGGCGGGCGCGGCTCGTCGCCGACGAGACCACGGCGCGGCTGCTCCCGGCGCCGGTGCGCACGGTGGTCCCGGACGAGGTCCTGCGCCTGCCGGCCGGGCCCGTCGTCGGGATCGTCGACGTGCCGAGCGTCCCCCCGCTCGTGCCCGACCGCGAGGACGCCGCCGTGCCCTGCGTGACCCGCGGCGGCGACGACCCGACGCTGCAGGTGTTCGGCGCCGTCGCCGCCCCCGGTCTACCTGCCGGACCGGAACGGCTGCTCGCCGGCGGCGCGCGGTCGGTGCGCGTGACCTGGCACGTCCCGCCGGGTGGCGGCGCCCTGCTGGCGCCGCCGGAGTTCGACGCGGCGGGTCGCCCACCGGGCCGCGAGGTCGACGAGGGCATGGTCCTCGTGGACGCCGGGCTCGGGTTCCCCGTCCGCGACGACGAGGCCCTGCGCGCCCTGGGCTACGCCCGCGGCCAGGTGCTGCCGGTCGGGCGGCCCTGGTTCGCGCTGCTCGCCGCCGGTCCGCCGCTCGCCGTCCCGGACTGACTTTCCCGGAACGGCCACCACGGCGACGCCGGGTCCGTCACCGTGGGGACCGACCGCGGTACCCGACCCGGGAGGGGGCCCTGATGGCGGGGCAGTACGACGTCTCGACCGCGACCATGGCGCAGTCGCAGTCGCGCATGGTGGCGAACGTGGCCGACATCCGCTCGGAGCTGACCGCGCTGCGCGGGAAGCTCGACGCGGTCCAGGGCCAGTGGGTGGGCGACGGGAACACGGCGTTCACCGGCGCGCACGCGCGCTACGAGGCCGCCAACCAGAAGCTCAACCAGGCGCTCGACACGATCTCGAACCTCGTGCAGCGCGCTCGGGCGGGCTACGAGACCAGCGACGCCGACGCGTCCGGCCGGATCGACCGATCGGGCGCCGGCATGGACGTCGCCGTCCCCGGCTTCTAGAGGAGGACACGATGGCCGACCGGATCAAGGTCTCCTTCGGCGCGCTCGACACGGTGGTCGCCGACGTGCAGGGCGGCGCCCAGGCGATGGAGCAGCGCATGCAGCAGCTGCGCTCCGACATCGCCCCGATGCTCGCCACGTGGGACGGCGCGGCGCGCGAGTCCTACGCGAACGCGCAGGCCCAGTGGGACGCGGGCTGGCAGGAACTGCAGGCCGCGCTCGGGGAACTCGGCCGCACGACGGCCGGGGCGAACCAGGGCTACAACGACGCCGAGCGCGCGACCATGCAGTCCTTCCAGGTGTGACAGTGCCGGAGGCCGACCTCAGTCGGCCTCCGGCACCCATCCGATCTGCACCAGCTCCGGCTCGGCCCGGCGCGTGACGTACTGCGCCCGGCCCGGCGGCAGGTCCTTCGCCCGCACCCCGTGCAGCAACGCCCCCTCGTCGCGCGGCCCGGAGAGCAGCAGACCCGGACCGCCGAGCTCGCGCAGCCGCCGCAGCACCGGCTGCATCATCCCCGCGGACGCCCCCGCCGCCGACCGCGCCAGCACCACGTGCAGCCCGATGTCCCGTCCCTGCGGCAGCAGGTCGAGCAGCGCCGCGAGGGGGTCGCCGCCCGGGGTCGCGACCAGGTCGTGGTCGTCGACCACCACGAGCATGTGCGGTCCGTCCCACCAGTCGCGGGCCCGCAGCCGGGCCGGCGCGACGTCGGGGCCGGGCAGCCGGGCGGCCATCTTCGCGGCCGCCGCGGGCAGCGTCTCCGCCGCGGCGGGCGCGGACCCCAGGTACACCGACAGGTGCTCGGGCGGCACGGCGTCGAGCAGGGTGCGTCGGTAGTCGACGACCACCACCCGCAGCTCCGCCGGCGGATACGCCGCGCAGAGGGCGGCGACCACCGCGCGCAGCGTCGCGGTGCGACCCGACCCGGCGTCGCCGAGCACGAGCAGGTGCGGATCCCGGCCGCCGAGCAGGTCCAGTGGGAGCGGCGCGAGGTCGCTCTCGCGCCGCCCGATCGTCCCGGCGGGCAGATCGTCCAGCGACACCAGCGGCGGGAGCATCCGGATCGGCGGCGCCGCCGGACCCGACCAGCCCGCGGCCGCCCGCGCCGCCGTGGTCGCCGCGTCCTCGGTGCACCCCGTCCCGTCGGTGATCACGGGCAGCGCGAGCTGCGCCTTGAACCCCGCCCCGACCAGGGCTCGCCCTGGGGTCGTCGGCACGCTGCGGGCGGCCCGCCGGTCGATCACGGAGTCCGCGGCGTCGCCGAGCCGCAGCTCGATCCGCGTGCCGAGCGCGTCGCGCAGCGCCGGGCGCATGTCCCACCAGCGTCCCGCCGTCACGACGAGGTGCAGCCCGTACCCCAGCCCCCGCGCGGCGAGGGCGGTGAGCCGTGGCTCGAGGTCCTCGAACTCCGCGCGCAGCGCGCCCCAGTCGTCGACCAGCAGCAGGACGTCCGGTTCCGGGTCCACCACGGCGACCTCGGTCGACGGCCGGTCGCGCAGCTGGGCCATCGACTCGACGCCGCGCTCGGCGAAGGTGCGCTCCCTTGTGGCCACGAGGGACTCGAGCTGCGCGACCAGGCGCCGCACCACGTCCGGCCGCTGCCGTCCCGCGACGCCTCCGACGTGCGGCCACCGCTCCAGCGCGGCCAACGACCCGCCGCCGAGGTCGACGGCGTAGACCACCAGCTCGGCCGGCGTGTGCGTCAGGGCCGCCGCCGTGACCAGCGTGCGCAGCGCCGTGCTCTTGCCCGTCCGCGGGGCGCCGACGACCCCGAGGTGGCCCCCGGTGCCCGACAGGTCGACCACCAGCGGTTCCTGGGCCTGCCGGTCGGGGCGGTCGACCACGCCGAGCCCGACGGACAGCGGTGCGGGCCGCGGCGCGAGCAGGCCCCGTCCGGCGCTGAGGGCCGGGCGGGGCAGCACCGCGGTCAGCGGCAGCGCCGTCGGCAGCGGCGGCAGCCACACCTGGTGCACGGGTTCCGCGGCCGCGCGCAGGCGGTCGACGACGACGTCGAGGGTGGACCGCTGCTCCGGGTCGGACAGGTCGAGCCCGAGGGCGGGCAGGGTGTCGCCGACCTCGCCCCGCCCGTCGAAGGCGCGGAACACCCGGGCGTGCGGGCGGCGCACCACGCCCCGGACCGGCTCGACGTACGGCGCGGACACCGTCGACACCCGCAGCCGCCGGTACACGCTCGTGTCCACCTTCAGGTACGCCGAGCCCGGCACCGGCGGGAGGTCGAAGGCGTCGGTGTTCCCGATGACCGTGCGGCTCTCGGCGGCCGAGAACGTCCGCAGCGCGAGCCGGTAGGACAGGTGCGAGTCCAGGCCCCGCAGCCGCCCCTCCTCGAGGCGCTGCGTCGCGAGCAGCAGGTGCACCCCGAGGGAGCGACCGACCCGTCCGACCTGCACGAACAGGTCGATGAAGTCGGGCTGGGCGGTGAGCAGCTCGGAGAACTCGTCGACGACCACGAGCAGGTGCGGCAGCGCCGGCACCGTATCGGGACGGGCCAGCCGCAGCCGGCGGTGCTCCCGGATACCGGTGAGGTTGCCGGCGTCTCGGAGCAGCTGTTCGCGACGGCGCAGCTCGGAGCGCAGCGCGTCCCCGAACCGCTCGACGGTCTCCGGGTCGTCCTCCAGGTCGGTGATCGACCCGGCGACGTGCGGCAGCGTCGCCATACCGGCGAACGTCGCGCCGCCCTTGTAGTCGACGAGGACGAGCGCGAGGTCGTCCGGTGGATGGGTGGCGGCGAGCCCGGTGACCAGCGTCCGCAACAGCTCCGACTTGCCCGACCCCGTCGCGCCGACGACCAGGCCGTGCGGCCCCATCCCGGAGAGCGCCGCCTCCTTGAGGTCGAGCTCGACCGGCGTCCCGTCGGCGTCGACGCCGAGCGGCACGCGCAGCAGGTCCGACTCCGGGCGGCGCCGCCACGTGGCGGTGGGGTCGAGGGCGGCGACGTCGTCGATCCCGAGGAGCCCGGCCAGCCCGTTGACCTCGGCGAGCGCCCCGCGTCCGGCCCGGCGCGAGAGCCGCATCGGGGTCAGCCGCCGCGCGAGCGTCTCCGCCTCCGCGAGCCCGAGGACGTCGGGGACGAGCCCGGTCACGACGGCGAGTGCGGCCAGCTCCGGGGGCGGGGTCCCGTCACGGCCGCGGCGGACCTCGATCCCGTGGTCGGCCCCGACGGGCACGGTCACCTCGGCCGCCGCCGGGCGGTCCAGCGGGTCCGCGACGACGTGCAGGACCCCGACGCCGAGGGCGGGCAGGTCGCCGAGCGGGTCGGGCACCGGCAGCGCCCCGTCGACGAGGACGACGAGCGCGGGCCCGGCCGCCGGACCTCCCGGGCGGCCCCCCGAGCGCCGACGGGCGAGTTCGGCGGCGAGCAGGTGCCGCAGTCCGTCGGCGTCCTCGGCGACGAGCAGACCGGTCCCGTCGGCCCCGCCGCCGGCCGGGTGCCGGGCGTGCGGCAGCCACTTCACCCAGTCCCACGCCGCGCGGTCGGCCGGCGCGTCCGGCCCGTCCGGGCAGCAGACGGCGAGGCGGACGTCGTCGGGGGCGTGCAGGGCCGCGAGCTGGGCGACCATCGCGCGAGCGAGGGCCCGGCCGCGCACCGGGTCGCCGACGATCGCGACCGCACCGCGCAGCGGGACCGCGACGGGCACGTCGGGGACCGGGCCCAGGCGGTCGACCAGGCGCCGCGCGGCGGCCTCCGTGCCGGGGTCGCGTGGCTCGGTGGGATCGGCGTCGGCGAGGACGGGCGCGGCGACGCCCGGCACGCGCGCCCGCCCGACGCGCAGCAGCAGGAAGTCGGGGTCGTCCGGGCGCCGTTCCCACAGCCGCTCGGCGCGGTCCGGGAAGCCGACGAGCAGCGGCGGGTCGGGGTGCTGTTCCTCCGCGACCCGGCGCTGGTCGTCCGCGGCCGCCCGCAGCCGGGCGCGGACGTCGGCGAGGTGGGCGACGTAGCGCAGCCGGGCGTCGGTGCCCTGCTCGCGGGACCGGCGCCGGGTCGTCAGGAACATCATCACGCCCATGCCGAGCGCGCCGATCACGAAGATCCCGCCGGCGAGGAAGTAGATCGGGTTCCGGTTGACGATCGCGAAGACCAGGATGCCGCCGCTGCCGAGGAGCGGGAACAGCGCGTAGGTCCACGGGGTGGGCGGCGCCCCGCCGCTCGACGCCGGCGGGTCGACGAGTCGCACGGGGTCGGGAGTTGGTCGAACCGGCCCACCGCGGGGTGGTCGATGGATCAGGATGTCGTTCATGGCCATGGCCCGTCAGCCCTCCGCGCCCGTCGCCGGTAGCCGGGACCGGCCCGCGGTCGAGGGCTCCTGGTGCACGGTGCGCGTGTGCGGCCCCGAGGGCGCGGTCGACGCGGCGCTGCCCGCGGACGCCACGGTGGCGGAGGTCGTCGACGAGCTCGCGGCCCGCTTGCTGCCCGGAGCCCCGCTGGTCCGCGGAGCGGACGGCCGGCCCTGGTACCTGCACCGCACCGGGGCGGGCCCGATGCCGCCGGGAATCTCGCTCGAGGCCGCGGGCGTGCGCGACGGCGACGTGCTGCACCTCGGGCCGTGGCCGATGCCGCGCCCGGCGCAGCCGGTCGACGACGGGCTCGTCGCCCTGGCCGAGGGCGCGGGTCGTCTGCCGCGGTGGACCGTGCGGCGCGTCGGGGTGCTCGTCACCGCGCTGCTCGTGGCCGTCGCGGCGGTCGGGGCGTCGCTGTCGCTCGCGGTGCCGGGCGGTCCGCTCGTGCCGCTGGCGCTCGCGGGCATGCTGCTCGGCCTCGCCGCGCTGCAGCGCCGCACCCGCGCGACCACCCCGCTCGACGGCCCGCCCCCGGGCGCCGACCTGCCGACGCTCGGGGCCGCGCTCGCGTCGCTCACGGCATGGACCGCGGCCGGGGTGGCGGGCGGTCTCGTGGCCCGGGGCGGCCTGCCGCTCGTGCTGACGCTCGCCGGCTCGGCGCTCGCGGTCGGCGCCGCCTCCGCGTGGCTGGTGGTGGGTGAGCGGGGATCGTGGTGGGCCGCGGCCGGCACGCTCGGTGCCGGGTTCTCGCTGCCGTCGGCGCTCGTGGCGGGCGGACTGCTGCCGGCCCCGCGTGCGATCGCGGTGGCCCTGACGGTGTGGCTCGTGCTGCTCGTGGCGCTGCCGTGGATCGTCACGCGCAGCCGCACGTGGATCGAGCCACGGGAGGACGCCGAGCACCTCCTCGACCACGCCGCGGCGACCCGTCGGACCCTCGACCTGGCGGTGCTCGCAGGCAGCACGGCCGCGGCGGTGGGGCTGTGGGTGCTGGCGACCTCGTCGGGGGGCGGCATCGTCCTCGGCTTCTGCGCGGCCGTGGCGGTCACGGCGGTCCTGCGGGCACGGCGGTCGGTGTTCGTGGGCGAGTCGGCGTCCGCCGTCGGGGCGGGGGTGGTCGGGCTCGCGGGCGTGGCGTGGGCGGTGGTGCTCGGCGGCGGCCCGGTCGGGAGGGCGGTCGTCGCCGCCGTCGCGGTCGCCGTGATCGGAGGACTCGTCGGACTCGGCGGCGCGCTGCGGACCGCGGAGCTCACCGACGAGGGGGTGGCGGACTGGTGGCGCCGACCCCGGACCCAGCGGCTGCTGGGGTGGCTGGAGACCGGCGTCGCCGTGTCCGTGCTGCCGCTGCTGGCCGGGGTCCTGGGCATCTACGCCGCCGCTGCCGACGCCGGGGCGCGCTTCTAGCGGATCGTCCGGCTCGCGGCGGCGTCGGCCGCCCCACCCGGCACGGTGCCGTCGATCGCGCCGGCCGCCCCGGCGTCCGCCGTCTCGTAGTTCCCCGCCGCGGCCTCGACGTTCCCGGCGGCCGCCGCCGCGGCGGCCGCCAACTCCTGGGTGCGGCTCTGCAGCTCCGCCCCGAGCGCGGCCAGGGCACCGGCGAGCCCGCCACCGTTCACGCCGCCCCCGGCCGAGCCCGCCGCGCCCGCGGCCTGCGCACCCGCCGCGGAGAAGCCGCTCCCGGCCGCCGAGAGCTGGCTCGCCCCCGCGCGCATCGCGGCGATGTCGGCGTCGAACGGCTGGGACATCGGCTGCTCCTGACCCGTCGGTGATGATCGACGTCCTCACGGTAGGAGCGCCCCGCGGGCCGTGGGTGCCGTTTCGGGGAAGTCGTCCGGGAGCTGCCCCTCGGACACCTCGCGGAGAACGTGCCCCTCGCGCCGCATGTCCGGATCGGTCTCCGCCCCGACACCCGACGCTCGCCCGGACGTCGCACACGGGCCATCCGGGTGCACCCACGTCCGGGCGACCATGCAGCGGTGTCCCCCACCACCACACGGCGGGCCGTCCTGCTCGGGGGCGCCGCCGCGCTCGCCGCCGCGGCCACCAGCAGCCTCACCGTCCCGCGCGCGCTCGCCGCTCCCCCGGCGGGCGAGGTGTTCACCCTCGGCGTCGCCTCGGGGGACCCCGCGCCCGACTCCGTCGTGCTCTGGACCCGCCTCGCGCGCGACCCGGAGCAGCCCGACGGCGGGATGACCGAGCGCGTGGTCGACGTCGACTGGCAGATCGCCGACGACGAGCGCTTCTCCCGCGTCCGCGCGTCGGGGCGCACCCGGACCGGCCCGCAGGACGGGTACGCGGTGCACGTCGAGGCGCGCGGTCTGCCCGCGGGCGGCACGTTCTTCTACCGCTTCGGCGCCCGGGGCCGGATCTCGCCGGTCGGCGTCACCCGCACCGCCCCGGCGCGCGGGCTCGCCCCGCTGACCATCGCGTTCGCCTCGTGCGCGATGTACGAGCACGGCTTCTTCACGGCCTACCGGCGCATGGCCGAGGAGCAGCCCGACCTGGTGCTGTTCCTCGGCGACTACATCTACGAGGAGGCCGCCGGGACCTACCGGGCCCCCAGCGGCAACCCGCGCAGCTACGACACCCCCGAGCCGCGCGACCTCGCCGGCTACCGCACCCGCTACGCCTACCACCACGCCGACGCCGACCTGCAGGCCGCGCACGCCGCCGCCCCGTGGATCAGCGTGTTCGACGACCACGAGGTATCGAACAACTGGGCGGGCGACGTCCCCGAGAAGCCCGACCCGGGGTTCCTGCAGCGCCGGGCCGCCGCGTTCCAGGCCTGGTACGAGAACATGCCGGTGCGCCCGGCGCAGCGACCGCGGGGCTCGTCGATCCAGTGCTACCGGCGCCTGTCCTGGGGCGACACGGCCACCTTCCACATGCTCGACACCCGCCAGTACCGCGACGACCAGGCCTGCGGCGACACCTACCCGAGCGACTGCGCCGAACTCACCGACCCGCGGCGCACGCTCACCGGCGGTGCGCAGGAGCGGTGGCTGGTCGACGGCTTCCGGCGCTCGCGCGCCCGGTGGGACGTCCTCGGGCAGCAGGTGTTCTTCTCGGCGCTCGACCTCGTGCCCGGCCCGCCGCGCGGGTTCAACCCGGACGCCTGGGACGGGTACGCCGTGGAGCGGGACCGGATCGTCGCGGCGTGGCAGCAGGCGCAGGTGCGCAACGCGGTCGTGCTCTCCGGCGACATCCACACCCAGTACGTGGCCGACGTGAAGGCCCGCTACGGCGACCCGAGCTCGCCGGTGGTCGGCACGGAGCTGGTGTCGAGCTCGATCACCTCGGGCGGCGACGGAGCGGACACGCCCGCGGAGGTCACCGAGGCGCTGGCGGAGAACCCGCACATCCGCTTCGGGTCGGACCGGCGCGGTTACCTCACGGCGCGGTTCGAGCCGGACGTGCTGCGGACGGCGGTCCGCGTGGTGGACCGGGTCTCGACGCCGGGGGCCCCGGTGCGGACGGCGGCGGCCTTCACGGTGGCCGACCGCTCACCGGGCCTGCGCCCCGCCTGAGGGGTTACGATGACGAGGACGGCGCCGGGCTCGTCCCTCGAGCCCGGCGCCCTCCTCTTGCGCAGCCACCTCGGGCGCCACCACAACACCCTCGCGGCCGGATCGTGAGCGGATCGTCGTGCTGTCGATCTCGCTGAGGTGAGCCTAGCCTAACTCGGCCCGGGTGCACCACCCCGCGTCGAGGAATCTGCGGCACGGCCGCAGCGCTGCGCCATCCCGCGCAGCGCGATACCCAGCTCGGCGGGCTCCTCGGCCTCGAACTCGAAGCCCAGCGCGGCGAACACGACCGCGACGCCGTGGACGTCGTCGCCCGCGAGCCGCACGCGGCAGGTGCCGTCGCCGAGGTCGTCGACGCCCGCCTGGTCGGTCCACAGCCGGGCGCGGACCTCCTCGACCGTGGCGTGCACGCGGGCCCGGCAGCGCACGGGCCGCACGTCGCGGACCTTCGACGCCACGTACTCGGCCGGGTCGCCCCCCGGGACCTCCCGCGGGACGAACCGGGGTCCGGTCGCGAGCCCGTCCGGCGCCACCCGCGGGACGACGCGGTCGAGGCGCAGCGTGCGCCAGTCGTCGCGCCCGAGGTCGTAGGCAAGCAGGTACCAGCGCCGGCCCCAGGCGACGAGGTGGTGCGGCTCGACCCGCCGGCGCGTCCCCGTGCCGTCGTGCGCGGTGTAGTCCAGGTCGAGCACCCGCCGGTCCCGGCAGGCCCCGCCCACGGCGACCAGCGTCGCCGGGTCGACCGACGGCGTCGCCCGCATCGGCGCCACGGTGGACACGCCGACCGCCGCGACCCGGCGTCGCAACCGCTCGGGGAGGATCCGCTCCAGCTTCACCATCGCGCCGACGGCGGTCTCGGAGAGCCCGGCGATCCCGGCCCCGCCCGCCGTCTGCAGGCTCACCGCGACCGCGACCGCCTCCTCGTCGTCGAGGAGCAGCGGGGGGAGCGCGGCACCGGCGCCCAGGCGGTACCCGCCGGTGGGCCCGAGGTCGACCTCGACCGGGTAGTCGAGGGAGCGCAGCTTCTCCACGTCGCGGCGCACGGTGCGCACCGAGATGCCGAGCCGCTCGGACAGCTCCGGGCCGGACCACTCGGGCCGGGTCTGGAGCAGCGAGAGCAGGCGCAGCAGGCGGGCCGAGGTCTCGAGCACGGCCCGATCGTGCCGCAGGAGGCGGTCAGGAGCCGACCGCCTCCGCGCCGCCCCTCGCGAGTGGGGGCTGCGCGTGTTCTCCGGGCCCGGTCGTTCCGTGCCCGTACGATCTCAGGTGATGGCCAGGCCCGTGAAGACCCCGCCCACACCCCGCTACCGCTTCGAGCGGGAGTCCCGCTACGTCGTCACCGTGATCGCCGACGACGGCGAGCGGCTCGACCACCGGCTCGACGCCTACCAGGGCTGGCTCGCCGGTCCCGACGGGATCCGGCACCGCTTCGGTGCGGCCCGACGGACGCGCACCGAGATCGCCGACCACCGCATCGCGGCGACGGTCGGCCCACTGTCCGGCTGATCGCGGGAGAGCACGCCCGGACCCTGCCCGGTCGGGCGTGCTCCCGCGCTCGCGGGGAGGCCCCCGCGACGTCGGTGTCCCTCCGGTCCTCGCGCGATGCCGCCGCCTCCGACTCGGCGGTTCGCGTCCACGACCGGGGTCGCGACTCCGATCAGCTGACCAGGCCGCAGCGGAAGCCCTGGGCCACCGCCTGCGCGCGGTCCGAGGCCGAGAGCTTGCGGAACAGCCGGCGCGCGTGCGTCTTCACCGTGTCCTCGGACAGGTAGAGCTCACGACCGATCTGGCCGTTGCTCTTGCCCTGGCTCATCCCCCGCAGCACCTGCATCTCGCGCTCGGTGAGGTTGATGCCCGCACCCGGCTCCGAGGACTGGCGCTGCGCCGGGAAGACGTCGCCCATCGTCGTCGAGGCGAGCGCGGCGACCAGCTCGGGCCGCGAGGCGTCCCAGCGCAGGTAGCCCCGCGCCCCGCCCGCGATCGCGGCGGCGATGCTGCCGGCGTCGTCGGGCGCGCCGAAGACGATGACGTTGGCCTGGTGGTGGGCCGTCACGAGCCGGCGGGTGGCCTCCGCGCCCGAGCTGACCGCACGCTGCGTCCCGATGAACACGACGTCGACCGGCTGGCGGGCGTACCGGGCGAGCAGGTCCTCCGGGGTCGCCACGCAGTCGATGCGCTGCACGCCGGGCACGGCCGACATGACACGGGTCAGGCCCTCGCGGACACTGCGCCGGTCGTCGCAGATCAGAACCGTCCTCATACAGACTCCGTCTCCAGTGTTGCCTCGTTCAGGCGAACCGCCCTCGGTGGGCGCTGTCCTCATATCGGCGTCCCCGCCCGGGACCTTGACCCTCGAATCACACCCCTGTTGTTATCGCTGTGTGATGATGTGGAGTGTCCGTGTCGCAGAATCGTGAACCGCAAGGTCTTCGTCGGGTGCTCCTGCTCCACGGGCCCAACCTGAACCTGCTCGGTCGACGGGAACCCGGGATCTACGGATCGGAGACCCTCGCCGACGTCGACGACCGGGCCCGCGCCCTGGGCGCCGAGCTCGGGCTGGACGTCGACGCCCGGCAGAGCAACCACGAGGGCGTGCTCATCGACGCGATCCACGAGGCGATGGACGGCTTCGCCGGCGTCGTCGTCAACCCCGGCGCGTTCACCCACACCTCGGTGGCGATCCGCGACGCCCTGGCGGCGATCCCGTGCCCGATCGTCGAGGTGCACATCTCGAACGTGCACACCCGCGAGCCGTTCCGGCACCACTCCTACGTCTCGCCGGTCGCCACCGCGGTGATCGCCGGGGCGGGCACGCTCGGCTACGACCTCGCGCTGCGCGTCATCGCGTCGAGGTCCTGAGGGCGTCCAGCTCCGCCGCGAGCAGGTCCGGGAACTGCAGCGGCACGAAGTGCGTGCCGGGCACCCGGACCAGCCGGGCCCCGGGCACGGCGTCGGCGAGCGCGACCATGTCCTCGACCGGCGCCATCGTGTCGAACTCGCCGGCCACCACCGTGGTCGGGACGCGCACGGCGTCGACCGGGATCGGCGGTTCCTTCCCGGCCGCCAGCACCATCTGCGAGAACCAGGTCCAGTCGTGGTGGGAGAACTCCCGCGCCACCTCGGCCAGGGTCTGCAGCGGGGGCGGCGCGAGGGCGGCCAGGGCATTCGCGTCCAGGCTGCGCGGCAGCAGCGAGATCAGCCCCGCCACCGGCGGCCCGACGATCCGCAACGACCACGCGCTCGCCGTCGAGATCCCGCGGGAGAGGAACTCCGGCGCCCACGAGGGTCCGCTGCGGAACCCGCCCCCGGCGACGCCGCCGAGCACCAGCAGCGACGAGACCCGCTCCGGCGCCCGCCGGGCGGCCTCGAACGCGACCGCCACGCCGACCGACCAGCCCACCACCGCGGCCGAGTCGATCCCCGCCGCGTCCATCACGGCGAACATGTCGTCGACGTGGTCGCCGATCGTGATCCGCTCCGGGTCGGCGGGGCGTTCCGACCCGCCGAGCCCGCGGTGGTGCCAGGTCACGGCCCGGGGCGTTCCCGACGACGGGTGCCCGTCACCTCCCAGCCACGGCCAGGCCGCCGGGGAGGCGCCGAGGCCGTTGGAGATCACGACGTCGGGGGCGGGCCGCCCGACGCACCCGTTGTCCCACCAGCGGATCCGGGTGCCGTCGGGGGCGACGACGTCGTCGAGGTGGGGCATCGGGCGAGCCTAGGACCGCCTCAGGAGGCCCGCGCGCGGATCTCGTCGCGGGTCAGGTAGGACGTGGTGCCCTCGAACTCGTCCACGGTGGCCCGGCGGTCGGCGAGGAAGCCGATGCGGATGAAGTCGTCCCCGCCGAACAGGTGGAGGATCCAGTTGGCGACGACGCGCGCCCGCGTCCGCGTCAGCGGCAGCGCGAACAGGTGGTAGCCCCGCGTGACGGCCTGGGCCGGTGCGCCCTTGAGCTCGAGGTTCAGCGGGTGCGCCACGGCCTGGGATCCGCCGAGGTCCACCACGAGGCCGAGGTCGTGGTGCTTGTACTGCGACAGCGGCTCGCCGCGCAGCGAGGCCACCACGTTGTCGGCGGCGGTGACCGCCATCCGCGTCGCGTGCTGGGCGGTCGGCGGGCAGATCGCCTCGGGGTCGTCCTGCGTGAGGTCGGGCACGGCGGCCGAGTCGCCGAGCGCGAACACGCCCGGGTGGCCCTCGACCTGCAGGTCGGCCCCGACCTTGAGCCGCCCGCGGACGAGCTCGACGCCGAGGTTCTTGACCAGCGGGCTGGAGGTGACGCCTGCGGTCCACACGAGCGTGCGGCACGGGACCACCTCGCCGTCGGAGAAGGTCACCGACTCGTCGGTCACCTCCTGCACGCCGGTCTCGAGCTTGATCTCCACGCCGCGGCGCCGCAGGATGTCCAGCGCCTGCTCGCCGAGCCGCTTGCCGAGCTCGGGCATCAGGCGGGGCGCGATGTCGATGAGCGTCCAGCGGACCATGCCGGGGTCCAGGCGCGGGAACCGCTTGAGCGCGGCCTCGCACAGCAGCTGCAGGCAGGCCGCGGTCTCGGTGCCCGCGTAGCCGCCGCCGACCACGACGAAGCGGCAGCGCGCCGCACGCTCGGCGTCGTCGGTGGCCGCGTTGGCGAGCTCGAGCTGGGCGAGCACGTGGTCGCGCAGGTAGGCGGCCTGCGCGAGGTTCTTCATCCCGAGGGCGTGCTCCTCCAGGCCCGGGATGTCGAACTGCCGGGTGACGCTGCCCGGGGCGAGGACGAGCCGGTCGTAGGGCAGCTCGACCTCCTCGCCGGAGATCTTGCGGACCACACAGCACTTCCGGTCGAGGTCGACCCCGACGACGGTGCCCGGCAGCCGGTGCGCGCGCTTCACGGCCCGCGGCAGCGGCACGGTCACCGACTGGGCGGTGATGACGCCGGACGCGACCTGCGGCAGCAGCGGCAGGTAGAGCATGTAGTCGTTGGGCGCCACGAGGACGACCTCGACGGAGCCGTTCCCGATCTCGGAGCGCAGCACCTTCTCCAGGCGCTTCACCGTCTCCAGCCCGGCGAACCCGGCCCCCACCACGACGATCCGCTCCGCCATCACGCACCTCTCCACCACGTCGTCACGCCGGCAGCGCTGCGCGACGAGTCCTCCGGAGCGCAAGATGCCCCGCAAGGGCGGAGATGACACTCTCCGTCCCGTGAGCGCCGTCCTCTTCACCGGGTTCCCCGGCTTCCTCGGTTCCGCGCTGCTGCCCCGGACGCTGCGCCGCGACCCGGACGCCCGCGCCGTCGCCCTCGTGCAGCAGCGCTGGCTGGGCCGGGCCCGCGAGGCGCTGGCCGAGATCGAGCGGGCCGAGCCCGGGCTCGCGGGCCGGACGGACCTCGTCGTCGGGGACATCACGACGGCGGGTCTCGGCCTGGACCCGGCGGTCGCCGACCGGCTCCTGGGCGAGCAGCTCGAGATCTTCCACCTGGCGGCGGTGTACGACCTCTCGGTGGCCCCGGAGATCGCGTGGCGGGTGAACGTGGACGGCACCCGCCACGTGGTCGACCTGGCCCGGCGGGCCGCCGCCGGGGCCGGCCTGCGCCGGCTGCAGTACGTCTCGACCTGCTACGTGTCGGGCCGCTACGACGGCGTGTTCTACGAGGACGACCTCGAGCTCGGCCAGCCGTTCGCCAACCACTACGACCACACCAAGCACGAGGCCGAGCGCGTCGTCGCGAAGGCGCGGGACGCGGGCCTGCCGGTGACGATCTACCGCCCCTCCGTGGTGGTCGGCGACTCGGCCACCGGCCACACGCAGAAGTTCGACGGCCCCTACTACGTGCTGCAGCTCCTGCTGCGCCAGGGCGCGACCGCCCTCATGCCGCTCCCGCGCGGCGCCGACCGCGTGGCGTTCAACCTCGTCCCGTCGGACTTCGTGGTCGACGGCATCGCCGCCCTCGCGGGGCACGACGCCGCCGTGGGACGCACCGTCGCGCTGGCCCAACCGAACCCGCCGACGGTCACCGAGATGGCCGAGACGTTCGCCGCGGCGGGCGGGAAGCGGCTGCGCGTGGTGCCGATGCCGACGGCGCTCGCCGCGTTCTCCATCGACCACGTGCCCGGGGTCGGCCGCCTGTTCCAGGTGCCGTCGTCGACCCTCGAGTACCTCACCCACCCGACGCTCTACGACACCGCGGCCACCACCGCGCTGCTCGCCGAGGTCGGCGTCGCGTGCCCGTCCTTCGCCGACCACGTCGGTCCGATGGTCGAGTTCTTCCGCTCCCACCCGGAGGTGGGCAGCGCGGCCATGGTGTGACGCCGGTCTACCATCGGCTCGTGCGCATCGCGCTCATCGACTCCGGTCTCGGCATGCTCCCGACGGCGGGCTGGCTGCGCCACCTGCGGCCGGACGCGCACCTCGACCTGCTGATGGACCCGGCGGGCATGCCGTGGGGCGCCCGGCCGGGCGCGTGGATCGTCGACCGCGTGCTCGCCGCCGCGCGCCTCGCGGTCGCCCGCGGCGCCGACGCCGTCGTGGTGCCGTGCAACACCGCGAGCGTCAACGCCCTGGTCCCGCTGCGCGCCGAGCTCGAGCCGGGGCGACCCGTCGTCGGGACCGTGCCCGCGATCAAGCCCGCCGCCGCGAGCGGCGCGCCGTTCGGGGTGTGGGCCACCGAGGCGACCAGCGCGAGCTCCTACCAGGCCGACCTCGTGGCGCTGTTCGCCGCGCCGGGCCAGGCGACGGCGGTGCCGTGCCCGGGGCTCGCGCGGGCCGTGGAGAGCGCCGACGAGCGCGCGATCGCGGACGCCGTGGCGGCCGGTGCGGCCCGCACGCCCCGGGACGTGACCGGGGTGGTGCTGGGCTGCACGCACTACCCGCTGGTGTCGGACGCGATCGCCGCGGCGCTGCCCGGCGTGCGCCTGTACGACAGCGCCGGGGCCGTGGCCGGGCAGACCCTGCGCCGCCTCGGCCTCGAGGCCCGGCCGGCCGCGGACCCCGCCGGCGTGTCGGTCCTGCTCTCCGGCGACGAGGGCCCGCTGCCCGCCGCGGCGCGCGCCTACCCGGTCGGCGCGGCACTCGCGGCCGGCGGCCCGCTGGGGGTCGACCTGCTGCCGCCCGCCGTCCGCGAACCCGGTGCTGTGAGCAACGAGTCGTTCCCTGGTGCACAACCGGTCTCCGGTCGTTGAATACGGGAATGCCGCAGGCCGCCACCACCACCACGCGGGACGACCGCGCCCTCCTCGTCGAGACCGAGGAGCGACTCGTCGCCCGCTGGACCGCCGAGGGCGTCGCGCCCGACACCGTCCGCGGCGCCGTCGCCGAGGCGTTCGAGCGGCTCGCCGGTGCCCGGGTGCGCTCGTTCCTGCCGATCCTGGTCGAGCGCCGGGTGCGGCTGCAGCTGAGCGGGGTCTGAGCCCCGCCCCGGCTCCGCGACACGACCGGGGCATCACCCGCACGCCCGTACGCTGACGGAGTGAGCCCCACCCGCCGTGCGTCCGCCGCGCGGCTCGTCGTCGGGACCCTCCTCGCCCTCGTCGTCGCGGCCGGCTGCGCCGGGCCGACGTCGAGCTCCGGCCGGGGCCCGTCCTCGGGGCCGACCGGGGAGGGCGTGGTCTGGCGGTCGGGGACCAGCGCGGACTCGGTGCTCGACTCCTACCGCGTGACGCCCTGGAACACCGACGACGCCGAGGACCCCCGGGCCGTCGAGTCCCCCGACGCCCCGGGCCGCACGGCCGTCGAGTACACCGTGCCCGGCGGCGGCACCCGCTCCGAGCTCGAGCCGGCGTACCGCAGCTTCCGCCCGGGCGACGAGTATTGGTTCGGGTTCGCGGTGTACCTGCCGTCGGACTTCCCGGTGGACACCTCGGACTGGCAGGTCATCGCCCAGTGGAAGAACTCCGGCGACGGCAGCCCGCCGCTCTCGGTCCAGGTGCGCGGCGGCCGCTTCGTGCTCGACGGCGGGGAGGGCATCGGCGAGCACTGGAGCCGCGACATCGGCCCGGCCCGCGCCGGGGCGCGGACCGATCTGGTGCTGCGCGTCCACTTCTCCGACGACCCCGACGAGGGCAGCGTCGACGTGTTCCAGGACGGCCGTGAGGTGGTCTCGGACTACCGGCCGCGCGGCGGCACGCTCTATCCCGACGAGGTGTCCTACCTCAAGACCGGTCTCTACCGCTCGGACGACATCTCGCAGGAGGGCTCGGTCTACTTCGACGACGTGGTCATCGCGACGAGCCGCGAGGCGGCGTCGTCGCTGGCGTCGAGCTCCTGAGCGCTCACCGCGTCAGGAACGCCTCGACCGCCAGCCACACGCCGAAGACGAAGAAGAGCACCGCGGCGCCGATCCGGATCGCCTTCTCCGGGAGCTTCCGGCCGAGCAGCCGGCCCACGACGATGGCGAGGCCGTCGGCGATCACCATGCCGACGGTCGAGCCGAGCCACACCCCGACGACGCCGCCCCAGCCCTGGTACTGGGTGGCGAGGGTGATCGTGGCCAGCATCGTCTTGTCGCCGAGCTCGGCGAGGAAGAACGCGACCGAGGCGGCCACGACGGCGGAGCCGCTCGACCGGGCCGCCTTGTGCTCCTCGTCGGCGGTGAGCCGGTCACCGCGCAGGGTCCAGAACCCGAAGCCGACGAACGCGACGGCGGCGACGAGGCTGATCCAGAAGGTGGGCAGCGCCGCGCCGAGCAGGTAGCCGACGCCGACGGACACGGCGTGCACCACCGCCGTCGCGACCGTGATGCCGATCAGGACCGGCAGCGCCTTGTAGCGGGTGGCGAAGGTCAGCGCCATCAGCTGGGACTTGTCGCCGAGCTCCGCCACGAAGATGACGGCGAAGCTGACGGCCGTGGCGGCCAGGAAGGTGGCCACGATGGAGTCCACGAGGGTCCTCTCGTCTCCGGTCGGACCGGAGCCACCAGGCGTCTCCGGCCCGACCCGTGCGTGCAACGGGATCGGAACCGAAGGTCTCGCCCGCCACCGGGACCCGGTGGCCGCCGCGACCGGATGCACGCCCCGGACGGATCCGGGAGCGGCGATCAGTGTGTCGACCGCGGTGTTGGGAGCTACTCCCCCTCGTTCGATCCAGACCCTAGCAGGCCCGTCGCGGCCGGTCGGCCCGATCGCGACGCGGCTCACCGTGCTCCGACGGCCGGTCACCGAGCGACCACGATCGAGCAGGCGGTTGCGCTGGCGGAGCGACGTCACGCCCGGACATGATCTCCGTCACGTTCCCGATCGGACCAACGATGTCGTGGTCGACCGCCGGACGGGGCACTCGGCGACATCGCGACGAGGCGAGGGAGACGGGATGACGGAGCAGGCGACCCACCCGGTCGACATCGACGTGCGCACCCGCCTCTTCACCTGGTTCACCGACCGGGCCGGGGTCATCGCCATCAGCCGCATGACCGCCGAGGACCTCGCGCGCGCCCGCAGCCGGCGGCTCTCGCACAACGTCGTCACCTCGCGCGTGTTCGGGCCGATGCCCGCCGACGTGTCGCTGACCGACCTGCGGGTCGACCTCGCCGCGAGCACCGGGGCGACCGACGCCGGGCCGACCACGCTGCGCGTCTACCGCCCGCACGGCCCGCTGCCCGGCGGACGCCGCCGCGGGGACGGGCTGCCGATCGTCCTGAACTACCACGGCGGGGGCGGGTCGCTGGGCAACCTCGACCAGTCCGACTGGCTCTGCGCGCAGGTCGCCGCGCGGGTCGGCGCGCTCGTGGTCTCCGTGGACTACCGGCTCGCCCCGGAGCACCCCTACCCCGCCGGGCGGGACGACGGGTACGCCGCACTCGTGTGGGCGGTGCGCCACGCCGACGCCCTGGGTGGGCGGACCGACCAGGTCGCGGTGATGGGCGACAGCGCCGGCGGCAACCTCGCGGCGGTCGTCGCGATGATGGCGCGCGAGGCGGGGCCCGCGATCGACGCCCAGGTGCTGATCTACCCCGTCGTCGACCTCTCCCTCGAAGCACCGTCGACCGCGGCCTACGAGCGCGGCCCGCTGCTGACCAAGGCCGACATGGACGTCTTCCGGGCCAACTACCTCGGGCCGGACGGCGACCCGACCGACCCGCTGTGCTCCCCGCTGCTCGCCCCCGACCACCGCGGCCTCCCCCGGGCGCTGGTGATCACGGCGAAGGTCGACCCGCTGCACGACGACGGCGTGGCCTACGCCGATGCGCTGCGCGCGGCCGAGGTGCCGACCCGGCACCGCGACCACGCCCGGGCCGTGCACGGGTTCATGTCCTTCCCCGGCATGTGCCGGGCGGCCACCGCCGCGCTCGACGAGATCTGCGTCGAGCTCGGCGGGGCCTTCGGGCTCGTCGGGACGGCTCAGGAGGACATGAAGAGCCCGCCGTTGACCGAGTAGACCTGGCCGGTGATGTAGCCCGAGTCGGGGTCGGCGAGGAACTCCACCACGCGGGCGACCTCGTCGGGCTGGCCCAGCCGGCCGAGCGGGACCTGGCCGACGATCTTCTCCAGGGCGGCCTCCGGGACCCCGGCGACCATGTCGGTCTCGATGTAGCCGGGCGCGACGCAGTTCGCGGTGACGCCCTTCTTCGCGCCCTCCATGGCCAGGGACATGGTGAGGCCGAACAGACCGGACTTGGTGGCCGCGTAGTTCGCCTGGCCCGCGTTGCCGCGCTCACCGATCACCGAGGAGATCGACACGATCCGGCCGCTGCCGCGCTCGCGCATGTGCTGGAACGCCAGGTGCGACATGTAGAAGGTGCCCGAGAGGTTGACCTGGATGACCTTGTCCCAGTCGTCGACCTCCATCTTGTGGAGCATCTTGTCGGCCGTGATGCCGGCGTTGTTCACCAGGACGTCGATCCGACCGTGCTGGTCGTAGACCTCCTGCACCACGCGCTCGCAGTCCTCGCGGCTGCCGATGTTGCCCTGGTGGATCGTCATCCCGGGGTACTTCTCGGCGAGCTCGGCGGCCGCGTCGCGGCCGTTGGAGTAGCCGACCGCCACCTTGCAGCCCCGGTTGGCGAGGCGCTCCGAGATCGCCTTGCCGATCCCGCGTGCGCCGCCGGTCACCACGGCGACCTGTCCCGTCATGTCCGCCATCACGACATCCTTCGCTCGTCGTCGTCCGCATCGCCTGCGGCTCCCACCGAGCGGTGACGTGCCCGTTGGTGTCAGCGGTCACACGTATCCATGCGTTCTGCGACACACCCGTGACGAGGGTCCGGCCGTTCGTCGCAGGCCCGGCGCCCGTGCGCCGGTGCGCAGCTGTTTGCGAACTATGCCTAGCGGACCTACGGTTCGCCGAGCAGCCTGGCGGCGTCGCCGGGAGCCGCCCCGGCGCCCGGACGGTCCCCTCCGCCGGGCCGCGCGAGGAGGAATGCGGCGATGACCGTGACCAGCGACCGTTCCGCGGTGACCGACGGTGCCACCGAGGCCCCCGACGCGCCCGCCATCGACCCGGTCGACCCCGCGGCCTACCTGCGGACCTTCCGCGGCGAGACGCTGCGCAAGGCGACCACCGCCCTCGCCGAGGGCACTGCCTACGTGACGACCCGGGCGCTCGCCCAGGCCGCGACCCCGCACCGGACGGTGTACGACGCCGTGCGCTGGTGGGGCCACGTGCTCAGCCGCCGTCGCCCGACCTGGTCGACCGAGCACCGGATCGTCTGGGAGACCCCGATCGCGCGGCTGCGGGACTTCACCTCCCCCGAGGACGAGGTCACCGACGTCGTGCCCACCCTCGTGCTCCCGCCGCAGGCCGGCCACGACTCCTGCATCGTCGACTTCCAGCCCACCCAGTCGCAGATGCAGGTCATCCGCAGGGCCGGGCTGACCCGCGCGTTCACCCTCGACTGGGTCGGCGCCACGCAGGCCACGAGGAACACGACCATCGAGGACTACGTCGCGGTCGTCGACCGCGCCGTGGACACCGCGCTCGAGGGCACCGGCCACACCTCGGTCAACCTCGTCGGCGACTGCCAGGGCGGGTGGCTCTCCACCATCTACGCGTGCGTGCACCCGGAGCGGGTCAACACCCTCACCCTCGCCGGTGCCCCGATCGACTTCCACGCCGGCGACACCGCCATCGGCGCCTCGTCGCGGGTGACGAGCCGACGCTACGGGAAGCTGCCCTACCAGGCGATGGTCGCGATGGGCCGCGGGAACATGCCCGGCCAGTTCGTGCTCAACGGCTTCATCGCGATGAGCCCGGACGCCGAGATCGCCAAGCACGTCGACCTGCTCCGCCACCTCGACGACCCGGCCGCCATCGCGCGCTACCAGGCCTTCGAGGACTGGTTCAAGCACACGCAGGACGTGCCCGGCACGTTCTACCTGTGGCTCGTCGAGCACCTGTTCTCCGGCAACGAGCTCATCGAGGGCCGACTGGAGGTCGGCGGGAAGCGGCTGTCCATGGCCGACTTGTCCTGCCCGCTGTTCCTGCTCGGCGGCGCGACCGACCACATCACCCCGCCGGTCCAGGTGTTCCGGGCCGCGGACGCGGTCTCGACGCCCGCGGACCAGGTGTGGAAGCGGACCGCCCCCGGCGGTCACCTGGGCCTGTTCATGGGCAACCAGGCGCTGCGCGAGGAGTGGCCGCCCCTGATGGCCGAGGTCGCGCGCTACTCGGGAGTCACCGCTGCGGGCGAGCGCAGCGACGGGGAATGAGCCCCGTCTGAACCGATCCTCGTGAGCGGTCCTGCACTCCGGAGGCATGTTCGCCCCTGGGGTGCGGGCACCGACACGGGTAGGTTCGAGGACCCGGCGGTCGTCGCGGTCCTCACCCGACGTCGTGTTCGTGAGTACTCCCGACAACGTCCAGGAGGAAGCCCATGCCCGGCTCCGTCATCGTCTCCGGCGCCCGCACGCCGATCGGCAAGCTCTCGGGGGCGTACGCCGACCTCACCGCCCAGCAGCTCGGCACGACCGCGATCCAGAAGGCCCTCGAGCAGGCCGGCATCTCCGGCGACCAGGTCGAGTACCTGATCATGGGTCAGGTCATCCAGGCCGGCGCCGGTCAGAACCCGGCCCGCAAGGCGGGCACCGACGCCGGCATCCCGATGTCGACGCCCTCGTTCACGCTGAACAAGGTCTGCCTGTCCGGGCTCGACGCGATCGCGATCGCCGACCAGATGATCCAGGCCGGCGACTACGACGTCGTCGTGGCCGGGGGCATGGAGTCGATGACCGCGGCGCCGTACCTGCTGCCGAAGGCCCGCCGCGGCTACAAGTACGGCGGCGGCCAGATCCTCGACGCCACCGAGTACGACGCGCTGACCGACGTCTACGACCACGAGTCGATGGGCGCCTCGACCGAGCGCTTCTCGAAGGCGATCGGCCTGACCCGCGAGGCGATGGACGCCTACGCCGCGTCCTCGCACCAGCGGGCCGCCGACGCCGCGAAGAACGGCCGCTTCGACGCCGAGTACGCCCCGGTCTCGGTCCCGCAGCGCAAGGGCGACCCGGTCGTCGTCACCGAGGACGAGGGCGTCCGCGGCGACACCACCGCCGAGGGCCTGGGCAAGCTGCGTCCAGCGTTCTCGAAGGACGGCATCATCACCGCCGGCACCTCGTCGCAGATCTCCGACGGCGCGGCCGCGGCCGTGATCATGTCGGAGAAGAAGGCGAAGGAGCTCGGCCTCGAGATCCTCGCCCGCATCGGCCACCACGGCTGGGTGGCCGGCCCGGACAACTCGCTGCTCTCGCAGCCGTCGCGGGCCATCTTCAAGGCGCTCGAGCGCGAGGGCCTCAAGCCCGACCAGCTCGAGATGCTGGAGCTGAACGAGGCGTTCGCCGCGGTGGCGCTGCAGTCCACCGAGGAGCTCGGCGTCGACCCGGCGCGGGTCAACCCCGACGGCGGCGCGATCTCCCTGGGCCACCCGGTCGGCATGTCCGGCGCCCGGATCGCGATCCACCTCGCCCACGAGCTCAAGCGGCGCGGCGGCGGCATCGGCGCGGCCGGTCTCTGCGGCGGCGGCGGCCAGGGCTCGGGTCTGATCCTGCACGTCTGATCGACCCCGCACGACCCGGACGGGCGGTCACCTCCACGGAGGCGGCCGCCCGTTCTTTCGTCGGGCAGACCTTGCGTAGTGCCCGGCGTCACGTGGAACCCTGCACGCGAACGCATGAACGCATGAGCCGACGACGTGGAGGGCGAAGAATGCCGCAGGAGGTCCGGGGCGTCGTGTCCCGGGAGAAGGGCAAGCCGGTCACCGTCGAGACGATCGTGATCCCCGATCCGGGTCCCGGTGAGGCCGTGGTCGCGATCCAGGCGTGCGGGGTGTGCCACACCGACCTGCACTACCGCGAGGGCAACATCGAGGACGCCTACCCGTTCCTGCTCGGCCACGAGGCCGCGGGCACGGTCGAGGCGCTCGGCGAGGGCGTGACCGGCCTCGAGGTCGGCGACTACGTCATCCTCAACTGGCGCGCGGTGTGCGGGGTGTGTCGGGCCTGCCGCAAGGGCAAGCACCACCTCTGCTTCGACACGCACAACGCCGCGCAGGCGATGACGCTCAAGGACACCGGCGAGGAGCTCAAGCCGGCCCTGGGCATCGGCGCGTTCGCGGAGAAGACGCTGGTCCACTCCGGGCAGTGCACCAAGGTCAACCCGGACATCGATCCGGCCGAGGCCGGACTGATCGGCTGCGGGATCATGGCCGGCGCCGGCGCGGCGATCAACACCGGCGAGGTCAAGCGCGGCGAGACCGTGGCCGTCATCGGCTGCGGCGGCGTGGGCGACGCGGCGATCGCGGGCGCGGCGCTGGCCGGCGCCACCACGATCATCGCGGTGGACACCGAGGACCGGAAGCTCGAGTGGGCCAAGGGCTTCGGCGCCACCCACACGATCAACGCCAAGAACACCGACCCGGTGCAGGGCATCCGCGACCTGACCGACGGCTTCGGCGCCGACGTCGTCATCGACGCGGTCGGCATCCCGGCCACCTGGAAGCAGGCGTTCGAGGCCCGCGACCTCGCCGGCCGCCTCGTGCTCGTCGGCGTCCCGTCGCCGGACATGAAGCTGGAGGCCGACTTCCAGCCGTTCTTCTCCCACGGCGGGTCGCTGCGCTCGTCCTGGTACGGCGACTGCCTGCCCAGCCGGGACTTCCCGATGCTGGTCGACCTCGCGCTGCAGGGCCGGTTCCCGCTCGACAAGTTCGTCACCGAGCGGATCTCGCTCGACGACGTCGAGGCCTCCTTCGAGAAGATGCACCACGGCGACGTGCTGCGTTCGGTGGTGATCCTCTAGATGGTGGGCTACGGAGACACGGTGGGCACCGGCGTGAACGACGGCGGGCCCGTCGAGAACGTCGTGACCTCCGGGAAGTTCGAGCTGGACGGCGGGTCCTGGGACGTCGACAACAACGTCTGGATCCTCGGGGACTCCAGCGAGGTCGTCGTCATCGACGCGGCGCACGACGCGCAGGCGATCCGCAAGGCGGTGGGCGACCGCAACGTCACCGCGATCCTGTGCACGCACTCGCACAACGACCACGTCAACGCCGCCCCGGCGCTGTCCAAGGCGCTCGACGCGCCGATCCTGCTCAACCCCGAGGACCGGGTGGTCTGGGACCTGACCCACCCCGACCTCGAGCCGGACGGCCGGCTCGAGGACGGCGAGACGTTCACGATCGCCGGGATCGACCTGAAGATGATCCACACGCCGGGGCACTCGCCCGGGTCGACGTGCTTCTACGCCCCCGACCTCGGCGTCGTCTTCACCGGCGACACCCTGTTCCAGGGCGGGCCGGGGGCCACCGGGCGCTCGTACTCCGACTACGGGGTCATCCTCGAGTCGATCGAGCGCAAGCTGTTCGCCCTGCCCGGCGAGACGATCGTGCGCACCGGGCACGGGGACCACACGAAGATCGGCGACGAGTCGCCGCACCTCGAGGAGTGGAAGGCGGCGAAGGAATAGCCGCCACCCCGGACGCCGAGTACCCGGCCGACCCCTACCCCGGGGTCGTGCCGGGTTTCTCGTATCTGCACGCCGACGGGCTGACGCACGAGCTCGTTCCCGACGACGGCTGCCGCGGCGGCTGGCGGGTCGGTCCGGTCGCGATCGACGACCGGCTCGACGTCCCGCTCGCCGCGCGCGTGCCGGTCCTCGCCTACGGGTCGAACGCCTGCCCGTCGAAGATCACCTGGCTGCGCGACGAGCTCGGCCTGCCCGGCCCGGTCGTGGCCCTGCGCGTCACGGTGTCCGGCGTGGCCGCGGTGTGGGCGGCCGGACTGCGGCTCCGTGACGACGCGCGTCCGGCGACACTGGCGGTGCTGGCAGGCACCTCCGGTGCCAGCAATGCGTCACTGCTTGCGTCCAGTGCCAGGAAAGCCACATCGTCGGCCGGCCCTCCCCCACCTGGCGCCGGGCCCCCACCGGAGGTGCACCACCTCTGGCTGGCGACCCCCGAGCAGGTCGCCGTGCTCGACCGCTGCGAGGGACGGGGCGCCCGGTACGACCTGGCGTGGCTGCACGCGGCCACCGTGCTCGACGAGCGGGGCGTGCGGCTCGACCCGGTGCTGGGCTACTGGCCGGCGGCCCCGCTCCGGGCTCCCCTGCTCGTCGACGGCGCGCCGGTGCGGGTGCGCGACGTGCCGCAGGCGGCCGCCCGCGACCTGGTCGGCGAGCCGGCGGGGGTGCCGCCCGACGCCGCCACGGTGGTCCCCGACGGCTGCCCCGACCCGCGGGACTGGCCGGACCGGGTCTTCGTCTACGGCACCCTGCAGCCCGGGGCCTCCGCGTGGTGGCGGCTCGCGCCGTCCGCCCGGGGCAGCACGCCGGCCGTCGCGCGCGGTCGGGTCCACGACACCGGATACGGCTACCCGGCGCTCGTGGCCGGGTCGGGCACCGCGCACGGGCACGTCGTCACGCTCACCGACCCGGCCCGGGCCCTGCCGGCCCTCGACGCCTACGAGGGGCCGGACTACCGCCGGGAACGGGTCGTCGTGTACCGCGCGGCGAAGGCCGAGCTCGCCTGGGCCTGGCTGTGGGACTCCCCGCCGCCGTCGGACTGGCCGACGGTCACCGGCTCCTGGTCGGACGCCTGATCGGTCACGGCCTCGTCGGGAGCAGCGGGAGCGTCGAGGTCGGGCTCGTCGTCCCGCGCGTGCCGGGGCGGGAGCACCGTGACGGGTACGGAGACCGCGAGCCGGCCCGCCGTCGGGACGAGGACGATCCGGTCGGGGCCCGGGCGGGGCTCGGTGACGGACTCGTCGGCCGGCGGCTGGTCGTCCGGCACCGCGACCGGAACCGGGACCGGCGCCGGCCCGCCCTCCGGCACCGACCCGCCGTCGGGGCGCGTCGGTGACCGGCGCAGCAGCAGGGCCGCCCGGGCGAGCAGCGCGAGCCCCGCGAGCAGCGCGAGCCCGGCGACCGCGAAGGCGACGAGCGCGAGCACCGGTGAGTCCAGCCGGGGCGCCTGGGTGATCGCGAGCGGTGCGGCGGCGGCGAGCAGCGCGACGGTCACGACGAGCACGACCAGCAGCCGCATCCCCCACCCCCGCCCCACGCGAACCACGACCCCTGGCCCGGTCATGCTGCTCGATGCGGAGCCGATCACTCCAGCACCCGGGAGGGTTCGACCTGATCACGATCGGGTGGCGGCCCTGAAGTGGACAGCCCGTCGGGGGGCCGGGACAGTGATCAGGTGCTCGAGATCGACGGCGTGTCGAAGCGCTACGGCGCGGTCCGGGCGCTGCACGACATGACCTTCTCGGTGCGTCCCGGGGAGCTCTTCGGGTTCGTCGGCGCGAACGGCGCGGGCAAGACGACGACGATGCGGATCGTGCTCGGCGTGCTGGCCGCCGACGGCGGCGAGGTGCGCCTCGACGGCCGGCCGATCGACGCGGACCGGCGCCGGCGGATCGGCTACATGCCCGAGGAGCGCGGCCTCTACCCGAAGATGGCGGTGGGCGAGCAGCTGCGCTATCTCGCCGAGCTGCACGGGCTGCGCGCCGCCGACGCGCGCGCCGCCGCGCAGCGCTGGACCGAGCGGCTCGGGATCGCCGACCGGGCCGGCGAGGAGGTGCAGAAGCTCAGCCTCGGCAACCAGCAGCGCGTGCAGCTCGCGGCCGCGCTCGTGCACGACCCCGACGTGCTCGTGCTCGACGAGCCGTTCTCCGGGCTGGACCCCGTGGCGGTGGACGTGATGAGCGCCTTCCTGCGGGAACGCTGCGACGCCGGCGCACCGGTGGTGTTCTCCTCCCACCAGCTGGACCTCGTCGAGCGGCTGTGCGACCGCGTCGGCATCGTCCGCGACGGCACCCTCGTCGCCCAGGGACGGGTCGACGAGCTGCGGGCCGGCGACGCGCCGGGCGCCACCGTGGTCGTCGACGCCCCGGACGCCGCCCCCGGCTGGGCCGACGCCGTCCCGGGCGTCACGACGAGCCGGGTGGAGCACGGCCGGACCGTGGTCACCCTCGACGCCGGCGCCGACGACCAGACGCTCCTGCGGGCCGCGCTCGGCACCGGCCCGGTGCACGAGTTCACCCACCGACGGCCGTCGCTCACCGAGCTGTTCCGGGAAGCCGTCGGCGGGAGGACCGCACCATGAGGACCGTCCTGCTGATCACCCGGCGCGAGTTCCTCGCGCGGGTCCGCGGGCGGGCGTTCGTCGTCTCGACGGCCGTGATCCTGCTGATCCTCGTGGGCTACTCGTTGTTCGTCACCTCGATCGGCCCGGGTGGCGACTCCGGGACCTCGACGATCGCGGTCGCCCCGGAGACCGAGGCGATCACGCCGTCGCTGCGGCTCGCCGCCGACGACCAGGGCCGCATCGTGCGGGTGCTCCCGGTCGACGACGCCGCGGCCGGGCGGGCGCTCGTGGCGAGCGGGGACGCCGACGCGGCGTTGTCCGGGCCGCCGACGCGCCCCCGGGTGGACGTCGACCGGTCGCTCGGCAGCGGGACCGGGTCCGTCGTCACCGTCGCGACGACGCTGCTCGCGCAGCAGCAGCTCCTGCCCGACCCGGCGGCGGGGGACGCCGCGGTCGCGGCCGCCGAACCGGTCGTCGTCGCCGCACGGCCGGACGACCCGGCGCAGGGCCTGCGGATCGGCCTGGGCGCGTTCGGGGCGTTCCTGCTGTTCTTCTCCATCCAGACCTACGGCGCGATGGTCGCCCAGGGCGTGGTGGAGGAGAAGGCCAGCCGGGTGGTGGAGATCGTGCTGGCCACCGTCCGGCCGTGGCAGCTGCTCCTGGGCAAGGTGCTCGGGCTGGGCGCGGTCGGGCTGCTGCAGCTCGTCGTGCTGACCGCCGCGGGCCTGGCCGTCGCCGGCACCGCGGGGCTGCTGGTCGCCGGGGCGGGGATCACCGGGACGCTCGTCTCGGTGCTGGTCTGGTACCTCCTCGGCTTCACCCTGTACGCGACGGTCTACGCCGCGCTCGGCTCCCTGGTGTCCCGCCAGGAGGACACCCAGAGCGTGCTGACCCCCGTGTCGATCGTCGTGCTGATCGGCTTCATCGCGGGGTTCAACCTCGTGCTCTCGGCGCCGACCTCGACCGCGCTCACGGTGCTGTCCCTGATCCCGCCGTGGACCCCGCTGGTGATGCCGGCCCGGATCGCGCTCGGCGGCGTGCCCGTCTGGCAGGTCGTGCTCGCCTTCGTCCTGACCGCCGCCTTCACCGCGCTCGTGCTGTGGGTCGGCGGCCGCATCTACGCCCGTTCGGTGCTGCGCACCGGGGCGCGGGTGTCGTGGCGCGAGGCGTTCACCGGCCGGTAGGGGCTACAGGGCGTTGAACCGGTCGAGCGCCTCCTGCCGCTCGGCCTTGTGGTCCACGATCGGCCCGGGATACCCCGACGGCGGGTCGGGCAGCTTCCAGGGCTGGTGCACCTTCTTGCCGGGGACGTCCGCGAGCTCCGGGACCCACCGCCGCACGTAGTCGCCCTGCGGGTCGAACCGCTCCCCCTGGGTCACCGGGTTGAACACGCGGAAGTACGGCGCGGCGTCGGTGCCGGTGCCCGCGGCCCACTGCCAGCCGTGCTGGTTGGAGGCGAGGTCGCCGTCGACGAGCAGCTCCATGAAGTGCCGCGCGCCCCGCCACCACGGCAGGTGCAGGTCCTTGACCAGGAACGACGCGACGGCCATCCGCATCCGGTTGTGCATCCACGCCTCGCCCTGCAGCTGGCGCATCGCCGCGTCGATCGCCGGGAAGCCGGTGCGGCCCTCCTGCCAGGCCGCGAACTTCTCGTCGGCCTCCTTCCCCGAGTCCAGCGGGATCCGGTCGAACTTCGGGTCGAAGTTCTCCCGGGCGCTGCGCGGGAACCACCAGAGCACGTGACCGTAGAAGTCGCGGAAGCAGAGCTCGTTGCGGTACGAGGTCGCGCCCTGGCCGTCGCCGCGGGCGTCGGCGAGCAGCGTGCGCGGGTGCACGGTGCCGTACTTGAGGTGCACGCTCATCCGGCTCGTGCCCGGCTTGTCCGGGCGGTCACGGGTGTCGTCGTAGTCGGTGAGGTGCTCGTCGACGAACGCCTCCCACTGCTCGTGGGCGGCCTTCTCCCCGGCGTCGGGGAGCTCGGCGTCGAGCTTCGGGTCGTCGGGCACCTTCACCGCCCGCGGACCGCCGTCCTTGTCCGACGGGTCCATCCAGGTCAGCGTCTTCGCGTCGGTGTCGGCGGGCTCCGCGTCCCGGATCCGCTTGGTCCACTCCCGGGAGAACGGGGTGAACACCTTGTAGGGGTCGCCGTCGGACTTCGTGATCGTGCCCGGCTCGGTGAGGTACGGGGAGCCGGAGCGGACCAGCTCGACGTCCCCCAGCGCCTTCTCCACCGCCTCGTCGCGCCGTCGCCCGTAGGGCCCGAAGTCGGCGGCGACGTGCACGGAGCCGGCCCCCACCGCGGCGGCGATCCTCGGGACCACCTCCGCCGGGTCGCCCTTCACCACGAGCAGGCGCCCACCGAGGTCCTCGTCGAGCGCGCGCAGGCAGCGGAACAGGAACGCCGTGCGGCGCGGGCCGGCCGGCTCCAGCAGCGTCGGGTCGAGCACGAACAGCGCGAGCGCCCGGTCGGCGCGCTCCTTCGCCGCGAGGAACGTCGGCTGGTCGCGGACGCGGAGGTCACGGCGGAACCAGACGACGGCGGTGGACGGAGCAGCCATGCCCGACAGGTACCCGCACCCGTCGTCGGGAAGCCCCCCGAACACGCGTGAGGGGAACCCTCACGACGTCAGGGCGGCCGGATGTTCCCCTCACGCGGCGAGCGGTGTCGCCGTGCGGGGAGGATCCGGTCGTCCCGGCGTGCTGAGGGTTCCCCTCACGCGGAACGGCAGGGCGGGTGGGATCAGCCGCGCTGGTCCAGCGCCACGAAGTCGCGCTCGGTCGGCCCGGTGTAGACCTGGCGCGGGCGCCCGATGCGGGTGTCCGGGTCCTCGATCATCTCGCGCCAGTGGGCGATCCAGCCGGGGAGGCGCCCGATGGCGAACAGGACGGTGAACATCTCGGTCGGGAAGCCCATCGCCTGGTAGATCAGGCCGGTGTAGAAGTCGACGTTCGGGTAGAGCTTGCGCTCGACGAAGTAGTCGTCGTTGAGCGCGTAGTCCTCGAGCTTCGTCGCGATGTCGAGCAGTTCGTCGCCGCCGCCGAGCTTCTCGATGATGCCGCGGGCGGTGTCGCGGACGATCGCGGCGCGGGGGTCGTAGTTCTTGTAGACCCGGTGCCCGAAGCCCATGAGGCGGACGCCGGGCTCCTTGTCCTTGACCTTCTTGACGAACTCGTCGGTGTTGCCGTGGTTGTCCCGGATGTTCTCGAGCATCGTCAGGACGGCCGCGTTCGCACCGCCGTGCAGCGGGCCGAACAGCGCGTTGATGCCCGCCGAGATCGAGGCGAACAGGTTGGCCTGCGACGAGCCGACCAGCCGCACCGTCGACGTGGAGCAGTTCTGCTCGTGGTCGGCGTGCAGGATGAACAGCATGTCGAGGGCCTTGGCGACCTCGGGGTCGATCTCGTAGTCCTCGGCCGGCAGCCCGAAGGTCATGCGCAGGAAGTTCTCGACCAGGGACAGCTTGTTGTCCGGGTAGAGGAACGGCTGGCCGATCGAGTTCTTGTAGGCGTAGGCCGCCAGCGTCGGGACCTTCGCGAGCAGACGGACCGTGGAGAGGTCGACGTTCGGCTCGTCGAACGGGTCCAGCGAGCGCTGGTAGAAGGTCGACAGCGCCGAGACCGCGGAGGACAGCACCGGCATCGGGTGCGCGTCGGCGGGGAAGCCGTCGAAGAACTTCTTCAGGTCCTCGTGCAGCATCGTGTGCCGCTGGATCTGGTCGGTGAAGTTCTCGAGCTGGGTCTTGGTCGGCAGCTCGTCGTAGATGAGCAGGTAGCTGGTCTCGACGAACGTCGAGTTCTGCGCCAGCTGCTCGATCGGGTAACCGCGGTAGCGCAGGATGCCGGCGTCACCGTCGATGTAGGTGATGTCCGAGCGGCACGACCCGGTGTTCACGAAGCCCGGGTCGAGGGTGATCAGACCGGTCTCGCCGAGGAGCTTGCCCAACTGGATCCCGGACGAGCCCTCGGTGGCCTCGACGATCTCCATCGTGTGCTCCCCGCCCGGATAGGACAGGGTCGCGGTGCGCTTCTCGCCGTCGTCGGCCATCGAATGCATCCCTCTCACGCTTCTTCGTGCGGGAGGGAGGGCCGGCACCGGTCGTCGGGGCGGGGACGGTCGGTCCCCGCGCCGGCTCCGGCGTCAGCCCGAGGCGAACTCCCGCGGGTGTTGGGGCGTCGTACGCTGCGCGAACCGTAGCGCTCACGCGGCGATCACCGCAGCACGGGAAACGGTGTCGGCGCCCGTGGCACCGGTCACTGTTCCGCTGGGTGAGCCAACTCCGCGCGGGTCGGCGGCTCCGCGCCCGCGCGCGAACAGGTCCAGCCGGCGACGCGTGCGGCGAAGGTCAGGGCGGCGTGCCAGTCGTCGGCCGACATCGCCGCGACCGCCGCCCGGTCGAGCCGGTCGTGGTCGTGCAGGTGGGCCAGGAGCGCGGCGTGCACGGAGTCGCCCGCGCCGATCGTGTCCACCACGGGACGCGAGGTGTCCGCCGGGACCTCGACCACCCCCGTCGTCGTGAACGCCCGGAGCCCCTCGGCGCCGCGGGTGACCACCACCGCGCCCGCGCCCGCCGCGAGCAGCTCGTCGGGCTCGCGGCCCCACCAGGCGGCGTCCTCGTCGGAGAGCTTGACCAGCCCCGCGACCGCGGCGATCGCGTCCATCCGGGACCGGACGGTCTCGGCGTCCCCGACGAGGGCCGGGCGGATGTTGGGGTCGAGGCTGACGAAGGTCCCGGCCGCAGACGCCCGTCGCGCGAGCTCGGTGTACACCGAGGCACCCGGCTCCAGCAGCAGGGACAGGGTCCCGACGGCGAGCGCGGTCATCCCGGGATCGCCCGGGTCGGCCACCAGCCGGTCGGCGGTGCCCTCGACGTGGAAGGAGTAGCGGGCGTGCCCCGCCTCGTCGACGGTCACGACGGCGAGCGTGGTCGGCTCGTCGCCGCGCTGGATCAGCTCCGTGCGCACCCCGGAGTCGGCGAGCCGCCCGAGGAGCGCGTCGCCGAACGCGTCGGTCGACAGGCGCGTGAGCATGGCCGTCGGGACCTCGAGCCGGCCGAGCCCGACCGCCACGTTGTACGGCCCGCCGCCGAGCCGCGGCGCGAGCGGGGCGAGTGGACCCCGTTCGACCGGCACGAGATCGACGAGGGCCTCTCCTCCGGAGACGATCACCGCAGTGCCTCCAGTCCCCAGCGGACGGTCCAGGTCGCCCCGGGCTGCAGGACGACGAGGTCGGTGCCGGAGTTGAGCGCGTCCGGCGGGCAGGTCATCGGTTCGACGGCGACGGCCTTGCCCTCGCGGCCGAAGGGGCTCCCGGGGGTGAAGGCCTGGACCCAGCCGACGTTGCGGTCGCCCCAGAGCCGGGTACCGGTGCCGTCGGGGGCCGTGAGCTCGGCGAGGACGCCGGCGACACCGGGGCGCACGCCGAAGCAGGTGTCGAGCTCGAGGTCGGCGACGCACCGGGGCGTCCGGAGCGACTCGTCGTCGGTGACCGGCCGGGCCGGGCCGGTGGGGATCTGGCGGTCGTCGACGTCGAGGACCGTGGCGGTGGGGACCCGGAGCGTGCAGTCCCCGCTGGGGTGGTCGCCGACCCGCAGGTACGGGTGGGTGCCGACCCCCGCCGGCACGTCGCCGTCGCCGGTGTTCGTCAGGACGTGCGTGACGGTGAGCTGCGTGGGCTCCAGCGCGTAGGTGGTCTCCACGTGCAGCGGCTGGGGCCAGCCGTGCTCGGCGGGGACGTCGATCGCGAGGGTGACGGCGTCGTCGGTGTGGTCGACGACCGCCCACGGGTGCTTCCGGACGAGGCCGTGGATCGCGTTGCCGTTCGCGGGCTCGGTGACCTCGAGCTCGTGCGTGGTGCCGTCGAAGGTGAAGCGGGCGCCGGCCGTGCGGTTCGGCCACGGGATGAGCACGCACCCGGCCCCCATCGGCGGGTCGCCGTCGAAGGTCTCCACGTGGTGCACGCCGTCGACGGTGAACGTCCGCAGCCCGGCCCCGACGCCGGTGACGACCGCATGCGCGCCGCCGGCGCGGATCTCGACATCACTGGACGCCATGGCGGGCACCGTAGTGGGTCGCGGGCCGAGTGGGGACGATTCGCGCAACCGGTTGCCTGGCGGGGCCATGTCGGCGGTGGGCCACGGAAGTCGGTGGACCCCGCCGTCGTCGCCGCCCTAGGGTCCCGGCCGTGATCTGAGCACCCGCCGCCCTGTCCGTCCTCGTCCCTGGGGTGCTCCTGTGTCTCCGACGTCCCCGATCACGTACGTCCTCGTCCACGGCGCGTTCTCGACGGCCGCCGGCTGGGGTCCCGTCGCCCGCGGGCTCGCGCTGCGCGGACACCGGGTGGTCGCGCTCGACCTGCCCGGGCACGGCCTCGACGCCCGCGACACCGGGATGGTGGGCCTCTCGACCGCCGACGACATCGCTGCGGTCACGGAGGTGGTGCGCGCGCTCGACGGCCCGGTGGTGCTCGTCGGCCACAGCCGCGGCGGCCTGACGGTCACGGCCGTGGCGAACGCCGTCCCGGACCTGCTCGCGCACGTCGTCTACGTGTCGGCGTGGTGCTGCGTCGCCGGCGGCCCGTCGACCTATGCGGCCGTGGCTCCGTCGACCCTGGACGCGGTGGCGCCACGGTTGCTCACGGCCGACCCGGCCGAGGTCGGCGAGCTGCGGGTGGACCTGCGGGCCCCCGACACCCTCGACGAGGTGCAGGACGCCCTGCTGGCCGACGGCACCCGCACCGAGCTGCTCGCGATGCTGGCCACGATGGACGGTCGGGAGGCGCTCGTCGTCGACGAGGCACTGGTGACCGTCGATCCGGCGCGGTGGGGCCGGGTGCCGCGCACCTACGTGCGGCTCGCGGACGACCGGGCGCTGATGCCCGCGCTGCAGGACCGGTTCGTCGCCGACGCCGACGCCGCCGGGTTCCCGTTCCGCGTGGTCGGGCTGGCGACGAGCCACCTCGGGGTGCAGCTGCGGCCCGGCCCGCTGGTGGACGTGCTGACCGGGCTGGCGTGACGAAGCGGCGTTCCTGCCACTGGATGACAGCAACGACGCTTCGCTGCCACCACGAGGGTCACGCGGCCGTCAGCTCCGCGTAGCGACCGTCCTCGGACACCAGGTCGGTGTGGGTGCCGGACTCGATCACGCGGCCGTGATCGAGGACGGCGATCCGGTCGGCGTCGCGGACCGTCGAGAGCCGGTGCGCGATCGTCAGGGTGGTGCGGCCGACGGCGAGGGCGTCGAAGGCCTCCTGCACGGCGCGCTCGGTGGCGGTGTCCAGCGCCGAGGTGGCCTCGTCGAGCACCAGGATCCGCGGGTTGCGCAGCAGGGTGCGGGCGATGGCCAGGCGCTGGCGCTCGCCGCCGGAGAAGCGGTGCCCGCGCGGGCCGACCACCGTGTCGTAACCCTCGGACAGCGCCTCGATCACATGGTGGACCTGGGCGGCCCGGGTCGCCGCGAGGATCTCCTCGTCGGTCGCGTCCGGCTTCGCGTAGCGCAGGTTGTCCATCACGGTGGCGTGCAGCAGGTAGGTCTCCTGGCTGACGACGCCGACGATCGCGGCGAGGTCGTCCAGGCGCAGGTCGCGCAGGTCGACGCCGTCGATCGTGATGCGGCCGGCGTCCGGGTCGTGCAGCCGCGCGACGAGCGCGCCGAGCGTGGACTTGCCGGAACCGGTCTCCCCCACCAGCGCGAGTGTGGTGCCGGCCGGGACGTCGAGCGACACGTCGTCCAGCGCCGGACGGTCGTTGCCCGGGTAGGTGAACGTGACGCCCTCGAGCCGCAGGTCGCCGCGCGGCGCCTCGAGCGTCACGGGATTCGACGGCTCCTCCACCTCGATCCGCGTGTCCTGGTACTCGAAGATGCGTGCGAACAGCGCCAGCGAGGCCGACACCGACACCCCGACGTCGAGGAGCGAGGACAGCGGCCGGAACACGCCGGCCTGCAGCGAGGTGAAGGCGACGAGCGTGCCGATCGACAGCGCGCCCGCCGTCCAGGGCAGGCCCGCGCCGAGGTAGATCAGGGCCGGGATCGCGGCGAAGACGATCGACATCGTCGCCATCACCCAGCGACCGGCGAGCTGGCTGCGGAGCTCCAGGTCGGTCAGGCGCAGCGACGAGTCGGTGAAGCGGGCGACGAGCGCGTCGCCGGTCCCGAGCGTGCGGGAGAGGCGGACGCCGTCGATCGACAGGCCCTCCTCGATGGTGACGTTGAGGTCGGCGAGCTCGCGCTGGCGCTGCGCGGTGATGGTGCGCCGCAGCCGGGCGACGCGCCGCGAGAGCAGCACGGCCGGGGGCAGCACCAGCAGCGTCACGAGCGAGAGCTGCCAGGACAGGGCGACCATCGCGACGGCCGAGGCGATCACGGTCGTCAGGTTGGCCGCGATGGAGGTGGCGGTGGAGGTGACGACGGACTGCATGCCGCCGATGTCGTTGGTGATGCGCGACTGCACCTCGCCGGTGCGGGTGCGGGTGAAGAAGCCGAGCGAGAGCCGCTGCAGGTGGGAGAACACGTCGGTGCGCAGCGTGTGCATGACGCGCTGGCCGATCTTCGTGGAGATCCAGGTCTGGACGACGCCGAAGGCCGCGGTCACGGCGGCGACGACCACCATCCCGACGACGAGCCACACCAGCAGGGTGACGTCGCGCTGCGGCAGCGCGACGTCGATGACCTCGCGCAGCAGGAAGGGCTGGGCCAGCCCGACGATCGACGACGCGACGATCACGGCGACGACGACGGCGAGGGACCAGCGGTAGGGGGCGAACAGCCGGGCGATGCGGCGCAGCGAGACCTGCTTGGCCTGCTCGCGGTCGAGCCGGCGCTGTTCGGCGGAGACTTCGGAAGGGCGGGGCAAGAAGCGCCTCCTGGGATCGTGGGATTTTGCTGAGGTTACCTCATGATGAGGCTACAACAGCAACTCCCGCTAGGGTGTTCCCGTGGAGCACGACGAACCCACCTCGGTCAGCGACCTGTTCTGGGCCGTCGCGCGCCGCCTGCGCCACACCTCCCGCGCGACGCTCGCGCCGTGGGACGTGACCCCGTCCCAGCTCCGCGCCCTCGGCGTGTTGATGCGCCACGGCTCCGCCCGTCCCGGGGCGCTGGCGAAGCACCTCGGCATCGCGCCACGCAGCGCCACCGAGGTGGTCGACGCCCTGGAGGAACGCGGCCTCGTGCGGCGGGAGACCGATCCCGACGACCGCCGGGCCACCCTCGTCGTCGTCACCGACCAGGGCCGGGAGCTGGGCCGCGCGGTCCGGCAGGCGCGGGCCGCCGAGGCCGACCGGGTGTTCGCCGGGCTCGGTGAGCACGACCGTGCCGAGCTGAGGCGCTTGCTCCGCAAGCTTGTGAGTACTAATCCGTGTCCTGACACGGATTAGTACTCACAGGGCGGCACGCCACATTGGAACCAGCGGGAGGACGCCGTCGACCAGCTCGGCCGGCGCCCCGTCGGCCAGCCCGAGGCAGCAGACGACCTGCAACCACCGGGCCGACTCGCAGAGCGCCAGCAGTTCCCGGTCCGCCGGGCGGCCGCCGCGCAGCACCGTCGCCTGGTCGTAGTCGTCGACGAGCCCGGTCAGGGCGAGGTCCCACTCGATCGGCCCGAGGCAGGCGTGCTCGAGGTCGGTGACGACGGGTCCGTCCGCGGTCATGAGGACGTTGTGCGTGGGCGCGTCCCCGTGGATCGGCTGCACCGCCGCGTGCGCGAAGGCCGCGTCGAACCGCTCCCGGGATCCGAACACCGCGTCGATCCGCGCGTGCTCCGAGCGGGCGAGGGCGAGGTCGTCCGGGGCCACCAGCTCCGGGTGTCCCGCGAGCAGCGAGAGCATCTCGGTCATCCAGTCGTCCCAGAACACCAGGAAGGGCAGCTCGACCTCGACCCCCCGCAGCGCCGCGTGCAGGTCGGCGACGTAGCCCGCCGGGTCGTCCAGCTCCCGGTCCACGGTCGGCACGTACTCCCACGCCGTCATCACGAAGCCGTCGCGCTCGAGCGGGACGGCGGGCAGCAGGGGCGAGGGACCCGTCGTCGGGAAGCCGACCTCCCGGAGGGCGACGGAGACCGCGAGCTCGTCCCGGCGCTCGGCGAGGGTGCGGGTCGGGTCGGCCCGCCGCGTCGGCGGCAGCACCGTCGGAATCCGCATGACGACGGGTGCGGGCGCGAGGTGCACGACGACGGAGAAGAGGTCGTGCAGCACCACCGGCGACCCGACGTCGAGCCCGTGCTCCTCGGCGACGGCCTGCGCCGCGGCCACCGCCCGCTGCGTCCGGGCCGCGCGGTCCGCCTCGTCGATCGCCACGGCCCGAGGTTCCCACGCCCGGGTCACCGCCATCGGTAGACCTGGACGGTCACCCCCGAGCGCAGCGGCCGACTGTCCGCCAGGTGCAGGGCGCGCATCGGGCAGCCGGCCGGGAACAGCCGCCGACCGTGTCCGAGCACGTGCGGGTGGACGACGAGCCGCATCTCGTCGAGGAGCCCGTGGGCGAACAGGGCGTGGGCGAGGGTCACGCTCCCGTGCACCCCGACGTCGCCGTCCGGGCCGTGCTTGAGCAGGACGCCGACGTCGTCGGCCAGGCCCTCCCCACCGGGCAGGACGGCGGTGGCCCAGTCGGACCGGTCGACGGTCGTGGAGACGACGTGACGCTCGAGACCGGCCAGGTGCCGGGCCGTGCCGGTCGGGTCCCACGCCACCTCGGACCAGTCGCCGCGCAACGTCTCGAAGGTCCGGCGACCGAGGAGGAGGCCGACCTCGGTGCCCCGGCTCTCGAGCAGGACGTCGCCGAGTTCGTCGGCGTCGCGGTCGTCGAGCGCGAGCAGGGCCTCGGGGCGGTCGACGACGCCGTCGAGGGACGCGTGGGCGGTGAGGACGAGGCGCCGGCTCATCCGTGCAGCCGGTAGGTCTGCAGGCTCACGCCCGATCGGAACGCCCGGGAGTCCACGAGCCGCGGGCGGAGGCCGACGCCGTCGGGGAAGAGCCGTCGGCCGCGCCCGAGCACCACCGGGTAGGTGTAGAGGCGCAGCTCGTCGACGAGGTCCGCGGCGAGCAGGGCGTGGCAGAGCTCGATGGACCCGGTGACGCCGATGTCGCCGTCCGGGCCCTCCTTGAGCAGCCCCGCGACGTCGTCGGCGAGACCGGCACCGCCCCGCAGCACGGTCGAGTTCGCCCAGGCCGGATCGGTCAGGGTGCTCGACACGACGAGCTTCTCCACCGCGTCCAGGTGCGCGGTGATGCCCGTGGTGTCGTCGGTCTGCGCCGGCCAGTAGCCGCGCATCTCCTCGAAGGTGCGACGGCCGGCGAGGAAGGCGACCTCGCGGTCCATCGCCTCGACCAGGGTGGGCATCAGGTCGGAGACGTCCCCGTCGCCCTCCGGGGTGAACCAGTCGAGCGCCTCCACGACGCCGTCGAGGGTGATGTTCTGGGTGATCACGATCTGTCGGGGCATGGCGACGACGATCGCGAACCGCACCGGGCTCCCGGTAGTGAAGAATTCACGACCGTGATCCGGGTGCTGGTGGCCGAGGACATGCACATGATCCGGGGCGCCCTGGTCGCGCTGCTCGCGACCGAGCCCGACCTGGAGGTGGTCGCGGAGCTCGCCGAGGGCACCGCGATCGTGCCGCGGGCCAAGGAGGTCCTGCCCGACGTCGCCGTGCTCGACGTCGACCTGCCCGGGCGCGACGGGCTGTCCGTCGCCGCCGAGCTCCGCACCGTCCTGCCCGACTGCCGGATCCTCGTCCTGACCGGTCTCGGTCGGGCCGCGATCGTCCGGCGGGCCCTCGACGCGGACGTCCACGGCTTCGTCCTCAAGGACGCCCCGCCCGAGCGGCTGGCGGCCGCCATCCGCGAGGTGGCGGTCGGACGCCGGGTGGTGGCGGACGACCTCGCCCGCGCGGCGGACGGCGTCGACCGGTGTCCCCTGGCCGCCCGGGAGCTGGAGGTGCTGCGGCTGGTCGCCCGCGGCGACACCCCGGAGGACGTCGCCGTCACACTGCACCTCTCGGCGGGGACGGTGCGGAACTACCTGACCTCGGTGGTGTCGAAGCTGCAGGCCCGCAGCCGGGTCGACGCGGTCCGCATCGCCGCCGAACACGGCTGGCTCTAGACGGGCAGCCGTCCGGTCAGGGTGAACTCGTCGCCGTCCCGCTCGGCCGACACGCCCCCGCCCCGCTCGGCGAAGCGGCGGTGGAGGTTCGCCACCCCGGCCCCGCCCGCACGATCGTCGGGCACCCCGCCCGCGCCGTCGTTCGTGACGACGAGCCGGGCGCCCTCGTCACGGCGGACGATCGCGACGTGGCAGGCGCCCGCCTTCGCGTGCCGCAGCACGTTGGTCACCGCCTCGCGCAGCATCGTGGCGAACAGCGCCGCCACCTCGTCGGGGAGCTCGACGTCCACACCGAGCACCGACAGGTCGATCCCCGCGGCGTCGAGGACCGACCGGGCCGACCGCAGCTCCTCGGGCAGCGACAGCTCGGCCGCCCCGGCCGCGACCATGCGCACCTCGCCCAGCGCCCGGCGCGACACGGCGAGCAGCTCCCGCAGTTCGGCGTGCGCGGCCGCGGGGTCGGTGTCGACGAGCCGGTCGACCACCTCCGCCTTCACGGTCACCGCGGACAGCGAGAGTCCGAGCAGGTCGTGCGCGTCCCGAGCGAAGCGCAGCCGCTCCTGCGCGACCGCCAGGCGGGACAGCTCGTCCCGGGCGTCGTGGAGCTGCCGGACGAACCCGGCGAGCCGGGTCAGCGCGAAGATGACCAGACCGGTGAGGCCGGTCGCGGAGACCGCGTAGAAGACCGAGTACAGCGAGTCCGGTTCGAGGCCCTCCAGTCGGCGCTGGACGACGCCCGCGAGCACGACCACGACGAGGTAGGCCGGCACGCCCACCGGTACCGGCAGGGCGAGCAGCAGGCTGCCGGCGAGGAACCCGCCGAAGCCCAGATAGGCCTCACCGAGCCAGGCCGACGGCAGGGACACCAGTCCCGTCATCGTCGCGAGGGCGACGAGGCGGACCGCCAGGGACGGGCGGGCGCCGAGCCGGGAGAAACAGCTGAGCTGCAGGACCAGGATGCCGACGGCGCAGCCGGCGCACAGGGCGGCGTCGCCCCGGTCGAAGGTCGAGAACGCCCCGGCCAGGTTCACCGCTGCGTACGCCACACAGACCGCGACCACGACGGCCGTGGACAGCCGGGCGGCGGTGTCCGAGACGTAGAGGCCCGCGGTCCGCGCCTCCTCGACGCCCGGCCCGGTCACGGCTCGGCGTCCTCCCCGTCGCCGCCGGTGCGCGCGAGGTCCACGGCGTCCGGGGCGTCCGCGGCTGCCGGCACCGGCAGCCGGCCCTCGACGGTGAACTGCTCGTCGTCGCGCTCGGCCAGCACCGAGCCGTCCACGTCCTCGAAGCGCTCGCCGAGGGCCTCGAAGTCCTCGGCCCGCGGGTCCTCCGTGGCGCCGTCGTGGGTGACGACGATCCGCGCCTCGGCCGCGCGACGGACGATCGTGACGTGGCAGGTGGTGGCGTCGGGGTGCCGCGCCGCGTGCCCGACGGCCACGTCGACGAGGGCGGCGAAGCGGTCGTCCACCGCCTCCGGCAGCGGCACGTCCTCCCCCAGCACCGCGAGCTCGACCCCGGCCCCGTCGAGCCCGGGCCGGGCCGCGGCGAGCGCCCGGGCGACCGCCGTCTCCGGCTCCGGCGCGGGCTCCTCGCCCGCGTCGGGTACCTCGGACGCCGGGGTCCCGGCGGTCAGGGCCGCGACGGGGACGACCGGGCGCGCGGCCGTGAGCTGCCACCACCGGGTCAGCCCCTCGATCACGAGGCCGGTCACCGCCGTGCTCACCGCCGCCGTGAGCACCGCGAACACCGGCGCCGAGCCCGCGAACCAGGCGACGAGGCCGACCGCCACGACGACCGCGCCGAACCCGCCCGCCCCGACCCGCGCCGGCAGCAGCAGACGCAGGCTCCCGGCCAGGAACCCGGCGAAGGCGATCCAGCCGACCCCGAGGGCGACGACCGGCACCACGACCAGGCAGGCGAGCGCCAGCAGCGCCACCGCCGTCGCCTCGCGCGAGCGCACCACCCCGGGCCGGCTGACGTAGCCGAGCTGGAGGGCGGCGACGGCGAGCGCCAGGACCAGGCCGAGCAGCCCGCCGACGAGATTCAGCCCCGGCGCGATCGCGGCCCACGCGAGGAGCGCGTAGCCGACCACGACGGCGACGACGAGCGCGGTGACGGAACGGTCGGTCGGGGTCGTCACCCGCCGGAGGGTACGGCCCCGGCCGTCACGCCTGGCTCGCCGGCGCGTCCTCCGGGGTGCCCGCCGTCGGCGCCCGGTAGCGCCAGAACGCGGGGAACGCGAGGACCACGGCGAGCATCCCGACGACGACCGCCGCCCCGCCGATCGCCGTCGCCGCCCCGGTGCCCACCGCGTCGGCGGCCCAGCCGTGCCACAGGTCGGCCACCCGCGGCCCGCCCGCCACGACCACGACGAACACGCCCTGCATGCGGCCGCGCATCTCGTCGGTGGCGACGGTCTGCAGCATCGTCGAGCGGAAGACGGAGCTCACGAGATCGGCGGCGCCGGCCGCCGCGAGCAGCAGCACCGCGAGCCACAGGATCGAGGTGAGCCCGGCCAGGGCGACCCCGACGCCCCACACGCAGACCGCGATCGTCACCGCGACGCCCTGGCGGGCGATGCCGTGCAGCCGCCCGGAGAGCAGGCCGCCGAGGGCCGCACCGCCGGCGATCGACGCCGAGAGCAGCCCGTAGGCCGCGCCGCCGCCGTAGGTCTCGACCGCCGCCTCCGGGAACACCGCACGCGGCATGCCGAAGCCCATCGCGACGAGGTCGGCGAGGAAGCTGACCAGCAGCACCCTCGACATCGCGGCGTACCGGAAGCCGTCGACCACCGAGCGGAGCCCCGCGCTCGTCCGGATCGCGTGCAGCACGCCGCGAAACCCGCCCCGGGCGTCGTCGGCGACGGGGAGCCGCGGGAGGCGGTAGGCCGCCCAGATCGAGACGGTGAGGCAGACGGTGTCGACGAGGTAGAGCACGCCGACGTCGATGAACGCCAGCGCCACACCCCCGACGAGCGGCCCGGCGAACGCGCCGAGCTGCTGCACGGTGAACCACAGCGTGTTGGCCGCGGGCAGCTGGTCCAGCGGCAGGATGCGCGGCAGGACGGCGGACCGGGTGGGCTGGTTGACCGCGAGGCAGGCGGTCTGTACCGCGAAGATCACCAGGACCGTCCACGGCCCACCGAGATGGGTCAGCGCGCTGACGCCGAGCAGGGCCGACGTCACGGCGATGCCGACCCCGGAGACGACGAGCAGCATCCGGCGGTCGACCGCGTCGGCGATCGCCCCGCCCCAGAGACCGAACACCACGAGCGGGACGAGCCCGAACAGTCCGGTGAGCCCGACCCACGCGGACGAGCCGGTCATCTCGTACAGCTGGAAGGGCACCGCGACCACGGTCAGCTGGGCCCCGACCACGGTGACCACGCCCGCCGTCCAGAGCCGACGGAAGGCGGGCGTGCGCAGCGGGGTCGTGTCGGCCAGGAGGCCGCGCCGAGGTCGTTCGCTCACCGAACGATCCTAGACGCCGATCTCACGGCGCCAGGCGCTCGACCACCCAGTCGCCGCGGGCGGGGTTGAAGCGGAATCGCAGGCGGTCGTGCAGCCGGGAGGTGCGGCCCTGCCAGAACTCGACGTGCGTGGGCAGCAGCCGCCACCCGCCCCAGTGCGGCGGCGGGGGGACGTCCTCGCCCTCGAACCGGGCCTCCACCGTCGCGAAGAGGTCCTCGAGCGCCTCCCGGTCACGGACCGTCGCGGACTGCGGCGACGCCCAGGCGCCGAGCTGCGAGGTGCGGGGCCGACCGCGCCAGTACTCGGCCGTCTCCTCCTTGCCGAGCAGCTCGACCGTGCCGATGACGGTGGCCTGGCGCTGCAGGCCGTACCAGGGGAAGGTCACCGACGCCTGCCGCGTTTGGCGCAGCTGGTGGGACTTCTCCGAGGTGTAGTTGGTGAAGAACGTGACCCCGCGCTCGTCGATGTCCTTGGCCAGGACCGTCCGGCTGGTCACCCGGTACTCGTCGTCGACCGTCGCGAGCACCATGGCGTTCGGGTCCGGGAGCCCCGCCTCCCGGGCCTGCCCGAGCCACGTCGCGAGCTGCTCGTGCCACGTCGCCGCGAGATCGTTCACCTCGAGTTCGCCGGCGCGATAGTCGACACGCAGGTCCGCGATCGGTGCGTTCACCCGGCCACGGTAAGCAGCAGCGGCGGTCGTCGGGAACCCCGTGAGAGATGGGACAAATAGTGAGCCAGCCGTGGGAGCCGATCGAGACAGCGATCGCGGAGGCCGACCGCGAGGGCGGTGCGCTGCGCTACCGCGGGGTCGACCTCGCCGACCTCGTCGGCTCCTCCCCCTTCGAGGCGGTCTTCGCGCTGCTCACGCAGGGCCCGGAACTTCCCGACGACGGCGAGTCGGTCCCGATCCGCACGGGGGACGTGCGGGTGGACCTCCAGGCCGGGCTCGCCGCCCTGAATCTTCCGCCGCTCTACGACCGGTCCGACGACGAGGCCCTGGCCGACGTGGGCCGGGCGGCGGCCGCCGCGCACACGCTCGTCGCCCGTGCGGCGCGCGACTTCGTGCTCCCCGAGGTGCCGCCGGGGACCGTCGCGCAGGGCCGGACCGCCGCCGAGCGGTTCCTGCTGCGCTGGCGCGGCACCGCGGAACCGGTCGCCGCGACGGCGCTCGACGCGTACTGGACCTGCGCCGCCGAGCACGGCATGGCCGCGTCCACGTTCACCGCGCGCGTCGTGGCCTCGACCGGCGCCGACGCCGGGGCGGCGCTCTCGGCCGCCGTCGGCGCCCTCTCCGGACCGCTGCACGGCGGCGCTCCCGCCCGGGTGCTGCCCGTGCTCGCCGAGGTCGAGCGGACCGGCGACGCCCCCGCCGTCGTGCGGGGGATCCTCGACCGCGGGGAGCGCCTGATGGGCTTCGGCAACCGCGTCTACCGGGCGGAGGACCCGCGGGCGCGGTTCCTGCGCGAGGTCTGCGCGGACCTGCGCTCCCCACGGTACGAGGCGGCCCGGGCCCTGCAGGACGCGGCGCTGGCCCTGCTGCGGGAGCGGCGACCCGACCGGGCGATCGAGGTGAACATGGAGTTCTGGGCCGCCGTGGTCCTCGACCTCGTCGGGGTGCCGGCGGCGACGATGCCCGCCGTCTTCGCGTGCGGACGGATCGCCGGCTGGTCGGCCCACGTGCTGGAGCAGCGGGGCGAGCGTCCGATCCGCCCGACGGCCCGATACGTGGGGACAGCCGCCGGGTGATGTTGCGAGGATGGGCCGGTGACCGCTGAATCAGTGACGATCCCGGCCGAGCTCCTCCCCGCCGACGGACGCTTCGGGTGCGGCCCCTCCAAGGTGCGCCCCGAGCAGTTGCAGGCGGTGGCCGACGCCGCCGACGTCATGGGCACCTCGCACCGGCAGAAGCCGGTCAAGGACCTGGTGGCGCGCATCCGGTCCGGGCTGGGCACGCTGTTCGACCTGCCCGAGGGCTACGAGGTCGTCCTCGGCAACGGCGGCTCCACCGCGTTCTGGGACGCGGCCGCGGTCGGGCTGATCCGGGAGCGCTCGCTGCACCTGACCTACGGCGAGTTCTCCTCGAAGTTCGCGGGCGTCGCGAAGGGCGCGCCGTTCCTCGCCGACCCCGTCGTCGTCTCCAGCGATCCCGGCTCCGCCCCCGAGCCGCGCTCCGACGACTCGGTGGACCTCATCGCATGGGCCCACAACGAGACCTCGACCGGGGTCGCCGTGCCCGTCGCCCGCCCCGCGGGCAGCGAGGGGAAGCTCGTCGCGATCGACGCGACGTCCGGCGCCGGCGGCCTGCCGGTCGACGTCTCGCAGGCGGACGTCTACTACTTCGCCCCGCAGAAGGGCTTCGCCTCCGACGGCGGGCTGTGGATCGCGCTGATGAGCCCGGCCGCCCTCGAGCGGGTGGAGCAGATCGCCGCGACCGACCGCTGGATCCCGGAGTTCCTCTCGCTGCCGACCGCGATCGACAACTCGCGCAAGGACCAGACCTACAACACGCCCGCCGTCGCGACCCTGATCATGCTGGCCGACCAGGTCGAGTGGATGAACGCCGCGGGCGGGATGGCCTGGACCACGGGGCGCACGAAGGACTCGAGCGACCGGCTCTACACCTGGGCGGAGAAGTCGGACTTCGCGACGCCGTTCGTCACCGAGCCCGTCCACCGCTCCCAGGTGGTCGGCACGATCGACTTCGCCGACGAGGTCGACGCGGCGGCGGTGGCGAAGGTGCTGCGCGCCCACGGGGTCGTCGACACCGAGCCCTACCGCAAGCTCGGGCGCAACCAGCTGCGGATCGGGATGTTCCCGGCGGTCGACCCGGACGACGTCTCGAAGCTGACCGAGTGCATCGACCACGTGGTGGGTGCACTCGGTCGCTAGCGCAGCGGAGCGGAGCTCGACCCGGTCGGGTCGGCGCGCCCGGCGCGCCTCCCTCGAAGGGGGCAGGCGCTCGCCTAGCGTCGTCGGCGGACGTGCAGGGCTACTCGGGGAGGCCGATCATGCGCGAGCTCCGGGTCGTGGGCCTGGGTGACGACACGTCGACGGTGATCCTCGAGGACCCGATCCGGCACGAGCGGTTCACCATCCCCTCCGACGAGCGCCTCCGGGCCGCCGCGCGGGGCGACGTGCGGCGCCTGGGCCAGATGGAGATCGAGACGACCTCGCCGCTGCGGCCGCGCGACATCCAGGCGCGGATCCGCAGCGGGGAGTCGGTCGCCGACGTCGCGGCCGGGGCGGGGGTCCCGGCCGCGCACGTCGAGCGGTTCGCCTACCCGGTGCTGCTCGAGCGGGCCCGGGTCGCCGAGATCGCGCGGCGGGGGCACCACACGCCCGCGGAGGGTCCGGCCGACCCGCGCACGCTGGGCGAGACGATCAGCACCGTGCTCTCGGGGCGTGGGCAGGACGCCTCGGACGCGTCGTGGGACGCCTGGAAGGGCGAGGACGGGCGCTGGGTGGTCGCCATGTCCTGGCGCGCCGGGCACTCCGAGCACCTCGCCCACTGGACCTACACGCCCGGCGCCTCGGGCGGGGCCGTGCTGCCGCGCGACGAGGCGGCCCGCGACGTCATGGGGCTCGCCCCGGCGCCCGGGCCGCGCCGCGCGGACGGCAGCGCGGCCCGGCACGTCGTCGGGAAGGAGCAGGCCGAACCGGCCGAGGCGCTCGACGCCGTCGAGGACGAGCAGCAGGAGGAGTCGGCGGTCGCCGTCGGCGGCGGCCCCGCGCCGCGGCCCTCGTCGGGCGCCCGGCCGGGTGGGAACCGTGCCCGCGGCTCGCGGGCCGTCCCCGACCCGCGGGCACCGGAACGGTCCCGGTCCCGGGCGCGGGAGACCGGGCGCACCGATCCGGGTCGCGACGACGGCGGGGGCGGGAAGGGCCGGACGAAGTCCCACCCGATCGTCCCCTCGTGGGAGGACGTGCTGCTCGGGGTGCGCTCGCCCCGCAGCTGAGCCGGAACCGGCTCAGGCCGTCGTCAGCACCGTGACCACCAGGGGCGGCACCGCCAGCCCCATCCCGACGAAGGCGCCCCACACCGCCCACCGCCAGGTGGGCACCGTGCGGTTGAGCCACAGCGCGGGCACGAGCCCCGCGACGACCACGAGGTCGATCAGCACCCCGAACCACCCCAGGCCGGCCACCAGCGGCAGCGCGAGCGTGACGTTCGCCGCCAGCACGAGGCCCGCGACGATCGCCGCGAGGGTCAGCCCGGTCGCCCACGGGGTGGGCTCGGTGAAGACGGTCGACACGGTGCCGGGCGTGCGCCGCCCCCGCCGGGTCCCCGCGAGCGGCACCGGCGGGACGCGTGGCGCGGTCGTGACCGCCCGCAGCGGGATGCGCAGGCCGGTCACCGGGTCGCGGTAGTCCACCGGTCGTCGCAGGACGACGGAGACCCGCGCCGCGAGGTGCCGGCCGGTCCGGCTCACCCGGACCCCCTCCGACGACCGCGGCCCGGCCCCCGAGCGCTCCCAGGCGTCGGCGGCGCGGGCCCAGTCGTCCAGCAGCGCCACGAGTTCCTCGGTGAGGTCCGCGCCCGGCGCGTAGTGGCCCCATCCGTCGTCGGCCACGGCGCCGACCGGGTGGCCGCCGACCAGGGCGCGGCCCCGGCGGGCCCCGACCTCCAGCACCGTCACGCCGGTCCCCCGTCGCTGCGCTCGCCCGTCACGCCACTCCCCCGCTGCCGACGGCGTGGAAGGCGACCGCACCGGCGGTCGCGACGTTGAGCGAGTCGACGCCCGGCACCATCGGGATCCGCACCCGGTGGTCGGCGAGCGCGAGGGCCTCGTCGGACAGGCCCGGGCCCTCCGCGCCGAGCAGGAGGGCCACCCGCGGGCGCCCGGCGAGCGCGGCGGGCGGCACGTCGCCGGCCGGTGTCAGGGCACCGAGGACGAACCCGTGGGTGTGCAGGGCGGCCGCGAGCGCCTCCCAGGGGGCCGTCACGAACGGCACGTGCAGGACGTGGCCCATCGACACGCGCACGCTGCGGCGGTAGAGCGGGTCGGCGCAGCCCGGCGCGAGGAGCACGGCGTCCACGCCCAGCGCGGCGGCGTTGCGGAACAGCGCGCCGAGGTTCTCGTGGTCGTTCACCCCCTCGAGGACCGCCACCCGCGTCGCCGTGGCGAGGAGCACGTCGAGGTCGGGCTCCGGGGCGCGGCCGGCGCTCGCGAGGACCCCGCGGTTGAGGTGGAACCCGACGACGTGGGCCATCGTGTCCGCGTCGGCGACGAACGCGGGGACGTCGAGCGGGGCGAGCTCCGGCTCCAGCTCGGCGATCCGCCGGGGCACGCCGAGCAGGGCCCGCGGCGGGTAGGGCGAGGCGAGCAGGCGGCGCACCACCACCGTGCCCTCGGCCAGCACCAGGCCGCGCCCACCGGGGCGGTCGGGGCGGCGGTCGGCGCGCGAGAGGTCCCGGAAGTCGGCGACGAGGTCGTACCGGGGGTCGGGTGGGTCGGGGTCCCCCGCGTCCTCGAGCTCCACGATCCGCACCACACCCGCATCGTTCCAGACCTGATCTCCGCGCCGTCGGAGGTCGGGGTCGGCCCGGCCCGTCGTTCCCGGCCGGTCGGCGGGTGTGCCGTCCGGGGGCAGGGGGCATGCCGGAGACGGGTGCGGCGTGCGGCGCTCGGCCCTGACGGCACGGTCCGCGACTGACAGGATGGGGTCGGCCGGGGAGGCGCAGCGGGACTCGACCGAGGACCGTCGGGCGTCCCCCGGATACGGGAGGCGACAACGTGAGCGAGATGCGGGTGGTCGGCGTCCTGGCCGTCGACGACGCGGCGCAGCAGACGGCGTCGGACGCCAACCGGCATCCGGTGGTGCTCCTGCAGGAGACGACGGGCAAGCGGTGCCTGCAGATCTGGATCGGCCTGGCCGAGGCGGAGGCGATCGCCCTCGAGCAGCAGGGCCGGTTGCCCGAACGGCCCTTGACGCACGTCCTGATCGCCGACGTGGTGTCGGCCCTCGGCCGCACCCTGGAGCGGATCGAGATCACCGAGGTGCGCGGCGGGACCTTCTACGCCGACCTGGTCTTCGACCGCGGGCTGCGGGTCTCCGCCCGCCCCAGCGACTCGATCGCCATCGCCCTGCACGTGGACGTGCCGATCCACGCGACCGAGGCCGTGCTGGTCGAGGCCGGGGTGCTCGTGGACGACGACGAGTCCGAGGCCGGCCCGGGCGACGGGGAGGAGAGCTCCGGGGTGCCCGACGAGGAGGAGGTCGACCGCTTCCGGGCCTTCCTCGACAACGTCTCGCCCGAGGACTTCGGGCGCGGCTCCTGACGGGTCCCGCGACGGGATTGCGCACACCTGCCGATCCCGCTCCTGCGACCACCGCATCTGCATGTGCGCCGAGCGGCGGCGCCCGTCACGGCACTGCCGCTGAACGGACGCTATGACGAGGCGAACGGTGCGCGACCCTGGTGCGTGACACACGGCTGTGTCACCGTGAGCCGGGTCGTCGGGGGAGAGAGCACCGCCCGACCCCTGCCGGACTCGACGGGCAGGGGCGCGGGCCGAGAGAGGGAGCCGGGCACTGATGGGGCCGACCGCCGTACCGACCGTCCCGGCGCACTCCCGTGACCACCTCGGCAGCCCACCGTGCTGTCGCCCCGCGGCGGGAGGCGGGATCCGGCTCTGATGGGTCGGGTCGTCTCACGCACCGTCCTGTCCGACCGCGACGAGTACCGCAGCAAGGTCCACCGCTGCCTCGACGCCCTGCGCCGGATGGTGGCCGAGGGCCGGTTCGCGGCCGACGAGCTGCGCACCGGGGTCGAGCTCGAGCTCGCCCTGGTCGACGACGGCATGCGTCCCGCGATGCTCAACCACGCCGTGCTGGACCGGTCCGCCTCGGACCTGCTCACCACCGAGCTCGGCCGCTGGAACCTCGAGATCAACCTGCCGCCGCGGACGCTGCCGGGCACCTCGGCCTGCGAGCTCGAGGACGACATGGCCGCCTCGATCGGCTGCGCCCGGAGGTCCGCCGCCGTCGTCGGGGCCACTCCGGTGACGATCGGCATCCTGCCGACGCTGCGCCCCGAGCACCTCGACTCCGACCAGCTCACCGACGACCCGCGCTACGACCTGCTGAACCGCCAGATGGTCGGCGCCCGGGGCGAGCCGTTCCACCTCGACATCGCCGCACCGGGCTCGGCCGACCCCGAGCACCTCGTGCTCGACGTCGACTCCATCGCCCCCGAGGCCGCGTGCACCTCGCTGCAGCTGCATCTGCAGCTCACGCCGGAGACCTTCCCCGCGCACTGGAACGCCGCGCAGGCGATCGCCGGCGTGCAGGTGGCCCTGGCGGCGAACTCGCCGTTCCTGCTCGGGCACCGGCTGTGGGCCGAGACGCGGGTGCCGCTGTTCGAGCAGTCGGTGGACGTGCGGCCGGTCGAGCTGCGCAACCAGGGGGTCCGCCCCCGGGTGTGGTTCGGCGACCGCTGGGCGTCGTCGGTGACCGACCTGTTCGAGGAGAACGTCCGCTACTTCCCGGCGCTGCTGCCGCTGTGCGACGACGAGGACCCCCTCGCCGTGCTCGACGACGGGCGCGCCCCGCAGCTGCACGAGCTGCGGCTGCACTCCGGCACGGTGTGGCGCTGGAACCGGCCGGTGTACGACGTCGCCGACGGGGTGGCCCACCTGCGCCTGGAGAACCGGGTGCTGCCGGCCGGCCCGACCGCGGTCGACGCCGTGGCCAACGCGCTGTTCTTCTACGGCCTGGTCCGGGCGCTCGTGGCGAGCGAGCACCCGCCGTGGGCGTCGATGACCTTCGCCGCCGCGCACGAGAACTTCGTCGCGGGCGCCCAGCACGGGCTCGACGCCGACCTGTACTGGCCGGGGCAGGGCAAGGTGGCGGTCGACCGCCTGGTGCTCGACACGCTGCTGCCGCTCGCCCGGGCCGGCCTCGCCGCCTGGGACGTCGCCCCCGACGTCGCCGACCGCTACCTCGCCGTCATCGAGGCCCGCTGCCGGTCGGGGTGCACGGGGGCGTCCTGGCAGACGGCGATGGTGCACGCCCTGGAGAAGGACGGCTGCACCCGGCCGACCGCGATGGCGCGGATGCTCGAGCGCTACGTGTCGAACATGACCGAGAACATCCCGGTGCACGCCTGGCCGGTGACGTAGCCGGGGTCAGGCCGGCGCGACCCCCACGGCGCGGGCGCGCCGGGCCTGCCAGGCCACGACGGCCGCGGCGACGAGCACCGTCGCCACCGTCAGCACGCCCCCGACGACGAGCGGGGCGCGGCCGCCCCAGGCGTCGGCCATCCACCCGAGCACGGGACCGCCGAGCGGGGTGCCGCCGAGCAGCACGAGCACGTAGAGGCCCATCACCCGGCCCCGCATCGACTCCGAGACGCCGAGCTGCACGGCCGCGTTGGCCGCCGTCGTAAAGACCAGCTGGCCGAGGCCGGTGGGCACCAGCAGCAGTGCGGTGAGGGCGTAGGTCGGCATGACGCCGGTGAACAGCTCGGCGACGCCGAAGAACAGCCCCGCCAGGAGCACGGTGCGCAGCCGTGGCCGCCCTACGCGGCGGGCGGCCACGAACGTCCCCAGCAGGCAGCCGACGGCGAGCGCGGAGGTCAGCAGCCCGTAGGACTCGGCGCCGCGGTCGAACACGAGCCGCGCGGTGATCGCGAGGGTCATGAAGAAGTTGATGCCGAACGTGGAGACGAAGAACACCACGGTGAGCAGCAGGATCAGGTCGGGTCGGCGCCGGACCTCGCGCAGTCCGTCGCGGATCGCGCCCTTCGCCCGCGCGACGCGCTCGTAGGCGAACATGTCCGCCGGCCGCATGAGGGCGAGCCCGGTGAGCACGGCGGCGAAGGTCGCGAAGTTGACCAGGAACACCCAGCCGGTGCCGACCGCGGCGATCATCAGGCCGGCCACCGCGGGACCGACGATCCGCGCGGTGTTGAACGTCATCGAGTTCAACGCGACCGCGTTCTGCAGCGAGCCGGGACCGACCATCTCGCCGGCGAAGGACTGCCGCACGGGGGCGTCGACGGCGGAGAAGCAGCCGTTGACGAAGCAGAGGACGTAGACCATCGCGAGCGTCGCGGTGCCGGTGACGTCGAGCAGCCCGAGCACGAGTGCGCAGAGGCCCATGCCGACCTGCAGGCCCATGAGGACGCGGCGCTTGTCGTAGCGGTCGGCGAGCGCGCCCCCGGCGAGGGACAGCAGCAGCGTGGGCCCGAACTGCAGGGCCGCGGCCACGCCGAGCGCGACCGGGCTGCCGCCGGAGAGGTTGAGGACCAGCCAGTCCTGCGCGACCCGCTGCATCCAGGTCCCGACGAGCGAGACCACCTGGCCGGAGGCGAAGAGCCGGTAGTTGCGGATGCGCAGCGAGGCGAACATGCCTACCGACGCGTCCACTGCCACGTTCCGTGAGCCTACCTAATCATCTCGCCCCCGGCCCGTGACCTCAGGACTTGGTGTCCTCCAGCGCGAAGCCGATCTTGAGCGTCACCTGGAAGTGCGCGACGTCGCCGTTCTCGACGTGGCCGCGGATCTCGCTGACCTCGAACCAGCCGATCTCGCGGATGGTCTGCGAGGCACGCTTGATCGCGCCCTTGATCGCGTCGTCGACGCTGACCTCCGACGTTCCCACGACCTCGGTCTTGGAGTAGATGTTGTCCGCCACGGGGCTCCTTCGATCCGGTTCGTTCTGCGGCCTCGACGCGGATGGGTCGCACCCGCTCGGTGAACCCGTACCCGTTCTCGTCCGGACACCCACGTGACGCAGCGGAGCTCAGGCCCGGACGTGGTCGACGGCCGCCGCGAGAGCGAGGTGGAGGACGTGCAGGTCGCGGTGGAGACGGGCGAGCATCAGCCCGCCCTGGACGGCGGCGAGCACCGCGACCGCCATCTCGTCCGGGGAGCGCGCGGGGTCGACCCGGCCGGTGCGCTGACCCCGGGCGAGGAGCGCGGCGATCCGGTCCTGCCAGGTGGTGAAGGCCGCGGCCTGGCGCTCGCGCCAGCGCTCGTCGACCTCCACCTGGCTGGAGAACACCCCGAGCGGGCAGGCGAAGGGGCCGCCACCGTCGCGGTGGAGCTCCCACAGGGCGGCCGCCCAGGCCGCCACGTCCTCCCCGGCGAGGGCCGGCTGGGCGGCCAGCACCCGCTCGAGCTGGTGGTCGATCACGGCGAGCACCAGCTCCGCCTTGTCGGCGAAGTAGTGGTAGAGCTGCGACTTGCCCGTCCCGCTGGCCGCGAGCACGTCGGCGAGACCCGTGGCGGCGATCCCGCGCGCGTGCATCAGCTCGGCGGCCGCTTCGACGATCGCCTGGCGGGTACGCCGACCCCGGGCGGTGCTCGGCCGACTCCCGGCGCTCTCGACGGTGCCCATGACCTGACTGTACCGATCGGTCCAAACGTGGATAGGGTGCACGCATGAGCACGGAGGACGCGGTCGGGACCGAGGGTGCGGCACCCCCGTCCGCCCCCGATCGGGAGGACCGTCCGCCCCGCGCGGCGCCGGAACCGGAGTACGGCTTCCCCGCGCCGCTCTACCGCGGCCTCGCCCGCGTGCCGGTGCCCCCGCCGTTCAGCCCGCGCACCTGGCGCAGCCCGCTGCGCGGCACGTGGCTGACGTCGGTGTTCGGGGCGGTGCTGCTCGTCGGGCTGCCGATCGTGATCCTCACCGGGCTGATGTCCTACATCGCCTACGGCCCGCAGTTCGGGCAGGCCATCCCGGGCGACGTCGGCGGGCTGCACCTGCCGTTCTTCGACTGGCCCGCCGACCCGTCGTGGTTCTACCGGCTCACGCAGGGCCTGCACGTGGTCGGCGGGATGGTCCTCACGCCGATCGTGCTGGCCAAGCTCTGGTCGGTGGTGCCGAAGCTCTTCGCGTGGCCACCGGTCACGAGCGTCGCGCAGCTGCTGGAGCGGATCTCGCTGCTCGCGCTCGTCGGCGGGATCCTGTTCGAGTTCGTCACCGGGCTGATGAACTCGCAGTACGACTACTCGTGGGGCTTCAGCTTCTACACCGCCCACTACTACGGGGCGTGGGTCTTCATCGCGGGCTTCGTCGCCCACGTGGTGCTCAAGCTCCCGACGATGGTCCGGGCGCTCCGCTCGGGCCCGCACGGGACCGGGGCGTTCGCGCGCTGGCTGCACGACACCCCGGCGGAGACCGAGCCGGAGCCGATGGACGCCCACGGGCTCGCCCCGCTGGACCCGAACCGCCCGACCCTGTCGCGCCGCGGCCTGCTCGGCCTGGTCGGCGGCGGCAGCGTGCTCGTCGGGGTGCTCTCGATCGGCCAGACCTGGGACGCCCTGCGCCCGCTGGCCCTGCTCTCGCCCCGCGGCCAGTCCTACGGGGACGGACCCAACGACTTCCAGATCAACCGCACGCTGGCGGGGTCGGGCATCGACCCGGCCGCGCTCGGGGACGGGTGGCGGCTCCGGCTGACCGGCGGGTCGAGCGAGGTGTCGCTGTCGCGGGACGACCTCGCCCGGATGCCCCAGCACACCGCGGTGCTGCCGATCGCGTGCGTGGAGGGCTGGTCGACGACGCGGACCTGGTCCGGGGTGCGGCTGCGCGACCTCGCGGCCCTCGCGGGCGTGCCGGACCCCGACAACGCGTTCGTGGCGTCGGTCGAGACCAGCGGCGCCTTCGCACGGGCGACGCTGCAGTCGAACCAGGTGCTCCACGAGGACTCGCTGCTCGCCCTGCGGGTCGGTGACGACGACGGCGGGCCGATGGCCGACCTGTCCGGCGACCACGGGTTCCCGGCGCGCGTGATCGTCCCGGCGCTGCCCGGGGTGCACAACACCAAGTGGGTGGCGTCGATCGACTTCCGACGTCGGGGAGGTGCCGCGTGAGGCTCTGGCGGCGGCTGTACGGCGCGAACCCGTTGCACCTGCTGGTGATGCTGGGCTGCTTCGCGCTGTCGGCATACGTGGTGTCGATGGTCTGGGAGGACCCGACCTGGGTCGCGCTGCTGATCTGGTTCGTGGGCGCGGTGATCGGGCACGACCTCGTGCTCTACCCGCTCTACGCCCTCGCCGACCAGCCGGTGGTACTCGCGCGGTGGGCCCGGCGCCGGTTCGGGCGGGAGCGGCCGGTGCTGGTGCCGGCGATCAACCACGTGCGCGCCCCGGTCCTGGGTTCGGCGGTGCTGGGGCTGATCTACCTGCCGACCGTCACGCGCCACGGCGAGGACGCGTTCCGGTTCACCGCGGGCCTGGGGATGGAGGGCATCCTGCAGAACTGGCTGCTGATCACCGCCGTGCTCTTCCTCGGCAGCGCGGTGGTGTACGCGGTGCGGCTCGGCCGGGCCGCCCGTCGGGCGGCCCGGCCGGACGCTCACGCCTGAGCGGCGAGCGGGCGCTCGGCCAGCTCGGCCTCCTTCTCGCGGATGATCGGCAGGACCTTCTGGCCGAACTGCTCGATCTCCTCCTTGACGTGCAGGAAGCAGAGCAGGTTCAGGTCGACGCCGAGCTTCTTGTACTCGATGACCCGGTCGGCGACCTGCTCGGCGGTGCCGATGAGCTGGGTCTTGAAGCCGTCGTTGTACTGGACGAGGTCCTCGAACGACGACTCCGCCCACATGCCCTTGCCGTCGGAGGCCGACCTGCCGGCCTGCTGGACGGCGTCGCGGAACCCGTGCACCTGCTCGACGTTCGCCTTGTCGACGATCTCACGCAGGGTGTCCCGGGCCTCCTTCTCGCTGTCCCGGACGATCATGAAGCCGTTGAGGCCGAAGTTCACCGTGCGGTCGTGGGCGGCCGCCTCGGTGTTGATGTCGTTCAGCTGCTCGACGACGCCGTCGAAGTCCTTGCCGTTGGAGAAGTACCAGTCGGACACCCGGCCGGCCATCTTGCGGGCCGCCGTCGAGTTGCCGCCCTGGAAGATCTCCGGGTGCGGGCGCTCCGGGGTGTTGAGGGGCTTCGGCTTCAACGAGTAGTCGTGGAAGCGGTAGAAGTCGCCCTTGAACTCGAAGTTGTCCTGCTCCCAGATGCCCTTGAGGCAGGCGATGAACTCCTCGGTGCGCCGGTAGCGCTCGTCGTGCTCGAGCCACGGCTCGCCGAAGGCGGTGAACTCGCCCTTGAACCAGCCGGAGACGACGTTGGTGGCGAACCGGCCGTTCGTCAGGTGGTCGGCGGTGGCGCCGAAGTTGGCGAACACGCCGGGGTGCCACATGCCGGGGTGCACGGCGGCCATGACCTTGAGCCGCTCGGTCGCCATCATGATCGCCAGCGACAGCGAGGTCGACTCGTGCTGGTACTCGGCCGAGTAGCTGGCCATGTAGCGGACCTGCGAGAGCGCGTACTCGAAGCCGTTGTTCTCGGCGGCGATCGCGGTCTCGCGGTTGTAGTCCCAGTTCCAGTCGGTGCGCTGCTCGATGGTGCTGGTGACCAGGCCCCCGGAGACGTTGGGGACCCAGTAGGCGAACTTCAGGGGTGCGGTCGGGGTGCCGACGGACACGAGGCCTCCTCGAGGCAGGGGGACGCCCGAGAGCGACGGGCGGGAGTGGACGGGGCGCGCAGGCGGTCAGGAGCGACACGCCTGGGTCGCGAGGAGACCGAAGTCGACGTGCCGACGGCGCGTCAGCGGCACTCCTGCGTTACCCATCGGACACAACCGTTCCGGCCGGTCGTCCCGGTGTCAACCGCACGACGACCGGCTCACACTCAGCTCCCGAGCGCCGCCCGGATCGGCCCTACCGCGAAGTAGGCCACGAAGGCGATCGCGACGACCCACATCAGGGGGTGCAGGGTGCGCGCCCGCCCGGTGGCCGCGTGCAGCACCACCCAGCTGATGAACCCCACGCCGATGCCGTTGGCGATGGAGTAGGTGAACGGCATGACGACGATGGTGAGGAAGACCGGCAGCGCGACCCGGAACTCGCCCCACTCGATGTCGCGGACCCCGCCCATCATCAGGGCGCCCACCACGACGAGGGCCGGCGCGGCCGCCTCGACCGGCACGACCTCGTAGAGCGGGGTGAAGAACATGGCGGCGAGGAAGAGCACGCCGGTCACCACGTTGGCGAGGCCGGTGCGGGCGCCGCTCGCGATGCCGGACGCCGACTCGACGAAGACGGTGTTCGAGCTCGACGACGCGGCGCCGCCGGCCACCGCGCCGGCGCCCTCGACGACGAGGGCCCGCCCGATGTTGGGCAGCTGCCCCTTCTCGTCGAGCAGGTTCGCCTGCCGGCCGAGGCCGGTCATCGTCCCCATGGCGTCGAAGAAGTTGGCCAGCACCAGCGTGAACACGAGCAGCGTGACCGCGATGATCGGCAGCCGGGTGAAGGCGCCGAAGGAGACGTCGCCGACGAGCGAGAGGTCGGGCAGCCCCACGACCGACGACGGCAGGCCCGGGTAGCCCAGGTTCCAGCCCCGCGGGTTGGTGCCGTTGGACGGGCCGACCTGCACGATCGCCTCGACGACGATCGCGAGGACCGTCGTCGCGACGACGCCGATCAGGATGCCCGCCTTCGTGCCGCGGGCGACCAGGACCGCCGTCAGGAGCAGGCCCACGCAGAAGACCGCGGTCGGCCAGCTGGCGATGGAGCCCTCGATGCCGAGGCCGACCGGGACGGTGGTGTTCGCGGCGTCCGGGATGCGCCGGACGAACCCGGCGTCGACCAGTCCGATGAGCGCGATGAAGGCGCCGATGCCGGCCGCGATCGCGATCTTGAGGGCGTCCGGGATCGCGGCGAAGACCGCCGTCCGGAACCCCGTGAGCCCGAGGATCACGATGATGATGCCCTCGATCACGACGAGGCCCATCGCCTCCGGCCACGTCATCTGCGGGGCGATCGTCACCGCGACGAGCGTGTTGATGCCGAGCCCGGTGGCCAACGCGAACGGGAAATTCGCGATCAGGCCGAACAGGATCGTCATGACCCCGGCCACCAGCGCGGTCACCGCCGCGACCTGCGGCACCGACAGCGTCGCGCCGAGCACGTCGCGCTTGGCGCTCGGCGCGCTCGGGTCGAGGCTGCCCAGGATCAGGGGGTTGAGGACCACGATGTAGGCCATCGTCACGAAGGTGACGAGCCCGCCGCGGACCTCCGCCCCGACGGTCGACCGACGCTCGCTCAGATGGAACAGTCGCTCCAGCACGGCGGCACCCTAGCGCCGATCACTCCGCCGTAGGGTGCGTGTGTGGTCGAACCCGACTGGCAGCCGCCGCCGCTCCCCCGGCGCCTCACCGACCCGGTGCGTCCGGTGCTCGTCGGCGTGGCCGTGTGGGTGGTCGCGCTGATCGTCCTCGCGATCGTGGGTGGCCCGGCCCCGTGGCTGTGGGCGTGCGTGGTCGGCGTGGCGCTCGGAGGCATCGGCCTGTCGGTGCTGGCGCTGCAGCGTCGGGCCGTGGCGCGCGGGTCGAAGGGCGCGCAGAAGCTGTAGGTCGTCCCTCCTCAGAACGGCGGGTCGTCGTCGTGGGGGTTCGGTGGCTCGCGCTGGTGTTGTCTCCTCCGTTCGTCGATGTGGCGCAGGGTCTGGTACTGGGCGTCGGTGAGGTGGCCGAGCTTGTTGGTTCTCGGCCGCCAGGGTCTCTGGGGTCTCGGTTCGCTGCGGGTGTCGGTGATGCCGTGGCCGAAGCGTTCTCGGGGCACTGGTCGTAGGGGCCGGTACGGCTCGGGGCGCACGGTGTGTCGGGTGCCGGTCGGCGCGGTCCACACGAAGGTGCCCGGCGATGTCTGGCGGACCGTCCACCCCGACTCGGGGGCGTGCTTGCGGAGGTGGTCTCCGACGGAGAGAGCGCCGAGGTTGTCGGCCTGGGTCGGGCCACCGAGGACGTGGTCGTGGGTGTGGTCGATCGCGCAGGCCACGGCGGGCACGGTGCACATCGGGAACCGGCACGTGCGGTCCCTCGCGTGGATCCAGCGCGCGAGTTCGGCGCCGGGAAACCGGTGGTCGGCTTCCTTCGTGGTTCGGGCGGGGTGCTCGTCGGGTGGGCGGGCGCGTTCGATTGCCAACGCTCGTTGAGTCCGGCGGGCGAGTTCGGCCCAGATCCCGACGAGCGGCTGCTGGTCGAGGGTGTCGATGTCGGTGGTGTGGGCGGTGAGCTCGACGACCTGCCGCCGATAGCGGGGGTCCGCGCTGGGTTGCTGGGGTGGGCGGACGAGCAGGACGTGCTCGAGTTGCCCGTGTTCGTCGTGGAGCAGGACCCGGAACTGGGCGGTGGTGCGGGCCCAGACGGCGCGGTGGGCGTCCCAGCCGGTGACGGTGCCGACGCGCAGCTGGCCGTGGGCGCGGTCGAGCCCGAGCGCGCACGCCAACGTGGTGCGGGTGGTGGCGGGGGTGAACATCAACCCGCGGTCGGTCCACCGCGCCGCCGGCGACGGTGGCGGCTGTCCCGGTATTCGGGGGTCGGGGGTGTCGTGGGGTGGTGGGTCGGGTTCGGGGTCTCCGGGCTGCCAGCCTGACGGGGGTTCGGTCGTCGAGCGAGTCGCCTCGGTTGCGGCGGGGTCGTCGGTGGAGCCGTGAGGGCTTTCTCGCCCCGCCTGCGGGTCAACACCTGCCGAAAGCGCGTCGCGGCGACCGCTCGACGCGCTCACGCCCGCCCCGCTGTCCCCAGTGGGACCGCCGCCACGCGAGGGGCCGCCGTCCGAGCCGTCCGAGCCGCCCGAGCCGTCCGAGCCGCCCGAGCGGTCGCCGCCCGAGGGGCCGCCGCCCGAGCGGCCGCCGTCGGGAAGGTCGTCGAGGTCCAGCGGCCCGTCCGAGCCGTCCGAGCCCTCCGAACCGTCCGAGCCGTCGGAGCGGTGCGGGAAGTCGGGGTCGGCGTCGTCCACGCCCCGGTCGTTCAGGCCCTGGTCGTTCAGGCCCTGGTCGTCCGGGCCCTCGTCGTCCGGGCCCTCATCGTTTGGGCCCTTGTCGTCCGGGCCCTCATCGTTCGAGCCCTTGTCGTCCGGGCCCTCGGGGGCGTCGTCCGGGCCGCCGTCGGAGCCGTCGTCGGGGCCGTCCGGGCCGTCGGGGTCGCTGCCGTCAGGGTCGCCGTCGTCGGGTGGGGCGGGTGGGGGCATGAGGTCGTGGACGACCTGTTCGAGGACGGCGAGGTCACCCTCCCCGGCCGGGCAGCCGTGCAGCAGCCGCAGATACACCTGCGCCTGCACCTTCCCCGCCCCGATCGTCGCGCCGGCGGCCTTCAACTGTTCGAGGGCGACCTCGGCGATCGCGACGATCCGCTCGAACGCCGGCACCGCCATCCCAGGCTCCAGGTCCAGGCCGTGGATCTCCATCGCCCCCGACGGCGCCGTCCGCGTCGACACCCGCGACCGGGCCACCGCCGCCGCACGCCGGTTCTCCGCCCCCAACGGGTCCACATCGACCACCGCGGCCGCGACCCGCTGCGCCAGCTCCCACAACCCCAGCTTCGGCGCCTGCTCGATCAACGCGTCGACCACCACGGCGGCTTGGGCGTCGGTGACATCGCGCAGCCCCGAGACGAACACCGACACCTTGGCCTGCTCCAACCGGCCCTCGCGCATCGCGTCGCCGAGGCGCGGCAGGCGTTCCAGCGCACCCTGCGCGGTCTCCAGGCGGGAGGAGGCCATCGTCACCGACCACCCCAGACGGGCGGCGATCACCCGCGGATCCGGCTCCGGCCACCGTTCCACGGTGTCCGCGCGAGCCCGGGCGGTCTCGAGCATCCAGCAGGAGCGGCGCCACTCGTCGTGGGTCAACCGCGCCTGCCACGCCACCAGACCGGCCTCACACTCCTGCCCGGGCAGGTCCCGCGGGTCGGCCCAGGACACCGCCGGCAGCGGGGTGTCGAACACCCCGCCACCACCCTCGTGTCCCGCCTCAATCGCCATGATGTCGGGTGGCCCGGGGGAATCTCACCCCCGGGCTCCCACAGATCCCGGCGTGACAATCTCTTGTCACCGGGCTCTTGCCATCTTGTTCATCGGGCCGGAGGAACGCTGGCGACCCATTTCCAGTGCGCGAACAGGCGGGGATACCTTCCGATGATCCCCAGCCAGCACCGGACGGCCGCCTTCTGCGCTCGCAGTCGTTTGTATTTCTTGCGGATCCATCGCACCAGGTAGGCGTTGATGCGGGCGAACAGGCCATACAGCGCGGAGCGGTAGAACGCCCCGTAGTACTGCATCCATCCTCGCACCATCGGATTCACCCAGTGCGCGAGTTCGGAGAAACTCAGGCGTATGTGCCGGTGCAGTCGCCAGGACCGCACCTGCGCACTGATCCGTGTGAGGGCAGCCTTGCTGATCGCGGGAAGGAACCCAGAGAAGGTCCGCCCGCCGCGACCTTTGGCTTCGCGTTGACGGAAGGTGAACCCCAGGAACGTGAACGACGTATGCTCCGCGGAGCGACGCCGGTTCCCGTCCTGGCATTTGGCTCTTCCGGAAATGGAGTGCAGCTGAGGACGTGATCGACCGGTGCGGTGGGGTCGTGTCGCTGCGGTGAGGCGGGCCCCGAGAAGTTGATGATGGCGGTTCCTACGCCAACCAGCGCCAACATCTCGGGGACCCGATGTCGCAGCCTACGACCCTGCCCGCCCAGATCGTGGCCGACACGATCATCCGCACCGTCGAGCTCGGGGTCCGGATCGTCGACGCCGCGCTGACCGGGGAGACCACGGTGCTGTGGTGCGAACTGCTCGTCGACGGGGCAGGACGGTGCCCGGGCTGCGGGCTGGCCGGGGTGTACCGCGACAGCACCGAGCGTCGGGTCAGTGACGTCCCGGTGGTCGGCCACCCGCTTGAGCTGCGCGTCCGTGTCCCGCGCTACGAGTGCCGCCACGACGGCTGCGCCCGGGCAGTCTTCGTCCACGACACCAGCCGACTCGCGCGGGCCGGCGCCTCGACCACGAAACGCTGCGCGAGCTTCATCCTGCGCCGGCTGATGCTGGACAAGACCACCGTCGCCGCGGTCGCCCGCGAGCTCGGCCGCAGCTGGGACACCGTCAACGACATCGCCGTCGCCGCGACCACCGCCTTGCTGCTCACCGCCGGTCCCGCCCGGCTGGCCGGGGTCGAGGTGATCGGGGTCGACGAGCACAAGTGGGCCCACGTCCGTACCGCTGAGGCGGACGGGTTTGTCACCGTGATCACTGACCTGACCGCTGTTCTTGCAGGTACAGGTCCTGCTCGGCTGTTGGACATGGTCCCCGGACGCTCTGCGGCGGCGATGACCAGCTGGCTCGAGGCCCGCTCGCAGGCCTTCCGCGACCAGGTCCGGATCGTGGCCATGGACGGGTTCGGCGGCTACAAGAACGCCGCCACCGAAGCCCTCCCGGACGCGGTCACGGTCATGGATCCGTTCCACGTGGTCGCGCTGGCCGGGCACAAGCTCGACCTGTGCCGCCAACGCGTCCAGCAGGACACGATGGGCCACCGCGGCCGCACCGGGGACCCGCTCTACCGCGTCCGGCGGACCCTGCGCACTCGTCTTGGGCTGCTCTCCGAGCGGCAACGAGCCCGTCTGGAGACCGTGTTCGCGTTCGACGAGCACGTCGCGGTCGAGGTGACCTGGTGGGCCTACCAGCAGATCATCGCCGCCTACGAACAGCATGATCGTGCCCGCGGCAAGGCGCTGCTCACCGCGGTGATCGACCGGCTCCGGACCGGGCTACCCGACGGGCTCGAGGAGTTGGCGACCCTCGGCCGGACGCTGCACCGGCGCCGCGACGACGTCCTGGCCTACTTCGACCACCGGGCCTCGAACGGGCCGACCGAGGCGATCAACGGCCGACTCGAAGCCCTCCGACGCAACGCCTTGGGCTTCCGCAACATGATCAACTACCGGATCAGATCTCTACTGCACTGCGGCGCCCTCGCACTCTGATTCCGGAAGAGCCAGTAAACGATCCGTGTCTTGTCGGGATGCAGACGCAACCCGACCTGTTCCATGCGCTCGCCGATCGCCGCGACCATTGTCTCGGCTTGCTCGCGGCTCGTGCAGTGCACGACCGCGTCATCGACGTAGCGCTCGAAGGAGATACCGGGAAAGGCCCGGTCCATCCACGTGTCGAACGCGTAGTGCAGGAACATGTTCGCGAGCACCGGTGACACCGGCGACCCTTGCGGCGTTCCACGGTCGCGAGCGACGAGGTCACCGTCACGAGTCTGAATGGGTGCTTGCAGCCAACGCGTGACATACAGGACGACCCATCGCTGGTCGGTGTGCGCCTCGACCGCCTTGATGACGAGGTCCCACGGGACGCTGTCGAAGAACTTCTGGATGTCCAGATCGATCACCCAGTCGGTCTTCCAGCAGCGCTTCCTGCAGGTCTCGACCGCATCGAGGGCCGAGCGGCGCGGGCGGTAGCCGTAGGAGTCCGGGTGGAAGATCGGTTCGACCGACTTCTCCAGCCTCCGTGCCACCACAGTTTGCGCCACCCGGTCCGCCACGGTCGGAATACCCAGGACCCGTGTCCCGTCGCCGTGAGCTTTCGGGATTTCCACCGCCAGCACCGGCGAAGGTAGATAGCTACCCGAGGACATCCGATTCCAGATCTTGTAGAGGTTTCCCCGCAGATCCTTCTCGAACTCCTCGACCGAGCAGCCATCCACCCCCGCTGCACCCTTATTGGATCGCACCTGCTCCCAGGCCTGTTGCACCTCCCACTTCGAAATGACGAACGACTTGCCCGAGGACTTCAGTTCGCTCACTGCGATTCCTCCCGGCTAGATTCCGGTTGATCGAACGAACAAACCACAGATGGCCCGACCCCTTCGCTCCACTCCCACCGCGTCAAGCAGGAGATTCACAGCTACTACGAGTCGGTCCGCCGGCGCCCACCGCATCGGTACTCAGTCCCTCCCGGTTTCAGTCGGTCGGGATTCTCCCTCTCGCCACCGCAGAGATGGCAGTATCGGTGCACGCCTTCCCACGTTCCCCACCGGAGCAGCAGACCGGGCTCACGCCGCCTACATGCCGGGCACCGACTGGCCAATAAACGGGCTCCCGCCAGCCTCATCCCAGGATTGTTCGAACGTCCCGGTTCTGATGCCATCCACACTAATTACGACACTTCACAGGCTACGACGCAGCGTCTTCCCGATCCCCACCTGACACCTCACACGGTGCCTTTTCCCACATCGCTCACCACGACAGTCTTCAGCTAACGCAGCAGTGGGCGGTTTGGAGCCTCCCCCGTAGGTCGACTCCGAAGGGCCACAACCTTCATCTCCGATGGAGCAACACAAGAAACAGGACTCCGCCTACATCAGAGCCTCCTTCTTGTGCGCGTGGCACACCCGAACTGTAGTTCGAACCCCCGACAGTCACGGGCGGCCACGAATCGGCGCGACCACCCACGGACACCGCGAGAGGCACACGAGGCAGGGATCCGAGGCCCAGAACCTGCCCCACGTCACCCTCACGCGCCCGAGACGGGCCAGAACCGCCTACATCACGAAACGGACACGATCTCAGGTGGCCAGCACCCCGGGCATCGGCGTCCGACCGGGACCCAGCACCCGACCCGGGTCCTCCGCCAGCACCCCGCCCAGCACCGTCGCGTAGACGTCGCGGAAGTCGGTCGACGCCCGGAGATCGCCGGCGTCGAGGTCGGTCAGGCTCGGCTGCTCGCCGTACAGGCCCCCGACGACTGGCGCACCGAGCAGGAACACCGGGTTCGCCGTGCCGTGGTCGGTCCCCTGGCTGGCGTTGGCGAGCACCCGGCGGCCGAACTCGGAGTACACCATCGTCACCACCTGCCGCCCCGCGTCCGTGGTGCCCAGCCGCTGCACGAACGGCGTCAGCGCCCCGTCGAGCTCCGCGAGCAGCCGTTGCTGGGTGCTCCGCTCGTCGGCGTGCGTGTCGAAGCCGCCGAGCGAGACCGACCAGACGCGGGTCGGGACCCGGGCCTCGACCAGCGCCGCGACGGTCTGCAGCTGGTCGGCGAGCTGGGACTGCGGCCCGGCGGCCCCGGCGTCGTTCCCCGTGCTGCCGGTCCGTCGCGTGGCCGTGAGCGTCGGGCCGAGCACCTGTTCCACCTGCGCTAGGTCGCGCCCCGACCGGGCCACCCGCGCGCGCAGCACGTCGTCCCCGGCGTCCACGCCGGCCAGGGCCCGGAAGGCCGCCCCGGTCGGCCCCGTGGGCAACGACAGCCCGGCGGCGGGGAGCGTCGACGCCGCCGTGGACGCCCCGGTGAGCATCGGCGGCAGCACCGAGTCCATGGAGACCGCCCGCAGCGGGTCGTCGCCGGTCGCGTCTAGCCAGCGGCCCAGCCACCCCGCACCGGTGGGCGACACCGGGGAGGCCGTCTGCCAGATCGCCATCGACCGGAAGTGGCTGTGGTCGGGCTCGGGACAGCCGACCCCCCGCACGATCGCGACGTCGCCCTGCCCGAACAGCCCGTGCAGGCCCGCCATCCCCGGGTTCAGCCCGAGTCCCTCCCCGATGTCGAGGACCTCGGACGGTGAATAGGCGAGCTCGTGCCGGTTGGACTGGTAGGCGTCGTCGGAGGCGGGCACCACGGTGTTCAGCCCGTCGTTGCCGCCGTAGAGGGTCACGACGACGAGCACGCCCTGCCCCGGCTGCAGCGGCGTGCGGGCCGCCGAACCGAGCAGCGACGACCACGGCACCTGGGTCGCTCCGGCCGTGAGACCGACCGCGGCCGCGGCCACACCGGACCAGGTGAGGAACCGGCGCCGGGTGACGTCGGGGAGTCGGTTGCTCATGCGCTGATCACGTACTCCGGGGTGAGGGCGGCGACGGTGAGGACGGCCCGCGGGTCGCCACCGGCGACGTCGCGCAGGGCGTCGGTGCTGCGCGGGCCGAAGGCGTCGACGCCGAGCGTCCGCCGCGCCCAGTCGATCTGCGCGTTCGGTCCGGCGGGTCCGGGCGGGATCGTGGCGTGCGCGACGACGGCCTGGGCCAGGGCCATCCGGTCGAGCTGCGCGGACGGGGTGAGCCAGGCCGTGCCCGCCGGCCAGCCGCCGACGCTCGGCGGCCGGAACGGCACCTGCCCGAGCGCGTCGAGGTGCTGGTGCACGGGATCGCCCGCCCGACGACGACCGCGCGGCGCCGTCGTGACGGTGCCGGGCTGCGCGCCGACCGCCCGCATGAGCCCCACCGCCCACTCCACGGGCTGTTTGACCAGCGTGGTCCCGCTGTCGTGGAAGGGCGCCGACGTGGCGATCGCCCGCAGCAGCGCCCGCAGGTCGCGGCCCGGGCCGTACGCGTCCGTCAGCGCGCCGAGCACGGCCGGCGACGGCGGGGTGGTCGACACGAGCCGCGACCACATCCGACCGGCCACGAACGCCGCGGACTCGGGCCGGGCGACGACCAGGTCCACGAGCGACGGCGCGTCGAACGCCGCGGTCCGCCCGAGGATCGTCTTCGGGCCGGTGTCCTGGCGCCGGGGGACGAGCCGGGCGGTCCCGGCGTCGGCGTCGACGGTCCAGCCGGTGAGGGCCCGGGCGGCCTCGCGGACGTCGGTCTCGGAGTAGTGCCCGACGCCGAGCGCGAAGAGCTCCATGAACTCCCGCGCCAGGTTCTCGTTGGGCGACCCCACCCGGTTGGTCCGGCCGTCGAGCCACACGAGCATCGCCGGGTCGACCACCATCGCCTGCGCCAGCGACCCGAAGTCTCCCGTCCCGAGCCGGCGCAGCGTCTCGTTCTGCGCCAGCAGGTAGGCGGGCTGGTTCACCTTCTGCGCGCTGGTCGCGAAGTGGCCGTGCCAGAACCACGTGAGCCGCTCGACCAGCGGGGCGCCGGTGGACCACATCCGGTCCAGCCACCAGCGCGTGAGCGCGTCCTGCCCGGTGCTCCGCTGCTGCTGCGCGGCCTTGCGTTCCGGGGTGCCCGGCTTCCCGCGGTCGGTGACGACGCCCAGCGCCGGCGGCGGCGGACCGGGATCGGCCGCCGGCGCGAGCAGCGCGTCGAGGGTGGCGGAGAAGCCCTGCCCGACGGCGGCGTCGAGCTCGCCCGGGCGCGCGCCGAACCCGAAGCGGTCCAGCAGCCGACGCGTGGCGGCGGCATCTCCGACGACGGTCACGACGAGCACGCTCCTCCGGCCGGGCCGGCACCCCCAAGACCGCGGGGTGCCGGCTCAGCCGCTCTTCAGGAACCGGCGGGAGCGGGGGCAGGAGCGGTGGTGGGCGCCGGAGCCGGACCCCGGTCACGCACCCGGACCGCCTGCAGTCCCGTGGGCTCCCGGTCCGCGGCCACGAACACGCGGTCGCCGGTGACCACCTGCGCGGGCGTCGCGTCCTGGCGGTCCTTGTGCACGCGGACCTTCGGCGCGAACGAGTAGGTCGCCGTGAACCCGTCCTTGCTGCGCACGGTGAACGTCGTGCCGTTCACCGCGGTGACGGTGCCGCGCTGGTAGTCGATCGTCCGGTGCGCCTTCCCCGCGCCGGTGAACTCGCCGTGCTCCCCGGGGTGCTTCGCGTGGTGCCCGGCCTCCCCGACGACGGACGGGGTCTCGCTCGGGCTCGCGAGCGCCACTCCGGCGCCCACGCCGCAGAGCGCGAGGGCGCTCACGCCGATGACGACGGGCCTGGTCAGACGGTGCATGGGGAACCTCCGGACGGTCGTGGCCGGCGGAGTGCCGACCCACCGACGACGGTCGGCGGGCCGGCTGTGCGGGCGCTGAGAACGCCGGGTCGCCGGGCGGCGGCTTCAGGAGACGTTCAGCGGAAGGGTCAGGACGAAGCGCGCCCCGGGCCCGTCGTCGGGACCGGCGCAGACGAGGTCCCCGCCGTGCGACCGGGCCGCCTCCCGCGCGATCGCGAGCCCGAGGCCCGCGCCCCCGCCCCCGCCGGTCGCCCCGCCCCGGGCCTCGTCGAGGCGCACCATCCGCTCGAAGATCCGCTCACGCTCGTCGTCGGGCACCCCCGCACCCGAGTCGCGCACCTCGATCCGGCCCGGTCGCACGGTGACCTGCACGGGGCTCCCGCCGTGCCGCCGGGCGTTGACGAGCAGGTTCGTCACGGCCTGGCCGATCAGCTCGACGTCCACCTCCGCGGGCACCGGGCCGGCCGCGTCCAGCGCCACGGGGTCGTCGGGATGGCGCACCGCGTCCCGGTCGATCTCGGCGCGCACCAGGTCGACCAGGTCCACCCGCTCGCGCTCCGGGGCCAGGCCGGCGTCGTAGCGGGCGAGGGTGAGCAGGTCGTCGACGATCCGGCCGGCCCGCCGCGCGTCGCGCACCAGGAGCATGGCGAGGCGTTCGCGGGCGTCGGGGTCGAGCCCGGGAGCGGTGCCCGCCTCGGCGGTCGCGGCGATCCCGGCCAGCGGCGTCCGCAGTTCGTGGGCGGCGTCGGCGACGAACCGGCGGGTGCTGGCCTCCGAGGCCCGGGCCTGCGCCTCGGCGCCCTCGAGCGCGTCGAGCATCTCGTCGAACGCCGCCGCGGCCCGCCCGAGCTCGGTGTCCCGGCGCTCCGGGGCGAGCCGGCGGCCCCGCCGGCCCCCCGCGATGGAACGGGCGAGGGAGGTCATCGCGTCGAGCGGTGCGAGCGCCAGCCGGGTCGTCAGCAGCAGCGCCCCCGCCGCGACGACGATCGCGATCCCGCCGACGAGGAGCAGGATCCGGCGCAGCCGGCCCTCGGCCGCGCCCTCCAGCGAGGGGTCCGCGACGAGCGTGACCGACGTCCCGCCGCGCAGCGTCCGCGTCACCGCGCGCCGCGCGTCCCCGGGGACCGCCCGACCGGCGAGCACCTCGCCCCCCGGCCCGCGGACCACCACCGCGACCCCGCCGCCCACCTCCGAGCGCCGCACGATCTGTTCCGGCGACAGCCCCTGGTCGGCCAGCTGCACGGCCTGCAGGGCCCGGCCGTTCAGCGTCGTCCGGGCCTCCGAGCTCGTCTGCGCCGCGAACAGGACGTCGGAGACCACCGCCACGATCACGACGACGGCGGCGACCACCGCCACCGAGGTGAGGGTGACCCGGCGGCGCAGCGACCCGGGTCTCACGGCCCCGCCCCGTCGTCGCGCACGACGTAGCCCTGCCCGCGGACGGTGTGGATCAGCCGCGGTTCGCCGAGCTTGCGGCGCAGGGCGCTGACGTGGACCTCGACGACGTTGAGGTCGTACTCCTCCCAGCCCCACACGGCCGCGAGGAGCTGCGACTTGGAGCGGACCCGGTCGCGGTGGGCGACGAGGTCGTGCAGCAGACGCAGCTCGGTCGCGGTCACGGCGACGTCCGCCCCGCCGCGCGTCACCCGCCCGGCGTCGGGGTCGACGACGAGGTCGGCCACCGCGACCGCGTCGCCCACGCCCCCGCTGCGCCGCAGCAGCGCCTCGACGCGGGCGATCAGCTCGGCCAGCGCGAACGGCTTGACCAGGTAGTCGTCGGCGCCGGCCCGCAACCCCCGGACCCGCTCCGCGACGCCGCTGCGGGCCGTCAGCAGGATCACCGCGGCGCTCGTCGCCCGGATCGCCGGCAGCAGGGCGTAGCCGTCCCGCCCGGGGAGCATCACGTCGAGAACCACCACGTCGGGGGTGAAGGCGCCGAGGTCGGACTCCAACGACCCGCCGTCGGCGCGCGCGAGGACCTCGTGGCCCTCCCCGGTCAACGCCGCCGTGACCGACTCGAGAATGGGCTCGGAGTCCTCGACGACGAGGACGCGGGCTGGTCGCTCCACGCGGTGAGTGTGCCGCCGGCGGCTGTGGGTCCGCTGTGGATCACGCGAGCAGCGCCCGCACCGGGTCGTCGGTGTGCAGCGTGCCGTCCGCGACCCACACGACCGGGAAGATCTCGCGGGTGGCGCCGTCGACGGTCACCGCGACCCGCAGCCGCTCGTGCACCACGACCTCGCCGTCCGGCAGCTCCCGGCCGGCGGCGGCCGCCCACACGGCGGCGTCGACGAGCGCGCTCCACGCCGTGGCGGTGCCCGGCGACCGGACCTCGCCGTGCACGACCTCGGACGCCACCGGCAGGTCCAGCAGCTCGGCGAGCGCCGCCGCGTGGCGGGCGGCCACCGGCACCACGCAGCTCGCGGCGACGGCACCCAGCAGCCAGGGGCGGTCGAGGACGACCGGCGTCGGGTCCCGGTCGGGGTCGGCGGTCACCACGGCGCCGCCGGCGGTGCGGACCCGGTCCGGCGGGTCGACGTCGGCGACGTCCAGCCGACGGGCGTGGACGGCCTCGCCGAGCGCGGTGTGGGCCGCGAGCGCCGCCGCGGCGGGGACGACGCGGGCCGGGTCGGCGAGGCGTGCGAGCAGGTCGTCGGCCTCCGCCGGCCCCGCGACCCGCAGGTCGGTGCGCACCCCGACCGCCGTCAGGAACCCGGCGTCGAGGTCGACCGGCGCCGGGTCGTACAGGGCCTCCAGGGCCGCGTCGACGACGGCTCCGGGCAGCCGCCAGGCCCCGGGCCGCCGGCCGGTGAGCCGTCCGTGCCGGGCGAGCCACCAGGCGGTGTACGGCACGGGCTCCCCCGGCAGCCGGACGAGGGCGGCCCGCACCTCCCGGTCCGCGGCGAGCACCGGCCAGGCGGCGGCCCAGTCGGCGACGAGCTCGAGGTCGCGGACCGCGACGAGCGAGCTGGGCGGCGTCGGGGCGCCGTCGGCCTCGGCCGTCCCGGCGCCGCCCCGGCCCGGCTCGGGGTCGACCTCCTCGGCCCACCACGTCTCCTCCTCGTCGAGGTCGTGGTCCGGGCCGGTCGGGGCGTCGTCGTGCAGCACCGCGAACCCGTCGAGCACCCCGACCGCGAGCAGCGCCGCGCGCGGGTACGCGGCCGCGGCCCGGTCGGCGAGCACCCCGACCGGCGAGTCCTCCCCCAGCACGGCCCGCAGCGCGCCGTCGGGCAGGACGAGCTCGTCGGCGCGCCGGTACCCGCCGTCGTGCTCGGGCAGGGCCAGGGCCCCGAACCCGGCGGTCCCGGGTGTGATCACCGCCAGGACCAGGCGCGCGAGCGGGTCGACGTCGAGGCCGGCGTCGGCGTCGTCGACGGAGCGCTCGACGGCCTCCCGGACCTCCGGTTCGTCGAGCAGGGCCGGGCCGTCGGCCCGGCGGGCGCCGAGCGCCTCGAGCAGCGGGTGGACCGCGTCGGGGTGCACCACGTGCAGGTCCAGGCCCTCGAGGTCGAGGTCGGCGAGCTCCGGGCCCGGCAGCAGCCGGCCGCGGGGTCCGAGCGCGAGGCGGCCGTCGACGAGCGGGACCGGCAGCGCGGCCAGCTCGGTGCGGTCGAGCCCCTCGAGGGCGGCCAGCGCGGCGTAGAGGGCCCGCCACCAGGACGGCGGGCGGCGCAGCCCGGTCAGCCGGTCGACGAGCGCCGCGGGGTCGAGCCGGGCGACGCCGAGGTCGCCGAGCGCCGCGGTCCAGGGCCGGTCGGTGAGGCCGTCGAGGGTGTCGGCGAGGGCCGCGACGAGCGCGGGGGCCGGATCGGGGAGGGCGGACGCGCGGGCCGGCACGACGTCGGGTCCGGCCGCGCCGGGCAGCCAGGCCGCGCGGCGCAGGGCGGCGAGGGCACCCTCGCGCAGGACGGCGTCGACCTCCGACGCGGGCAGGGCGGCGTCGGGGACGAGGGCGGTGCGCTCCGCCGGGTCGACGCGGCGCACGAGGTCCGGGTAGCGGGCGGCCGCCGCGCGCAGGACGTGGTCGGTGACCGGGCCCCGGCGCACCCGGCGGCGGTCGGCGTCGAGCGGCACGGTGACGACGAGGCGGGCGGGCAGCGTCGTCGTCTCGGCGGTCGCGGTGGGCGCGTGGAGGGTGTCCGGGCCGGGTGCGGGGTACGCCCACAGGCCCTCCCACCCGGTGCGGCCGCGGTCCTCCACCGCGAGGGCGGCGCTCCGGCGGAGGTCGGGGGGCAGCTCGCCGGCGATCGGGAGGACGGTCCACGTGACGTCGGCGATCCGCACCCGGCCGTCGTCGCCCTCGACCCGCTCGACCGTCTCCCCCGCCACCTCGACGGCGGCCAGCCAGGGCAGCGCCAGCAGCAGGTCGGGCGCCTGCTCCCGGGCCGAGCGCAGGACGTCGACGGCGGGATCGCGCAGCGGGAGCCGGACCTCCGTCACGACGTCCGGGTCGAGGTCCTCCGCGACCGGCCACGGCAGCCGCAGCGCGGGGACGCCGTCTGGGCCGCGGCGCTCCGCCTCCGCGGCGAGCGCCCCACCGGCCGCCATGACCTCCTCCCGGGTCCGGGCCCGGGAGAACGCGACACCGCCGCCGGTGGAGACGACCCGCGGCTCGTCGGTCAGGTCGAGGACGGCGCTGAAGCCGACGCCGAAGCGCCCGACGGTGCCCCCGCCGCGCTTCGCCGACGCGCGCAGCGACGCCAGGGCCACGACCCCGTCGGCGTCGAGCGGTGCGCCGGTGTTCCCGACCCGCAGCTCACCGTCGTGCAGGCGCACCCGCAGCCGCGCCGGCCGACCCGCCGCCGCGCCCGCGTCGGCCGCGTTCTGCGCCAGCTCGGTGAACCAGCGGCCGCGGTAGCCGCCGCGCACGAGGTCCTCCTCGGCGTTGGCGTCCTCCCGCAGGCGCGCCGGAGAGGCCGCCCACGCGGTGCGGACCGCGTGCCGCAGGGCGGCGGTGCCGAACGGGTCCCCCGACACCGTCGGCCGACGTCAGTCGGTCGCGGGTACGGGGTCCATCTCGACCCCGTCGTCGTAGACCAGCTCCGCGACCATCACCACCGAGCCGGTGTCGACCTGGAGCTCGGAGTGCCCGCCGCAGCCGTACTCGGCGTGCACCACGTGCCCGTCGGCCGGGACGTTGCCGTTGCCGCAGACCCCGAACGCGCCGCGCAGCGAGCCGCCGAGCGAGAGGTAGAAGCCGCAGGTCCCGCAGTGGGCCGACGCCGCGCGGGCCATCTCCGCGCCCGGGCCGAAGTCGCCGCCGGTCCAGCGCTCGGCGGCGTCGAACCGGCCCTCCGGGCTCATCACGCGCGGGCGGCCGAAGCCGAGCTCGTCGGCGACCGCGCGGACCTCCTCGGCCCCGGGCTCGTCGTCGTCGAGGGCCGCGTGGGCCGGGACGAGGCGCTCGTCGTCCTCGTCGACGGGCAGCAGGTCGCCGGGGGCGAGGTCCTCGGCACGCACCCGCTCGGTCCACGGGATCCACTCGGGCGCGACGACGGCGTCGGCGCCGGGCAACAGCGCGACCTCGCCGAGGGTCACGTCGTCGACGCCCATGACGGTGACCGCCCAGGTCCAGCCGCGGTAGCCGGGCTTGTCGGCGGCGAAGTAGTGGGTGGCGGCGGTGTCGTCCTCGCGGACGACCTCGAGGTGCGCGCCGACCTGCGCGGACTCGCCGTCGGCGGCCTCGACCGCCGCGGCGCGCGCGAGGTCGACGGCGGCGGCGAGCACGGTGGTGGGCGTGGCGCTGTCGGCGAGGTCCTGCACTCGTCCGATTGTGCCTGACCCCGGCCTGGCCCCGGGCGTGGGAGTCTCCCGGGCGTGCGGTGGCTCCTCGCGCTGGTCCTCGTCTCGCTCCTGTCCGCCGGCTGCTCGTCGGCCCCGGCTCCCGCAGACCCGTCCGTCACCCGGATGACCGTGCAGGTGCTCGGGACGATGCCGCACGATCCGGCCGCCTTCACCCAGGGCTTCGAGATCGCCGGGGACAGCCTCTGGGAGGGCACGGGGCTCGTCGGGCAGTCCCAGCTGCGCGAGACCGACCCGACGACGGGGGCGGTCCGCCGGGCAATCGACCTGCCGCCCGAGCAGTTCGGCGAGGGCATCACCGTGACGCCGACCGCGATCTGGCAGTTGACCTGGCGGGACGGCGTGGTCTACCGGCGCGATCCGGCGACGCTCGCGGTCACGGCGACGTTCCCGAACGATCGGGAGGGCTGGGGCATCTGCCACACGGCGACCGACCTGGTGACCTCGGACGGATCGTCGACCCTGGTGTTCCGCGACCCGGCGACGTTCGCGCCGCGCCGCACGGTCGACACCGGGGTCCGCATGCTCAACGAGCTGGAGTGCACCCCGACCACGATCTGGGCCAACGTGTGGCAGACCGACGAGATCGTGGGCGTGGACCCGGCGTCGGGACGGGTGACGACGGTGGTCGACGCGGCCGCGCTGCGTCCCGCGTCCACCCGGGGCGACGCGGATGCCGTGCTGAACGGCATCGCGGCGATCCCCGGCACGGACGGGGCGAGCGGAGCGACGGGGGATGGAGCGCAGTTCCTGCTGACCGGCAAGCGCTGGCCGGTGACCTACCGGGTGAGGTGGGCTGCGCCCTCGTGAGTACTCATCCGTGCCAGGGCACGGATGAGTACTCACGGGCGCGGAGCGCACCTCTCGTCGAGCAGTTCCAGGACGTGCCGGTAGGTCTGCCCGGTCGCCTTCGAGACGCCCATCTCGCAGGTGCGGTTGCAGCTCGCGTACAGCTCCGTCGGGTGGGCGCGGACCTCGGCGGCCTGCTCCGCGGTCGCGCCCTCGGTGAGCTCGGGGTGGAGCATCCCGCGGTCGCCCGCATAACCGCAGCAGCCCCACGCCGTCGGCACCACGACCTCGTCGGCCACCGCCTCGGCGAGCAGCCGCAGGTCGTCGCCGATGCCGAGGTGGGTCGTCGAGCAGGTGGGGTGCAGCGTCAGCGAGGCGGCCCTCGTCCCGACGGTGAGCTTCGGCAGGATCTCGTGCGCGGTGTAGCTGACCGCGTCGACGAACCGCAGCGACGGGACGCGGGCGTCGTCGGGCAGGAGCTTCGCGATCCCCTCCAGCCCGTGGGTGCACGACGACGCGTCGACCACCACGGGCAGGCGACCCTGCTGCGTGGAGCCCCACAGCCCGTCGACGACGGTCGCGGCCATGGCCCGGCTGCCCTCGGTGAACCCCTTCGACTCCCACGGCACGCCGCAGCACATCTGCCCGATGCCCTCCGGCACGGCGACGACGACGCCCGCGCGCTCGGCCAGGCGCAGGAAGGCGTGGGCCGCACCGTCCCCCGACTCCGGCGCGAACACCTGGTGCAGGCAGGTCGGGAAGAACACGACGTCGGGGTTCGTCGGGTAGGTCGGGTCGGGCCGGGTGTCGGCACCGGGCGGGACCTCGCGGGAGTAGAGCGGGACGAGGTCGGTCGGGAGCACCGTCCGGGCCGCGGCCGACGCGGCGGCCGTCAGCCCGGGCACCGTCGCCGCGAGCTTCAGGGCGACCCGGGCGGTGCCGGAGACCCCCTGCCAGTGCTCCGCCACCGTGCGGCCGGCCTGCTGCGCCCGGTCCGAGTGCCGTTCGCTCCGCAGCCGCTTCATCAGGTCGCCGGTGTTGATCCGCACCGGGCAGGCGGTGGCGCACATGCCGTCGGCGGCGCAGGTGTCGACGGCGTCGTAGGCGTAGTCGGCCTCGATCTCCGCCGCCAGCGCCGGGTCCTTCGCCGCGGCGCGCCGCAGGACGATGCGCTGGCGCGGCGTCGTCGTGACCCGTCGGGACGGACAGACCGGCTCGCAGTAGCCGCACTCGACGCAGGCGTCGACCTCGTGGTCGACGGTGGGCACCGTCTTGAGATCGGTGAGGTGGGCGTCGGGCCGGTCGGACAGGATGATGCCGGGGTTGAGCAGACCAGTCGGGTCGCAGAGCGCCTTGACCTCCTGCATCACGCCGTACAGCTCGTCGCCGTACTGGCGGCGGACGAACGGCGTCATGATCCGGCCGGTGCCGTGCTCGGCCTTCAGCGTGCCGTCCTGGGCGAGGACGAGGTCGACCATCTCGTCGGTGAAGACGCGGTAGCGCTCCAGCTCGCGGGGGTCGTCGAAGCGCTCGTTGACCAGGAAGTGGACGTTGCCGTCCTTCGCGTGCCCGAAGATCACCGAGCCCTCGTAGCCGTGGCGGTCGAACAGCTCCGTCAACCCGTCGCAGGTCGAGGGCAGCGTCCGGACCGGCACCGAGATGTCCTCGAGCAACGCCGTCGTCCCGCTCGGGCGTGCGGCCGCGACCGCCGTGTAGAGGCCCTTGCGCAGCGCCCACAGCGACGCGCGGGCGGTGGGCTCGCGGGTGAGGCCCGCGTCGCGGGTGAGCGGCAGCTGCGCGAGCACCGGCTCGGCGTCGGCCTGGACGTGGTCCAGTTCCTCGGCGGTGGCGGTCTGGAACTCGACGAGCAGACCGGCATGCCCGTCGACGGCGAGCTCCTGCACCGTCGACGGCGCCCGCGGGTCGGACTGGGCGACGACGAGCGCGCGGGCGTCGAGCAGCTCGAGGGTCTTCGCCCCGGCGTCGAGCAGGGCGGGCAGTGCGTCGGTGGCGTCGCTCGTGTTCGCGAAGACGAGCATCGAGGTCGCCGCGTGGGGCAGGACCGGCAGCGTCTCGAGCACCACGTCCGCGACGAACCCGAGCGTCCCCTCGGAGCCGACGAGCAGGTGGGCGAGGACGTCGATCGGCCGCTCGAAGTCGAGGAACGAGTTCAGCCCGTAGCCCATCGTGTTCTTCATCGAGAACAGGTGGCGCAGCCGCTCGACGGAGTGCGGGTTCCCGGTGACCCGTGCCCGCAGCCGGTCGAGACCCTCGTACAGCGCGGGCTCGCGGTGGCGCAGCTCGTCGTCGGCGTCGGGCCGCCCGGTGTCGAGGATCGTGCCGCTCGCCAGCACGAGGGTGAGGCTGCGCAGCGTCGAGTACGTGTTGAACTCGGTGCCGCAGCTCATGCCCGAGGAGTTGTTCGCGACGACGCCGCCGATGGTGCACGCGGCCGACGACGCCGGGTCGGGCCCGATCTTGCGGCCGTACGGCGCGAGCCGGGCGTTGACCTCGTTGACCGTGAGGCCCGGCTGCAGGCGCACGGCGCGCCCGTCGTCGAGGACGTCGATGTCGCGGAAGTGCCGGCGCGTGTCCACGAGGACGCCGTCGGAGACGCCCTGGCCGGACAACGACGTGCCGCCCGAGCGGAAGGTGAGGTGCAGCCGGTCCCGCACGCCGAGCTGCAGCAGCGCCGCGATCTCCGCCGCGCCGTCCGGCACCACCACGGCCTGCGGGTGCAGCAGGTAGTGGCTCGCGTCGTTGGCGTGCGCCGCGAGGTCGATCGGGCGGTGCTTGACCTCCCCGACCACCTGCCGCAGGGACTCGATGAGCGTGGTGGTGCCCGTCACGTCCTCCACCTTCGCACGCCCCGGATTCGGCGAACGTTGCTCCTATGTCAAGCGGCGGCTCGTTCGTGATCGTGGACTGTGGGTTGTAGGAGGTTGTAGACGACTCGGGCAAGGCGCCGTTTGAGGGCTCGGATGGCGTCCTTGTCCTGGTCGGAGCCGGCGATGCGTCGTTGGTAGTAGGCATGGCCGAGGCTGTCGGGCATGCGGGCTTGGGTGCGGGCGATGCGGTGGAGTGCGGCGTTGAGTTGCCGGTTCCCGCCGCGGGCCAGGCGGTGACGGTCGCTGCGACCGGACGAGGCCGGGACGGGGGCGACGCCGGCGTGCATGGCGTAGCAGGCCTCGGAGCGGAACCGGGTGATGTTCGCGGTCTCCCCGAGAATCTTCGCGGCGGTCAGCGCGGCGCAGCCGTCGAGGTCGAGCAGCTGCGGCGCCAGCGCCTGCGTGCGCGCGGTGATCTCGCGTTCCAGGGCCCGGATCCGGACGGTGACCCGGCGGATGTCGCCGATCAGTTCGGCGGCGAGCTCGGCGGCCAGCCCGGTGTGGGCCTCGGCGAGGTGAGCGGTGAGCCAGTCCAGCCGGCGCAGGCTGCCCAAGCCGCGGGCGGGCAGGTGCAGTTCGGGGTCGAGTCCGTGCAGGTGCCAGCGCAGCCGGTTGACCTTGGCGGTGCGCTCACCGAGCAGGCTCTCCCGATGGTCGACCAGCAGCTTGAGCTCCCGGGACTCCGGGTCGTGCTCGGCGACGGGCAGGTCGGGCTCGCGGAGCGCCGCGCGGGCCACCGCCAGCGCGTCGATCGGGTCGGACTTGCCGCGGGTGCGCGCCGAGGCCCGGGTGCCGGCCATCAACTTCGGGGGCACCCGCACCACCCGCGCCCCGGTCGCGAGCAGCGCCCGCTCCAGGCGGGTGGAGACATGCCGACAGTCCTCCACCGCCCAACACACCCCGCCGGTCTCGCCGGGCTTGCTGCCGGTGAGCTGGGTGGCCTGGGCGCGAGCCCAGACGGTCAGCTCGAGATGACCGGCGTCGGTGGCCTTGACGGTCTTGCTGGCCTGCCGGGCGCCGACCTGGTCGACCATGACCGCGGTGTGCGACCCCTTGTGGACATCGACTCCGACTGTGAGGACCATCGAACGGTCTCCCTTTCGCCTGGGTGACAAACAGGCTGGGGCCGGTCGGCGGACACACCTCAGTGGGGGCGATGCCACGCTCCTATCAAGTCACGCCGGCCGGTCCTGGCCGCTGGTGCTCGGCACAACGTTCGAGTTGCCACCACGAAGGGGGCAGGCACTCTCCGAGCCAGAACACCAGCGACCAGGATCCCAGCACCGCCATCAGCGGCACCACCGACACTGACACTGAGGCACTCTCGCGCACATAGATGCGTCGAGAGCGCCGTTCGCTCAGGTCAGCCGGGGCGATCCCGACGACGGGTGCGGGTGGGGGTCGGCTCAGCCGGCCGTCCCCGACGCGCCGTCGGCGCCCCGCTCACCGCCGGGTGCCCCGCCCGCACCACCGGTGCCGCCCGCCGAGGCCCCGGGCGCGTCGATGGTGTCGACGTCGCTCGCGTCGCCACCGTCTCCGCCGTCGCCTCCCGAGCCGGTGGCCCCGGTAAAGGTGGTGGTCGTGTCGCCGCTCTCGGCGCTCCCCGTCCCGCCGGCACCGCCCGCGCCACCGGCCCCGCCGTCACCGCCGATGCTGTTGGGGAAGCCGCTGGTCGAGGTCCCGGCGTCGCCGCCCTCCCCGCCGTCCCCGCCGTCCCCGCCGTCCCCGGGGTCGGCGGCGGCCGCGCCGTCACCGGTCGCTGTGGCGTTCCCCCCGGCCCCGCCGGTGCCCCCGGCGCCACCTCGCCCTCCGGCCGAGAGCGAGCTGCTGGGCCCGGAGGAGCTGTCTCCGCCGGCCCCGCCGGCCCCGCCCGTGCCGCCCGTCCCGCCCGTGCCTGCGGTCGCGGTCGCGGCGCCGGCGCTGGAGCCGGTGCCCGACGTGGCGGTCGCCGTCCCGCCCGTCCCGCCGGTGCCACCGGACCCGCCGTTCCCGCCGAGGTTCACCTCGCCCGGTCCGGTCGACCCGCCGGCGCCTCCGGAGCCCCCGGAGCCCCCGTCGCCGCCGGAGGCGGTCGCCGCCCCGCCGGTGCCCGTGGCGCCCGGCTCGCCCTGGACGCCGTCGACCGTGCGGGTGCCGCCCGCCCCGCCGTTGCCGCCGGTGGCGGTCGCGTTCTGTCCGGCGCTGCCGGGGAGACCGGAACCGCCGGCGCCGCCGAAGTTCTGTTCGCTCCCGACGGCCGGGGTGGCCGGGGCGCCCGCGGCGCCGTTCGTCCCGTTCCCGCCGGTGGCGGTGGCGGAGCCGCCGGCTCCCCCGACGCCGGGATCGGCCGACGCGGTGCCGTTCGGCGCGGACCCGCCGGCGCCGGTCCCACCCTGGCCGGCGGTGGCGGAGGCGTTCCCACCCTGTCCGCCGTCGCCGCCGGTGGCGACCACGGTGTTCGTCGTGGCGTCGTAGGTCCCGGTCCCGGCGCCACCCGCGCCGCCGTCGCCGGCGTCGGCCGTGGCGTTCCCGCCCTGACCACCCGCGCCGTCGGTCGCCGTGCCGCCCGGGCTGGTGGTGGCGGTGCCGCCGTTGCCACCCGCGCCGCCGGTGGCGGTCGCGGCGCCGGCGTCGCCGCCGTCCGACCCGGCCGACCCGTCCGTGCCGGGGGTGCCGTCGACGGTGGTGGCGGAGGCGTTGCCGCCCTGGCCGCCGGCGCCACCGGTGGCGGTGGCGGTGCCGTCGGAACCGCCGGGCCCACCGGCCTGTCCGGCGTTCACGATCGCGGCGCCGCCCGCGCCACCCGGGCCGCCGATGACGTCGACGCTGCCGCCGGGCCGGGTGTTGGTGAGGTCGAGGGAGCCGCCGTCGCCTCCGGCGCCGCCGGTGGCGGTGGCGTTCCCGCCGTCACCGCCGGGGCCGGTGGTCGTGGTGCTCGCGCCGTCGCGGGTGGCGGTACCGGTCCCGCCGGCGCCGCCCCGGCCGCCGGTGGCGCTCGCCGCGCCGCCGGTGCCGCCGCCTCCGCCGCTCGTGCTGATGGAGCCGGCGCCCGAGGCCTCGGTCAGGCTGGTCCCGGCGGCGCCGGAGCCGCCGGTGGCGGTGGCGTCGCCGCCCTTCCCGCCGGCGCCGGGGTTCGCCGTCGCGGTCCCCGACGCAGCGCGGCCGCCCGCCCCGGTGCCGCCCTGACCGGCCGTGGCGGTGGCGTTGCCGCCCTGCCCGCCGTTGCCGCCGGTGGCGGTGGCGGCCTGCCCGTTACCGAAGGCGTCGGTGCCGCCGGTGACGCTCTGGTCGGCGCCGTCGCCGCCGGTGCCGCCGGTGGCGGTGGCGTTGCCGCCCTGACCGCCCGCGCCACGGCCGAGGCCCTTCCCGGTGAGGACGAGTCCGCCGTCGCCACCGCGGCCGCCGGTCGCGGTCGCGCTCTGTCCGTCCGTGCCGTCCGGGGTCGCGGCGGTGCCGTCGGTGCCGTCGGCGCCGGTCGCCGTGGCGTCCCCGCCCCGGCCGCCGGCCGCCAGGTTCCGGCACTGGCCGTAGCAGACCGCGGTGCCGCCGTTGCCGCCGTTCCCGCCGGTCGCGTTCGGGCCGGTGGCGTCCCCGCCGCGGCCGCCGTTCGCGACGTTCGTGCACACCCCGAGGCAGTACGCGGTGCCGCCGTTGCCGCCGTTCTCCCCGGCCCGGCCGTCGGCTCCGCTGGCCACGTTCGTGCAGGTGCCGATGCAGTAGGCGGTGCCGCCCCGGCCCCCGTTCACCCCGGGCTTCCCGACGGCGACGTCGGTGCAGGTGCCGAAGCAGAACTCGGTGTTCCCGGTCTTCGAGGAGTACTTCACGAAGCCGTCCCCGCGGGTCACCGTGTAGCCCGACCACGACTTCGGGGCCCACCCCTTGGGGGCCTGCTCGTACGACGCCGGCGAGCCGGTGCGGGTCAGCGTCGCCACCGGTCCGGTGCCCTGCTCCTTCGCGGCGGCGTGCACCGCTCCGGTCCGGTCGACCGCGACCACCGACGGGGCGAACCCGACCGGCACCGACCCGCCCGAGGTCCACCCGCCGGACCCGGTGGGCACGATCGCGGAGACGGTGCCCGACCCCTTGTCCGCCGTGAGGACCCGCTTCGACACCGCGTCCCAGACGACGGCCACCGGCGTCGCCCCGACCCCGACCGTGGCCACCTGGCGCAGCCCCCCGCGCCCGTCCGGAACGAACACCCGCACCACCGAGGCGACCGGGTCGGCCTGGAACACGGTGCCGGACACCGGGTCCACCGCCACCCCGTGCGCCGACCCCACGGCCGGTGCCGACGTCCCACCCGACATGACCTTCGGCGCGGCCGACACCGACCACGACGGCGCCGAGGACAGCGCCACCGGCACGCTCACCTCCGGGGGCGACGGCGCGAAGCCCAGCGCCAGGGCGAGCGCGGCCGGGACACCGACCGACGCCACCGCCACCCGACGTCGAGAAACCTTGCGATGACGACCCGCCACGACTGCTACCCCTCGTGAGACCCCCGCGACAGGACCCGGTCCCCCGACCACCCCGTCGCACGCGTGATCAAGACTGTGATCACGCGCGGAGATCGACAAGCGACCTGAGTCGCGTTACGTACGTCCGAACGAGTGATCACCGCGTCAGATGGCGTACGACCGCCAGGACCCGGCGGTGGTCGTCGGCGTGGTCGGTGAGGCCCAGCGCCTCGTAGATCCCCGAGACGTGCGCGACGACGGCCTTCTCGGTGATCCCGAGCCGCCGTGCGATCGCGGCGTTGCTGCGACCCTCCGCGACCAGCCCGAGCACCTCCCGGCGCCGGGCCGAGAGCCGCTCCACCCCGTCGTCCTGCCGGGCGAGCATCGCGGTGACGACCTCCGGGTCGAGCGCGACGTCGCCGGCCGCGACCCGCCGCAGGTCGCGCACGAAGTTCGCGACGTCGGCCACCCGCTGCTTGAGCAGGTACCCGACCCCGCGCGGGCGGGGCCCCAGCAGTTCGAGGGCGTACTGCCCCTGGACGTGCTGGGAGAGCACCACGAGCCCGACGTCGGGCCGCACCGCCCGGACCCGGAGGGCCGCCCGCAGCCCGTCGTCGAGACCGTCCGGGGGCATGCGGATGTCGGTGAGGACGAGGTCGGGCGCGAGCCGCAACGCGCTGTCGACCACGGCCGGGGCGTCGCCGACGGCGGCCACGACGTCGAACCCCTCGCGGCGCAGCAGCAGGCCCAGGCCCTCCCGCAGGAGCGCCTCGTCCTCGCCGATCACGACCCGCACGGGATCTCCGCCACCAGGGTCGTCCCCCGCTCGTCGGGGCTCTCCACCGTCAGGCGGCCGCCGAGCGCCTCGACCCGGTCGCGCAGCCCCCGCAGCCCGGTGCCGCCCGCCGGGGCCGCCCCGCCGGACCCGTCGTCGTGCACGGAGACCCGCAGCACCCCGTCCGCGCGATGCAGCCCGACCTCGAGCCCGGCCGCCCCCGCGTGCTTGACGGTGTTGGTGATGGCCTCGGCGACGACGTGGAACGCCGTGCCCTCGACCGACGGCGGCAGGCGCGCCCCGTCCGCGTCGTCGGAGACGGCGAGCGAGGTCCGCAACGGGGTGCGCCCGAGCATCTCCTCGACCGCGGCCGTGACCCCGCGTTCGAGGAGCAGGGCGGGCATGACGCCCGCGACGATGAGCCGGACCTCGGCGGCGACCTCGTCGACGTCGCGCCGGAACGCCTCGAGATCGGCGGCCTCCGGACGGGCCGTGCCCGCCCGCAGGGCGAGCAGGACGAGGCGGCTCTGCAGCCGGTCGTGCAGGTCGCGGGCGAGGCGGCGCCGTTCCCGGTCCCCCGCCTCCACCAGGCGCGTGCGGGACTCCCGCAGCTGTTCCTGCTCGGCGAGCAGCCGCGCGGTGAGCCGCTCCCGGTCGACCGCGATGGCCACCACCCGACCGGCCGCGCGCACCGTCTCCGGGTCGGACTGGAGCGTCGGGTCGTGGACGATGGCGCCCACGGCCTGCTGTCCCAGCTCGATCGGAACGAGCTCCCGGCCGTCGGGGATCGTGGCGGGACGTCCCTCACCGTCGACCCACGCCCCGTCGTCGCTGCGGAAGGCCAGCGTGAGCGACGGATCCCCGAGCACCCGCGCGAGGGCGGGCCCGACCTCGCCGCGCCGGCGCTCGGTGCTGCCCAGCCACACCCCCAGCTCCTCGATCGCCGCGGTCCGCGCGAAGCCGCCGAGCGCGACGCCGGTGGCGAAGGCGATCGGCACGCCGGCCAGGACGGACACCTGGAACCAGTCGACGATCCGGGGGTCCGCCGACATCACGCGGTAGAGGTTGCCGGCGACCACCACGGCGACGACGGCGCCACCGCCGTAGAGGTAGAGCGGCGCGAGGACGGTGCGGTCGGCGGCGGGCGCCGCCCGGAGCCGGCGCACCAGCAGGTACGCGGTCGCGAGGATCACGACGAAGGCGCAGGTGGAGTTGACCGCCCGGCCGACGTACAGCAGGTCCGGGCGGTCGGCGACCACGAACGGCGACGCGGCCGACCAGAGCCAGACCGGCGCCTGCAGGACGGTGGTCGTCACGTACCCGCCGATGACGAGGGCGCGCGGAGCCGGCTCGCGCAGCCGACCCGAGGGGAACGACAGCAGGACGTGGAGCAGGATCGCCACCGGCACGGTCGCGATCACGATGCCCAGGCCGACCAGCACGGGGACCCGGGTGGCCGCGAGCGCGCAGAGCAGCCACACCCCGCCGCCCGCGCTCAGCAGGGGCCCGATCCGGCTCCCCGGCCGACGGGACCACGCCACCAGGCCCGCCCCGAGGTAGATCCACGCGGTGACGACGTAGGAGAGTCCGGACGCCGCGTCCGCGAGCGGGGCCGGCACGATCAGGAGCGCCACGACGATCCCGCCGGCCAGCCCGAACGTGCCGAGCTGCCACAGCGCCGTGGTCGGCGCGCCGGTGATCGAACGCCGCACCCGCCGAAGGTTGGCAGATCCTCGTCCTCCCGGTCCACGAGGACGGGACCCAGGTCCCGTCCCGCCACGGGAGCGGGCTCCCTGGTCGGGGACCCGCAACCCCCGTAGCGTCACCCGATCGTGAGCAGCCTGCAGGACGTCCGCCCCGGAACACGCGGGGGCGTGCTGTTCTCCCCGGAGACGGCGCCGTTCCCGCTCCCCCGTCGGGCCCCCGGTCCCGACGACGGGTGGGTGCGGGTCGGGCCCGCAGGCCGCAGCGTGCGGGAGATCGAACGGGGCTTCGCGGCCAGCTGGCGCGACGCACCCTGGCCCGCCCGCCCGTGGCAGGTCCTCGCGCGGGCCGACGAGCAGGGCGTCGACCTCGCGACCCGGGCAGCGCTGCTCGTCCTCCCGGCCCGCACCTACCGGTCCGCCGCCGAGGTCGCCGCGGCGCTCGCGGACCTCCCGCCGGCCTGGGCGCGGCGCCGACCCTGAACCCGCCCACACGGGACGCCCACGCCCCACCGGGCATGATTCACCCGTGCGTGTCGCTCCCCTGCTGACCACCGTCGCGCTGGCGGCCGTCGTGCTCACCGCCTGCTCCTCGGCCCCCGCCCCGACCCCGTCGGGCTCGGCCCCGTCGTCGACCGGGTCGGACGCCACCGCGGCGCCGGCCACCGGCGCGCTGCGCGTGGAGCGGGTCGCCGAGGGCCTGGACAAGCCCTGGGACGTCACCTGGGTCCGCGGCCGCATGCTCGTCACCCAGCGCGAGGGCACCCTGTCGACGATCACCGACGGCCGCGTGACGCCGGTCCGGGCCGACCTCGCGAGCGTGTACGCGCGCGGCGAGGGCGGGCTCATGGGCATGGCCGCGTACCCCGACGACTCCGGCCGCTTCGTCACCTGCCAGACCCACCAGGAGGGCGGCCGCCCCGTCGACGTCCGCGTGGTGGCCTGGCAGCTCTCCGCCGACGGCGCGAGCGCCACCCGCACGAAGGACCCGCTGGTCGGCGGCCTGCCGATCAACCCCTCGGGGCGCCACTCCGGCTGCCGCCCGACCTTCGGCCCCGACGGCGCCCTCTGGATCGGCACCGGCGACACCGCGCGCGCCACGATCCCGCAGGACCGCACCGCGCTCGGCGGCAAGGTGCTGCGCGTCGACCCCGAGACCGGCGGCCCGGCGGCCGGCAACCCCTTCGCCTCGTCCGGCAGCGCGGCGGAGCGCCTCGTCTCCGGCTACGGGCACCGCAACGTCCAGGCGGTCGCCTTCCAGCCGGGCACCGGGACCGGCTGGAGCGTCGAGCACGGCCCGGACGTCGACGACGAGGTCAACGTCGTCATCCCCGGCCGCAACTACGGCTGGGACCCGGCCCGCGGCGGCGAGACGCCGGGCGGGTACGACGAGGGCGTGCCGATGACCGACCTGCGCCGCTACCCCGACGCGGTCCCGGCCGCGTGGAGCTCGGGCGACCCCACGATCGCCACGAGCGGCGGCGCCTTCGTCTCCGGCCCCGCGTGGGGCGATCTCGACGGGGCCCTCGCGGTGACCGCGCAGAAGGGTGAGAAGCTGCTGTTCATGCGCCCCGGAACCGGTGCCGACGCCCAGCGGATCGTGTCGGTCTCGACCCCGCCGGAGCTCGACGGCGAGTTCGGTCGCCTGCGCGGCGCGCGGGTCGGCCCCGACGGCGCGCTCTACCTCACCACCGACAACGGGAACGACGACGTGGTCCTGCGCGTCACCCGAGGGTGACCCGACCCGCCTGGTGGGAGCAGGGACCGGGGCCCGACGGCGGCCGCGGTCCCGGGGCCTCCCCACCGCCGGGCGGTCGTCCCCCTCGTCCCGACGCCGGGTCCCCCCGGCCCGGGCCGGCGCGCGGCGGTGCGGCGCCCCGCCCGGCCCCTACGGCCCGCTACGACGGGCCGCCCGGGTGGCACGTGCCCCCGGGTCCCCCGCCGGCGCCACCGCGGGGCGGTCCGCCCCCGACGCCCCCGCGCCGACGCCGTCCGTCGCGCTGGCGGGTGCCCGGCGCTCCCTCGATCGTCGGCGCGGTGGTGCTCGCCGGGATCGTCGGGGTGGTGCTCTTCCCGGAGGCGCTCGGCCTCGACGAGCGCTCGCCGTTCGTGCAGGTCGTCGCGTTCCGCCCGCAGCTGGCGACGGTCGCGTTCGTGATCGCCCTGCTCGCGGCGTTCGGGGCCTGGCGCCGGGCGGCGTCCGGCACGCTCGTCGTCGCCCTGGCGGTCGGGCTCGTCGGCGGGGTCGGGGTGGCCGAGGTCGCCAGCCGTGGGCTGGGTGGCACGACGGTCGAGCAGACCTCCGGCGGCCTCGTCGTCCTGGCCCTGAACACCTACACCGGGCTCGCGGACGCCGACGACCTCGCGGCGCTGATCCAGGCCCGGGACCCCGACCTCGTGTCCCTCCCGGAGGCCCGCGGCGACCTGCGGCGACGGCTGGAGTCCCGGCTCGACGAGGGCCAGGGCGGCTCCGGGTACCGCTCGTACTCCGCCGACGACGCGGACGACGCCTCCGGCATGACCGTGTTCGTCCGCTCCTCGCTGGGCCGGCCCACCGTGACCCAGGACCGCGACGGGACGTACCCGGCGATCGTGGTCGACCTGCCGCGCTCCGCGCCCGGGGTCGCGTCCGGACTGCGCTTCGTCGCCGACCACCCGCGGTCGCCGAAGCCCGGCGACACCTACGGCTGGGTCCGCGACGTCGGCCGGCTCGCGCAGTGGTGCGACGCCGACCGGCCCACGATCATCGCGGGCGACATGAACGCGACCGCCGACCACGCGCTGTTCCGGTCGGCCACGGCGAACTGCACCGACGCGGGCACGGCCACCGGCGACGGCGTCACCGGCACCTGGCCGTCCTGGGTGCCCGGGGTCCTCGGGGCGCAGATCGACCACGTGCTCGTCACCGGGGGGCCGAAGCCGGTCGGCTTCGAGGTGGCCGCGGTCGCGGGCACCGACCACCGGGCCGTGCTGGCCCGCGTCGGGTCGGGCTGAGCCCGGACCGGACGTCGGGGTGGGCTCAGCGGACCCGCTGCATCCCGGAGCGCACCGGCCGGACCGACCCGAGCGCGCCCGGGTCCCGCGGGGCGGGGACGACCGGGGCCGGCGCCTCGGCGGCCGGCGCGCGGCGCGCGGCGCGCTGCAGACGCGGCTGGAGCTCGGGCTCCCGCAGCCGCCGGGCGCTCTCCCGGACGGCGTCCCGGGCACCGGCCCGGGTGTGGGCGAGGAGCTCGTGCATCGCGGCGGCCATCGGGCGCGGCACGCGGTCCGACGCGGCGACCCGCGCGAGCGGCTCCAGCCCCGGGGCGGCGTCCCGCAGGACCGCGGCCACCTCGGCCTCGTCGACCGGCGGCGCGGCCACGATCCGCGCGCCGAGGGCGGTCTGCCAGGCCCGGACCCGCTCGCTGAAGGCGACCGACAGCCGCTCGACGAGCCGAGCCTCGACGTAGGTGCCCATGCGGCCGTCGATGGGCGGGAGGGACCCGAGCCCGCGGTCGTCGCCGTGGCGGAACCCGTCGATCCAGGTCACCCAGCGCGCGTACCCGCCCCGATGGTCCGCATCCGTTCGTCCGGCATCCATGCCGCTCTCCTGAAGTCTCCCGAGAGGCCAGCTGCGCTCTCGTGTCCCCGTCGTCGTCGGGCGCGCCGTGTCCGTTTCGCCACGCCGGGGTGACGGGACCGATATCGCCTGTTCGGGCGCACCGGATCACCCACCGGCGCCCCGGAGGGATCGGGAACGCCGGGACCCACGCGGACGACGGAGTGGGCACGCCGTCCGCGTGGGCCGGCCGTCAGGCCTTGACGACCAGGGTGTGGGCCGCCATGTCGCCCAGGCGCTGCTTGCGCTGCGAGGTGGACATGATGATGAGGCCGACGATCCCGGCGAACGCGCCGTCGACGATCAGGAGCACCCAGCGCAGCGCGCACTCGCCGAGGGAGGGCACGCCGCCGTCGGCCTCGCGCACGATCCGCAGACCGAGCCAGCCCATGGCCGGGGTCTGCCCGCCGTGCGTCGAGGGCCACCAGGCGTACACCCCGAAGGAGCCGCCGACCGCGATCACCCACACCACGAGGTTGACGAGCAGGCTCACGAAGCCGACCCCGCCGTCGATCATCGCGCCCAGGAACCCACCGACGACCGCCACGACGAGCAGCGGCACGACGATGCAGACCGCGTCGAGCAGGTACTGGCCCACCCGCAGGCCGACGACCTCGACCGAGCCGGGCGCACCGGGAGCGACCCCGGCACCGGGCTGCCCGTAGCCCTGCTGCCCGTAGCCCTGCTGCCCGTACGCCTGCTGCCCGTACGCCTGCTGCCCGTAGCCCGGCTGCGGGGCGGCGTAGCCCTGCTGCCCGTAGTCCTGCTGCCCGTAGCCCGGCTGACCGCCGTGGCCCTGCGGGGCGCCGTAGCCCGACGCGGGCGCGCCGTACCCCTGCTGGGGTGCGCCGTAGCCCGGCTGGGCGTATCCGCCCGACGACGGCGGACCGTAGGCGGGCTGACCGCCCGTGCCCGGACCGGTCGCCGACGCCGACTGCGCCGAGTAGTCACCCGGAGGGCCGTAGCCCCCCGCACCGCCCTGGCCGTCCGACGGCCTGGCTCCGTACGGAGCACCTTCTCCACTCATGCGCGGGATGATGCCAGCGCAGCGTGACCACAGGGAGAGCTTTGTTCGGATCGTGCCCGGACCGCCACCCGTTCGGACGTACGGCCTCGTCGCTGAAGGGTCCGAGGTCGAGGTCCACCCCGTTGCCGCACCACCCTCCCCCGAGCGGAGCATGACGACACCCCCTGGTCGGGCGTTGAGTGGTCGATGGATGGACACCCGTCGGGCCCGGCCGCCACACTGCGCCCCGGCACCCGCGTCGCGGAGGGAGGCACACCCGTGCACCCGTCCGTGTCCCGCGCCCACCCGGTCGTGACCCACCCCGCCTCGCGCGTCCCCGTGGCCCTGCCGCACCCGCGCGGCCCCGAGCCGGACGCCGTCGCCGCGGTCGACGAGCCCGGGTGCATCGGGCCGGCGTGGATCGTCCGCGAGGTCACGCACGTGCCCGGCATCCTGCGTCTGGCCCACGGGCGGCTCAGCTTCCTGTCCAGCCGCGGGGTCGTGTTCGACGAGGCCCTCGACACCCCGGACCTCGACGTGGGCCTGCCGTGGCGGGGTCGCGGGGGCATCCGCGTGACCGTGGGCGGCGAACGCCTCCGGGTGCACGTGGTGCGTCCGCCCGGGGCGGTCGAGCCGGGGGCGACCTTCGTGGACGCGGTCGCGGACGCGTCGGGACTGCCGGTGACCCGCGGCGACCTCGAGGCCGCCGCGGTGTGGCGGGCCCTGCTCGTCAGGGCGCAGGATCCCGACCGGGCGCGGGTTCCCCGGCGTCGGGCGCCGGGACGACGCGCAGCCCGAGTTCGGCGAGGACCCGCAGCGCCCACGCCGTCGTCATGATCGCGTCGGCCACCTCGGCCGCCTGCTCCTGACCGGCGAACCCGGCCGTCCACGCCACGTGCCGCGCGGCCTCGGCGAGCAGCGCGGTGACCTCGGCGGTGGCGGCCAGCGCCCGGTGCGGGTCGGGGGCCGCCGTCGGGCCGCCGTCGCACGGTCGGACGTCCCCGAGCGCCGCGGTCAGGTCGGCCACCCCCCGAGCGAGCCGGGCCGCGGCGACGGGGTCGGGCGCGGCGGCCGGGGAGGTCGCCGGGGCGAGCGACGCGCACCGGGCGTCGGCGAGCGCCGCGAGGGCGAGGGCCGGCAGGACACGCCAGACCGGGAGGTCCGGTCCCGCTGCACGCCCGTCCATCCGCGCTCCCTGGTCACCCCGGGCCGTGGCGGGTGCCACGGACCTACGGGACGCACCGGTCATCGCCGCAGCGGCCCCGGATGTTGCACGCCGTGGCCGGACCGACATCGAGCATCACCCCAGGCCACCCCTTCGGAGCAGCCCGCGGGCCTCAGGAGCGCTCGGGGACGAGGTCGTCGGCGTCGCTGCGGCGGGCCGGCGCCTCGGCCTCCTGCGGGGACCGCTGGACCGGCGCGGGCGGCGACACCGGCGTCCCCGGCCGGGCCGCGGGGCCGGGAGCGGGCGGGCCGACGGGACCGGGGCCCGGGCCGGGCGGCCCGCCCTGCGGCGGCCGGCCGCCGGGGCCGGGCGTCGGCCGCGGGTGGGCGGCGCCGGGCGGGACCGGGCGCGGCGGGACCGGGCGCGGCGGGGGCGGCGGCACCAGCAGGTCGAGGACGACGCGCAGCGACTCGTCGATGACGCGGGCCGCGGCCTCGTGCGCCTCGGGTCCGCCGGAGACGGGGTCGGGGACCGCGTCCTCCTCGGCCGAGACGGCGGGCACCGTGCCCCGGGCGTTGCGGGCGAGGTCGACGAGCGCGTGCGCGCGCCGGACCGGGTGGCGCGGGAGGGCGGCGACGTCGGCCGGATCGGCCGCGCGGAGCAGGCGCGCGAACTCGCGCAGGGTGAACGTCGTCGGGAGGGCCTTCGGCACGTCGCCGAGCACGGTCGAGCGGTGCTCCCGGGTCATCGTCAGCACGAGATCGGCGAGCAGCACGTCCCGGTCGGGCAGCTGGCGCGCGGCGAAGGCGGCGACGTCGGGATGGTCGCGGCGCGTGGTCAGCTGTGCCCGGGAGTCGTCGTGCATCCCGTGGCCGCGGACGGCCGAGGTCCCGGCGCTGTGGACGGCGAAGGCCCGGGCCCACGGACCGAGGCGCGCACCGAGCAGGAACCGGGTGTGGAACTGGGCGAACGGGGACCGGCAGATGTTCCCGGTGCACACGAAGAGCATCCGGAAGACCTCCGGCGACCCGTCCGTGACCGTGCTCATGGCGCGATCGTCCCAGGACGGTGACCCGGATGCGAGTCCTGCGTTCCAGGTCACGCCCTCGGGGGCGCGTTCCTCAGCGGCGGGCGCGCGCGAACTGCTCCAGGTCGGCCACCACGACGACCACCTGCAGCGTCGTCGTGAGCGGGGCGATGGCCGCCGCGGGACCGGGACGCTCCTCGGTGTCGAGCCGGGCGAGCAGCTTGGCCGCCCGCTCCTGCAGCCCGCGGGCGGCGTCGGACGCCTCGCGCAGGACCGCCACGTCGATGCCCTCGTCGGCCGACCACCCGGCCTCCGGCACCCCCTCGGCCACGAGCTCGACGATCCGGCAGACCACGCGGTGGGTCGGGGCGTCCGCCCCGGCGGACTCGACGGCCTCGAGCGCCTCGGTCAGCCCGTCGACCTCGGTGAGCAGCTCGTCGGACGGGGTGTCGTCCGTCGACGCGAGGGCTGGTGGGGGCACGACGCCCTCGGCGCTGCGCGGGGCGGGCACGGAGACGATCGGCGGCTCCAGCCGGGCGCGGGCCTCCCGCACGGGGGCGGAGAGACCCGCACCGGGGGCTTCGGTGTCGGGCCGGGCGGCCACGGTGCCGGTCAACGACGCTCCTCGGGGGACGATGGTGGGGGCGCGGCCGGGCCGCGCGGGACCGGGCGGGCGCGTCGTCGCGCCCGGCAAGCCGGTCCGACCGAGGGTAACTCCCGTCGTGGCCTCCGCCACCGACGATGGGGAGCAACGACGTGCACCGCTCGGCCTAGTGCGGGGCCGCTCGAGGCCCCCACATCCGCCGCGGCCGACCCACGGGGCACGGCCGCCACGCCGCAGAGGCCCGACTCCGGTGCCGCGGGCGGACGTCCTCAGCGGCGGACCGGGTTGCGCACGCCGGTCGGCGGCGAGAGCGGCACCGACCGTGGCACGTCGGGTCGCGGCGGTGGCGTGGCCCCGCGCGCGGCGGGCACGAGGCCCTCCGGGGCCGCGGGACCGCCCTGCTGCGGCACCGCACCGTCGGGCGCGTGCGGCGGCACCGGGGTCGGGCCGACCGGGCCGACCGGCGCCCCGGGTCCGGCGGCCGCGACCTGCGGGGTCCGGGTGACGGACCGGGCCCGCCGCGCACGGCGCGACTCGGACACGGTGCCCGCCCCGGTCCGGTTGATCAGGGCGCGGCGGGTCTGCGCGGTCGTCGGGCCGCGGAGCCGGCTGGCCACCATGGCGGCGACGAACGCGAGGCCGTTCACGGTGCCGAGGGTCAGCATGCCGACCTCCAGCACCTGTTCCGAGGAGACCTCGTCGCCCGGGTCCATCTGCCCGAGCTGCCCGCCGTAGGGCTGCGGCCCCGGCGCGGTGTCCTGGGCGGACGCCACTCCCGCGAAGCCCAGCCCCGCCAGCACGATCATGACCGCCCCCAGGAGCGCCCGGCGCACCCAGCCACGACCCGTCATCGACGTCCACCCTCTCCCCGCACGGTTCTGTCCGGGGATCGCTGGGATGTGTGGCCGTCGTTACCGGATCACGACCTTTTCGCCCTCTCGGAGGCCGCATCGAGACCATTCCGTGATCGGAAACGGACGAAGCGGACCATCCGACTGCGCCGACCCGGGGTCGGGACCCGGGAACGACGACGGCACCGCCGGCCGGTGGCCGACGGTGCCGTGAGCGTGCTGGTGGTGCGGTCGAGCCCTCAGGCGCGCTGCGCGAGGTAGGAGTCGACGGTGTCGCGGTACTCGTCCTCGCCGACCTGCCGGCCGAGGATGCGCCCCGCGAGGTCGCGCGAGAGCCGCGCGATGTCGGGCTGGAGGTCGCTGCGCAGACGCGAGCGCTCCTCGTCGAGCTCCCCGCGACCCTCGGCGACGAGCTGCGAGGACTCCTCACGGGCGGCCGCGAGCACCTCCTCGGAGTGGCGACGCCCCTCCTCGCGGGCGGCGTCGCGGATGCGGGCGGCCTCCTCGCGGGCCGCGCCGATCCGGGTGCGGTACTCCTGGTCGGCCCGGCGCGCCTCGGCGCGGGCCTGCTCGGCGCGCTCGAGGGTGCCGTCGATCCGGTCGTGCCGCTGGGCGTACACCGCGTCGAGCTTCGGCAGCAGCACCTTGCTGAGCACGAAGAACAGCACGGCGAACACCACGAGTCCCACGACGATCTCGTGGGGGATGGGGGACAGCACGAAGTAGCTGCCGCTCGCCAGGACCATCGGCCCGCGCACCTGCCCCTCTGGAGTCTTCGGATGGCCCGGACGGCGGTAGACGCCGGTCCGGGTGGTGACAGTCTGTCGGATCCTCGACCGGGTGGCGACCCCGGGGTGTCGCGATCACCCGTTACCGGTCGGTCACTAGGGTGGCCGACCTGACCACCGCGCTGACCAGGAGAGGCTGGGCGGACATGGGTGACTACAAGGTCGTGACCGTCGGGACCGACGGCTCGTCGTCCGCTCGCAAGGCCGTCGTGCGGGCCGCGGAGGTGGCCGCCGACTCCGGCGCCCGCCTGATGATCATCTGCGCGTACGAGACGCGGGACTCCTCGTCGAACCGCGACCAGGCCGAGGCCGAGCGGGCGCTCGGCGACGAGGCCTACAAGATCATCGGCGCGAGCCCGGCCGAGGAGACGCTGCGCGCCGCGCGCGACGAGGCGATCCACGCCGGGGCGCGCAACGTCGACACCGTCGCGGTGCACGGCGACCCGACCGAGGCCATCGTCGAGAAGTCCGAGCTCTACAAGGCCGACCTCGTCGTGGTCGGCAACAAGGGCCTCGCGAGCTTCGCCGGACGCTTCCTCGGCTCGGTGCCGCAGGCCGTGTCGCGGAAGTCCCGCACGGACGTCCTCATCGTCCACACCGTCTGAGCCCCGACGGCGGGTGCCGCTCAGCGCGTGAGCGGCACCGCGCAGGCGGGCGCGTCGGGGTGCACGCCGATCAGGGCGGCGAGCGGGACGGCCGTGAGGTCGCAGGCCAGCGCGTGCTCCAGGCAGCGGCGCACGGCGCGGTCGCGCGGCCGGGCCCGGGCCTCGGCCAGCCGACGGGCGAGCCGCTCGGACCCGGTGAGCAGCGGCGTCACGGTCAGCCGGGCACGGCCGAGGTCGGTCCGGCAGCGGCCCGCGACCGAGTCCCCCTCGCCGACGACGCGGACGTCGCAGTCCAGGTCCCCGCCCGGGTCGGTGTCGACCGCCGCGCGGAACACGGCGTTGGTGACCCGGTCCGCCGGCGCCGCCACGAGCTGCTCGAGCAGCGTGCGACCGCCACGGGCCCCGAGCACCTCGTCGAGGTGGCGGACGTCGAAGGTGAGCCGGCGCAGGCGGAAGTCGCCCGGCGCGGCCGTGGCCAGCAGCTCCTCGACCGTGTCCGGGCACGGGGCGCCCGGACGGGCCGTGAGGTGCACCGACGCGGCCGACGGTCCGCGGTCGTTGCGCGGGTCGATCCCGCGCACCGACACCTCGGGGGCGTGGTCCTCGCCCTCCCCGGTGCAGCCGTGCTGCAGGAACTCGACGCCCGCCAGGACGTCCGGTCCCGGCACCCGGCGGGGCGCGGGGACCCGCAGCGCGGGGTCGGCGAGGTCGTTCCGCGCACCCGCACCGAAGCGGCGGGGTGCGAGGACGGCGAGGGGGTTGCGCATGATCACCGGACCCTTGACGTGAGCAGGATCACCCCAGTGTGCCAGAGTGACGCTGCTCATGTGGATCGGTCATGCGACCGGGTCGGTGCTCCGCCCGTCCAGGTTCTGCTTCAGCTGCGCCAGCGTGCCCGCCAGGCCGGCCTCGATCCCCGGGCCGTCGGCCTGCTCGGTGTGCAGGGTGACGGTCACCGACGAGGCGGTGTCGCCGACGGAGCGCACGAACAGCTCGCCGTGGTAGCCGCTGGGCCGGTCGGCGCCCCAGCGCAGGGCGCGCGACCCCGGGTCGCTGTGCAGCCACGCCTCGCCCTCGTACCGCTCGCCCTCCACCACGGCGACGACGTGGACGGACTCGCCCCCGGTCGGTCGCGCCGACTCCAGGCCGGAGAAGTACTCCGGCAGGTGGGTCACGTCGGCGAGGTAGGCGAACGCGGTGTCGGGGTCGGTCTCGAGGTGGGCGGTGTGCTCGTAGTCGGCCATCGTGGCGGCTACCCGATGGCGGGGGTCACCACCACGCCGCCCAGCAGGCCCGATCCGGCGCCCACCCCGAGGTAGGCGTTCACGACGACGGGTGCCGCGCCCGGGGCCGGGTTCCGGTCCCGTCCGGTACGGGCGTCCACCACCACCGGCCCGTTCACCGTGGTGCCGTACACCGCGCCGTGCCAGGCCGTGGTCACCGCGGGCGCGACCCGTCCGCCCGCCGGCAGCGACCAGAGGAGCGCGCCCGTCGGGGCGTCCAGCGCGAAGGTCCGGTTCGACCCGGAGCACACGGTGGTCGTCGCCTCGTCCCACCGGCACTCGGGCGGGGCGGTGGCCGTACCGAGGTCGACGTCGTTGCGGACGCCCCCGGCGGCGTCGTAGACGGTGAGGAAGGCCCGGGCCGAGGTCGGGCGCCGCCCCGCCACCGTGACCGTGCCGGGACCGGCGCGGTGGACCGACAGGGCGGTCGAGCCGTCGTCGGTGCTCCAGCGCCGACCGCCGCTCGCGAGGTCGAGGCCCACGACCGACGACGGCGAGTAGCCCGCCCCGCCGCCGGGCGGCACGGCCGCACCGACCACCACCGGGTCGCCGACCGGCGTCGCCCCCGGCGGCGGGGTGCCGTCCGGGGCGCGCCCGTCGAGGACCGCCCCGGCGAGCACCCCGTCGGCCACCCACAGGACGCGGCGGGCGTCGAGGTCGACCGCGATGCTGCTGCGCCGGGTGCTCGTCGCCGCGGTGAGCACGGCGACCCGGCGGCCGGCGCCCACCGCGGCGACGCCGGCGACGGTGGTGCGCACCGAGCGCGGCGCGTCGCTCCACGGCAGGGGAGCCGCGACGGTGAAGGCGAGCGTCGGGTCGGGCTCGCCGGCCTGGCTGCGCGGGACCGCGAGCAGCTCGAGCGCCAGGCCGGGCGGGGTGGTGCCGGAACCGGGGACGGTGCTCGCGGCGGCGGCCAGCACGAGCCCCGCGGTCGGGACGGGGCGGGGCGCCCCGCTCACCCAGCGGTCCGGCGGGAGCGGAACGGCGACGGCGGCGCCCGTGGAGTCGGCGCGCGCGAGCCCGCCGGAGTCGGCCAGCCAGATCGTGGTGCCGTCGAGGGCGACCGGCAGCTCGGGGCGGGCGCCGTAGGAGCCGGTGAGGCTGCCTGCGGTGCCGCGCAGGAGGGTTCCCGACGACGGGCCGAAGGCGGTCGGCGGGTCGAACGCCGGCGGCGCCGCGGGCGCCGGGTCGCCGCCGCAGGCGGCCAGGAGCAGCGCCAGGACCCCGACGAGCAGGACCCCGACCCGGCGCACCCGCCCAGCGTGGCAGTCGGCGCGCGTCCCCGGACGAGGAGGGTCAGCCGTCGACGATCTCGGACCGGCGGGCCGGCTGGTCGAGCGAGGCGCGCGGCTCGATGACGGGCAGCGGCCCGGTCGCCTGCGCGAGCCGACGCTGGGCGCGCTGGATGCGGGCGGCCAGCTCGGCGTCCTCGCGGGCGCGGGCCCGCAGCTCCTTGCGCTCCTGGCGGGACAGTCGGAGGACCTTCTCGTTCTTGCGACCCCACAGCGCCATCACGGCCTGCCCTTCACCCGTCGGACCTCACCAGGCCCGCCCCCCGCAGCACGGCCGCCGGTCATCCTCCGCCCGCCGCGCCACGGTGACGCCGTGAATCACCCCATCGTGTCGCAACCGTGACGTGACCCGGGCGTCACCGGACGTCCACCTGCGGACGATCCGGACGAAGGGGATGCCGTCACCCCCGCAGCAGGGCCGCGGCCCGCTCGCCGAGCATCAGCGCGGTCGCGGCGGGCCCCCGGCGCGGGACGACCGGGACCACCGAGGTGTCGACCACCCGCAGCCCCGTCACCCCGTGCACGCGGAACTCCGGGTCGACCACGGCGGCCGGGTCGTCGGCGGGCCCGGTCGCGGCGCTGCCGCACAGGTGCGAGGAGGTGGTGAGCGCCCCGTCGATCCACGCGTCCAGCTCGGCGTCGGAGCGCCCCCGGCCCGTCCGGCCCGGCAGGCCGCTCGCGGCGAGCAGGTCGTCGGCGAACCGCACGACGGCCCGCATGCGGGCCCGGTCCAGCGTCGAGGCCAGGTAGTGGTGGGAGAGCCGCGGGTCCGCGGCCGGGTCGGCGCTCACCAGGACGGAGGCCCCGCGGCTCTCGGGCTGCTGCAGCGCGCACATCAGGTGCCGGTCCGCGCCGGGCGCGAACGGGCGCGCGAACAGCAGCACCTCGAGGTCGCCCGCCGGGTCGGACGGCAGCGCCGGGTCGAGCGCGGCGGCGTCGAGGTGCACGACGGCCTGGGTGGACACCGCCCGCCGGTGCAGCGCCTCGTCGTCGCCGAAGGGCACGAAGACCGACGGGTGGTCGCTCCACCCGTGCCCGACGCCCGGCCGGTCGAGCACGACCTCGACCCCCGCCGCCCGCAGCTCGTCGGCCGGCCCGAGGCCGGAGAGGGCGAGGAGCTGCGGCGACTTCACGGCCCCGGCGGAGAGCACGACCTCGGCGGCCTCGATCCGCTCGCCCGCGGCGGTGACGACGCCGACCGCCCGGGTGCCGTCGAGGAGCACGCGGGCCACGGGGGTGTCGCCGCGCACCGCCAGGTTCGGGCGGTGCAGCGCGGGCAGCACGTACGCCATCGCCGCGTTGACCCGCACGCCGTGCACCGCGTTGGCCGGGACGGGCCCGGCGCCGGGTGGTCCCCCGGCGTTCTTGTCCGGCTCCGGCGGGACGCCGAGGGCCGCCGCACCGGCCAGGACCCGCCCGGTGAGCCGGGCGAGCAGCTCCCCCGCGGGCCGTTCGACCGGCACCGGGCCGTCGTGGCCGTGCTCCGGACCGTCGAAGTCGTGGTCGGCCTCGCCGCGGACGTAGGCGTCCCGGGCGTCGGCCCAGGTCCAGCCGTACCACCCGGCGACGTCGGCCGGGGTGGCCCGGACGTGGTTCGCGCCGTTGATCGCCGAGGACCCGCCCAGGAGACGACCGCGCGCGGTCGTCGCGCGCCGGCCCGCCGCGAGCTCCGTGGCGAACGCCCAGTTCAGGGCGTGCCCCTCGGTCGCACACCCGAGGGAGGCGACGTCGAGCACCTCGGCCGGGTACGACCCGGCGTCGGCGGGGGCCGGGCCGGCCTCGAGCAGCAGGACCCGGCGCCCGGGATCCTCGGAGAGGCGCCCGGCCAGCGCGCAGCCGGCCGAACCGCCTCCGACGACCAGGACGTCCCAGACCGGAGCCGCCGGCCGTCGCTGCGCTCGCCCCACCCGACCTATCGTGGGGTGTCGGAGAGCCGCTCGCTCGGTCGTGCGGCCGCCCACTGGGTCACCTGGTCGTTGTTGACCGCGAACCAGAGGTCGTCGCCCGCCTGGCGGTCGAGGTAGACCACCGACTGCGCGCCCTCCATGCCGGTGCCGGTGGTCGGCACCGTGAGGAACTCGATGTTCGAGGCCCGCAGGTCGCGCAGCCCGAACACCAGCTCGGCGAGGCCGGTGTTGGACAGCGAGTCGTCCACGCCGACGTGCTGGGTCACCGTGTCGACCAGCTGGTAGGCGCGGGTCGGGCTGGAGAGCGTGCCCGACGAGAGGGCCTGGGACACGAGGGCCCGCAGCGCGTTCTGCTGCCGGCGGACCCGGTCGAAGTCCCCGCCCGGCAGTTCCTTGCGCTGGCGGACGTAGGCGAGGGCCTGCGCGCCGTTCAGGTGCTGACGCCCGGCCGGGACCGTGATGCCGCCGAAGTCGGTCGTCATGCCGACGTTGACGTCGATCCCGCCGGCCGCGTCGGTCATCTGCTGGAACCCGGCGAAGTCGATGACCGCGAAGTGGTCCACGCGCACCCGGGTCAGCTGCTCGACGGTGTTGATCAGCAGCGGCGGGCCGCCGAACGAGTACGCCGCGTTGATCTTGTTCATGCCGCGGCCCGGGATGTCGACCCACGAGTCGCGCGGGATCGAGACGACGCTGGCGCTGCGGCCGTCGTCGGCGATCGTGGCCAGCATGATCACGTCGCTGCGCTGGGCGCCGAAGACGAAGTCGGGGGCGGTCGCGTCGCGGCCGGTGGTGGCGTCGGGTGAGCGGGAGTCGGTGCCGACGAGCAGGAAGGTCTGGCCGGCCTTGGCCGTGGGCCGCGACGACGGGTCGATGCCGGCGAACACCGACGGGTAGCGGCCGACCTGGTCGCCGAGCTTGTTGGTCACGAGCACGACCCCGGCGGCGGCCAGCAGCACGAGGATCAGCACCCCGACGAGGACGTACACCAGCGCCCGCAGGCCCCGACGCCGTCGCGAACCCGGGGTCTCCGGGGGCTCGCCGTCCCCGGTTCGGAGCAGTGCGTCGACGCTCATGCCATTCCTCGTGTCCTCGTCCCCCGACCCGGCCGGCGGCACGGCGTCACGTGGACCGTGTCGTGCGCCCGGCGGCGCGCGTTACCGCGGATGCCCCGACCGGCGCAGCGCCGTTCGCACCGTCCGTGATCGTGGGACCGGTCCGCGCGCTCGTCGCGTCCGGTCGACCGCTGCCCGCCGTCGGCCGGTCGTCGGTTTCGTCCGGAGCGCGAGGAACTCGTAGTGTGACCCGTGTGAGTGCACCGCAGCGCCCCGAGATCCCGGACGTCGACGTGCTGACGCGGGTGCTCGAGGGCCTGCGCTCGCTGCCCGAACAGGAGCGCCGCGGTCACGACGACGAGGCGGCCCCGGTGTCCGGGGCGCCCGCGGTCCCGCTGCCCCGGCGGCGCTGACCCCACGGCTCCCACCCGGTGTCAGCGGTGGCACGCCGCCGACACGCGGTGGCGCCCACCGACCCGCGCGGGGACAGTGGGGGCCGGTGAGAGGAGGGCGCGATGACCGTCCCCGACCCGTCCCGCCCGACGTCGGGCATGGACCCGATGCCCGCGCGCCGACCGCGGTCGCCGTTCCCTGGCGACCTGCCGCCGCACGAGCTCCCCGACGACATCCCCGACCCGGCCGCGCCCGGCCGCCCGGACGACCCGACCCGTCGTCACGAACGGGCGTTCGTGGCCGTGGGCACCGAGGACCGCCGCCGGCACGTCGTCGACGTGACCCTCGGCGAGGCCGGCGACCCGACCGGGCTGCGGGCGCGTTGCGGGGCGCCGGTGGAGCAGGTGGTGCCGGGCCTGACGGCGGATCAGGCCGACTGCCCGGAGTGCCGCCTCACGGCTTCGGGGTCTTGGCGGGGCTGACCCGCTTGACGAACAGGAGGCGGTCGCCCCGCTCGAGGGCGTCGACCTCCGGCGAGTCGATCTGGTGGATCTCCCCGCCCCGCACGACGCCGAGCACGATGTCGCGCAGGTGACGTGGCGAGCCGCCGAGCTCGGAGGCCTCGACGTCGCGCTCGGAGAGGCTCATGCCGGCGTCCGGGGTCAGGAGGTCCTCGACCACCGCCACGACGTTGGGGCTCGTCGTCGCGGTCCCGAGCAGGCGCCCGGCCGTCTCCGCCGACACCACCACCGAGTCGGCGCCGGACTGGCGCAGCAGGTGCACGTTCTCGGTCTCGCGGACCGCGGCGGTGATCGTGATCCGCGGTGCGAGCTCGCGGGCGGTGAGGGTGACGAGCACGGCCGTGTCGTCGCGGTTGGTGGCGACGATGAGCGAGGCCGCGTGCGGCAGCCCGGCCGTGCGCAGCACCGACGACTGCGCGGCGTCCCCGCGCACCGTCACCAGTCCCATCGCCGAGGCGGCGTCCAGCCGGCCCCGGTCGGTGTCGACGACGACGATGCGCTCCGGGCGGGCGTCGTCGCCGAGCAGCGTGTCGACCGCCGCCTTGCCCTTCGTGCCGAAGCCGACGACGACCACGTGGTCGCGCACGCGGGACCTCCAACGACGGATGCGGAACGCCTGGCGGGAGCGCTCGGTGAGCAGCTCGACGGTGGTGCCGACCAGGACGATGAGGAACAGGACGCGCAGCGGCGTGATGGCGAGGATCGTCCACAGCCGCGCCGAGTCCGTGACCGGGGCGATGTCGCCGTAGCCGGTCGTCGAGAGCGAGACGGTGGCGTAGTAGAAGGCGTCGATCAGCCCGATCGGTCCGTCGGTGTTGTTGTCGACGTAGCCGTCGCGCTGCAGGTAGACGATGAGCGCCGCGGCCGCGAGCGCCCCGATCGCGAGCGCGAGCCGACGGACGAGGGCGATCAGCGGACCGACGCCGCGATCGGGCATGACCACGACCGCGGCGGTGCCGAACGGCTCGGCGTGCTCCCGGGCGAGCGGACCCCGGCGAACCGTCCGGGCGCCCTGGGTCCGATCCACGGCGTGAGCGTAGTCAGGGTGATGGTGGCGGGTGACGCGGCCGCGCCGCTGCCACGATCGAGTGAATCCGAGCCGATTCCTGTCAGGAACCTTGCCGATCCGGGTCACTCCAGGTGACGAGGCCAGGAACAACACCCCTTCGGAACACGGAGGGTCACCCACCCAGTCACTGGCCGTAGCACGGAAGGAGCTGGACGTCATGGGCGACCGGTTCGCCAGCCACCCCTGCACCGACCTCGAGCGCTCGCTGCGCCCGGTCCGGGAGGAGGCCGGCACCGAGGGGCCGGACTGGGTCGAGGCGCTGGCCGCGCTCGACGACTGCGACGGCTACGTGGTGCTCATGATCGATCCGCAGACCGCCGAGGTCGACGCGCACGGGCCCTACGGCGGTCCGGACGCCGCCGTCGCCGCCGACTCGCTCCGGTCCTCGCTCGACGGCGAGGGGCTCCACGACGTGACGGTCCGCATCGTGCGGCTGCACCTACCCCGCCGCGCCGCCTGATCCCCGGTCCGACACGCCGCGCGTCCGGGTGACGCGGGTGCGGTTCGCCCGCCCGGGCTGAAACGTTGTGGGCGCCGCCGACGACGAGCCGGGCATGGCTGACTACGGTTCCCCCCGACTCCCCGCGCAGGTGGGCCGGGACTCCGCGGGCGAGCAGCGCCTCTCCGACGCCGCGCGCGTCCGGCACCTCGTCGCCGCGCTCGTCCCCGTGCAGCGCGTGACCCCGATGGATCTCCCCCGCGCGCGATAGCCCCTCCCCGCCGGGCCGCCGTGGTGAGATCGGCCATGTCGACCGACCGGCGGAACTCCGGCGGCCACGCCGCGAGGAGGCTTCCCCGCCGCCACGGCGCCCGGTAGAACACCCATTCGTCGACGACCCGTGTGGGTGTCGAGGACGACGGGTGGGAGTGCGATGACCGCGACCGGGAGGTGGCGTTCGGGGGCTGAGCCCGACGACGGGCCGCTCCCCCGCCTGCGCGAGCTCGACCTCGTCGCCCTCGGCGTCCATCCCCCGGTGCCGGCACCTCCCGTCGAGCGCGACGCCGACCACCGCATCGAGGCCGCCGTGGGCGGCGACGACCCCGTGGTCGTGGTGGCCGCGCCCCGCCTCGGCGGCGCCACCCTCTCCCTGGCCCGCGCGGCGCGCCTGCTCCTCGGCGACCACCGCGTGGTCCGCCCCGACCCGGCCGCGCTCGGCGGGTCCGCCCCGCTGTCCGGCCCCGCCGACCCGACGCTGGTCGAGGCCCTGCGCGACCGCCCGGCCGACGGGCTGGTGATCTGGCTCGACGGGATCGGACCGGCCCTGTTGGCCGCGCTGCTCGCCGCCCGCCCCCCGGAGGGCGCCCGGGTGCTCGCCACCGTGGACGACGCCCTGTTGCACCCCGACGTGACGGCGGCCGAGCCGGCGCCCGGGGTCACGCTCATCCGGCTCGGCTCCGGGCCCGGCCGGGCCGAGCTCGAGCGGGCGGGCTCGCGGGCGCCGGCGACGGCCGTCGACCTCGCCCCGGCGCGCGACCTGCTCCTCGGGCGCGGGGGCGCCGCGACCCGGCTCGCCCGGCCCGGCCGACGGGCGGTGGCGCCGGCCCGCGCCGCCGTGCTGCGGGCGGCCGTGGACTGGGCCCGGCTCGGCGTCCCGCACGCCCTCCCGACGCCGCTGCTCGCCCGGCTCGCCCTCGCCTACGCCCGTGATCTGCCCGACGACGCGCCCACCGCCGGCGTCGAGGACCTGACGCGCGCCGTGGAGGACCTGGTCGCGGCGGGCACCACCGGCCGCGGGCTGCGCGGGATCGCCCGCCCGCTGCGTCGCCTGCGTCTGCCCGACGGCGTGCACCACGTCCCCGACCCGCTGCTGACGGTGGCCGCCGACCGTCTCGACCGGGACGGGTGGGAGCCCCCGGAGCGGCTGCGGGAGGTGGTCGGGGACCTGCTCGGCACCGCCGCCGACCGCGAGGACCGCCGCACCGTGGGCGTGCTCGCCGTGGCCCGTGGCTTCGACGACCTCGCCGCCGCCCTGCTGCGCCCGCCGCCCGTCGCGGACGGGCCCCGCGCGCTCGCGGCCACCGAGTACTACCGGCTCGGCGTCGCGTCCCTGCAGGCCGGACGGGCCGCGGAGGCCCGCCGCTGGTTCGCCGCCGTCCTCGCCGCCGCACCCGACGACGGGTCGCGGCGCGAGCTGCGGTCACGCGCGGCCTTCTGGCTCGGCCTCGACCGCGACGCGGACCCGGCCGAGCGGCGCCGCCACCTCGAACTGGTCGTGCGGGACGGGCCGCCGCGCGACGCCTCCGACGCCGGGCTGCTGCTGGCGGGCCTGGAGCGCGACGCCGGCCGCTTCGACGCCCAGCGCGGGTGCCTGCGGGCGGCGGTGGCCGCGGCGCGGACGGCCGCCGACACGGGCCGGGAGGCCGAGGCCACCCTGGACCTCGCCCACCTGGACCGACGCAGCGGCCGCACCGACGAGGCGCGGACGGGCTACGACCGCGTGCTCGCCCTGGTCGGGCCGGACGAGCCCGCCGGCCTGGCCGCCGCGCGGGCGTTGGCGGAGCTGGACGCCGAGGACCGCGAGGCCGGGGCGGACGGGGCCGACGCGTTCGTGCCCGAACCCCTGCCCGAGCAGCGCAGTGTCCCCGCCGGGCCGCCGCGGCCGCGTCGTGGTCCCGACGACGAGCCGGCCGGCGACGTCACGGGCCCGGACGACCGTCCGACCGGGCCGCACCGGACGCCGAGCCCGCAGGGCTGATTCCGGCGGCCCGCTCCGACCCCCGAACGAGCGAACGGCACCCTCGCAGCATCTAGGTGCGCGAGAGTGCCGTTCGCTCGTCGTGGGGTGTGGGTCCCGGCTCAGGCGACGGGCGCGACGACCGGGCCCGCGGTCCGCGGCCGCGGCACGGCCACGACGGTCGGCGCCCCGGCGAGAGCGGGCAGCGGCGCGAAGACCGAGCCGCCGAACAGGCCGCGTCCGGTGCCGGCGGTGGCGAGCAGCGTGTCCTGCGTGCGCCGCGGGAGGGCCGTGACGTCGGCACCGTCGGCCGCCATCTCGTCGAGCACGCGCTGCGGCCAGGAGCGGGCGGACCCGCCGGGCACCGGAACGCCCCCGCGGGCCGCGAGGCAGCGCCCGCGCAGCGCCACGAAGGCCTCGGCGGAGAGCGTCGCGCGGGCGGCGTCGAGGAAGGCCGACCCGAGGTGGTCGTGCAGCACGGCGACGTTGTGCGCCGTGGCGGGGAAGCCCGCCCGGGCGAGCAGGGTGGGCGCGTAGCCCGGCGAGAGGCGCGGCGCGAGCTGCTCGGCACCGGCTCCGGCGCGGAGCACGACCGCGATCCCGACCAGCACCACGACCGCGACGACACCCGCTGCGACGATCCCCATGACCTGCCCCCTCGCCCCGACCCCGGCGGCCCCGTTGCCGCCACTGCCTGTGACGGGTGCGTCGTCCGTCGCGACCTGGTCGTTACGAGATCGCGACCCGCATCCCCCGTTCGGCACATACTGACCGCCCAGGACGAGGGATCTCCGCCGTGTCGCCGTGACCGAATCGTGATCTGACGCGCCGCAACCCGGCCTGCTCTCACACGAACGGGCTAGTGAAGACCGGCAGGTAGCCCTTATCTTGTTCCCACACCGATCGGATCGCGTGCGACCGGTCGACGACATCCGGGGGGACGAGATGCGTGCAGGCCGAGCTGCCCTGACGACGCTGGCGGGGGCGTCCGCGCTCTGGCTCGCGGCGCCGCTGGCCGCCCTGGTCCGGCACGGCTCGATCGACGACCGGACCCGCGCGGCCTGGGCACGGGAGGGCGCCGACCCGGCCCCCCTCGCGCCCGTGCTGCCGCTGCGGGCCGTGCCCACCCCGCGCCCCGCCGCGGACGACCTGCTCCCCCGCGGTCGCACCCCCTCCGACCGGTCCGCCACCCGCGGCACCGGCTGACGACGCCCCGGCCGACCCGCTCCCCCACCGACCCGCTCCCCCACCGAGGAGTCCCCGATGTCCTTCGCCAGCAACGCCCTCCTCGCCGCCGGTTCCTCCGTGGCCGCGTGGCTCACCGCGCCGCTGGTCAGTGCCGCCGTCCACGGGACCACCGACCAGCGCACGCTCGCCTCGTGGAAGGACGAGACCGGCCCGATCCCGCTGCCGCAGCTCGACGAGCGCCCGCAGTCCGGGTACGACGCCCCGGCCCGCCACGCCTGAGGACACCCGTCCGGCACGCGCTCCCCGCCCGGGTCACCCCGGGTGAGCGGCGAGCGTGACCGAAGGTGACACCGAACGGCGGAACCAGCTCGGCCGTGTCGTGGGCGATGACCAAGGTGAGCCCCATGAGGGTTCCCCAGCCGGTCCCCGACCCCCAGGACGTGATCGCTCTTGTCCCGCCACAGCGGTCGTCACCACCACTCCTCCCTGCAGCGGGAGCGCGACGAGACGCGCCGGCGCCAGGCGCGGGTGGAGCGCGCCCGCCGGCGTGCCGAGCAGGTCGGCGCCACCACCCCGATCGACGGCACGCCCGCGCAGCGCAGCGGCGCACCCGCGAAGGTCGTCATCGACAACACCGTCGCCCGGCGTGACCCGCTGACCAGGCCGTTCCCGGCGGCTCCCGGCCTGCCCGACGCCCGCCGGTCCCCGTCCGCACCGCTGCCCGCCCACCGGCGTCGGCCCGAGGCCGCCGTCGGCGTGCGGTGAGACCCGGCCGGGACGGGTAGCCGGGTCCGGTGACCGATCCCGGCAACCCCACCGACCGCACCGACCGCGACCCGGACCTCGAGCCCGACGACGCCCCCGCCGACCCGCCACACCCGGGGCCCGGCGACGAGGCCGACCCGGCGTTCGACGTCGACCTCGAGCCCGAGGACCAGGGCACGGCCGAGGCCGCCGCCGAGTCGACCGACTGAGCCGGCCCACCCGGCCCCGGACGTCGTCGGGAACTCAGCCCCTGCTCTCCCGCCACGCCCGCTCGAAGGGCAGCCGCCAGGCGTTCGGCGCGATCAGCTGGTGGATCGCGTTCGGCCCCCAGGAGCCCTGCGGGTAGGGCTTGACCGGCGGCGGGTCCGCCAGCAGCGGCTGCGAGCGGTCCCAGAGCGACTCGATGCCCTCGGCGGTGGTGAACAGCGTGTGGTCGCCCCGCATGGCGTCGAGGATCAGCCGCTCGTAGGCCTCCAGCACGTCGGAGGCCTCCTCGGTCTCCTGCGTGGAGAACTGCATGGAGAGCTTCTGCAGCCGCATCCCGGGGCCGGGCCGCTTGCCGTAGAACGACAGCGACACCCGCGAGGAGTCCGCGAGGTCGAACGTCAGGTGGTCCGGGCCCTGGGTGCCGACGCCGGAGCCCTGCGGGAACATCGTCCGCGGGGCCTCCTTGAACGCGATCGAGACGATGCGCTGTCCCTCGGCCAGCCGCTTGCCGGTGCGCAGGTAGAACGGCACGCCGGCCCAGCGCCAGTTGTCCAGGCCCACGCGCAGCGCGATGAACGTCTCGGTGTCGGAGTCGCGCGCGACGCCCGGCTCCTCGCGGTAGCCGCCGTACTGGCCCCGGACCACGTCGCCGGGGTGGATCGGCAGCAGCGAGCGGAAGACCTTGTTCTTCTCCTCGCTGATCGACCGCGGTTCCAGTGCCGTCGGCGGCTCCATCGCCACGAACGCCATCACCTGCATCAGGTGGGTGACCACCATGTCCTTGTACGCGCCGGTCGCCTCGTAGAAGCTCGCGCGCTGGTCGAGCCCGAGCGCCTCCGGGACGTCGATCTGCACGTGGTCGATGAAGTTGCGGTTCCAGATCGGCTCGAACAGGCCGTTCGCGAACCGGAAGGCCAGGACGTTCTGCGCGGCCTCCTTGCCCAGGAAGTGGTCGATCCGGAACACCTGGGACTCGTCGAGGACCTCGTGGACGAAGTCGTTCAGCTGAATCGCCGAGGGCAGGTCGAACCCGAACGGCTTCTCCATGACCACGCGCGCGTCCGCCACGAGGTCGGCGTCGCGCAACATCCCGACGACCGCCTGCGCGGCCTTCGGCGGCACCGACAGGTAGTGCAGCAGCCGGACGTGGTCGCCGAGCTGCGCGCCCGCCTCCTTGACCGCGGACGCCAGCGCCTCGGGGCCCTCCCCCTGCCCGACGTAGGTCAGCTTCGTCGCGAAGTCGTCCCAGTCGGACTCCGCGAGCTTGTGCATGCCGAAGTTCTGCACCGCGTCGTGGGCCAGCGCCCGGAACTGGTCGGTGGTCAGGTCCTCCATCGCGGAGCCGACGATCCGGATGTCGGGCGCGAGCTCGGACTCGGCGAGGTAGGCCAGACCCGGCAGCAGCTTGCGCTTGGCCAGGTCACCGGTGCAGCCGAACAGCACGATGACGTGCGGGGCGATCGGGTCGAGGTCCCGGCGGAACGGCCGGGAGCCGGGACCGGGGTAGGCGATGTCGGAGTTGCGGTCGGGCAACGGAGCCTCCCGGCGGATCGAGTGCCGCGCCGACCGTAGCCCGACCGTGTGGCCGACGTGTGTCCACGCACGGGGTTGAACGTGATCGTCGCGGGAACGCCTGCTCGGTGGAGGACGACGGAACCTTGGCCAACCGGGTACGGCGCGACGGGGCGGCGGGCATCGACCGCGGCTCGAGCCAGACCCACGGCGCGGGCGACCCCAGCGGGGTGGACGTGGAGCCGGACATCCCGCCGCTGCGCTTCGGCGACGAGCTCGCCGACCACGGCGACGACGTGGTCCCGCCGTCGCAGGCCGCCCCGTCCTGACGACGGCTCGTGACGTCGGCACCCGGCGACTCCCGACCGGGTCCGGTCAGCGGATCCAGGCCGGGTGCACCCGCGGGACCAGCGCCACCGCGTCGTACTCGCGGACCGGCACCACGGGGATGCGCTCCTTGAGCTGCCCGGAGTCGACGACGCTGCCGATCCGGCGGGTCGTCGTCGGGCTCGCCGCCCAGTCGGCGAGGCCGCCGCGGGCGCCGCGCAGGTCCACGAGGAGGTCGTCGGTCCCCCCGAGCGCGCTGCGCAGCTCGGACTCCGCGGTGCCACCGAGCGCGGGCAGCTTGTGCGACGACGGCCGGGGCCGCAGCGGCCGGAGCAGTCGGCGGCGCACCGCCGACGCGCTGCCCTCGGCGAACCAGCCGCCCACGACGTAGTAGGCGTCGCCGAGCGCGGAGCGCAGGTGCCGACCCGCCGTCGTGGGGTCGCCGACGCGGACCAGCTCGTCGTGACCCCAGAACAGCGCGGCGGGCGTGCCCGTCGCCGACCCGGCCGCCCGCGTCACGGCCTCGGCGACCATCCGGGCGCGCAGCACCGGGGCGCTCGTGGTGTCCAGCTGCTCGGCCTGCTCCGCCGTCGGGAAGGGCGTGCCCCGCGGTGCCGCGGCGACCTCCGCGGCCCGCGCCAGGATCCACGCGTGGTCGAGGGCCTCGGCGTACCGCGAGGGCGACGTCTCGGCCACCAGCCGGCCCTCGGCCGCCGCGATCTCGCCGTGCAGGCCGACCACCGCGTCCCGGAACGGCGCCTTGAGCGGGCGCTCGTCGGGCTCCCGGTCGAGCAGCTCGGCCAGCCCGTCGCGGGCCGGCGGCAGCAGCTCGGGGGCCGCGTCGCGCAGGTACGAGCCGAGGACCTTCACCGAACGGGCGGGGCGCACGGGGTCCGCGCCGACGACCCGCACCCGGTCGTCGGGGTCGGACATCTCGTTGCGGTCCCGCAGCCAGGACACCACCCCGACCATCTCGCGGGTGTCGTACTCCCAGCCGCCGAGGGCGGCGACGGCGTCGCTGGGCGACCCGATCCCGCGGGCCGCGGCGTCGAGCCCCGTCGCCCCGGCCTCGCTCGCCCCCAGCACCAGCAGGCGCACCCCGAGCTCGTCGACCGCGAACTCGACGATCCGTCGGCCCATCTCGAGCAGCTCGCGGGCGCCGTAGGCAGCGGCGCCGACGCCCAGCACCCGCACCCCGCGCAGCGCGGGGCGCCACGAGGCGAGCCCGAGGGAGTCGACCGGCACCGCCCGGGCAGCGACCTCGTCGGCGACCTCGGCGTCCATGCCCGAGCACCCTACGGAGGTCCGCCGACCGTCGACCGCCGGGTCGGCGCCCCGAGCCTCATCACACTCTCGGGTGACAATACTCCGAGTGGCCTAACAGTCATGGAGCGTGGCTCGACATCCCGGGTGAGTCCGTCGTCACCTGGAGGTACCACGCATGTCGAAGCCCGCCACCGGAGCCGCCGCCGCAGCCGCCGCAGCGCTGGGTGCCTGGCTCGCCGTCCCGATGGTCACCCTGCGCCGCCGGGGCAGCCTCGACGAGCGACAGATCGCCGCCATCCGCGGCGAGGCCCGGTTCGACCCGACCGACGCCGAGGCCCGGCACCGCGCCGCCGTCCGGCGGGCCCGCGTGCGGGAGGCCCAGGTGCGCGCCGCGATCGCCGCCATCCCCGAGCAGCGCTCCGCCGACGACCTGCCGCGCCGCTCCCCGCTGGCCTGGTGAGTCGCGGGTCGGGCCGGGGCGGCGGGCGGGAGGCGCTAACCTCCGGCCCCGATGGCCGCCACGGAACCACCGGCACGACGCCTGGTCGTCTGCTGTGACGGCACCTGGGACACCCCGTCCGACCGGACGAACGTCTCCCTGCTCGCCGATGCGCTGCGCACCGACGCCTCCCAGCTCGTGCAGTACTTCCCGGGGGTCGGCGCCGACGGCGACCCGGTCTCGCGCGTCCTCGAGGGCGCCCTCGGGCTGGGCCTGAACCGCCGGGTGCGGGAGGCCTACTCCTGGCTCGCGGAGACCTGGCGGCCCGGCGACGAGATCGTGCTGCTCGGCTTCAGCCGCGGCGCCTTCACCGTGCGCAGCCTGGCCGGCATGCTCGCCGCGACGGGACTCGTCGCGTTCGCGCCGGGCGCCTCCCGCCGGGAGCGCAACCGGGTCGTGCGGCGCCTGTTCCTGGACGGCTACCAGCGCGGCGAGCGCCTCGACGGACTCGCCTACGCGCCCGGCTTCGGCCCGGACGACACCGCGCCGATCGCCTTCCTCGGCGTCTTCGACACCGTCGGCGCGCTCGGGGTCCCCCGCACCTTCGGGCTGCTCTCCACCCTCGTCTCCCGCCGGGTGCAGGGCTTCCACGACCTGACGCTCGCCCCCGACGTCCGCCACGCCCGCCAGGCGCTGGCCCTCGACGAGCGCCGCGGGCCGTTCGTGCCCGCGGTGTGGGTCGACCCGGCGCCGGGCGAGCACGTCTCGTTCGACCAGCAGTGGTTCGTCGGCACCCACGGCGACGTCGGCGGGTCGCACGACCGTCCGCGCGCCCTCTCCGACATCACGCTGCGCTGGATGGCCGACGAGGCCACCGCCGCGGTCGGGCTCACCTGGGACCGCCCGATCACGACGACGGGTGATCCGCTCGGGCCGCTGGACCCCGGGCCCCGGGGGCTCTGGTCGGTGCTCTCCCCGCAGCCCCGGTCGGTGCCCCGCGTGGTCGAGGGCGCCCCGGACGTGCACCCCTCCGCGGTCGCCCGCCGCGCGGCGACGACCTACCGCCCCGGTCGGCTCGTGCCCGCAGGATCCGCGGTCTCGGCGGTGGTGCCCGCCGACGACCCGTGGGCCGGGACGGGGCTCTACCTCGAGGCGGGCCGGTGGACGCTGGCCGCGAGCGGCTCCTGGTCCGACCACGGCGCGTCGACCCCGCCGTCGGGCTTCGTCCGGTGGCCGCTGCGGGCGTGGCCGGACTACGCGTCCGGCGCGGTGCTCGACGGCTACCGCCGCGTGGTGCGCCGCCTCACGACGCGCCTGGCCGAGGCGCCCGGAGCGCCGCGGGACGGGGACGCGCGGCGGATGGCGATGGTCGCGGCGGTCGCGAACGCCCGGCTCGACCCGGACGGGGCGCTGACCCGCGGGACCACCGCGGTCGTCGGGACCCCGGTCGTCGAGCTGCCGCGGCCCGGCTATCTGTACGCGTACGCGAACGACTCGTGGCTCGGCTACCGCGGCAACGCGGGGACGGCGACGCTCGTCGTGGGACGCGCGTGACCGGTTCCGACACCGGGGTCGAGGCGGCCACCGGGCCGATCACCGTTCCCCGCCGACGCTGGTCCGGGCGTCTCCCGCGGCCCTCCCGGGCCGTGGCCGGCCTCGTCGTCGTGGTGGTGGTCGCGCTCCTGCTCGTCCCGGACCTCCTCGGGCTCGACGGCGTCCTGCCCTTCGTCGGCTTCGTGCTGGTGCGGGCCCCGGCGACGCTCGCGGTCGTGGTGCTGGGCCTGCTGGCGCTCGCGATCCGGGCGCGCTGGTGGCCGACGGTGGTGCCGGTGCTCGCGATCGGCGCCGTGTCGGTGGTCGCCCTGGTCCCCCGTCTGATCCCGGACGACCCGGCGCCCGACCCCGGCCCCGACCTCGTCGTGATGGTGCAGAACGTCGACCGCGGCAGCGCCGACGTGCCCGCCCTCGCGGCCCTGCTGCGCGAGCGCCGGCCGGACGTGCTGGTGCTCCCCGAGGCCGGCGAGCCGTTCCGCGAGCGCCTCGCGGCGGCGATCCCGGAGCTGGGCTACCGGTCGTGGTCGTCGGTCCCGGCGACCGAGCCCGACGCGATGGGGACCGCGATCCTCGCCGGGCCGTCGCTCGGGGACGTGCGGGCGACGCCGGTCCCGGCCCGCTTCCCCTGGCTGGAGCTCACCGGCGGCGCGCTGGGCCCGACGCGCCTGGTCGGCGCACACCTGGCGTCGCCGGTGCCGGGCCTGATCGGGGTGTGGCCGGGTGAGCTCACCTCCCTCGCGCGGTGGTGCGCCCCCGGGACCGGTCCCGCCGTGGTGCTGGGCGACCTGAACGCGACCGAGGACATCCGCGCCTTCCGGGCCGGCACCACGGGGTGCACCGACGCCGGGGACGCCGCCGGGAAGGGACTGCTCGCGACGTGGCCGGCCGGGCTGCCGCGCTGGCTGGGCGCACAGCTCGACCACGTGCTCGTCGGCGGCGGGGCCGCGGTGGAGGGGTTCGACGTGGTCGAGGTGCCGGGGACCGACCACCGCGGGGTGCTCGCGACCGTCCGCGTCCCGGGGTGAGGGTCTAGCCGACGGGCAGGAGCCCGCTCAGGTCGGCGACCTGGTCGGCGGGCGGCGGGACGACCTCGGGGGCGCCGCCGACCTCGGTGAAGGTCAGGCTCGTGGTGGTGGAGCCGGGCGCGCCGGTCCCCTGCGCGGGCACCGTGACGGTCTGGGCGACCTTGATCAGCCGGCCGTCCGCGACCCAGAGGTCGACCGGCAGGGTCGAGCCGCCGAGCTGCTGCTTCAGCAGGTCGAGCGCCGGCCGCGTCGACGGGTCCTGCGCGCCGGGCACGCGGTCGAGGTCGACGACGCCCGCGTAGTGCGTGGCGTCCCGCCCGGCGACCTGCTCGGGCCCGACCTCGCGGACGTCGTCACGGATCGCGTCGAGCCACGCGAGCTGGCGGGCCGGGTTCTGCGAGGTCCCGACGCCCAGCGCGCCGAGCGGGGCGCCGTAGCGGGAGCGGGCGAGCCGGTCGGCGTCCACCGACACCCACGGCTTCCCGCCCGCGACGAGCCCGATCAGGCCGGACGCCGCCGGCGGCAGCTGCGCGTCGAGGCGTCCGCCCGCGAACACGACCCGGACGTCGCCGAGGGACGGCACCTGGAGCGTGAGGTCGGCGGCCTGGGCGCGCGGATCGAGCACGCCCGCGCCCTGCAGCGGGATCTGCTGGCCGGCCACCGCCGTGCGGCCCTCCACGGTGACGCGCGACGGGCCGGCGGCGGCCGTGGCCACGATCGCCGCCCGCACCACGGTCGCCGGGCTGACGGGGCCGCCGCTCCCGCACCCGGCGAGCAGGGCGACGAGCAGCAGCACGGGGAGCACGCGGCGGGTCACGGGTCCCATCGTGGCCGGTGGGGGTGCATGGGCTCCGAGGTGGGTCGTGGGGCCCTCCCGGGGCCCGCGACAGAGGGTCAGCGCCAGCGGTGGGTGCGCCGGCCCTTCACGGTGGTCGCGAGCTGGCGCTGCCACAGGGCCCAGGTCTCCGGGTCGAGCGTGTGGTTGCCCGTGTCACCCGTTCCCGACGACGAGGCGGTGCGGGTCGCGCCGGTCGTGGACCCCGAGCCCGACCGGGTGGCCGACGACGACCGGGACGAGGACGCCCCGCCCGGCAGCGGGCCGGAGCCGGTACGCGGGTGCGATCCCGTCGTCGACGCGGCCACCGGCAGCGGGCCGGAGCCGGTGCGCGGGTGCGACCCCGTCGTCGGGCCGGCCACCGGCAGCGGGCCGGAGCCGGTGCGCGGGTGCGACCCCGTCGTCGGGCCGGCCACCGGCAGCGGGCCCGACGGGTGCTGCCGCGGGATCGGCGCCGAGGGGTGACCGGCCGGCAGCGGGGGCGGCGGCACCACGTGCGGCCGCTCCGGCTGCGGGGCCGGGGCGGGAGCCGCCGCCCGGACCGCCGGCCGGGCGGCGGACCGGACCGGACCCGACGTCGGGAACGGGTGGGACACCCGCAGCGTGCCCTCGGCGGAGCCCTCGGCCGGGACGAACCAGTCGACGACCGGCGTCCACGGCCAGTACCGGTGCGCGGAACGCGTCTTGACGAACCCGAGGCCCATGATCAGGCCGAAGATCAGGTGGCCGATCAGCGAGAGGGTGATGGTGACCGGGGTGAGCGGGAACATCATCGTCTGGCCGCGCGGGGCGAGCCACACCGTGCCGATCAGGCCGGCCCACACCGGGAACACGGCGAAGGCGACCGACGCCGCGACGACGACGCCCGCGGGCCGCCGGTGCAGGCCGAGGAAGGCCGCGAGGACGAAGAAGGTGACGCCGATGCCGCCGCCGTCACCGAGGTAGCGCCAGAGGTAGCCGACCCACGCGCCGGTCGTCGTCGACGCGCCGGGCCCGACGATCCAGGTGCCCATCGTGGGGATGAAGTCGGCCCACCAGCCCAGCATGTAGACGGTGTCGAGCCGGAACACGTCGTAGAGCGCGCAGGCGACGATCCCCCAGACGAAACCGTGCAGGATGACGCGGTCCTCGGGGTGCGGGTCGAAGATCGACAACGCGAGGATCGTCGTGGCCAGCGGGATCACCAGCAGCGCCGCCGACCAGTTCATCGTGATGAGGCCGAACACGTGCGCCGAGATCGCCAGCAGGGGCAACGCGGCGAGCAGCACGTGCAGGCCGACCCGCAGCAGACCCTGTCGGGTCACCGGGGCCAGGGGGAGCGCAGCACCGTCGGTCGTCGTCACGGGGCGGAAAGGTAGGGGTGCCCGTGACGGTTCCGTGGCCAACCTGAGAGCACGGCGAGACCGTGGCGACCACGGGCGCTCGTCGCGCGCCCACCGGTCACGACCCTCGGCCGTCCGGAGCAACGGCTCCGCCGTGGGGGCGTGCCACGGGTCCGTCGACCTCTCAGGATGCGGTCCGCCGATCGCCGAGTGGTCGGCGGCGCGCGATCAGGCCGACTCGACGCCCTCGCGGATCTCCTCGATCCACAGCGCGGTCTTCGTGCGGTGCCCCCGGGCGACCTCGATGCTGTGGTCGGCGAGGAACCGCGCCAGGGCGACGGCCGCCCGGGGTGCGTCGGCCGGTCGGCACTTGACCGACAGCTCGCGCAGCTCCAGCCCGCTCGGGTAGCGGCAGTGCTCCAGGAACGCCCGCCCGACGTCGAACCGCGACCGCGGCACGCGGTAGCGGTGGGTGGTGAGCGGTCCGTGCAGGACGAGGTCGTCGAGCAGGGCCCTCGAGAGTCCCTCGGGCAGCAGCGTCTCGAGCCAGCGCCGCTGAGCTCCCGAGAGCAGGCATCCCGGCGGATCGCCGGAGTCGAAGCAGCCCGCCACGACGTCCGGGTCGAGGGTGCGCCGCAGCTCGGTGGTACGCAGCAGGTTCCCCGGCAGCACGTCGAGTTCGACGCGGGCCTCCTCGGGACCGCGCCGTCCGGTGACCCGGTCCCGGTCGCGGACCCGGACCACGAGGTCGTAGCGGCGCGGCCCGCGACGGCGGACCCGGACGTGCACGCCCGCGGCACAGAGGTCGAGCTCGGGGGTGTCGAGCAGGTAGATCCGGCGGGCGCCGCGACGGCGTCGGCCGGTCTCGGTGGGGACCGGCTCGCCGTCCACGGCGAGCAGCATCTTGAGCTCCACGGAGTCGGCGTCGCTGCCCACCACGCCGCGCCAGTCGATGCCGGCGGGCAGGGGGAACACCTTCTCCGCCGCTCGTCGATCGCCCACCGTGTCGCTCCCCCTCCCTGCCGAGAGTCCAGCATTACCCATTCGTGCGGCGGGATCACCACATTCCGGACGGTCGCGTCGTCTCACGGCCCGCCGACGTCTCCCCCCTAGGATCCTCCTCGATGTCCACGACCGAGCGACCGCCCCTGCCCGGGCGGTCCCCCGGTTCCGCGGACCCGTCCGGCGGCGGCACCCGGACCGGCCGCACCCGTCACCTGCTCGGCGCCGCCGTCGCCCTCGTCCTGGCCGTGCTCGTGCTCCTGCCCGACCTGCTCGGGATCGACCGCGTGCTGCCCTTCGCCGTGTTCGCGGCGCTGCGCCTGCCGCTCGCCGTCGCGACGTGGGTCGTCGGGGTGGGGCTGCTGGCCCTGCGGCCGCGCTGGTGGCCGCTGCTCACCCCGGTGCTCGCGGTCGCGGTGCTGGCGGTGGCGGTCGTGATCCCGCGCGCGATCCCGGACCCGGGGCCGCCGCCGGGCGGTGCGGACCTCACCGTCCTGGAGCTCAACTCCTTCGAGGGGCACGCCGACCCGCGCGCGATCGCGGCCGCCGCGCTCGGTGCGGGCGCCGACCTCGTGGTGCTGCCCGAGGCCGGCGACCGGATGCGGCGGGCGTTGTCCGGGCTGCTCCCGGGCTGGCGGACCTGGACCAACGTGCCGGCGTCCGCGGCCGAGGTCCGCGGGATCGTCGTCGCGAGCTCCCCGCGGGCGGGCGACGTCACCGCGCGGCGCCTCGACGGCGACACCCGCTACCCGTGGGCGGAGGTGACCGGCGGCCTCCTCGGTGCCACGAGGCTCGTCGCGGTGCACCTGGTGTCGCCGGTCCCGCAGTGGATCGCGTACTGGCCCGGGGAGCTGGCGATGCTGCAGCGCTGGTGCGCCGCACCGGGCCCGGCGATGGTGGTGGGCGACCTGAACGCCTCGCCCGACCACTCCGCCTTCCGTGCCGGCACGGCGGGGTGCACCGATGCGGGCACGGCGACCGGCGGTTCGCTCGTCGGCACCTGGAACAGCGCCGCCCCCCGCTGGCTGGCCACCCAGATCGACCATGTGCTCACCCGTCCTGCTCCGGACGGCAGCGGTCCGTACCCCCGAACGCTCCAGGTGCTCGACCTGCCCGGCAGCGACCACCGCGGCCTGCTGGTACGGCTGCGCCTCGCGCCCGTCGGTGCCGGGTCACCGGGGGTACACACGGCGCCCGTAGGCTGATCGGCCGTGGCACGACCGTCGTGGATGCACGTCCCCCGCTGGCTGCGGCCGCGCGCCGGCAACCCCGACGGCACCATGACGTTGCTCGAGCACATCCACGAGCTGCGACGCCGGCTGATGATCGGGGTCATCGCGATCCTGCTCGGCACGATCGTCGGCGTCCTCTGGTACCAGTTCCATGTCTTCGGGCTGCCCTCGCTCGGCCAGCTGCTCACCGAGCCCTACTGCGCCCTGCCGCCCGGCGCGCGGCTGACGCTCGGCGACCCGAACCGCTGCCAGCTCGTCGCCTTCGCCCCGTTCGAACAGCTGACCCTGCTCATCAAGGTCGGCGTCGCGGCGGGCGTGGTGCTCTCCAGCCCGGTGTGGCTCTCGCAGCTGTGGGGGTTCATCACGCCGGGGCTGCACGCGCACGAGCGGAAGTTCGCCCGGGTGTTCATCGGGGTGGGCACGCTGCTGTTCGTCGCGGGCGCCGTGATGGCGTACCTGGTGCTGACGAAGGCGCTGTACTTCCTGGTCACCGTCGGTGGCGGCATCCAGATCACCGCGCTGCGCGGCGACGACTACTTCAGCCTGCTCATCACGCTGCTGGTCATCTTCGGCGTGAGCTTCGAGCTCCCCCTGCTGATGATCATGCTGAACCGGGTCGGCATCTTCCCGTACGCCACGATCAAGGCCTGGCGCCGCGGGCTGATCTTCGCGATCTTCGTGTTCGCCGCGGTGGTCACGCCCGGCCAGGACCCGTTCTCGATGCTCGCCCTCGGCTGCTCGCTGACGGTGCTGTTCGAGATCGCCGCGCAGGTCTGCCGCATCCACGACCGCCGGGCCGCGAAGGCCTCGCCGTGGCAGGGCCTGGCCGACGACGAGGCGGGGCCGTCGCCGATGGCCTCCGCCGGGGCCTCGGCGAGCACCGTCACCGCCTCGACGCCGGTGGCGCCCACGGTGCTCGAGCCCGCCCGGACCGCCGCACCGGCGCCGGCACCGACCCGCACCGACCCGCCGTCGGGAAGCGACTACGACGACGTGACGTGAGGTGCGCTCCGCGCAGGTGAGCAGAAAGTGGGCCCATGACCCCACTTTGTGCTCACCTGCCGGACGGCACATGCGCGTGGCGCGGGCGGACGAGGCGGCCGCGCAGGTCGCGGTGCCCGCCGACGAGGCCGCACCAGGTGCAGTCCTCCGACGCCGCCGACCCCACCACGGGGGCCGGTTCCTCCCGGGGCGCGGGCAGGAGCAGGTCGAGACCCGCGTCGAGCGGCGGTGCCGCGACACCCCGCTGACGACGCCAGGCCCAGCGCACCAGCAGGGTCAGCCCCCACCCGACCAGGGCCACGATCGCCAACCACTTGAGCAGCAGCACGGCGCAGAGCGCGATCACGACGCCGACGACGGCGCCCGGGACGGGGACGCGGACTCGACCGGAGGACACGCGATCGAGGCTAGGTCGACCTCTGCGTCACCCCGCGCAGGCGCGCCGGACCGTCCGGAGACCGATCATGAACGACGACGGCCCCGGTGAGCCGCGAGGTCGGGGGTCCCGCGGCCCGCCGGGGCCACCTGTCAGTTCGCCCGTGGGGGCCCGGGCGTTACCCGGCCGCCGAGAATTTCTCGGCGACCTCGTCGGTCCACTCCACGGTGCGGGTCACGACCTCCACGCCACCCTCGGGCCGGCCCCCCGCCAGCTCGGCCGCGCGCACGCAGCAGTGCACCCACAGCTGGTACTGCAGGTTCTTCGCGAGCCGCAGGCGGCTGTAGAACAGGTCGGCGACGACGTCCCCCGCGCGGGCCCACGTGGTGATGCTGAACTGCAGGGTCGGGTCCCCGCCCTCCTCGTCCCCGGCGCCCTCGGCCGCGAACTCGATCTGCCCGGCCTCCACGTGGCCCTCGAGGGTGGCGAGCCGGAACGACGAGCGGCGGGTCTCGTCGGTGCGGTCGACCACCCGCACCGGCCCGTCCCACGGCCCGGGGATCCGCACGACGTACTCGTCGCCGACGCTCAGGGCGTGATCGGAACCGGTGACGCGGTCGAACCGGGCGGCCCCGGGGATCATCGCGGCGTTGATGTCCGCGACCAGCACCGCGACGAGTTCGCGCGGGCCCAGCGTGGCGTCCGGGACGTGGACGGTGAAGACGCGGTGCAGCATCGGCCCGTGCCCGTCGAAGAGCGTCTGGTCGCGCGGCCCGGGGGACGGCAGCGGCGGCGGGGCGTCCGTCTCCGGGTCACCCGGCTCCTCGCGGTGGTTGACCCGCACCCCGGGGAGCGCCCAGATGCGGCCGAGCGCGAGCAGGCCGCGAGGTGCGGACGTGAGCATCCGCGCCTCGCGGACGACCTGACGGGGACCGGGCACCAGCTGCACACGGGGGGTGTACCCCGTTCCGCGGCTCCCGGGACCGGGATGTCCGCCACCCACCGCGGCGGGTGAGTAGCGCGGCGGGGCTACTCGACCTCCCGGCCGACCTACTCGACCTCGTCCACGACGAGCCGGCGGCGCCGACGGCGGCCCTAGCGTCGCCGGCGTGACCGCCACCCGCGCCCGCGACACCGACCGCACCGCCACCTGCGACCTGCTCGACACGGCCTTCGCCGAGGGCCAGATCGACGGCTCCGAGCACCGGGAACGCACGGCCGCCGCGATGCGTGCGCGCTCGATCGCCGAGCTGTCCGCCCTGGTCGCGGACCTGCAGCGCGCGCGCCGTGCCGATCCCCCGCCGGGTCCCGCGGCGCCCGCTCCGCCGTCCCGACGATGGTCGTGGGCCGACGCCGTCGTCGCGTTCGTCGTGGTCCTGGCGGTGCTCGGCGCCCTCACCCTCGTGGGCTCGGCGTTCGTCCGGCGGTCCGCCGACGGCCCGACGACCTCCGGTGCCGCCGCCCCGGGCGCCCGCGTGGTCACGCCCGTGGACCTGCACTCCGAGGCCGGCTGGCGGCGCATGGTCGACGACCTCGTCGCCGCCCGCGGGTCGGCGCAGGTCTACGACCTCGTCCTGAACCCCGGGTACGCGGTGCTGGAGCTGCCGGTGCCCGGCGAGCCGGCGCGGGCCCACCGCGTCTCCTACCGCGGCGGGGTCGGCAGCCCGGACGCGACCTCCCACGACCCGGACGAGCCGGCAGTGGACCTCGCGGGCATCGACCCACGGCCGCTGCTCGCCCTGCTCGCCGGGGTCGACCGCAGCGTCGGGGTCCGGGACGCCGACTCCCGCTACCTCGCCCTCGAGGGCGACGCCGACTCCGGGGCGACGGTGCGGATGTACGCCTCCAACGCGTACTCCGAGAGCGGGTACGTCGCCGCGCGCGCGGACGGCACGGTCGTCGCCGTGTACCCGCACGAGCCCTGACGCCCCAGGCACACGACGACGGGCCCGGCTCCCCGAGGGGAGCCGGGCCCGTCGTCGTTCCCCTCGTGTCCGGTCAGCGCGCCGGGACGGTGAGCGAGGGGACGCTGCGCGTCGCGTCGCCGATCATCCCGTCGACGTCCGGCATCATGAACATCACCGCGGCGATGATGATCAGCGGGACGACGCACGTCGCGAACACCACCGCCGCGATCACCACGCGGGAGCTCCGCCGGCTCAACGGCTGCGGCACGCCGTTCACGTACATGACCCCGCCGACGTCCGGACCCACGGGCCAGGTCGGTGCGGCCACCACGTACTGCGGGGCCTGCGGGGTCGCGGGGTACGGGTGGTGGCGCTCGTCGTGCACGTCGTCCTCCTCGGTCGGCACCGGGCCCGGGCGGCCCGTCTGCGGTGCCGCCGACGCTAGGAGGACCGTCCGGTCGGGCAGAAGGTCACGACGACGGGTCGAGTAGTGCCGGGCCGGACAGGAGTAACGACCGGGGGCCTACTCCCCCTCAGGACCGCGGACGGGCCGCCGCGTCCGCCACGCCGACCGGAGCGGGAGCGCACTGCGTCGTCCCCCGTCGCTCCGCTCGCCCCTGCCCGGCCTCGCACCGGCGACGCAGGCCGTCGAGCAGCTCGTCGAGGTGGGCCGCCGCGGTCGAGCCGGTCATGGCGCCGACGACGCTGCCCATCCAGCCGGAACGGTCCAGGTCGACCGACACGTCGGTGCCCCGGCCCTGGGCCGACCGGCCCAGCCGCACCCGGAACGACGACGCCGAGCCCAGGCCCGTCCCGCGCCAGGTGAACCCGCGGTGCGGACGCAGCTCGGTGACGCGCCACTCCCGGTCGGGCAGGTGACGCTGGCGCACGCGCACCCCGCCGCCGACCACCAGCGGGCCGCCGTCGAAGGGCTCCACGGCCCGCAGCGAGGACGACCAGTCCGGCCAGCGGGCGACGTCGGTCAGCACGGCCCAGACGTAGTCCGGGCAGGCGCCGATCCGCACCTCGAGGTGCTGGTGCACGCGGGGCCTCCTCGTCGTGGTCCGCTCCCCGCAGGAGCGTAGAGACGCACCCGGCCGATCGGAACGGCCCGGGGCGTGGCCGACGACTCGACTTGCCTCGATAGCAGAGCTAAATTATCTGGGTGACCACGACCGTCGTCCTCGCCGACCGGCTCCTGCCGGCCGTCACGGCACTCCGGCGGGCGGTCCGGCGACGCACCCGGGAGCGACTCGGCGTCGAGCACCTGCCCGCCGGCCGGGTCGAGCTGCTCCGGGCGGTCGAGGAGCTCCCGGGGGCCGGCGTCGGCGCCGTGGCCCGCCGGCTGCGCCTCGCCGAGAACACCGTCTCCACCGCCGTCCGCGGCGCCGTCGCGGACGGCCACCTGGTGCGCCGGACCGACCCGGCGGACCGGCGCGCGGTGCGGCTCGAACTCACCGGGGCCGCCCGGGAGCGCCTGCAGCGCTGGCGCACGGCGCGCTCGGAACTCGTCGAGGCGGCCCTGGGCCGACTCCCCGACGCCGACCGGACCGCCCTCGAGGCGGCCGTCCCGGCCCTGGAACGCCTGCTCGACGCGGTGGAAGGAGAACCGTGAGCCCCGTGCTGGTGAACGACCTGCACTACGCCTTCGGCGACCACGTCGCGGTGGACGGGGTCGACCTGGCCCTGGAACCCGGCGAGGTGTTCGGGCTGCTCGGCCCGAACGGTGCGGGCAAGACGACGACGCTGCGCGCCGTCACCACCCTGCTGCCCGCTCCGCCGGGGTCGGTCCTGGTGGAGGGACTCGACGTCGTCCGGTCCCGACGACGGGTGCGCCGACTGCTCGGCTACGTCCCCCAGCAGCTCTCGGCCGACGGGTCGTTGACCGGGCGGGAGAACGTGGCGCTGTTCGCGCGCCTGTTCGACGTGCCGCGCCGCGAGCGGGCCGACGCCATCGAGGCGGTGCTGGACGCGATGGGCCTGACGGAGTCGGCCGACCGCACCGCGTCCACCTACTCCGGCGGCATGGTCCGGCGGCTCGAGCTGGCGCAGGCGCTGGTCAGCGCCCCGCGGGTACTCGTGCTCGACGAGCCGACGGTCGGGCTCGACCCGGTCGCCCGCTCCGGGGTCTGGGACCGCATCCACGAGGTCCGGCGGGCCAACGGCATGACCGTGCTCGTCACCACCCACGCGATGGAGGAGGCCGAGCTGCACTGCGACCGCGTCGCCCTGATGCACCGCGGCCGGCTCCGCGCCGAGGGCACGCCCGCCGAGCTCACGGCGGCGATCGGCGGGGGCGCGACCCTCGAGGACGTGTTCCGCCACCACACCGGCGACACCCTGGAACCCGCAGGAGGAATGCGCGATGTCCGTGCTGCCCGCCGCACCGCCCGCCGCGTCGGCTGAGCGGACCTCGCCGGTCGGCGAGGTCGCGCTGCTGCTGCGCCGGGTCGGCGCGATGTGCCTGGTCGAGCTGCAGAAGCTGCGCCACGACCGCACCGAGCTGGTCACCCGCACCGTCCAGCCCGCGCTGTGGCTGATCGTGTTCGGCACGACGTTCAGCCGCATCCACGCCATCCCGACCGGGTCGACGCCCTACCTGGACTTCCTCGCCCCCGGGATCCTCGCCCAGTCGGCACTGTTCATCGCGATCTTCTACGGCATCCAGGTCATCTGGGAACGGGACGCGGGCGTGCTGGCGAAACTGCTGGTGACCCCCACGCCGCGGGCCGCCCTCGTGACCGCCAAGGCGTTCGCGGCGGGCATCCGCGCCCTGGTGCAGGCGCTGGTCGTCGTCGTGATCGCGCTGCTGCTGGGGGTCGGGCTGACGGGCAACCCGCTGAAGCTGCTGGGCGCCGCGGTCGTCGTGGTGCTCGGGTCGGCGTTCTTCTGCTGCCTGTCGATCACGCTCGCAGGCGTGGTGCTCTCCCGCGACCGACTGATGGGCATCGGCCAGGCGATCACGATGCCGCTGTTCTTCGCCTCGAACGCGCTCTACCCGGTCGACGTGATGCCGGGCTGGTTGCAGGTGGTCAACCACGTCAACCCGCTGAGCTACGAGGTCGAGGCGCTGCGCGGCCTGCTCGTGGGCACGCCCGCCCGGCTCGGGCTGTGCTTCACGGTGCTGCTGGTGGCCGCGGCGGTGATGATCACGATCGCGTCGGCGCTGCTGCCGCGGCTCGCCCGGTGATGTGAGCACTTTCCGTGGCCAGGGCCACGGAAAGTGCTCACACGAGCTTGCTCTCGCGCCCCTCCCAGAACGCGTCCCGGAGGTTCCGCTTGAGGATCTTCCCGGCGCCGGACTTCGGGAGCGGGTCCTCCCGCAGCTCGACGGTGCGCGGCACCTTGTAGCCCGCGATCGTCAGCCGGCAGTGGGCCACGAGCTCGTCGGCGGTGACCGTCGCGCGGACCTGGACGGTCGCGTGCACCGCCTCGCCGAAGCGCTCGTCGGGAATGCCGAAGACCGCCGCCTCGACGACCGCCGGGTGCGAGTAGAGCGCGTTCTCCACCTCGGCCGAGTACACGTTCTCGCCCCCGGACACGATCATGTCCTTGGCGCGGTCGACGAGGAACAGGAACCCGGCGTCGTCGAGATAGCCCAGGTCGCCGGAGCGGAACCACCCGCCGTCGAGGACCTTCGCGGTCTCCTCGGGCTTGTTCCAGTAGCCCGGGGTCACGTTCGCCCCGCGGATCGCGACCTCCCCGACCTGCCCGCTCGGCAGCATCGTCCGCTCGACCGGGTCCTCGATGCGCACCTCCACCCCGACCGCGGGCCGTCCGCAGGACATCGCGCGCGGCGAGTCGAGGCGCAGCTGCTCGTCGGGGTGCAGCGTGACGATCGGCGAGGTCTCGGTGAGCCCGTAGATGTGCAGCATCGACGCGGCGGGGAAGGTCGCGTGCGTGCGGCGCAGCAGCTCCCGCGCCGCGGGCGAGCTGCCGTGCGAGAGCCAGCGCAGCGACGACACGTCCCGCGGGCGCTCGCGCTGCTCGACGGCGAGCGCGTCCATCATCGTCGGGACCACGAGGGTGGCGGTGACCCGCTCGGACTCGACGACGTCGAGCACCCCGGCCGGGGTGAACGCCGGGACGATCACCTGCGTGCCCGCGGCCCAGATGGTGGCGAGCGCGCCGATCGTGCCCGCCGCGTGGAACATCGGCGCGACCACCATGAACCGGGTGTCCTCGGTGAACGGCCAGCACGCCATGAAGTGGAAGGCGTTCGCGACGAGGTTGCCGTGGGTGAGCATGACGCCCTTGGCCGCCCCCGTGGTGCCGCCGGTGTAGAAGATGCCGGCCAGGTCGTGCTCGGCCGGGGCGTCGTCCCCGTCGGGGATCGGCCGCTCGGCGGCGTCGGCGAGGAGCCGGTCGTACTCGTCCTCGAGGCCGATCACCCGCACCCCGGCGTCCACGCCGGCCACGTCCCGGTCGGTGACGAGGACCCGCGCGCCCGAGTCGGCGATCGCGTAGACCCGCTCCGGGTCGGAGTGCCGGGTGTTCAGCGGGACGATCACCAGACCCGCGGCGGGCACGGCGAGGTAGAGCTCGAGGTAGCGGTGGCCGTTGGCGCCGAGCACCGCGACCCGGTCCCCGCGCTCCAGCCCGAGGTCGGCGAGGGCGCCGATGAGGCGACGCACGCGCGCACCGAGCTCGGCGTAGGTGAACTCCATCCCGGCGCACACCACGGCCGTCGCACCCGGCGCGACGGCGAGGGCCCGCGCCAACGGGGCACCGATCGTGCGGGTGGCGTTGCGGTGGTCGCCGGCCGGGGCGAGCAGCGGCGCGCCCGTGGTCGTCGTCATGGCCTCTCCCCGGGGGCGCAGCGTCGCCGAACGATCGTTCGGTCGGACAGCACGATAGCAGCGGCGGGTGACCGGTGACACCCGTCCCCGCGGACAGCGTCAACCATCCGGCCGCACGGCGCTAGGGTCCCGGGGATCATGACCAGTGACGAGCGGGGCGACGGGGCGGGACGGGTGGGCCGACCCGGTCGCCGGTCCGGGCACGCCGAGCCGTACACGCTGGCGTCGCTGGTCGAGGTCGCGGCGCAGGCGTTCAACGAACGCGGCTACGACGCGACGAGCATGGAGGACCTCTCCCGCGCCGCCGGGATCACCAAGTCGTCCTTCTACCACCACGTCTCCGGCAAGGAGGCGCTGCTGCGGGCGGCGCTGGACCGGGCGCTCGACGGGCTGTTCGGCATCCTCGCCGAGCCCGACGCCGTGTCCGGGGCACCGGTCGACCGCCTGCGCCACATCGTCCGGAGGCAGGTGGAGGTGCTGGGCACCGAGCTGCCGTACGTGACGTTGCTGCTGCGGCTGCGCGGCAACACCGAGACCGAGCGCTGGGCGCTGGCCCGTCGCCGCGAGTTCGACCAGACGATCGCGGGCCTGGTCGCAGCCGTGCGCGACGACGTCGACCCGGTCGTCGCAGCCCGCCTGCTCTCCGGGACGGTCAACTCGCTCATCGAGTGGTACCGACCGGGCCGCATGGCCCTGGAGGACCTCGTCGAGGCCGTGGACCGCCAGGTGTTCGAAGGGCTGCTGCGATGACCGACCCCCAGCACCTTCCTGACGACGGGTCGGCGCCGGCACCCGACGACGGCTCGGTCCCCTCACGGGCCGAGCGGTTCCGCGTGGCCGCCGTGCGCACCGCGGCCCGGGCCCGCGAGCTCGACCGGTCCCCGACGCTGCAACGGGCGGTGCGGCGGGTGCGGGAGACGCTGCCCGGGGACGCCCACTTCGGCGACCCGCTCTCGCTGGGCGGGGCCCGGCACACCGAGGCCGCCGGGCGGGCGATCGTGGGGCTCACGGGCGACCGCCCCGGCGTGGTGCGCGAGCTCGGCCTCGGGGGCGTGCAGATCTGGCAGTCGCTCCTCGAACGGCTCGGGCGCGGCGGCGGCGAGCACGAGGTGACGCTGGTCTTCACCGACCTCGTCGAGTTCTCCCACTGGTCGCTCGAGGCCGGGGACGACGAGGTGCTGCGTGTGCTGCGCCGCGTCGGAGAGGCCTGGGAGCCGCCGATGACCGAGCGGGCGGGCACCGTCGTCAAGCGCCTCGGCGACGGGCTGATGGTGGCGTTCGCCGACCCCCGGGGCGCCCTCGAGGCCGTCCTGGAGGCCCGCCGCCGGCTCGGCGCGCTGCACGTCGACGGTTGGTCGCCCCGGATGCGGGCGGGCCTGCACGTCGGGCGGCCGCGCCGGGTCGGCGGGGACTACCTGGGCGTCGCGGTGAACGTCGCCGCCCGCCTGGGCGACGCCGCCCGCGCCGACGAGATCCTGGTCAGCGGCGACTTCCTCGGCCGGCTCGACGCGCGGACCGTCTCCACGCGGCGTCGCCGTCGCCTGAACCTCAAGGGCGTCCCGGAGGCCCTCGAGGTGTACGCGGTGGAGCCGGCGCAGGGCTGACCGGGTCACCCGCTCATCCGGGCGCCCTTCGTGATCTTGTCGGCGGCGTTGCGCGGCGCGTGCACGGCGACGCCGACCAGGTCCAGCTCCTCCCGCGGCACCGCGGCGACCGCCGCGCGGTTCTCCTCGTCGCCGCCGGTGGCGAAGAGGTCGGCGGTGAACACCGGGACCCGCAACCCCCGGTCGACCGCCCGCCGGTGCGCCGCCCGGACCGTCCCGGCGTCGCCCTCCAGCACCACCACCGGCTGCCGGAACATCGGCGCGTAGGCGGTGCCGTCGGCGTCGGCGTACGGCTCCCCGATCAGCTCGGGCACCGTCGCCGCGATCCCGCTCGCGAGGAACGCGACGACGTTGCTGCGCTGCCAGCCGGCCAGGTCGTCGCGGAGGACGATCACGATCTTCGTCTCGAAGCGGGTGCTCATGGCGTCCACGATCGGCCGTGCGCGGCGCGCGTTCTTGTACGTTCCTGGAGTGGGTCCGGAGCAGGTGCGGGCGTGGAACCCGGGGGTGCCCGGGATCGAGGAGGTCTTCCACGCCCGGTTCGTCGAGCACGCCTACCCGCTGCACACCCACGCGACCTGGACCCTGCTCGTCGTCGACGACGGCGCCGTCCGCTACGACCTCGACCGCGCCGAGCACGGTGCCCTCGGCCGCGCGGTCACGCTGCTGCCGCCGGGCGTGGCGCACGACGGGCGGTCGGCGACGTCGGGCGGCTTCCGCAAGCGGGTCCTCTACCTCTCGCAGTTCCCCGAGGCCCTCGTCGGGCGCGCCGTCGACCGGCCCGCCGTCGTCGACGACGCCCTGCGCGGCGCGGTCGACCGGCTGCACCGGGTGCTCGAGCACCGGGGCGACGAACTCGCGGCGAGCTCCGGGCTCGCGCTGGTGACCGAGCGGCTGGCGTCGCATCTCTCGCACGGCGTTCCCGACGACCGCTCGGTGCGGGATCCGCGCACCGCGGCCGGCCTGCGGGACCTGCTCGACACCCACGTCGTCGACGGTCTCGCCCTTGACGAGGCCGCCGCCCAGCTGGGCGTGACCTCGAACCACCTGGTCAAGGCGTTCTCGGCGGAGTTCGGGCTGCCGCCGCACCGCTACCTCGTCGGCCGGCGCGTGGAGGTCGCGCGCCGGCTGTTGCTCGCGGGACTTCCTGCCGCGCGCGTCGCGGTCGAGGCCGGCTTCCACGACCAGGCGCACCTGACGCGGCACTTCCGGCGCCTGCTCGGGGTCCCGCCGGGGCGCTACGCAGGTGGCTCCGCCCCGTGAGTACTTCTCCGTGCCAGAGCACGGATTACTGCTCACAGGGCGAAGCCACCCGGTCCAGCCACTCCCCCAGCAGCGCCCGCTCGGCCGGCGTCAGGACGTCCAGGTCGTCCACCGTGGCCCGCAGGGCGATCGCGGAGGCGACCGGCCCCGTCGTCGGGAACGCCTCCTCGGTGGTGATCGCCGCGACGACCGCCTCGCAGGCGGCGCGCGACAACCCCTCGTCGCGCTTCTCCGGCGGCACCGCGATCAGCGAGAGCGCGACCCCCGAGCCCGCGGCGTGCACCATCCCGACCGCCCGCCCCTCGGGCACCCGCAGCCGCCCGGCGACGGCGATGCGGTGGATCAGCGCGGCGAGCTCGACGAACGCCGCCCGCGCTGCCGGGGAGTACCCGTCGGCCTGCGGACGGGCGTACATCAGCCGGTAGAGCGCGGGCCGTTCGAGGGCGAGACCGACGTGCAGGTCCCAGCCGGTCCGCAGGTCGGCGACCGGGTCGTCGGTCGGCTCCCGCACCGTCTTCTCCGCGAGGTAGTCGGAGAACCCGCGCGTGACGACCGCATCGAGCAGCCCCTGCTTGTCCCCGAACAGTCGGTAGATCGTCGGCGCCTGTACCCCGGCCGCGGCGCTCACCGCCCGCGTCGACACGGCCTCCTCGCCCTCGGACTCGAGCAGCCGCGCCGCAGCGTCCACGATCCGCTCCCGGGGCTCCACGGGAACGACGGTAACACTCACGCGTTAGCGCCGGTACGTTTCCGGTGTTAGCGTCGAGGCGCTACCACCGATAGGAGACCGACATGATCGTCGTCACCGGCGCCACCGGCGTGCTGGGCCGCCTCGTCGTCGACCGCCTGCTGGAGCTCGTGCCCGCCGCCGAGGTCGGGGTGAGCGTGCGGGACACCGCCCGGGCCCAGGACCTGGCCGATCGCGGCGTGCGGGTCCGCCAGGGCGACTTCACCGCGCCCGACACGCTCGCCGACGCGTTCGCCGGGGCCGAGCAGGTGCTCGTCGTCAGCGCGAACACCCTCGGCCCGGACGGCGTCGCCCAGCACCGCGCCGCGATCGACGCGGCCGTCGCCGCGGGCGCACGGCGGGTCCTCTACACCGCCCACCAGGGCGCCCGCGTCGACTCGCCGTTCGCGGCCGCGGCCGACCACGCCGCGACCGAGGAGATCCTCGCCGCGGCCGGGATCGCGTGGACCTCACTGCGCAACGGCTTCTACGCGAACACCGTGCCGATGTTCCTGGCCGACGCCGCGACCACCGGGGAGCTGCGCCTTCCCGACGACGGGCCGGTCGCCTGGACCACGCGCGAGGACCTGGCGACCGCGACCGCCCGCCTGCTCGTCGACGGCGCCCCGGACGGTCCGACCGCCCCGCTCACCGGGCCCGAGGCGGTCGACTTCGAGCAGGTCGCGACCCTCGTGGGCGACCTCACCGGCCGCCCGGTGCGCCGTGTCGTCGTGGAGCCGGCGGAGTACCGCGAGACCCTGCTCGGCCGCGGTGTCCCCGCCCCCGCGGCCGACCTGCTCCTCGGGTTCTTCCCCGCCGCCGCGCGGGGCGACTTCGCCCCGGCCGACCCCACGCTCGCCGAGCTGGCCGGCCGTCCCGCCACACCGATCGCCGACGTGCTCCGGGCGTCGCTGGCGCCCGCCACCTCCTGAACGAACGGCACCCTCGCGCACATAGATGCTGCGAGAGTGCCGTTCGTGCAGGTCAGGGGCGCCCTACTCCGCCACGTCCCCGTCCCCGCGGCGACCGAGGCCGACGGCGGTCAGGCCGGCGCGGCGCAGGGTGGCCGGGTCGACGATGTTGCGGGTGTCGATCACGATCGGGCGCTTCACCGCCGACGCGATCACCGACCAGTCCAACGTGCGGAACACCGGCCACTCGGTGAGCACCAGCACCGCCTCCGCGCCCTGCGCGGCCGACACCGCGTCCGCCGCCAGCGGCACCCCGTCGATCTCGGTCGGCGGCGCCGCCCCGTCCTTCCCCTCCACGAACGCCGGGTCGTACCCCACCAGCTCCGCGCCGGCCTGACGCAGCAGCGCCGCGATCGCCAACGCCGGCGAGTCCCGCAGGTCGTCGGTGCCCGCCTTGAACGTCAGCCCCAGCAGCGCCAGCCGCACCCGCGACAGCGACCCCGTCCGCTTCCCGGTCACCGCCAGGCGCACCTTGTCCACGATCCGCTGCCGCTGGCGGGTGTTCGTGTCGATCGTCGCGCGCAGCAACCGGAACTCGAAGTCCGCCGAGTCCGCCACCTGCAGCAACGCGTGCGTGTCCTTCGGCAGACACGACCCGCCCCACCCCGGACCCGGCGACAGGAACGCCTGCCCGATCCGCCGGTCGTAGCCGATCCCCTCGGTCACGTCCCCGATGTCCGCCCCGACCCGCTCACACAGCTCGGCCATCGCGTTCACGTACGACAGCTTCATCGCCAGGAAGCAGTTCGCCGCGTACTTCATCAGCTCCGCCGACGCCGCGTCGGTCAGCACCGTCGGCGCACCCAGCCGGGCGTACAGCGCCGCCACCCGCTCCGCGGCGTCCTGGTTGTCCGAGCCCACCACGATCCGGTCCGGACCCAGGAAGTCCTTGACCGCCGACCCCTCGCGCAGGAACTCCGGGTTCGACACCACCGCGACATCGGTGCGCTCGAGCAGCTCCGCGGTCCGCGCCGCCGTGCCCACCGGCACCGTCGACTTGTTCACCACCACGGTGCCCGCCGCCAGCTCCGCGCCGACCTCCTCGATCACCGACTCCACCGCGCGCAGGTCCGCCACCCCGCCCGCGCCCATCGGCGTCGGGACACACAGGAACAGCACCTCCGCCGGACGCCCGTCCTCGAACGAACCCAGCGCCGCCCCCGCGCCGACCACGAACGACAACCGCCCCGCCGAGGTCTGCTCCGCGACCAGCTCCGCCAGCCCCGGCTCCACGATGTCCACCACACCGCGACGCAGCCGCTCCACCTTCGCCGCGTCGATGTCCGCGCACACCACCTCGTGACCCAACGACGCCAGACACGCCCCCGTCGTCAGCCCGACGTAGCCCGTCCCCACCACCATGACCCGCCGTGCGAACACCCCAGACACCCTTCCTCGGGATCGGTTCGGGCGTCACGGTGCCAGATCACGGTGGGTGAGCGGCCGGTCGCGGACATCGGAGCCCCCTGGTGTCCGTTTCGTCCGATCTGTACGGTCGCGGCCACCTCGGCCCCGACCTGCGGAGTCCCCCGTGACCGACACGCTCCTGCTGCGGCCCGGCACGGCGTCCGAGCCCGCTCTCGCTCTCGACGACGTCGAGCGCGTCTGGCGAGCGGCGGGGCTGCTCGGCCGGTGCGCGGCCGTCGAGGTCCCCACCGACACCGGGCGCACCGGGCTCGGGCTGGTCACGGCGTCGACCTCCGTCGCCACCGTGGAGTCCGTGCGCAAGCTCGCTGTCCCCGAGGCACTGCGACCCGCCGTCGTCCAGGTCGGCGGGCTCCCGGCGTCCCGACCCACGCTGGCCCGCGCCCTCACCACCGGACGACGGACCGACGGACCCGACCCGTTGCGCTGCCTCGCCGAGCGCATCGCCGTGCGCTTCCCGGTCCCCGCCGTGCGCGTCGACCTGCGGCTCGGCGACGACCCCGTGCACGCGGCGCGCGACGGGCTCGTGGTCGTCCTGCACGGCCCCGGCCACGACCGCTGGGACGCCGTGCACGCCGTCCTCGGGCTCGGCGCCGCGGTGGCGGGCTCCGCCCTGGCGCGCGACGGGGCCGGCGGGGTGGTGTGGGGCCGGTACCCGGCGGGCACGCGGCGCTCCGATCACCCCGCCCCGGTCACGGCGTCCACGTAGTCCTGCCGGGTCGATCCCGACGACGGGTCGTCGAGCACGTCCTCGAAGGCCAGGAAGAACGCGGCCAGGGCGCACCCGCGGGCGTACCCGGGGCTCCGGCGGATCTGCTCGGCCTCGGAGTCGGAGTTCGAGGTCCCGCCGGTCTGGGCCGCGGGCGGGCCGGGGTTCTCCCCGACGGCGGCGAGCCCGGCCCGCGCCGCCTGCGAGCGGGCGAAGCGCAGGTTCGACCAGGCCGCGACGTTCGTCGTGGTCTGCACGCTCGTGGTGGCGTCGGTGGCCTGGCACGTGTCCTGCGCGGGGCTGAGGCCGCGCGCGGTGACGGCGGTCGCGTCGTCGACGCCGGTCAGGTCGACCACGACCGTGCTCGCGACGTTGCCGGCCAGCACCGGGAACTGGTCGACGTAGTAGAGGCCGCGCCCGAGCGACCCGTCGCGGTCGCCCGTCCCGTTCAGCAGCGCGTTCGTGGCCGCGGTGAGGTCCGCGGGGAGCACGCCCTTGCCGGGCGACGGGACGTGCACGGTGCCCGTGTAGCCCGCGGTGCGCAGCGTGTCGGCCTGGTCCTTGATCGCGTAGACCAGGGAGCGCTCGTACCAGAGGAACCAGTTCTGGGCGGCCGAGGCGGTGACGGCCTTGCCGTTCCACGTCCTCGCCCCGGGGATCCAGCCCGGCATCGGCGTCTTCGGCGTCCCCGCGGCGAGCCCGGTGCCCTGCTGGGCGTCGGCGCCGTAGGCCCACCAGCTCTGCAGGAACCCGGTGCCCGACTCGTTCGGCCCGGGAAAGCCGATCTCGCCCGCCGTGCTGGTGCCGACGCGGATGCCGTCGAGGCGCGACACCGGGAGCTTCGCGACGATGCGGCGCAGGTAGTCGTTCTGCGCGGAGCGGGCGGCGGCGGAGAAGACCGTGTCGACCGCACCCGTCGTCGGGGTGTTGCCCTTCTGGTCCACGAAGGTCGCGCCGGAGAGCTGCCGCACCCACGACGGCGGGTACTGCGTGCCGGTCCCGAGGACCACGCGCACCCCGGCGTCGAGGCAGGCGGTGACGCGGGCGGCGAGGTCGGTGACGTAGTCGGTGTTCTCGGCCGTGGCCGAGGTCGGCAGCCACCGGTCCCAGTACGCCTCGACCTCGACGAGGGTGATGCCGGCGGCGCGGTTCGCCGCGATGTCCGAGGACGTGCAGCCGGAGGCCATGACGCCCCAGCTCGGGTCGGTGGCGGCGTGCGCGGCGGGCGGCCGCAGGCCGAGGAGTGCGAGGGCGAGCACGGCGAGGACGACGACCGCCCGGCTGTGACGGATGAGGCGCCTGGGACGCAGGAGGAGGGACACGCTCGCTGGCATCGCCCCGTCCGGGTCCGGATGGCACAGCTCGCGGCCCGAGTCGTTCGGACGGCGCAACGGTTCCACGCGGACGGCCCAGCAGCTGCTCCGGGCGTGAATCCCCTGCTCGGAGCAGTCCTCAGCCCCGGATCGCCGCCTCGTAGTCGGCCGGGGTGATGCCGCTGCGGTCGGTGTACAGGTCGTCCTCGAACGCGAACAGGAACGCCGACAACCCGCAGCCGCGGGCGTAGGCCACCGCGTACCGCAGCTGGTCGGCCTCGCTGTCGGAGTCGGCGGTCCCGCCCGTCGTCGGGCCGGGCGGACCCGGGTTCTCACCCACCGTCGGCAGCCCGGCCCGCGCCGCCGCGGCGGCGGTGACGCGCTGGTTCGGCCAGTCGTCGAGCGACGGGTCGCCGCCGAGGAGGCGCCCGGCGTCCCCGGGCGCGCACCGGTCCTGCGGCGGGGAGAGCCGGCGGGCGCGGACGGCGGTGGCGTCGTCGAGGCCGGTGATGTCGACGACCGCACCCGGCACCGTGGCGGCCAGCGCGGGGAGGTCGCCGACGTAGTCCAGGCCCCGGCGCAGCGCGCCGTCGCGGACGGCCGTGTCGAGCACGACCGCCACGGCGGCGTCGAGCGCGGCGGGCAGGACCCCGCGACCCGCGGCCGGGACGTGCACCGGCCCGCCGTAGCCGGCCGCGCGCAGCGACCGCGCCCGGTCCGCGACGGCCCGCACCACCGCGCCGGAGTACCAGTCGAACCAGGCCCGCGCGTCGTCCGGCGTCACGGCCCGCCCCTGCCACGTCCGCTGCCCGGGGATCCAGTCCGGCAGGGGCGACGGGACCTGCCCGGGTGCCAGCCCCTGCCCGTGCTGCGGCGCCGGGCCGAACGCCCACCAGCTGTCGAACGCCGCTCCGGACGCGTCGGGCCCCGGGTGTCCGAGCTCGCCCGCGGTGGAGGTGCCGACCCGGATGCCGACCAGGTTGTCGGCGGGGACGGCCGCCACCAGCCGGCGCAGGTAGCCGTCGGCCGCGGCCGCGACGGCCGCGGAGAAGACGGTGTCGACCGACCCGTTCGTCGGGGTCCGGCCGGCCTGGTCGCGCACGGCCGCGTCGGGCAGGGCCCGGACCCACGCCGGCGGGTACTGCAGCCCGCTGCCGAGGACCACCCGCACCCCGGCGTCGAGGCAGCGCTGCACGGTGGCCCGCAGCCCGTCGGCGTAGCCGGTGTCCACCGCACCGGATGCGGGCTCGAGGCGGTCCCAATGCGCCTCGACCACCGCGACGTCGATCCCGGGCGGCCGGGTCGCCAGGCGGTCCGGGGCACAGGTCGAGTCCACGACGCCCCACGCGGGCTCCCCGCCGACGGGTGCGGCCGGAGCCGCCCCGCACGACGCGACGAGCGCGAGCAGGACCACCAGGGCACGGAACGGCGGACGCCCGGAGGTCCTCACCCGCGCAGCCTGGCCGACCCGCGCCGCCCGTCGTCGGGAAGGAGCGCGATACCGCCCGGTCCGGTGACCCGCCGCGGGAGGTCAGCCGAGGACGGCCCGGCGGTAGTCGTCGCGGGTCACGCCCCACCGCGGGTCGTCCATCGCCCACTCGAAGGCGACGAGCAGGGCCGCGAGCCGGCAGCCCCGGGCGTACGCGGGCGACCGGGCGATCTGCTCGGCGAGGGAGTCCGAGTACGACGTGCCGCCGGTCTGCGCGGCCGGGGGGCCGGGGTTCTCCCCGACCGCGGGCAGGTTGGCCCGGGTGGCCTGGGCGCGGGCGAAGCGCTGGTTCGACCACAGGTGTACCGGGGTGCCCGCGGCGACGCTGGCCGCCGCGTCGCCGTCCCGGCACGCGTCCTGCGGCGGCGACTGGCGGCGGGCGAGGACGGCGGTCGCGTCGTCGATCCCGGTCAGCGCGATCACCGTCCTCGAGGTGCTCCCCGCCAGCACCCCGAACTGGTCGGGGTAGTTCAGGCCACGCCCGAGCGACCCGTCGCGGTCGCCGGTGCCGTTCAGGAGCGCGTTCGTGGCGGTGGTCAGGTCGGCGGGCAGCACGCCCTTCCCCGGCGCCGGCAGGTGGACCTGGCCCGCGTACCCGGCGCCCCGCAACGCGTCGTGCTGGCCCTTGATCGCGGTGGTGAGCGCGCGGGAGTACCAGAGGAACCACGAGCGCGCCGCCGACGCGGTCACGGCGCGCCCCTGCCAGGTCCGCTGCCCCGGGACCCAGCCCGGCATCGGCGTCCGGGACGCGCCCGCGGCGAGGCCGGTGCCCTGCTGGGCCGCCGGCGAGAACGCCCACCAGCTCTGCAGGAAGCCGTCACCCGCCTCGTTCGGCCCGGGGTAGCCGATCTCCCCCGCGACGCTCGTGCCGACCCGGATCGCCTCGATCCGGCTCGACGGCAGGTCCCGGACGAGCCGGCGCAGGTAGTCGACCTGCGCGGCCCGCACGGTGGCGGAGAAGACCGTGTCGAGCGCGCCGGTGGCCGGGTTCCTCCCGCGCTGGTCCACCAGCTTCGACCCGGACAGCGCCCGCACCCAGGCCGGCGGGTACTGCGTACCGGAGCCGAGGACCACCCGCAGGCCGGCGTCGAGGCACCGGGTGATCCGCGACCGCAGGTCGGCGACGTAGGCGGTGTCGACGACGCCGGCCCGCGTGGGCAGGTAGCGGTCCCAGTACGCCTCGACCTCGACGACCGCGAGGCCGTAGGCCCGGTTCGCCGCGACCGACGACTCGCTGCAGGTGGACGCGACGAACCCCCACGCGGGTCCGTCCGCGGCCCGCGCCCGCCCGGTGGGGAGGGCGACGGAGACGACGAGCGCGAGGACGATCGCGGCGGGGAGCAGGCGGAGAGCGCTCGACACGGGAGCTCCGATCGGGGACAGCCGGGCGACGGGCGCGTCAGACTGTCACTCGTTCGGTGTAGGTCGAGCACGGATTCAGGTCACGTTCGCATCAAGGTTGCTCTGAACGGGAATGGCCCTCGGCTCAAGTCGTCAACGACGACTACCGGGCGTCGCCGCTCCCCCGGCCACTGCTCGAGGAGTCGGCGTGCTCGACCGCGGCCTCGACCCGTTCCTCCACGGGCTTCGCCGGGGCACCCGGAGCGCGCTTGACGAGCTGCCGCATCCACTTCTGCGCGGGCCGCTCGATCAGCACGTACGCCAGCCACGCGAGCACGAACGCCCCGAGCACCAGCAGGACGATCCCGACGACGCCCCAGACGGGTCCGGGGAAGGTGCGCGGGTTGATCAGCAGCGAGGCCGCCAGGATCCACGGCACGTGCACGAGGAAGAGGGCGACGCTGTACTCGCCCCCGACGAGCGAGACCTTCGTCGAGAGAAAGCGGTCGACCGCGCCGCGCCGCTGCGCCAGCGCCGGGACGACGAGCCCGATGATCGGCAGGGCGAACATGGGCGGGCCCTCGAGGTTCGAGGTGACGACGATCGCGAGGAACGCCACCGCGACGAGGGGTCCGGTCACGCGGCCCAGCCAGGCGGGGATGCGCTCGGAGACGGTGGTGAGCTGGTAGAGCACGGCGCCCGCGAGGAAGCCGCCGAACGCGCGCGGCAGCGGCATGCCGTAGGTGATCGTCCCGTCGTCGAACCCGATGATCGAGTAGAGGACGAGCGGGATCGAGCAGGCCACGAGGTAGCCGACCAGGCAGGCCACGGGGGTGCGCAGCCGCTGGACCAGCGGCAGCAGCAGCGGCAGCACGAGGTAGCAGGCCCACTCCGCGGAGAGCGACCAGACCGGTCCGTTCCAGGTCAGGGCCTGTGCGCCGCCCCAGCCCGAGGTCAGCGTGATCTGGCGCAGCAGGTCCCACGTCAGGTTCCCGCCGTGCGGGATCTCCCGGCCGATCGCCCGTGACGCGAGGACCGCGAACACCATCGCCGCGAGCACCGCGAGGTGCACCGGGTAGAAGCGCGACAGGCGCGCCCAGAGGAACTTCCCGAACGTCGCCCGCCCCGGCCACCGCGCGAAGGTCCGCGCGTAGCCCGAGCTGATGACGAAGCCGGAGAGCACGAAGAAGAGGTCCAGGGCGACGTAGCCGTGGTGCCAGACCGGCAGGAAGAACGCGGCCGTGGCCGGGACCAGAGCCGCGGCGAACGGCGCGACGTGGACCGCCACCACCACGAGCGAGAGGTAGCCGCGGATGCCGACCAGGCTCGGGATGAGCCCGGTCGGGGCCTTCGGGGCCCTCGGTGCGGCGCCGGGGCGGGGTTGCTCGGGCATCGTCGCTCCTAGCCTTGGGGACCGAGTCCGATGGGCGCCGACCCGTCGAGCGGCCGGCTGAAGTCGTAGACCTTGAGGTCGCCCGCGGTGCGGCCGTGGGCGAGGAAGACCACCGGATAGCGCCGGTCGAGCTCGGCGATGGCGGCGGGCGTGATGTCGGCGAGGCCGAGCTCGGAGAGCTGGGTCGAGACGACGCCGTAGCGGGAGTTGGAGGCCCGGGCGTCGTCGACGTCGTCCAACGGGAAAACGCCGTAGCCGGGCATGACGAACTGCGCGGTGTGCTCGCCGAGCGCGATGTGGGTGGTCTTCGGGTCGACGTTCGCGAACAGCCAGGCGGAGAACCGGCTGTAGGTGTCGTCGGTCTGCGAGCGGATGTTCCACCAGATGGCGGCCGAGCAGGCCAGCACCACGACGACGAGCCCCAGCGCGAGCGCCGTGACCCACCGCCGCGCCCGCGCCGCGCGCGTGACGAGCAGCGCCATGACCACCGAGAGCGGCACCGCGAGGAGGTAGAAGGTCTGCTCCTCGAGCTCGCCGAGCCCCACGGTGTAGGTGATCGCCCCGAGCACCCCGAGGATCCAGCAGGCGATGACGGCGAGGGCGTGCTCCCCGGGCGCGCGGACCCGGCCGCCCAGGTCGCGCGGGTCGGCGAAGCGCTCGCCCGGCTCGCCGCGCAGGCGCAGGGAACGCCAGGAGACCAGCACGAACCAGGCGGCGAAGATCGAGGCGACCCCGATCAGCACGTACGAGGTGCCGGTCAGCGAGAGGTTCGCGACGATGCGGCTGGAGAACGACGGGGCGTTCGCCGAGCTGAACCCGGTCTCCTTGACGAGCCCGATCGCGCGGGCGACGCCGCCGAGGGTCTGGTCGGCCCACCCGAGGAACCGACCGGTGACGAGCGTCCAGGCCACGTAGCAGACGTAGAAGCCGATCTCACAGGCGAAGACCGTGATCGCCTCGCGGCGCCGCAGGCCCCACGAGAAGACGATCATGATGAGCAGCGGGAGGCCGGTGACGAGGCCGGCGTTCGTCTTCGTCGTGATCGCGAGGCCCCAGAGCAGACCGCCGGCCACGAGCAGCACCCAGCGCCGCCGCCCGGTCGGCGCCTCCGCGGCGAGCAGCAGGCACAGCAGCCCGGCGAGGACCCCGAACAGCATCGGCGCCTCGAGCATCAGGCGGCTGTCGAACCGGATGACGAAGGGGTCGAGCGCGTAGAAGGCGCCGGCGACGAGCGCGGCCCAGCGCGGGACGACCCGGCGGGCGCAGGCGACGACGAGCGCGGCGTTGGCCGCGCCGAAGAGCAGGTTCGCCGGGCGCAGCGAGAGCACGAACTCGACGGTCATGCTCGTCTGCGGCGCGCTGATGAACCGGCTGAAGTACAGGAACGCCAGCGGCGGGTGCAGGAAGAACGGGGCGTTGAACAGCTGCGGACCGGTGCCCTCCGCGAACGAGTTCGCGACGTCGGCGTACTGCACCTCGTCCATGAACAGCTCGTAGGCCGAGTGCTGGTGGAAGCCGCGCAGGAACACTGCGGCCGCGACGAGCACGAGGGTCGAGAGCAGGAACACGACGTCCGGGCGACGACCCGGCAGCGCGCCGCCGAAGGGCCGGGCGCCGTAGAGCACGCCGGTGAGGGGGGCGCCCGGCTCCCGGGAGAACCGGCGCACCAGACCCGCCGTCGGCCGGTGGACCAGCAGGAACGTGCCGAGGACCGCGAGCAGGTCGCGGACCCGCCACTCGATGCCGGCGATCCCCCCGGGGCGGGCGCGGGTGGGTCCGGGGGCGGTGACCAGGACGCGACCGAGCGGCGGCGCGGCCCCCGGTGGGAGCCGCCGCCGACGGTGCTGCGGGCGCGCGAATCCCGGCGAGGTCCCGCCGCCCCGTCGGTGCCCGGGCGTCGCCCGGTGCCGGCCGCCGCCGCGGCCGGGCACCGGCGTGGTCGGCTCCGTCGGGGGGTCGTCCGGGGGAGGTGCGTCGGGGTCGACCCGGTAGCCGCGGCGGGCCCGGGACCGGCGGGGCTCGTCCGGCACCGTCTCCGGGACCGCGTGCCGGGGCGCCGCGGTCGCCCGCAGCGCGGCGAGGCCGTCCGGGATCGCGTCGACCGCCGACGGCGGCCCCCAGCCGGCGCCGCCCACCGGCCCCCAGCGGCCGTCGGGCCCCGCCGTCCGCACCCGCCCGGGGTCGCGGCGCAGCCGGACCAGGGGGACGGAGCTCCCGGTCACGCCCCTCCCCGGCCCTCGGCGGCGACCCGCCGGTAGAAGGCGTCCTGGGTGGCGGCGAGGGCGTCCCAGTCGTGGACGCGGGCGAGCTCCGGGCCCCGGCGGGCGACGACCGCGCAGCGCGGCTCGTCGTGCCAGACCTCGACCAGTGCCTCGGCGTAGGCGCGGGCGTCGAAGCCGTCCGCCGTCGGCACGAGCACCCCGCCCTCCGCGGGCACCACCTCGCGCAGGCAGTCGATGTCGTAGGCGACGACGGGGGTGCCGACGGCGAGCGCCTCGGCGGCGACGATGCCGAAGGTCTCGAAGCGCGACGGGACCGCGGCGATGCGCGCCGAGGCGACGAGCTCGGCCTTGTCCCGGCCGGCGACCCAGCCGAGGAAGCGGACCCGGTCGGCCACGCCGAGCTCGGCGGCCCGTGCGCGCAGCGCCTCCTCGTCCGGTCCGGTGCCCGCGAGCAGCAGGCAGCCGGGGATGCGGTCGGCCGCGGCGGCCCAGGCCTCGAGCAGCAGGTCGAGGCCCTTCTGCGCGATCTCGAGCCGTCCGACGAAGACCACGTCGCGGCGCCCGGCCACCGGTGCGGGCGGCACGGTGAACGCCACCGGATCGACGCCGTTGCCGATCACCTCGACGTGCGCCCGGGGGCTGAGCGCCTGGGTGGCCGCGCCGACGCCGTGCGACACCGCGACGATGCGACGGTGGGTGCGGACCGCCCAGCGCTCGACCCAGTGCACCGGCAGGTGGTACTGCGCCGCCTTCTCCTTCGCGTTGAGCCACTGCACCACCCCGACGACCGGCCGCCGGGTCCAGCGCGGGATCGCCATCGACGAGATCGGGGCGAAGAAGTCCTCGACGACGAGGTCGACCGGGCCGGGTCCGGCCTCGTCGCCGGGGTGCCGCCGCCCGGCGCGCCGGGCGGCGAGGAAGGCCGCCGCCATGTAGGGCAGCAGGCGGGTGAGCCGGGTCCGGCCGCGGCCGACGTGCGGGTGCACCCAGTGCACGGTCCCGGCGCCGTGGCGCTCGACCCGGTCCTCGGCGCCCGGGAACCGTCCGGTCAGCACCGTGACGTGGTGCCCGGCCGCGGCCAGGCGCCGGTCGATCTCGGCGGTGCGCAGCGCGCCGCCGCCCGAGCCCGGCATGGCCGGGTCCTCGAACGCGAGGTGCAGCACGTGCAGCGCACCGCGCTCCCGGTCGGGCGGGGCGAGGGCGGGGTCCGGTTCCGGGGCGATCCGCCGCCCGAGCACCGGCAGCCCCACGAGGCCGAGGCCGAGGACCACCACGGTGACGAGCCACAGCCCCACCGAGGGGCGGGCGGCGGCGAGCACGACCGTCGCCACGACGGCGTAGAGCGCGCCGACCGCGGCGGCGCGGCCGAGCCCGGTCCCCGGCGGGACGGGGCGCGGCCGGTGCCCGGCCCCGAGCACGGCGACCGCGACGGCGCCCACGACGGCGCCGGCCGCCGCCCCGGCGGCGAGCGGTCCGGCCGGGTCGGCCGGCACCCCGGGCAGCCCCGCGAGCGTGCCGGCGGCACCGAGCGCGAGTCCTCCGGCGAGCGCGACCACCGCGACGGCGAGCGAGGCGGCGAGGGCCTGCCGGGCGCGGACCGCGAGGAGCAGCGTGGCGAGCACCGTCGTCGTCCCGAGCCCGACGCCCATGAGGGCGAGGACCGGCAGCAGCGCGACCGAGGGCAGGTACCGCTCGGGCAGCACGATCCCGACGAGGGCCGTGGGCACCGTCGCGACGACCGCGGCGGCGGGCACGACGAGGCGGACGAAGGAGGCGAGCGCCTCCCGCAGGCGCAGGTCACGGTCCCGCCCCCGGGCGACGCGCAGGACGGGGAAGGCGACCAGCGCCGTCCCGACCGCGACGTAGACCGGCGCCTTCGCGAGCGTCGAGACGGCCTGGTAGCCCGCGGCGGCCGGCGCGTCGGTGACGACGAGCGCGACCACGACGGCGTCCGCGGCCGCGAGGGCGGACAGGACGGCCTGGGCCGCGGCGACCCCACCGGTCTCCGCCCACCGGGCCCGGTCGCGCAGGGCGCGGACCACCGTGGCGGGCGACAGGCCCCGGAACGGGCCGCCGGCGGGGGTCAGCGAGACCGCGAGCACGGCCACGGCGCCGACGGCGAAGCCGCCCACCGCGCCCCACGCGCCGGCCCCGACGACGACGGCGAGCACGCTCGCCCCGAGGCGCACCGCGACCTCGCCGACGGTGAGCGCCGCGTAGCGCACGAAGCGGGACTCGCCCTGCAGGAAGCCCCACACCGGGGCGATGGCGAACAGCGCGAGGCCGGAGACCCCGGCCGCGAGGGCGGTCGGGAGGTCCGAGACGGGCCCGACGACGAGCCCGAGGACGACCGCCGCGACCAGCCCGACCAGCACCGACACCCCGACCGCGAAGGCGGTCGCCGCGCGGCGCTGCGGGGCGTGCGCGGGGTACGCGCGCACCACGTGCGCCAGCGGGAACGGGATGAGGGCCGCCGAGGCGACCCCGGCGGTGCCCACCACGGCCACCGCGGCCGCGAAGGCGGTGTAGCCGGGGGCGTCGAGCAGGTGGGCCATCACCAGGGTGACCGCGTAGCTGAGCAGCCCGACGACGCCGCCGGAGGCGGAGAGCAGCGTGGCGGTGCCGCCGGTCGCGCGGTCGTCGGGCCGGGCGACGGGTGCCGCGGCCGATCCGCCGGACCCGCGTGGCAGCGGAGCGTCGTCGCCGTCGTCCCGCGACAGCACCGACGCGTCGCTGCCACCGACCGGGGCGCTCATCGGCCCGGGACGACGTCCGAGGGCAGGGTCTCCCCGCGGGCGATGCCCACGATCGCCGGGCCGCCGAGCAGCTCCGGCCGGCTCGCGAGCCGGACGTAGGGCTCCTGCGCCCCGAGCCGGCCGATCACGCCGAGCGCGTCGACCTCGTCGCACCCGCGCAGCAGCGCGAGGACGCGGTTGCGCCCCAGGCAGATCGACACCTCGTCGGTCAGGCGCAGCGCGGCGGCGGCCTCGGCGGGTTCCGGGTGGCTGAACCGCGCGAGCACCGTCATGTCCGAGCGGGCCCGACGACGGGTCGCCGCGCGGTGCAGGGCCGAGCGGTCGGCCGGGGGCAGGTCGGACTCGGCCGACGAGCGGTGGAAGGCACGCATCTCGGAGAGCACCGACCCCGCGAGCAGCTCCGCGGAGCGCTCCCAGGAGAAGCAGCCCGCCCAGGTGCGGCACGCCTCGGCGACCTCGTCGGCGCGGGCCGGGTCCGAGAGCTCGGCGACCGTGCGGGGCAGGACGGCGGCGAAGTCGTCGATGCCGTCGACGAGCCACCCGGTGACGCCGTCGAGCACCGAGTCGCGGATCCCGGTCGTCCGGATGGCGAGGCACGGCACACCGGCCGCGGCGCCCTCCAGCACGACCAGGCCCCAGCCCTCGCCGTCGGAGGTGGACGTCGTCAGCCAGGCGGACTCCATCAGCGCGTCCCGCTCGGCGTCGGGCAGCCGGCCGTGGAAGCGCACCACCCGGCCCAGCCCGAGCTCGACCGCCATGCGGCGCAGGGCGGTCAGCTCCGGCCCGTCGCCGACGATCTCGACCTGCAGGTCGGGCACGTCGGGCAGCGCCGCCGAGATGGCGTGCAGCAGCAGGTCCACCCGCTTGTGCGGCACGAGCCGGCTGGTCAGCACGATCGTCGGCTGCTCGGCCCGCCGGCGGGTGCCCGACGAGATCGACGTGTTCATCCCGTTCGGGACGACGTCGATGGGCCCGTCGAACTTCAGCCGCCGACGCAGCTCCTGGCGCGTCGACGCGGACACCGCGACGGTCCGCTTCCCCTGGTAGACCCGCCGCGCGACGCGGCCCTCGAGCAGCCGGCCGACCAGCGCGCCCGCCGGGCCGAAGCGCGTGGAGAACTGGTCCTGGTGCACGTGGTGGACGACCTGGACGATCGGCACCGCGTTCCGGGTGAACACCGGCGAGAAGAACGGGATGCCGTTCTGGCAGTCGATCACCGCGTCGAAGCGGCGGTGCAGGCCGCCGCGCAGCAGGCGCATCGCGGTGCGGGCGTAGACGCCCATCGTCCCGCCGGCGCGGCGGATCTCGATGCCGTCGATCTCGTCGCGGGCGCTCTGCCCGGCGTCCCGGGCGGTCAGCCAGGTGACGTGCACCCCCGCCTCCACCCAGCGCTTCGAGATCTGGTGGGCGTAGGCCTCCGCGCCGCCGGCCTGCGAGTGCCGGACGTCGCGCCAGTTGAGGACGAGCACGCGGCACCCCGCGAGCTGCGCCGTCGCGCGGCCGAGGACCGGGACCAGCCGCACCGGCGGCAGGGTCTCCTCGGGGGTGGGCAGGGTCGTGGTCACTGAGCGCTCCCGGGGGCGGTCGTGGTCGGCCGGGCGGACGCGCGGCGGACGGGCAGGGCGGGGCCGGTGCCGCGGTTGAGCTCGCGGTGCAGCTTGGCCACCGCACCGAAGGCCGCGAGCCCGTCGCGGACCGGGCGCAGGGTCGAGCCGGCGGTGTCGGTCCAGGTCACGGGGATCTCGGCGATGCGCCCGCCGTCGTCGCGGACGTGGCGCAGCAGCTCGATGTCGAAGGCGAACCCGGTCGAGCGGCACTTCCACAGCGCGCTCTGCACGGCCTCGCGGTCGAAGAACTTGAAGCCGCACTGGGTGTCGTGGATGCCGGGCACCAGCGGCCGGGACAGCATGCGGAAGGCGGAGCCCCCGAGCCGGCGTCCGAGCGGCTGCTTGCCGGCGATCGACGCCCCGGGCGCGTGCCGCGACGCGATGGCGGCCGACGCCCCGTCCTCGAGCGCGGCCATCACCGGGAGGAAGGTCTCCAGCGGGGTGGACAGGTCGGCGTCGGTGAACCCGACGACGCGCGACCGGCTGGTGCGCAGCCCGCGGATCACCGCGGCGCCCTTGCCGGCCTGCGAGCAGCCGATCGCGACGGCCTCGACGCACCACCCGGTGGCGACGTTGCACGCCCGTCCGGTCACGTTGAGCACGCCGGCCGCGGTGTCGTCGACACTGCCGTTGTCCACGACGACGACGCGGGAGGTCCAGGGCTGCTCGGAGAGGAAGGCGACCATCGCCGCGAGGGTCGCGGGCAACCGGCCGGACTCGTTGTAGGCCGGGATGACGACCTCGAGGTCGACCGGCGCGCGGGTGTCGGTGTCCTCCGGCTCGGGCGGGCGCTCGGCGAGCTCGTGGGTCGCCCGGGAGACCTCCCGGGCGATCGCGGCGACGACCGCGTCGTCGACGACGTCGACCAGCTCGGTGCTGCGCACCTCCTCGAATAGGTCGACGGGTCGGAGCTCCCCCGCCCCCCGGAGTGCCGGGTGCGGGGACAGCGCGTCCTCCAGGCCGTCCATCACGTTCTGCACGGTCTGAATATCGACCGTTCAGCCCAGCGATTAACCCCTTCGCCTCGCAGCCATTCGGCTCGTCCAGGCGTAATTCCCCAGGTCGGGCGGCATCTGACCACCCCATCGAGCCCCGAGAACACGTCGCGACTTCCACACCGTCGAGTGACACGACGATCGGCGTGTCGAGGGGCGCGTGTCGAGGGGGAACCCGATCGGCCGGACGGACCAGCTCCCCCCGCCGGGACCGCGGTCCGGGTGGCCCCTCCTACACTCCTGGCGACGGAGGGTCCCCCGAGGACCCCGCCGGGGCGGCGCGAGGAGGCCGTCCGGCACCGAACGGCTCCCGGTGACGCTCCGGTGAGACCGCGAGCAGGAGGCCCCATGAGCCGGTCGGCGCCGCCCCCACCGCGTCACGTGGGGCCGGGCGGGGACCGCCGACCCGAGCCGGGCACGCCCGCCGCCGGGACACCGGTGATCGGCGCGCCGGCCCCGCGTCCCCCGGTCGAGCCGCGTCCCGTCGCTCCCGCCCCGGCTCCCCCGGCGTCGTCGCCGTCGATCCCCCCGCCCGACGGGTCCACCGGTATGCCGGTCCACACGGTGGCGGCCCGCCTCGCGGACTGGCGCCGCGCCCGCGCCGACGGCCGCGCCGGGGTCCCGTCCGGCGCGTCCGGGACGCCCGCGCTCGAGGAGCTCGCCCAGGACTTCCTCGCGCGCAGCCACCGCGAACGACTCCGGCTCGACGTCGAGCTCGCCCCGCTGCTCGAGACCGAGGCCGCGCTGCGCGTCCGGATCGTCGAGACCGCGGAGGCGGCGGAGCGGGCCGAGGAGCGCGTCGCGTCCTGGCCCGCGCTGCTCGACCGCGACCAGCTCGGCCTGCGCCGCGGCGGCGAGTCCCTCACCGCCGACGACGTGGTGCGCGCCCGCCGCGCGCGGGAGTACGAGGCGCTGCGGCGCCCGATGGTCGAGGAGATCACCCGCCTGCGGCGGACCGGGTCCGCGGCGCGGGAGGAGCTCGCCCGCGTCCACGCCGCCATCCGCGCCCGCGAGATCGTCGGCGCGACCCGGGTCCGCCGCCTGCACGCGCAGGCGATGGCCCGGATCTCGGCCTACGAGCGCCACCTCGTGCGCCACCACCCCCGCGGGGACGCCATCGGGCCCTGGCTCGTGGCCCAGCACCCCCGCATCCCCGGGTGGGTGTTCGAGGCCGAGGCCGGAGCGGCCGTCCCGTCCGACCACGCTCACGAGGAGTCCTGATGTTCCAGTGGTTGCGGCGGCGGCGCGCGGACCGCACCGACCCGTCGGGCCCGGCCGACCGGACCCCGGCGCACCGGGTGACCGGCGCCCCCGACACCCCGGCGCGCCCGGGGCTGCGGGCGCCCGGCACGCCGGAGGAGAAGCGGTTCTCCCAGGTCTACGCCGAGGACCGGGTGGGCCCCATGCCCTACCCGAACCAGGCCTCCCCCGACGTCGCGGCGGCCCGCGGGCGCGTCCGCTCGCTGGTCAACGACCTGCTGCCGAACGCGGTCGACGAGGGCACCGGCGCCGCGCTCGACCCGCTGATCGCCTCCTGGGCGTCGGGCTGGCTGGCGCGCATCGACTCCGAGCACGCCGACCACCACGCCGTGATCGACCGGCTGGTCGGCGGCGCCCGCCAGCAGCTCGCCGACGCCGAGGCGAACCACGAGCGCGACCGGCGCGCCCTCGACATCGCCCGCCGCGACTACGCCGACGCCCGCGACCGGCTCATGGAGAACCCGCGCACGCCGGCCGGACGCCCCGGCGTCGCGGAGGACGACGACACCGTGGCCGACGACCCGCGCCGCAGCGCCGCCCGCGGCCCGCGCGCCGCCCGCCAGGCGCTGAGCGTCCGGCGCCCGCCCGGCGACGACGCCCTCACCGGCCCGCTGCGGGTGCGCACCGGGCCCGGCCGCCGCGCCGCCGGCGGTCCCGTCCCCGACCCCGTGGACGACCCCCGGTCCGACGACGCCGTCACCGAGCAGGAGACCCGATGACCACCACCTCGCCGGACCGCGGCGGGCGCTCCCGGTTCTCGTTGCGCCGGGGGCCGCGGCCCGACACCGTGGGGTCCTACCGCGACTCCACGATGCTGATCGACCGCTCCCGCGAGGACTACCTCGCGCTCGGCATCATCGTGCTGGCCATCGGCGGGGACATCGCCGCCTTCTACGTCGTGCTCGCCCGCGTCTTCCGCGGGTCGACCTTCCTCATCGTGATCGGCACGGTCGGGTTCGCGGCCGCCTCGGTCGGCCTCGCGCACCTCGTCGGGCAGGGCCTGGCCCGGCGGCGCTGCGGGGACCCGCGCGCGTCGCTGCTGCTCACCCTCGCCGCCTTCGGCACCTGGCTCGTGCTGGGCGTCGCCTCCTTCGTCACCCGGCTGCTCACGCCGTCCTCGACGTCGTCGAACCCGTTCGGCTCGTCGTCGGGATCGGGGTTCGGCTCCGGGGGGTCCGGGTTCGGCTCCGGGGGCGGCTTCGGGTCCGGCGGCGGGTTCGGGTCGAGCTCGTCGACGGCCCTGGACTCCTCGGCCGTGCTGCCGGCCCTGTTGTTCGGCGCGCTCTTCCTCGCCAGCGGCGTCGCGGCGATGGTGGCGACGTTCGTGTCGTTCAACCCGGTCGCGGGCGCGCTGCGCCGCGCCGAGCGCCGTCTCGAGGAGGCCACCGCCGCCGAGCGGGCCAGCCGCGCCGAGCTGGAGCGCTCCCGCGAGGCGCTGCGCCAGCAGCAGAACGAGCGCGACCGCGAGGAGCAGCGCTGGGTCGCCGCCCGCCAGCAGGTGGCGGCCGAGATGCTGGAGCTGCAGAACTACGCCCGCAACCTCATGGCGTCGAAGATGCAGAACCCGTCGATCACCGACGGCCTCACCAACTCCGCCCCGTACCCGCTGTTCACCCCGGCCCGCGCCCTCGAGCCCGGCCGCGAGGCGCGGCCGCCGGTCCGCCGGGACCCGCCCCCGCACCGCGCGCCCGCACCGGCCGCCGTGAACGGCCGGCACCCCGCCACCGGGACCAACGGCCACCGCGGCACCAACGGCCACCACCGTGCCCAGAACGGAGACCCTTCGTGATCCTCCGGCGCCTGTCCGCGCTGGCCGTCGCCACCACCGCCGCCCTCGTCCTCGGGGCGTGCTCCTCCGGGGACTCCGGAGGCGGGTTCGGCTCCGGCGGCGGGGGCGCCCCGCTGTCCTGCCCGGTGCCCGTGGGGCCGATGGCGATCGCGATCGGCGGCCGGGCCAACGAGCCCGAGCCGAGCCTGCCGGGCGCGGTGCAGCAGGCGGCGATCTCCGTCGTCGCGGGCGCCTCGGACCAGAAGGTGCAGCCGAAGTTCACGGTGGTGAACGTCGACGGCCGCCCGACGGTGGCGGGCAGCGACACCTACCGCACCGACGCCGGCAACGCGATCGCCGCGCAGGACGACCAGAACGCCTTCCTCTCCGGCCTCGGCAACGCGATCCCGACGCTGCGGGCGCAGACCCCCGAGGCGGACACGCTCGGCGCGCTGACGCTCGCGGGCCGCTCGGTGCAGGGCTCTCGGCCGGGGACGGTCGTGCTCGTCGACTCCGGGCTCTCCACCGTGGCCCCCCTCGACTTCCGCACCGAGGGCCTCCTCGACGCGCCGGTCGCCGACGTCGTCGCCTCGCTGCGGGACGCCAAGGCCCTGCCCGCCCTGAACGGCGCCACGGTGATCCTGGCCGGGATCGGGGACGTCGCGGCGCCCCAGGGGCCGCTGGACACCTCCCAGCGCGCCTCGTTGGTGGCGCTGTGGAAGGGCATCGCCGAGGCCGGGGGCGCGTCCTGCGTCGCGGTCGTCGACGAGCCCCGGTCGGGGGACGCCCCGTCGGACGTCCCGCCGGTCTCCGTGGTCGACCTGCCGCCGCCCCCGACCATCACCCCCGGGAAGGCCACCGCCCTGCCCGACGACGGGTCGGTGGGGTTCCAGCCCGACACCGCGGACTTCCGCGACGAGAACGCCGCCCGGGGCGTGCTGGGGCCGTTCGCCGACTTCCTCAAGCAGGCGCCCACCCGCCGCATCGCGCTGACCGGCACCACCGCCCGCGCCGGGAGCACCGCGTCGCAGGTGGACCTGTCCACGCGGCGCGCGGAGGCGGTGAAGGGGCTCCTGGTGTCCCTGGGCGCCTCGGCGGACCAGATCACGACGAAGGGTGTGGGGAGCCAGTTCCCCGGCTACGTCAACGACGTCGGCCCGGACGGCAAGCAGCTCCCCGGCCCGGCCTCGACGAACCGGAAGGTCATCGTCGAACCGTCGGCGTGAAGCACGTCCTCTGCCCGATCGGGCTGCGCGACTAACGTGACCGGTATCTCTTCACGTCACGGCAACCTCCCCGTCGCACGGCGGACGGCGCGTCCCAACAGGGCTGATCGGACCAGCGCACCTCATTCCTGACCGGTTCACTTGATCGTTTCCGTCACCGAGCGTGGCGATCTTCGGTGTCCATCGTGGTCGGACCGCTCTAGCGTCTCCTCTCCGGAAGGCCCCGTTGGAAGCGAGACGAATATCGACGTCCGGAGGACCACCGCATGACGACAGCCGCAGACCGGAGCCCCGACACCGCGGCTGGCCTCGAGGAGTACACCGAGGCCGAGGTGCACCAGGAGTTCGGCGACAACCCGAACGAGATGCGCGACACCAACCACTACCAGGACGAGTACATCAAGGGATTCGTCGACAAGTGGGACGACTACATCGGCTGGGAGGGACGGGCCGCCAGCGAGGGCTCGTTCTTCATCGACCAGCTCCGCGCACGGGGCGTCGAGAAGGTCCTGGACGTGGCGACCGGGACCGGCTTCAACTCGGTGCAGCTGCTCGAGGCGGGCTTCGAGACGGTGTCGGCCGACGGCAGCGCGGAGATGCTCGCCAAGGCGTTCGCCAACGGCCGCGACCGCGGTCACGTGCTGCGCGTGGTCCAGGCCGACTGGCGCTGGCTCAACCGCGACGTGCACGGCGAGTACGACGCGATCATCTGCCTCGGCAACTCGTTCACGCACCTGTTCTCCGAGCGTGACCGCCGCAAGGCGCTCGCCGAGTTCTACGCGATGCTCTCGCACGACGGCGTGCTCATCCTCGACCAGCGCAACTACGACGCGATCCTGGACGAGGGCTTCTCCTCGAAGCACAAGTACTACTACAGCGGTGACACGGTCACGGCGGAGCCGGAGTACCTGGACGAGGGCCTGGCCCGGTTCCGGTACACGTTCCACGACGACGGGTCCGTGTACCACCTGAACATGTTCCCGCTGCGCAAGGAGTACGTGCGGCGGCTCATGCGCGAGGTCGGGTTCCAGAAGATCGACACCTATGGCGACTTCCAGGACACCTACGGACAGGACACCCCGGACTTCTGGATTCACGTGGCCGAGAAGACGTACCGTACCGACGACGAGCTGACCGAGTCGTACTCGAGCGCGGTCCACACCGCGCGCGACTACTACAACTCAGAGGACGCCGACACCTTCTACCACGAGGTGTGGGGCGGCGAGGACATCCACGTGGGGCTCTACGCGAGCCCCGACGAGGCCATCGCGCCGGCCTCGGCCCGCACTGTGGAGCGGATGGCGGAGACGGCCGGCATCACCGCCGAGACCCGGATCCTCGACATGGGCGCCGGCTACGGCGGCGCGGCCCGGCACCTGGCCCGCACCTACGGCTGCCGGGTGACGTGCCTGAACCTGTCCGAGGTCGAGAACGAGCGGAACCGGGAGAAGACCCGCGAGCAGGGTCTCGACCACCTCGTCGACGTCGTCGACGGCAGCTTCGAGAACATGCCGATCCAGGACAACGCCTACGACCTCGTGTGGTCGCAGGACGCGTTCCTGCACTCCGGCGAGCGCTCGACCGTCGTCGCCGAGATCGCGCGCGTGCTCGTCCCGAACGGGCAGGTCGTGTTCACCGACCCGATGGCCGCCGACGGCGCCGACGTCTCCGCACTCACGCCGATCCTGGCGCGCCTGCACCTGGACAGCCTCGGCTCGCCCGGGTTCTACCGCGCCGAGTTCGCGAAGCACGGTCTGAACGACTGCTCCTTCGACGACCACACCGACCAGCTCACGACCCACTACGGGCGCGTGCTGGCGGAGCTGGAGAAGGCCGAGAAGGCGTTCGCCGGGAAGATCTCCGACGAGTACATCTCGAACATGAAGACCGGCCTCCGGAACTGGGTCAACGGGGGCAGGAGCGGTCAGCTGTCGTGGGGCATCTTCCGCATCCGCCGCTGACAGTGCACCTCTCGGTGCAAGCAATGCGTCACTGCTTGCACCCAGTGATAGCAAATCCGGCACCGTGAGGTCGTCAGGGTAGGACGCCACGACGACGGCGGGTGGACCATTTCTCTGGTCCACCCGCCGTCGTCGTCCTACTCCAGGCCATCCACAGCCGGCCCTCGACACTCCAGTCATCCACAGGCCGGCCGCGCGCGTTCCCATCCGCGGGCCCTCCCGGCCCACGCTGCCGCCATGAGACGCGGAGAATGGGCCAAGGACCTCGAACGCCTGCGGCAGGCGGCGGACGACGACGTCATCGCCGTGGTCGCGCTCATGGAACTGGGCGTTCCGGAGTGCACGATCTACCGGCGATGCCGGAAGGACGGACCCTGGCAGCTCCTCGCGCCCGCCACGGTCCTGTTGGGGAACGGGCCACCGAGCCGTCGGCAGCGTCTGGTCGCGGCCCTGCTCCACGCCGGGTCCGACGCCATGGTCACCGGGCTCGACGGCGCCCGGATGCACGGCCTCCGTCGCGGTGAGCTCGCCGACGAGGTGCACGTCCTGATCGCGGCACACCGCCAGGTGCGCAGCGTGCGCGGCATCCGCGTCGAGCGGACGAAGCGCCTCCCGAAATCGGTTCTGCGCGACGGACTCCCCGTGGCGCCCCTCGATCGCTGCGTCCTCGACGCCGTGCGCCGGATCCGGGACGACGGAGCGATCGCAGCGATCCTGACCGAAGCGGTCCAGCGTCGCATGGTCCCGCGCGAGACCCTGCGGGCCGAACTCGACGCCGGGTCCCGGCGTGGCTCGGGCACACCCCGCGAGGTCCTGGGGGCGATCGACGCGGGTGTCCGCTCACCCGCCGAGTTCGACGTCCGGGCGTGGTGGGCGGAGCACCCCGAGCTCGGGTCGATGCGGTGGAACGTCCGGGTGGTGGACCGCGGAGGACGACTCCTCGGCATCGCCGACGCCTTCGACGACGAGATCGGCCTCGTGGCGCAGGTCGACTCCACCGAGCACCACTTCACGACGCCGGACCAGGTCGTCGAGACCGAACGTCAGCACCGCGCCTACCGCTCCGCGGGCCTCCACGTGATCGGCATCCGACCGAATCGCGTGCGCCGGGACCCCGACGGGCTGTACCGCGACGTCGTCGATGCCCGACGGGTGGCCGCGGCTCTGCCCCACGCCGACGTCACGTGGGAGCCGGACCACGCGGGTCGGCCGTGAATCCGGCGATCGACGGAGCCGGATTCTCTGGCACTGGATGCAAGCAGTGACGCAATGCTTGCACTGGCGGGGAGGGCTCAGGGGGGAGGGCTCAGGAGGAGCGGGACGTCAGGGACGACAGGCGACGACCCACCAGACCCTTCGCCTTGCGCCAGCCCTTCTCGGCGACGCTGGCGAGGTCGGTCGTGGGCGTGACGACGACGCGGCGCATCTCGTAGGGCGAGTCCCCGTTCGAGGCGAGCCCGGCCGTCGTCGTGATCGCGCACCGGTACCCGAGGTCGCGCGCCACGCGGGTGGTCACGTCCGAGTAGTCCGCGCGGGAGCCGTTGGGGAAGGCCAGCGTGTCCACCGTGATCCCGAGTCCCGCCTCGAGGGCCGCCCGCGACTCGCCCATCTCGACGCGCTGCCCCGGCTCGGTCTCCCGCTCCAGGATCGCGTGCGACACGGTGTGCGAGCCGATCTCGTGCCCGGCCGCGAGCAGCGACTTCGCGCCCGACCAGTCCATGAACAGACCCTCGCCGACCGACGAGTCCGCAGGTGCCAGCAGCTCCGACACGCGGGCGACCTCGGCGACCCGGGCGGCGTGGTCGAGCGTCTTCAGCGACGCCCGCACGGCGGCGTGCGCGGTCTCGCGCTCGGCCGGCGTCGACAGCGGGTACACCGTGCCGCCGAACTCCAGCGTCGCGGCGCGCGCCCGGTCGAACGCGGCCGACAGGTCCTCCCACCACGCCCCGACGGTGCCCGAGAGGAAGCCCGGCACCAGGAAGAACGTCGCCGGCAGCCCGTGGCGCTCCAGCATCGGCACGCCGAGCTCGAGGTTGTCGCGGTACCCGTCGTCGAAGGTGAGGACCACGGCGCGCGCGGGCAGCGGCTCGCCGGCCTCGATCAGCCCCAGCGCGGTCTGCAGCGGCAGCACGGTGGCGAACCGGGAGAGCATGCGCAGCTGCTTCGCGAACCCGAGCCGGCCCACGCCGGGCGGGTCGGGGAACCCGGGCGTCGGGTCGATGTTGTGCCAGCCGAGCACGAGGAGCCGGTTGCCCATGGCCGCCCACACTAGGTGGCCGACCGCACGGCCCCGGCCACCGCCTCCGCCACGAGTTCCCGACGACGGGCCGAGCGCCGCACCGAACGCGACAGCTCCAGGTGGACGAACACCGTCCCGTGGCGGGCCGCGAGCCGGCCCTGCACGTTCCGGGTGCCGGAGAGGTCCTCGCACCCGACGTCCCCGCCGCGGCGCACCCGTTCCCCACCCGCCGCCAGACCCGCCACCGTCGCCTCGAGCAGCGCCGACCCGGGCGCGGCGCCGGACGACACGACGGCGTCGAGCCCCGGCCGGTCCGCGAAGCCGTGGAGCTGCACCTGGGGCAGACCGCCGCGGGCCACGAGCCCGGCGACGAGGCGGGCGAAGACCGAGTCGGGTCGGTGCGCGACGTCGGCCGGGCAGTCCGCGCGCCGCCGCGCACCGGCCGGGGCGCCCGCGTGCCGGTGCGCGCCGGCCTGCAGGTAGAGCGCCCCGTCGAGCCGCTCGACGATCCCGACGCCGATCTGCTCGGTGCGCAGGTCCGAGGCCGGGTGCGGCACCTCCACGACCAGCGTCGGCGTCGACGGCGGGAGCACGACGAGGCCCCACGAGCGGTCGCTGCGCGGGTCCGACACCCACGCGTCCCGGCCGTCGACCCTCGTCGTCAGGAAGCCGAGGGCGGCGGCGATCGACGGGAGCGGGCCTCCGGAACAGATCGCCGCGGCGAGCTCGTCGGCACGGGCCTGCTCGGCCTCGTCGGGGGCGCGGTAGGGGCCGCTCGACCGCATCGAGGCGGTGAACCGGTCGACCAGGCCCGCGAGGGAGGTCACCGCCGGATCATGCCCGCGCGGGCACGACCCGGCACGACGACGGTGTCAGGCCCCCGCGGGGTAGGCCGGGCCCCACTCCGCCCCGCCGGCCGCCGCCCGCGGGGCGGACGCGGAGGGCGGGTTCCCGAACGGCGGGGTCCCGAAGGGCGCCACGTAGAAGGCGAGCGGGCGCCGGGGGGCGTTGAGGAACGCCGCGGCCTCCGGGTCCGGCTCGAACGGCAGGGCCGCGCCGAACGGGACGAGGGGCTCCACGACGGGAGCCTCGGCCGCCGGGACGTCCGCCGGGCTCCACGCCCCCGTCGCGGCGCCGCCGCCGGCCCACGCGGGCACCGGCTCGGACGGGCGCCGCACGGTGGTGCGGAGGGCGACGACACGACGCCCGGGAAGGGCTGCCGCCGAGCCGCCGTCCTCCGAGAGACCACGGTCGTTCGTCGTACCGCAGGAACTCCGATCCGCCATGTGCACCATCTTGGAGCCGCCGTCCGGGCCATCACGGTCGGGGGATCACGGTCCCGCCGGCGGGTACGCCCTCCGGCCGCACGGGCGCCGGCACCCGCGACCGGGCGCCGTCGCCGACACGCACCGATCAGGCCAGCCGCGCCCGGGACGGTCGATCCGTCCGGCTCCGACGGCGGCCGGACGTGACGCAGCGTACATCTGGCGGTCGTCGGACTCCGGCGTCACCGATGCCCGCCCCGGCCGTTCCACCCCGTACGGGACGCGTAGCCGGGACGTCACGGAGCGATTTTTTGGGACGAACCGGACGAGTGGTGCATATTCTCTCGTCACCCCGGTGCCGCCCCCGCCGATCCGGTAGCGGACGATGACGTCCGGCCGTCCCGACGCGACCACCGAACGTAGCCGACGACGTGGTCCGCTGCCCTGCGACCTGGAGGTGCTCCGTGGAGCGACCCGCCCCCGACTTCAGCCGGTCGACCGCCCTGGCGGACCGACTGCACGCGATGGTCCCCGGCGGCGCGCACACCTACGCCCGCGGCGACGACCAGTACCCCGAGGGCATGGCGCCGGTCATCGACCACGGCCACGGCGCGCGGGTGTGGGACGCGGACGGCAACGAGTTCGTCGAGTACGGCATGGGCCTGCGGGCGGTGACGCTCGGGCACGGCTACGCCCCGGTCGTCGACGCGGTCCGCGACGTCCTCTCCCGCGGGGTCAGCTTCACCCGCCCCTCGACCCTCGAGGTCGCGGCCGCGGAGGACTTCCTCACCACCGTGTCCGGCGCGGACATGGTCAAGTTCGCCAAGAACGGCTCCGACGCCACCACCGCGGCGCTGCGCCTCGCGCGCGCCGCGACCGGGCGCGACCTGGTCGCGGTGGCCGACCAGCCCTTCTTCTCGGTCGACGACTGGTTCATCGGCACCACCGGCATGCACGCGGGCATCCCCGCTGCCACGCGGGACGCGACCCTGCGCTTCGGCTTCAACGACCTCGACTCGCTGCGCGCCCTCTTCGCCGCCCACCCGGGCCGCATCGCCGCGGTGTTCCTGGAGGCCGCCACCGGCATGGTCGCCCCGGCGCCGGGGTTCCTGCAGGCGGTCCGGGACCTGTGCACCGCGCACGGCACGGTCCTCGTCTTCGACGAGATGATCACCGGGTTCCGCTGGGCGGCCGGTGGCGCGCAGGAGGTGTACGGCGTCGTGCCCGACCTGTCCACGTGGGGCAAGGCGATGGGCAACGGGTTCCCGATCGCCGCCCTGGCCGGGAAGCGGGAGCTGATGGAGCTCGGCGGTCTCGCGACGGACGAGGGCCGGGTGTTCCTGCTCTCCACCACGAACGGCCCGGAGACGGTCGGGCTCACCGCGTTCCGCGCGGTGGCGGAGGTCTACCGCACCGAGGACCCGGTCGGCGCGATGCGCCGCGCGGGCGAGCGGCTCGCCGCGGGCGCGAACGCCGCGATCGAGGCCGAGGGCATGCAGGACCACCTGCTCGTCGCGGGGCACCCGAACTGCCTCGTGTTCCTCACCCGGGGCCCGGACGGCCTGCCCTCGCAGGAGTTCCGCACGCTCTTCCTCGCCGACCTCCTGCGCGGCGGCGTGCTCGGCCAGTCCTTCGTCATCTCCGCGGCGCACACCGACGACGACGTGGACCGGACGATCCAGGCCGTGGCCGACGCGGTGCCGACCTACCGCAAGGCGATCGAGCACGGGTCGACCGAGGGCCTGCTCCGCGGCCGCCCGGTCGCGCCGGCGCTCCGGACGCACGCGGCCCCGCGGCGGCGCTGAGCGCCGCGGGACCCGGGCGACCTACACCCCGACGACCGCCCGCCCGTCGTACTGCGCGGCGAGCTCCTCGGGCATCGGGGCGAGGTCCGAGCACCGCCGGAAGTCGCGCAGCGAGGTCCCGGAGCACTCCGAGTCCACGTTGCGCGAACCGCGGTGCGCCTCGACGTCGTCGATGTCGACCACGCGGAAGTCGATCGAGAACCGGGTGCGCCCGGAGGTGTTCGGCACCGACGAGTGCAGCTGGTTGCCGGAGAACACCATCATCCCGCCGACCTCGGGGACCACACGCACCTGCGGGTCGAGCTCGACCGGCTCCTCGGGCGTGGGCTGGTCGCGGGTGTCCTTGCCGATCTGCGTCGCGGCGCTGAACCGGCTCGTGCGGTTCCACTCGTCGTAGTCGTAGCGGCGGGACCCGTTGCGGACGCCCTGCGTCATGTACTTCGGGTGGAAGGCCATGACGTTGTCCGAGGTCACCGGGTAGACCGGCATCCACCAGTTGGTCTGGCACATCGGCGCCGAGTACCAGGTGTCGCGGTGCGGGTGGAACGCGAACGCGATGCCCGTCGTCAGGTAGTCGTCCGAGGTCGAGGTGCGCAGCCGGGGAACGTCGAAGTACGTGCGCTCCAGGTCGCAGCCCCGCTCCTCGAGGATGGCCGGCAGCAGCTCCTTGCACCGCGGGTGGTGGATGAAGCGGGGCTTGAGGTCCGCGAGCAGCGTCGCGAAGTCCCGCACCTCCATCTCGTACTGCGCCACCTGCGGGTCGCGCCCCGCGAACGCCTCCTCCACCAGCTCCCGGGTGAACTGGACGAGCGCGAGGGTCGCCGGCGTCGCGCCGTAGACCATCACGTCGCCGGAGTACAGGTGCTCGCGTCGCGTCGCGTCGTCGAACGACGGATTCGAGAGAACGTTCGTCACGTCGGCCCCCTTCGCGCCCGGCTCTCCCCACAACAGGAGAACCTCCTGGCTCCCGAGACGTCGCACGGTAGCCACCGGTTGTCCGACCGGGTCCACCGAGGTGCCCGAAAGGACTTGATCTTTACCGCGGCCGGTACGGTCCGATCACGATCCGTCTTCCTGTCGTGGTTCATTCGGGGAGGAAACCGACACATGGCGCACATCGCGTCGCTCTCTCAGCTCCAGACCCCGCCGTGGGCGTCGGTCGACGGTCAGCTCGTCCCCTACGACGACGTCCGCATCCACATCTCGGCCGAGGCCCTCACCCGGGCGCTCTCGGTGTTCGAGGGCGTGAAGGGCTACTGGGACCCGGCGAGCGAGACCTTCTCGCTGCGCACCCCGCGCGAGCACTACGAGCGGCTGCTCCGATCGGCGAAGCTCTTCCACATCCCGGTGGACTTCGACTACCCCGAGTTCCTGCGCCGCCTCGAGCAGCTCGCGGCCGAGCTCCTCGTGCGGGAGCGGGACCTGTGGTTCCGCCCCACCCTCTACGTGACCGAGGGCCACTGGGGCGAGGGCACCCGCGCCCAGCTCGTGATCACCGCGTTCACGCAGCAGAAGGAGTCGGGCGAGCCGATGCGCCTCGGCGTCTCCACCTGGCGCCGCGGCACCGACGTCGACCTGCCCACCCGGGTGAAGAGCAGCGCGAACTACGTCGTCGCGCGCCTCGCCCGCATCGAGGCGCGCCGGCTCGGCTACGACGACGCGATCCTGCTCAACCGGGAGGGCCGCGTCGCCGAGGCCACCGGGGCGTGCGTCGTCGCCCTGATCGACGACGAGGTCGTGGTGCCGCCGTCGTCGGAGGGCGCGCTCGACAGCCTCACCGTGCGCATCCTGGAGCGGATCGTCGAGCGTGACGGGCTCCGCCTCGTCCGCCGCCCGATCGACCGCACCGAGCTGCTCGCGGCTCAGGAGGCCGCCATCGCCGGCACGATCTCCGAGCTCACCCTCGTCTCGGAGATCGACGGGTTCGCCTACCCGGTCGACGGCGTCCTGGCGCGGCTGCGCGCCGCCTACCTGCGCGTGATGCGCGGCGAGGACGTCCTCGACGGCGTGGAGATGGTCGCCACCGACGCCGGGCGCGCGCTCGTCACGTCGTAGCGCCCTTCCCGACGACGGCCGGCGCCGCCACCGTCGTCGGGAAGGCCTAGAGCACGCCGCGGACGATGTCGGCGAGCTCGCGCGCCATGTGCGCCGAGGTGAAGCGGGTCTCGACGTCCTTGCGGCCCTCGGCGCCCATCGCGGCCGCCCGCTCGGGGTCGGAGAGCAGGTCGGCGATCGCGCGGGCCATCGCCGCCGGGTCGTCCGGCGGCACGAGGATGCCGGTGCGGCCGTGGTCGACGTAGTGGTCCATGCCCGGGTTGTCCGTCGCGACCACCGGACGGCCGCTGGCCAGCCCCTCCAGCGCCACCGTGAGGCCGGCGCCCACCGGGTTGGACCGCAGCGCGATCGCGACGACGGTCGAGCGCCGGTAGAGCCCCCGCATCGCCGCGTTCATGCGCCGGGCGTGCACCACCCCGGCGTCCGGGGCGAGGGTGACCGGGATCGTCGTCGCCAGCTCCAGCCAGGCCGGGACGCCGCCCGCGCGGACCTGCTCCACGGCGGCCACGAGCGTGTCGTGGTCGCGGTTGCGGTCGTCCCCGACGCTGGTGATGGTCACCCCACCCGGGTCGCGCGCGTCCCACGGCTGCTCCGGATAGAAGTCCGGGTCGATGCCGAGCGTCACCCCGTGCACCCGGCCGGGGTCGACGTCCCAGTGCTCGCGCAGGATCGGGACCACGCCCGGGGACTGGCTGAACATCCCGGCCGCCCGCTTCAGCGCGCGCGTCGTCGCGATCCGCTCGGACCGCCCGAGCATGTCGGGACGCTCGAGCCAGCCGATCCCGGTGACGACGGGACGGCGCGGGGAGGTGAACAGCGCCGGGACGCCGGTACGCTCGTCCATGCAGAGGACGGCGTCCGCACCGCGACGCTGGACGGCGCCGGTCACGGCGGTGACGGCCTCGTAGCCGTCGAGCCGGTTGCGGACCTTGCGCGAGGCGTAGGCCACCACGCCGTGCGCGGGCCGGCGGAAGGTGACGACGTCGCCGTCGTCGCCGATGTGGTGCAGGCCGTAGGGGGTGTGGTCGGGAATCTCGCCGCGCGCGTTCCGCAGCCGGTACTCCTCCACGTCGAGCTCCTCGGGCAGCTCCACGTGTACGTGCATGTCCTCGGACTCCCCCTGTGACTCGTGACCCGTTCGGGCTACCGCGACGCTACCGATGTCCGGGATCGGCCCGTTCGCCGGAGGTGGACGTCGACCCTGCGAGCGGCCGCCGCCGCGCGGCCCCGCGGCGGTCCACCCCATCGTCGCACCCGGGACCGGCGCACCGAGCCGTGCGTCACGACAACCGGGCAGGTCGCCGCGCGTCCTCTGGACAGTGAGGCGTGCCGACGCCGGGCACCCGACGGAGGACCGACACCCCCTCGCTACCGTGGTCCGAGCCCGAACGGCCTCCGCTCGGGTCGGCCCTGGCCCCCGACAGGACGGAAGACGAGACTTGCCCGGCAGAGCACTCATCCTCGTCGAGAACCTCTCGGTGCCGTTCGACCGGCGCGTGTGGCAGGAGGCCACGACGCTGCGCGACCACGGCTGGGACGTCGAGGTCATCTGCCCGCGGGGCACCGAGCGCGACACCGAGCGCGAGGCCACCGTCGACGGCGTGCGGATCCACCGGTACCCGCTGCAGGCGGCGTCCGGCGGCCCGCAGGGCTATCTGAAGGAGTACGCCACCGCGCTGTTCCACTCGGTGCGGCTCGCGCGGGCGGTGCACCGCCGCGCCCCGGTCGACGTCGTCCACCTGTGCAACCCGCCGGACCTGCTGTTCGTGGTCGCGCTGGTGCTCAAGGTGCTCAGCGGCGGCCGCACGAAGGTCGTCTTCGACCAGCACGACCTCGTGCCCGAGCTCTACCTCTCCCGTTTCCGCCCGAAGCGCGACGCCCTCTACTGGGGCCTGCGGCTGATGGAGTTCCTGACCTACCGGTCCGCCGACGTGGTCATCTCCACCAACGAGAGCTACCGGTCGAAGGCCGTCGGCCGCGGCCGGGTGCACGGCTCGAAGGCGTTCACCGTCCGCAGCGCCCCCGCCCTGGACCGCTTCAAGCAGGTCCCGCCCGAGCCGGACCTCGCCCGGGGTCAGGAGCACCTGCTCGTCTACCTCGGCGTCATGGGCCCGCAGGACGGCGTGGACTACGCGGTCCGAGCCCTCGCCCGGCTGGCCGAGCGCCGCGACGACTGGCACGCCGCGTTCCTCGGCGGCGGCGACGCGTTCGACGACGTCGTCGACCTCGCCCACCGGCTCGGCCTCGACGACCGGGTGACGTTCACCGGCATGGCCGACACCCCGGACGTGCGCCGCTACCTCTCGACGGCGTGCCTGGGCCTCGCGCCCGACCCGCTGAACCCGCTCAACGACGTGTCCACCATGAACAAGATCATGGAGTACATGGCGATGGGCCTGCCGATGGTCTCGTTCGACCTCACCGAGAGCCGGGTCTCCGCGGGCGACGCCGCGCTGTTCGCCCGCCCGAACGACGTCGACGAGTACGCCGCGCTGGTCTCGGACCTGCTCGACGACCCGGTGCGGCGCAAGCAGATGGGTGAGGTCGGCCGCGAGCGCGTCGCGGGGGCACTCTCCTGGTCGCACTCCCAGACCGCCCTGCTCGCCGCGTACGCGACGGTGGACCCGGCCCGCCGGTGACGTCCACGCAGCGTTCCCGACGACGGGTCGCGGGTCCCCTCCGCGTCCTCGTGGTCGGTCAGGCCGAGGGCACGCCCGGCGGCATCTCCTCGGTGCAGCGGCTGCACGTGCGCTTCCTCGGCGCCCGCGACGACGTCGCGGTGCGCGTGGTGACGACCTACGACGAGACCGGCCTCCTGCGCCGGCTGCGGCTCATGGTCGGCGGCATCGCCCGGGCGCTCGCGCTCGTCCTCGGCGGCCGGGTCGACGTGGTGCACCTGCACGTCGCCAAGGGACTCTCCGCCCTGCGCAAGGGCGTGATCGTCGCCGTCGCCCGCGGGCGCGGGGTCCCGACCGTGCTGCACACCCACGCCGGCGCGTTCGCGGAGTGGTTCGACGGCCTGCCGGCGCCGCTGCGCCCGGTCGTCGCGTGGCTGCTGCGGGCCGACCGCGTGATCGTGCTGGCCGACGGCGCCCGCGAGACCTACACGAGCCGGCTCGGCCTCCCGGCCGAGCGCGTCGTCGTCGTCGCGAACCCGGTGGAGTGGCCGGCGGAGCTCCCGGAGCGGGACCCGCACGGCAGCCCCGTGCGGGCGGTGTTCCTGGGCCGGCTCATCGACCGCAAGGGCGTGTTCGACCTCCTCGACGCGGTCGCCGGGCTGCACGCGGAGCACCGCGAGCGCCTGCACGTGACGCTCGCGGGGCACGGCGACATCGACGCGGTGCACGCGGCGGTCGCCGCGGCGGGCCTCGGGGCCGGCGTCGACGTCCGCAGCTGGATCGGGCCGGCGGAGCGGGACGCGCTGCTGCGCGACGCCCAGCTGCTGCTGCTGCCCAGCTGGTGGGAGGGCCTGCCGATGTCGGTCCTCGAGGGGATGGCCTGGGGTCTGTGCCCCGTCGTCACCCCGGTCGGTGGCCTGGCCACCCTCGTGCGCGACGGCGACAACGGCGTCGTCGTCCCGGTCAACGACCCGGCGGCCCTCGGCGCCGCCCTGGACAAACTCCTCTCCGACGACGAGGTCCGGGTCCAGCTGGGTGCCCGGGCCCGCGAGAGCGTCGCACCGTTCGGTGCCGACGCCTGGGCGGACCGCCTGGTGGCGATGTACCGCGAAGTCCTCGCTCCCCCGCAGTAGGAAGGAACCGGCCATGGCCGACCGCAGCGAGCACGGCACCGTGCTCACGTACGACCCCATCGAGTTCCCCTTCTCGACCGTCGTCGCGAAGATCCTCGACACGCCCGACCTGGAGAAGATCCACGAGCTGGGCCGCCGGGCGGACGTGGACAACCACGACCAGGACTCCGACGACCACTCGATCTTCTACCGCGAGTACGACCAGGTCCGGGACCTCTACGACCGCTTCCTGGTCGAGTGGATCCTCCCGCAGTACGGCGAGGACCTCGCCGTCCAGCGCGTCCCCACCTTCCGCGTGCACCGCCCGGGCAGCGTGGCGGTGTCGGAGTTCCACAAGGACTCCGACTACAACCACCAGCCGGCCACGCTGAACTACTGGCTGCCGCTGACCCGCGCCTACGGCACCAACTCGATGTGGATCGAGGACACCCCGGGCAGCGACACCTTCTCGCCCGCCGTCGTCGAGCCCGGCGAGGTGTTCCGGTTCGACGCCGTGAACAACCGCCACGGCAACTACCCGAACGACACCGACACCTCGCGGGTCAGCTTCGACTTCCGCGCGATCCCGCTGCGGCTGTTCGTCGACGAGGGCAAGTCCACCGTCAACGCCAAGCGCCGCATGGACCTGTCGGGGTACTACCGCAAGCTGAGTGCGGACGGGACGCTGGGTGCCTGACGGCCTGTGAGTACTCATCCGTGCCGGAGCACGGATGAGTACTCACGGGCGCGGAGCGCACATCGCGTCGATGTCGCGCTCCGCGCGCCACCCGAGGACCTCGGCGATCCGCGACGCGTCGGCCACCACGCGGGCCGGGTCGCCCGGGCGGCGCCCGACGACCTCGTAGGGCACCTGCTGTCCCCGCGCCGCCGACACCGCGGCGATCACCTCGAGCACGCTCGTCCCCGCGTTGCGGCCCACGTTGAGCGCTCCCGGGGAGCGACCCCCGAGCAGCGCCGCGGCCGCCGCGACGTGGGCCTCGGCCAGGTCCTCGACGTGCACGTAGTCGCGCAGGCAGGTGCCGTCCGGGGTCGGCCAGTCGTCCCCGAAGACCTTGACCGGCTCGCCGGTGCGCGCCGCGCGCTCCACCAGCGGCAGCAGGTTCGTCGCGCCCCGGTCGGCCAGCGCCGCGGACGCGGTGCCCGCCACGTTGAAGTAGCGCAGCGCCGTCCAGCCGAGCCCCTCGGCCTCGGCGTGCCGGCGGACCGCCCACTCCCCCGCGAGCTTCGTCTCACCGTAGGGACTGGTCGGCAGCGTGGGGTGGTCCTCGGTGACCGGCTCGGCGGAGGTCTCGCCGTACACCGCCGCGCTGGAGGAGTACAGGAACCGTCCGATGCCCGCGGCCGTCGCCGCGCGCAGCATCGCGACCGTCCCGCCGACGTTGTGCTCGTAGTAGGTCAGCGGCGCGGCCACCGACTCCGGCACCGACTTCTTCGCCGCCAGGTGCACCACGCCCGCCACGTCCCGACGACGCGTCAGGTCGGCCAGGACCGTGCCCAGGCCGGGGTCGAGCAGGTCGTGGTGCAGCAGCTCGACGTCGTCGGGCAGGCGTTCGCGCAGCCCCGTCGACAGGTCGTCGAGGACGACCGCGTCGTGGCCCGCGGCCCGCAGGGCCCGCAGCACGTGCGACCCGATGTACCCGGCACCGCCGGTCAGCAGCCAGGTGGAGCTCCGGACGTCCATCGGGAGGTCACCCTAGTCAGCGACCCGCGCAACCCCGGGGAGGGGACCGCCGCCCGGGACCGCTCCGGACCCCCACGAGTAGCATCGCCAACGATGAGCACCCGGTCCACGGCGATCGCACGAGGCGTCGCCATCCAGGTGCTCGCCAAGTTCTCGGCGCTGCCGCTGTCGATGGTGACGCTCGGCATCGCCACCCGCTACCTCGGCGAGGGCGGGTACGGCGTCCTGGCCGCGGCGGTCGTCTTCGCGCAGAGCTTCGAGGCGTTCACCGAGCTCGGCCTCGGCACGATCATCGTGCGCCGCGTCGCCGGGCACGGGGGGAACCTCGAACGCCTCGTCGGGATGAACATCTCCTTCTCGACGATGTACGCGGTCCCGCTGGCGATCATCGCCGCGATCGCGGGCTTCGGGGTCTACTGGGGCGACGTCGAGCAGCAGGCCGCCGTCGGCGTGCTCGCCGTCGGACTGATCTTCACGACGATCTCGTCCTGCTACGAGCCGGTCTTCGACGTCAAGGTGCGCTACTCGTCGGCGGCGTCAGCGGAGTTCTTCTCGCGGGTGCTGACCCTCTCGGCGGCCGCGTCGGTGGCCTACTTCGACTGGGGTCTGCTCGCCATGTGCGCGGTGCAGATCATCCCGCAGGCGCTGCGCCTGGTGATCCAGTGGTGGGGCGCGCGCCGCCTGGCCCAGCTGACCTGGGTGGTCGACTGGCCGCAGATGTGGAAGCTCCTCAAGGAGGCCTTCCCGCTCACGATCATCTCGATCATCGCGGTGCTGTACTGGCGCGCGGACGGGCTCCTGCTCTCGATCCTCGGGACCTCCGAACAGATCGGCGGCTACTACGCCGCCCTGCAGATCGCGTTCACGCTGACGCTGATCTCGCAGGTCTTCGAACGCTCGGTGCTCTCGACGATCAACGAGACCTACAACTCCGACCGGGCCCGCTTCGCCCGCGCGGTCGACCAGGGCTACCGCTTCCTGCTGCTCATGGGCTTCCCGATCGCGGTGATCGGGTGGCCGCTCGCGCAACGCATGGCCGACCTCGTCGGCGGGTCCAACGGCGTCGGCGCCTTCGCCGGACCGCCGCTGCAGTTCTTCTTCATCGCCGTGGCGATGACGTTCCTGTCGGCGATCGTCTCGGACGGCCTCATCGCCGCCCACGAGCAGCGCTACCTGACGACGATGTCGACGATCAACCTCGGCATCAACATCGTCGGGAACATCATCCTCATCCCGCACCTCGGTGCCGTCGCCTGCGGCATCATGCTGATCGTCACCGAGACGATCGGCGTGCTCGCCTCCCAGTGGCGGCTGCGCCGCCACGGCGTGCACCCGCTGCCGTTCGGCTACCTCGCCCGGCTCGTGCCCGCGGGCCTGCTGGCCCTCGGCGCGATCTGGCTGACCTACGACCTGCCGCTGCTGATCCCGCTCGCCGCCGGCGGGATCGCCTACTTCGTCGGCGCGCTGCTCGTCGGCGCCATCCCCCCGGCCATGCGCAACGCCCTGCTCGGGGCGCTGCGCCCGAAGAGCCTCGACCGCATGGAGGCCGAGGCGGCCGCCGAGAACGCCGACGACGGGATCGGGGTCGCCCCGTCGGCGCCCACCGTCGAGCCGCGGATCGACCCGGCCGGCGTCGGCCTGGACGCCGCGACGACCGTGCTGCCCGGCATGGCGCGGGTGCCCGAGGGCCGCGACGCGTTGGACGCGGAGACGGCGCAGATGCGGCCCACCGTCGCCGCCGGGACCCGCAGCGTCGGCCGTCGCGACTTCGCCGACATCACCGACGTGCCGACCATGGAGCTCGAACTGGCGGCGCTGCAGACCATCCGCATGCGCCAGCAGGGCAAGTTCGTCGAGATGCGCGTCATCCGGAAGGGCTGACCGGGGCGGGCGCCGGGTCACTCCGGGTGTCGTGCCACGATCGCCGTGTCCGGATTCCGCGGGGACGGCGAAGGAGACCGAGGATCGTGTCGGGTCGTGAGCTGGCCGTCCTGATCGTGTCCTACCGGCGGGCCGACCTGCTGGACCGGGCCCTGCGCAGCGTCGAGAAGCACCTCCCCGACTCGCCGGTCCACGTGTGGGACAACGCGTCGTCCGGGTCGGACGAGGTCCGGGCGCTCGCCACCTCCTGGCCGCAGGTCCGGTGGACGTTCTCGGAGTCCAACCTCGGCTACATCGCCGCGATGAACCGGCTCGCCGCGCAGTGCCCGGACGCCGACATGCTGCACCTCAACCCCGACGCGGAGCTGATCGGTCCGCTGACCGCGGCCCGGGCCGCCCTCGCGCAGCCCCGCGTCGCCGCGGTCTCGCCGACCGTGCTCGACCCCGAGGGCCGCGAGCAGCCGTGGGACGTCGCGCATCGCGAGCAGAGCGTGCTGCGCAACCTCCTCAACGCCGCCGGCTACGCGAAGCGGCTGCGCGACCATCCCCGCCTCGCGGGGCTCTCCGACCTCTACCCCGAGGCCCCGCACGACGTCGACGGCTACATGGCCGGGTGCTGCCTGCTGCTCTCCCGCGACGCCTGGGAGGCGCTGGGCCCGTTCGACGAGCGCTTCTTCGTCTACGGCGAGGACGCCACCTGGCAGCCCGCCGCGCGCCGCGCCGGCTGGACGCTCAAGCTCGTCGACGACGACGGCCCCCAGGTCCGCCACGCCGCCGCCGGTACGCAGACCGGCGACCCGCTCGCCTCGCAGCGCGGCGTCGACCTGCTGCGCGCCGCCCAGGTGATGGCGCTGGGCAACGCCGGCAACCGCGGGCCCGGCACCGTCTTCTCCCTCGGCGCGGCCGTGCTCGACCGCGTACAGCGCTCCAAGCGCACCGACCGCCGTCGTCGTCGGGAGGCCCAGACCGAGCAGGCCGCGGGCCGGCCCGGCGTCGTCGTCACCACCAACCAGCTCACCCTCGGCGGCGCCGAGCGCCAGCGGGTGCTGCTGGCCAACGCCCTGGTGGACCGGGGGCACCCGGTGACGCTGGTCTGCCTGCAGGGGCTGGGCCTGTACACCGCCGAGCTGGACCCGCGGGTGCGCCTGGCGTTCGTCCCGTGGTGGCAGCCGACCGTCGAGGTGGCGGGCGAGGACGCCGTCGTCGTCGGCGGGGTCACCAACACCGAGGTCGCCTTCGCGCGCGCCTGGCGGGCGCTCGGGCGCGTCACGGGTCAGCGGCGGCGGTGGATGCCGGCCACGCACGACCCGGCCCGGCTCGACCGGCCGACGTACTCGGGGGCGGTCGCGTCCGTGCTGCGCTCCGCGGACGCCCTGCTCGTGCTCTCCGCGCAGCACCACGTCGACCTGACGCGCCACCAGGCCCTCACCGACGTCGTCATGGCGGCCCCGAACGGCATCCCCGCCGCCGCGCCCCGGCCGTTCCGGGCGACCGGCACGGAGCCCGTCCGGTTCGCGATGCTCTCCCGCATCGTCGAGTACAAGAACCCGCTGCTGCTCGTCGACGCCCTGCTCGCCACCGGGCGGGACGACTGGACGCTCGACGTCTTCGGCGACGGCCCGGACAAGGCCCGCCTCGAGGCGCGGACGCCGCAGGCGGCCCGTGACCGGGTGCGCTGGCACGGGCAGGTGTCCGGGCCCGACGCCGCGTTCGCCGAGACCGACGTGCTCTGCGTGCCGAGCGACTTCGAGGCGTTCCCGCTCGTCATGGTGGAGGCCATGACCCGCGGTGTGCCGGTGATGGCCTCGGCGAGCGGCACGGTGCCGGAGATGCTGGGGCACGGTGCCGCCGGGGTCGTGGTCTCCCCCGCGACCGTCGAGACGTGGGCGGAGGCCCTCACGGCGGCGCTGACCGACCGCGACCGGCTGGCCGCCCTCGGCGCGGCCGGCCGCGAGCGGGCGCTCACCCACTACACCGACGCCGCGATGGCCGACGCCTACCAGCGGGCGTTCGCGCGGCTGCTCGACCGGCCGATCCCCGGCGCCCCGGCCGACCCCGCGGAGCTGCTGTGAGGATCCTCTGGCTGTCGCCGTGGCTGCGCACGCTCACCCGGGTGCAGGTCGACGCCCTCACCGCCGCCGGCCACGAGTGCCTGGTGGTCACCACCGACCAGCACTACGAGAAGGTCGCCGCCCGTCCCGACGAGCGGGTCCTCGACCCGGCCATCAAGGACCCGCGGACCCTCCCCGCCCTCGCCCGCGTGACCGCGGAGGCCCGCCGGTTCGCCCCGGACGTCGTCGTCTCCGAGCTCATGCACGACCCGCGGTGGCTGCCCATGACGCGGCTCGCGCCGTTGGTACAGATCGTCCACGACGACCGGCCGCACGACGCGACCGAGGTCCGTCCGTGGCACCAGCGGGCGGTGCTCGACCACCAGACCCGGTCGGCCGCCGCGGTCGTCGCGCCGAGCGCCCACGTGGCCGCCGTGCTCTCGGCGCGGTTCGGGCGGCGGGTCGACGTCGTGCCGGTCACCTCCGACGTGCCCGAATCGGCCCTCCCGGCCGTGCCCGTGCCCGCGGCCGCGCGGCGCGACTTCGTGCTGCTGGGTCGCATGTCGCCGTACAAGAACGTCGAGGTGGCGCTCCGGGCGTGGGCGGCGCACGTGGCGTCGCCCTCGTATCGTGGGGACCGCCTGGTGCTGCTCGGCAACGGCCCGCTGTCCGAGCTCACCCTGCCCGCGCACGTCGAGTGGCGCCGGGAGCACTTCTCCTACGCCGACGTGCTCCCGGACCTGGCGCGCGCGAAGGGCTCCCTCGCGCACTACCGGCTCGCGACCCAGAGCGGCGTCCAGGTCCTCTCCATGCAGCTCGGCGTCCCGACGATCGTGTCCGACTCCGGGGGCCTGCCCGAGTTCGCCCCGCCGTCCCTGCCGCCGCTGGGGATCGACGACGTGGCCGGCCTGTCCGGTGTGTTCGGCCGGCTGGCCGACCCGGAGGTGGCCGCCGAGGTGGGCGCGGCGGCACGGTCGCACTACCTGGCGTACTTCTCGGCCGACCGCGCCGCCGAGGGGTGGACGTCGGTGTTCACGCGGGTCGCCGCCGCTGGGCGAAGGGCACCTCTGGTCGGGTAGACCGGCGGTGGGCGCGCCCCTCGCGGCGGGCGCCCGCCTCGTCGGGCCGCGCCGTGCCAGGGCACGTGCCCCTCGCGGCCGGCGCCGCGCGCCACCGCCGCGCGAGAGTGACACCACGCAGGTCCCACGCCCCGGACACCTGCCCTACGTGCCCCTCGCGGCCGGCGCCGCGCGCCACCCCCGCGCGAGCCCCGTGCCTCTCGCGGCGGGCGCCCCGCGCCACCACCGCGCGAGAGTGACACCACGCAGGTCCCACGCCCCGGACACCTGCCCTACGTGCCCCTCGCGGCTGGGAACGACGACGGCCCGGCGCCGGAGCGGGTGCTCCGGGGCCGGGCCGTCGAGGTGGGACCGGGTCAGGCGTCGCGCGAACCGCCGCGGTCGCCGTCGCCGGAGGCGGCCGAACCGACGCGGTTCGGCGTGCCGTTCGGGCGCGGACGCGGTGTGGGGCTCGGCCCACCCTTGCGGCGCATGTCGACCGCGACGGTGTCGGCGTCGAGGCCTCCGTTGCGCGCGGGCGGGGTGTTGCCACCCGGCGTGACGCTCGGGGTCGGCGACGACGAGCTCTTCGGCTTGATCGACACCGGCTTGCCCGGCGCGGGGCGGCGCGGCGTCGGGGAGGACGACGACGGCGAGGTCCCGACCGTGGTGGTCGGCGCGTCCGACGCCCCGTCCGGGCCCGCCGCTGCCTTCGGTGCAGCGCCCGCCCCGTTGACCGCCGGAGCCGGCTTGGGCGCCGGGCCGGGCTTGCCCTGACCGTTCTGGCCGTTCGTGGCGCCCTTCGCGGTGGGCGACGGCTTCGACGCACCCGCCGGGGCCGACGACGAGGGTCCACCGGACGCAGCCGGGCCGGACGACGACGGAGCGGGCTGCGACGGGGTGGAACCGCTCTGCCCGGGACCGGAGCCCTTCGGGCCCTGCGGCCCCGCCGCACCGTTCGACCCGCCACCCGGCTTGGCGCCGGTCTGCTGCTGGCCCGCCTGCGGCCCGCCCGGCTTCGCGCCGGACTGCGGCGTGCCCTGCTGCTGCCCGGCCGGCTTGCCGCCGGACTGCTGCTGGCCGGACTGCTGCTGCCCGGCCGGCTTGCCGCCGGACTGCTGCTGGCCGGACTGCTGCGGCCCGGACTGCTGCGGCCCGGACTGCTGCGGCCCGGACTGCTGCGGCCCGGACTGCTGCTGACCGGCCGGCTTCGGGCCGCCCTGCTGCTGACCGGCGCCGCCGGTCGGGCCACCGGGCTTCGCGCCCGCCTGCTGGGAACCGGGCTGCTGCTGACCGGCGGGCTTCGGCCCGCCCTGCTGCCCCTGCGCACCGTTCTGCGCCGGGCCGGCCTGCGGCTTCGGGCCGCTGGGGGCCGGGCCCGCCTTCGGGGCGTTGCCGTTCGTGCCGGGGGTCGACGTACCGGGACCGGAAGGCCCCTGTCCGCGCCCACCGGCGGCCTGGCCGTTCACACCGTTCGCGGGCCCCGCGTTCTTCGCGCCCGGGCTCGGCTTCGCGCCTCCGGCTGGGCTCGGCGACGCCGCTCCCCCGGAAGGCGGCTTGGACGGGCCACCCGGGCCCGGCCGACCGTTCGGCCCGGCGGCGCCGGACCCGTTCTGCTGCGGACCAGGCCCCTGGGCAGGGCTCGATCCGCTCCCGGACTTCGCCGCGGCCGCGGCAGCGCCCACTGCGGCGGCGGCACCGGCGGCACCGGCGGCGACCGCCCCGGCCTTGCCCGCGCCACTGCTCTCGGAACCCGAGGAACCCTGCGACCCCTGCGACCCCGAGGAACCCTGCGACCCCGGCGCCCCCGAGGACTTCGGCGCGTTCGAGGCACCCTGTGAGGACCCCGAACCACCGGGACCACCGGACGGCCCCGAGGCCGCGGCGGGCGTGCCGCCGGACTCGCCGTCCCGACCGCCCTGCGGGCCACCCGGCGAGCGCTGCGCCGCCTCCGGCTGACCGGCCGCCGCCTTGGCCGCCGCGAGCTGGGCCGCGGAGACGGGCGTGGTCGGCGTCGGGTCGACGGCCGGCTGCGGCGCGGGCGGCCCGGAGGGCCGCGGCGGCGGAGGCAGGGGACGACCCGGCGGCGGGTAGTAGCCCGGCGGCGGCCCGAGGACCGGGTTCGCGCCGGTGGGCGGGCCCATCATCGGCGGCCGCGCGCCGTCGGGGTCGCTGGAGACCCACGCGAGCACCCGGTTCCCGGTACGGCGCACGGCCTGCGAGCCGTAGAGCACCACACCCACGAGCACCAGCAGGAGCCCGGCGAGCGCCCCGCCCGCGACGCGCAGCACCGAGTTCGACTGGCTCTGCGTCGGTGTGGACGGGTCGCCCGTGACGTCGGTGGTGATGCGCGGCGGCTGGCCCGGCGCCGGGGTCTCGAGGACCTGGACCGCCTGGGTGAACGACTGGGTCACCGCCCGCGCGGAGCGGACGGCGTCGTCCGGGCTCGCGCCCTGGACGTCGATGGTGAGCACGGTGGTCTCGCTGCCGGCGTTCGCCGTCACCCGCGAGGCGAGGTCCGGCTCCGAGATGCCGAGCTGCTGTGCGGCCGGGCCGAGGACCTGGTCGCTCGTGACGAACTCGGCGTACGTCGACATCCGCTGGTTGACGTACTGGTTCGCGTTGTAGACCTCGTCGGCGTCCCCGCCCCCGCCGCCGGAGACGAGGACCTGGGCCTGGGAGGTGTAGCCCTGCCCCGACACGCGGAGGTCCACGACGAGTCCGACGACGGCGCCGAGCACGGCACCGAGCACGAGCACCCACCACGCCTTGCGTAGCGCTGACGTCACGGTCATCGGTGTGCTCACTCCTCCATGGTGCCTGCGGGGACGGCAGGTCGTCGGGGTGGGCCCGGCGGCGGCATCGGGACGGGTGCCCCGGGAGGCCCCGGCCGACGCATCCCGGGGACCGGCCGGACCGGCCACGGCGACCACGTGGCGAACGCCCCGAGCGCCGCCATGAGCGTGACCGTGGTGAGGATCGCGGGTCGGTCGACGAGCATCGTCTGCAGGCTGGACTGGGCCGCGAGACAGGCGAGGCCCATCCCGACGACCACCACCATCGGTGCGCCCGGAGATCGTCGGCGCCAGGACAGCAGCACCGTGGAGAGGATCCGCGTGCCGGCGAACGCGTAGGCGAACAGGCCGAACACGCCCATGTAGAGCCAGATCCGCAGGTACTGGTTGTGGATGTACGGGCGCGGGTCGACGTACGGGCGGCTGAGGTCGTTGTTGTACTGCGGCAGCTCGCCGCCGTAGTACTGCCCGACGCCGACGCCGACGAACGGCTGCCGCTCGAGCGTGGCGTACGCGGCCGCGTTCTCCCGCAACCGGTCCGGGAGGCTGTCCTCGCCGTAGGCCTGGCCGGTGACGACGCTCGTGGCGCGCAGCGCGATCGCCTTGGCCTGCCCGCCGGCCAGGCCGGTGAGGGCCACGCTGAGCCCGATGGCCCCGACGACGACGAGCACCGCGGCCCGGCGGACGAGGCCCTTCGGCCCGTGGGTGACCGCCGCGACGGCGACGATCAGCAGGATCAGCGGCGCCCACGTGGAGCGGTTGAAGCTCGCCGCCTCGTGCAGCACGCCGATCAGCACGAGCCCGATCCACAGCCACCGCGGCCGGCGCGGCATGAGCGCGGAGAGCAGGAGGATCAGCAGCGGCGCCCACATGTCGAGCGTGGGGCCCGAGAGTCGCGCGACCGACGAGGTGTCCGAGCCGGTGATGACCGAGCTGCGCTCGTCGACCAGCAGACGCGACCAGCCCATGACCGCCGCGACCAGCACGATCGAGCTGCAGACCCCGGCGATCGAGAGCATCACCGAGATGAGCTGGTGGGGGCGGCGCGCGAAGGCGTAGTACACCGGGAAGAAGGCCGCCACCATCAGCAGCGCCCGATAGTTGTCGATCATCAGGCTGAACGAGCCGCCGAGGGCCAGCGCGGCGACCGCGCCGATGGTCGCGGCGCTCAGGATGGCGATGATCGGCCAGGTGAACAGCGGCCGCGGCGACCGGGCGATCCCCCGCCCGCGCAGCAGCAGCACGAACGCGAGGAGCAGCGACACCTCGAGGACCGTCGGGGTGACCGGGCCGAGCTTGACCAGGTCGACCTTCTCCGGGAAGACGCCGACGCCGGTGAACAGCAGCGCCGCGGACGACCAGCGCGGGTCGGCCTTCTTCCAGGTCCACACGGCCGCCGCGAGCACCGGGATCAGCGGGAAGATCGCGAGCCCGGTCAGCCCGTAGCCGACGATCGACAGTGCGGCGATGCCGACGGTGACCTTGCCGACCGGCGAGCGCAGCCCGCCCACGACCAGGTCGCGCAGCGCCTCGTGCATCACGGCCTGGTTGAGCTCGACCATGCGGCGGCGGGACCGGATGGTGAACGGGGCGAGGTCGCGCGACCAGCGCCCGGGACGCAGCAGCGAGCAGGCGAGCAGCGCGAGGACGAAGCCGGCGACCGCGCCGACGATGCCCCACCACCGGGCCTCCTGGACCCCGTGGTCCACGGCCGGCCCACCCGTGCTGACCACGCGCGCGGTCACCTTGGAGTCGGCCGACCCCGGGTAGCGCTCACTGCCGACGACGACGTCGGCCAGCGCCTGCGCCGCGGTGCCCGCGTCGGCCGAGACGGTCGCGGCGTCGTCGGAGGTGACCGTCACCTCGAGGATCTCGGTCGCGGTGAGGTGCTTGGAGGAGATGCTCACCGTGGCGGGGTCGAACGGGGTGTTGCCGGGCCGCGCCCCGATCTCGGCGGCACGGCGGGCCACGGCCTCGCTGCTGCCGAGCGTCTCCCACGTGCTGAGCCGGTCCTGCACGTAGCGCGAGCCGCGGGCGATGTTCGAGTCCGTCGGCATCGTCGAGTTGAAGACGACCTCGGAGGTGCTCTGCCAGCGGCCGACCGAGGCGAACACCCCGGCGAAGGTGATGCCGCCGGCGAGCAGCGTCGTCAGCACCACGACGGCGACGGCGACGCGCAGGTGCGGGCTCGAGCGCCGTCCCGTCGGCGGGCCGGGCTGCTGCCGCGGGGCCCGGGGCCCGGGCGCGGAGCCCGGGGGCCGGTGGGCCTCGACTGCCGTCATGCCACGCGTCCCATCCCTCGATCGTGTCGGTCCGGCCGTACGGTTCCCGTCACACGTCCGGCCGCGTCGGTCCCTCGGCCGGACGGCGGCGTCGGCCGCTCCCGCCCGGGCAGTCTAGGACCGCCCTCCGACAGCCCGGTCACCCGCCGGTGGGCGGGCCCGTCCGCCGGGGCCGTTCCGCAAGACGCCGCGCCGCTCGCGCGCGTGCGCCCCCGGTGACATGGGTCACCTCACGCCCGCGGCTCCGCCACCCGCACGACGGGGTCGACGACGACCCACCGCCCGCCCGCGGCCTCCACCTCCGGGATGCGGCCCCGCATCTCCTCGAGCAGGTCGGTGACGAACAGGACGACCTCGTCCGGCCCCCGCCGCGCCACCTCGTCGGGACCCACGATGGGCACCGGCACCCCCGGGAAGCGTCGGCCCTGCTTGCCCGGCGACCCGTCCGCCACCGCCGGGAGCAGGTCCGGCCCGATGTGGGCCCGGTTGAGCAGCGGCACCGCCCGCGACGCCGCGGCGTAGCCGAGCACCGAGCGCCCCGCGTCGCGCACGGCGGAGAGGTGCTCGGCCAGCGCGTCCGCGCTCGCCGCCGTCGCGCCCTCGAGGGTCCCGACGACCGCCGGGTCGAGGACCCCCGCGGCCGTCTCCGCCGCGACGAGCGCGTCCACCGACGCGGGCTCCGTCGGCCCGCCCACGCCGTGCCGACGGGCGGCGAGCAGCACCGTCCCGCCGTAGAGGTCGAACCGGAAGGCGTGCGTGGCCTCGAACCCGACCTCGGCGAGCATGCGCACCAGCACCGGCGTCGAGTAGTAGGCGAAGTGCCCGTGCCGCAGCGCGTTCCACCCGCCGTCGGCGACGATCGCGGCGAGCGTGTGGAACTGCAGCAGCAGGGTGCCCTCGGGCGCCACCGCCGCGGCCCGGCGCGCCAGACCCGCGGCCTGGTCGGCGTCGTGCATCAGTCCGAAGCAGTCGATGACGAGGTCCGCGCCCTCCCCCTCCGGCAGGGGGGACAGCCCGACGTCGGCGAGCAGGTCGAGCCACGACCCGCCGTGCGGGCTGCCGAACTCCGTCACCGTCGTCCGGGCGGTCCCGTCCGGCGCCGAGAGCAGCCCGGCGTCGCGCACCCGGCCGACCGCGTCGCGGGCCTGGTCGATCATCGCCTGCGGCTCGGCGCCGCGCGGTTCCTCCGGGGTCGTCGGGTCCTCGGCGAGGTTCGCCAGGCCGCACCCGGAGCACAGCCACATCCGCAGCGGGTGGACCGGGTCCGGACCCGGGTCGTCGACCGCCGGGAAGTGGTCGGCCGCGGGCTGGTCGCCCAGGTCGAGCACCACCGTCCCCGACGTCGAGCCGCACCAGCGGCAGGTCACGGTCTCGGAGACCTCGCGGGTCGACACGGGTCGGTCCTTCCTGACGACGGATGGTGGGAGACGGAGCGGAGCGAAGCTCGACCCGGATGGGAGGCTTCGGTGATGGAGGTTCGCACGAGCGCGATCGACGGTGTCCTGGTGTTCGTCCCCACCCCCCACCGGGACGACCGCGGGTTCTTCACCCGCACGTTCGACACCGCGATCGGAGCGGAGCACGGCGTCGACCTCGGCGCCCTGGCCCAGGACAGCCAGTCCCGCTCCCGGGCGGGCACGATCCGCGGGATGCACGGCCGGCGCGGGGCCGGCGAGGCCAAGCTGGTCCGCGTGGCGCACGGGGCGGTGCACGACGTGCTGGTCGACGCCCGCCGGGGGTCGCCCACGTTCGGCACCGTCGCGAGCTTCCGGCTCGACGACGTCGACCACCACCACCTGTACGTCCCCGCGGGGCTGCTGCACGGCTTCCAGGCGATCACCGACGCCGACGTCTGCTACCGCATCGACCGGCCGCACGCGCCCGGCGAGGACATCGGGGTGGCCCACGACGACCCCGACCTGGCCATCGACTGGCCGGTCGAGGTCACCGCGATCTCCGAGCGCGACCGGACGGCCGGCTCGTGGCAGGACCTCCTCGCCACGCTGTGAGGGGAGGATCGCCCCGCCCCACCCCGCGTGAGGGGTCCCCTCACGCGGGTGGGGCGGGCGGATGTTCCCCTCACGCCGGGCCAGCGGCGGCCTAGACCGGGCGCAGCGTCGCGTCCAGCGTCCCGGCCTCCTGCCGGGCGTGGAGCACGGCGAGGCGGGTGAAGCGCCGGTCGAACGACTCCTGGGTCAGACCGCGGGCGCGGTACTCGCGCAGCAGCTCGGCGGCGCCGTCGGCCAGCGACCACGACGCGCGGAACTCCGGCAGCTCCTTCTCGATGCGGGAGAAGTCCACGCGGTACGAGCGCGGGTCGCCGCCGGTCTCGCCGGTGACGATCAGCTCGGCCTCCGGCACCGCGACCTTGACCGCCTCCGCGATGTCGCGGACCTGCACGTTGTTGTCGGTGCGGCCCACGTTGAACGCCCGGGCGCGGACGACCTCGGCCGGCGCCTCCATGGCCGCGATGGCGGCGGAGACGATGTCGCGGCCGTGGCAGAGCGGACGCCACGGCGTGCCGTCGCTCATCACCAGGATGCGGCCGGAGAGCACCGCGTGGCCGACGAGGTTGTTCAGCACGATGTCGGCGCGCAGCCGGGGCGAGAAGCCGAAGGCGGTCGCGTTGCGCATCGAGACCGGCACGAACTCGTCGGACGCCAGGTCGACCAGGTCCGACTCGACGCGCACCTTCGACTCGGCGTAGGGGGTCACCGGCTTCATCGGCGCCTCCTCGTCGAGCACGTCGTCGGTGCCGGACGCGCCGTACACCGAGCAGGTCGAGGCGTAGACGAAGCGACCGACCCCGGCCTCCTTCGCCAGCCGCGCGAGCCGCGTGGAGGCGTGGTGGTTGATGTCGTAGGTGTGCTCCGGGGCGAGCGAGCCCAGCGGGTCGTTCGACAGCGCCGCGAGGTGGATGACGGCGTCGAACCCCTGCAGCTGCTCGACGGTGACGTCGCGCAGGTCGACGGCGAGCGCGGGCGGGTCGGGCTGCTCCAGCGACCCGAGGACACAGTCGGCGTACAGCCCGGAGTCGAGGCCGACGACCTCGTGCCCCGCGGCGGCGAGCATCGGGGAGGCCAGGGTCCCCAGGTAGCCCTGGTGGCCGGTCAGCAGGACGCGCACGTGCAACAGCTCCGTTCGGTGTTCTAGACACCCACCAGCAGGCGGGTCGGGTGGAAGCCCTCGGCGTAGCGGACCCCGGCCTGCACCCCGCGGATCCGCGCGAGGCCGCGGAAGGCCTCGTCGTCGAACCAGGTGCGACCGGTCTGCGAGGGGTAGTGCTCGTGCAGCAGCCGGATCTTGTCGTCCACGGCCTCCTGCGATAGCGGCCAGAGCAGCGGCGGCTGCGCCAGGTCCGGCTCGGCCTTGAGGATCTCGTAGCCGAGGGTGGCGTGGTCGCGGAAGACGGTGGGGACGAGCCGGGCGAGCTCGCGGTGGTCCTGGTGGTCGTCGGCGCGGTGGCCGACGAGCACCAGGTCGGGCTCGGTGGTGCGCCGGAAGGACTCCAGCGCCTCCTTCGCCCAGTCCCAGTGGTGGGGCAGGCGCCCGTCCGGCATGTCCAGCACGGTGACCTCCAGCGAGGCCCCCGGGCAGAACGCGGCCAGCGCCGCGCGCTCCTCGGCCTCGCGGGGCGTGCCGCCCCCGGAGAGCACCAGCGCGCGCACCCGCAGCCCCGGGCGGGAGCGGCAGATCGTCAGGACCGTGCCGCCCGCGCCGATCGGGATGTCGTCGCAGTGCGCGCCGAGCAGGACCAGCTCGTCGAGCTGCTCCGGGACCAGCCGCCGCATCACGTCAGTGCTGCAGCTCGCGGGTGACGAGGCTCTCCAGCGGCGTCATGTCCGGCTCCTTCTCCCACAGCATCCACGGGCGGGTGCCCGCGCGGTAGGAGGCCTCGAGCTGGTTGCGCTCCTTGAGGGTGTCCGCCGGGAGCCAGAAGCCCTCGTACGGGTAGCCCATGAGCTTGCCCTCGGCCGCGAGCGCGGTGCAGGCGTCGCCGACGAGGTCGCCGTTCTCCGGGATGCGGTCGATGACCGAGGGCCGCAGGACGAAGTAGCCCCCGTTCTCCCGCACGCCCATGTCGGTGACCGGGTGGATCGAGGTGATCCGGTCGTCGGCGTCGGACTCGACGATGTGGAACACCGCCTGCGGGAGCACCGCCAGCAGCGCCGCCTCGGCGTCCGAGTCGGAGAACCGCTTGACCATCTGGTCGAGCGGGGCGTCGGTGAGGACGTCGGCGTAGTTCGCCAGGAACATCTCGTCGTCCTCGACGAGGTGGCGCACCCGCCGCAGCCGCTCACCGATCGGCGACTCCAGGCCGGTGTGGACGAAGTGGATCGTCCAGTCGGCGATGTCGGAGCCGCCGAGCTCGATCTGCCCCTCCCGCAGGGTGAAGTCGTTCGACTCCGTCTCGCGGTAGTTCAGGAAGTAGTCCTTGATGTGGTGCGAGCCGTAGCCCAGGCACAGGATGAACTCCTTGTGCCCGAAGTGGGCGTAGTAGCGCATCACGTGCCAGATCAGCGGGCGCGGCCCGACCATCTGCATCGGCTTGGGGACGTCGGAGTCCCCATCCCGCATCCGCATGCCGAAACCGCCGCAGAACAGGACGACCTTCACTGCAGTACCTCTCGGGTTGACTCAGGCAGGGCTGCTGCCGGGCTCCACGACCTCGAGGGCCGGGATCGGGAACACGAGCTTGCCGCCCCACTCGGCCACCGGCGCCAGCTGGGCGGTGATCTCGTCGCGGAGGTTCCACGGCAGCACGAGCACGTAGTCGGGCCGGTCGGCGTCGATGCGCTCCGGCGGGTGGATCGGGATCCGCGTGCCGGGCGTGTACCGCCCGTGCTTGTAGGGGTTCCGGTCCACGGTGTAGGCGAGCAGGTCGGGGCGGATGCCGCAGTAGTTGAGCAGCGTGTTGCCCTTGCCCGGCGCCCCGTAGCCGACCACCGTCTTGCCGGCGTCGGCCGCGTCGATCAGGAAGCGCATCAGGTCGTTGCGGATGCGCGAGACCTCCCGCGCGAAGCCCGCGTGGCCCTCGACGGTGTCCAGCCCCGCCTTGGCCTCGTCCGCGAGGACCTTCCCGACGGCGGGTGAGCGCTCGGCCCCCAGCTCGCTCGGCCGGGCCCACAGCCGGATCGACCCGCCGTGGGTCGGGACCAGCTCGACGTCGACCAGGTCGAGCCCGCCGCTGGCCAGCGCCTTGATGGCGGTGCCGACCGTGTAGTACTGGAAGTGCTCGTGGTAGATCGTGTCGAACTGCCGGTAGGCCACGAGGGTCAGCAGGTGCTGGACCTCGATCGACACCCACCCGTCGTCGGCCAGCATCGCCCGCAGCCCCTGCGTGAAGCCCACGACGTCGGGGATGTGCGCGTAGACGTTGTTCGCGACGACGAGGGCGGCCGGACCGTGCTCGGCCCGCACCGCCGCCCCGGTCTCCGGCGAGAGGAACGCCGTGACGGTGGGGACGCCCTTGTCACGGGCCGCCTGGCCCACGTTCACGCTCGGCTCGACGCCGACCGCGCGCATGCCGTCGGCGACGACGTGCTGCAGCAGGTAGCCGTCGTTCGAGGCGGCCTCGACAACGAGCGAGTCCTTCGTCAGGCCCGCCCGCTCGGTGGCCGCGGTGACGAACCGGCGCGCGTGCTCGACCCACGAGGTGGAGAAGGACGAGAAGTACGCGTACTCCGTGAACGTCTCGTCCGGGTCGATCAGCGGCGGCAGCTGCACCAGCAGGCACGAGCGGCAGACCCGCGGGTGGAGCGGGAACGTCGGCTCCGGGCCCTCGAGCGCCTCGGCGGTGAGGAACAGCTCGCAGGGCGGGGTGGCCCCCAGGTCGACGAAGCTCTCCAGCTCCGTCGAGCCGCACAGGCGGCAGGCCAGGCTCGGCGCCCCCATCAGTAGGCCCCGTCACCCCGGAAGACGGCCGAGACCGTCTTCCACAGGATGACCAGGTCCATGGCGGGCGACCAGTTCTCCACGTAGCGCAGGTCCAACCGGACCGACTCCTCCCACGACAGATCGGAACGGCCGCTGACCTGCCACAGACCCGTCATGCCCGGCCGCACCAGGAACTTGCGCTTGGCGGCGTCGGAGTAGGCGTCGACCTCTCCGGGCAGCGGCGGGCGGGGCCCGACCAGCGACATCGAGCCCCCGACGACGTTGAACAGCTGCGGGAGCTCGTCCAGAGAGTAGCGGCGCAGCATCGAGCCGATCCGGGTCACCCGGGGGTCGCGGCGCAGCTTGAACAGCGGACCCGACCCGTCGTTACCGCCCGCGACCACCTGGGCACGGAGCCGGTCCGCGTCCGGGACCATCGAGCGGAACTTGACCATGCGGAACGTCCGGCCGCGCAGCCCGACGCGGGTCTGCCGGTAGAACACCGGCCCGCCGTCGAGCTTGACGAACAGCGCGATGAGCAGGAACACCGGCGCGAGGGCCAGCACCAGCCCGATCGAGGCCACCCGGTCGACGAGCAGCTTGCCGATCCGCGGCACGCCCGAGAGCCGGGGCTCGGTGAGACGCAGCAGCGGCAGGCCGTCCACCGGCGCCACGTGCAGCCGCGGCCCGGCGACCTCCATGAGGCCGGGGTCGACGACGAGCTCGGAGCCGGTGCCCTCGAGGTCCCAGGCGAGGCGGTGCAGGCGCTTCGGGCTCCAGCCCGGGGTCTGGGCCACGGCGACGACGCCGAAGCGGCCGGAGCGCACCGAGGCGGGCAGCGAGTCGAGGTCGCCGATCACCGGCACGCCCGCGACGTGGCCCTGGCCGTCCTCCCCGAGGCCGGTCGGCGTGCAGGCACCGGTGACCACCCAGCCGATGTGGGCGACGCGCCGGGTGCGCTCGATGAGGTCGCGCACCGACTCCTCGGTGCCGATTGCGAGCACGGGCAGCAGGCCGCGGCCACGCTTGCGGGCCTGGTGCAGCCAGCGGCGCAGCGTGTACCGGCCGGCCATCGAGAGCAGCCCGGCGATCGGGAGGATGCCGAACACCCAGGGCCGCACACCGGTGCGCTCGAGCACGAGGCCGGCCAGCGCGAGCAGGATCGCCGCGGTGACGTAGCCGCGCATCAGGCGGCTCCACTCCTCGGAGCCCTGCCCCAGCACCCGCGGGTCCCAGGCCCGGGACGCACCGATGGCCAACGGCACCAGCACCATCGAGACGGCGGCGAGCGCCCAGGGGTTGGTGCCGCGGTCCGCGCTGCCCGCGCCGAAGCCGATCAGGGCGCCGAGCACGGCGCACACGGCCAGCACCAGCAGGTCGCTCGCCGCGACCGCCAGCGCGAACTTCGACTGCCAGCTCGTGGCGGTGGCGACGCTGCCCGGCTGCCCGGGGCCCTCGTCGTCCCAGATGCGGATGAAGCCCGGCGCGGTCGGGTCCGGGTCCACGAACGGCTCGGGAGCGCCCGCGGGCTCGCCCGACGGCGGGTGTGCCGTGGTGGTCGGCGCCCCGCCCGCCCGGGTGCTCCGCTGCGTCTCCGAAGCGCGCGGTCGGGCTCCGCTCCGCTGCGTCTCCGCCGCCGCGGGTCGCGCTCCGCCCCGCTCCGGCGTGGCCGGGATCTCGCCGGTGTCGGCCGGATCGGTCCGGCCGTCCAGCTCGGTGCCGCTCACGCGTTCGCCCCTCTTCTGAGCGCCGGGACGCGGCCCGCTGGCCGCACTCCCGTCGCCCGACGTCGATCGTCGCCCGTGCGGTGGTGCGGGTGGCCGGGCGGGTGGCCCGCGCACACCTCGTGTGTCCGCTCCACGCGCCCACCTCCCTCGCACGGCGTCCGCCACCGGCCGGCGGATCGGGTTCTCCACCACGAGAGACGCACGTGCGCCGGGCGGGTTGCGCGCCGGCCCCGCGTGAGTCACGTCATGCGTCCCGACCGCGGCTCCTGGTGGGGATCAACGAGGGCGCCGGTCCCCGGTCACGGGCGCGACCGGGGACTCTCCGGCGCGCCGTGTCACCATGAGCGCTGCGGACCGCCGGTCCGCCCATCCGCCGTGGTGTAAGGGCAACACCTCGGATTTTGGTTCCGATGATCCTGGTTCGAATCCAGGCGGCGGAGCAGCACGTCGAGCGAGCAGGAGCGTCGTGGAGGGCACGCGGGTCGCCGCCGCCGGGGCCGTCGTCCACGACGCCGCCGGTCGCCTCCTGCTCGTCCGTCGGGGCCGGGCACCGCAGGCCGGGCGCTGGACCCTGCCCGGTGGGCGGGTCGAACCCGGCGAGTCGCCGGCCGAGGCCGCGGCCCGCGAGGTGGCCGAGGAGACCGGGATCGTCGTGACGGTGGGACCGGAGTGGCTCGTGCTCGAGCGCCCGGGCCCCGACGACGTGGTCTTCGAGATCCACGACTTCACCGCGGACGTCGTCGGGGGCGAGTTGCGGGCCGGGGACGACGCGGCGGACGCCGGCTGGTTCACGGCGGCCGAGCTCGCCCGGCTGCCGCTCACCACCGACCTGTTCGGCATCCTCGAGCGGGCGGGGCTGCTGCCGCGGGTGTGACGCTCCGGATCGATCAGTGTCCGGACAGTGAGGATCTCACACGAAGCGCAACAAGCGTTTACCCTCAGAGAATGACCACGGCCGAGGCAGGAACGGGTACGCAGCCGTTCACGATCGACGGGCAGCTGTGTTTCGCACTGCACTCTGCCTCCCGGGCGATGACCGCCTGCTACCGCCAGGGCCTCGACGCCCTGGGGCTGACGTACAGCCAGTACGCGGTGATGCTCGTGCTCTGGCAGCACGACGCCGTGTCCATGGGCTTCCTCTGCGAGCAGCTGCACCTCGACTCCGGCACCCTCTCCCCGCTGCTCAAGCGGCTGGAGAAGCAGGGTCGGGTCACCCGGCGCCGCCGACCCGAGGACGAGCGCACCCTGGAGATCGCCTGCACCGACGAGGGCCGGGAGCTCTACGACCGGGCCCGTGCCGTGCAGCGTGACGTCGAGCGCGCCACCGGCATGAGCGGGTCCGAGCTCGCCGCCCTGCGCGGCCAGCTCGACGAGCTCGCCGAGCGGCTGCGCACCGCGACCACCCTGCAGGAGCAGCAGGTCGCCCGTCGCTGAGCCCGGCGGCGCAGGACCACCCGTCCGCCCGGACGGGCCCTTGCCTCTCCGATCGGTTGCGTGCAATCTCTTCGGGTCACTCCTGCCCGCGCGGGCAGATCCCTCCTCGCCCGGGAGCGCCGCCGATGAGCACACCGACCCGACCGCGCTCCGCCACGGCACCCGCCACCCGGTGCCCGGTGTGCCTGCGGGCCGTCGCGCCGGACGCCGACGGCACGGTGCGCGTGGTCGGTCTCGCCCCGCGGGAGGCACCGCGGGTGTGGGTCTGGGGCCCGGCCGTCGTGCACGACGAGTGCCGCTACGACGTCCGGACGCCGCTCGACGACCGCACCGGCTATCTCCCGGTCGAGCAGCGGGTCCGCACCGCCACGCCCTGACCGGCGGTCGTTTCCGGCGGCGGGAACGGGGGTAGTAGCGGAGGTCTCAGTCGTCGCACCGGGGAGCCGACCCTTCCGTGACCCCGCAGGCCCCGCCCGACCTCGACCTGACCGCCCAGGCCGCGCCGCCGCAGGTCGGAGCCTTCCGGCGCGCCCTGCGCCGGTGGCTCGGCGAGGTGCTCGACGACGTCGTCCGGTCCGCGCCGACCACCTCCACCGGGGACGAGCTCGAGGATCTGGCGGACGATCTCGTGCTCGCCGCGAGCGAGGCGCTGGAGAACGTCGTCGACCACGCCTACGCGGACCTCGACCCGGGCCCGATGTCGCTGCGTGCCCGGGTGCACGACGGGACCGTCGCGGTGGTGGTCACCGACCGGGGTCGCTGGCGCGACCCGCCGGCGGGCCCCTCGTCCCGCGGTCGCGGGCTGGAGATGATGGAGCGCCTCGCCGAGACGCGGGTCGAGCGCGCGGAGCCGGGCACGGTGGTCACGCTCTCCCGCCACCTCCCGCACGAGGCGAACGACCGGTCGACCGCCCAGGCGTGACCGGCCGGGCCGCGGCTCAGCGCAGCACCGGCAGGCGGCGGGTCACCTCGGCGTCGGACTCGGGCTCGGCCGCGGCGAGGTCGGCGAACGCGTCGACCGCGAGGGCGGCGGGGCCGATGACCGCGAGCACCACGGCGAGCGCGCCGACCACGTCGCTGGGGTCGTGCAGGTCACGGCCGACGAGGCTCACCCCGACCGCGAGCACGCCCAGGCCGAGCGCCACCACGGCAGCGACGCGGCGGGCGCGGGCGAGCGTCGGGGCCGAGAGCACGAGCACCACGGCGACGGCGGCGAGCGAGGCCACCGCCGTGGTGTGACCGCTCGGGAACGCCAGCTCGCCCCCGCGGGTCCGCCCGACGATGGGCTTGAGCACCAGCGAGGTCAGCACCATCGCCGCCGGCGGCGCCACCAGCACGAGGGCGAGCCCCCGACCGCCGCGGCCCCACCAGGCCACCGCCGCCAGCAGCACCAGCAGGACCGCCACCGGCACGGGGTCGCCGAGCGCGGCGAGGACCTCTCCCACCGCGGCGCGGACCCCGTGGTGCATGGGCACGAGGGCGGCGAGGGAGCGGTCGAGGGGGCCCGCGGACGAGGTCCCGGCCACCTGCACCGCGAGCACGCCCACGACGAGCACCCCGAGACCCACCGCCGGGAGGACCGCCCGCCGGCCGGCCGGGGAGACGAGTCGGGGGGTCGTCACGCCGCCGCCGGTCACCGCTCCGCTCTGCGCCATACCGCTCCAACGACGCGGAGCCACCCGGGCTGCGCCCCGGGCGTCCGCATGTGCACAATTCCCGTGACACGGAGCGACGAAAGGTCCGCGCTCCGTGATCGACAGCGGGTGGCCCGGGTCTCCACCGGGTCCGTCGGAGGGATGGCGCGTGGAACGTCCGGGTGACGGCCGTGCCCACCGTGACGACCCCACGCCCCGGGTCCACGACCTGCGCGACGGGATCCTCGCCCACGCCGACGACGCACCACGCGCCAGCCTGCTCGCCCACGCCCGGGCGGCGGGCGCCCGCGCGGCCCGCGTGCCCCACCCCGATGCCGCGACCGACCTCGCCACCCTCGTCGACCTCGTCGGGCGAGCCCGGCCCCGGGACCCCGCCACCCGGGCGGTCCTGCTGCGCGAGGCCGCCGCGGGCCTGCTCGCCGTCCGGGGCGCCGGGACCGGTCCGCGCCCCGGGCGCCCGCCCGTCGACACGGACGGCGCCGAGCGGATGCTCGACGAGCTCGTCGCCCTCGTCGCCGAGCACGGTCTGACCCTCTTCGCCGTCGACGCCGAGGCGCTGCTCGCGCGCCGCGCGATGCTCGCCGACGACGAGGAGTCGGCGCTCGCCGCGGCCACCCGGGCCCTGACCCGGCTCGACGAGCAGGCCGCCGTCGACCGGGCCCCCTCCGAGCGCGAGCACCGCGGCAACCTGCAGGACACCTACCGCCTCGTCGCCTCCACGCTGGCCACGCTCGGCCTGCACGAGAGCGCCCAGCCGCTCCTCGCCCGGGCGCGGGTGATCGCCGAGGACGACGGGGACCTGCTCGCCGCGGCCCGCAGCGAGCACGAGCTCGTCCGCGTCCTCGCCGGCTGGGGGCTGCGGCTGCAGCGGGCGGGCCGGGAGGGCGCCGCGCACCTGGAGGAGGCCGCCCACCGCGCGGGCGCCCTGCACGCCGAGCCCGCCCTGCTGGGGACCGACCACCGTCGGGCGCAGCGCGCCCTGGTCTCGCTCGCCCGCCGACCGGACGCCCCCGGGCGGTCCGCGGCCGAGGTGACCGGCACGGCCCGCGCCGACCTGGAGGCGCTGGGCGCCGACGACGAGCCCGCGGCCGGCCTCTGCGACCACCTCCTCGTCGTCCTCGCCCGGGCCCGCGCCCTGGTGGCCCTCGGGCGCGCGGACGAGGCCGCGACGTGCCTGGCCGCGGCCCGCGACCGGCGCCCGCGCGGCGAACCCGGCCTGGCGCTGGCCGTGAGCCGGGAGCTGGTCCACGTCACGGCCGAGCACCTCGGCGGGGTCCCGGGACGGCGCGCCCTGCGCGACTACACCGCCGACCTCGAGCGGGAGCTGTGGACGTTGCAGCAGGCCCGGGTGCTCTCGCTGCGGACCCGCATCGCCCACGAGCAGTTGCGCCGGGAGCACGGCGAGGTCGCGGCACAGGCCCGGACCGACCCACTGACCGGCCTGCCCAACCGGCGGGCCCTGGACGACGCGCTGGCCGACCACCTCACGACGGTCGCCAGCCGCGGGTCGGCGCTCGCCCTCGCGATGGTCGACGTCGACCGGTTCAAGACGATCAACGACCGCGTCTCGCACGCCCGCGGCGACGAGGTGCTGCGGCTGGTCGCGGAGACCCTGCGCCGGTGCCTGCGGGCGGACGACCTCGTGGCGCGCTACGGCGGCGACGAGTTCGTGGCCGTGCTGCCCGGCAGCTCGGAGACCGACGCGCGCGCCGCCCTGGAACGGGCCGCGGCGGCGGTCGCGGCGGTGGCGGTCGGCGACGGCTCGTGGGTCTCGCTGTCGGTGGGCGTCGCCGGTACCACGCACTCCGGAGTGACCCCGGGGACGCTCCTCGCGCGGGCGGACCGCGCGATGTACGAGGCCAAGCGGGCGGGCGGCGGCGCCGTGGTCCTCGACGCGAGCACCGACACCCCCGCCGGCGGCCTGCTCGTCGGGGGATGACGCAGCGCGGCGGAGTCCGACCGCGAGAGCGGCCGAGCCGCTCCCCCCGGGGCCGGTCACGTCCGACCGGGGTGGGAGGATCGGTCCAGTTCCGGGGCGCCGGTGCGTGTGCTCCGCGACGGCCCCGACGGCGTCCCCGCCGACCACCCCACCCGATCAGGAGCTGCAGAGCCGATGCCGCCGAGCCCCACCGCGGTCGTCGTCCTCGCCGCGGGTGAGGGCACCCGCATGCGGTCGGCCACCCCCAAGGTGCTGCACCCGGTCGGCGGTCGCAGCCTGCTCGGGCACGCCCTGCACGCCGCGGCGGGCACCACCCCCGAGCACCTCGTCGTCGTGGTCGGCCACGGCCGCGAGGAGGTCGGGACGCACTGCGCGCAGGTCGGCGCCGAGCTCGGCCGCGAGGTCCGCACGGCGGTGCAGGACCGTCGGCGCGGCACCGGGCACGCGGTCGCCTGCGGCGTCGACGCCCTGCCCGCCGCCGCCTCCGGCACCGTGCTCGTCTCCTACGGCGACGTCCCCCTGCTCGACACGGCGACGCTGCGGGCGTTGGTCGCCGAGCACGACGACGCGGGCAACGCCGTCACGCTGCTGACGGCCGAGATGGACGACCCCACGGGCTACGGCCGCGTGGTGCGCGACGAGAAGGGCGGCGTGACCGCCATCGTCGAGCAGTCCGACGCGTCGCTGGAGGAACTGGCCATCACCGAGGTGAACTCGGGGGTCTACGCCTTCGACCTCGGCCTGCTGCGCAGCGCGCTCGCGCGCCTGGGCACCGACAACGCACAGGGCGAGCTGTACCTCACCGACGTGGTGGCCGTCGCGCACCGCGAGGGCCTTGACGTCGGCGCGGTGGAGCTGTCCGACCCCTGGCTGGTGGCCGGGGTGAACGACCGCGTGCAGCTCGCCGCGCTCGGCGCGGAGCTCAACCGCCGCGTCCTCGAGCGGGCGATGCGCGCCGGGGTCACCGTCATCGACCCGCGGTCCACCTGGATCGACGTGGGCGTCCGGCTCGAGCGGGACGTCACCCTGCTCCCCGGAACCCAGCTGCACGGCACCACCAGCGTCGGCGAGGGGGCCACGGTCGGCCCGGACTCGACGCTCACCGACGTCGCCGTCGGCGCGCGGGCCACCGTGGTCCGTACCCACGGCAGCAACTCCGTCGTCGGCCCCGAGACCTCCGTCGGTCCGTTCGCCTACCTGCGCCCCGGCGTCGAGCTGGCCGAGCGCGGGAAGATCGGCACCTTCGTCGAGGTCAAGAACGCGAGCATCGGGCGGGGCTCGAAGGTGCCGCACCTGACCTACGTCGGCGACGCGACGATCGGCGAGGGCAGCAACATCGGCGCCTCGAGCGTCTTCGTCAACTACGACGGGGTGGCCAAGCACCGTAGCGTGGTGGGCGACCACGTCCGGACCGGCAGCGACAACACGTTCGTGGCGCCCGTCACCATCGGGGACGGCGCCTACACCGGAGCGGGCACGGTGGTCCGTGAGGACGTCCCCCCGGGCACGCTCGCGGTGTCATCGGGTCCGCAACGGACGATCGAGGGCTGGGTGGAACGACGACGACCGGGCACCGCGGCCGCGGAGGCCGCCGGCCGGGCGTCGTCACCCGAGGGGGGACCGGGCGGATCGGCATCGGCGCCCGACCGCCGTGACCAGGAGGAGCAGTAGACGTGAGCGCAGTGTCCACGACCCCGAAGAAGAACCTCATGCTCTTCTCGGGGCGGGCCCATCCGGAGCTGGCCGAGGAGGTCGCGAAGGAGCTCGACGTCACCATCACCCCGCAGGCCGCGTACGACTTCGCCAACGGCGAGATCTTCGTCCGCTTCGAGGAGTCCGTGCGCGGCTCCGACGCCTTCGTCATCCAGAGCCACACCGCGCCGATCAACACCTGGCTCATGGAGCAGCTCATCATGATCGACGCCCTGAAGCGGGCGTCGGCCAAGCGGATCACCGCCGTCGTGCCGTTCTACGGCTACGCCCGGCAGGACAAGAAGCACCGCGGCCGCGAGCCCATCTCGGCGCGCCTGGTGGCCGACCTGCTCAAGACCGCCGGCGCCCACCGGATCATGACGATCGACCTGCACACCGACCAGATCCAGGGCTTCTTCGACGGGCCGGTCGACCACCTGCTCGCGAACAAGGTGCTCGCCGAGCACCTGCGCGACGCGTACGCCGACGAGGACCTCGCCGTCGTCGCCCCGGACTCCGGCCGCGTGCGCGTCGCCGAGAAGTGGGCCGACACGATGGGCGGCGTCCCGCTGGCCTTCATCCACAAGAGCCGCGACAAGACGCGCCCGAACGAGGTCGTCGCGAACCGCGTGGTCGGGGACGTGCAGGGCCGCTGCTGCATCCTCGTCGACGACATGATCGACACCGGCGGGACGATCGCGAAGGCCACCGAGGCCCTGCTCGCCGACGGCGCGTCGGACGTCGTCATCGCCGCCACGCACGGCGTGCTGTCCGGGCCGGCGGTCGAGCGCCTCTCGACCTGCGGCGCCCGCGAGGTCATCATCACCAACACGCTGCCGATCCCGGACGAGAAGCGGTTCCCGCAGCTCACGGTGCTCTCGATCGCCCCCGTCATCGCCCGCGCGGTGCGCGAGGTGTTCGAGGACGGCTCGGTGACCAACCTGTTCGACGGCAACGCCTGAGCGGTCGGTAGACTCGGCGACGATCCACTTCGGCGAGGGCCGGTCCACCGGCCGTGATCGACGCGGTGAGCATCCCGGCGTGACCCGCCGTGGTGCCCGGCGTCGTCCGCCGAGTCCGCACCACCGCAGGAGCACCACCAGCCATGGCTGACGTCAAGATCGCCGCCGAGTCCCGCACCGAGTTCGGCAAGGGTGCCGCGCGCCGCACCCGCCGCGCCGGCCGCGTCCCCGCCGTCCTCTACGGGCGCGGCACCGACCCGGTCCACCTGAGCTTCGACACCGTCGAGTTCGCCGCCGTGATGCGCGAGAACGGCCGCAACGCCGTCCTCACCGTCACCGGGGTCGGCAAGGAGCAGCTCGCGCTCACCAAGAGCGTCGTGCGGGACCCCATCAAGGGCTTCATCGAGCACGTCGACCTGGTGTCGATCAAGCGGGGCGAGAAGGTCCAGGTCGACGTCCGCGTCGTCACGCTGGGCGAGGCCGCCGCCGGCACGCTGGTCTTCCAGAACGAGGACACGCTCTCCATCGAGGCCGACGCGCTGAACATCCCCGAGGAGATCACCGTCGTGATCGACGAGGCGGAGATCGGCACGCAGTTCCTCGCGGGCGAGATCCGGCTGCCCGACGGCGCCACCCTGCTCTCCGACCCCGAGCTCCTGGTCGTCAACGTCACCGAGGCGCCGACCGAGGACGAGCTCGAGGAGGAGCTCGACATCGAGGGTGCCGGCGTCGAGGAGGACGCACCCGAGGACGAGGCCGCCGAGGACTCGGAGAGCGCCTCCGACTCCGACGCCGACGCCGAGGGCTCCTCCGACGCCGAGAGCTCGGACGAGAGCTGATGACGTTCCCGACGACGGGCGCGGGTCCCGTGCTCGTCGCCGGGCTCGGCAACCCGGGGGCCGAGTACGAGGGCACCCGGCACAACGTGGGGTTCGCGGTCGCCGACGTGCTCGCCGGGCGCGTCGGTGGCCGGTTCTCCGCGCACCGGAAGTCCGGCTCCGACGTCGCCGAGGGGCGGCTCGTGGGTCGGAAGGCCGTGCTGGTCAAGCCGCGCGGCTACATGAACCTCTCCGGCGGCCCGGTGACGAACGCCCTGCGCTTCTTCTCGGTCCCCGCCGAGGACCTGATCGTGGTCCACGACGACCTCGACCTGGACTTCGGTGTCGTCCGGCTGAAGCGCGGCGGCGGCGAGGGCGGGCACAACGGTCTGCGGTCGATCTCGAAGTCGCTCGGCACGAAGGACTACCTGCGGGTGCGCTTCGGCATCGGCCGCCCGCCGGGGCGGCAGGACCCGGCGGACTTCGTGCTCAAGCGCTGGTCGTCGACCGAGCGCAAGGAGCTGGACGTCTCCCTCGAGCTCGCCGCGGACGCCGTCGAGGCGCTGCTGACCGAGGGGCTGGAACCGGCGCAGAACCGCTTCCACTGAGTGGCCTCCGGCCACGTGAGCAGAAAGTGGGGCGATGACCCCCCTGTCTGCTCACGAGCGCGCAGCGCCCCGCAGGCGCTCGATCCGGGTCTCGAGCTCGTCGATGGTCAGGTAGTGGCCCGCGCGGCCGGACCGGACCTCGGCGACGGTGCGCTCCAGGTCGGCGAGCGTGCGCGCCCGGTGCTGCTCGGCCTCGTCGGCCCGGTCTCCGAGGGCGGCGAGCAGCAGCCCGGCCGAGGCATCCGCGCCGTGCTCGATGCAGCGGGTGACGGCCTGCCCGCTCGGCCGGGCGCCGAGCGCGAGCAGGCGGCGTACGAGGTCCGGGGAGATCGGGCCGTGGATCCCGTCGAGGAGGTCGGGCGCGACGGCGGCGTCGACGTCGAGCAGCGCGGCGAGAGCGGCCCCGGCGTCGTGGGTCAGGGCGACGTCGGTCGCGCGGGCGCTCCCGGCGAGCGGGCCGTCGAGGTCGACGCCGACCTCGTGCAGGCGGGCGACGAGAGCCGCGTCGTCGGTGGTCACGGCGTGGCGCAGGGCGAGACGGGCCGCGCGAGTATCCTCGGCGAGCCGGCCCTCGTCGAGCAGCGCCCGCCAGTCGACGACGGCCTCGCGGTAGTGGGCCAGCAGCCGGTCGGCGAGCGCCGGGTCGAGTCCGGCCGCCCGGGCCTGCTCGAGCCGGTCGAGCAGATCGCTCCCGGCGCCGTACCTCCGCTCGGGGTCGAGCGGGTCGTGGGTGAGGTGCAGGTCGGCGAGGGCGGAGCGGAGGTCGTCGGCCAGCGGGAGCACGGCGTCGCCGTGCAGGGCGTGCGGCCAGCCGGGCGGGAGGCCCTGCACCCACGCGTCGACGTGCCCCGCGGTGGGGCCGGGCGCGGTCCGGACGTAGATGCGGTCGAGGTACTCGAACCCGCCGATCGGGAGTGCGTCGAGCCGGGTGACCGGCTCGGTCCCGTGCTCGCGGGCGGCGTCCTCGGCCAGCTCGAGCTCGTGGGCCATCCAGCCGTCGAGGTCCCGGTAGCCGTCGCTGCCGCGGAAGAAGAGCTCGTTCCAGCTCAGCGCCACGAGGTGGTCGCCGACGCGGGCGTCGAGGTCGTAGTCCAGGCGGCCGCCGGCCGTGGTGGACCACAGCTCCCGCAGCGCCGTCGGGAGCGGGCCCGCGCAAGCCCGTTCGATCTCGTCGAGGCGCGCGGGCGGCAGGGGCGGCTCCGCGTCGAGGACGATCCGGCCCGCGAACAGGGCGAAGCCGTGCGCGGCGAGGGCGTCGCGCTCGGGGTCCGTGAACGGCGCGGGGTCGCGGTGCGGCGCGGGGGGCGACGGAGCGGCTCCGGCGTCGTCGTCGGAGGTGCGGCGGCGGAACCAGCGGGGCACCGCCACAGCCTGGCAGCACCGGGCCGGGCCTCCCCGTCGGCCTCCGGCCAGGTGAGCAGAAAGTGGGGCTATCACCCCCCTTTCTGCTCACGTGCGCGGAGCGCACCAACCGTGCCGGAGGATGCCCCGGGCCCCGTCGGCCTGGCGGGCGCCCGCGGGGCCGGTCGAGGCGAGCCAGGCCAGCATGGCCGCGCAGCCCACGAGGTCGTGGGCGGTGACCTCGGCGCGGACCGCCCCGGCCTGGCGGGCCTCGGCCAGGAACCGTTCGGTGGTCGCGACCATCTCCTGGCAGGCGAGGCCGAGCGGGGTGGCCGCACCGTCGAGGGCCCCGACGAGCGGGCCGGACAGGCCGCGGTAGGTCGCCATGTGCCGCTCCACCTCGGCGAGCCAGGCGTCCAGTCGCCGCGCGGGGTCGACCTCGTGGGCCACCCGGTCACGGGCCTGCGCGAGCTCGTCGCTCTCGACCTGCAGGACCTCGGCGAGCAGGCTCTCGCGGTCGGGGAAGTGCCGGTACAACGTCCCCGGACCGACGCCGGCGTCGCGCGCGATGGCCTCCAGTGACGTCGTCACCCCGTGCGTCCGCACGTGCGCCCGGGCGACCGCGACCAGCAGATCCCGGTTCCGCCGGGCGTCCGCGCGCATGGGCCGGTCGACGCTCACGCTCAGGAGCTTAGCGGAGGCGGCCTCCGTGTACGCTGACCGGAGGCTGCCTCCGCTCGGGGCGGGGCGCCGGAGAGTTCCGTCAGGAGCACGAGAGGACCCGCCATGCCCACGTCCGTCCCGCTGTCCCTCCTGGACCTGGCGCGGGTGAAGCCGACCGAGACCGCGGCCGACGGCATCGCGCGCAGCGTGCGCCTCGCGCAGACCGCGGACGGTCTCGGGTACCGCCGGATCTGGATCTCCGAGCACCACAACATGCCCGGCCTCGCCTCCTCGGCGACCTCGCTCTACATCCAGCACATCGCCGCCCACACCACGAACGTGCGCGTCGGGTCCGGCGGGATCATGCTGCCCAACCACTCCCCGCTCGTGATCGCCGAGCAGTTCGGCCTGCTCGAGACCCTGTTCCCGGGGCGCATCGACCTCGGGCTCGGGCGCGCACCCGGCACCGACGGCGCCACCATGCAGGCCCTGCGACGCGACGCCCGCGCCTCCGAGCACTTCCCCTCGGACATCGTCGAGCTCGACGGCTACCTGCGGGGCGACACGCGGATCCCGGGCGTGCACGCCTATCCGCACCGCAGCTCCGGGGTGCCGCTCTACGTCCTCGGCTCATCGCTCTACGGCGCACAGCTCGCCGCGCACCTGGGCCTGCCCTACGCGTTCGCCTCCCACTTCGCCCCCGACGACCTCGAGGTGGCGGCCCGCACCTACCGCGACCGGTTCGACCCAGCGGGCCCCCTCGCCGGCCCGGACGCGGCGCCGCACTTCATCGCGGCGGCCAACGTGATCGCGGCCGACGACCCCGACACCGCGACCGAGCAGTACCGCAGGACCGAGCTGGAGTGGCTGCGCTCCATCCTGGGCCGCGGCCGGGAGCTCACCGACGAGCAGCTCGCCGTGCTCCGCGACCACCCCCAGGGCCGGCAGGTGCTCGGCATGCTGCGCCGCACTCTCGTCGGAACCGGGCCCGACGTGGTCGCCGGCCTCGACGCGCTCGCCGCCGAGGTGCAGGCCGACGAGCTCATCGTCGTGAACGTCGCCACGGAGGAGGCGCACCAGCAGCGGACGCTGGAGCTCCTCGCCCCGGGCGGCGAGCACTCGGACCACAGCGAGCCGGCGCTCGCGGCCGCGGCCGGCTGACCCCGGTCAGACCTGCGCGTACCCGCCGTCGGCGGCGAGCTCGGAGCCGTTGACGAAGCTCGAGGCGTCGGAGGCGAGGAAGACCGCGGCCGCGGCGATCTCGTCCGGGGCGCCGAGCCGTCCGAGCGGGGTGCTCGTCCCGGCGGCCGCCAGGGCGTCGGCGGGGAGCAGGTCGAGCAGGCCCGGGGTCCGGGTGGCCCCGGGCGAGAGCACGTTGACGCGGTACCGGCCCTTCCCGGCGCCGTGCGCGAACCCCCGGGCGAGGTTGCGGATCGCGGCCTTCGTCGCCCCGTACACGGGGAGGACCGGTTCGGGCCGGTGCGCGGCCGTCGAGCCGGTCAGGATGATCGAGGCCCCGTCGGCGAGCAGCGGCAACGCCTTCTGCACGGTGAACAGCGTGCCCTTGACGTTGGTGGTGAACATCGCGTCCACCTGCTCCTCGGTGATCTCCCCGAGCGGCGCGGCGATCGCGATCCCCGCGTTCGCGACGAGGACGTCGATCCGGCCGAACCGCTCGGCGACCGTCGCGTAGAGCGCGTCGAGGTCCGCGGGCCGCCCCACGTCGCAGCGCACCGAGGTGACCTCCGGGCCGAGCTCGGCCTCGACCTCGTCGAGCTGCTCCTGACGACGGCCGGTGACGACGACCTGCGCACCCTCGACCCGGTAGGCCTGCGCGATCGCCCGACCGATCCCGGAGTTCCCGCCGGTCACCACCGCGACCTTGCCCGCGAGCACCGCCATGACACTCCTCCACCCGTTGTTGACCGTTCGGTCCAGAACTCTCGTCGATCTGGACCGTTCGGTCAAGAACGTGGCCCGGGCCGGTCGTCACCCCGGCGGGCGAGGGCTCAGGCGGGCAGCAGCCGGTCGAGCAACGCCCCGGCGAGCGTCGCGAGCACCCCCGGGTCCTCGCCGATCCGACCGAGCACGACCAGCCCGAGCTGGCCGGCGAGGACCGTCCGCGCGACCTCGTCGGGATCGGCGTCCCGGGCCACGTCGCCCTCGAACTGCGCGCGCCGCACCGCGTCGGCCAGGACGGCCGTGGTCGCCGTGTAGCTGCGGCGGGCCTCGGCCGCGACGTCCGGCGCGGTCGCGGAGAGCTCCACGGCGGAGTTGGCCAGCAGGCAGCCGCGGCGGGCGTGCTCGCCGGCGGGATCGCCCACCGCGCCGAGCACGAAGTCCCGGAGCACGTCCACGCCCCGCTCCGCGTGCGCCAGCCGGTCCCGCAGCATGCGGTCGTTGGCCTCGTCGTAGTCCCGCAGGATCCGCAGGAACAGCCGGTGCTTGTCGCCGAACGCCCCGTAGAGGCTGCCCTTGCCGAGCCCGCTGGCCGCGAGCAGCGTCTCCAGGGACGTGCCCGCGTACCCGTGATCCCAGAACGCCGTCCGGACGGCGGAGAGCACCCGGTCCTCGTCGAACTGACGCGGGCGGGGCACGCTCGCAGGCTAACCCGCCCCTCGCCGTGTGGCCCCCGTCACGGCATCATGGGTGATCGTGAGCGATCCGGCCGGCCCCACCCTGCTCCGCCCGCCCGGCCCGCTGGAGGGCACCGGGATGGGTGCCTACCTCCGGCACCTGGCCTCGGAGCGGGGGCTCGAGTTCGACGACTACGCCGCACTGTGGCGCTGGTCGGTGGCCGAGCCCGAGGCGTTCTGGGGCTCGATCTGGGACTTCCACGGCGTGCGCGGCACCTACGAGCGGGTGCTCGGGTCGTCGACGATGCCCGGCGCCGAGTGGTTCCCGGGGTCGCAGCTGAACTACGCGGAGCACATGCTCGGCACCGACGAGGACACCGACCGCACGGCGATCGTCGCCCACTCCCAGACCCGGGACCGACGCGAGCTGACGTTCGGCGAGCTCCGCGACCAGGTGGCCCGGGCGCGGGCCGGCCTGCAGCGGCTCGGCGTCGGAACGGGCGACCGCGTCGTCGGCTACCTGCCGCACGTGCCCGAGACGATCGTCGTGTTCCTGGCCGCGGCGAGTCTCGGCGCGATCTGGGCGGCGTGCGCGCCCGAGTTCGGCGCCCGCAGCGTCGTCGACCGGCTCGGACAGCTCGAACCCACGGTGCTGCTCGCCGTCGCCTCCTACCGCTACGGCGCCAAGGAGATCGACCAGCGCGACGAGCTCGCCCGCATCCGCGAGGGGATGCCGAGCGTGCGGCACACGATCGGCCTGGACTACGGGTCGCACCCGGTCCCCGACGCCATGACCTGGGACGAGCTGCTCGCCGGGCCGGGAGAGCTCGCGTTCGAGCCGGTCGCCTTCGACCACCCGCTCTACGTGCTGTTCTCCTCGGGCACCACCGGGCTGCCGAAGGCGATCGTGCACGGCCACGGCGGCATCCTGCTCGAGCACCTGCGGCTGTTCGGGCTGCACTTCGACATCCACCCGGGCGACCGGACGCTGTGGTTCACCACCACCGCCTGGGCGATGTGGAACATCACGATCTCGGTGCTGCTGCACCGCGGCACGATCGTGCTGCTCGACGGCAACCCGCTGCACCCCGATCTCGAGGCCCAGTGGCGGCTCGCCGCCGACGAGCGCGTGACCCTGTTCGGCACCAGCCCCGGCTACCTGATGTCGTGCCGGAGGGCCGAGGTCGTCCCGCCCCGGTGGCCGGAGCTGCGCCAGATCGGCACCACCGGCGCGCCGCTCCCCGCCGAGGCGTTCGACTGGGTCTACGAGCACCTGGGGCCCGACCTCGTCCTCAACCCCTTCAGCGGCGGCACCGACGTGTGCACCGGCTTCGTCGGGGGCGGCTCCTGGCAGCCGGTGTACCGCGGCGAGATGGCGGGCGCGAGCGTCGGGCACGACGTCGCCGCCTTCGACGACCAGGGCCACGCCGTCGTCGAGCAGCTGGGGGAGCTCGTCGTCCGCGCGCCGATGCCCTCGATGCCGGTGAGCTTCTGGAACGACCCCGACGGCGAGCGCTACCGCGAGGCCTACTTCGACACCTGGCCCGGCATCTGGCGACACGGCGACTGGGTGCGGTTCACCGACCGCGGCAGCTGTGTGATCACGGGCCGGTCCGACGCGACCCTGAACCGGGGTGGCGTGCGGCTGGGCACCGCCGAGTTCTACGACGTCGTCGAGGACATGGCCGAGATCGAGGACTCGCTGGTGGTCCACCTCGAGGACGACGCCGGCGGGCCGGGTGAGCTGCTGCTGTTCGTCGCCCTCGCCGACGGCGCCGAGCTCGACGACGACCTGCGCGGCCGGATCGCGACCGGGCTGCGGCGCAACCTCTCGCCCCGGCACGTGCCCGACCTCGTCGCCGCCGTCCCGGCCGTGCCGCGCACCCTCACCGGCAAGAAGCTCGAACGGCCGGTGAAGCAGGTGCTCCGCGGACGGCCGGTCGACGAGGTGATCAGCGCCGACGCGGTGCGGGGCGCGGACGCACTCCCGGCGTACCGGGAGGCCTACCGGGCCCGGTGAGCCTCAGCGGGAGGCGAAGGCCCCACCGGGACGCAGGACCTGGTCGGCGAAGCGCTGCCCGATGAGCTCGTGGGTGGCCGCGTCGGGGTGCAGGCCGTCGGGCAGCGGGTGCTCCGTGGTGTCCGCCTCGCCGTAGAGGGCGAGGCCGTCGAGGTGGTGCAGGTGCGGGTCGGTCGCGGCCCGCTCGCGCACGATCCGGGCGAGCTCGGCCCGGATGACGCGCAGCGTCAGCGACCCCGCCAGCACCTGCTGCGGATCGCCGGTGGCCCGGAAGCGGACCTCGCCCCGGGCGAGCGCCTCGGGGTCGAACGCGCCCGGGCCGGGGGTGTCCTCGTGGATCGCGCAGTACAGCGGGGAGACGACGAGCAGCGGCGTCGTCGGGTGCCCCTCCCGGATCGTGTCGAGGAACCCGTGGACGGCCGGGCCGAACGCGCGCAGGCGCATCAGGTCGGCGTTCACCACGTTGATCCCGAGTTTGAGGCTGATCAGGTCGGCCGGGGTGTCGCGGATCGTGCGCGCGGTGAAGGGGTCGAGCAGCGCGCTGCCGGCGAGGCCGAGGTTGACCAGGTCCAGCCCGCCGCGTGCGGCGGCGACGGCCGGCCAGATCCCGGTGGTCCCGGTGGCGTTCGACCCGGCGCTGATGGAACTGCCGTGGTGGAGCCACACCCGTCCCGCCGGCAGCGGCTCGACCGGGGCGTCGGTCCGCAGGCCGACGAGCGTCGTGACCTCGTTCCACGGCAACCAGACCTCGACGTCCTTGACCCGGTCGGGCAGGCCGTCGAACCGGACGACGCCGGGTGCTCCGGGCTCGGTCGTCGCGGCGCCGGTGGCGAGGTCGATCGTGGTGACGTCGCCGCCGGCCCCCTCGCGTCGGTCGACGAGCTCACCGTCGACGACGAGGTCGTAGAGCCCGGCCGGGCGCGCGCCGAGGCCGCGGTGCACCGTCGTCACGCGCAGCGTCTCCAGCTCGATCACGGTCGCGCGGGTGCGCACCGCGAGGCGGACCCCTGAGGGTCGGGCCTCGGCCGCGGCGAGCTGCGGGTCGTCGCTCTGGGCGCGCGCCCACGCGGGCAGCCGGTGCGGCAGCAGGCCGCGGTCGGTCGGCTCGAGCTCGGCGGCGCCGCGCACGAGGGCGGGCGTGATCGGCGTCGTGATCGGTGTCGTGATCGGACCCGCCTCGGCGGAGGTGGTCACGGGGTGCTTCCTTCCGGGGAGGTCGGTACCGCGGGGCGGCGCAGCAGGGCGTCGAGAGCGTCGAGGGACCACGCCCAGCTCTGGTCGGCGTCGGGCTCGCTGTGGCCGAACCCGCCGGCGATCTCCAGGTTCACGAAGCCGCGGATCACGCTGCCCAGGAGGCGGACGGCGTGGGTCCGGTCCGGCTCGGCCAGGTCGTAGCCGCGCAGCACGGCCCGCGCCATCTCGGCGTGCCGCGGACCGGCACTCGTCGCGGCGGTCGCGGCGTCGAGGGGGTACTCCGCGGCGGCGTAGCGACCGGGGTGCTCGTGGGCGTAGGTCCGGTAGACCCCGGCCAGCGCCACCAGCGCGTCCTTGCCGGCCCGCCCCGCCAGGGCCGCGGCGCCGCGGTCGGCCATCTCGTCGAGGGCGAGCAGGCAGAGCCGTGACTTCAGGTCGTGCGAGTTCGCGACGTGGGAGTACAGGCTCGCGACCTTCACCCCGTGTCGCCGCGCGAGCGCCGAGAGCGTCACCTCGGCGAACCCGATCTCGTCGGCGAGCTCGACGCCGGACGCCACCAGCCGGGCGGCCGTCAGACCCACGCGCACCATGTCGCCCCCTACCTAAATGTTGTAGGCGTGAGGCTAACAGGTTCGGTTTCGGGCGGTCACGTCATCGCGATCGGCACGTCCCGGTCAGTCGACGCTGGCCTCGAGCCACGCCTCCTCGAGCTGCTCGCGCTCGGCGATCAGCGCGCGGAGCTCGGCGTCGAGATCGAGCAGGCGGGTCGGGTCGTTGGCCGCGTCCGCGAGCAGCGTGTGCAGCTGCTTCTCGCGGGTGTCCAGCTTCTCGATCCGCCGCTCGATCCGCTGGATCTCCTTGCGGGCCGCGCGCTTGTCCGCCTCCGACAGGCCGCCGTCAGGGGAGGATCCGGTCGCCCCAGCAGGCTGAGGGTTCCCCTCACGCCGGGTGGGAGCGGTCTCCAGCTGCTGGTCGCGGCGGCGCAGGTACTCCTCGATGCCGCCCGGCAGGTCGGTGATGCGCCCGTCGCCGAAGAGCGCCACGACCCGGTCGCACACGCGCTCGGTGAGGTACCGGTCGTGGCTGACGACGACGAGCGTCCCCGCCCAGCCGTCGAGGATGTCCTCGAGCTGCTGGAGGGTGTCCACGTCGAGGTCGTTCGTGGGCTCGTCGAGCATGAGGACGTTCGGCTCGGTCATCAGCAGGCGCACCAGCTGCAGACGTCGGCGCTCGCCACCGGACAGGTCGGACACCGGCGTCCACTGCTGCGCGGCCGTGAACCCGAACCGCTCGGCCAGCGCCGACGCGGTGTGCTCGCGGCCCCCGACGAACACCCGCTCCGCGACGTCCTCCACCGCCTGCAGCACACGCCGGTGCAGCGGCAGGTCGGAGAGGTCCTGCGAGAGGTGCGCCAGGCGCACGGTGGTGCCCTGGACCCGGTTCCCGCCGTCGAGGGGGCGCTCCCCCGCGATCGCGCGGAGCAGCGTCGTCTTGCCCGAGCCGTTGATCCCGACGATGCCGATCCGGTCGCCCGGGCCGATCCGCCAGGTCTGGCGGTCGACGATCGTGCGCGGCGGCTCGCTGGGCACCGTCAGCGAGGCGTCCTCGAGCTCGATGACCGTGCGCCCGAGCCGGTGGCGGGCCATCGTCACCAGCTCGACGGAGTTCCGCGGCTCGGGGACGTCGGCGATCAACGCCTCGGCGGCCTCGATGCGGTACCTCGGCTTGGACGTCCGCGCGGGCGGGCCGCGCCGCAGCCAGGCCAGTTCCTTGCGGGCGAGGTTGCGGCGGCGCTGCTCGGCGGCGTCGGCCAGTCGGGTCCGCTCGGCCCGGGCGTAGATCCAGTCGTTGTAGCCGCCCTCGAACTGCTCCACCCGGCCGTCGACGACCTCCCACGTACGGGAGGCGACGGTGTCGAGGAACCAGCGGTCGTGCGTCACGACGACGAGCGCGGTGCGGCGGGCGAGCAGGTGCGCGGCGAGCCAGCGGACGCCCTCGACGTCGAGGTGGTTGGTCGGCTCGTCGAGGACGAGCAGGTCGAGGTCCTGCACGAGCGCCGCGGCGAGCGCGATCCGCTGCCGCTCGCCGCCGGAGAGGCCCTCCACCGAGGCGTCGAGCCCGCGGCCGCCGCCCGGGCGCAGGCCCTCGATGACGGTGCGCGACCGGGCGTCCGCGGCCCACTCGTGGTCGGGGACCTCGCCGCCGAGCACCGAGGCCCGCACCGTGGCGCCGGTCGGCTGCGACTGCTGGGTCACCGACGCCATCCGCAGCCCGCGTACCGGGCTGACCCGCCCGTCGTCGGGAAGGAGGCGCCCCGCGAGGATCGAGATCAGCGTCGACTTGCCCCCGCCGTTGCGCCCGACGACGCCGACCCGGTCGCCGGTCTCGACACCGAGGGACACGCCGTCGAGCACGGGCTTCGGGCCGCCGAAGGAGATGGCGACGTTCTCGAGGTTGACGAGGTTGGGCACGGCAGCCTTTCAGGCGTACATGTTCGGACCGGGGTCCGGCGCGGGAGGACCGCCGGGACCGCGGGGCGGACGGGCCGGGTCTCCGTCGATCACCTTCGCGCCCGGCACCGGACCGTGCGCGACGCGGACCGTCCGGCAGACCCCTGCCCCGGACAGCTCGGCGGCCACGCGGACCGCGGACGGGCCGTCGGCGCACAGGAACACGCAGGTCGGCCCCGAGCCGGAGACGACGCCCGCCAGGGCCCCCGCCGACACCCCGGCCCGCAGGGTGCGCCGCAGCCCCGGGTCGAGGCTGACCGCCGCGGCCTGCAGGTCGTTGCCCAGCAGCAGCGCGAGCGAGCGGGCCTCGCCGGACGCCACGGCCTCGAGCACCGGCTCGACGCTGCCGACCCGCTTGACCGGGCTCTCGGGCGTCGCCGCCGCGCGCAGCCGGTCCAGCTCGCCGAAGACGGTCGGGGTGGACAGGCCGTGGTCGGAGAGCGCGACCACCCAGTGGAAGGTGTGCCGCGAGAGCACCGGCACGAGGTTCTCGCCGCGTCCGGTGCCCAGCGCCGTGCCGCCGTGCAGCGCGAACGCGACGTCGCTGCCGACGCTCGCCGCGACCTCCATCAGCGCCTCCCGACCGAGGTCGAGCCGCCACAGCGTCGAGAGCGCGAGCAGGGTGCCCGCCGCGTCGGCGCTGCCGCCGGCCATCCCGCCCGCGACCGGGATCGCCTTGCGCAGCCCGATCCGGACGTCGGGGTCCCGGCCCGCGACCTCGGCCAGGGCCTCGGCCGCCTTCCAGGCCAGGTTCGAGGCGTCGACCGGGATCGCCTCGCGGTCCGCCTCGGAGACGTCGCCGAGCAGCTCCACGCCGGGCGCGCCGGCACCGATGCGGTCGAGCCGACCCGGGCCCCGCGGCACCGCGTCCGCCCCGGACCGTCGCCCGCTGTGGGTCGACACCACCGAGACCTCGTCGAACAGGTTCAACGCCTGGAACACGGTGACGAGGTCGTGGTAGCCGTCGGCGCGCAGGTCGCCCACCGCGAGGTGGAGGTTGATCTTGGCCGGGACGCGGACGGTCACCGGGGGCCCGACGGCGGAGAGCACCCGTCCAGGGTACGGAAGGCCGTCCGGCCGGTTGTCTACGACCGGTCGTCCCCGGGAACCTCCCGAAGCGGACACACGTTGGTGGTTCAACCGACGGATTCCCTCAGGCAAGGAGCCATGGACCCCAGTCACAGTCCCGACACCACCTGTCGTCCTGACCAGGTGGTGGCCCACCGATGATCGGCACGATCCTCGGCATCCTCCTCGGCGTGGTGGTCGTCGTCCTCATCACCGCCGCGACGGGGTACTTCGTGGCGCAGGAGTTCGGCTACATGGCCGTCGACCGCGCCCGCCTGCGGGCCCGCGCCGCCGACGGCGACGCCGGCGCCGTGCGGGCGCTGGACATCACGCGCCGCACCTCCTTCATGCTCTCCGGCGCCCAGCTCGGCATCACCGTCACCGGCCTGCTCGTCGGGTACGTGGCCGAGCCGCTCATCGGCGACGGCGTGGGCGAACTGCTCGGGGTCGCCGGCGTGCCGACCGCGGTCGGCGTCGCGGTCGGCACCGTGTTCGCCCTGCTGCTGTCCACCGTGGTGCAGATGGTGTTCGGCGAGCTGTTCCCGAAGAACCTCGCCATCGCCCGGCCGGAGCCCGTCGCGCGGGCGCTCGCCCTCTCCACGAAGGTCTACCTCGGCCTGTTCGGCTGGCTCATCCGGCTCTTCGACGCGGCGTCCAACGCGCTGCTCAAGGCGCTGCGGATCGAGCCGGTCCACGACGTGGAGCACTCCGCCACGCCGCGCGACCTCGAGGCCATCATCGACGACTCGCGCGACTCCGGGGACCTGCGCCCCGACCTCGCGGCGCTGCTCGACCGCTCGGTCGACTTCTCCGAGCGCACCGCGCGTGCCGCGATGATCCCGCGCCCGCGGGTGTCGTGGGTCCGCGCCGACGACACGGTCGCCGAGCTGACGCGCGTCATGGTGGGCGGACACTCCCGCTACCCCGTCCTCGGGACACCGCCGGACCTTCCCGACGAGGGGGTCGGAGCGGCTCCCGATCTCGTCGGCGTCGTCTGCCTGCGTGACGTGCTCGCCTGGACCGGCTCCACCGACGCGCCCGTGTCCGAGCTCATGCGCGCCCCGGTGCTCGTCCCCTCGACGCTGCCGCTGCCGCAGGTCCTCGAGCAGCTGCGCGCGGAGGGCGAGGAGCTCGCCTGCGTCCTCGACGAGTACGGCGACCTCGCGGGCGTGATCACCGTCGAGGACGTCGCCGAGGAGCTGGTCGGCGAGATCACCGACGAGCACGACCCCGCCGACGCCGACCGCGCCCTCCCCGCCGAGGACGGCTGGGTGGTGCCCGGTGACCGGCACGTCGACGAGGTGTCCCGCCTCATCGACGCCGAGCTGCCCACCGGCGACTACCAGACCATCGCGGGCCTCGTCGTCGCGGAACTGTCGCGGCTGCCCGAGCCCGGGGACACCGTCGAGATCACCATCGGCGACGACGATCCCGACGAGCCCGACCGGACGCTGCGCGCCACCGTGCGCAGTGTCGACCGGCGCGTCCCCGCCGAGGTCGGACTGCACTGGGTCCCCGTCACCGTCCCGGCGGACCAGGAGGTCTCCCGATGAGCGTCACCGCGATCGTCGTGTCGGTCCTCCTGATCGTCGCCTCCGCCTTCTTCGTCGCGGTCGAGTTCGCGCTCGTCGCGGCGCGGACCTACCGGCTCGAGGAGGAGGCCGCGCGCAGCGCGTCCGCCCGCGCGGCCCTGCGCAGCGCCCGCGACCTCTCGCTGCTGCTGGCCGGGTCGCAGCTGGGCATCACGCTCTGCGTGCTCGGCCTCGGTGCCGTGACCAAGCCCGCGGTCGACGAGGCGCTGAACCCGCTGCTCACCGGCTGGGGCGTCCCCTCCGCCGTGGCCGGCGTGGCGTCGTTCGTGATCTCGCTCGTCGTCGTGACCTTCCTGCACCTGGTGGTCGGCGAGATGGCCCCCAAGTCGTGGGCGATCGCGCACCCGGAGCGCTCGGCGATGCTGCTGGCCCTGCCGATGCGGGCCTTCATGGTGATCACCCGCCCGCTGCTGGTGGTGCTCAACGGGGCCGCGAACCGCTGCCTCAAGGCCCTCGGGGTGGACCCGGTGGACGAGATGGCCGGCGGCCGCGGACCGGACGACCTGCGCGAGCTCGTCGACCACTCCGCGGAGACCGGCGCCCTCGACCCGGAGCGGCGGGACCAGCTGCTCGCCGCCCTGGAGCTCGAGCGCACGCCGGTGCGCGACCTGGCGCGCGAGCCGGTCGGGGTGGCCGCCGACGACGACGTCACCGCCGTCCAGGCCCTCGCCCGCGACAGCGGGCACCTGCGGCTCGTGGTGTCCGAGGGTGGACGCCCCGTCGGCTACGTGCACGTCCGCGACACGCTGACCCGTCCGGCGTCGACCACGGCCCGGGAGGTCATGCGCCCGGTGCTGCGGCTCGACGCGGACACGCTGCTGCACGCCGCGGTGAACACCATGCGCGAGCAGCGGGCGCACCTGGCGCTGGTGGAGTCGGACGGCCGCTCCCTGGGGCTGCTGACGCTCTCCGACCTCGTCGGGCGGCTGCTGCCCACGCCGGCGTAGGCCCCCATCCTGAGCGAACGGCACTCTCGCGCGCATAGATGCTGCGAGCGGGCCGTTCGCTCGGGACCGTCGGGCTCAGGACGGCACGGCCGCCAACGCGGCGAAGCGCGTGACGTCGAGCTGCTCGCCCCGGGTGGTCGGGTCGATGCCTGCGGCGCGCAGACGACGTTCCGCCTCGACCGGGGAGCCCGCCCACCCGGAGAGCGCGGCGCGCAGGCCCTTGCGGCGCTGCGCGAAGGCGGCGTCGACGACCGCGAACACGGCCCGACGATCGCCCGCCGGTTCCGGGCGCCGGTCGAAGGCCACGAGCGCGGAGTCGACGCCGGGCACGGGCCAGAACACGCCGCGCGGGACGGGACCGGCCCGGCGGGCGTCCGCGTACCACGCGAGCTTGACGCTGGGCGCCCCGTAGGCGGCCTCGCCGGGCCGCGCGGCGAGGCGGTCGGCCACCTCCGACTGCACCATGACGAGGCCGCGGCGCAGCGACGGCAGCTCGGCCAGCAGGTGCAGCACCACCGGCACGGCCACGTTGTAGGGCAGGTTCGCGACGAGGGCCGTGGGCTCCACGGGCAGGTCGGCCGCGGTGATGCGCAGCGCGTCGGCCCGCACGACGTGCAGGGGCCGCTCCGGGGCGTGCTCGGCCGCCGTGGTCGGCAGCCGGTCGGCCAGCGCCGGGTCGATCTCCACCGCGACCACCGCGGCCGCCTCGTCGAGCAGCGCGAGGGTCAGCGAGCCGAGCCCGGGGCCGACCTCGAGGACCACGTCGTCGGGCGTGAGCTCCGCGAGCCGCACGATCCGCCGGACGGTGTTGGCGTCGTGGACGAAGTTCTGGCCGAGCTTCTTCGTCGGCCGCACGCCGAGCTCCGCGGCCAGACCCCGGATCTCCCCGGCGCCGAGCAGACGAACGGGCGCCGGGGTCACCCGCCCATGATCCCCGACCCGGATACGCGAACGGACCCCGGGGAGTCCCCGGGGCCCGTTCGACGATGTGGCTCTCCTCCCGCTGGATGGCAGCAACGACGCTTCGCTGCCACCCCGGAGGGGAGCGCCTACTTCTTGCCGCAGACCGGCCAGGCGCCGTAGCCGCCGCGCGCGTCGCGGACCTTCTCGGCGACGTCGATCTGCTCCTCGCGCGTCGCCAGGTCGGCGCGGGGCGCGTACTGGCCGCCGCCGTAGGCGTTCCAGGTCTGCCGGTCGAACTGCAGGCCGCCGTAGTAGCCGTTGCCGGTGTTGATGTTCCAGTCGCCGCCGGCCTCGCACTTGGCCATGCGGTCCCACTTGGCGGTGTCGCCGATGGCGGGGCCGGCCTTCTTGGTGCCCTTGCGCATCACGCCGCCGACCGGCGCCTTGGTGACGGTCGGGGCGCCCGCGGCGGTCCGGCCGGTCTCCTTGCCGTTGGTGGTGCTGACGGTGAACGTCTGCACCTGCTCGCCGGCCTGGCCGGGCTGGTCGACCTTGGTGGTGCCCGCGTCCATCGTCGCGTCCTCGATGGTCTGCATCGGGGGCGCGATGGGCTGGGTCTCGGTCACCTGGGTCACGGCGTTGCGGACGACGGTGATGGCGGCGCCGTTGGCGAGGCCGCCGGCGTTGACCGTGTCCAGCGGGCCCATCTGCAGCCCGCGCTGGGCCAGGAACTCCTGGACCGACGACGCGGTGGTGGTGAGCTGCTGCGGGGCGTTCCCACCGTCGGTGAAGGTGACGTTCTTCGGCAGCTGGACCGCGAGGTCCATGCCGCTCGACGGGATCAGCGAGCCGAGCGGGGCCGACGCGGCGAGCGCCTGGGTCGGCATCCCGATCTGGCCGAGGGCCTCGGCGACCGTCGTGGCCGTCGTCGTGATCGACATCGGCTTGCCGTCGACGACGAGGTTGACCTGGCGCGAGTGGTTGACGACGAGGCGGTCCCCGTCGGAGATCTTCGCGGTGGGCGACGGCGACATCTGGTCGGCCGGGCCGACCTCGATGTCGCCCGACGCCAGCGCGCCGGCGACCGTGCCGGAGAAGGTGTGCACGACCTGGTCGACACCGTCGACCGTGACCGTGACCTCCTTGTCGAGCGCCACGGCGGTGCTGCCACCGGCAGCGACCGCGATCAGGGCCGCGGCCACGCCGCCCTTGACGGCCAGCGAGTAGCGGCCCGTGTCGGTGAGGTCGCGCTCGCGGTAGGTCTGCGGGTCGAGACCGGCCGGCGCGGCGGCGGGGGTCGGCTCGGCGGTGACCGTGGAGCCGGACCCGGTGAGCCCGGTCCGGGTCTCGAGGTCGTTCCACTCGTCGAGGTCCGGGACCGCGAGGGACCCGGTGGCGCCGTTCGCGGGGCCGGGGCCTGCCCAGCCCGGCCCCGCGATCGGCAGCGGGCCGGTGATGTCATCGGCCCAGGTGGGGAGCGGACCCGTGCGGGGGGCGTGCGACTGCCGGCCGGCCTGCCACTCGGCGGTCCCGGCGTTGAGGCCGTCCCAGCCGTCGTCCCAGCTCTCCTCGAGAGCGTCGAACCAGCCGGTGTCGGCGGTGCTGGAGTCGTCGGCGAGCGCAGTACGCGTCGAGTCGGTGCTCATCGGGCGACCGCCGCGGGGTGAGCAGCGATCAGCGCGAGAGGGGAGCGCAGTACGGCCACAGAGGAATCCGCTTCATCCGTGCTTCCGGGCAGGAACCGCATCCGGGTCGGAGCCGACCGGAACCCTGGGGAAGGTTCCGGGTCATCCCGGATGCCGGGGGTTGGTTCCATCCCGGCGAGTCACAGCACGGTAACGACCCGGGTGTCAGAACCATCAAGCCGACACGAACGTGGTGCGCCGAACGGCAGGTGTCCGACGACGAACGCGGTCACCGCGTGCACCTTCGTTCGACGGAGGGTCACGGTTGAGACTGTTCGGCCAGCCGGAAGGCCCGCTGGGCGTTCCGGGTGGCCGCCGCGGCCAACTCCTCGACCGGCTCGTCACGCAGCTCCGCGAGGTCTCGGACCGTGTGGGGGACGACGTACGGCTCGTTCGGCCTACCACGGAACGGGTGCGGGGTCAGGAACGGCGCGTCGGTCTCGGTCAGCACGAGGTCGGCCGGGGCGTGGGCGGCCGCCTCGCGGAGATCGACGGCGTTCGCGTTGCGGAAGGTGGCGGTGCCCGAGAAGGACATGAGCCAGCCGTGCTCGGCGCAGATCCGGGCGAGTTCGGGCCCGCCGGAGAAGCAGTGGAAGACCACGGTGTCGGGGGCACCCTCGGCGCGGAGCACGTCGACGATCCCCTCGTGGGCCTCGCGGTCGTGGATCACGAGCGGCAGCCCGGACCGCTTGGCGAGATCGACGTGCCATGCGAACGCCTCGCGCTGGACCTCCAGCGGCGCACAGTCCTCCCGGCGCGTCGTCCAGTAGTCGTCGAGCCCGGACTCCCCGACCGCGACGACCCGCGGCAGCGCCGTCAGGCGCTCCAGCTCGGCCCGGGCGGCGTCGTCGAGCGCGTTCGAGCGCGTGGGGTGCAGGCCGACCGCGGCGAACACCCGCGCGTCCGTGCCGGCCGCCCACGCCGCCCACTGCGCCGAGGCGAGGTCGTCGGCCGTCGTCACCATGGCCGTGACGCCGGCTGTGCCCGCCCGGTCGAGCACCTGGGCGAGCACGTCGGGCTCGGTGGCCCCGCACGCGTCGAGGTGCGTGTGGGCGTCGATCACCCCGCCCCGGATCGGCTCCGGGACGGGGGGCGGGACGTTCCGATCGCCCTTACCCAATGGGAGCCCAGGACGGACCCGTCTCGCCGAGCGCCGTGTCGAGCTTGGCGAACAGCGGCGTGGGCCGGGCCAGCGGCCGGCCGACGGGGATCGGGGTCGACTCCCAGCGGGCCTGCTCGTGGGCGTAGTCGCCGGTGAGCACGGAGTGCGTGGTGCCGAGATCGGTCGTGCCGCCCTCGACGCGCTCCGGCTGCGCCGCCCACACCCCGGTGCCGCCGAGGGCCTCGTGGACCTTCTGCGCGGCGTGCGGGAGGAACGGCGTCAGGAGCGTGTTGGCGTCCTGCACCACCTGCAGCGCGGTGTGCAGGATCGTGTCCCGCCGCTCCGGGTCGTCCTTGCGCTTCCACGGCTCCTGGTGCGACAGGTACGCGTTGGCCGCGCCGATGACGCGCATCGCCTCGGACGAGGCCTGCTTGAACCGCGAGCGCTGAAGGTGCGCGCCCACCGTGGTGAACGCCGCGCGCGACTGCGCGAGGAGCTCGGCGTCGGCGGCCTCCGGACGCGTCGGCTCCGGCACCGCGCCGACGTTCTTCGCCGCCATGGAGACCGAGCGGTTGACGAGGTTGCCCCACTCGTTGGCGAGCTCGAAGTTGGTGCGCCGGACGAACTCGTCCCAGGTGAAGTCGGTGTCCTGGTTCTCCGGGCCCGCCACGGCGATGAAGTAGCGCAGCGCGTCCGGCCCGAACTCGCGCAGGAAGTCCCCGACGTAGATGACGGTGCCGCGGCTCGTCGAGAACTTGGACCCGGACATCGTCAGGAACTCGCTGGAGACGACCTCCGTGGGCAGGTTGAGCGTGCCGAACTCGCCGGGCGTCCCGCCCTTGTCCCCCGCCCCGTTCTGCCCGAGCAGGAGCGCGGGCCAGATGAGGGAGTGGAAGACGATGTTGTCCTTGCCCATGAAGTAGTAGGCGCTGGCCTCGGGGTCGCACCACCACTGCTTCCAGGCGTCCGGGTCCCCGGAGCGCTCCGCCCACTCGACCGAGGCCGACAGGTAGCCGATGACCGCGTCGAACCAGACGTAGAACCGCTTCATCGGCGCGTCCCGCCAGCCGTCGAGCGGGACCTTCACGCCCCAGTCCAGGTCACGGGTGATCGCGCGGGGGCGCAGGTCGTCGAGCAGGTTGCGGCTGAAGTTGAGGACGTTCGGCCGCCAGTTCGTCCGGGTGTCCAGCCACGACGCGAGCGACTGGGAGAACGCCGGCAGGTCGAGCATGAGGTGCTCGGTCTCCCGGAACTCGGGAATCTCGCCGTTGATCCGGCTCCGCGGGTCCTTGAGGTCGGCGGGGTCGAGCTGGTTGCCGCAGTTGTCGCACTGGTCGCCGCGCGCGCTGGGGTAGCCGCAGATCGGGCAGGTGCCCTCGATGTAGCGGTCGGGCAGCGTGCGGCCGGTGGACGGGCTGATCGCGCCGAGGGTCTTCTCCCCGAACACGTAGCCGTTCTTCCAGAGCCCCTCGAACATCCCCTGGACCACGCGGTGGTGGTTGTCGGTGGAGGTGCGGGTGAACAGGTCGTAGGACAGACCGAGGCCCACCAGGTCGTCCTGGATCACCCGGGAGTACCGGTCGACGAGCTCGCGCGGGGAGGTCCCCTCGGCGTCGGCCTGCACCTGGATCGGCGTCCCGTGCTCGTCGGTGCCCGACACCATGAGCACCCGGTTCCCGACCATCCGCTGGTAGCGGGAGAACACGTCGGAGGGCACACCGAAGCCGGACACGTGGCCGATGTGCCGGGGGCCGTTCGCGTAGGGCCACGCGACGGCGGTCAGCACGGACTCGCTCATGTCCTCATTCTCCCGGTGCGCGCCACCGCTCTCCGCGCGGGCTGCATCGGCCTCACATCGCGCCGAACTGCCGGTCCCCCGCGTCCCCGAGGCCCGGGACGATGTAGCCGTACTCGTTGAGCCGCTCGTCGACGGTGGCGGTCACCACGCGCACCGCGGGATGGGCCGCGCGCAGCCGCTCCACGCCCTCCGGCGCCGCCACGACGCACACCGCGGTCACGTCGTCGGCGCCGCGTGCGACCAGCAGGTCGATCGTGTGGGCCATCGAGCCGCCGGTCGCGAGCATCGGGTCGAGGACGAACACCGGCCGACCTGCGAGGTCGTCGGGCAGGGACTCCATGTAGGGCGTCGGCTGCAGCGTCTCCTCGTCGCGCGCCACGCCGACGAACCCCATGAGCGCCCCGGGCACCTGGGCGTGCGCGGCCTCGGCCATGCCCAGGCCCGCCCGCAGGACGGGCACGAGCACGGGCGGCGCGGCCAGGGCGGCCCCGGCGGTGTCGGCCACCGGGGTCGTCACCCGCGTCTCGGTCACCGGCGCCTCGCGCAGGGCCTCGTAGACGAGCATCGTCGTGAGGTCGCGGACCGCGGCGCGGAACGCGGCGCGGTCGGTGCGGGCGTCGCGCAGCGTGGTGAGGCGGACGCGCGCGAGCGGGTGGTCCACGACGAGCAGCATGGCCGGACAACCTAGTCGGACCCGTCGTCTGGGACCCTGGGCCCGTGGTCGCCGACGTCTATCGTTCCGGTCACGCCCGCGTCGTCGCGCTCCTCGAGGGTGTTCCCGACGATCAGTGGGTCCGGTCGGTGCCCGCGTGTCCGGACTGGACCGTCCGTGACCTCCTCGCGCACCTCGTCGGGACGGCCGCCGACGTCGCCGCCCGGCGCACCGCGGGCTTCGCGGGGCCGGACTGGACCGCCGCGCAGGTGCGTGCACGCGCGGGCCTCGACGTGCCCGCGCTGCTCGCCGAGTGGGAGACCCATCTCGCGGCGACGGCGGAGGCGCTCGACGAGCGCCGGGTCCCGGCCGCCGTCGTCGGGGACCTGACCGTGCACGAGGGCGACCTCGTCGAGGCGCTCGGGGCACCGCGGCCGCCGTGGGACGGGTGGGCGCCGACCGCGTCGGTGCTCGTGCGGCAGGTGGTGAAGGGGATCCGGGGACCGCAGACGCTGGTGGTGCGGGCCGGCGGGACGGAGTGGCGCAGCCCGGAGGACACCGCCGAGGGCGCCGTGCGCAGCGTGCTGCGGGTCGACCTGTACGAGCTCTACCGCGGGCTCTCGAGCCGGCGCAGCCGCGCGCAGATGCGGGGCTGGGACTGGGAGGGGCCGACCGACCCGTGGGTGGACGGGCTCCCGGTGCACGGGCCCCGCGACGACGAACAGCCGGTGCCCCCTCCTCCGGTGTGAGGAGCGGGCACCGGCTGCTCGGTGCGGAGTGCGTCAGATCGGGAGCAGGCCCGTGATCGTCTCGACGATCGACGAGGTCTCCGTGACGTCGGAGTTCTCGGTGCGGGTGTCGCCGTTGACGATGTCGCCGCCGGCCACGTTGTTCGCCGAGCCGATCTCGTTGCCGTTCAGGATGTCGCAGACGTTGCTGGCGTCGAACGCCTGGTCGCCGCCGGTCGTGTCGCCCAGGCTGCGGCCCGAGCCGTTCTCCGACGCGCCCGCGATCTCGTTCGAGCAGCCCTTGGCGGCGTGGCCCGACTCGTGGGCGGAGGCGACCCCGGTGAAGGCGCCGAGGCCGGCGCCGAGGATCAGGGTGCCGACGGCGGCGGAACGGAAGATCGACATGGTGTCTCCTTGAGAGGTGGGCCCGGGACCGGGCCGCGGACCGTCCGGGATCGGGGCCCGGACGGGGTGGTCATCGGTGCGCGTCGCGACCGTCGGATCGCGCCACGAGGGGAGCGGAGCGGCCGGCGGTGCCGGACCGCGCTCCGATGAACGACCGGGGTGTCCCCGCGCCGTCCGACCCGCGGGCCGGCGCGTCGGCGCCGGCCCACCGGGGATCAGAGGCCGAGCAGCCCGCCGAGGATCGGGAGGCCGCCGCCCGCGCCGCCGTCGACCGGGGCCGCCGGGACCGTGGTGGTGCTCTCCTCGGTCGTGGTGGTGTCGCTGGTGCGCGTGATGTCGGTCAGGTCGCCGTTGCGGATGTCGCCGCCGGCCACGTTGTTGCTCGAGAGGAGCTCGTTGCCGTTCGCGATGTCGCAGAGGTTGTCCGCGGAGATGTCCTGGCTGCCACCGGTGGTGTCGCCGAGCGTGCTGCCGGCGCCGTTCTCGCTGGCGGCCTTCACCGCGTTGGAGCAGCTCTTGCCCTCGGAACCGTGGTGGTCCCAGGCCAGCGCGGACCCGGACATGGCGCCGAGGCCGGCGCCGACGACCACGGTCGCGAGAACAGTGTTGCGCAGGATCGACATTCTGATTGCCCCCGAAATAGGTCGGTCTGACGAAGAGCGCCGGTCCGCGGCATTGCGCAGCACGGTCACATGGCAGTCAACGGATGGCCCAGGGGGTGGTCACGGGACAATCACGACGATCCCCCGTTCGTGATCCCGAATCGCTGCCGTTACCCGTTCACCAAATGCGTGACACCTTATTCCCACACATTCTGTCAGGCGGGCCGGGAACGACGACGGGCCGGCACCCGCCTCGTCGGCGGGTGCCGGCCCGTGGCACGGCGGGGTGCGGTCAGCCGACCGTCGAGGTGCGCGTCGTGTCCGTGGAGCTGGTGCGGGTGATGTCGGTCGTGTCGCCGTTGACGACGTCGCCGCCGGCGACGTTGTTGCCGCTGGCGACCTTGTTGCCGTTCAGGATGTCGCAGGTGTTCGAGGCCGACAGGTCCTGCGCGCCGCCCTCGGTGTCACCCAGGCTGCGGCCGGAGGAGTTGCTGCTCTCGGCGGCGACGCCGTTCGAGCACCCGCCGGCGTGGTGCGAGGTGTGGGCGCTCGCGATCCCCGCGGTGGACGCGAGGCCCGCGCCGAGGATGGCGCTGGCGAGGACGGTCTTGCGGAAGACGGACATGGTTTCGAACCCCCGATGAGTGGTTGGACGGGCCGGGGAGCGCCAGGTGGCGGGCCGGGTCCGACCGGTTCAACGGGTCGCGGCGCGTGGTCGTGACGAGGGTGGGCACGACGTCCCCCGAAGGTGGACACGACGACGGCCGACCCCCCGGGTGCTCGGGGATCGGCCGTCGGTCGTGCGCGCGGGTGCGGCTCAGAACGGGAAGTTCGGGCCGAAGAACGAGTCGAAGGTCAGGGTGCGGTTCACCGTGGTCGTGCGGTTCACGGTGGTGGTGCGGGTGGTCGTCCAGGTGTTGCCGTTGACGATGTTCCCGCCGGCGGTGTTGTTCCCGCTGCCGATCACGTTGCCGTTCCCGTTGCCGCACGAGTTCGAGGTGCGGATGGTCTGCGACCCACCGGTGGTGTCCCCGAGGCTGCGGCCGGACGAGGTCTTCGAGACCGCGGAGACGTTGTTGGAGCAGGAGCTCGAGCCGGCCGACGCATTCGGCGCGGCGGTCGCGATTCCGGCCGTGGAACCGAGTCCCACCCCGATGACGGCAGTGGCGAGAGCGGCGCGCGCGATGACGTTCTTCATGGTGGGTCCCCCCGGTGCGACGGTGCCGGAGACGATTCGTGCTCCGGACTCGTGCGGGGTATCGCCGCATTCCGATCGCCTGGTACGCACTTTCCGGCCGTTCCGCCGATCGTGTGACGACACGAAAAAGCCGGACCCGGCCACCACGCCCTCGAGTGCGAGGGGAGCGAGCCGGACGGCTCCCGGAGGAGCCGTCCGGCCGGGGCGTGGTGGCCCGGTCCGGCCGTGTGGGGTGATCCCCGGGAGATCAGGGGAGCAGACCGCCGAGCACCGTGTCGATCGTCGAGGTCGAGGTCGAGGTGCGCGAGTCGTTGCGGATGTCGGTGTCACCGTTGGTGATGTCACCGGCGGCCGCGTTGTTGCCGCTCAGGACCTTGTTGTCGTTGAGGATGTCGCAGGTGTTGGAGGCCGACAGGTCCTGGTCGCCACCGACGGTGTCGCCCAGGGTGCGGTCCGCACCGTTGCTGCTCTTGGCGGCGATGCCGTTCGAGCACCCCTTGCCGGCGTCGCCGTGCTCGTGCGCCATGGCGACACCCGCGGTGGAGGCGAGCCCCGCGCCCAGGATGACGGTGGCGACGGCGGCCTTGCGGAACATCTGCATCTTCGATTCCCCCGAATCGTGGAGCTTGCTCGGTCCGGCGGCGATTCGAGCCGCGCGCCGGTCAGTCACAGTCCGCTCAACGCGGGGAGACGAACCGAGGTCACGGCTCCGTCACGACGTTCGCCCGTTCGTGGAGAAACGCTCCGCTGACCTGCGGCGATACCGCAGGGATCGAGCTCCTACGGCGGGCGACCGACGTGGTGGCGATGACAGTGCGTCACCCTTCCGGGATCTTCAGGTGAACCTCTGCGGCGCCGGGAACCTCCGGCGTCCCGGGCGGCGCAGCCGAGCGCGAGAGTGACACCAGGCAGCCCGGGGGCGTCCGGAACCTGCCCCGTGTGCCCCTCGCGGCGGTGGAACGCAGAACGGCCGGCCCGGAGCGGTGAGCTCCGGACCGGCCGTGGGTCGTGCGGGGTGTGGCGTCAGCTGGCCTGGATCGGCGTGCTGGTCGTGCCTGCGGGCACCGACGACGGCGACACGGCCGAGGCCGGCTGCGCCGAGGTCACGGGCTGCGCCTGCTGCACCGGCTCGGCCTGCTGGACCTGCGGGGCGCTCGTGCCGCCGAGGAGGCCGCCGAGGCTCTGGCCCACCGACACCGAGAGGCGGTTGCCGTTGAGGTTGTTCTTCACGTTGTCGTTCAGGATGTTGCAGACGTTCGACGTGATCGGGGCGTCGAGGACGTTGCCGATCCCGATGAGACCGTTGCCCTGCTTGTGACCGGTGCCGACACCGTTGCTGCAGCTGTTGTCGACCTCGGTCACCGACTTGTGCGACGTGTGGTGGCCGTGGTCGCCGGAGTCGTGGTGGCTGCCGGTGGGAGCGTCGCCGGCGAAGGCCGCGCCGGCGGTCGTCACGAGGCCGGCGCCGATGATGGCGGACGTCAGCACGGTCTTGCGGAACATGGACACGCTGTTCTCCTGCTCACGGAACTCGGGGAACGGGCCGCACGATCGCGGGCCGGAGCCGATCCGGCTCCGGCCCGCGGGGGCCCGTCTCACTCACTCACTCACTGCTCGTCGCTGCAGGCGGGCGATCGGGGGTCGCCCGCGGCGACGGGGTCCGCGGAGGACCTCAGAGGATGGCGAGGTTGAGCGTGTTGCCGTTCAGGTTGTCCTTCACGTTGTCGTTCAGGATGTTGCAGATGTTCGAGGTGATCGGGACGTCCGCGACGTTGCCGATCCCCAGGAGGCCGCCGTTGCCCTGCTTGTCGCCGGTGCCGACGCCGTTGCTGCAGCTGTTGTCGACCTTCGTCACCGACTTGTGCGACTCGTGCGACTTGTGGTGGTCGTCGTGGCTGCAGTCGCTCGCGAAGGCCGAGCCGGCCGTGGACGCGAGGCCCGCGCCGATGATGGCGGTGGTCAGGACGGTCTTGCGGAACGTGGACACGCTTGGTCTCTCCCCTGGTCGTCAGGCACGCGCGACCGGACGGGTCGCGCACCGTGCGTCATGACGCGCGCACGCATCACGACTCGGTGACTCCAACGCCTCGATCGAGTGAAGGTCACGGTCCGATGTCGATCCGGGTGACGACGACGTCCACGATCGGGTCCGGAGCAGGGGATCTGTGCGGGATGTTCACCCGCTCGGAGCAACAACGACGACGGGCCGGCACCCGCGGGAGAGGTCTCCCGGGGTGCCGGCCCGTGGTCGTGCGGGTCGTGCTGGTGGGTGCGGCCGATCCCGGCCGCCGACTGCCTGCCCGCAGCCGCGCTGCTCGGCTCAGCCGGCGGCGCCGCCGATCGTGCTGGTGAGGTCCTCGGTGACCGAGGACGACGAGGTGCGGGTCGTCGTGTCGCCGTTGGTCACGTTGCCGAGCAGCGAGACGTTGTTGTTCGAGAGGATCTCGTTGCCGGTCAGGATGTGGCAGAGGTTCGAGGCCGACAGGTCCTGGTCGCCACCGGTGGTGTCGCCCAGCGAGCGGCCGGAGCCGTTCTTCGACTCGGCGGCGACGCTGTTGCTGCAGCCGCTGTCGGAGGACTTGCTGTAGTGCTTGTCGTGGCTGCCGTGGTGCCCGCCGTCGCCCGGGTCGTCCCCGGCGAACGCCGCACCCGACATCGAGCCGAGGCCGGCACCGATGATCGCCGTCGTCAACACGGTCTTGCGGAACATCGACACGTTCATTCCCCCATGGAAGTCGAGGTGTCCACGGGCCCGCTGGTCGCGGGTCCGCGCCATCACGTTCCGACCAACGCAGGGGACGGCAGCGGGGCACGGCCTCCGGGGTTACTTCATTCGTTCGAGCGTTCCTCGCTCATCGGGCTCAAGTCTTACGCCGATCGCACTAACGAGCGATCTGACGGACCAGCCCGACGACCACCGAGCCCAGTTCGCTGCCGGCGTCCTCCTGCAGGAAGTGACCGGCCCCGTGCAGCACGGGGTGGTCGAGCCCCGCCGCGCCCGGGACGTGCTCGCGCAGCGCGGGCGCCATCGGGCCGGTGATCGGGTCGCCGTCGGAGAAGGCCACGAGGAACGGCCGGGTGAACCGCCCGAGCGCCGCCCAGGCCTCCCGGTTGGCCTCCGTCTCCGGGTCGTCCGGGCGGGTGGGCACCAGCAGCGGCATCGCCCGCGGTCCCGCCGTGTAGCCGTCGTCGGGAAACGGCGCGTCGTAGGCGGCCCGCTCGGCGGCCCCGAGCCCGCGCACGCAGCCGGACGCGACGAACCGCCCGACGTCCAGCCGCTCCGCGCGCTCGACCGCGTGCCGGAACCGCCACCACGGCTCGGGCATGTCCGTGTCGCCGGTGGGCAGGCCGGTGTTCGCCGCGACCACGGCCCGGAACCGCCCCGGTGACGCGGCCACCAGCCGCAGCCCGATCAGCCCGCCCCAGTCCTGCCCGACGAGCACGAGGTCGTCCAGACCCAGCGCGTCGAACACCGCCTCGCGCACCCACTCCACGTGGCGGGCGTAGGTGTGGTCGCCGACCTCCTCGGGCTTGTCCGAGCGACCGAAGCCGACCAGGTCGACCGCGACGGCGGGCACCCCGGCGCCGACCAACGTGTCGAGCACCGAGCGGTAGAGGTAGGACCAGGTCGGTTCGCCGTGCAGCAGCAGCACGGTGGGACCGGGGCCGGAGGGACCGACCCGGTAGGTGGCGACCCGGATCGGGTCACCCCCGCCGTCGGGATCGGTGACCTCCACCCACGTGGGCTCGTGGCCGAAGCCCGCGAGGCCGTCGAAACGTTCGTCCGGGGTCCGCAGCAACCGCACGGGAGCAGGGTGCCGCATCGACGCCCACCCGGCGAGTGCCCGCCCGTCACCGGGTGGTGGCGCCCCGAACGGCCTGGTCACGCTGCGGCCCCTAGGGTGGCCGCCGCACGTGATCACCCCGCAGGAGACACCGGAGGCCGACCGTGGCCCAGGACATCGTCCCGATCACCCTCGCGCTGACGGGCGGGGACCTGGTCACCCTCTGGGCGCCGCGCTGGCGCGAGGACGGTGAGGAGTGGGAGGCGTTCCTCGGCGACGACGACCACGTCTTCGCCTTCACCGACGCCGCCGACCTCGCCGCCTGGATCCGCACCAGCGACGCCGACGGACTCGACCATGACCTCGTCGACCATCCCGCCTGGCCCGTGGTCGGCGGGCTCTCGGTCGACGAGCTGACGCCGGAGGACATCCAGCGCTACGACGTCGTCGGCGTCCCGGAGCTCGTCGCCGAGGAACCGGACACCTGGACGGTCGACGACCTCGCGGAGATCACCGCGATGACCCGCTCGCTCGCCGACGTCTGCGACCTCGAGGGGGTGCTCGCGGTCCTCGACTCCACGCCGGCCTTCGCCGCGCTGTCGGACGGGATCGCGGTCTTCGGCGGTCGGGACGGCGCGGCCCTGTGGGCCGAGCTGGCCGACGTGGTCGCCGAGCGGTGGGACGAGGTCGTCGACGCGCTGGACGCCCTCGTGCGCGTCCCGGAGGTCGACGTCGAGCTCGCCGCCAAGCTGCGGGCCACCGCGACCCCGCCGGCCGAGCCCGGGGACACCGAGGAGGCCGGTCCCGACGACGACCCGGTCGGCTCGGGCAGCGCCGAGGACGCCGAGAACCACCCGGCGGACCCCGAGGCCGTCGCGCAGGACCCGCAGGACTCCGCCGTCGACGGCCCGCTCGCCGACGCCCCGGACGGACTGCGCTCGGACACCGCCGGGGAGTCGGTGCGCAGCGACCTCGTCGACGAGGCCGAGGAGCCCGAGCCGGGGTTCTGGGAGGAGGTCGGCATCGACCCGATCTCGATCCTGTCCGCCGAGGGCGAGGTCATCACCCTGCGCTGCTTCCTCGACGACGAGCCCGTGTTCCTCGGGCGCGACGGCCGCATCGAGGTCTTCTCGAGCAGCCGGGCGCTGCGGACGTGGATCGCGGGCGAGGGCGCCGAGGGCCACGACCTCGCGGAGGTCTCCACCTGGGCCGACGTCATGACGGCGGCGGTCGGCGGGGACCTGGAGGTGGAGGTGGCCCCGGAGAACCGGTACGTCCTGGTCGGCCTGGCCGAGGACCTCCTCGAGGGCCCGGAGGCCGTCGACCCCTCCCAGCTCGAGCTCGCCGTCGAACTGCTCCTCGACGCCGCCGACTGGGCGGGCGACGCGGACACGCGGGAGGCGCTCGCGCCGTCCGAGGCGCTCGGCTGGCTGGTGTCGTTCGTGCTGCGGCCCGACCCGAACCGGCTCACCCCGTCGCCGCCGTTCAGCCGCGAGGCGGCCGCCTGGCGGGCGCTCGAGGACAGACTGCTGGGGCGGCTGCGTCACCCGTGACCCCAGTGGCGTACGGGGCGGCCCTCTCCTGCTGGTGGTAGGGGCGCGTCCGAAAGGGTCACACCGCCTGGCTAGCCTCCGTGGTCGATGACCGAAGTCGAGATCGACCGCGCGGCGTCGAGTGACCTGGCCGTGTCCCCGCGAGGAGTGGGCTCCACTGTGATCGACACCAACCAGACCATGTCCTTCGACCGGATGCGCAGCATGCTCGTCCGGGCCGCGGAGGTGCGGGACTCCGAGCAGCAGCAGATCTTCGACTCGCTCGACGAGATCCACGGTCGGCTCGCGGCCCTCGACGCCCTCGGCGCCATCCGCAAGCGGCTGGCCGAGGTGCCCGACCGCACCGAGATGAGCGTGCTCGCCGAGCGCCTCGACGAGACCGTCGCGAAGCTCGACGCGCAGGAGTCGGCGATCTCGTCGCTGGCCCGGCTCGTCGAGGGCGTCGTCGACCGCGTCGCCGACAAGCTCGCGACGCCGTTCGCCCAGATCGACGGCCGCCTCGACGGCGTCACCGGCCGCTTCGAGGGCGTCGCCGGCCGGATGGACGGCCTCGAGGACCGCATCGCCGGCCTGCACAAGCGGCTCGACGACCTCGACAACCGCCTCGACCGGCACGAGATGCGCCTCGACGGGATGCCCGCCGCGGTCACCGGTCCGGTGCGCGAGCGCCTCGAGGGTGTGGAGTCCTCGCTGCGCGGCCAGGTCGAGGAGACCTCTCGCGCGCTCGCCGAGACCTCGCGCAGCCTGTCCGAGGAGCTCGCCGCCGTGCGGGACGCGGCGCGCTCGGACGCCGAGACCTCGCGGCACGAGGCAGGCTCCACGGCCCGCGACCTCACCGGGAAGCTCGACGAGCTCGCCGGGCGGCTCGACGGCCTCAACGGCCGTGTCGAGGGCGTGGAGCACTCGCTGGTCGGCCGGGTGGAGACCGTCGAGCAGACCGTCGGCTCCCGGCTCGACGGCGTCGAGGGCCGGCTCACCGGCACCACCGAGAGCCTCGAGAAGACGCTGAGCGGGCTCGGCGCCCGCGTCGACGGCGTCGAGACCAACCTCCGCGACCGCGTGTCCTCGCTCGCCTCCTCCCTCGAGGCGTCGCTGGACAAGCTCGACGGGACCCTGGTCAACCGGCCCGACCACGAGGCCGTCGTCGCGCTGGTCAACCGCTCCAACGAGGAGTCCGAGCTGCGCCAGGCGGGCCAGCTCGACGAGGCGCTCTCCACCTTCGCCGAGATCATCCTCGGCTCCGGCGGCCAGCAGCAGGGGCCGGCCCCGCGCCCGGCCGCCCGCCGCGGGGCGCGCAAGCCGGCGCTCACCTCCGGCCGCGAGATCAGCCTCAACGGCGACCACGCCCCGGAGGACGACGAGGGCTGATCCCCTCCCGCGTTCCCGACGACGGCCCGTCCCCACCCCGGGGGCGGGCCGTCGTCGTCCGGCCCCGCAGGACCACCCGTTAGGGTCGGACACCGATGCTCCACCGCTGCGCGGCCCTGCTGGTCGTCGTCCTCCTCGGCCTGCTCGGCGCCGTGCCGGCCGCCCTGGCGTCCCCGAGGACGCCGGTGGTCGTCGCGGCACCCGCCCAGGCGGCGTGCCCGCAGGTGAACCAGCCGGGGCCGCCGGTGGACGCGTCCGAGGCGCCGCGTCCCGGCGGCACCGCGCCCGCGCCGCTGCCGGTGCCCGCCGAGCCGGTGGGCGGCGAGCAGATGGGCACGTGCGGCGTCGTCGTCCCGTCCGGCGCGCCCGCCCCGCCCGAGGTCGGGGTGCAGTCCTACGTCGTCGCCGACCTCGACACCGGCGCCGTCCTCGCGGCGAAGGTCCCGCACGCGCGGCTGCGGCCCGCCTCGCTGCTCAAGACCCTCACCGGCCTGCTCGTCGCCCGGCAGGTGCCGATGGACCAGGTGCTCACCGGCACGCAGGACGACGCGAACCAGGAGGGCACCCGGGTCGGCATCGGCCCCGGCGGGCAGTACACGGTGCGCCAGCTCTTCGACGCGATGCTCATGGCCTCGGGCAACGACGCCGCCCACGCCCTCGCCGTCCGGCTCACCGGGTCGGTGCCCGCGACCGTCGACCTCATGAACCGCACCGCGGCCGGGATCGGTGCCCTCGACACCCGCGCCGCCACCCCGTCCGGGCTCGACGGGCCGGGGCAGAGCTCGAGCGCGTACGACCTCGCCAGCATCTTCCGGCTCGGCATGCAGGAGCCGGCGTTCGCCCAGGCGGTCGGCACCCGGCAGATCCAGTTCCCGGGCTTCGGGCCGACCCCGCCGTTCGCCGTGGACAACGACAACAAGATCTTCCGCTACCCGGGCGCGCTCGGCGGCAAGACCGGCTTCACCGACGACGCCCGCCACACCTACATCGGCGCGCAGGACCGCGGTGGGCGACGCCTCGTCGTCGTGCTCATGCGGGGCGAGCAGCGGCCGGTCCCGATGGTCGAGCAGGGTCTCGCGCTGCTCGACTACGGCTACGCCCTGCCGCGCGACGCCGCCGTCGGACGGCTCACCGAGCGCGCCCCCGGGGCCGCCGGCTCCCCGGACGACGACGCCTCCCCCGCGTCCCAGGGGTCCCCCGACTCCCCCGCGACCGGCGACACGAGCTGGGGCACCTGGCTCGCGCTGGGCGGGGTCGTCGTGCTCGGCGTCGTCGTGATCGTGGCGCGGTACCGCCACCGGGCGTAGGCCCTGCGGCCGTCCGCCGCCCACCCATACCGAACGAACGGCACTCTCGCAGCATCTATGTGCGCGAGGGTGCCGTTCGCTCGGAACAGGGGTGACTACCGGCGGCGACGCATCCCGTTGATCCCCAGCACGGCCCCGAGCACGGCGCCCGCACCGAGCAGGCCCGCCGTCGCCCGGGCGCCGGGACCACGCGCGACGGTGACGGCCGGCCGGACGATCACCGGGGCGGGCTCGGGGACGTCCTCGCGCTCGTTCTCCTTGAGCGTCGCCGCCCAGGCGGTGACGAACAGGATGAAGCGCGAGACGAAGTTGACGAACACGAGCAGACCGATGATCGGCCCGAACGCCGCGCCGGCGGGCGAGCTGGTGACGCTCGTGATGTAGAAGGTCATGACCTGCTGGAGGATCACGAACCCGACCGAGGCGAGGATCGCCGCCCGGCCCGCCGAGCGCAGCGTCACGGGCTCGCGGGGCAGCCGGGCGATCACCCAGAGGAAGACCAGCCAGTTCGCCACCAGCGTGATCGCGATCCCGGCGACGAACAGCACGACCTTCACCCAGGTCTGGTCGGCGAGCCCCAGGAACTCCGCCACGGCGTTGGAGGCCCCGGTGGCGATGGCGGTGATGGCGAAGGAGACCGCGAAGGCCAGCCCCAGGCCGATCATGGCGACCAGGTCGCCGGCGTAGCGCTTGACGACCGTCGGCGGCTCGCCGCGCTGGTCCCACTGCTCCGAGAGCGCCTCGCGCAGGTTGCCCATCCAGCCGAGCCCCGAGAACAGGGCACCGAGCAGACCGATGATCCCGACCGCGTTGCGCTGCTCGATCGCCTGCTTGATCACGCTGTTGAGGAGGTCGCCCAGCCCGGGCGGCGCCGCCTGCGTGATGCCGAGCGAGAACCGGTCGAGCAGCGCCTGGTTGTTCGCCAGCACGAACGCCAGCGCGGCGAACGCGACCATCAGCAGCGGGACCAGCGCGAGGATCGAGAAGAACGTGATCGCGGCGGCGTAGTGGTCACCGTGCTTCTCGGTGTACCGCGTCGCGGCCCGCACGAGATGGTCGAGCCACGGGTGGCGCTCGCGGATCTCCTCGAACTTCGTCTTCGGGGCCGGCTCCGCCGTCCCGTACACCGTCGCCGACATCCGCCCTCGTCTCCCCGACGCACCTGACGGGGACTGACCTACCCAGCGAACCGGACGATCACGCCGTCGCGGCCCCGGCCGTACCGAGATAGGGGCTCGGGTCGAACTCCGCGTTGCGTTCCCGGAACGACCGGGCCGAGCCCGGCCAGAGCAGCGTCAGACGCCCGCTGGCCTCGTCGACGTACCAGCTGCGGCACCCGCCGCGCAGCCACACCGTGTCGCGGGCGGCGCGGTCGACGTCGCGGACGTACGCGTGCTCCGCCGCCGCCGACACCTCCAGCGGACCGCCCCGCGCCCCCAGGTGGGCCAGGGCGCCGAGCACGTAGTCGATCTGCGTCTCGATCATGTAGACGGCCGAGTTGTGGCCGAGGCTCGCGTTCGGGCCGTCGAGCACGAACATGTTCGGGAAGCCGTGCACGGCCGTCGAGGCGTAGGCGCTCATCCCGTCCGCCCAGTGGTCCTCCAACGAGCCGGTCCGGCCGTGCACCCGCCCGGCGTACGGCTGGCGGGTCGAGTGGAACCCGGTCGCGAGCACGAGCACGTCGAGGTCGTGCCGGCGCCCGGAGCCGGCGACGGCCGTCGAGCCGTCCACCGCGACCAGCGCCGAGTCCTCGACCGTCACGTGCGGCCGGTCGAGGGCCGGGTAGAGCTCGTCGGAGAGCACGATGCGCTTGCAGCCGATCTCGTAGCCCGGCGACAGGCGTCGTCGCAGGTCGGGGTCGGTGACCTGCGCGTGCAGGTGGTCGCGGGCCCGGGCGCGCAGCTCGTCGATCGCGGGCCGCAGCCGCCGGCGCGCGGCGATCCCGCGCTCGGCCTCGTCGAAGATGTCCTCTCGATGGCGGCGGGCGGCGACGGGGTCGCGGGTGAACCGGGCCCGCTCCTCGGCGGTGTAGGCGCGGTCGCCGCGCGGCACCACCCAGGTCGGGGTCCGCTGCAGGACGACGAGCTCGCGGGCCCGGTCCGCGAGCTGCGGGATCACCTGGGCCGCGGACGCGCCGGTGCCGACGACCCCGACGCGGTGGCCGTCGACCGGCGTCGCCGGATCCCAGCGGGCGGTGTGGACCACCGGGCCGTCGAAGGTGTCCAGGCCGGGGATGTCCGGCATCCGCGGTTCGGTCAGCCGCCCGGCCGCGAGGACGAGCACGCGGGCCCGGACCGTGCCGGCGTCGGTGCGCAGCTCCCAGCCGCGCCCGGTCCAGCGGGCCTCGCGCATCTCGGCGCCGAACCGCACGTGCTCGGCCACGCCCTCGTCGGCGGCGGCCGTGCGCAGGTACTGCTGGATCTCCGCGCCCGGCGCGTAGATCCGCGACCAGTCCGGCGCCGGACGGAACGAGAACGAGTAGAGGTGCGACGGCACGTCGCACGCCACGCCCGGGTACCGGTTGTCCCGCCACGTGCCCCCGACGTCGTCGGCGCGCTCGAGCAGCACGAAGTCGCGGTGCCCCTGCCGGCGGAGCCGGATCGCCAGCCCCAGGCCGGCGAACCCGGCGCCGACGATCGCCACCTCGACGTCGGTCGTGCCCGCGCGGCTCATGCCACCGTCACCCGCTCCGGCTCCACCTCGCCGTAGAGCGTCGTCCGCTGCCGCACGGGACGGCCCAGCGCGGCCGCGAGGTCGTGCACGTCGGCGACGGTGAGCACCCGGCCGGCCTCCGCGCCCGCACCCGGGTCGAGCGTCCCGTCCAGGAGCAGCCCGCCGAGGTCGTCCGCGCCGCCCCGCAGCACGGCGAGCACGGTGTCGCGGTCGAGCTTCGGCCAGGCGGCCTGGACGTGGTCGATCCGGCCGGTCAGGAGCAGGCGGGCGACGGCGTGCAGCGCCCGCGTCTCCCGCGCCGTCGCGCCCCGGGCGTCGACCCCGGGGGGCACGTCCACCAGCGGCATCGCGATCAGTTCGGTGAACCCGCCGGTCTCGTCCTGGATCGCCGCCAGCGTCCGCAGGTGCGCCACCTGCTGCGCCTGGGTCTCGACGTGCCCGTAGACGATCGTCGCGGTCGAGCGCAGGCCCACCCGGTGCGCGGTGCGGACGAGCTCGGTCCAGCGCGCCGCGGGGATGTCCGTGCCACCGGTCAGCACGGCCCGGACCCGGTCGTCGAGGATGCGCGCGGCCGTCCCCGGCACCGAGCCCAGGCCGGCCGCGCGGGCCGTCGTCAGGAACTCCGCCGGGGTCGACCCGCGGCGCACGGCGGCCGCCTCCACCTCGGCGGGCCGGAAGGCGTGGACGTGCAGCGGCGCCCGTCCGGTGATGCGCCCGACCAGCTCGACCGCCGCGTCCGGCCCGGCGTCGTCGGGCAGCGGCCCCTGCAGGCACACCTCGGTCGCGCCCAGCGACCACGCCTCGTCGACCAGCGCGTCGAGGTGCTCGGGCTTCACGACGAGCCCCGGGTCGAGGTTGCGGTTGACCACGACGGTGAGGTCGTCGCCGACCGTCCGGCGCCGGACGGTGTCGGCCAGCGCGCACAGCTCCTCGAGCTCGTCGCCGTCGGCCCCCAGCAGCGCGACGTACCCGTCGTCGGGAAGGCCCGCCGGGTCCTCCCGAGCAGCGTCGATCCAGGTCACCGGGGCGCCACCAGGCCGTCGCTGTCCGCCAGCTTCCCGACGACGGGCGCCACGGCCGGGTCGATCCAGCCCGCCTCGCGCTGGTAGCGCGGGTAGACCGTGAGCCGCGGCCGCAGCGTGAAGCCGGCGCGGGCGGTGACCTCGGCCAGCGCGTCGAGGCCCGGCCAGGGCCGCTCGGGGTTCACGTGGTCGGGCGTCACCGGGGACACGCCGCCCCAGTCGTCGATGCCGGCCCGCAGCAGCAGCGCCTGGTCGTCGGCCGCATCCTGCGCGTCGCCCAGCTCGCCCGCCAGGTTCGGCGGCGCCTGCACCGTGACGCCGAGCGGCATCAGCAGGCGCGCCACCGCCACCGCGGCCACGAACTCGTCGAACTCCGCGTCCGGCTCGCCGCGCATCGCGGTGTCCGGCTTCGCGCGGAAGTTCTGGACGATGACCTCCTGGACGTGCCCGTACTCCTCCGCGAGCCGGGCCAGCGCGAGCAGCGACTCGGCGCGGTCGCGCAGCGTCTCCCCGATCCCGACGAGGATGCCGGTGGTGAAGGGCACCCGCGCGCGGCCGGCGTCGGCGATCGCGGTGAGCCGCACCGCCGGGTCCTTGTCCGGCGACCCGAAGTGCGCCCCGCCGGGCTCGATCAGCAGCGTCGAGGTGGACTCCAGCATCATCCCCATCGACGGCGCCACGGGCCGCAGCGCGGCGAGCTCGTCGGGGGTCATGACGCCGGGGTTGAGGTGCGGCAGCAGACCGGTCTCGTCGAGGACGGCCTGGGCGGCGGCGCGGACGTAGTCGATCGTGGAGGCGTACCCGCGGGCCGCGAGCCAGTCGCCGGCCGCCCGCCAGCGGGCCTCGGGGCGGTCGCCGAGGGTGAACAGCACCTCCGTGCAGCCCTGGTCCGCGCCCGCGCGCGCGATGTCGAGGACCTCGTCGAGCTCGAGGTACGCCGCGGGCAGCCGGCCCGGCACGGTGGCGAACGTGCAGTAGTGGCAGCGGTCGCGGCAGAGCCGGGTGAGCGGCACGAAGACCTTGGGGCTGTAGGTCACCGTGCCCGCGCGGCCCTCGTGGGCCAGGTGCTCGTCCCGACGACGGGTCGCGCGCGCCAGGAGCGCCTCGAGCTCGTCGCCGCGGGCGGCGAGGAGCCGGAGGACCTCGTCTTCCTGCATCTGATCACCCACCACCCGAACGTACGCCCGCCCGGGTCGCGACCGCATCGACGGCGGCCGGGAGGCGCACGGTGACCGTCGTCCCCTCCCCGGGCGTGCTGGTCACCCCGACCGTGCCCGACATGGCCTCGACGAGCCCGCGGACGAGCGCGAGCCCCAGGCCGGACCCGCCCGCGTCGGCGCCGAGCTGGTCGAAGGGCACGAAGAGGCGGTCCATCAGCGCCGGGGCGATCCCCGGCCCGCCGTCGCGCACGGCGAGCACGACGTCCTCGTCGTCCTCGTGCGCGGTGACCTCCACCCAGCCGTACCGGTGGTTGTGGCGGATGCCGTTGGTGACCAGGTTGATCAGCACCTGCCGTAACCGGCGCTCGTCGCAGAGCACCGCACCGCAGGCCTCGTCGGGAACGGAGACCGTGATCCCCCGCTCCGCCGCGAGCGGGGCCAGCAGCTCGGTCACCTCGGCGACGAGCACCCCCGGGTCGACGGGCGCGGGCGAGAGCGGCAGGGCCCGCGCCTCGAGGCGGGCGAGGTCGAGCACGTCGCCGACGAGGTCGAGCACGTGGCGGGCGGCGGAGTCGATGTGCCCGAGGGCGGCGCCGCGGCGCTCCGGGGGCAGGTCGAGGGTGCCGAGCAGCTCGGAGAAGCCGATGATCGCCTGCAGCGGGGTGCGCAGCTCGTGGGAGAGCATGGAGAGCAGTTCGGACTTCGCCCGGCTCGCGTCCTCGGCGACGCGGGCGGCCAGCTCGGCCTCGCGCCGGGCGATCCGGTCGCGCTGCGCGGCGCGGCGGGCGGTCACGTCGACCACGTTGAGACTGAGGTGGCGCCGGGCCCCGGCGCCGACGACGGACGCGGAGAGGGCCGCGACGATCGTGCTGCCGTCGGCCCGGACGAGCGTGACCTCCAGCGGGCCGGGCGCCGCGGCGCCGAACACCGGCCCGCCGCGGCCGGCCAGCGAGCGCAGCAGCAGGCGGGCACCGGCCCGGTCCTCGCGGCGCACCACCGCGGAGAGGTCGGCGACGAGCAGGTCGGCGGCGCCGCGGCCGAGCATCCGCGCGAGCGCGGGGTTGACCTTGAGGAACCGGCCGTCGAGGTCGGTGAGCGCCATCCCCACCGCGTTGTCCTCGAACGCCCGGCGGAACCGTTCCTCGCTCTGCGCGAGCGCGCCGTAGAGCCGGTCGTGCTCCAGGGCGAGCGCGGCGAGGTCGGTGAAGCGGGCGACCAGGCGCCGCTCGCGCTCGTCGGGCCGGTGCCCGGCCTCGTGGTACACCGCGAACGTCCCGAGCACCGCGTCCTGCTGCGCGTCCGCCCGGCCGAGCCGGATCGGGCTGGACCAGCAGGACCGGAGCCCGTGCGGCAGCGCGAGGTCCCGGTAGCGCGTCCACCGGCGGTCGACGGCGACGTCCTCGGCGATCACCGCCTCCCCGGTGTAGGCGGCCGTGCCGCAGGACCCGGCGTCGTGCCCGATCGCCATGCCGTCGATCGCCGCCGAGTACTCGGCGGGCAGCGACGGCGCCGCGCCGTGGTGCAGCGTGCCCGCGACCGCGTCGAGCACGAGGACCGAGCAGCGGCTCCCCGGGATCAGCTCCTCCAGCGACCGCGTCACGGCCTCGAGCACCTCGCCGCGCGCCGCCCCGCCCGCGAGCAGCTCGAGCACCCGGTGCTGGTGGCCGAGCAGGACGCGGGTGTCGTCGACCGGCGTCACGGGTCGAGCTGGTAGCCGACGCCGCGCACGGTGCGGATGCGCGGGCGGACTTCCGGGTCGGGCCGCAGCTTCTGGCGCAGCCGGTGGACGTGCTCGGTGACGGTGGCCTCGCCCTGCCAGCCCTCGCTGCGCCACACCTGGCAGAGCAGCTGGGCGCGGGAGAAGACCTGGCGCGGGTGCGCGACGAGGAAGGCGAGCAGGTCGAACTCGCGGGCGGTCAGCTCCACGGTCTCGCCGTCGAGGCGCACCTCGCGGGCCGCGACGTCGAGCGCGAGGTCGCCGGCCACGACGGGGGCGGTCGGCCGCGAGCGGCGCAGCACCGACCGGACCCGCGCGGCGAGCTCGCCCGGCGAGAACGGCTTGACCAGGTAGTCGTCGGCGCCGAGGTCGAGGCCGACGATGCGGTCGGTCTCGCCGCTGCGCCCGGACAGGACGATCACCGGCAGCGCCTCGGTCGCGGGCGCCGCGCGGACCCGGCGCAGCACGTCGAGACCGCCCACGCCGGGCATCGTCAGGTCGAGCACCACGAGGTCGGGCGGCGTGCCGTCGATGGCGGCCAGCGCCGCCGCGCCGTCCCCGGCCTGGTCGACGGCGAACCCGTCGGACTCCAACTGCCACGACGCGACCGTCCGCACGGCCTCGTCGTCGTCGACGACGAGGACCCGCGGGGCGACGTTCGGGTCCACGGCGACCCCCTCCGCTGGCTGATCGTCGATCGTGCCGGGCCGCACGGGCGGCCGACAAGTACCGGGTCGGGGGCGCCGGGCGCCGTTGTGCCGACGTTGAGAAAGCGTTGTCAATCTTGTGAGGCGGGTCACCCATGGTGGTTCGCTGCAGGAGCAGCGCCGCGGCTGGGACCGCCGGGCGGTCGCCGCGGCCCCCGCACCCGAGAGCGTTCGACCCGAACCGATTCGTCCCCAGGAGGACCCGCGACATGAAGCTCGCCCTCTACCTGCCGAACTTCCGCACCGAGGTGTCGATCAAGGAGCTCGAGGACCTGACGGCCCTCGCCGAGGAGCTCGAGTTCGACTCCGTCTGGACCCTCGACCGCATCGTCGTGCCCGCGGCCTCGGACCGCCAGGAGCTGGAGTACTCCTTCGGCATGATGGACGGCCTGCCCAACGCGCTGCCGGTGGAGTCGAAGGGGCGCTGGTTCCAGGGCTACCCGCTGCTGCCGTGGCTGGCCGCGAAGACGTCGAAGGTCCGCATCGGCCAGAGCATCATCGACACGCCGTTCCGCTCGCCCGGCGTCCTCGCCGCCGAGCTCGCCACCATCGACCACCTCTCCGGCGGTCGCCTCAACGTCGGCGTCGGCGCCGGCTGGATGCCCGAGGAGTTCGCCGCGGCGAGCGCCTCGCACATCTTCCCGAAGCGCCACAAGCACGTCCGCGAGACGATCGAGGTCCTGCAGGGCGTGTGGGGCAACGACCACTTCGAGTTCCACGGCGAGTTCGCCGACTTCGAGCCCTGCGGCTTCGGCCACAAGCCGCTCCAGTCGCCGCGGCCGCCGATCTTCATGTCCGGCCTCAAGGACCCGCTGCGGGCCGCCAAGCGGATCTCGAAGTACGACCTCGACGGGTTCATCGGCATCCAGGACTCGCCGACCAGCCTCGGGAAGTGGCTCACCGCCATCGACCAGCAGTTCGAGGAGATCGGGAGCGAGAAGCGCTCGAAGGACCTCGAGATCTGCTCGATGATCTGGACGGTCATCACCGACGTCGAGACCGACCAGACCGACGTCGGCGTCCCCACGAACCTGCTCGTCGGGACCGAGGCCCAGCTCACCGACCGGCTCAAGGCCTACAAGGAGGCCGGCCTGACGATGCCGCTGATCTGGCCGCCGTTCACCGACGTGCCCACGTCGAAGACGCTGGACGACCTCAAGCGGATCAAGAACGACATCATGCCGAAGGTCGAGGCCTCCTGATCTGACGTCCGCTGTGGCACCGTCCGCGGGCGATGGACGCTCGCGGACGGGGCCTGGTGGCGCTCTGCGTCACCGAGATCACGAGCTGGGGCACCCTCTACTACGCCTTCCCGGTGCTGCTGGGTCCGATCACGGCCGAGACCGGTTGGTCGTCGACGGCAGCGGTGGGGGCGTTCTCGCTCGGGGCGATCGTCTCGGCGCTGGCCGGGGTGGTCGTCGGGCGGTTGCTGGACCGCGTGGGTCCCCGGCCGGTCATGACGACGGGGTCGGTCCTCGGCGTGCTCGGCCTCCTGGCCGTGGCCCGGGCACCCGCCCTGCCGTGGTTCTACCTCGCGTGGGCGGTGGCCGGCCTCGGGCAGGCCGCGACCTTCTACCCGCCCGCCTTCGCCGCGATCACCGGGTGGTTCGGCGCCGACCGGTTGCGTCCGTTGACCACCCTCACGCTCGTGGCGGGGTTCGCCTCGACCGTGTTTGCCCCGGTTACGGCGGCGCTCGCCGGGATCCTGACGTGGCGTGACAGCTACCTGGTCCTCGCGCTGGTCCTGGCCGTCGTGACGATCCCGCTGCACGCGGTGTTCCTGCGGGTGCCGTGGACACCGCCGGTCGTGCGGCCCGGTGCTCCCGACGACGCGGCCCGGGCGGTGCTCCGCTCCCCGCGCTTCCTCGGGCTCGCCGCGGCGCTCGCCCTGGCCGGCTTCGGGCTCTACTCCGCGACGATCAACCTCGTCGGCCTGCTGGAGGCGCGCGGGGCCTCGCTCGGGCTCGCGTCCGTGGGCCTCGGGCTGATCGGGGCGGGGCAGGTCGGCGGCCGGCTGCTCTACGCGCCGCTCGCCCGCCGGACGACACCGGCCGTCCGGGTCGCGACCGTGCTCACCGTCGGCGGCGCGCTCGTGGTGGTCGTGGGCCTGCTCCCGGGCCCGGTGGGGCTCGTCATCGCCGTGGCCGTCCTGGCCGGTGCGTGCCGCGGGATGCACACGCTGCTGCAGGCCTCGGTGGTGGCCGACCGCTGGGGCACGACCTCCTTCGGCCGGGTCAACGGCGTCTTCACGGCGCCGAGCACCGTGGCCATCGCCCTCGCCCCGGCCGGCGGTGTCCTCGTCGCCGACCTGGTGGGCGGGTTCCCGACGGCGTACCTGGTGCTGGGCGGCGTCGCCCTGGTGGCCGGAGCGGTGGCACTGAAGCTGTAGGTCGTGACGGGCGTCTTCGCGTTGCCGCGGACGAGGGACGTGTCCGACCCTTGCCTTCGTGCTCGTCCAGCAGATCCTCTCGGATCGCTTCCCCGAGGCGCTGGGCGCCGTCCTCGGCGGCAGTGCCGCGCACGGCGAGAGCACCGCGAGCTCCGATCTCGACATGGTGGTCCTGCTGTCCGGCCCGCCCGCTCCCATGCGTGTCACCGAGCGCCTCCGCGGCCGTCCGGTCGAATTCTTCGTCCACACCGAGGAGTCGCTCGTGGACTTCCTCGGCCGTGAACGGAGGCTTCGTCGTTCGCCGCTGCTCCACATGCTCGCGACCGGCACGATCGTCAGTGATCCCTTCGGACGGATCGCGCCTCTGCAGGAGCTCGCCCGTCGCCGGTGGGAAGCCGGGCCGGACGTCGTCGACGCCGCAGAACTCGAGGACCGCCGTTATCGGCTCACCGCGCTGCTCGACGACCTCGCCGACACCCCCGACCCCGGTGAACGCGCGGCGATCACCGCATCCGTGTTCACCGACCTGGCCGACCTGATGCTCGTGAGCCGGACGTGCTGGACCGGCTCCGGTCGCTGGCTCCTCCGTCGGCTCCACCAGGTCGATCCCGACCTCGCCCAGAGGCTGGTCGCCGGCTTCGAGCGCGCCGTCGGCGGTGATCCCGGCCTCCTGCTCGCCCTCGGGAACGCCGAGCTCGCACGTCTCGGTGGCCGTCTCGACGAAGGTTACGAACGTCGGGCCTGAGCGGGACCTCGACGGCCCGGAGGCTGTCGGGGGTCGCTGCTAGCTTGCAAACATGAGTTCGAACGAGGCGGTGGACCCGGTCGGTGTGGAGCTGACCGGTCTGCTCACGCGCCTCGGGGAACTCGCCGAGCTCCCGACCGACCCGGTCGGGGACGGCGCCGCCTGCATCGACCGGATCGCGGTCCTCGAACGCGCTCGCGCAGCGCTGGCGGCGGCGCAGCACACCGCGATGGTCGCGTTCGGTCGCGCGCAGGTCGAACAGCAGCTCGACCAGATCGCGACCGGTCGGCTGGACCCGGAGAAACTCGGCCGCGGGATCGGCGACCAGATCGCCCTCGCCGCGCACGTCTCCCCCCACGTGGCCGACCGGCGTCTGAACGTCGCGCGGGCCTTGGCCACCGACCTGCCCTGCACCCGCGCCCTGCTGGTCGCGGGACGGATCAGTGAGTACCTCGCCGAGCAGATCGTGTCCCTGACCAGCCACCTCGACCCCGAGCTCCGCCGGCTGGTCGACGAGCAGGCCGCGGAGGCCGGGCTCGAGGAGCTGGGCCGCAAGGCCGCGGTCGCGGCCGTGAAGAAGATCGCCTACGAGGCCGACCCGGTCGGCTTCCTCCGACGCGGACGTACCGCCCGCGAGGACCGCCGCGTCACGCTGCGCCCCGCGCCGGACACCATGAGCGTGCTGTCCGGCCTGCTCCCCGTCGAGCAGGGCGTCGCCTGCATCGCCGCGCTGCGTCGGCACGCCGACACCCTGGTCGCCACCGGCGAGTCCGGCGGGCGGTCCCGTGACCAGATCGTCGCCGACACCCTGGTCGAACGACTCACCGGGCAGGCCCGCGCGCAGGACGTCGACGTCGAGGTCGGGATCGTGCTCCCGCTCGACGCCCTCACCGACCTCGAGAGCCCGAAGACCGCCGAACTGGTGGGGCACGGGCCGCTGCCGGGCGGGATCGTCGTCGAGCTGTTGCGGCGCACCGGCGGGAGACGGTGGTGGCGGAGACTGTTCGCCCACCCCACCCACGGCGGCCTGGTCGGCGGAGACCCGACGCGGCGGTTGTTCGACGGGTTCCTCGCGAAGCTGATCACCTGGCGCGATCACGGCTGGTGCCGCGAGGCGTTCTGCGACGCCCCCATCCGCCACCTCGACCACATCCGCGGGAGCAAGGCCGGCGGCCCGACCAGCTTCCGGAACGGCCGCGGGAACTGCGTGCGCCACAACGAGGACAAGGAACTCCCCGGCTGGCGCCACGACGTCGTCCACGACGGAACCGGCGACCGACCGCACACCGTGCGGACCACCACCCCGACCGGCCACACCTACACCAGCCGAGCCGGACCGTGAGCGGACGTGACGTCACCCGGCGGATCCGACGCGTCGCACACCGCAGCCGCGTGCCGGCACAGCGCCCACACCCGGTCCCGGGTCATCGGCAGGCGGCGGGGCCGGACCCCGACGGCGTCGCGGATCGCGTTGGCGATCGCCGGGGCCACGGGGTTGTAGGGCGACTCGCTCATCGACTTCGCACCGAACGGCCCGAGGGTGTCGACCGTGTCGGCGAAGAGCACCTCGGTGCGCGGGACGTCGGCGAACTGGGGCAGGTGGTAGTCGCGCAGCACCCGGGTGGTGACGCGGCCGGCGTCGTCGAGCCGGATCTCCTCGTACAGCGCCGTCCCGATCCCCTGGGCGACCCCGCCCTCCACCTGGCCGCGGCACTGCTGCGGGTTGACCACCACACCGGCGTCCGCCGCGTGCACCGAGCGCAGGACGCGGATCTCCCCGGTCGCGGTGTCGACGGCGACCCGCACCGCGTGCACGTTGAACGCGACCGACCGGGGGGACCCGCCGTGCGCGCCCTCGCCTCGCGCGCCGGCGAGGTCGGCCAGGTCGATCCGGCGGCCGTCGACGGCGGTGACGCCGTCCGGGCCGAGCGTGCAGTCGGCGGGCGCGACGCCGAGCCGCGCCGCCGTCTTCCCTCGCAGCTCGGTGGCGAGGGCCTCCGCGGCGCGGGCCACCGCGGTGCCGGCCACGACCGTGCCGGTGGACCCGAACGCGCCGGTGTCGACGTCGACGGCGTCGGTGTCGCCCCCGTGCAGCTCCACCTGGTCGGGCCGGGCGCCGAGCGCGGTGGCGGCGATCTGGGTGTGCACGGTGGCGGTGCCGTTGCCGAACTCGGCGGTGCCCACCCGCACCCGGTAGCGCCCGGCCTCGAGGGCCACGACGGCCTGCGCCCGGTGCCCGCGCGGCGGGATCGTCGCGATCATGGTGGACGCCATGCCCTCCCCCACCCGCCACGTCGGCCCGGTGGGTGCCGGGTCGCCGTCGCGGGCCAGGGCCGCCTGCGCGAGGTCCAGGCACTCGGGCAGGCCGTAGGAGCCGAAGGCCAGGTCGTCGGGGTGCTCGGTCGGGTCCGCGGACGCGACGAACGGGTCACCGGGCCGCACGACGACCCGTCGACGCAGCTCGAAGGGGTCGAGCCCCAGCTCGCGGGCCAGGTCGTCGAGCGCCGACTCGATCGCGAACTGCACCTGCCCGAGGCCGTAGCCGCGGAACGCGCCCGACGGCGGCGTGGTGGTGTACACCGCCTCGGCGTCGACCCGCTTGTTCGCGCACCGGTAGAGGGCCATCGACTCGTGGCAGCCGTGGAACATCACGCCGGGCGAGTGGTTGCCGTACGCCCCGGCGTCGGAGAGCAGGTCGATCCCGAGGGCGGTGAGCGTGCCGTCCGGCCGCGCGGCGACCGTGGCGGTGACCCGCATCGGGTGCCGGGTCGGCGTCGCGGTCAACGACTCGGTGCGGGTGAGCTCCCACTGCACCGGCCGCCCGGTGTACAGGGCCGCGAGCGCGGTGAGGTCCTCGGTGAGCATCTCCTGCTTCGAGCCGAACCCGCCGCCGACCCGGCCGGTGGTCACGCGGACCGACGCCGGCGCCCGGCCGAGCACCCGCGCCAGCTCGTCGCGCACGAGGAACGGCACCTGGGTGGACGTCCGGACGACGAGCCGACCGGTGTCGTCGACCCACGCGCGGCTGCCGTGGGTCTCCAACGACGCCGGCGAGACCCGCCCCGTGCGCCACGTGCCCGTGACGACGGCGCCGCCCGCGGCCCGCGCCTCGGCGATCCCGGCGGCGATGCTGCCGACGCCCTGGTGGAGCGCGGCGACGACGTTGCGGGCCGGGTCGGCGATCCGGCTCCCGGTCTTCTCCCCGTGGATCGGGGGCGCGTCCCGCGCGGTCTCCACGTCGAGGACCGGCGGCAGCGGCTCGTACTCCACGACGACGGCCCGCGCCCCGGCCTCCGCCGCGGCGAGGTCGGCGCCGACCACGGCGGCGACCCGCTGGCCGTGGAACCGCACCACGTCGTCGAGGACGCGCGTGTCGTCGGGGTCGTCGAGGCGGCTCTCGTGCCGGGCGGTGGAGAACAGCACGTCGGGGCTGTCGGAGTGGGTGAGCACGGCGAGGACCCCCGGCAGGGCTTCGGCCGCCTCGGTGTCGATCCGCGTGATGCGGGCGTGCGCGTGCGGGCTGCGCACGACGACGAGGTGCGCGGTGCCGGGCGGGGCCTCCCCGTCGAACGTGAACGGCTCGCTCCCCCGCACGATCCGCTCCGTGGCGGGCGCCGGCGACGACGCCCCGACGGGACCGGCCGCCGTGGTCGTGTGCCGGTCGAGCGCGTCGGCGATCGCGCGGTAGCCGGTGCAGCGGCAGAGGTTGCCCTGCAGGGCACGCGCCCGCTCCTGCGGGTCGGCCACCTGCGCGGGCGCGGCCGCCGCCGTCGTCACCAGCCCCGCCGTGCAGAACCCGCACTGGAAGCCGGCCGCCGCGGCGAACCGGGGACGCGGATCGTCGGGCCCCTCCGGCAGGCCCGCCGCGGTGGTGACGATCGCGCCGCTCGCGCGCACCGCGGGGTAGAGGCAGGAGTGGACGGCCGCGCCGTCGACGAGCACCGTGCACGCCCCGCAGTCCCCCGCGTCGCAGCCGCGCTTCACGGCCTGGTGGCCGTGCTCGCGCAGATACGTCCGCAGGCACTGCCCGGGGCGGGGAGCGGCGTCGAGCGGCACCCCGTCGACGGTCGTCATCCCGTGTCCCCCAGCTCCCGCCGGACCTCCTCGGCGAGCAGCAACGACATCGCCCGCCGCCACGCGGGCGAGCCGTGCGGATCGTCGTACCAGCCACCCCCGACGGTCTCCCCCAGCGCCGCGACGTCCGCCGCGAGCACCTCCGCCGCCGGGACCTCGGCGTACCGCAGGACGGCGGGCCGCGGCAGGGACGCGGTGACGGCGAGGACGAACCCGCCGTCGGGGTCCCGTCGCCCCGCGAGCAGGGCCGCCGAGCGCCCGAGCGGCGACAGCGACGCCTTGCGCAGGGCCGTGCGGGCGCGCAGGGCGGCAGCGGGCAGGTGGATCGCACGCAGCACCTCCCCGGGCGCGAGGGCACTGCGCTGCGGGCCCGCGACGAGGTCGACGACGGCGGCCGCGCGCGACCCGCCGTGCGGACCCCAGAGCGTGGCCGTCCCGTCGAGCACCGCCGCGAGCGTGACCATCGGCGCGGCCGGCAGCGCGAGGCAGACGTTGCCGCCGACGGTGGCGACCCGCTGGATCTTCCGTGACCCGACGAGCGCCTCGCAGCAGCCCGCGAAGAGCGCGACCGCCGGCCAGTCCGCGTACGACGACGGGTCGACGTCGGCCAGCTGCGCGAGGGTCGTCGTCGCCGCGACCGTGAGCCCGTCGACGCCCGCGACCAGCGGTTCCCAGCCCAGCCCGACGAGGTCGACGACCCCGGCGAGGTGGGGCTGCGGCACGGAGAACAGCCAGGTGCCGCCGCCGAGCAGCGTGCGGTCGGGGCCGAGGGTCGGCTGGAGCGTGCGCAGGGCGTCGTCGTCGGTGGGTCGTGCGAAGGTCCCGACCGTGAGCAGATCCACTAGTAGTGCACCCGGTCGCCCTTGGCGAGCCAGGCGTCGAACGGCGCCTGCGCGTCGAGCTCCAGGCTCGACCCCATCGCCTCCACCCGGGTGGGCCAGGTGCCGGGGTCGGCCGCGAAGAGCTCGTAGAACTCCCGGTCGTCGAAGCCGCCCCGGGCCGCGTCGTGCCGGTCCGCGGCGTACACCACCCGGTCCAGCCGGGCCCACAGCGAGGCCGAGACGCACAGCGGGCACGGCTCGCAGCTCGTGTACAGCGTCGCCCCGGTCAGCGAGAAGTCACGGCGGGCGCGGCACGCCGCGCGGATCGCGGTCACCTCGGCGTGGGCGGTCGGGTCCAGGTCGCGGGTGACCCGGTTCCGGCCGCGGGCGAGGACCGTGCCGTCGGCCACGATCAGCGCGCCGAAGGGGCCGCCGCCGTCGGCCACGTTGCGTTCGGCGATCGCGACCGCCTCGCGCAGGAACCGCCCGTCGTCGCTCATCGCGCCGCCTCCCGGACCCGGGCCGCCTCGCGCCCGGCCGTCGTGTTCGGGGTCCCCGTCCGGCTGCCCGCGAGCTTGCGGGCGAGGTGCTCCCGCACCGTGGTCGCCGGGTAGGGCACCGCACCGGGCAGGGGCAGGGTCCGGACCACCGCGTCCGGGTCGCCGTCGTGGAAGAACGCCGCCGACCGGCGCCGCAGGACCCGGCCGTCGCGGACCGGCGGCCGGACCCGGTGCAGGGTCGAGCGCCACCGGTCGCCGGTCAGGTGGGCGGTGAGGTCCCCGAGGTTGACCAGCAGGGCGTTCGGGGCGGGCAGCACGTCCTGCCACGTGCCCTCGTGGAGCACCTGCAGTCCCGGCACGCGGTCCGCCCACAGCACGGTCACCAGGCCGTAGTCGGTGTGCTCGCCCATCCCGGAGAGGTCGGCGCCCTCGGGCAGGTCCTGCTCCTCGAGCGCGTAGTGGTTCAGGCGCAGCACCTGCACGGGGTCGTCCGCGAGCCGGTGCAGCACGTCCCGGTCGCCGAGGGCGTCGCCGAGCGCGCTGGCCAGCGCCCGCACCACCCGGCGGGCCTCGCGGGTCCAGGTCTCGACCGCCTCGCGGAACCCCGGCAGGTCCGGCCACACGTTGCCGTCGCCGCCGGAGTCCGGTCCGTCGGCGGCGGTGCCGACGTTGAACGCCTCGAAGTAGTCGTTCATGTTCCCGGTCTGCTCGACGCCGAGGCTGCGGCTCAGCGACTCGCTGCGCGGCGGGCTGTAGCCGCGGTTGGTGCCGTCGGTGACGATCAGCGCCTGCTTGCGTTCCGGCGGCAGGGCGAAGAACGCGTCCACCGCGTCCGAGAGCGCCGCCACCGACCGGGGCCGCACGCCGTGCCCGACGAGCTGCACGAAGCCGACCTCGCAGCAGGCGCGGTCCAGCGCGATGGCGGTGCGGGGCCGGACGGCGGGGTCGCCGTCGAGGTAGGGCGACAGGTCGACGATGGGGACGTCGAACATCGGGCCTCCCGTGGTCGCTGCGTCGGGCGGGGCCGGCCACGGTGCCGTGACCGGTCACTGTAGGCGGTGTGCGACCTCCGTCGTGTGACGTTCCGGGGTCGTGTGGTCGGACGTGGTCACAGCAGCCCGTCGACCTCGTCCGGGTCCACCGCCCCGCACGCGACGCCGCGGCGCAGGAACCCGACGAGCGCGCGCTCGGTGGCGGGTTCGTCGAGGGTTCCCGACGACGCCCCGGCCCGGTACGCGCGCAGGCGCTCGACCGCGGCGGGGAGCCCGGCGCGGTGGACGGCGGTCACGACGACGAGTCGTGCCGGGACCATCGCCGGGTGCATGTCCCAGCCCTGGCCGATCCCGAGCTCCAGGGCGCGCCGGACGATGCGGGCCTGGATGCCCCACGCGGCGAGCACCTGCGCGCGGTCCCCGACGGGCAGCACGGCGCTCGACCCGTCGCAGACCGGCACCCCGGCGGCCGCCCCGGCGAGCTGCATCGCGAACTTCGCGTGCTCGGCGGCGGGGTGGTCGGCCCGCTGCTGGTCGGGGGCGATGCCGAGGCTCGCCGAGTAGTCGTAGGTGCCGTAGTGCAGCCCGGCCGCCCGGGAGCCCGCCGCCGCCACCAGGGCGTCCACCCGCTGCGCACCCCGCGGGGTCTCGATCTGCAGCTCGACGGGCACCGGGCCGATCCCGTGGCGGGCCTCGAGGGCCGCCGTCGCCTCGACGAACGCCGTGACCTGCTCGGGCGCCGACACCTTCGGCAGGGTGACCCGCAGGCGGGACGGGTCCCCACCCGCCGTCAGGAAGGCGTCGGCGACGAGGGCCCACGAGCGCAGGCCCCGACGGCGGGTGGCGCGCTCCATCGACCTGACGCGCGGCCCGCCGCGGACGGGGCCGCGCTCGTCGGCGAGCATCGTGGCGAGGGCCCGGCCGGCGGCGACCGCCGCGGCGTCCTCCTCGGCGTCCGGGCGGTGGCCGAAGCCGTCCTCGAGGTCGGCGCGCAGGTCGGCGACCGGCCGGGCGGCGAGCATCCGGGCGACCCGGTGCAGGGCGGCGCGGAGCTCGTCAGGGGACACGCCGAGGACGGCGGGCAGCTCGGGGTCGTCGGCGAACCGGTCGAGCGCGGCGACGGCCTCGTCGCCCCACTCCCGGGCCGTGGTCGGGGTGACGCGGTCGGCGGGGACGTAGCAGACGTGCACCGGCTCGGGGTCGCGCGCGGCGAGCCGGGCCCGGGCCGCCTCGTCGGCGTCCAGGGCGGCGTCGGTGACGGCGAGGCGGGCGTCGATCGCGTCGAGCAGCCCCTCTCCTGGTGGCAGCGAAGCGTCGTTACTGCCACTGGCTGACAGCGACGACGCTTCGCTGCCATCAGGAGACGACCCGCTCACGGCACCCACAGGTCCCGCAGCCGCAGCGCCGTGATCTCCGCCAGCTCGGCGCGCACCACTCCCGCCTCGGTGGCCGGGTCGTGCGCGAGCCGCTCGCGCAGCAGCGCCATCAGCTCGGCGCCGCTGCGTCCCGCCGCGCGGACCAGGTACACGTACCCGAACCGCTCCTCGTAGGCGCGGTTGCCCTCCTCGAGCGCGGCGCGGTCGGCGGCCCCGACCCCGGCCTGCTCGCGGGCGCCGACGCCGTCGCGGGGCGCGCCGATCCGGGCGTGCCCGGCGAGTGCGGCGGCGAACTCGGCGTCGTCGAGAGCCAGGACGCGGTCCGTGGCCGTCGCGACGAGCGCGTCGAGGGAGCCGTAGGGGCGGCCGGCCGCGACGTCGGCGCCCCAGCCGGGGGCGGAGCAGCACCCGAGGAGCACCTGCTCGGCGACGGCGGCGGGGACGGCGTCGAACCGGGTGAGACCCGCGGTCGCAACCGCCTCCGGGGTGGGGCGCCCGTGCAGCCGCAGCCGCGCGAACCCGCCGTCGGGACGGACCTCCACCCGCACCCGCCCGACGACGAGCCCGGCCTCGAGGCCGTCCGCCGGGCCGAACCAGTGCTCGGTGTCGGGCTGCACGGGGGTCTCGGGCAGGAGCTCGGCCTCGCCGGAGTCCCCGACCGCCACGAGCCGCACCGTGCCGGGGGCGTTCCCGACGAAGTGCGTGGTGTCGACGACCGCCTGGTGTACGTGGCCCGCGACGCCGAGCGCGACGTCGACCCAGTCGAACCCGCCGTCGCGACGCCGCCGGGTCTCCCAGCCCTCGCCCATGGTCGCCGCCGAGCGGGGCAGCAGCAGGTTCTCCGGCGGCGAGTAGTGCCGGTTCGAGGCGTCCAGCACGCGCCCACCGGCCCCGAGCGAGGCGAGGTCGACGCCGATCCCGCGCCACCGGCGGACGTCGGGCAGGACCTCCCCGAGCACCCGGAGTCGCGCGACCCCGCCGTCGGGACGGATCCGCAGGCGGACGTGGGTCGCGGCGCGCGGGACCTCGGCGTCGACCGGGTGCGCGGTGTTCCCCTGCAGCGGGGTGCCGCAGAGCCGCTCCCACGGGCCCGCGACGACCTCCGCGGGCGTCGGACGGCCCTCGACCCAGCAGGTGTCGACCTCGGCGGAGACCGGGTGGTTGCCGTCGAAGAACGCCGTGTCGACGACGACGCGGTGCACGACACCGGGCAGGCCGAGGCGGACGATTGCCCAATCCTCACCGTCGAGGTCCCCGCGCCGGCGACGGGTCTCCCAGCCGTCGTAGACCTGTCCCTTGTGCCCGAAGGTGTGCGCGGCGTGGGTGGGCGCCGCCGCCGCGACGAGGTTCTCCTTCTCCGCGAACGTCTCGTCGCTCGCGGCCACCACGCCGCCGCCGACGGCTCGCGACGCCAGGTCGATCACGCGACCTCCTCGGGGAGCAGGCGTCCGGCACCGGGTGCGGCGCCACGCAGCCAGACCCGCCGGACGGCGCCGCGCAGGGCCATCCCGGCGTAGGGCGTGACGGGGTGGCGCTGGTGCAGGGCGGCCGGGTCGACCGCGGCGATCTCGTCCGGGGCGAACACCACCAGGTCGGCGTCCCGTCCCACCTCGATGCGGCCCTTGGTGTCCAGCCCGGCGAGCCGCGCGGGGGCGTCCGCCATCCAGCGGGCGAGGTCGTCGAGGGTGTGGCCGCGCGCCTCGGCGCCCGACCACACCACGCGCAGCGCCACCTCCAGCGACGAGACCCCGCCCCAGGCGCGGTCGAAGCCGCCCTCCTTGAGTTCCGGCGGGCACGGCGAGTGGTCGGAGACGACGGCGTCGAGGCGGCCCGCACCGAGCGCGCCCCAGAGCAGCTCGCGGTTGGCCTCGGAGCGCACCGGCGGGCAGCACTTGCCCGCCGTGCCGGGGATCGTCTCCGAGGCGAGCGCGAGGTAGTGCGGGCAGGTCTCGGCGGTCAGCGCCACCCCGGCGTCCCGCGCGACGCCGATCTCCTCCGCGGCCTCGAAGGCCGACACGTGCAGGACGTGCACGTGCGCCCCGGTCCGCGCCGCGATCGCGGCGAGCCGCAGCACCGCGGTGGTCTCCGCGCCGGGCGGGCGGGACGCGAGGAACGTCCGGTAGTCGGTCCCGGCCGGCGGCGCCTCGGCGAGCACCCCGTCGTCCTCGGCGTGCACGATCAACGGCAGGTCCAGCTCGGCGCAGGTCGCGGCGGCGAGCTCGAGGTCGTCGTGGGAGACCGCCGGGAACTCCGGGACCCCGGAGTCGGTGAGGAAGCACTTGAAGCCGCGCACCCCGGCGGCCGCGAGCGCCCGCATCCGGCCGGGGTCGACCCGGCCGGCCGCGTCCGGGACGCCGTCGCGCACCGGGACCGCCCCGCCCCAGAACGCGACGTCCACGGCCACCTGGTCGCGCGCGGCGTCCCGCTTCGCCGCGAGCGCGTCCGGGTCGATCGTCGGCGGGATCGAGTTCAGCGGCATGTCCACGAGCGTGGTGATCCCGCCGGCGGCGGCCGCGGCGGTCGCCGTCGCGAAGCCCTCCCAGTGGGTGCGGCCGGGTTCGTCGACGTGGACGTGCGAGTCGACGAGCCCGGGCAGCAGGACCTCGTCGTCGGGAAGGTCGACGACGGGACCCGCGACGGGCGCGTCGTGGTCGAGGACGGCGGTGATCCGCCCGGCGGAGACGGTCACGACGGCGGGTGCGGTCCCGCCGGGCAGGACCACCCGGCGGGCACGCACGGCGAGATCGGTGGGCATCGCCGCCCGACCCTAGAGGGGCTCAGTGCGCGGCCTCCTGCGCGCCCGAGGAGCGTCCGTTGAAGGCGAGGTTCAGGACGACCGCCGTGATCGCCGCGGCGCTGATCCCGGACTCCACGACGTGTCCGAGCCACTCGGGCACGTGCTCGTAGACCTCGGGCACCGTGATCGGCACGATGCCGAGCCCGATCGAGGCGGCCACGATCAGGATGTTCGAGTTGGTGAACTCCACCCGGGAGAGCGTCCGGATCCCGGCGGCCGCGACGCTGCCGAACAGGACGATGCCCGCGCCGCCGAGGACCGGCAGCGGGATCGCGTTCATCACGCGGCCGAGCACCGGGAGCAGGCCGAGCAGGACCAGGATGCCGCCGCCGGCCGCGACGACGTGCCGCGAGCGGATGCCGGTGATCGCCACCATGCCGACGTTCTGCGCGAACGCCGAGATCGGGAACCCGTTGAACACCGGCGAGACCGCCGTGGCCGCCATGTCGGCGCGCAGGCCCGACGCGATCCGCTTGCGGTCGGTGCGCGTCTTCAGGATCTCGCCGACCGCGAGGATGTCGGCGGTGGTCTCGGCCATGATCACCAGGATCACGATCGTCATCGAGATGATCACGCCGACGGAGAACAGCGGGACGCCGAAGGCGAACGGCGTCGGGAAGCCGACGATCGGGCCCTGCGCCACCCGGCCCCAGTTCACCAGGCCGAGCGCGGTGCCCAGCACGGTCCCGAACACCAGTCCGAGCAGTACCGCCATCCGCGACCAGAAGCCGGGCGCGAAGCGGGCGACGAGCAACGTCACCAGCAACGTCAGGGCACCGAGCACGAGGCTCGTCGCGGAGCCGTAGGCCGGGTTCGGCACCCGGGCCCCGTTCACCGTGATCGTCTCGTTGCCCCGGATCCAGCGCAGCGCCACGGGGAACAGCGAGAGCCCGATGACGGTGATGACGGTGCCGGTCACCACCGGCGGGAAGAACCGCACCAGGGAGGCGAAGAGCGGCGCGATCACGAAGCCGATCAAGCCCGCCACGATGACCGCCCCGAAGATCGTGGCCAGCCGCGCCTCCGGCGAGCCGATCGTCGCGTCCGTGGCCACCGCCGTCATCGTGCCGACCGCGGCGAAGGACACGCCCTGCACGAGCGGCAGCTGCGAGCCGATCCAGCTGCGCCCGGCCGGGCCGATGCCCAGCGACTGCAGCAGCGTCCCGAGCCCCGAGACGAACAGCGCGGCCGTCACCAGCGTCGCCTGCTCGGCCGTGCCGAGGCCGAGTGCGCCCCCGATGATGATCGGGGGCGAGACGACGCCCGCGTACATCGCGAGGATGTGCTGCAGGCCGTAGAGCCCGGCGGTGCCGATCCCGGCGCGCTCGTCCTCGGGTCGCGTCACGTCGTCGGCCGCGTGCCGCGGCCCCGGCACCTCGACGTCCTCGGGGGTGGCGGTGGCCTTCTCGTCCGCGGCGCTCATCAGCAGAACCCCGCGATCCCGGCCCACGCCGCCTCGTCCGCGGGCACGTCGTCGCGCGTCACGACCGCCTCGATCAGGCCGTACGGCCGGTCGGCGGCGAACCAGACCTCGTTCGGGTTGTCGAGGCCCCACGGCGAGAGGTCGACCAGGAAGTGGTGCTTGTTGGGCATCGAGAACCGGATCTCGGCGATCTCCGGGTGGGCCTCGAGCACGCCCTGCCCCATGGCGTAGAGCGTCTGCTGCATCGAGTAGCTGTGCGTGCCGGCGAAGAAGTCCAGCATGGTCTGCCGGACGGCGGCGAACGCCTTGTCCCAGTCGACGTCCGTGTCGACGTAACGCCAGCGGGCCGAGACCTCGGTGGCGAGGATGCGGTCGGTCGTCTCGCGCAGCGAGGTGTACTCGACGTCGGGGAAGCCCCAGAACTCGCTGCCGGTGCTCTTGAGGACCACCAGGTCCTTCAGTCCCGAGATCACCGTCTCCGCGGCTCCGCGCTTCGTGACGACGACGGTGCGCGTCTCGGTGCCCGCGCGCACGAAGGCGTGGTCGTGCGCGGGCGTCGCGTCGGTCTCGATGCGGTTCCAGGAGTACTGCTCGATCTCCTGCCGCGCCCCGGTGACCTGGTCGTACTTCCCGACGAAGTTCCGCGCCATCCGCAGCGCGAACTCCTCGATCGTGGTGATCCCGCCGGTGCGGGCCAGCGCGTAGACGGTGTTCTTCTGCGTGTCGGTCGCGATCACGGCGCCGTTCGCCCCGGTCAGGTGGGTCTCGGTGAAGTCGCCGAAGAGCTGGCTGGTGACGTTCACGTCGGTGATCACGTGCTGCGGCGTCGACCGGTCCACGTGGACCAGCCGGACCTCCGCCTTCCCGTACTGATTCGTGCCGAGGACGATGCCCACGCGCCGATCAACTCCCCAGGTAGGTCGTGTGGGAGAACGGTCCGGCGAGGACGGGCAGGTGGTAGTGCGACCGCGTGCCGTCGAGCCGGACGTGCACCGTGATCCGCGGGTGGAACACGGTGCCGTGGGTCCGGACCATGTACGGGGCGACGTCGAGGGTCAGCGTCACCTCGCCCGGACCGAACGGCTCGTCGTTGAGCTGCGCGACCCGTCCGTCGGCGTCGGTCGTGCCGCGGCCGAGGACCGTCCCGTCCGCACCCACCAGCACCACGGGCACGTCCGGCGCGGGCACGCCGGCGGCCACGTCCAGCACGTGGGTGGAGAGACGCTCGATCGCTCCCGGCACGGCACCCCCTTCGCGACGACGGGTCGAGGCGACAGTGAAGGCGACGCATGTTGCCCCGGGGTGACGGCGGGCGCGAGTCACTCGTTCGTCGCAGCGGCTCCGTCCCGGGAGGAGCCGCCGCGCACCGGGTTCGTCCCGTCCTCGGCCGCCACGGCCTCGTCCGGCCCGGCGGTCGCCCGGTGGCGCCGGATCCAGCGGGCCAGCCGGCCCGCCGGGCGGGGCCGCTCGGCCGCCAGGAGTTCGGCGTCGGTCGGCCGGGGCGCCTGGCTGGGGTGCTCGTCGTCCGAGCGGGCGCGCAGGTCGATCTGCTCGTTGGTGTAGCGGGCGATCTCCGCGGCCACCGCGACCACGGGCACCGCGAGGAAGGCGCCGACCACGCCGGCGACGCTGCTCCCGCCGGTGACGGCGAGGATGACGACGGCGGCGTGCAGGCCCAGGCCCCGGCCCTGCACCAGCGGCTGGAGCAGGTTCCCCTCGATCTGCTGCACCGCGAGGATCAGCACCAGGACGATCAGCGCGTTGGTGAGCCCGTTGCTGACCAGGGCGATCAGCACCGACAGGGCGCCCGCGGTCAGCGCGCCCACGATGGGGATGAACGCCCCGAAGAAGGTCAGCACCGCCAGCGGGAGGGCCAACGGCACCCCGAGGATCACCAGGCCGATGCCGATGCAGGCGGCGTCGACGAACCCGATGATCGCCTGGGAACGGATGAAGCCGCCGAGCCGGTCCCACGCGCGGGAGCCGACCTGGGCGAGGTGCACGCCCGCCGTCGTGCCGACCTGCTGGCGCAGCCACGGCAGGAACCGGTAGCCGTCCTTGACGAACAGGAACGCGAGGACGAGCGCCAGCACCAGGTCGATCAACCCGTTCGCCACGGCGGTCAGCCCCGTGAACACCGTCCCGGCGATCATCGTCGCGGAGCTCTGCAGCTGGTCGACGCCGGCCTGGACCGCCTGACCGATCTGCGTCTGACCGAGCCCGAACGTCGTCGTGAGCCAGCGCTGCACGTCCTCGATACCGCCCGTGGCGCTCGTGACGAGCTCCGGGACCTGGTCGCCCACCGACGGGGCGATCGCCGCGATCACGCCGCCGACGATCGCCAGGGCCCCGAGGACCACGATGATCGCGGCCAGCAGCGAGGGCACCCGGTGGTGGCGCAGCCAGGTCGCGGGCGGTTCGAGCACCGTCGCGATGATCAGCCCGAGCAGGACGGGCAGCACGACCGACCACAGCTCGCCGATGATCAGCCCGAGGGTCACCGCGCCGAGCGCGGTGAGGATCAGCCGCAGGCTCCACCGGGACGTCCACGACAGGCCGTCCCCGATGAGCTGCCCGCGCGTGCGTCGCACACTCGACCGGGGCGGCCCGGCGAGGCCGGGGATCTCCTGCGTCACGGGGGGTCCTCTCCGACCCGGAGGTCGGGGGACGTCCCCGCGGGCCGCAGGCGCGTACCCGAATCGGGGGACCGGTCACGCCCCCTTCGGGGAACCGCGTCAGCCCTCGGCGCGTTCGGCGGAGCGCGACTCGGGGACCGGGTGAACCGGCTGGTCCGACTCGTCGTCCGCCGCGGCTTCGTCGGCCGGCGGAGGCGTCGTCGGGCCGGTCGCCGCGTCCGCCTCCCCGGTCCGCCGGGCGACCTGCTGGTCGAGGTAGCGGAAGATCTCGGCGCCGACCGCCGCGACCGGCACCGCGAAGAACGCCCCGGCGATGCCGAACAGGCTGCTGCCGCCGGCCACGGCGAGGATGACGACCGCCGAGTTCAGCCCCAGCCCCTTGCCCTGCACCAGCGGCTGGAGCAGGTTCCCCTCGATCTGCTGCACGGCGAGGATGAGGATCAGCACCCCGATCGCCACCGTGGGGCCCTGCACGACGAGCGCGATGAGCACCGCCAGCGCCCCGGCCACGAGAGCACCGATGATCGGGATGAAGGCGCCGAAGAACGTGAGGACGGCCAGCGGGAGCGCCAGCGGCACCCCGAAGATCACCAGGCCGATCCCGATGAAGATCGCGTCCACCAGACCGATGAGCGCCTGGGAGCGGATGAAGCCGCCGAGCCGGGCCCACGCCCGCCGGCTGACCTCCTCGAGGTGCGAGCCCGCCGTCGGGCCGCTCCGGCGGCGCACCCAGGGCAGGAACTTCGGGCCGTCCTTGACGAACAGGAACGCGAGGATGATCGCGAGGACGGCGTTGATCACGCCGTTGGCGACCGTCGTCACCCCGGCGACCACGCCGCCCGCGATCTGCAGCGCGCTCTGCTGCAGCCGCTGCACGGCGAGGTCGACGTAGCCGCCGATCTGGCTCGCGCCCAGGTTCAGCGGCGGCCCCTGCACCCACTGCTGGATCTGCTGGATGCCGCCGACCGCGCCCTGCACGATCGCCGGCGCCTGCCCGGCCACCGAGGGCGCGAGCAGGACGACGATGCCGATGAGCACCGCGAGCCCGCCGACGACGACGAGCAGCGCGGCCAGGGTCGAGGGCACCCGCCGGTCGCGCAGCCACGCCACGGGCGGCTCGATCACGGTCGCGACGATCAGCCCGAGGAAGACCGGGAACATGATCGACCAGAGTTGGCCGATCACCAGGCCGAGCACCACGAGCGCCGCGGTGACCACGAGGAACCGCCAGCTCCACCGGGCGGTCCAGGCCAGCCCGTCCCCGATCACGTGGCCACGGGTCGGGCGCTCGGGTTCGATCACGCCGGGAGTGTGTCAGGCCCGCGACGAGCGAACGGCACCCTCGCAGCATCCGGGTGCGCGAGAGTGCCGTTCGTTCAGGAGACGGTCAGGCCATCGCCTTCTGCAGGCCCTCGTCGATCGCGTCGAGGAAGTCCTGGGTGTTGAGGTACGGCGCGTCCTTGCCGATCAGCAGCGCCAGGTCCTTGGTCATCTTGCCGTCCTCGACGGTCTGGATGCAGACCTGCTCGATCTTCTCGGCGAAGTCGACGAGCTCGTCGTTCTTGTCGAGACGACCGCGCTGGGCCAGACCCCGCGACCACGCGAAGATCGACGCGATCGGGTTGGTCGAGGTCTCCTTGCCCTGCTGGTGCTGGCGGAAGTGCCGGGTCACCGTGCCGTGGGCGGCCTCGGCCTCGACGGTGCCGTCCGGGGTCATGAGCACCGAGGTCATGAGGCCGAGCGAGCCGAAGCCCTGCGCGACGATGTCGGACTGGACGTCGCCGTCGTAGTTCTTGCAGGCCCAGACGTACCCGCCCTCCCACTTGAGGGCCGCGGCGACCATGTCGTCGATCAGGCGGTGCTCGTAGGTGAGACCGGCCTTCTCGAAGTCCGCCTTGAACTCGGACTCGAAGATCTCCTCGAAGGTGTCGCGGAACATGCCGTCGTACGCCTTGAGGATGGTGTTCTTCGTCGACATGTAGACCGGGAAGTTGCGGTCCAGGCCGTAGCGCAGCGAGGCGCGGGCGAAGTCGACGATCGACTGCTTGAAGTTGTACATGCCCAGCGCGACGCCCCCCTCCTCGGGGAACTTCGCGACCTGGAACTCCATCGGCTCGCCACCACCGTCGGGCTGGTAGGTGATGGTGACGGTGCCGGGGCCGGGGACCTTGAAGTCCTGGGCCAGGTACTGGTCGCCGTGGGCGTGACGGCCGACGACGATCGGCTTCGTCCAGTGCGGGACGTAGCGCGGGATGTTGGAACAGACGATCGGCTCACGGAAGATCGTGCCGCCGAGGATGTTGCGGATCGTCCCGTTGGGCGAGCGGTACATGCGCTTGAGGCCGAACTCCTCGACGCGCGCCTCGTCCGGGGTGATCGTCGCGCACTTGACGCCGACGCCGTGGCGCTTGATCGCGTTCGCCGCGTCCACCGTGACCTGGTCGTCGGTCTGGTCGCGGTACTCGATCCCGAGGTCGTAGTACTCGAGGTCGATGTCGAGGTACGGGTGGATCAGCTTGTCCTTGATGAACTGCCAGATGATCCGGGTCATCTCGTCGCCGTCCAGCTCGACGACGGTGCCCTCCACCTTGATCTTCGCCACTCTTCGGGCTCTCCTCTCGCGCCTGGTCACGGCGCCGCACGGATCTCGGGGGCGCGCGCCGGGCCCGGCCGAACAGGGGAGGCCCGTGCGTTGCCTCTTCCCGAACGCTATCAACGCGACACGTCCCGTGACCGCGGACGGCGGGTCGTTCCGGTCACCCGTCTAGCGGGATGCGAGCGGACCGCCGGTGATGGTCAGCGACAGGGCGATGACCACGAGGCCGAACACCGCGTACGTGACGACGTCGGTGCGTCGCGGCCGGACCGCCAGCAGGCCCGCGGTCCGGTCGGGCAGCGCGACCCGCAGGACGGCCGCGAGCAGCAGGGCGATCCCCAGGATCGTCGTGCCGTCGCGCCAGTGCTGCAGTCCGATCCGCACGAACGCGATCACGACGACGCCGAGCACCGCTGCGAGCGGCGCCTGCGCGCGCAGCCGGTGGAGCAGGGCGCGGGCGTAGTCGCCGACGGTGCGCGGTGGGCGCAGGTGCCGGGGGCCGTCCTGCACCTCCGGTGGCAGCGAAGCGTCGTTGCTGTCGTCCAGTGGCAGGGAATCCGCATCGCCGGGCGCCGCGGTCCCCGCTCCCGACGACGGCTCGGCGCCGGAGGTGCCCCCACCCGCCGTCATGGCCTCAGGCCCCCTCGGCGCGCTCGACCACGTTGGTGAGCAGCATCGCGCGGGTCATCGGGCCGACCCCACCGGGGTTCGGCGCGACGAAGCCGGCCACCTCGCGGACGTCCCCGGCGACGTCGCCGAGGATGCCGTCGGGACCACGGGAGACGCCCACGTCGAGCACGGCGGCGCCCGGCTTGACCATGTCGGCGGTGACGATGCCGGGCACGCCGGCCGCGGCGACCACGACGTCCGCCGCGCGGACCTCGGCCGCCATGTCGCGCGTGCCGGTGTGGCAGAGGGTCACCGTGGCGTTCTCGCTGCGCCGGGTGAGCAGCAGGCCCAGCGGGCGGCCGACGGTGATGCCCCGTCCGAGGACGGTCACCTTCGCGCCGTCGAGGGGCACGTCGTAGCGGCGCAGCAGCTCGACGATGCCGCGGGGCGTGCACGGCAGCGGCGCCGGCTCGTTCAGCACGAGCCGGCCCAGGTTCGTCGGGTGCAGGCCGTCGGCGTCCTTGTCCGGGTCGATCCGCTCGAGCACGGCGTTCGCGTCGAGCCCCTTCGGCAGCGGGAGCTGGACGATGTAGCCGGTGCACGCCGGGTCGGCGTTCAGCTCGTCGACGGCGCGCTCGACGTCGGCCTGGGTCGCGTCGGCGGGCAGGTCGCGGCGGATCGACTCGATGCCGACCTTGGCGCAGTCGCGGTGCTTGGCCCGCACGTAGGACTGCGACCCCGGGTCGTCGCCGACCAGCACGGTCCCGAGACCGGGCGGCCGTCCGGCGGCGGCGAGCTTCGCGACCCGCTCACCGAGCTCGGAGATGATCGTCGCCAGGGTGGCCTTGCCGTCCAGGATCGTCGCGGTCACGCGTCCATCATCGCGTGCCGGCGCCGGGAGCGGCAGGGGCCCGGCGCGCCAGGGCGTGGTCGGCGGCCGCGACGCCCGCCGCGTACACGACGTGCTGCAGGACGCTCACCGTCATCAGCCGCGGCGTCCACCGCCACGGGACGGGCGTGTCGCCGAGAACGGGGAACAGCGACAGCGCCATCGTCTGGCAGCCGACGAAGAAGGCGATCCCCGCCGCCGGTTCGCCGAGCCGGTGGCGCAGTTCGGCGTGCGCGGCTCCGACCGCCGAGCCGTAGCCCCAGTGCACCAGCCAGAACAGCGCACGGCGGGCCCCCGGGCTCTCCGGCGCCCGCCCGGTGACCCCGCGGAGGAGGGTCGAGGCGGCGATCACGACGTGGTCGCTGTCGTCGTAGTCGAGGATTTCGGTGATCTCCGACGGGGCCTTCCCCCGACGGCGGGCGTAGACCTCGCGGTAGAGCCGGCCGGTCGTCGTCATCGCGGCCGTGCCGGCGGCGCCCGCGAGTACCCCGACCAGGAGACGGCGGGTGGGTCGGGGCGCGCGCCTCATGTCCGTGAGCATGCCTGAACCGATGCACGGGCCGTCATGGCAGGCGCTTACCCCTACGGACGGTCGGTTCCGCGTGTGCGGTGCGTGAGATCACACTCGATCGGTCAGCGGGCAATCGTCCGGCGCCCGGATCAGCCCGGGGTCGCGACTGTCCGTCACCAGCGGCACGAAGGAGTGGCGATGACCACGGTCGACGAGAGTGCGGGGGCGCACGCCGCCGATACCCGGGCGGCTGACGCAGCGGCCGCCGAAGCAGCTGCCAACGCGGCCAACCCGGCCCTGGTGGGTGTCCCGACGTTCGTGATCGGGTCGGTGGCCCTGGGCCTCTACCTGATCGGCTTCACCGGGTCCTCGGCGAACGCGGCGATCGGCATGGTGCCGATCCTGATCATGTGCAACGGCATCGGGCAGCTCATCGCCTGCATCTGGGCGATCCGCCTCGGCGCCGGACCGGTCGCGGCGATCTTCGGGATCTTCGCGGGCTTCTGGCTGAGCTTCTCGACGCTCGTCCTCGGCCTGGGCCACAACTGGTTCGGCGACGCCTCCGGCAACGCGGCGGTGGCCGCGCAGGAGACGTTCCTGCTGACCTGGCTGATCGGCGTCGTGGTGCTCACGCTGGCCTCGCTGCGGCTGCCGAGCGTGTTCACCCTGCTGTTCGTCCTGGTCGACATCGCCCTGCTGCTCGTGCTGCTCGGCACGTCGAGCGGGTCGACGGGTCTGCTGTTCGGCGGCGGGATCGCGGTGTTCGCGTTCTCCCTGGTCGGCGTCTACCTGTTCTTCGACGCGATGAGCGTCGCGAACGGTGGTTCGTCGCTGCCGATGGGCAAGCCGATCATCGGGGGCTGAGCCACCCGACCTCACCGATGGGGGTGTCCCCGGCCGTTCGGACCGGCCGGGGACACCCCCATCAGTGTGTCGGACCCGGATGGTCGGCCGCCGCCGACCGGGACGTATGCCTCAGATCGACACATTCCACGGGCGGAGTGTGCGTCGCGCCGAGGTCCACAGCAGGCATCCCCCGGCGCCCTCCGACCTGTCTGGCGTCACCCTCGGGACGCCGTGCGGGGCGCCGGCTCCGGGGAGAGCAGGCCCCGGGCCGCCTCCCGCGCGTCCTGCGCGGCGGTCGGGTCGGCGTCGAGGTGCGCCGCGACCATCGCACCGTCGTAGAGCAGGACCAGCTGTCGGGCCGTGGCGCGGGGCGCGGGATGGCCGGCCTCCTCGAGCAGGCCGGCGAACAGGTCTCGGACCCAGCTGCGATGCCGGTCGAGCACCACCGCGACGGGGCCCGCGACGGCGTACTCGGCCGCCACGTTGATGAACGGGCAGCCGCGATAGCCGGGCGCCTCGAACCACTTCCCGAGCAGGTCGAACACCGCGAGCACCCGGTCGGTCGGGTCGTCGCCCTTGGACCTGACCCGTCGTCGCGCCGTCGTCACCGGCGCCGGCTCCGGCATCGGCCGCGAGATCGCCGTCGCCCTCGCCCGCCTCGAGGGGCGGCTCCTGCTGGTCGGGCGGGGTGCGGCGGCACTGCGCGAGACCGCCGAGCTCGTGACGAGCGCCGGCGGCACCGCCACGACGCTCGCGGTGGACCTCACCGATCCTGCCGCCCCCGACCTCGTCGTCGAGGCGGCCTTGGACCGGCTCGGCGGGCTGGACCTGCTGGTCAACAACGCCGGCAACGTCCGCGCCGGTCGGCTGGAGGAGCAGTCGGTCGCCGACATCCACGCGCTGATCGACCTGAACCTGACCGCGCCCGTCCTGCTCACCCGGGCGGCCCTGCCGAGCCTCCGCGCGGCGGCGGCCGACCGCGACGCGGTGGTGCTCACGATCGCCAGCGGCATCGCCCTCGTGGGGCTGCCCTTCTACACGACCTACGCCGCGAGCAAGGCCGGGGTCGCTGCGTTCGGGCACGCCCTGCGCCGGGAACTGCACGGCACGGGCGTCCACGTCGCCACCGTCTACCCGGGGGCGACCGCCACCGCGATGATGGACAGCTCCGCGGCCGGGGAGGATCTCGGCTTCGGCCGCCGCTCCACGGCCGAGGTCGTGGCCGACCTCCTGGACGCCCTCGGCCGCGGCGAGCACGAGATCAACACCTCGCTGCCCACCCGGCGGGCGATGCAGCAGCTCCACGCGACCGACCCCCTGGCCGTCGACGAGCAGCTCGCGCCGCGACTGGCCGACCTCGAGGCCGCGGTGCGCCACCACCGCAGCATCTGACGCACCCTCTCCGAACGGAGCACAGCCATGCAGATTCCGGGCTCGACGGCGCTGGTCACCGGCGCCAACCGCGGCCTCGGACGGGAGTTCGTCCGCGCGCTCCTGGACCGGGGGATCGGGACCGTCCACGCGGCCGCGCGCGACGACGCCGCGGTCCGTGCGGCGTTCCCCGACGACGACCGGGTGGTCCCGCTGGCCCTGGACATCACCGACGAGGACGCGGTGGCGGCCGCGGCGCAGCGGTGCGACGACACCTCGCTCGTGATCAACAACGCCGGGGCGATGATGCTCAGCCCCTTCATCGGCGCGCCGGATCTCTCCGCCGCCCGCACCGAGATGGAGACCAACTACTTCGGGACGCTGTCGATGGCGCGCGCCTTCGCCCCCGTCCTGGCCGCGCACGGCGGCGGGGCGCTGGTCGACGTGCTGTCGGTGGTGAGCTGGTACGCGCTGCCGTTCAACGCCTCCTACTGTGCGTCGAAGTCCGCCGAGTGGGCCTTGACGAACGCGCTCCGCGTCGAGCTGCGCGGCCAGGGCACGCTGGTGGTGGCGGTCCACCCCGGCTTCATCGACACCGACATGACCGCCACCGTCGACGCACCCAAGATCTCGCCCCGGGACGTGGCCGCGCAGACCCTCGACGCCGTCGAGCACGGCCGGGAGGAGGTCGTCACCGACGAGTCGTCGCGTGGGGTGCGCGACAGCCTGCCCCACCACCTCGAGTCCCTCTATCCGCAGGTCCAGCAGCAGTGGGATCGCGGCGAGAACCCCTGGGGCGCGAGCTCCTCCTGACGGCCGTGGACCTCAACGGAAGTCGCGTGACCGGGAGGGGACCACCAGGTCGAGGCGTTCGACCCGGTCGGCCACGAGGTTGATCACGCTCGGGGCGTCGTGCGCCCGCTCGACGCGGCCCCGGATCACCAGCGCGGCACTGGTCCGGGCCACCACCCGGTGGCGCGCCCACAGCCCCTCCGAGCACACGACGTTGAGCATGCCGGTCTCGTCCTCGAGGTTGAGGAACGTCGTGCCGCCCGCGGTCGCCGGGCGCTGCCGGTGGGTGACGACCCCGCCGACCTCGATCCGCTCCCCCTCGGGCACCGCCGCCACACCGGCCACGCTGTAGGCGCCCCGCCGGTCCAGCTCCGCCCGCAGGTGCGCCACGGGGTGTCCGTCGGGGGTCAGCCCCGTGGCCCACACGTCGGCGATCGTCAGTTCCACCGCGGACATGCCGGGCAGCGCCGGGGCGTCCAGCCCGACCGCCGAGCCGGGCAGCCGGTCCTGCCGTGCCCCGCCGCGGACCACCGCCGTCCCCGCGGCCGCCGCCCCCGCCGCCCACAGCGCCTCCCGCCGCTCGAGCCCGAAGCAGGCCAGCGCCCCTCCGGTCGCGAGGGCCTCCAAGTGGGCGGTGGTGAGGTCGGCGCGGCGGGCGAGGTCGGCCGGGCCCTCGAACGGGGCGGCCGCGCGGGCGGCGACGATGCGTTCCGCGACCTCGTCGCCCAGGCTCCGCACCGAGGCCAGCCCCAGCCGGACGGCCACCCCGCCCGTGCTGTCGGGGTGCGGCTCCAGGTCGGGTTCCGCGCGGCTGCAGCCGACGTCCGGACCGTGCACGACGACCCCGTGCCGCCGGGCGTCGGCCACCAGGCTCTGCGGGGAGTAGAAGCCCATCGGCTGGGCGCGCAGCAGGGCCGCGCAGAACGCCGCCGGGTGGTGGAACTTGTACCAGGCGGACACGTAGACCAGGGACGCGAAGCTGATCGAGTGGCTCTCCGGGAAGCCGAAGTTCGCGAACGCCTTGGTCTTGGCGAAGATCCGGTCGGCCAGCTCGCCGGTGATCTGGTTGCGGGCCATCCCGGCGTAGAACCGGTCGCGCATCCGCTCGAGGCGTTCGGCCGAGCGCTTCGCCGACAGCGCACGCCGCAGCTCGTCGGCCTCTGCCGCGGAGAACCCGGCGACGTCGGTGGCCAGCTGCATGAGCTGCTCCTGGAACAGCGGCACCCCGAGCGTCTTGCGCAGCGCCGGCTCGCACAGCGGGTGGTCGTAGACCACGCGCTCGTCGCCGTTGCGGCGCCGGATGTAGGGGTGCACCGACCCGCCCTGGATCGGGCCGGGCCGGATGAGCGCGACCTCCACCACCAGGTCGTAGAACTCCCGTGGCTTGAGGCGGGGCAGGGTGGCCATCTGCGCGCGGGACTCGACCTGGAACACGCCCACCGAGTCGCCCTTGGCGAGCATCCCGAAGACCTGCGGGTCGGTGGGCTGCAGCTCGTGGAGCTCGATGCGCCGGCCGTGGTGGGCGGCCACGTAGTCGCTCGCGTAGTGCAGCACCGAGAGCATCCCGAGCCCGAGCAGGTCGAACTTGACCAGGCCGACCGCGGCGGCGTCGTCCTTGTCCCACTGGATGACGCTGCGGTCCTCCATCCGCGCCCACTCCACCGGCACCACCTGGTCCACCGGTCGGTCGCAGATCACCATGCCGCCGGAGTGGATGCCGAGGTGGCGGGGGAAGCCCGCGATCTCCTCGGCGAGGGTGGCCACCGCCCGCGGCATCCCGGGCACCTGGTCGCCGAGGTCGGCGCCCGGCCCCCACCGGTCGATGTGCTTGCTCCACGCGTCCTGCTGCCCCTGGGAGTGGCCCAGCGCGCGGGCGGCGTCACGCACGGCCGAGCGCGGCCGGTAGGTGATGACGTTGGCGACCTGCGCCGCCCGGTCACGCCCGTAGCGGCGGTAGACGTACTGGATGACCTCCTCGCGCCGGTCGGACTCGATGTCGAGGTCGATGTCGGGGTAGCCGTCGCGCTCCGGGGAGAGGAACCGCTCGAAGAGCAGGTCCATCTGCACCGCGTCGACGTGGGTGATGCCGAGGGCGAAGCAGACCGCCGAGTTCGCCGCCGACCCGCGCCCCTGGCAGTAGATGTCGGCCTCGCGGCAGAACCGCACGATGTCGGCGACGATGAGGAAGTAGCCGGGGAACCCCTGTCCCTCGATGATCGCCATCTCGTGGTCGATCACCTCCCAGGCCCGCCGGCTGTCGGCCCGGCTGCCGTAGCGCTCGCGGCCGCCGCGGTCGACGAGGTGGCGCAGCCAGCTCGCCTCGGTCTCCCCCGCCGGGACCGTGAACGGCGGGAGCTCGGGCGCGAGCAGCGCCAGCTCGAACGCGCACTCCCGGCCGAGCACGGCGGCGTGCGTCACCGCCTCCGGGTGCCGCGCGAACCGCGTCGCCATCTCGGCCCCGGAGCGCAGGTGGGCGGTGCCCGGCGGCAGCCAGCCCTCTGCCTCGTCGAGGCTGCGCCGGGCCCGCACCGCCCCGAGGGCGGCCGCGATCCGCGCCCGGTCCGGCGTGGCGTAGTGCGCCGCGGTGCTCGCGACCGTGGGCAGCCCCGCCCGCGCCGCCAGGTCCGCGAGCAGGTCGTTGCGCTCGACGTCGACCGGCAGCCCGTGGTCGGTCAGCTCCACGGCCACCGACTCCGCCCCGAACAGCCCCACCAGCCGGTCGAGCACGGCGGCGGCCGCCTCCGGCCCCCCGGCCGCCAGGGCCCGGCGGACGTGGCCCTTGCGGCAACCGGTCAGCACGACCACCCGGTCGCGCAGCGTCGCGGCGGTGCGCTCGAGGTCGTAGACCGGGTGGCCCTTCTCCGCCCGCGGGTCCATCGCCGCGTCGGTGATCGCCCGGGAGATCGCGCGGTAGCCGTCCGGGTCGCGCGCCAGGACCAGCAGGTGCTCGCCCTCCGGGTCGGCCACCCCGTTCTGCGGCGCGGTCAGCCCCAACGAGAGCTCGGCGCCGAAGACCGTGCGGATGTCCAGCTCGTGCGCGGCCTCGGCGAAGCGGACCACGCCGTACATCCCGTCGTGATCCGTGAGCGCGATCGCCTCCAGACCCAACCGGTGGGCCTCCTCCACGAGCTCCTCCGGCTGGCTCGCACCGTCGAGGAAGCTGTACGTGGAGTGGGCGTGCAGCTCGGCGTAGGGCACCGTGGCCGCGGGCTCCGGGCGGGACGACCGCGGCGGCCGGTAGGGCGCCCGGGTGCGGCTCCAGGCCGGCGAGTCACCCCCGTCGCCGGGGTGCGCCTCGTCCCGGGAGGGCCGGCGCCGCACGGGGGCCGCGGTGACGTCGGCGGGGTGCACGGTGCCCGGCCCGTCGACCACCTCGCCGGTATGCTCCCGCGACCGGGCGCCGCTCGGCCGGACCGGCTTCCCCGCGAGGATCCGCTCCATCTCCGACCAGCTCACCGCCGGATTGCCCCAGCCCATCTCCCGGCCCTCCCGACCTCGACGTCGAACACCTGTTCGATGGATTCGACTGTAGCGGGAGGGTCCGACACCGTGCCGCGCGTTCACCGGATCCAGGTCCGGTACGCCTGTCACACTCGATGGTCCTGTTACCGTACCGACCATGGCTCCGGTGATCCTGGCCCTGCCCACCGACGACCGCGTCCGGGCGCACGCCTTCTACCGCGACCTGGGGTTCGACGCGGTCGGCACGCCGGCGGAGGACGGCGTCCCGGAACCGCTGCAGGTCGTGGTCAACGACGGGCTGCACCTGATGTTCGTCCCGCGCGGCGGCTTCGGCTGGGTCACCGGGGGCCGTGAGGTGGCCGCCCCGGGCACCGCCGAGTGCCTGCTCGGGCTCTCCGCCGCCACCGACGCGGAGGTCGACACCGTGTTCGCCCGCGCGGAGGCGGCGGGCGCCACGGTGGTCGAGCGGCCGACCGCGCCGCCGTGGGGCGGGTACTCCGCCACGTTCGCCGACCCGGACGGACACCTCTGGCAGGTCGCCACCCCGCCCGGTCAGTCGTAGATCCCCTCCACCGCCCACCGGTCGTCCCGCAGCACCAGCAGCAGCGCCAGCCCGGCGGCGTCCGCGGAGGAGGCGACCGGGTCGGGGGCGAGGTCGGCCGCCGGGTCGGGGTCGGAGTCGTCCTGCACGCACACCACCTGGATGCGCAGGCAGCCGGTCGGTGCCGTCGGGTCCCACCAGCGCCCGTCCTCGGGCCACGGTCCGCCCCACGCGCGGACCGGGGCCTCCTCGCCGGCACCGATCCCGACGAAGGCCGGGGCTCCGCTCAGCCGTCCCCGCGCCACCGCGCGCACCGGCCGGCCCGCCGCGTCGAGCACCCGGGCCGGCGCGGGCTCCGGCGGCACCGTCGACGGCGACGGGGCCGGGAGCGTCCCGGGCCAGGGCGCCTCGGGGTCGAGCGTCGGCGTGCGTTCGTCGCCCCACGGCACGGCCCGGATGCGCTCGGCGGGGCCGCGCCCGCCCCCGAGCACCCCGGTGAGCACCTCCTCCGGACCGAGCAGGCCCTGCACGCGCACCAGGGCCCGACCGGCCCGCTCGTCGGCCGCCCCGGTCTCGCCCCAGAGCCCGAGCTGCAGCCGCCCGGCGTCGACGACCTCCTCGGGCACCAGCCGCAGCACGGCCAGCCCGTCCCCGCTGCGACCCGATCCGGCCCGCCGCGACAGCCACCCCTCGAGCTGCCAGCGCACCCGGTCGGCCGTGGCGGACGGGGTGAGCGGCTCGGCACAGCGCCAGGTGCGCGCCAGTTCGTCCCCCCCGACGGTGCGGGCCTGCACGCCGAGCCGGGTGCAGGCCAGCCCCGCCTCGCCGAGCACGTGGTGCAGCCGTTCGGCCAGGGCCCGCGAGGCGAACGCGGCGGCGTCGACCCGGTCCACCGGCGGGTCGAGCGGCACCTCGACGGTGAGCTCGTCGGGGATGCGCCGGCGGGTCGGCGGGCGTTCGTCGAGCCCCCGGGCGAGCCGGTGCGCCCGCACCGCCGCGGCGTCGAACCGGGAGGCGACGTCGACGGCGGGGAGCTCGGCGAAGGCCCCCAGCGTGGTCAGCCCGAGGCGGCGCAGCAGGCCGATCAGCTCGGTGCGCGCGGTGGCGGCCGGGACGTCGGCCCCCGCGGTGTCCGGTTCCACCCCCGGTTCCAGCTCCAGCTCGACGACCGGCCGCGGCGCGAGGAACGCCCGCGACCCGCCCGGCGGCACGATCACGCTGCGGCGGGCGGCGAGCGAGGCGGCGAACACCCCGTCGGCCACCCCGACCTGGCACTCCACCCGCGCCCGCGCGGCCACGTGGTCGACCAGCCGCTCGGCCACCGCCTCCTCGCTCCCGAAGTAGCGCGCCGGCCCCCGTGCGGCGAGCACCACGAGCCCCGGCCGGATCACCTCGACGCCGGGGGTGAGCTCCTCCACGGCCGCGGCCACCGTCTCGAAGGCCCGCGCGTCGCGGTCGGCGTCCCGCCCGAGCACCGCCAGGTCGGGGCAGCGGGCCTGGGCCTCGCGGCGCCGCAGCCCACGGCGGATCCCCTGCGCCCGCGCCGTCGCCGAGCACGCCACCACCCGGTGGCCCACCAGCACCGCCGCGGGGCGGTCGGCCGGGATGCCGGACTCCGCGCAGGCCGCGACGACCGGCCAGTCCGGACACCAGAGCGCGACGACCCGCAGCGGCCCCCCGGCGCTCACCCCGTCCTCGCGGGCGCGAGATCCAGCTCGACCGGACCCACCGCCTCGTCGGGAGCCGGGGCACATCCGCCGTCGGGACCCGGCAGGAGCACGTCGGAACGCAGATCCCGCGCCCGCCCGCGCGCGGCGCAGCGCAGGTGCACCCGCCGCGACCGCAGCCGCCCCGCCCCGTCGCCCAGCAGCCCCGACCAGGTGCCGCCGGTGGCGTGCAGCTCGACGTCCGCCCCCGGCCACGTCCCCACCGGGACCAGCACCGCTCCCTTCTGCCGGACCCGCGCGGCGAGCCGCTGCCGGTCCCCCGCCCGCCACGCCGACGCGCCCCCGAGCACGACGACGTCCACCCCGTCGACCAGCGCCGCCACCACCGTCGCCGGACGCGGACCGGGCCGCGGGACGAGGGCCGTCCGCGCGAGCTCCAGCCCCGCCTCGTGCGCGGCGGCCACCCCGACCCCCGGCAGCCCGACCAGCGCACACCACGAGCCCGCCCGCGAGGCCTGCGCCACCAGCGCGAGCAGCAGCGCGGTCGACCCGTGCACCGACACCGTGGACCCGCGCCGCAGCCCGCCCCACGGCAGGAGCCCCGCGAGCGGCCCCGCCACGGGCAGCAGCGCCTGCTCGGGATCGTGCGCGGGTTCCGGCGGCTCCGGGGCGGGTGACGGCGGACCCGACGCCGGGACCGGTGTCGGCCGGGTGTGCGAGGCTGCCGCCCGGGCACCCCGGGCGGGCAGCTCCGAGGCACGCACGAGCCCCAGCTCCGCGACCCGACCGGCCAGCAGGTCGTGGGCCACCGCCATGGGAACCTCCTCGATCATCGAACACCTGTTCGAACGAGGAGAACGGTAACCCACCCCACCGACAGTCCGCCACGACGCGGGAGAACGACACGGTCCCCTAACCGGGGATGGTCCCCGGCTGCTGCTGGGGTGCGGTGCCCTGATGGGGTGCGGTGCCCTGCTGCTGCTCCTGCCGCCTCCGCTTCGCCGCGGCGGCGGCCCCCTTGCGCGGATGGGCCTTCGCGGCCGCCACGTGCGTCGCAGGCGCGGGTGCCGAGGCGTCGGCCACGGCGTACCCGGCCCCGAAACCGCCGCCGAGCAGCACCAGCGCGGCGAGCGTGCCCACCGCGCCCACCCGCACGCGACGCGAGCGCCACCAGGACTCCCGCGGTGGCGCGGCCGGCGCCGACGACGGTCCTGCGTACGTCCCCGCGGGCGGCTCGGCCGGCTCGGCCGACGGGACCTCCGACCGCGTCCAGCCCGGCTCGGTCGGCGGATCCGCGGGAGAGGTCGACCACTCCTCCCCGCCCGACGACGGGTGCTCCCCCTCGGCGCGGGTCGGGACGTCCTCGGGGTCGTGCGGTTCGGTCACGGTCTCCTCCGGGTCGCAGAGCACGTCCGGGTTCGACGTGCCGTTCGACCTCGAGACTCACGCCGGGGACCGGACCGGCGCCATCCGTCGTCGGGAACCTTCAGGAGGTGCACAGCCTGTGAGTACTAATCCGTGCCAGAGCACGGATTAGCACTCACAAGCTCAGCACCTAGTGCGCGAAGTGCCGCGTGCCGGTCAGGTACATCGCCACGCCCGCCTTCTCGGCGGCCTCGATCGTCTGCGCGTCGCGCACCGACCCGCCCGGCTGCACCACGGCGGCGACCCCGGCCTCGGCGAGCACCTCGAACCCGTCCGGGAACGGGAAGAACGCGTCGGAGGCGGCCACCGACCCGCGGACCCGGTCCCCGGCGCGGGCGACGGCGAGCCGGGCCGAGTCGACCCGGTTGACCTGCCCCATCCCGACCCCGACCGTCGCGCCCTCGTGCGCCAGCAGGATCGCGTTCGACTTCACCGCCCGGCACGCGCGCCACGCGAACGCCAGGTCGGCGAGCACCGCATCGGACACCGCCGTGCCGGTCGCGAGGGTCCACGACGACGGGTCGTCCCCCGGCGCGTCGACCGCGTCGCGCTGCTGCACGAGGACGCCGCCCGAGATCGGCCGCTGCTCGGTGGCCGACGGCGACCACTCGGCCGTCAGGACCCGGATGTTCTTCTTGCGGGCCAGCACGTCGACCGCACCCTCGGCGTAGGACGGCGCCACCACGACCTCGGTGAAGATCTCCGCGATCTGCTCCGCCGCCGCGACCGTGACCTCGGCGTTCACCGCGATCACGCCGCCGAACGCCGAGGTCGGGTCGCACGCGTGGGCGCGAGCGTGCACCTCCGCGACGTCGGTGCCGACCGCGATCCCGCACGGGTTGGCGTGCTTGATGATCGCGACGCACACCTGGTCGGACCCGTGGTCGTGCGCCGCGCGCCAGGCCGCGTCCGCATCGACGTAGTTGTTGTAGGACATCTCCTTGCCGTGCAGCTGCACGGCGCCGGCGATCCCGGAGGTGGACTCGGGGTCGGCGTAGAGGGCGGCGGCCTGGTGCGGGTTCTCGCCGTAGCGCAGGACCGAGCGCCGCCGCGCGGTGGTGCCCACCCAGCCGGGGAACGGCACCGTCGCGCCGTCGGAGGAGGTCGCCGGGTCGGGCGCGAGCACGTCGCCCATCCACGACGCCACCGCCACGTCGTACGTCGCGGTGTGCCGGAACGCCTCGGCCGCGAGCGCGCGCCGGTCGGCGAGCGTCACGCCGCCGTTCTTCGCCTGCTCCAGCACCCACGCGTAGCGCGTCGGATCGGTGATCACGGTCATCGTCTCGTGGTTCTTCGCCGACGCGCGGATCATCGCGGGGCCGCCGATGTCGATCTGCTCGACGCAGTCGTCGGGCGAGGCGCCGGAGGCCACGGTCTGCGTGAACGGGTAGAGGTTGACCACGAGCAGGTCGAACGGCGCGATGCCGAGATCGGCGAGCTGCTGCACGTGCTCGGGCAGCCGCGAGTCGGCGAGCAGCCCGGCGTGCACGCGCGGGTGCAGCGTCTTCACCCGGCCGTCGAGGCACTCGGGGAAGCCGGTGAGCTCCTCGACGCGCGTCACGGGCACGCCGGCGTCGGCGATGCGCGTCGCGGTGGAGCCGGTGGAGACGACCTCGACGCCCGCGGCGTGCAGGCCGGTCGCGAGGTCGAGCAGGCCGGCCTTGTCGAACACGCTGACCAGGGCGCGGCGGATCGGGCGGCGGCCCTCGGTGTCGGTCACGGGATCCTCACTGTCCGTCCGGTGGTGGTGGCGCCGTGGCGCACCAGCGCCGCGACGGTCTCGACGAGCATGCGGCGCTCCACGACCTTGATCCGCTCGTGCAGCGATGCCTCGGTGTCGTCCGGGTCGACGACGACGGCCTCCTGGGCCAGCACCGGGCCGGTGTCCACGCCGTCGTCGACGAGGTGCACCGTGGCCCCGGTCACCTTCACCCCGTACGCGAGCGCGTCACGGACGCCGTGCGCGCCGGGGAAGGCGGGCAGCAGCGCGGGGTGGGTGTTGATCGTGCGCCCGCCGAAGCGGGCGAGGAACGCCGGGCCGAGGACCTTCATGAAGCCGGCCGAGATGACGAGGTCGGGGGAGGCCGCGGCCACGGTGTCGGCGAGGGCCACGTCCCAGGCCGCCCGGTCGGGGTGCTCGGAGACCTGCACGACGACGGGGTCGACCCCCGCCGCGCGGGCCCGGTCCAGGGCGGCGATCCCGGAGCGGTCGGAGACGACCGCGACGACCTCGACCCCGCAGCGTCCGGCCTCGTCGAGCAGGGCCTGCAACAGGCTGCCGGACCCGGAGGCGAGGACCACGACGCGCGCGGGCGCGGGCAGCTCCCAACGGTGGTGCGTGCTCAGCGGGGACTCCTTGCCGCCGTGCACAGACCTGGGCTCCGGCGTCTCGACGATCCTCGCCGATCACCCTAGCCCTGCTCGGGATCCTCCGGCGTGTCGCCCTCGACACGCTCCTCGTCGTCGTGGTCCTCGGCGGGTGCCTTCCCGACGACGGGTGCCTCCTGCCCCGCGGCAGGCCCGGGCCTCCCGACGACGGGAGCGGGCGCCACCGGCGCGGCCAGGACCGCGACCACCGCGCCGGGCAGCCCGACCCACGCGATCGCGGCGAGCAGCACCCAGCCGGCGGGGACGACGACCGGGTCGAACGGACCCGTGCCGAGCCGCCCCCCGGCGAGCAGCGCCGCGACGGCGAGCAGCACGCCCGTGGTGCCCGCGGCCACGGCGACCGAGCGCAGCCGGGTCGCGGTGTCCGGGCTCGAGGGCGCGAGCGTCCAGCCGACGAGGCTCCCGACCGCGAGCGGCAGCGCGAACACCAGACCCGCCCAGCTCGCGGTGGCACCGCTCGGCAGCAGCGCGGCGAGCGGGAACGGGGGCACGAGACCGGCGACCGCGCCGGTCGGGGCCGCGCTCACCGCGCCGACCGCGTAGCCCGGGCCCAGCGCCCAGGAGAGGGCGGCGACGACGGCGTTCGGCAGGTAGGCGACGTCGAGCAGCCACAGGCCCGCCCCGCTGCCGGCCTCCGGGGCCACGGTGGTGAACACGGCCGCGACCGCGTCGGCGTGGGCGAGCAGCACGATCAGCAGCACGGCCGCGCCGGTGACGACGAGGGCGGTGGTGGCCGCGAGGCCCGCCCGCAGTCCGCGGCGCAGCCAGGCGGGGAGGGTCGCGATCGTCGTGGCGAGCCCGCACGGCCCGACGACGCCGGCGGCCGCGGCGACCGCCGCGAGCAGCCCGGCGACCACACCCGCCGTCGCCGGCGAGGCGTCGGCGGGGACGGCGGCGGTGTCCGGGGTGAGCAGGGCGGCGGCGAGCACCCCGCCCGCGGCGTGCACGGCGGCCGTGGCCGCGACGACGGGGACGGCGCAGGAGGTCCACAGGTGTGCCTCGGTGGCCGGGGTCCGGAGCCGGGTGAGGCCGCGCCGGGCGACGAGGGCGATCAGGACTCCGACCCCGATCGCCGGGCCGAGCGGCAGCACGCCGAGGGGGGCGCCGGAGATCGTGAGCGGCACGAGGTGCACGGCCAACCACAGCGGGACACCCGTCGCCAGCGCCTGACCGAGCCCGGGGTCGCCGCCGGGCGTGGTCCCCGAGGCGGCGGCGGTGATGAGCGCCGCGAGCACGACGACGGCGAGGTAGGAGACGGCGACCGGCACCAGCGCGACCTCGGCCAGCACCGCCAGACGCGGCCGCACCGCACCGGGGCCGACCGGGTCGCTCCCGGTCGCCTCCGTGTCGTCCTTCGCCGGAGCACTCACGCGCGCCGACGATTCCAGGGCCGGGCGACCGGGTGGGGGCGCCACGCCGCGTGTCAGCAGTGGCCGGTTCCCGCCGTGCCCGTCCATGATCACCGGAACGAGGAGGATTCGGACGCGTGGCGTCCGGATCGTCCTCGTCCTGACGATCTTGGTCAGGCGGCCGGGCCGGTGGCGCCAGGCCTCACAGCAAGATCCTGTTCTGCCGAGCGATGTGCTCGCTGAGCGAGCACGACGCAGGTCAGCGCTCGTGCGCCCCCGGTCGGTCGCCCTGCGGGGCCGACCCGTCGGTGCGCTCCGGCACGCCCCACCCGGTCGGCCGCGGGAAGCCCGACGGCGGGGTGTCCTCGGACTCCGCGCCGTGCTGCGACGCCGGGGCGGCGGGCGAGGCGCCGGCCGGCGAGGCGGTGGGCTGGGACGGGGCGGACTGCGGCGACGAGGCCGGTGCGGAGCCGTCCATCATCGCGGTGGCCGGGAGGTCACCGGCGCGGTCGGCGGGTCGGGGCGACCCGGACGGCGGGGTCGAGGCGCCGGGCTGCGCGGGAGCCGGCCGCGACGACGCGGCCTCGGCCGGCGCGACCCGTCCGTCGGTGACCGACGGTGGCGTCGACGAGGCCGGGGAGGCCGGAGACGACGACGGGGAAGACGGCTCACCCGCTGCTGACGGGGAGGCCACCGTGGCGGCCGACGACTCGGACTCCGATCCGGACGTCCGCGGCACCACCTGCGTGCGGGCGGCCGAGTCCTCCGGCGACGGCTGCCCGGCGCCCTGCGGGCCGGTCGACGGGCCGGAGACGGCGGCGCCCTGCAGACCGGGCTGGCCCGGCTGACCGGGGCCCTGCGGACGGGGCCCCTGACCGGGCGCGGCGACCCGCTGGGTGGCCTGCTCCGACGGCGCCCCGAAGGGCCCCGACGACTGACCGAACGGCCCGCCCTGCTGACCGAACTGCTGGGCGGACCCCGAGCCGGCCGGGGACGAGGGCGACGACGCGGACGAGGGTCGGGCCCCGCCCCCGACGATGCCCACCGCCGACAGGGCCGCGACCACCGCGGCGGCGGCCGTGAGCACGGCGAGCACCACCACGACGAGGTCGAACCCGTCGGTCACCGACAGGGTCTGCAGGCTGACGAGTGCCGCCGTGACCGCCACGACGGCGCCCGGCACCACCGTGCGCGGAGCACCCGGCAGGACCGCGGCACCGACCGTCAGGCCGCCGCCGACCACGAGCGCGGGCAGCAGGCCGGCGGGGTCGAAGCTGGTGAAGAAGGTCGCGATGAAGGTGAGGAGCCCGAGGCCCGCGGCCCCGAGCGCGGCGAGCCGCCCCGGCCCCGTCGGGATCCCGTCGGCGGCCGGCGGAGCGGCGCCGGGGGTGGACGACGACGGTATGGACTGCGGCGACGCCGGGACCGTCACCGCCGTGTACGGGTTCGACGCGGGGACACCGCGCGCCGGCGTGGGCGGTGCCGGCGGCCGACCCCACCCGGCTCCCTGGGGACCGCCGGGCGCCGGGCCGGAGCCGGGAGCACCCGCGCCGGCCCACGAGGACCCGCCGTAGGGCGAGACGCCGCCGAACGGCTGGCTCGGGGGCCCGGCAGCGGGGTTGGGCTGGGACGGCGGCGCCTGCCGAGGCCCGCCGGGAGCCGGGGCCTGGTAGGGCTGTCCGCTCCAGCCGGGCTGCCCGCCCGAGTTACCGCCTGCACCCGGTCCTGCGGTCATGGACGAGCCCTCCACCGATGACGACGCCGTCGAGCCGACCGCGGAGATCGTCCCCGCGGTCGGCCCAGCCTGCCTCAGATCGAACCTAGGAGACCAGCGAACGCGCGAGGTCGGCGGTCTCGGTCGGCGTCTTGCCGACCTTGACGCCCGCCGCCTCGAGGGCCTCCTTCTTCGCCTGCGCGGTGCCGGCGGAGCCGGAGACGATCGCGCCGGCGTGGCCCATCGTCTTGCCCTCGGGCGCGGTGAAGCCGGCGACGTAGCCGACGACCGGCTTCGTCACGTTCGCCTTGATGTAGTCGGCCGCACGCTCCTCGGCGTCGCCACCGATCTCACCGATCATGACGATGGCCTCGGTCTCGGGGTCGTTCTGGAACGCCTCGAGCGCGTCGATGTGCGTGGTCCCGATGATCGGGTCGCCACCGATGCCGATGCCGGTGGAGAAGCCGATGTCCCGGAGCTCGTACATCATCTGGTAGGTCAGCGTGCCCGACTTGGACACCAGACCCATCTTCCCGGGGCCGGAGATGTTCGCCGGGATGATGCCGGCGAGCGACTTGCCGGGGGAGATGATCCCGGGGCAGTTCGGGCCGATGATCCGGGTGCGGTTGCCGTTGGCGCAGGCGTGCGCCCAGAACCACGCCGAGTCGTGCACCGGGATGCCCTCGGTGATCACGACGGCGAGCCCGATGCCGGCGTCGATGGCCTCGACCGCGGCGTCCTTGGCGAACTTCGGCGGCACGAAGATGACCGAGACGTCCGCCCCGGTCTCCTTCATGGCCTCCTCGACGCCGCCGTAGACGTTCACCGAGGTGCCGTCCACGTCGACCTGGGTGCCGGCCTTGCGGGCGTTGACGCCGCCGACGAGCTGCGTGCCCGCGGCGAGCATCTTGCGGCCGTGCTTCATGCCCTCGGAGCCGGTGAGCCCCTGGACGATGACCTTGCTGTTCTCGTTCAGGAAGATCGACATCTCACGCACCAGCCTTCGCGGCAAGCTCGGCGGCCTTCGCGGCCGCGTCGTCCATCGTGCCCACCACGGTGACGAGCGGGTGGTTCGCCTCGGCGAGGATCCGCCGGCCCTCCTCGACGTTGTTGCCGTCGAGGCGCACGACCAGCGGCTTGGTCGCGTCGTCACCCAGGATCTTCAGCGCCTCGACGATGCCGTTGGCCACCGCGTCGCACGCGGTGATGCCGCCGAACACGTTGACGAAGACGCTGCGGACGTCGTCGTCACCGAGGATGACGTCGAGCCCGGCCGCCATGATCTCGGCGGACGCGCCGCCGCCGATGTCGAGGAAGTTGGCGGGCTTCATCCCGCCGTGCGCCTCGCCGGCGTAGGCGACGACGTCGAGGGTCGACATGACCAGACCCGCGCCGTTGCCGATGATGCCGACCTGGCCGTCGTCGAGCTTGACGTAGTTGAGGCCCTTGGCCTTGGCCTTCGCCTCGAGCGGGTTCTCGGTCCGCTCGTCGACGAGGGCGGCGTGCGCCTCGTGGCGGAAGTCCGCGTTCTCGTCGAGGGTGACCTTGCCGTCGAGGGCGATGACCCGGTCCTGCGGGTCGCGCACCAGCGGGTTCACCTCGACCAGCGTGGCGTCCTCGCCGACGAAGGTGTCCCACAGCTTGACGATGACGTCGGCGGCCTCCTCGGCCACCGCGGCGGGCAGGTTGCCCTTCGCGACGATCTCCTGCGCCTTGGCCTTGTCCACCCCGGCGATCGCGTCGATCGGCACCCGGGCCAGAGCCTCGGGGCGCTCGACGGCGAGCTCCTCGATCTCCATGCCGCCCTCGGCGGAGCACATGGCGAGGAAGGTGCGGTTCGACCGGTCGAGCAGGAAGGAGAAGTAGTACTCCTCCGCGATGTCGCTCGCCTCGGTCACCAGGACGCGGTGGACGACGTGGCCCTTGATGTCCAGCCCGAGGATCGCCTCGGCCTTCTCCTTGGCCTCCGCCGGGTCCTTCGCCAGCTTGACGCCGCCCGCCTTGCCGCGGCCGCCCGTCTTCACCTGGGCCTTGACGACGACGGCGCCGCCGATCTCACCCGCGGCGGTCTCGGCGTCGGACGCCGTGTCGACGGTGCGGCCCGGCAGGACCGGCACTCCGTGCGCGGCGAAGAGGTCCTTCGCCTGGTACTCGTACAGGTCCACTCGTGAACTCCTCCATCACTGACCGGCAGCATCCGTCGGTGGACTCCGGCGGTGGCCCCTCCGGTCGCACGGCCGGCGGGATCTGCTCGGGCGGCGACCGAGGGGCGGCGAGGGCGACCCTAGCGGCGTGTCGCCACTCGGGACCGGCCACCGGGGGCGACCCCCGCCACACCCGCGCTCGCGGGGCGGCGATCGGTCGGCGGTCAGGCCTCCTCGCGACCCCAGCGCTCCTCGCGGATCTGCATCACCGAGACCACGGCCGCTCCGAGCGAGACGACGAGGCAGACGATCGCGGCCCAGGTCCCGATGCCGACGCTCTCACCCGGACGGGGCGGGGTGAGCACGAGGGCGGAGAGCCGGACGACGAGCAGGGCGCCGGCCGCGGCCAGCAGCGCGAGCGCCCGCGCGGGCCGGGCCCGCGGCGCGAGCAGCACCGCGATGGCCACCCCGACGACGCCCGCGAGCGAGCCCCACGCGGCGGCGCCCGGGTTCTGCCAGACCCCGCCGGCGGCGTTCGCGGCCAGTGCGTCACGGGCCAGCGGGCCGCCGAAGCCGGGCACGGCGAGCACGGCGGCCAGCGCGCACATCGGCAGCATCGTGGGGTCGGGCTCGACGGTGTCGGTGCCGTCGGCGGGCCGGGCCCCGAGCGGGGTGCGTGCCCCGGCGACGTCCCGGCGCTCGGCGAAGCCCGCCCCGACGGCGAGGACGGCAGTGAGCACCGCGAGCACGAGCGCGCCGACCACGGCCCAGCCGCCCACCCCGACGCCCACGCCGGTCGTCGGGAAGGGGACGGCCGTCCCGAAGGCCGGGTCGGCCGCGGGGACCGCGCTGTCGACCGCGCCCAGGACGACGTCGAGCGCCGGTCCGGCGGCGAAGGGCACCGTCAGCCAGGCGACGGAGAGGGTCGGGCGGGCGCGCACGACGAGCCGCGGGGTCCCGACGACGACGAGCAGCGCCGGCAGCGCGAGCACCGCCGCGGCGGGCAGGAGGAGGACGCCCGCGCCGGTCTCGACGGGAGCGCTGTCGGGCAGCGTCGTCGTCGGGAGCAGGGCGCCGAACAGGGCCGCCCCGGCCGCCAGCAGCGCCGCCACCCCGGCGGCGCGCGAGCGCAGGACGGCGGTGCGGGCGGGGATGCCGATGAGGAGCAGGCCGCCGGCGACGGCGAGGACGGCGCCGGGCGAGACGTCGAGGCCGACCCGCGCGACGGAGGCCGCGACGGTCGGGGCCACGGCGGCGACCACCCCGGCCCCGAGCGCGGTGTGCACCGCCCGGCGGACCCGCATCCCGGTCTCGGGGTCGGCGCCCGGCTCGGCCGGGCGCAGGCCCGGCAGCACGGCGACGACGACCAGGGCGAGGGCGAGCAGCGCCACGCCGATCCCCGCGGGCGGAGCCGTGTCGAGGACCGCGTGCGGGGCGAAGCCGCTGCCCGGGCCCTCCACGCTGAACGGCGACGCCGCGACCCCGACCGCCGCGAGGACCGCCCCCGCGACCGGCCGCACCAGCGTCACCGGCGGATGGGCGCCGAACACCGCGGCGCCGCCGGCCCGTCCCAGGCCCCGCAGCGCGCGGCCCGCGACGAGGGCCGCCACCACGAGGGCGACGTCGGCCGCCACCACCAGCGCCGCGAGCGCCGGGGGAAGCACCGACGTGCCGGAGGGCAGCAGGTCCGGTCGGGCGGCGGCCACCGGGTCGACGAGCAGCGTGAGGTCGACGAGGAGGCCGCCCACGCCCAGGACCCCCAGGGCCGCCGGGGCCGCGAGCGAGGCCGCGCCGGGCCGGCGGCCGGCCCGGCGGGTGGCCAGGCCCGGCGCGAGCGCCGCGACGAGCGCGACGACCGGAGCGAGGACGCCGGCCGCCCGGGTGGGGGCGCCGATGGCGCCGGGAGCCAGCACGACGACCGCGACGCGGAGCGCGGTGGCCACGACGACGCACGTGGCGGCGACCCACCAGGCCGCGCCGACCCGTCCCGTGTCCGCCTGCGCGGCCGGCCCGGGCGGGCTCGTCCGCGGCTCGGCTCGTGAGGCCGTCATCACGAGGAGACTAGGCCGGTACCCGTTCGACCCCTGCGCTCACCCGCCGGTGCGACGAGATCGACTCTGGATCGATCTGATGACGCGCCCGGGGCGACACGCCGGTGAACGTCGCCTAACGTCGAGCACATGGACGTGACCCCGGTCATGTCGTCGGCATCGGAGCCGGCGACGGGCCCCACCGGCTCCATCGCCGCGATGGCGCAGCAGGCCTGGGGCGCCCTGTCCTATGCGGCCCGCACCGTCGGCGTGCCCGCCGGCGTCCGGGGACTCGCGGTCGAGCTCGCCTACACGGCGGTGCACCTGTCGGTCTATCCGCTGGGCCTGCTCGACGAGGCCCTGCGTCCGGGCGGCGTGCACGCGCACCACCGCACCGACACCCTCCCGCCCGGCGAGCGGTCGCTGCTGGTGTCCGACCTCGACGGCTCGACGATCCCGGTGCTGCTCGTGCACGGCATCGTCGACAACCGCTCGATCTTCCACTACCTCGCGCGCACCCTGCGCCGGCGCGGGCACGGCACCGTCCAGGCCGTCAACTACAGCCCGCTGACCGCGTTCACCGGCGACATCCGCACCGCGGCGCGCGACCTCGGCGACCACGTGGAGCGGCTCTGCGCCGTGTCCGGCGCCGACCGCGTGCACATCGTGGGCCACTCGCTCGGCGGCCTGATCTCCCGCTACTACGTGCAGCGCCTGGGCGGCGACGCCCGGGTCGACACTCTCGTCACCCTCGGGACCCCGCACCGCGGGTCCGCGATCGCCCACCTGCTGCCGCCCACGCTCGTCCCCCGCCAGCTCCAGCCCGGATCGGACCTGCTGCGCGAGCTCGAGGAGCCCGCCCCGGACTGCCGGACGCGGTTCCTCGCGGTGTGGAGCGCGATGGACCAGCTGATCATCCCGCAGCGCAACGCCCGGCTGAAGCACCCGGACCTGCAGGTGGAGAACGTCCGGCTCGACCACGTCGGCCACATGGCCATGACGATCGACCCGCAGGTGGTACACCTCGTGGCCTGCCGCCTCGGCCGCACGCGGTCACCGCGCGAGCGGACCACGGCCGTCACCGCCGTCGCCGGCTGACGCCCCGAACCGCGGCCGGTTGTCGCGCTCACCCGACCGGGTGATGACCGCTCGGCGCGCACGAACGCTCACACGGCGTGCGAGGTGGGTGTTTCCGGGGCAGACGTTTGCCCAGCTTTGAACGACATGGCACCGTCCGGTCGTCCAGCATCACGGTGCGGTCACGAACGGCTCACGGATCGACCCCGACGATCCGTGACGGCGCCCCCACGCCACCGCCGTCGCGTCCGGCCCCTACTTGCGGAAAGGTTGGTCTTGGCGCGTCACAGCTCCCCCCGCCCGGCCGCCTTCGCTCCCCGGCTCGACGGATTCGCCGGCTTCGGCGTGCCTGCGCTCGCAGGCGCCGGAGGCCCCGGTCTGTTCGGCGGCGGTCCTCGCTTCGCACCGGCCCGCCCGGCGCCGCGTCCCGCGGACGACGGCCGGACCGCGGCCTTCGTCGGCGGCTCCGGTCGCGCTCCGGCGCTGCCGCAGCGGCCCCCCGCCGGTCTGCGTCCCGCCCCGGCCGGGGCCCCCCGTCCCGACGAGGAGCCCTCCCGCGGCCCACGCCGCGCGGCCAACCCGCTGACCGGTCGCCTCGCCGTGGCCGCGGTCGCGGCCGGTGCGCTGGCCACGGCCGGTCACAGCGTCGTCTCCAGCGGACTCGACGCGCCGACCGGCGAGACCCGCGCCGACCTGGCGCTCTCCGCCGGGACCACGGCGGCGTCCGCCCCGACGGCGGCCGCGGCCGCTCCGGCCGCGGCGACCTCCGCCCTCGACGCCGCCACCACCGGCGTCATGGCGATCGCCCCGGCCCCGACCGCGCCCAGCCAGGTGCAGTCGCTGTCGAAGTCCCGGAAGGTCGCCGACGCGGCGGCGGCGCGCGAGGCCGCGGCCCGTGCGCCGAAGTTCGTCAAGCCGGCCGAGGGACGCTTCACCTCCGGGTTCGGCGCCCGCTGGGGCACCTCGCACCGCGGCGTCGACATCGCCGGACCGATCGGCACCCCGATCGTCTCGGTCGCCGACGGCACCGTGCTCGAGTCCGGCCCCGCGAGCGGGTTCGGGATGTGGGTCCGGGTGCAGCTCGAGGACGGCACGATCAACGTCTACGGCCACATCAACCGCTCCTTCGTGAAGGAGGGGCAGAAGGTGAAGGCCGGCGAGGAGATCGCCGAGATCGGCAACCGGGGCCAGTCGACCGGCCCGCACCTGCACTTCGAGGTGTGGACCCCGGGCGGCACGAAGATCAATCCGCTGCCGTGGCTCGCGGAGCGCGGCATCTCCCTCGGCGCGTCGGCCGACTAGGCCCTCCCCCGGTTCCGAACGAGCGGCACTCTCGCGCACATAGATGCTGCGAGAGTGCCGTTCGCTCGTCCTCCCGCTTCGATACGGGGGGGGGGCCCTCAGGCGCTCCGCACCAGGTCCCGGGCGCGCGCCGCGCGGGGTGGCATCGGCGGGTCGGGCAGCAGCGTCGTCGCGCCGCGGGTGAGGCGCAGCGCGGCCGTGGTCGCCGCGTCGGTGGTCGGCAGACCGGGCAGCCCGTACATCCGCCGGGCCCACCGCGGCAGCGTGCCGAGCGCGAGCCCGGCGATCGTCGACAGGGCCACCGCGATCCCCGCCGGGGCATGCGGCTGTGGGCGCAGGAGGCCCCCGACGCCGAGCCGGGCCTCGTCGGTCATCCGCAGCACGGGCCGCATCCGCCGGAAGTAGTCGGCCATCTCGGCCCGGGACGCCGGCACGATCGCCGGGTCGAGCCCCACCACCTCGGCGGCGCGCACGTTCTCCGCCGTGTAGGTGTCGGCGTCCGCGTCGTCGAGCACGCGGGCGCGGCGGGCGACGTCGACGTAGGAGTCGATCTCGCAGACGTGCACCCAGAGCAGGTGCTCGGGCTCGTCGAGGCGGAACGGGGTGCCGTCCGGGTCGTGCCCGCGCAGGGTGGTGTGCAGACGACGGACGCGCCCGGCGACGGCCTCCACCTCGGCGGTGCTGCCGAAGGTGCGGGTGCCGACGAACTCGACCGTCCGCTGGAACCGCGGCCACGCCTTCTTCGGGTCGAACAGCGCGGAGTTCTGGTAGGTCCCGCGCATGACGCGCGGGTGCAGCGACTGCAGCAGCAGGGCCCGCATGCCGGCGATCCACAGCACCGGTTCGACGTGCACCCGCCAGGTGACCGAACCGGGCCCGAACAGCCCCTCGTCGTGGATGTCCACTGCGCTCCCCGCGGGATCGTCGGTCGTGCGGACCGCGGCACCGGGTTCGACCGCGCTCCCCCAGACCTACCCGCGGGTCACCGGGGCGGCAACCGGGGCGGAGATCACCCGGGCACGGACACGTGCTGATGGACCAGCACCCAGTGGTCTCCGCGCCAGGCGAACACGCGGGTGCCCCGCGAGAACACCTCGAACGGCACACCCTCGTGGTCCATGCCCCGGACCCGGTCGAGGCCCCAGCTGACGGCCGTGGTCCCGTCGACCCGGACCGTGAGGTCGGGCGTCTCCATCGTGACCCGGTCCGCCGCGTCGAGTCCCTGGGCGCACACGGCCCGGACGTCGTCGGCGCCGCGGTACTCGAGATCACCCGCCTGTTCGTAGGACACGACGTCGGGCGCGATGTGCTCCATGATCGCGTCGAGATCCTTCGCCTCGGTGCCGCGCGTCCAGGCCCGGTGCACGGCGCGGACGGCCTCGTCGGTGGCGCCCGGTGCGGAGGTGTCGGCGAACGAGTGGTGCTCGTGGGCCACCTGCCAGCGCCCGTCCTCCCGGCGCAGTCCGAGCGTGAGCCGGAGCCGGACGTCAGGGTCGGCCGCGAGCTCGTCGGGCGTCCCGCACCGCAGGAGAGCCTGCGCCCATGCGACGTCGCCGCCCGCGGTGACGTCGAGCTCGTCGATCTCGAAGCAGGCGCCCGACGCCTGCCACGCGAAGAACGGCGGCCACACCTCGCGGTAGGCCGCCGCGCCGCGGACCCCCCGGTGCGGTGGCGGCACGTCGAACATCACCACGTCGTCGGTGTGGTCGGCCGTCGCGCCGGCCAGGTCGCCCGCGTGCACGGCCGCCGCCCAGCGGTGGATGAGCTCCCGGACCTCGGTCTCGTCGTCCATGCGCGTCCTCCCGCTCCGTTGGAGCGGAAGATACTACCGAAAAGTCCTGTTTCAGGACCAGTAAGTCACAGCTTCTGCATCGGGACGCCGCCGATCAGCATCAGCCGCACCGTGCCCGAGGAGCCGAAGTCGATCGTCGCCGTCTGCTTGCTGCCCACCCCGTCGACCACGGTGACCAGGCCGAGCCCGTACTTGTCGTGGCTGACACGGTCGCCCACCTCGAGCGAGAGCGCCGGCGCACTCGACGCCGAGCGCATCGGGGACGGACGCGAGCGGGACCCGGTGAGGTCGCGGCCCCAGGACCGTCCGGACCCGAAGCCCGTCGACGCCGACGGTGCGGACCGCTCGGGGGCCGACCGCCGCCAGTCGACGACCTCGGCCGGGACCTCGTCGAGGAACCGCGACGGCGGGTTGGCCTGCGGCTGCCCGAACGCCGAGCGCATGAGCGCGCGGGAGAGGTAGAGCCGCTGCTGGGCACGGGTGATCCCGACGTAGGCGAGCCGGCGTTCCTCGGAGAGCTCCGCCGGGTCGGCCAGCGCGCGCTGGTGGGGGAAGACTCCGTCCTCCCAGCCCGTGCAGAACACGACCGGGAACTCCAGGCCCTTCGCCGTGTGCAGCGTCATCAGCGTGACGACGCCGTCCCCGCCGTCGGGGATGGAGTCGGCATCCGCGACGAGCGAGACCCGCTCGAGAAAGGCCTCCAGCGAGCCGGGGTCGGTCGCGTCGTCCGCGGCCACCACCACACCGGCCGGGACCTCCGCCGCCCCGTCGGCCTGGGCGGCCTCGGCCACCGCGGCGTTGGCCCGGGCGTCACCGACGAACTCGCGGGCGACGCTGACGAGCTCGGTGAGGTTCTCCAGCCGCGACTGCTCCTGCGGGTCCTCGGAGTTCTCCAGCTCGGCCCGGTAGCGCGACATGTCGAGCACCGCATCGAGGGTGTCGGCCACCTCCTGGCCGCCCGCCACGCCCGCGGCCAGGGCGTCCATCATCTCGACGAAGTCGGCGATGTTGCGCTGGGAGCGGGTGGCGAGCCCGTGCACCTCACCGGCCGCAGCCCGGCGCAGCGCGGCCGCGAACGTGACGTGCTCGCGCTCCGCGTGGTCGGCCACCACGGCCTCGGCGCGGTCGCCGATCCCGCGCTTGGGCACGTTGAGGATGCGGCGCAGCGAGACGGTGTCCTCGGGGTTCGAGAGCACCTTGAGGTAGGCGAGCGCGTCGCGCACCTCGCGGCGCTCGTAGAAGCGCACCCCGCCAACGATCTTGTAGGGCATGCCGAGCCGGACGAACACGTCCTCGAAGACCCGGGACTGCGCGTTGGTCCGGTAGAACACCGCGACCTCGCCGAAGCGGACCTCCCCACCGTCGACCAGCCGGTCGATCTCGGCGGCGACGAAGGCGGCCTCGTCGTGTTCGTTGTCCGCGACGTACCCGACGATCTTCTCGCCGTCGCCCTGGTCGGTCCACAGCCGCTTGTCGCGCCGGTCCGGGTTGCGGGCGATGACGCCGTTCGCAGCGGTGAGGATCATCTGCGTGGAGCGGTAGTTCTGCTCCAGCAGGATGGTGCGCGCCTCGGGGTAGTCCCGCTCGAACTCGATGATGTTGCGGATCGTGGCGCCGCGGAAGGCGTAGATCGACTGGTCGGCGTCGCCCACCACGCACAGCTCCGCGGGCGGCACCGACCCGTCGGGCGACCCGCTCGCCAGCGCCCGGACCAGCGCGTACTGCGCGTGGTTGGTGTCCTGGTACTCGTCGACCAGGACGTGCCGGAACCGCCGCCGGTAGTGCTCCGCGACGTCGGGGAAGCGCGTCAGCAGGTCGACCGTGCGGGAGATGAGGTCGTCGAAGTCGAGCGAGTTCGACTCCTGCAGCCGGGCCTGGTACGCCGTGAACACCTCGGCGCAGCGCCGCTCGTAGTCTCCTCCCGCGGCCTCGGTGGCCGTGAGCGGGTCGGTCAGCTCGTTCTTCCACGCGCTGATCTGACCGAGCAGCCCTCGCGGCGGGAAGCGCTTCGGGTCGAGGTCGAGCTGCTTGGTGATCGTGGCGACGAGCCGCCGCGAGTCGTCCGCGTCGTAGATCGAGAACGTGCTGGACAGGTCCAGGTGCTTGTACTCGCGGCGCAGGATCCGCACGCACATGGAGTGGAAGGTCGACACCCACATCGCGTTCGCGCGGCGGCCGACCAGCGACGCGACGCGCTCGCGCATCTCGGCCGCGGCCTTGTTGGTGAACGTGATCGCGAGGATCTGCCCGGGGTGGGCCCCGTGGGCGAGCTGGTAGGCGATGCGGTGGGTGAGCACGCGGGTCTTGCCCGACCCGGCGCCGGCCACGATGAGCAGCGGCGATCCGCTGTGCGTCACGGCCTCGCGCTGCTGCGGGTTCATCCCCTCGAGCAGCTGCTGCCCGCGGTCGTCGCGGCGCGGCGGCCGTCCCGACGACGGCTCGCCCGGCCGCGCGGCGTCCGCGCGCTCGTCGGACGGACCGGTGCGGCGCAGCGCGGTGGTGCCGGCCGCGCCGGCGAGCCGGGCCGCGAGCCCGGCGGCCGCGCTCGGCCGGGCCGTCCGTGGCGTGGACGGTCCCGTGTCAGTGCTACTCATCGCCTCGCCACGCTACCCGGCACCCCCGACAGCCCGGGGCCTGCTCGGAGCAAGCCGTGCTGCTGACAGGCAGGCACGCCCGGACTAGGCTGACCGCGTGCACGTGACGCCGCGATTTCCCTACGGGACCCGGACCCCGGTTCCCGTGGACGTGCGCTGAGCCGCTGCCCACCCCACCCGCCCCGGAGTCCTCGCGACCCCGGGGTTTTCTCGTGCCGGGGTCGGACGGCTCGTCCCACCCCCGGAGGACCACGACCGTGACCGACACGCCGACCAGCAGCGACGCGACCGGCGAACTCGCACCCGCGACCGCCGAGGAGATCCCCGACCTGCGGGTCGAGATCGACGCGATCGATGCCGAGATCCTGCGCCTGATCAAGCGCCGCTCCGAGATCTCCCAACGCATCGGACTGGCCCGCATGGCCGCCGGTGGCCCGCGCATCGTCTACAACCGCGAGATGCAGGTCCTCGCCCGCTTCCGCGACCTCGGCAGTGAGGGCCGCGAACTCGGGATGCTGCTCCTGCGCCTCGGCCGCGGCCGGCTCGGCGGCGGGCGATAGGCCGGATCCCCGGCCCGGAATCCGGCACGGACCACACCCCCGCCCTGGCATCCTGGGGGCATGGGAACGGTCATCGACCTCATCGCGACGATCGTCGCGATCCTGGGTCTGCTCGCCGCCGTCGGCTACGGCGGTTACCTGCTCATGCTGCGGTCGGTGGCTACCAAGCGTCCCGGCGCCTCGCACCTCGCCGCCGACGCCCGCAAGCGCCTCCCGGCCGCCGCCGGTCTGACGGTCGGGGCGCTCGTCGCCCTGCTGTTCACCAACGGCGGCGTCACGCCGGACGTCATCGGGCTGCTGCTCGGCGGCGGGATCGGCCTCGCGTCGGTCAACCAGCTCCAGGGCGCCCGTAAACGGCTCGCCAACCCGCCGTCGTCCTTCTGAGTCCACCCGTTCGGCCGCGTGACGTCCGGGGCGGTGTGCCCGGGCGGAGCCGTGCCGCGGACACCCCCGGTGAGCGACTGCTCCTCGTCGTCGCCGAGCGGCATGGATCCAGCGCCGAACGACCGTCACCGGCGCCGGTCGTCGTCGTTCGGAGGAGTGGAGAGCCCTCGCTCTCGTCGGTGCCCGCAACACGCCCGCACGGCGACGGAGAGCGGTCGATCGGCGGCCGGACCTTCTCGCACGCTGGGCGCGCGTCACCCGTCCGAGTAGACAGTCACCTCACGACAAACCGTTGGCGGGGGCTGACTTCGGGAGTGACGACGTGACTGTGTCCGCCTCGACCGGCCGGGACGACCGGCACCGCGGCTGGTACGGCCTCTCCGGCACCGCGGGCTCGCAGGACCCGGTGCTGCCGCCCCTGCCGGAGACCCCGCGGCAACGGGGCCGGGACCGGGGCCGGCACTCCTCGGGCGTCCCGGTCACCGACCTGGTGCTCCGCGACGACACCGGCGAGCTCCCGACGACGGGCGCGATCCTCACCACCGGCGGGCGCATGCACCGGCACGCGGCGCCGCTGACGATCCGCCGCGGCACGGCCGCCTCCCGCGTCACCACCGCCGCCGTCCTCGTCACCGGCACCGCGGTCGGGGTCATCGGCGCCGTGGCGGGCCCGACCTTCCTCCCGCCGGTCGACGACTCCCCGCTCCACTCGCCCGTCGGCCCGGACGGCGTCACCCCCGTCCCGGGTGCGCCCGGCTCCGCCGTGGTCGCCGGCCCCGGGTCGGTCGCCTTCGCCTCCTTCGCCACCTCGGCCGAGAGCCTCGGGCTCACCGCCGGCGGCCCCCTGATCGGGGGCCCGCTCGCCGGCACGTCGTCGCTCCCCGGCGCGACCGCCGCCCCCGTCCCCGGTGTCGCGACGCCGGGGACGGGGGGCACGGCGCCCGGGGCCGGCGGCGGCACCGGCGGTGGCGTCGTCATCCCGACGATCCCGGGCGGGACCATCGGGGGCGGCGGGAACACCGGCGGCGGCTCGACCGGCGGAGGCTCCAACGGCGGCACCACGTCCCCGGGCGGCGTGCCTCCGCTGCTCCCGATCGTCGAAGGTGGCATCAAGGACACCGGCGGCACGGTCGGTCAGATCCTGCCCCCGGTGAAGCCCGTGCTCGACCCGGTGGTCGAGACCGTCACGACCGTGACCGGCACCGTGCAGCAGGAGGTCGTCGCCCCCGTGGGTGCCACTGCGGGCGGCGTGGTCGACACGGTCGGCGGGGTCGCCGCCCCGCTGCCGGTGGTCGGCGGCGCCACCCAGGGCCTGACGAACACCGTCAGCGACGTGACCACGATCCTCACCGGTGGCGGCCAGGCGCCCTCCGGCCCGGGGGTCGCCGGGGCCACCGGGACGCTGCTGACCGACACCGGCTCGACCGTCGGCGCCGTCGCCCCGCCGCTCGCGGGCACCGTGGCGATGACGACCAGCACCGCCGCGCAGTTCGTCGAGAGGACCACCGGCGCGGTGACCGCGCCGGTCGAGCAGACCGTCGAGGCGGTCGGGGACGCGACCGAGGACGTGCCGGCCGTCGGCCCGACGCTGAAGAAGACGACCGACACGGTCTCGGAGACCGTCGGCACCCTGCTGACCGGAGCCTCGTCATCGTCGGGGTCGTCGGGGTCCTCCTCGGACGAGGGCTCGACGAAGGCCTCGTCGTCCGGGAGCTCCTCGAGCGGCAGCTCCTCGGACGACTCCGACAGCAGCTCCTCGGACAGCGGCAGCTCGTCGGAGAAGAGCTCGTCCTCGGAGGACTCGGGCAGCGGCTCCTCCGACGAGGGCGGCTCGACGTCGGGCGGGGGCGACGTCGTCTCCGCCGCGACCGGCGCGGTGTCCGGCCTCCTCGGCCGGTAGGCGGAGGCGCACATCGTCGCCGTGACACGTCACCCGACCGTGGGACCGGACACGTCCCGCCCTCTACCCTGATGCCCCACGGGGGCCGTCGGGCCCGTGGGACTCGGGCGGAGGGAGGCCGGTGACACCTCGTCGTGTCGTCGCCGGGCGGTATCGCCTCGAGGAACGCATCGGGTCGGGCGCGATGGGGGTGGTCTGGCGCGGGACCGACGAGCGTCTCGGCCGGGTCGTCGCCGTCAAGCAGGTCTTCCTCAACCAAGGGCTCGACGAGTCCGAGGCCGACGAGGTCCGCCAGCGCACCCTGCGCGAGGGCCGTATCGCCGCCCGGCTGCAGCACCCGCACGCCATCTCGGTGTTCGACGCGTCGATCGAGGGCGACGAGCCCTGGCTGGTCATGGAGTACCTGCCGTCGCGCAGCCTCTCCGCGATGCTCGCCGAGCAGGGTCCGCTCGACCCGCGGCTCGTCGCGCGGATCGGCCGTCAGGTCGCCGACGCCCTCGACGCCGCCCACCAGGCCGGCATCGTGCACCGCGACGTCAAGCCCGGGAACGTGCTGATCGGCAGCGACGGCACCGTCAAGATCACCGACTTCGGCATCTCCCGCGCCACCGGCGACCTCACCCTGACCCGCACCGGCATGCTCGCCGGCACGCCCGCCTACCTGGCCCCCGAGGTCGCGCGCGGCGAGGACTCGACGTTCGCCTCCGACGTGTTCTCCCTGGGCGCCACGCTCTACGCCTCGGTCGAGGGCATCCCGCCGTTCGGGTCCGACGACAACGCCCTCGCCCTGCTGCACAGCGTCGCGGCCGGCGCGGTCAACCCCCCGGTGCAGGCCGGGCCGCTCACCGCCCTGCTGATGCGGCTGCTGCGCTCCGACCCCACCGAGCGCCCCACCGCCGCGCAGGCCCGTCGCGAGCTCGGCCGGATCGCGCACTCCGCCGGCTCGGCGTCGACCGCGAGCTGGGCCCGCGCCGACCTCGACGAGGCCCGCGTCCCCGACTCCCGCCGCTCCACGGAGTCCGATCCCGTCGCCTCCGGCTCCCGCGGCCGCTCCGGTGGCGCCCCCACCCCCACGTGGCGCGGCAGCCCCTTTCCCGACGACGGCTCGGAGGACCCGGGTCCGACGCTCGGCGACTCCGACCGCGTCGGACCGCCCACCCCGCGGTCCAACGGCTCCGGTCCGCGCCGGGTGGCGGCGGCGCCCTCCCGCCCGTCCCGACCGTCCACGACCTCCCGGCGTCGACCCACGACGGCCATCGTCATCGCGGTCCTCCTCGCCGCCGTGCTCGCCGGGGTCCTGCTCGCCGTCGCCCTGACCCGCGGGTCGGACGGCACCGAGGGCGCCTCGCTGGGGTCGCCCGTGTCGACCGGGGTGCCGGGCCCGACCGACGAACGCACCCAGATGGTCGCGGCCGTGCGCGACTACTACTCGATCGTCACCGCCAACCCCGGCGCCGGCTGGGCCCGCCTCGGGGCGACCATGCAGGACACCGCGGGCGGGTTCGGCGGCTACCAGAACTTCTGGTCGACGATCGCGTCCGTGCAGGTCACCGACGCCACCGCGATCGACGACGACACCGTGCGCGCGACCCTGGTCTTCAGCCCGCGCAGCGGGTCCACCATCCGCGAGACCCACGAGCTGGGCATGTCCCGCGGCACCGGCGGCGCCTGGCTGATCAACTCCGATCGGCTCGTCTCCAGCGGCTGAGGTCGGGCGTACGGTCCCGCGGTGAGCGTGCAGATCGTCGACCAGGCCACCCTCCCCGTCGGCCGCGGGCCGCACCCGGCCGCGAGCCCGTTCGAGAAGCGGGTCGGGGAGGCCGTGGGGCTGACGGCGTTCGGCCTGTACCAGATCGAGCTGCCCGCGGGCGCCGAGACCGTGCCGCACGACCACCGCGACGACCACGCCGAGGACGCCTACGCCGTCCTGCGCGGCAGCGGCTGGGTCGTCGTCGACGGCGAGGACATCGCGGTGGCGCCCGGCCAGTTCATCGCGGTGACCGAGGAGTCGTCGCGCTTCCTGCGGGCCGGCGACGACGGCCTCGTCTTCCTCGCCGTCTGCGCCTGACGGGTCAGGCCCCCGGGAGCAGCACGATCTTCCCGACGTGGGTCGACCGGGCGAACTCCTCCTGGGCCGCGTGGATGTCGGCGAGGGCGTACCGCGCGGCGATGCGCGGGGCGATCCGTCCGGCCACGGCGTCGGCCGCGAGCCGGGCGAAGTGGGCGGGCGTGTGCATCGACGAGCCGACGAGCGCGACGTTGTGCAGGTACAGGCGCCGCAGGTCGAACTCGACGACCGGACCGGCCATCGCGCCGGCGATGACCCACCGCCCGCCGTCGCCCACGAGCGGCAGCACCGTGGACAGCACCGCGCCGCCCACGACGTCGACGACGGCGTCCAGCCGGCCGTCGACGGCCTCGTCGACCGCGGCCGTCAGCTCGTCGCCCGCCAGGTGCCGGTCCGCCGTCGCGGCGGCTCCGGCGTCGCGCACGGCGTCCGCCTTGTCGGGCGTGGTCAGCGCGACGACCCGGGCTCCGCGAGCGGCGGCGAGCTGGACCGCGGCGAGACCGACCCCGCCGGAGGCGCCGGTGACGAGCACCGTCTCGCCCGCGCCGATCCCGCCGCGCTCGAGCATCCCGGTGGCCGTCCCGTAGGCCACCGGGAGGGCGGCCAGCGCCTCGTCGTCCAACGGGGAGTCGGTCATGTCGTGCACCCGGTCCGCGGCGACGACCACCGCGTCGGCGAACCCGCCGTCGGCCTCGCTGCCGAGTAGGCCGATCGGTCGGGCATCGTCGCCGGGACCGTCGTAGAGCGCCGGGTCCACGAGCACCCGTCGTCCGCGCCAGGCGGCGTCGACCCCCTCCCCGACCTCGCGCACGACGCCCGCCATGTCGCCGCCCTGGATGCGCGGGAACGCCACGGGACCCCGCCACCCGGCGAGCGCGTCGGGGTGGCCGGGCAGGCCGTAGGCGCCCTGCCGGGTCCAGAGGTCGGTGTTGTTCACCGCCGCCGCGCGGACCTCGACGAGGACCCCGCCGCGTCCCGGTCGCGGCTCCGCCACCTCGCGGACCTCCAGGACCTCGGGGCCGCCGAAGGCCGTGAGGACTGCTGCTCGCATCGCTGGACTCCCTACACAGGTCTGTGAACCTCGATCGACCGCCACAGTACACAGACCTGTGAAGTAGGATGATGCCGTGACTCCGTCGACCACGCTGACGCCGGGCGCGCGGCGCATCCTCGAGGTGGCCTCGGCACTGTTCTACGAGCGCGGCATCCACGCGGTCGGGGTCGACACGATCGCGGCCGAGTCCGGGGTCACCAAGCGCACGCTCTACGACCGCTTCGGCTCGAAGGACGCCCTGGTCGTCGCCTACCTCGCCGAGCGGGACCGGCGCTGGCGCGACCGCGTGGTCGCCGCCCTCGACGCCGCCCCGGCCGATCCGCCCGCCCGTGTGGACGCGGTCTTCGAGGTGCTGGCGGCCTGGACGGCCGAGAGTGGCCGCGGCTGCTCCTTCATCAACGCGGCCGCCGAGTTCCCGGACCCCGACCATCCCGCCCGCACGCTCGTGCGCGAGGAGAAGCAGTGGCTGCGGGAGCGCTTCGTCGACGCCCTGGCCGGCGTCCCCGACGCCGAACGGGTCGCGGAGACCCTGCTGCTCCTGCACGAGGGCGCGTTCGTCGTCCTCTCCGCCGCGCAGGACCCCGACGCCGTCGCGCAGGCCCGCCGCGCGGCCCGGTCCCTGGTGGAGTCCGTCGTCGGGACGGGTCCGCACGACCCGCAGCCGTAGCCCCCTCCCTCTGACAGCGAAGCGTCGTTGCTGTCATCCAGTGGCAGGAACGCCACATCGGGCAGCATCGAGGTCCGGTCCGGTCCGCGGCGATGGCGCACGGCTACCGCAACCGCCCGCAGGAGCAGGCCGAGCACTTCGTCGACGGCTGGTACCGCACCGGCGACCTCGGTCGGCTCGGCGACGACGGCCACCTGCACATCCTCGGCCGCGCGGCCGACTGCCGGGTCGTCGACGGCCGTCTCGTCACCCCGACCGCCGTCGAGGACACGCTCATGCGCGCCCCGTCGGTGCGCTACGCGGTCTGCGTCGTCGACGGGGACCGCCGTGTGATCGCGGCCCTGCCGTGGCCCGACGGCGCGATCGACGCGCAGGCGGGTCGCGCCGCCGTCGCCGCCGAGCACGGCGACGCGGTGGCGGCCTCGCTCGTCGTCGTGCCGATGGCGGACCTCCCGCTCACCGAGCAGGGCAAGCCCGACCGCGCCGCGATCCTCGCCGCCGCCTGACCCGCCCCGAGACGACGAGGAAAACCATGACGGCCGGCAGCACCGGGAACCTGATCGCCGAGACGGCGCTCGGGCCCGTCGAGTACGCCGTGGTCGGCACCGGCACCCCGGTGCTCGTCGTGCACGGCACCCCGGGCGGGATCGACGCCGCCGACCTGATGGCGCGCATCCTGCCGCGCGAGGGGATCGCCGCGATCCTGCTCTCCCGGCCGGGCTACCTCGGCTCCCCGCTGGACGGGCGCACCGAGATCGACCAGCAGGCCGACCTGCTCGCCGCGCTCCTCGACCACCTCGGGCACGAGCGGGCCGGCGTCTACGCGTGGTCCGGTGGCGGGCCGGCCGCCTACCGGCTCGCCGTCCGGCAACCCGAGCGGGTCAGGCGCCTCGTCGCGAACGCCGAGGTCAGCCAGGCCTACCACCCGCCCGACCAGGACCTCGCGACGCGGCTGATGTTCACCACCGCGCCCGGGCGGTGGCTGCTGCGCGTGCTCGCCGCCCACCAGCCCGAGCAGTACGTCCGCGGTGCGCTCGCCGGGGAGGGCGACCTGACCGACGAGCAGCTCACCGAGCGGGTCCGGCAGGTGCTCGCCGACCCGGCGAAGCGCGACTTCGTGCTCGACCTCGGGCCGACCGCCGTCCCCGACGCGCGCCGCCGCGCCGGCTACCGCAACGACCTCGACCGGTTCGCCGCGATCACCACGCTCGAGCTGGAACGCGTCCAGGCGCCGACGCTCGTCGTGCAGGGCTCGGCCGACAGCGACCTGCCGCCCGAGCAGAGCGCCTTCGCCGCCGCGACCATGCCCGACGCCGAGCTGCTCACGCTCGACACCGGCACCCACCTCGCGCTCTACACCCATCCCGACGCCGCGAGCGCCCAGCGGCGCGTCGTGGAGTTCCTGATGACGGGCTGATCGGCGGACCGATGGGCCTGGCTGCGGCGAGCGAGCACCTGCGGTGGTCGACGAGGCCCGGACGCGAACGCAGGTGCTCGTTGATCACCAGTAGGACGCGCACGAAAGATCCCGGCAGCGCGAATCGGACGTATCGTCGTGCGACGAGCGGACGACCTCGCCGTCGCCGCAGGAGGGAGGACGACCGTGCTGGCCGTGGCCCTGGGGATCGTCGTCGTCGGACTTGTCGTCATCGGTATCGCAAGCGTGCGGCGACGCCGTGGCGGTGACCCGCGCTCCGTCACCTCCTACGAACCGGCCGAGGGGTCCGCTCTCGGCCAGGTGCCCGGGTACATGCCAGGCATGCGCCGCCGGGTCGAGCCCCACGACGAGACCGCTGCCGAACTCGTGGTGCCGCCTCGCGAGCAGGGGGTCGACCTGGACGCGAATGAGGTCCGGGTCCGCCGAACCGGCTGACGGCGAAGCCGGCGTGTCCGGCAGCGCGACGATGGCGCCCTACTCCCACTGGATGCGCGCGGACCGCCATCGTCGTGACGCGCGCCGGCGGCGCCCGGCCAGTCGTCAGGCGAGGGCGGGCTGGTCCTCGTCGAGACGCGTGAGCCAGTCGAGGAACACGCGCGCCCGCGGCGACGGGCGGGGCGAGTCGAGGGGTCGGAGCAGGTAGTGGGCCTGGCGCATCGGGAAGGACTGCGGCAGCGCGAGGCTCACCCGGCCCGCCCGCACCGCCGTGCGCGCGAAGCGCTCCGGGACGACGGCGCTGGCGTCCCCGGCCGCGGCGAGCTCGAGGGCGGTCACGGTGGTGTCGACGGTGATCGCGGCCCCCGAACGACCGCCGGGGCCGACGTCGTGGCTCATGCGCTGCCAGACGTCGTCGAAGCCGAGGACCTGGATGCGCGGCCGGGCGAACAGCTCGGCGATCCCGGTGACCGGACCCCAGCGGTCGAGGTGTTCGGGCCCGTGCACGACGACCGCGCTGTCGTGGTGGAGGAGTTCGGCGTGGGCCTTCGGCCAGGCGCCACGGCCCTGGTGGATGTCGAGATCGGCCTCTGTGGGTGCACGGGCCCGGCTAGGAGCCCCGGGAGGTCTACACCGTGGAGGAGGGCTCCCAGGACGACGGTGGCCGACGGGGTGTGGGCGCGACGACGGTGCGGAGGACCGGTGCCGACGGCATCGGTTCTGCGACGTGATCCGCGGAGACGGGTAGCTCTCCGTGGACCTCGATCACGGGTGGTGACCCGAGGTCTCGGAAGGCGCCGGAGAACCGGTGCCGTCGGCAGCGGTTCCTGCGATGGACGACGGGACCGAGCGCGACGATGGCGCGCTGCTCCCACTGGGTGCGCGCAGACCGCCATCGTCGTGCGGCACACCGATGGCACCGGGGACGTCAGACCAGGCGCCGGTCGGTCGCCCACCGCGAGAGCTCGTGCCGGTTCGACGACTGCGTCTTGCGCAGCACGCTCGACACGTGGGTCTCCACGGTCTTCACCGAGATCACCAGCTCCGCCGCGATCTCCTTGTAGGCGTAGCCGCGGGCGAGCAGGCGCAGCACGTCGCGCTCGCGGCGGGTCAGCTGGTCGACCTCCGGGTCCACGGGCGGCGCCGCCCCCGGCCGGTCGGCGAACGCGTCGAGCACGAAGCCCGCCAGGCGCGGCGAGAACACCGGGTCGCCGGCCTTCACCCGCACCACAGCGTCGGCGAGGTCGCGGCCCGAGATCGTCTTCGTGACGTAGCCGCGGGCGCCGGCCCGGATCACCGAGATGACGTCCTCGGCGGCGTCGGAGACCGACAGCGCCAGGAACACCACGTCCGGGTACTCGGTCCTGGTCCGCGCGAGGACCGCGGCACCCCCGCCGTCGGGCATGTGGACGTCGAGCAGCACCACGTCGGGCCGGTAGTGCCCGATCCCGGCGACCGCCTCGCCCACCGAGCCGGCCTCGCCCACCACCGTCACCCCGCGCGCGCCGGGACCCTCCAGTTCCGCGCGCACCCCGCGGCGGAACAGGGCGTGGTCGTCGACGATGAACACCCGTGCGGGCTCATCGTTCGGGCTCGTCATGGTCGAGCTCCGCTGCGCTTCGTCTCCCGGCTCGTCATGCCACCTCACTCGGTTGCTCGGTCCGGGGCATCGTCAGCCCCACCTCGGTGCCCTCGCCCAGCGTGGTCCGCAGCCGCACGGTGCCCCCGTGCCGCTCGACGCGGGCGCGGATGGAGTCGGCGAGCCCGTGCCGGTCGTCGGGCACGGCGTCGGGCTCGAAGCCCTTGCCGCGGTCACGGACGAAGACGCTCACCGTCCCGTCCTCGCACTCGGCGTACACGCTGATCTCGTCGACCCCGGCGTGCTTGGCCGCGTTGGTCATCGCCTCGCGGGCCGCGGCGACGAGGGCCGCCGTCCGGACGTCGAAGGCCGCCTCCCCGACGATCACCGGGGCGACCGACACCGCGAAGGTGTCCTCGATCTCCCCGGCCGCGGCCCGCAGGGCCGCCCCGAAGCAGGTCGCCTCGGGGACCTCGTCGTCGGTCGACTCGCGGTAGAGCCAGTCCCGCAGCTCCCGTTCCTGACGACGCGCCAGCCGCCGGACCTCCCGCGCGGTCTCGTCCCCCGCGACCTCGGTGTGCCGCTGGATCAGCGCGAGCGTCTGGAGCACGGAGTCGTGCAGGTGCGCGGCGATCTCCGCACGCTCCTCGCTCCGGATCCGCTCGCGTCGTTCCTCGGTCAGCTCGCGCGCCAGGCGCATCCACCACGGGACGGTCAGGACGACGACGCCGACCAGCGTCGCGGTCGCCGCGAGCAGGCCGAACTGCACGGCACCGACGTCGGCGCTGGAGAGCAGGAAGGCCGCGATCCCGCCGGCGACGAGCAGGGCGCCGAGGACCGCGCGGACGATCCCGCCGCGCCCGGCGACGATGCGGGGCCGGCCCCGGGCGCCGCGGGTCGCGTCGCTGTCGGCCTCGCGCCACACCACGGCCGCGCCGACCAGCGCGATGCCGAGCGGGCCGAGGATCCAGCCGGAGATCTGGTCGCCGACGGCGGAGAGCACCAGCCCGAGCGCCAGCCCCAGGGCGACCAGGCCGTAGCCGCGCACCCGGTCGCGGTCGTCGACCTCCCGCTCGACGCCGACCGGCTCGATCGGGCAGCACACCCACAGCGCGCCGTAGGCGAGCACGCCGGCGCCGCCGAGCGCGCACAGCAGGGTGAACACCACCCGCACGCGCAGCACCGGGACGCCGAGGTGGTCCGCGACGCCGCCGGCGACGCCCGCGACCACGGCGCCGCGGCGGTGCCGGCGCACGCGGCGCTCGGCGACCGGCGTCGCCGGTGGTTCCTCGGTCAACGTCACGGGAGCCATCGTCACACGGCGGGCGGCCCGCGGACCTCGGGTTCCCCGCCCGGGCGACCCCGAGAAATCCCGGGGTCGGTCGGGGGCGGTGACCGGGGTCGTCCCGGACGATCCGTCTGGTCACGGTCGGCAGGCTCGGACACCATCACCACCGGGACCGAGAGGATGAGCCCATGAGCGGGGCCACGAGCACGAAGGACGGGACGGACCTCGCCGCCGTCGCGCGGGGGGCGTGGGAGTCGAGGCCCGCCCGCCGGCACGAGGACACGAAGATCGCCGGGGTCGCCGGCGCGATCGCGCGACGCTACGACCTGGACCCCACGCTGGTGCGGGTCGCGTTCGTCGTGTGGGCGATCGTCGGGGGCGGTCTGCTGCTCTACCTGCTGGGCTGGCTGGTGCTGCCCGCCGACCCGGCCGACCCGCCGCGCCACGACCGCGCGGCACGGACCAGGGCCGGCGGCCGGACCGGCGCCCCGACCGTCGTCCTGATCGTCACGGTGGTCGTCGGCATCGCGACCATCGGGAACGCGACCGGCGGCCGGTGGGTCACGTTCGTCGGGCTCGCCCTCGCGGCAGTCACCCTGTACCTGCTGCACGCCTCCCGCGCCGACCTCGGCGTCCCCGGCACCCCCGGCGTGCGGCCCGGCGCGGCCGAGCCGGTCGACCTCGGCGAGCCGGTCGCCTGGGACGCGCTCGGCGCGGACCCGAAGGCCTGGGCCTATCCGGCACCGACCCGACGTCGGGAGACCCCGGCGCCGATCGCGCGGGAGCCGCGCGCCCGGTCCGTGCTGACGCCGGTCGTCCTCGCACTCGCCCTGCTCGCCGCCGGCCTCGCGGCGGTCGGCGTGCTGCTCGGGGTGCCGGGCGTGACCGGCGTGTGGATCCCGGCGGCCGCGCTGGCCGTCGTCGGGCTGGGGCTGCTCGTCGCGGGCGTCCGGGGGCGACCCCGGCGCGGCCTCGTGTTCGTCGCGATCCCGCTGGTGCTCGCCACCGTGTTCGGCGCCTACGCCGCGACCCGGCCGGACGACTCGGACTTCGTCGGCGACCAGCGCGGCGTGGGCGACCTCGTCGCGACGCCGCTCTCGACCGCGCAGGTCCTGCCCGGCTACCGCACCGGTTTCGGCGACATCACCGTCGACCTGTCGAAGGTCGCGCCGGGTCCGCCGATCCGCACCACCGTCGAGTCGGGCGCGGGCGACATCACCGTGACCGTCCCGGCGACCGCGGACGTGACCGTCACCTGCGCGAACGGGGTGGGCGACGTCGACTGCCTCGGCCGGTCCGGCAACGCCGTGACGAACCTGGTCGACCCCGGGCCGGACGGTCCGGGCGGACAGGTCGTCGACCTGACCGTGCGCAACGGCGCCGGGGACCTGGCGGTGCGCCGTGGGTGAGTCCGGCTACGACCCGCGGGCCTGGGCGACGCCGTCCGAGTCGCCCACCGTCCACCCCGACGCCGACCGGCCGGGCGCGGCGCCCGGCGCGCCCGCCCGCCGGGGCCCCGACCCGATCGCCCTCCTGGTCGGCCTCGTGTGTCTCGCCGTGGCGTCGCTGGCGATGATCAGCCCGGCAACCCTGGTGGCCGTCGACCCGCGCTGGGTGCTGGCCGGAGCAGCCGTCGTGATCGGCGTCGGCGCGCTCCTGACGACGGTCCGCCGCCGTCGCTGACCCCGTGTCAGGGTGAGTCATGCGGATCGACCTGCACCTGCACGACGCGGCCGTCCTGACCCTGGACGGTGACGGCCCCGGCCGTCCGGCCCGCGGGCTGGCGATCCACGGCGGGCGGGTGCTGGCCGTGCTCGACGACGGGTCGCTGCCGGCCGGCTGGTCGGCGGCGCGGACCGTCGGCTGCGGCGGCGCGACGGTGGTGCCCGGCTTCGGCGACGCCCACAACCACATGGCCTGGTTCGGGCAGACCCTCGCCGAGATCGACCTCTCCGGGATGCGCACGCTCGACGAGGTCTACGCCGCGGTGGCGGAGCGGGCCGCGACCGCCGGCCCCGACGAGTTCGTGGTCGGCGCCGGGTACGACGACGTGGTGCTCGGCGGCTCCCCGCACCACGCCGCGCTCGACCGGGCCGCGGGCGGACGGCCCGTCCGCCTGCAGCACCGGTCGGGGCACGTGTGTGCGGCCTCGACCGCGGCCCTGCGCCGCGCGGGCATCCTCGGCGGCACCGCGGTGGTCCCCGAGGGCGGGAAGGTCGTGCTCGACGACGCGGGCGAGCCGACCGGCGTCGTCGAGGAGGCCGCCCAGCCGCTGATCGCGGACCTCATGCGGCCCTACGCAGTCGACGACGTGGCCGCCGCGCTCGGTCGGGCCTCGCGGGTGTACGCCGAGCAGGGCCTCACCCACGTCACCGAGTGCGGGATCGCCGCCGGCTTCATGGGCCGGACCCCGCGGGAGCTCGCGGCCTACCAGGCGGCCCGCGACGAGGGCCTGCTCCTCCAGCGCGTGCAGGTGATGCCCGTGGACGCCGCGCTGCACGAGGTCCCGGGCGGCGACGGCGTGGGGCTCGACCTCGGGATGCGGACCGGCTTCGGCGACGACCGCCTCCGGCTCGGACCCATGAAGATCTTCTTCGACGGCGCGTTGAGCTCGCGGACGGCGGCCATGAGCGAGCCGTTCGACGACCGCGACCACGCCGGTTACTACCAGGACGACCCCGACCACATGCACGCGATGGTCGTCGGCGCGCACCTCGCGGGGTGGACCGTCGCCGCACACGCCATCGGCGACCGGGCCGTCGTCGCCGCACTCGACGCCTTCGCCGACGCGCAGTCCCGGCTCCCGCGTCCGACCGTCCGGCACCGGATCGAGCACGCCGGCGTGGTCACCGACGAGGGGATCGAGCGCTTCGCCGCCCTCGGGGTCACCCCTGTGCCGCAGGCGCGGTTCCTGCACGAGATCGGTGACTCCATGGTGGCCGCGGTCGGTGACGGGCGCGCCGACCTGCTCTACCGGCACGCCGCGTTCCTGCGCGCCGGCGTCCGGGTCCCCGCCTCGTCCGACCGTCCCTGTGTCGCCGACGGCCACCCGCTGCGGACGATGCAGGCCATGGTGACCCGACGCTCGTCGTCCGGACGGCTGATCGGCCCCGCGGAACGCGTCGACCCGGTGACGGCGCTGCGCTCGCTCACCGTCGACACCGCCTGGATCGCGGGCGACGACCGGAGCCGCGGTGTGCTCGCACCCGGCCACCACGCCGACCTGGTGGTGCTCGGCGACGACGTCACCGCGGTGGACCCGGCCCGCATCGGCACCGTCGAGGTGGTGGCCACCATGGTCGGCGGCGAGTGGACCCACGGCACCCTCTAGCCCACGGCCCCTCCCCCGCGGCGTCGTTGCTGTCATCCAGTGGCAGGATCGCCCCTTCCTCGCCTCAGCGGATCCCGTCGACGGGGAGCGGCCCGCGGGAGAGCACGGTCCGGATCGCGAACGTCGAGCGGGCGTCGACCACCGCGTCGATGGCGAGGACGTGGTCGAGCAGCAACGACTCGTAGGCCGCGAAGTCCGGCACGACCGCCTCGACGAGGAAGTCGGCCTCGCCGCTCACCACGTGGCAGGCGATCACGGCCGGGATCGCCGTGAGGGCGTCCTCGATGCCGCGGGAGGTCGCCCGGGAGTGTTGGGCCACGCGGAGCGAGATGAACACGGTCATCCCCAGCCCCGCGCGGGCCCGGTCGAGCTCGGCCCGGTACCCGCTGATCAGGCCGGCCGCCTCGAGCGCCTTGGTCCGGCGCAGGCACGACGACGGCGAGAGCTTCACCCGCTCCGCGAGCTCGACGTTCGCGATGCGGCCCTCGCGCTGCAGGATCGCCAGGATGGCGCGGTCGATCCTGTCGTAGCCCTCGTCCGGCACGTCGTGCAGCCTAGACCGTCCTTCTTGACGATTCGTTGCGCGACGAGGTCGTCATCGCGGCGGAATCGGCAGCGGATGCGCGGCGTTCCGCGACATCGTTCGACGCATGGACGAACTCAGCACCACCCGGGCGGTCACTCTCTACGTCGGCGCCCTGCTCGGCCCCGGCGTCCTGCTCCTGCCGGGCCTCGCCGCTGAGGTGGCCGGACCGGCCTCGATCGTCGCCTGGGCCGGCCTGCTGGTGCTGTCGGGCCTGCTCGCGGCCGTCTTCGGCGCGCTGGGACGGTCGCACGGCGGACACTCCGGGGCAGCCGGGTTCGCCGGGGCCGCGTTCGGTCCGCGGGCGGAGCGGGCGGTCGCGGTCTGCTTCCTCGGCGGGGCCGTGCTCGGCGCGCCGGTGGTGTGCCTCATCGGCGCCTCCTACGCGGCTCGGCCCTTCGGCGGCGGGCCCGGGGCCACCACCGCGCTCGCCGCGGTCCTGCTCGTGCTCGTCGTGGCGCTCACCGCGTCGGGCGGGCGCTCCTCGGCGGGGGCGCAGCTGGGACTCGTCGGCGTCCTGGTCGCGCTCGTGACGGTCGCCGTGGTCGCCGCGGCCCCGCACGCACGGGCCGAGCACTGGACGCCGTTCGCGCCGCACGGGTGGACCGCGGTCGGCACCGCGGGCTCCGTGCTCATGCTCTCCTTCGTCGGCTGGGAGGCGGTCTCCCCGATGACCGCCCGGCTGCGCGCCCCGCGTCGGCAACTGCCCCGGGTGATCGCGGCGGCCTTCGTCGTGACCTCGACGCTCTACCTGGGCCTGGCCGCCGCGACCGTCGGTGTCCTCGGCCCCGGCGCGAGCAGCCCGACGCCGGTCGCCGACCTGCTCCGCGTCGGCGTCGGCCCCGCGGGCACGCTGGTCGCCGCCCTCGTCGCGGCGTGTCTCACGCTGGCCGCCACGAACGCCTACCTGACCGGTGCCGCCGCGATGACGACCGCCGTGTCCGGTCCGCGCGCCGCCCGCCGGCTCCCGCTCGGGGTCGGGGTCGTCGGCGTGGTGCTCCTGCTCGGGACCGGCCTCGGGTGGTGGAGCACGGCGACGCTCGTCGCGATCCCGACCGTCCTGTTCCTCGCCGTCTACGTCGCGGCGACCGCCGCCGGCGCCCGCTTGCTCGCCGGCCCCCTCCGCGCCGTCAGTGCGGTGGCGTGCGCGGCCGTCACGGTCGTCCTGGCCTTCGCCGGCGTCGTCGCGGTGCTACCACTGCTCGTGGTCGCCGCGGCGACGGCGCACCGCGGCGCCCGGGTGCCGGCGGGCGCACGGACGTGACCCGCATCGTCAGGAACCCGCGATCTCCGGCACCGGGGCGGCCATCGGCACCCGGGAACGTCGCGCGGCGAGGCGCGAGAACCCCGGGATCGCCGACAGCACCCGCAGCGCCGTCGGCGGGCCCGTGACCCCCGCGGCGTTGCGCTTCGCCGCGGCCTGCTCGATCCGCACCTGCCCCTGCTGCTCCTTCTCGACGCCGGGCCGGCGCCGGCGCTCGAGCTCGCCCGGGTCCTGCCCGGTGACGACGAGGTTGGCCAGCTCGGCGGCGTCGGCCAGCGCGAGGTTGATGCCGTTGCCGCCGACCGGGCTGACCACGTGTGCGGCGTCCCCGAGCAGGACGAGCCCGGGCTTCGACCACGTGTCCACGGTAGTGATACGGACCGGGAGCAGGGTCAGGTCGTTGACCGACCGCACCGTCTCCCGGACGCGGTCGGTGAGCCATGGCAGCACGGAGCCGAGCGCCTCGACCAGCGGCCCGACGCCGCCGGCGCGCACCTCGGCGAACGTCCCGGCCGGGATCGACCAGCCGATCTGCCACTGCCCGGTGCCCTGGTCGAGCAGCGCGATCGTGCCGCCCGGGCGGGCGAAGAGGTCGAGCCCCGACGACGGGGGGTCGTCGTCGTGCTGGTCGACCGCGGCCCAGAGCAGGTCGAGGCTCGCGCCCAGCTCGGTGGCCTCGATGCCGGCGGCGGCGCGGACCTTCGAGGAGCGACCGTCGGCGCCGACGACGAGGTCGGCGGCGAGCTCGTGGGCCTCGCCGTCGACGGTGTAGCGCACGCCGGTGACGCGGTCGCCCTCGCGCAGCAGGTCGCTGAAACGCGCACCCATGCGCACGGTGGCGCCGTGGCCGGTGGCGCGCTCGCACAGCCACGGCAGGAACCGGGCCTGCGGGATCAGCGCGTAGAAGGGGAACCGCGTCGACGCGCCGCGGTAGTCGACGAGGCGGTACGTGCGCTCCGGGGTGTGCCACCGGAATGCGTCGGAGCGGGTGTGCGGCACCTCCGCGAGCAGGTCCTGCGCGAGCCCGAGGTCGTCCAGGTACTCCAGGACGCCGGGCGCGAGGGTGTCCCCCCGGAAGCGGCGGGCGAAGTCGTGCCGCGCCTCCAGCAGGGTCACCTCGATCCCGCCGCGAGCCAGGAGGTACGTCAGCAGCACCCCGCCCGGTCCCCCACCGACCACCATCACGCGCGTTCCCATGCCCCCAGAATATCTCTTGGTGGCCAAGATAAAACCTGTGGCAGCGAAGCTGCCTCTGGGGGGAGGCGGTGCCGCTACAGCTTCCGCAGCCGCAGCAGCGCGTCGGCCAGCACCTCGTCACGCTTGCAGCACGCGAAGCGCACCTGGGTCTCCACGCCCTCCGGCGACGCGTGGAAGACCTGGTTCGGTACCGCCGCGACGCCGACCCGGGCGGGCAGCGAGCGGCAGAACTCCAGCGAGTCGGTCTCGCCCAGCGGTGCGATGTCCGCGGTGACGAAGTAGGTCGCCTTCGAGTGGTAGACCTCCAGGCCCAGGTCGCGCAGACCGTCGGTGAGCAGGTCGCGCTTGGCCTGCAGCTCGCGGCCCATCGTCGCGAACCGCTCCCGCGGCAGGTCGAGCCCCACGGCGACGGCGTGCTGCAGCGGCGTGCCGGAGGCGAACGAGAACCACTGCTTGACGCCGAGCACCTTCTCGATCAGCTCCGCGGGCCCCGTCGCCCAGCCGATCTTCCAGCCGGTCACCGAGAACGTCTTGCCGGCCGAGGACACCGTGACGGTCCGCTCCGCCATCCCGGGCAGCGTCGAGATCGGGATGTGCACCTCGTCGTCGAAGAGCAGGTGCTCGTAGACCTCGTCGGTCAGGACGATCAGGTCGTGCTCGATCGCGACCGCCGCCACGTCCTCGAGCTCCGCGCGCGAGAGCACCGCACCGGTCGGGTTGTGCGGCGAGTTGAGCAGGATGACCTTGGTGCGATCCGTGACCGCGGCGCGCAGCAGGTCGGCGTCCAGGTGGTAGTCGGGCGCGCTGATGCGCACCGGCACCAGCGAGGCCCCGACCAGCACCGACGCCGCCTGGTAGAGGTCGTAGAACGGCTCCAGCGCGATGACCTCGTCGCCGGCGCCGACGAGCGCCATCAGCGCCGACGACAGCGCCTCCGACGCTCCCGCGCACACCACGACCTGCGACGCCGGGTCCAGCTCCAGCCCGTAGAACCGGCGCTGGTGCTCGCAGATCGCCTCGCGCAGCGCCGGCACCCCGACGGCCGGCGGGTACTGGTTGAGCCCCCGGTGCATCGCCGCGACGGCGGCGTCGACGACCTCCCGCGGGCCGGGCGTGTCGGGGAAGCCCTGCCCGAGGTTGATCGCGTCGTACTGCACGGCGAGCGCGGACATCTCGGAGAAGATCGTCGTCCCCATCGGGGTGAGCCTACGGCTCCCGTGAGCACTTTTCCGTGCTCCAGCACGGAAAAGTACTCACCGGGCGAAGCCACCTACTCCCACTCGATGGTGCCCGGCGGCTTGCTCGTCACGTCCAGGACGACGCGGTTGATCTCGGCGCACTCGTTGGTGATCCGCGTGGAGATGCGCTCGAGCGTCTCGTAGGGCACACGCGTCCAGTCCGCTGTCATGGCGTCCTCGCTCGACACCGGGCGCAGCACCACGGGGTGGCCGTAGGTCCGGCCGTCGCCCTGCACGCCGACCGAGCGGACGTCGGCCAGCAGCACCACCGGGCACTGCCAGATGGTGCGGTCGAGGCCCGCCGCGGTGAGCTCCTCCCGGGCGATCGCGTCGGCCCGGCGCAGGGTGGCCAGCCGCTCGGCGTCGACGGACCCGATGATGCGGATCGCGAGGCCGGGGCCGGGGAACGGCTGGCGCTGCACGATCGACTCGGGCAGCCCGAGCTCCGCCCCGACCGCGCGCACCTCGTCCTTGAACAGCGCGCGCAGCGGCTCGACCAGCGAGAACTGCAGGTCGTCGGGCAGCCCGCCCACGTTGTGGTGGGACTTGATGTTGGCCGCGCCGGTGCCGCCGCCGGACTCGACGACGTCGGGGTAGAGCGTGCCCTGCACGAGGAAGTCGACGCCCTCGCCCTCGGCCAGGTCGCGCGCCGCTCCCTCGAAGGACCGGATGAACTCGCGGCCGATGATCTTGCGCTTCTCCTCGGGGTCGACGACGTCGGCGAGCTCGCGCAGGAACACCTCCTCGGCGTCCACCGTCACGAGGTCCACGCCGGTCGCGGCGACGAAGTCCCGCTCGACCTGGCCGCGCTCGCCCTCGCGCAGCAGGCCGTGGTCGACGAACACGCAGGTGAGCCGGTCGCCGATCGCGCGCTGCACGAGCGCGGCGGCCACCGCGGAGTCGACCCCGCCGGAGAGCCCGCAGATCGCCCGGCCGGTGGGCCCGACCTGCGCGCGGATCGCCTCCACCGTCTCCTCGACGATGTTGGCGGCCGTCCAGTCCGGGCGGATGCCGGCGACGTCGCGCAGGAACCGCTCGAGCACGAGCTGGCCGTGCGGGGAGTGCCCGACCTCCGGGTGGTACTGCACGCCGGCCAGTCGCCGGTCGACGTCCTCGAAGGCCGCGACGGGCGCGCCGGGCGAGGAGGCGGTCGTCGTGAAGCCCTCCGGTGCGGCGGTGACGCCGTCGCCGTGGCTCATCCACACCGGGTGCGCCTCGGGGATGTCGCCGTGCAGTCGGCCCGCCTCGGTGACCTGCAGCTCGGTGCGGCCGTACTCGCGGTCGCCGGTGTGCGCCACGGTGCCGCCGAGCGCCGAGGCCATCAGCTGGAAGCCGTAGCAGATGCCGAACACCGGCACGCCCGTCTCGAACAGCGCCGGGTCGACGCTCGGGGCGCCCTCGGCGTACACGCTCGCGGGCCCGCCGGACAGCACGATCGCGGCCGGGTCCTTCGCGAGCATGTCCTCGACGGGTGTCGTGTGCGGCACGACCTCGGAGTACACCTGCGCCTCGCGCACCCGCCGGGCGATGAGCTGCGCGTACTGGGCGCCGTAGTCGACGACGAGGACGGGGTGCTCACCACTGCTGCTCACGGTCCCCATCGTGCCCGACGGGGACGACCGCGTCGGCGCTTGCTCGATAGTGTCGAAGACACTAATGTCACCGACACCATGACCCAGCGCTCCGGACTCGCCCTCGCCGTCCTCGCCCTCGCCGTGGAGGAGCCCATGCACCCGTACCGGATGCAGCAGCTGATCCGGGAGCGCGGCAAGGACCAGGTGGTCAACGTCGGCCAGCGCTCGCAGCTCTACAAGACGATCGACCGGCTCGTGCGCGACGGGCTCCTGGTCGTCGCGGGCACCGAACGCGAGGCGGCCCGACCCGAGCGCACGGTCTACGCCGCCACGCGGGCCGGCCACGACACGGCGATCACCTGGACCCTCGACATGCTGACCGCCCCCCGCCACGAGTTCGGGGAGTTCACGGCCGCCCTCGCCTACCTGCCGCTGATCTCCGCGGAGCTCGCGCGCGACGCCCTCGAGCTGCGGCTCGCCGACCGTCGGGCCGAGCGCGACCGGGTCCGCGGCGAGCTCGGCCGGGTCCGCCCGGACCTGCCGCGGCTCGTCCTGGTGGAGAGCGAGTACGCCCTCGCCCATCTCGACACCGACGTCCGCTTCCTCGAGGGGCTGCTCGAGGACCTGCGCACCGCCGCCCTGCCCTGGATCACCACTCCCGTCGGAGGCCCGTCATGACCCGTCCCCTGCGCGTCCTCGTCATCGGCGCCGGCACCGGCGGGATGTGCCTCGCCCACGGCCTGCGCCGGGCCGGGATCGACGTCGCCGTCCACGAACGCGACCGCACCCGGACGAGCGGCCTGCACGGCTACCGGGTCGGCATCTCACCGAACGGGGCCCGGGCGCTGCGGGCCTGCCTGTCCCCCGAGCTCTTCGCCACCTTCGTCGCGACCACGGCGGCGCCCTACGAGCGGCTGGGCATGTACACCGAGCAGTTCCGGGAACTGGTGTCGATCGGGCTCAACGAGGTCCCGCACGCCGGGGACGGCCCGGAGGACCGCGAGTACAACGTCAGCCGCGTGACCCTGCGCCAGGTGCTGTTCACCGGCATGGAGGACGTCATCTCCTTCGGACGCCGCTTCACGCACTACGAGCAGCACGCCGACCGGGTCGTCGCCCACTTCGACGACGGCTCCACCGACGAGGGCGACCTCCTCGTCGGCGCCGACGGCGCGAACTCGCGGGTGCGTCGGCAGTACCTGCCGCACGCGACCCACACCGAGACCGGGCTGCTCGCGATCGGCGGCAAGACGCCGTGGTCGGCGCAGACCGCGGCCCTGCTGCCCGCGGGGGTGCGCAACGGGTTCGGCATGTACTTCGACCGGCGGGGACAGTTCGGGATCACCCACGTCATGCGCATGCCCTGGGGCCCCGACGGCGCGCCGCGCGAGGGCATCGGCTCCAGCGACCGCGAGCTCGTCGGGCGGTGGCCCGGCCTGCGGTTCGACAACACGACCGACCACGTCTCCTGGGCCGTCACGACGTCGAGGTCCCTCGCGCCGGCCGACCTGCTCGACCGCGACGGCGCCGACCTGACGACGCTGGCCGCCGAGCTCACCGCCGACTGGTCGCCCTGCTGGCAGGCCCTCCTCGCCGGCACCGAGCACGGCGCCGACGTCGCCCTGTCGATCCGCACGTCCGACCCGCTCGACCCGTGGGAGCCGAGCACGGTCACGCTGCTCGGCGACGCCGCCCACACCATGACGCCGGGTCGCGGTGCCGGCGCGAACACCGCCCTGCGCGACGCGCGGGAGCTGCGCGACCGGCTCGTGCGCGTGCGCGACGGCGGATCGACGCTGGTCGGAGCGGTCGGCGAGTACGAGGACCTGATGCGCCGCTACTCCGCCCTCGCCGTCCGCGAGTCGCTGGAGTTCATGAACGACCGCGGCACCGCCCGGCGCCCCGTGGTCGGCCCGCTCTCGGTGTTCGCGCAGCGCACCTCGCTGCGCCTGGTCGACCGCATCCCGGCCGCGAAGCGACGGATGGCGCTCGGCATGCAGAAGGTCCGCGACTCCGAGCTCGTCTGAGGCGATGAGTCCCGGGCACGGCGCCCGTCCTACGGTCGTGACCACCGTGACGACCGACCTCTGGCCCCTCATCCACGCCGAGCGCGCCGCGCTCGCCGACGACCTCGCCACGCTCTCCGACCAGCAGTGGCAGGTGCGCTCGCTCTGCACCGCCTGGACCGTCGAGGAGACCGTCGCCCACCTCGTCGCCGGCGCCTCGATCGGCCCGTGGCGCTGGATCCGCAGTGTCGTCGGGGCGCGATTCGACTTCGACCGGCACAACGCGCGTCGACTCGCCGAGCACCGCGGTGCCACCCCCGCGGAGACGCTGACCCGCTTCCGCGCGGTCGTCGACAGCACGACCTGCCCGCCCGGCCCCGTCGAGATGTGGCTCGGCGAGATCGTGGTGCACGGCGGGGACGTCCGACGTCCGCTCGGGCTGGTCCGCGACGTGCCGGTGTCCACGCTGACCCCGCTCGCGACGTTCCTCGCGAAGCAGAACTCGACGGTGCGCAGCCGGTCGATCTCCGAGGGACTCCGTCTCTCGGCGACCGACGGCCCGTTCACCGCCGGTCCCGACGACGGGCCGCTCGTCTCCGGCCCGACGCTCGCCCTGGTCATGGCGATGGCCGGCCGCGCCGCGTTCTGCGACGACCTGACCGGCGCGGGTGTCGACGTGCTCCGCTCCCGCTGCTGACCCGCCCGGCTGGTAGGCAGACGACGTGGACGTCCTGCACACCGACGAGGACGGCTTCCTCCTGCTCGTCGTCCGGGAGGCGTACGCGAGCTTCGTCGGCCCCGACTGGACGCTGGCGCAGCTCCAGACGCACGTGGCCCGCGAACGCGCGGCGGGACACGTCTTCGGCGTCCATCTCGGACAGGACGGGGCAGTCCGTCCGGTCGAGGTGCGCAGCGCCCCGTCCGCCGCTCCGAGTGTGCGCGAGGAGCACGGCCACCTGCTGGTGGGCGACGACGGTCTCTGGGCCCCGGACTACACCGCGTTGACGATGGCGGCCCAATTCGCGGACGAGCCGCTCGTCCACCCCGACCGCACACCCCACCTGCGGGTACCGGCCGGACCGGTCGCGGTCACCGCCCGGCAGCTGCGCGACGGACCTCCCGCGCTGGAGCTCGTGCTCGCCCCCGCCTCCGGCATCGGCTGGCTCGACCTCTGAGGGGCGGACGTTCAGTGGCATCGGGGCGACTCAGGTGCACCCCGTGCCACTGACGTCGGGGCGCCTTGCCGGCAGGACGTCAGTGGCACCGGGCGACCACACGGGCGCTCCGTGCCACTGACATCGGCCCGCCGACTCACGCCGGCCGGAACACCCCGTCGACGAGGAGCGGGACGACCGGTAGCCGCCCTGGTCAGCCGAGGACGTCACGCACCGCCGCCCGCGCCGAGGCCACGTCGCGCGACGCCACCGCCGCCCGCGCCGCCCGCTGTGCGGTGGGCAGGTCCACCGACGACACGCGCGCCGCGACCGCGGGCAGGGCGGAGGCGGCCGCGGACAGCGACGTCACGCCGAGCCCGACGAGCACCACGGCGAGGGCCGGGTCGGCCGCCGCCTCGCCGCACACCCCGACCGGCGTGCCGGTGACCTCCGCGGCGCGGCAGAGCTGGTCGAGCAGCCGCAGGACCGCGGGCTGCCACGGGTCGTTGAAGCCGGCGAGCGGGCCGGACTGGCGGTCGGCGGCGAAGACGTACTGCGTCAGGTCGTTGGTGCCGACGGACACGAAGTCCACCTCGGCCAGCAGTTCCGGTGCGTTGAGCACCGCGGCCGGGACCTCGATCATGACGCCGACCTGCTCCACCCCGGCCTTGCGGGCCCGGGTGACGAAGCGGGCGGCCTCGTCGGCGGTGGAGATCATCGGGGCCATCACCTTGAGCGTCACGCCCGCGTCGGCGGCGCCGCCGACGGCCGCGGCGAGCTGGCGGTCGAGGACGTCCGCCCGCTCCGCGCCGTCGTCGAACAGGCGCTGCCCGCGGACGCCGAGGGCCGGGTTCACCTCGGGCGTCATGTCGAGGAACGGCACCGGCTTGTCCGCACCGGCGTCGAGGGTCCGCAGGGTGATGGGCTTCCCGGCGAGCGGGGCCATGGTGGCGGCGTAGCCCGCGCGCTGCTCCTCGGCGGTCGGCTCGCTGGACGCCGACAGGAAGGTGAGCTCGGTCCGCAGCAGGCCGACGCCCTCGGCACCGACCTCGGCGGCGCGGGATGCGTCCTTCGCGTCGGCGATGTTCGCGACGATCGCGATGCGGTGACCGTCGGTCGTCGTCACCGGCCCCGACACCGCAGAGGGTCCGGCCGCGGTGAGGTCCGCGCCGACCGCCGTCCCGGCGGGCACCTCGACGACCTCGCCGACCGTCCCGTCGACCCGCACCAGCGTGCCGGCGACGAGGCCGCCGGCGCCGCGGCACCCGACGACCGCGGGGATGCCCAGCGAGCGGGCGAGGATCGCGGTGTGGCTCGTCGGGCCGCCCTCCTCGGTGACCAGCGCGAGCGCGGTGGCCGGGTCCAGGGTGGCGGTGTCGGCCGGGGCGAGGTCCTTCGCGACCAGCACCGACGGTCCCTCGAGCACCGGGACGCCGGGTGCGGGCACCCCGAGCAGCTCGGCGACCACGCGTTCGCGGACGTCCTTGACGTCGCCCGCGCGCTCGGCCATGTAGCCGCCGGCGGCCTGCAGGGCGGCGACGAAGCGGGCCGCGGCCTCGAACACCGCGCGGGGGGCGGGCGTCCCGTGGTCGCGCACCAGGCCCTCGGCGGCCTCCACCAGCGTCGGGTCCTCGGCCATCATCGCGGTCGCGTAGAGGACGTCGGAGACCTCCTTCGCGAGGCCCGGCGTCCCGGCCGTGTCCATCATGCGGCCGGACACGGCCGCACCCGCGGGCGCGATGCGCGCGGCCTCGACCTCCCGGCGGTCCTCGGGGACGACGGGGCCCGCGGGCGGTTCCCCCAGGGGCTCCGGGACGCGCACGACGGGTCCGACCGCCGCTCCGGCGCTCGCCGGCGTCCCGGGCAGCTGCACTACGTCGGTGCTCGTCATGGCGCTCCCTACCGTGTGGGTCTCTGTGTGGTCGTGTGGCTGTGTGTGGCTCTGTGTGGCGCTGAGGAGAACGTACGACGACAACCCCTTGACAGTCCACAGGTAAACCCACAAACTTCCAACCAGAACAACACGAGCTAGCCGCAGAACGGAGGTGATCGGGCATGTACGCCGCAGAGCGCCACCAGCTCCTGGTCCGCCGGGCGAGGGAGCTGGGCCGCCTCGAGGTCACCCAGGTCGCCGCCGAGCTCGGCGTCACCACCGAGACGATCCGGCGCGACCTGACCGCCCTCGAGCGCCAGGGCCTCCTGCACCGCGTCCACGGCGGCGCGATCGCCACCGACCGGCTGGAGATCGAGCCCGCCGTCGGCGTCCGCGAGGTCACCCACTCCGACGAGAAGGACCGCATCGCCAAGGCCGCGGTCGCCGAGCTCGGCGCCGCCGCGACGATCCTGCTCGACGCCGGGACCACCACCGCGCGGGTGGCGGCGCTGCTGCCCGACGACGTCGAGCTCACCGTCGTCACCAACGCCCTCCCGATCGCGACCGCGCTGGCCGGCCGGAGCCGGATCACCGTCCACCTCATCGGCGGCCGGGTCCGCGGCACGACGCTCTCCGCGGTGGATCGCTGGGCGCTGAAGACCCTGGAGAGCGTCAACTGCGACGTCGCGGTCCTCGGCACCAACGGCTTCTCCCTCGACCGGGGGCTCACGACGCCGGACGTGGCCGAGTCCGCGGTCAAGGGCGCCATCGTCAAGGCCGCCGCCCGCAGCATCGTCGTCGCCGACGCCAGCAAGTACGGCGCCGACTCCTTCTCCCGCTTCGCCACCCTCGCCGACGTCGACACCCTCGTCACCGACGGCGCCCTGCTCGAGACCCACCCCGAGGCCGCCGACGCGATCCGCGGGGCCGGAACGGACCTGGTGATCGCGTGACCAGGGCAACCGCAGCGCCGGGAGAATCCATGATCGTCACCGTCACGCCCAACCCCTCCATCGACCGCACCGTCGAGATCCCGGTCCTGACGCCGGGTGCGGTGCTGCGGGCGACCGGTCACCGCGTCGACCCGGGCGGCAAGGGCGTCAACGTCTCCCGTGTCCTCGCCCGCTTCGGGCGGCCCACGCTCGCCGTCATGCCCGGTGGCGAGGGCGATCTCGCCGCGCTCCTGCGCCGCGCCGGCGTCCAGCCGGTCTGCACCCCCGCGAACGGCGCCACCCGCGTCAACACCGCCCTCGTCGAGCCGAACGGGACCACCACCAAGGTCAACGAGCCCGGCGTCGCGCTCACCGCGGACCAGGTCGACGCCCTCGTCGACACCGTCCGCGCCCACGCCGCCCCGGCCGCGTGGGTCGTGACGGCGGGGTCGGTCCCCTCGGGAGCCACCGACGACCTGCACGGCCGGATCACCCGGGCGGCCCGCTCGGCCGGCGCCCGGGTCGCGGTCGACACCTCGGGGGTCGCCCTGGCCCACGCGGTGGCGCAGACCCCCGACCTGATCAAGCCGAACGTCGCCGAGCTCGCCGAGCTGGTCGGGCACCCGCTGCCCGCCCTCGCCGACGTCCTCGCCGCCGCCCGGGAGCTCGTCACCGGCGGCATCGGCACGGTCCTCGTGAGCATGGGCGCGAGCGGTGCCATCGCCGTCGACACCGACGACACCTGGCACGTCGCGAGCCCCACCGTGCCGGTCCGCAGCACCGTCGGCGCCGGTGACTCCACGCTCGCGGGCTACCTGATCGCCCTGGAGTCCGGCGCGAAGAGCCCGGACGCCCTGCACCACGCGGTGGCCTGCGGGGCCGCCGCCGTCGGCCTCCCCGGCACCGCGGTGCCCGGCCCGGCCGACCTCGATCTCACCCACGTCCGCCCGGCGACCGCCCCGGACTCGACCCTCGACCTCACCGGAGAGGCAGCATGAGCGACCTGATCACGGCCGACCTCGTCGACCTGGACCTGCCCGCGGGCGACAAGCGGGAGGTCGTCCGCTCGCTGGCCGAGCGTCTCGTCAAGGCCGGTCGCGTGACCGACCTCGAGCAGTTCCTCGCCGACGTCGAGGCCCGCGAGGCCCAGATGCCGACGGGTCTCGACGGCGGGATCGGGATCCCGCACTGCCGCTCCGCGGCCGTCACCGAGCCGACCCTGGGCTTCGGCCGCAGCAGCGCCGGCGTCGACTTCGGCGCCGAGGACGGCAGGCCCGCCGACCTCGTCTTCCTCATCGCCGCGCCCGAGGGCGGCGGCTCCGACCACATGACCGTGCTGGCCGCGCTCGCCCGCCGCCTGGTCCGCAAGTCCTTCACCGGCGAGCTCCGTTCCGTCACCGACCCGGCCGCCGCCGCCGGCTTCATCGCGAAGGAGGTCTCGGCATGAAGATCGTCGCCGTGACCGCGTGCCCCACGGGCATCGCCCACACCTACATGGCCGCCGAGGCCCTCGAGGCCGCGGCCGAGGAGGCCGGGCACGAGATCGTCGTCGAGACCCAGGGCTCGGCCGGCTCCACCCCGCTGACCGCCGAGCAGCTCGCCGAGGCCGACGTCGCGATCTTCGCGGCGGACGTCGAGGTCCGCGACAAGGACCGCTTCGCGCACCTGCCGCAGGTCTCGGTCGGGGTCAAGAAGGCCATCTCCGGCGGCGACCTGCTGGTCGCGCAGGCCGAAGAGGCCGCGAAGAACCACGTGCCCGCCGCCGCGGGTGCCCCCGCCGCCGCGACCCCGGCGGGCGCCAAGGCCCCGGCCGGGCCCGGCGCCGCCTCCAAGGTCCGCGCCTGGCTGATGACCGGCGTCAGCCACGTCATCCCGTTCGTCGCCGCCGGTGGCCTGCTGATCGCGCTGGGCTTCGCACTCGGCGGCTACCAGATCAACCTCCCCGACGACGATCCCCTCTACAAGACGATCCTCGACGGCGGGTTCTCGGCCGGCTCGATCACCGCCTGGGGCGCCCTCGCCTTCGGCATCGGCTCGGCCGCGTTCAACTTCCTCGTCCCGGTCCTCGCCGGCTACATCGCCTACGCGATGGCCGACCGTCCCGCCCTCGTCCCCGGCTTCGTCGGCGGCGCCATCGCGGTGACGACCGGCGCGGGCTTCCTCGGCGGCCTGGTCGCCGGCTTCGTCGCCGGTGGTCTGGTCATGTGGATCAAGACGTGGCGCGTGCCGCGGGCGCTGGCCGGGATCATGCCGGTGCTCGTCATCCCGCTGCTCTCGACCGCCGTGGTCGGCCTGCTGATGTACGTGATCGTCGGACGTCCGATCGCCCTGATCACCGAGGGCCTGACGAACTGGCTCAACGGCCTGTCCGGCACCAACGCCGTCCTGCTCGGCATCCTGCTCGGCCTGATGATGTGCTTCGACATGGGTGGCCCGGTCAACAAGGCCGCCTACACCTTCGCCGTCGCCGGGCTCTCCACCGGTTCCGAGGGCGCGCTGACGATCATGGCCGCGGTCATGGCCGCCGGCATGGTCCCGCCGCTGGCGATGGCGCTGGCCACCGTCGTCCGCAAGTCGCTGTTCACCGAGGTCGAGCGGGAGAACGGCCGCGCCGCCTGGCTGCTGGGCGCCTCGTTCATCTCCGAGGGCGCGATCCCGTTCGCCGCGGCCGACCCGTTCCGCGTCATCCCGTCGATCATGGCCGGCGGCGCCGTCACCGGTGCCCTGTCGATGGCCCTCGGTGCCACGCTGCGCGCCCCGCACGGCGGCATCTTCGTGGTGCCGCTGATGGGGAACCCGCTGGGCTTCCTCGTCGCGGTCGTGGTCGGCACGCTGGTCGCCACCGCCCTGGTGGTCGCCCTCAAGACCTTCGCCCGCCGCCGCCCGGTCGCCGCCGAGGCCACCGGCACCGAGACCGTCACCGAGCGCGAGACGGTGTCGGCATGACCGCCCCGGAAGGAACCATGATCGAGCGCACCGTCGTCGTCGCGACCGAGATCGGCCTGCACGCCCGCCCCGCCGCGGTGTTCTGCAAGGCCGCCGCGGTCCAGCCCGCCCGGGTCACCCTGGCCACCGCCGAGGGCGACTCCGCGGACGCCCGCAGCATGCTGGCCGTCCTCGGGCTCGGCGTGCGGGGCGGCCAGGAGGTCACCCTGTCCGCCGACCCGGACGTCACCGGGGCCCAGGCCTCCGTCGACGCCCTCGCCGAGCTCCTCGCCACGGACCTCGACGCCTGAGACCCGCTCCCCGCGGTCGGCCGAAGGGCCCCTCCACCCGGAGGGGCCCTTCGTCGCGTTCCGGGGCCACCGCAGCCACCCTCACGCCGGGGACGGGTGAGATCAGCGGCGGACCGACAGCCCCACGCGCTGGAACTCCTTGAGGTCCGAGTAGCCCGTCTTGGCCATCGCCCGGCGCAGGGCGCCGAACAGGTTGACGGTGCCGTCGGCCTGCGGCGCCGGCCCGCGCAGGACGGCGGCGAGGTCGCAGCCGCGCTGCGGCACGCCGACCACCGAGGAGCGGGGCAGGTTCGGGTGCGCGGCGGCCGCGGTCCAGTACCAGCCGCCGCCCGGGGCGTCGTCGGCCGCGGCGAGCTGCTCGCCGAGCATCACCGCGTCGGCGCCGCAGGCGATCGCCTTCGCCATGTCGCCCGAGGTCGCCATCGCGCCGTCGGCGATGACGTGCACGTAGCGGCCACCGGTCTCGTCGAGGTAGTCCCGCCGTGCGGCGGCCGCGTCGACCAGCGCCGTCGCCATCGGCACCCCGATGCCGAGCACCGCGTCGGTGGAGGTCGACGCCGACTGCCCGTACCCGACGATCACGCCGGCGGCCCCGGTGCGCATCAGGTGCATCGCGGTGCGGTAGTCGCCGACCCCACCCGCGACGACCGGGATGTCGAGCGAGTCGATGAAGTCCTCGAGGTCGAGCGGGGCCTCGCCCTCGGGCGAGTCGGAGGCGACGTGCTCGGCCGAGATGATCGTGCCCTGCACGACGAGGATCTCGACGCCGGCCGCGAGCAGCGTCGGCGTCAGCTCCCGCGCGTGCTGCGGGCTCACGCGGGCGGCGAGCGTGACGCCCGCGCCCCGCACCTGGTTCAGCGCCTCGGTGAGCAGGTCGGTCTGGATCGGCGCGGCGTGCAGCCGCTGGAGCTCGACGAGGGCCGCGGCCGGGTCGTCCGCCGCCCGCGCCACGATCTCCGCGAGCGCCTTGTCCGCCTGCGCGTGCCGCGCCCAGAGCCCCTCGGCGTTCAGCACCCCGAGCCCGCCGAGCTCACCGACCCGCGCCGCGGTCGTCGGGGAGACGACGGCGTCGGTCGGGTGGGTGATCAGCGGGAGGTCGAAGCGGTACGCGTCGAGCTGCCACGCGGTGGACACCGCCGACGACGACCGCGTGCGCCGCGACGGCACGATGTCGAGGTCGTCGAAGGTGTAACTGCGGTGGGCGCTGCGGCCCCGGCCGATCTCGACCTGCTCGCGCATGAGCTCTCTTCCGAATCCTCAGCGCCCGCCGTAGTTGGGCGCCACCGCCGTCATCGTCACGTGGTGGGGGTGGGACTCGGCGAGGCCGGCCGCCGTGATCCGCACCATGTGCGCGGACTGCAGCTCCTCCGTCGTCCGGGAACCCGTGTACCCCATCGCCGCCCGGAGACCACCGACCAGCTGGTGGGTGACCTGCGCGAGCGGGCCCCGGAACGGTACCCGTCCCTCCACGCCCTCGGGCACCAGCTTGTCGTCGGAGAGCACGTCGTCCTGGAAGTAGCGGTCCTTCGAGTACGAACCCTGCTGCCCGCGGGTCTGCATCGCGCCCAGCGACCCCATGCCGCGGTAGGCCTTGTACTGCTTGCCGTCGACGAGCACGAGCTCGCCCGGGGTCTCGGCCGTGCCCGCGAGCAGGGAACCGAGCATCACCGACGAGGCACCGGCCGCGATCGCCTTCGCGATGTCGCCGGAGGACTGCAGGCCGCCGTCGCCGATCACCGGCACACCCGCCGGGCGCGCCGCCGAGTCCGCCTCGGCGATCGCCGTGATCTGCGGCACACCGACGCCCGCGATGATGCGCGTGGTGCAGATCGAGCCCGGTCCGACACCGACCTTGATGCCGTCCGCGCCGGCGTCGACGAGCGCCTGGGCGCCCACCCGCGTGGCCACGTTGCCGCCCACGACGTCGACGCGGTCGCCCAGCTCCTGCTTGAGCTTGGCCACCATCGCGGTGACCGCCCGCGAGTGCCCGTGCGCGGTGTCGACGATCAGCACGTCCACTCCGGCGTCCACGAGCCCCATCGCGCGGGTCCAGGCGTCGTCGCCGACGCCGACCGCCGCGCCGCACAGCAGCCGGCCGTCCGGGTCCTTCGTCGCCATCGGGTACTGCTCGGTCTTGACGAAGTCCTTGACCGTGATCAGGCCCTGCAGGAAGCCGGCGCCGTCGACCAGCGGCAGCTTCTCGATCTTGCGGCGGCGCAGCAGCCCGAGCGCGGCCTCGGCGGTGACCCCGACCTGGGCGGTGACCAGATCCGAGGAGGTCATGACCTCACGCACCTTGCGCGTGTGGTCGACCTCGAACCGCATGTCGCGGTTGGTGATGATGCCCACGAGTTTCCCGGCCTCGTCGGTCACCGGGAGCCCGGAGATGCGGAACCGGGCGCACAGCGCGTCGACATCGGCGAGCGTGTCCTCCGGCGAACACGTCACCGGGTCGGTGACCATCCCCGCCTCGGAGCGCTTGACCACCTCCACCTGCGCCGCCTGCTGGTCGGCCGGGAGGTTGCGGTGCAGCACGCCCATGCCGCCGTGGCGGGCCATCGCGATCGCCATCCGCGCCTCGGTGACGGTGTCCATGGCCGAGCTGACCAGCGGAATCCGCAGCCGGACGTTCTTCGACAGCTGCGCCGACGTGTCCGCCTCCGAGGGCACCACGTCGGACTCGGCCGGGAGCAGGAGGACGTCGTCGAACGTCAGGCCGAGCAGCCCGAACTTCTCCGGCACGTCGGGGTCCGTCAGCACCATGTCCCCGATGCTAGTCGTGAACGGGTAGTGACCCGGGTCTCCGCAGGTCACGTCCGGCCCGCGCGGCGGGTGGGGACCCGTAGATCGACGTTTCCGGACCGGTAGGTTCGACACCGTGCCGTACGAAGCCCTGCCGCCCGACCCCTTCGCGGGCGACCCGTCGTCGGACCCCTCCCGCATGCTCGACGCGCTGCACGACGTGACCGCGCCGGAGGACCTCCCCCTCGACGAGGAGGAGCGCGAGGAGGTCGTCGCCGACCTCGGGGACCTGGCGGTGTTCCAGGCCCTGCTCGCCCCCCGCGGCATCCGCGGGGTCGTCGTCGACTGCGACGACTGCGAGGAGCAGCACTTCCACGACTGGGACCTGCTGCGCGCGAGCCTCCAGCAGCTGCTCGAGGAGGGGCACATGCGGCCCCACGAGCCCCCGTTCGACCCGGACCCGGCCGCCTACGTCACGTGGGAGTACTGCCGCGGGTTCGCGGACGCGACGCTCGCCGAGCAGTAGCGGTTCCATCCGGACGGCGGGGTCGCCCGCCGCCCGCCACGAACACCCACGAACGACGACGGGCCCGGCTCCCCCTCGGGGGAACCGGGCCCGTCGTCGTGTGGTGCCTAGTTGCCGGCGGCCGTCGTCGTGGTCGTCGCAGGCGGCGGCGGAGGCTGCTCGGCGCTCCGGTCCTGCACCGACGGCGACGTGCCGTCCGTGGACGGGACCGGCTCGGTCGTCGGCGACACCTCCGACGAGGCGCTACCGGTGCCGGGCCGTGTCGGCCTCGTGGCCTCCGGCGAGGCCGGCGCCGGGGACTCCTGGCCCCCGCTCGTCGACGGCTCACTGGGCGCCGTCGGGTCGAGCGACTTGAGGGCGTCCTGACGCTGCTGGACGAGCGGTGGCTGGTCCTCGGGCTGCACGGCCTGGATCTGCCCCTGCACGGTCTGCAGCAGCGACTGCGCCGTCGCGCGGTCGCCGCGGGCGATCGCCTTGTTCGCCTCGACGATGGTGTTCCGGGCCTGCTCGGCCTTGACCACGTTGTCGGCGTGCTGGGAGAAGAAGACCTTCGTCAGCCCGAACATCGCGTCGCCGGGCTGCGCGGAGTGGATCGCGACCGTGAACCCGGACAACGCGACCGCGATGGCGGCGGCGGCCACGGCGAACGGCATGCGTCGTCGGGCGCGGCTCGCCCTGCGGTCCCGGGCGGCGTGACCCGCCTCGACGGCCTCGGCGGCCTCGTCGAGGGAGACCAGCTCCGGCATCGGCTCGGCCTCGATGTCGGCCTTCCACGCGGCGAGGATCGCGGCCAGGTGGTCGTCGTCCTGCCCGGGACGCCCGAAGGCGTCCCCTGTTCCGACCCCGCCGCTGGCCGCCCCGCCGGCGATCGCATCGAGCAGGGCGTCGTCGGCCCGGACGGCGGCGAGGTCCACCGGTCCGTCGACCAGATCGTCACCCGCACCGAACGCGCGGTGACCACCCACCTAACTCACCTCTTCCGAGATCGCGGACACCGCGGTCCGCAGCTTCGACAGTGCGCGGTGCTGTGCCACCCGGACCGCTCCGGGTGTGGATTCGACCGCTTCCGCGGTCTCCTCCGCCGAGAGACCAACGACGACACGCAGCACGAGGATTTCCCGTTGTTTGGGAGGCAGCGTGTCGAGCAGCTGACCCATCTGGACGGACAGAGCACCGTTCATCGCGCGCTGCTCCGGACCGTCGTGCGGGTCCAGTTCCTCGGGCAGCTCGGAGACGGGTTCGGATCGGTTCCGCGCCACCGAGCGATGGGCGTCGACCACCTTGTGCGCCGCGATCCCGTAGACGAAGGCGAGGAACGGGCGGCCCTGATCCCGGTAGCCGGGCAGTGCGGTCAGCACGGCGAGGCACACCTCCTGGGCCACGTCGTCGGCCGAGACCGACGACCGTTCCTGCCGGCCGATCCTCGCGCGGCAGTAGCGCACGACGAGCGGTCGGATGATCGCGAGGACACGATTGAGAGCCGAGCGGTCGCCGTCGTTGGCGGCGGCCACCAGCCTCTCGAGGTCGTTCCCTGACTCGGTCATCGCTCCCCGTGGCCCCGGCGTTACGCGCGGCGGTGTGACCCGCAGGTCCACCTCGGTCCGACGGGCCGCGTCGTGCGCGGTCGGAACCGACGCGGTCGGCGACCCGGATGGGTCACCGTACCGTCCCCCCGGACGGACCGCGCCATGTCCTGCGGACGGGTTCCCCCGATCCGGCACCCGCCACCGGTCGGCGGCCCGATGGGCTGCACGCGGAGTGCCGATCGGCGGTGTCGGGACGTCGTCGACCCGCGGGCCGTACAGGTCCGCGGGCGGCATCGGCGACCCCACCGGCGGGCTCTGGGGCGGACCCTGGGGCGGACCGGCCGGCGGGGGGGTGGGCTGGTACGTGGGGTACGCCCCGGTGTCCCCGGGGGCCGCGGGCCGGCCGGGGTGGACGGGGCGGGGCCGCGCGGTCAGGAGACCAGACCTCGGCGGAACCCGTGCGCCACGGCCTGCGCACGGTCACGGACGCCGAGCTTGCGGAAGAGCCGGCGCGCGTGGGTCTTCACGGTGTCCTCGGAGAGGTAGAGCTCGCGACCGATCTGGCCGTTGCTCTTGCCCTGCGCCATGCCGCGCAGCACCTGCAGCTCGCGCTCGGTGAGCTGGACGCCGGTGTCGGACGGCGTGCGCGGCGCGGGCACCGAGGTGCTGGCGAGGGTGTGGGCGAGCGCGGCGACCAGCTCGGGCCGGGAGGCGTCCCAGCGCAGGTAGCCCCGGGCGCCGCCCGCGATGGCGGCGGCGATGCTGCCGGAGTCGTCCGGCGCACCGAACACGATGACGTTCGCCTGCGGGTGCGCGGCGACGAGCCGGCGGGTGGCCTCCACCCCGGTCGGCACGGCGCGCTGGGTCCCCACGAGGACGACGTCGACGCTCTGCCGGGAGAAGCGGGTGAGCAGCTCGTCGCCGTGGGCGACGCAGTCGATGCGGTGGACGCCCGGCACGGCCGACATGACGCGGGTCAGGCCCTCACGCACGCTGCGGCGGTCGTCGCAGATCAGGACCGTCGTCACGGAAGTTCCTCCCTGCAGCGTTCCTGCAGTCGCTTGGCGGGCACTACCGGTCATCGGCGCGCCGCCGCCCCGGCTTGAGTCGGATCCGCGGTTTTCCCGCGCCGGATCGACGACCGGTGCCATACCTGCTCCTCATCCGGAGTTCCTGCGGCGACCGGACGGCGTACCGCGCCGTACGACGTGGCTGCCACCGGACCCCTCTCCCCTGTCAACGCCGCCGGGGGCGACCGGTCACGGCCGACCCTCCTGCTCCCCCGCCGTATCCGCCACCCACACGGAGCACCGGACACGGAGTGCTCAGGGAATGATCACGGATGGTGGTCGTTTGAGCAAGTCTTGTCACGCACCGGATTCGCCGACCGGTGTCACCGGCGCGGTGTGTCGCGCATCCGGACGACCGACGGTCGGTTGCGGAGGGGGTGACGGCTCACAACCGGATGTCTTGTCCGCGCGTGTCCGGCGGTCATAGGGTCGGGTCACGGTCGCCCTGCGCGCGATCGCAGGCACGGACGGTGACGAATCGGCCGGGCCCACCCTTCGTGGTGGCGGTGCCGTCGGGCTTGAACACTCCTGAGCCCGGTGGGGCGGCCACCCGCGTCAGGACGAGGAGGTGGTCGAGATGGCCGACGTCCGTCGACTCCCCGGCCCCAACGCCGATCTCTGGGACTGGCAGCTGCACGCCGCGTGCCGCGGCATGGACAGTGCGTTCTTCTTCCACCCCGACGGCGAGCGTGGTCCCGCCCGCGCGAGCCGCGAGCGGCGCGCCAAGGCGGTGTGCGAGGGCTGCCCCGTGATGGAGCCGTGCCGCCGGCACGCGCTCGCCGCGGGCGAGCCCTACGGCATCTGGGGCGGACTCTCGGAGTCCGAGCGCACCGGTTCCCGGTCCCGGGGACGGGTGCAGGACATCGTCATCCGCTGAGGCGGCGGGTCACCCGGCCCGCCCCGTGAACGAGCGAACGGCACTCTCGCGCACATAGGTGCTGCGAGGGTGCCGTTCGTTCGTTCCGGGGGCGGCCGGGGCACGACGCGAACGGGCCCGCACGCGTGCAGCGTGCGGGCCCGTCGTCGTACCGGGATGTCCGGGGGATCAGTGCCCGTGGCCGTGCCCGTGGCCGTGGCCACCGGCGGCGGCGGGCGCCTCCTCCTCGGGCTTGTCGACGACCGCGGACTCGGTCGTCAGCACCATGCGGGCGATGGACACCGCGTTCTCCAGGGCGGAGCGCGTGACCTTCACCGGGTCGATGATGCCGGCGGCCATGAGGTCGCCGTAGGTCCCGCTCGCGGCGTCGTAGCCGGTCTCCCAGCCGCCGTCGGCGACCTTGGCGGCCACGACGGCGCCCTCCAGCCCCGCGTTGGACGCGATGGCCTTCAGCGGCGCCGAGAGCGCGCGCCGCACGAGCGCGACGCCGGTGGCCTCGTCGCCGGTGCGGCCGAGGCCGCCCTCGAGCTCGGCCGACGCGTGCAGCAGGGCCGCACCGCCGCCGGGCACGATGCCCTCCTCGACCGCGGCCCGGGTCGCCGCCACCGCGTCCTCGATGCGGTGCTTGCGCTCCTTCATCTCGGTCTCGGTGGCCGCACCGACCTTGATCACCGCGACGCCGCCGGCGAGCTTCGCCAGCCGCTCCTGCAGCTTCTCGCGGTCCCAGTCGGAGTCGGTCTCCTCGATCTCCCGACGGATCTGCGCGACCCGGCCCTCGACGGCGGCCTTGTCGCCGCCGCCCTCGACGAGGGTCGTGGCGTCCTTGGTGACCACCGCACGCCGGACGGTGCCCAGCGCGTCGAGGCCCGCCTCGGAGAGCTTCAGGCCGATCTCGGGGTTGATCACCGTGGCGCCGGTGGCGGCCGCGAGGTCGTCCAGGAACGCCTTGCGGCGGTCGCCGAAGAACGGCGCCTTGACCGCGCAGATGCGCAGCGTCTTGCGGATGGCGTTGACGACGATGGTCGACAGCGCCTCGCCCTCGATGTCCTCGGCCACGACGAGCAGCGGCTTGCCGGACTCGACGACCTTCTCCAGCAGCGGGAGGAGCTCCTGGATCGAGGAGATCTTCTCGCGGTGCAGGAGGACGTGGGCGTCCTCGAGCACGGCCTCCATCGACTCGCCGTCGGTGACGAAGTACGGCGAGAGGTAGCCCTTGTCGAACTGCAGGCCCTCGGTCACCTCGAGCTCGGTCGCCAGCGTCGAGGACTCCTCGATCGTGATGACGCCGTCCTCGCCGACCTTCTCCATGGCCTCGCCGATGAGGTCGCCGATCTCCTGGTCGCGCGAGGCGACCGCGCCGACGGCGGCGATCCCACGCTTGCCGTCGACCGGGGTCGCCCTGGCCCGCAGGACCTCGGTGACCTTCTCCGCGGCGGCGGCCATGCCGGCGCCGATCCCGGTCGGGCTCGCGCCGGCGGCGAGGTTGCGCAGGCCCTCGGCGACGAGCGCCTGGGCGAGCACGGTCGCCGTCGTCGTGCCGTCCCCGGCGACGTCGTTGGTCTTGGTGGCCGCCGTCTTCGCCAGCTGCACGCCGAGGTTCTCGAACGGGTCGTCGAGCTCGATCTCGCGGGCGATGGTGACGCCGTCGTTGGTGATCGTCGGACCACCGAACTTCTTGTCCAGCACGACGTGGCGGCCCCGGGGACCGAGGGTCACCCTCACCGCCGCCGCCAGCTGGTCGACGCCGCGCTCGAGGGCGCGACGGGCGGTCTCGTCGAACGTGATCTGCTTGGGCACTATCCGTCCTTTCGTGCACCGGACACACCACCGCCCCGGGACCCCGGAGGTTCGGGATCACCGGGGCGGTGGCTGAGCCAGCGGTGCTTAGTTGACGACCGCCAGGACGTCACGCGACGACAGGATCAGGTAGTCCTCGCCGTTGTACTTGACCTCGGTGCCGCCGTACTTCGAGAAGATGACGACGTCGCCGACCGCGACGTCGAGCGGGATGCGGTTGCCGTTGTCGTCGACCCGACCCGGGCCCACCGCGAGGACCTTGCCCTCCTGGGGCTTCTCCTTCGCGGTGTCCGGGATGACGATGCCGGACGCGGTCGTGGTCTCGGCCTCGGAAGCCTGCACCACGAGCTTGTCCTCGAGCGGCTTGATGTTCACGCTCGCCACGGGATGACCTCCACGATCTGGGGTCCAGCTGGATTCTGGAATGGTGGGTGACGGCGCCCGGTGGGCCGACCCGTCGTCGCGGGTGCCGAGCCGGCTCCGGTGCCGTTCGATTGGCACTCTACCGCCGCGAGTGCCAATCCATCAACGAGGGTCGCGGGGGTGCGTCGCAGCGTCCCGCCGCATGGTGTGGGCGTCCGCCCCGCTCGCGTAGTAGCGCCGGCGGGTGCCCACCACCTCGAAGCCCTCGGACCGGTAGAGCGCGAGCGCGGGGACGTTGTCCGTGCGCACCTCGAGGTAGGTCACGGCGCCGATCGCGTCGGCGCGGTCGAGCAGCGCCCGCAGCAGCCGGCGGCCCACGCCGTGGCCCTGCACCACCGGATCCACCCCGATGGTGTGCACCTCGGCCTCGGCGGGCTCACGGGAGAACGCGGGCGCGGGCAGCAGCGCGACCCCGGCGTAGCCGACCAGCCGGTCGCCCGCGCGCGCCGCGTAGTACGGGTGGCCGGCCTGCAGCTCGGAGCGGAACGCGCCGGCGCTCCACGGGTCGTCGCCGGGGAAGAGCAGGGCCTCCAGGCGGGCGCACTCCGCGGCATCGTCGAAGGTCAGGGCGTCGATCCCGACGGGCACCTGCGGAGCCGGGGCACCGCCCCCTCGTGGCGAAGCGTCGTCGCCGTCACGGGATGACGGCGACGACGCTTCGCTGTCACCGGGGCCGGAGCCGTCGCCGGCGTCCCCCGGACCGCTCACGCCCGTCGTCGGGACCGGCGCAGCCGCGACCGGCGCGGGCCGGAGCCGGCGTCCGGCGGGCGCAGCCGCCGCAGCACCTGGCTGCGGTGCGTGCAGCGGCGCAGCAGCTCGAGCAGGGCGGCGTCGAACTCGCCGGGCTGCTCGAGCATCGCCATGTGCCCGGCGCCCTCGAGGGGCAGCAGCTCCGCGCGCGGCAGCTCGGCGGCGATCACCTCGGAGTGCGCGTACGGGATCATCACGTCGCGCGTGCCCCCGGCCACCAGCACCTCGCACTGCGAGAGACCGCGCAGCGCCGCCTTCCGGTCGTGGGTGGAGAGGGTGTTCGCGAACGACGTGAGGACGTCGAGCGCGGTGCTCGCGATGGTGCTGTCGACGAGGTCGACCAGAGCGGGGTCGACGTCGGGGTCGCCGAACGAGAACCGCTGCACCGCGGCCCACATGGCGTTGCCGCCGAGGCGCCGGATGCGGTCGACCGTCGCCGGCCGCCAGTGCGCGAGGCGGCCGAGGACGTTCACCGTCGGGTTGCGGTGGGACAGCACCGCCCGCTGCAGACCGACCGTGCCGACGTCACCGGCCGAGGTCGACACGAGCGCGACGCCGAGCACCCGGTCGCGGAACAGGGCCGGGTGCCGCTCGGCCAGCGCCATGATCGTCATGCCGCCCATGGAGTGCCCGACGAGCACGAGGTCGCCCTCGGGGGCGACGGTGCGGATGACGGTGTCGAGATCGGCCCCGAGCTGGGCGATGGTGCACGCCCGCGCGGAGCACTGGCCGGAGCGGCCGTGCCGGCGCTGGTCGTAGAGGACGACCCGGACGGCCGGGTCGGTGAGCCCGGCGAGCATGCGGCGCTGGAAGTGCCAGCAGCGGCGGTCGAGGGCGAACCCGTGGACGAGGACGACGGTGAGCTCGGGCTCGGCGCCGGGGGTGACCGGCTCGATCTCCTCCACCGCGAGCCGGGTGCCGTCGTCGGCCGCCACCGAGGACTCCCGGCCCCTCGGCAGCAGGCCGAGCTGCGACGGGTGCTCGGCCTCGTGCTCCTCCAGCTCGGCGCGGGTGCGCACGACCCGGGACCGCGCCCGACCGGCCCCCACCGCCCCGGCGGCGGCCACACCGCCCAGGACCGTGCCGGCGATCGCGCCGATGATGCCGCCGGTGTGCCGCCGGTCGTCGCTCATCGGAGCCCGCCCATGGAGCGCGCCGTCGCCGTCGTCATGACTGGCCTTCTACCACGTCCACGCCCGATTCACCCCGGAAGTCGCTCAGCCCACCACGGTCCGCCGCAGCCGCGGACGGCTCCCGACACCGGTGACGATCTCGTAGTGGATGGTGCCCAGCAGCTCGGCCCACTCCGCGGCACTGGGCCCGCCGTCGGCGCCGTCGCCGAAGAGCAGCACCTCGTCGCCCTCGGCGACACCGTGCTCGGCGTCGGCGGGGCCGAGGTCGACGACCACCTGATCCATGCACACCCGCCCGACGACGGGTCGGCGCACGCCGCCGATGCCGACGCTCAGCCTCCCCGTCGACCCGAGTAGGCGCGGCACGCCGTCGGCGTACCCCACGGGGACGAGGGCGAGCGTCCGGTCGGTCGGCGTGGTCCAGATGTGGCCGTAGGAGACGCCCTCGCCGGCCGCGACCGTCTTGAGCAGCGCGACCCGGCCGTGCAGCGACATCGCCGGGCGCAGGGCCGTCGCCTCGCCCGGCCCGACCACGGGGTCCAGCCCGTAGACGGCGATCCCCGGCCGGACGAGGTCGCGGTGCAGGTCGGGCCGGGTGAGGGTGGCGGCGGAGTTCGCGACGTGCGCGAGCAGCGTCCGCCCCAGCCGGGCCTGCGCGGCGGCGTGCGCGTCGTCGAACCGATCGGCCTGCACGTCGATCGTCGGGTGGGCCGGGGCGTCGGCGTGGGCGAGGTGGGTCCAGACCGCGACCGGCTCGACCTCCCCGGCCGCGACGTGGTCCGCGACGGCGTCGAGCAGGTCACCCCAGGCGTGCGGCGGACAGCCGTTGCGCGACAGCCCCGTGTCGATCTTCAGGTGGACGCGCGCCGGACGACCGGCGGCCCGCGCACCCGCCGCGATCGCCGCCAGGTCGCGGCGGGAGGCGACGCCGAGGTCGACGCCGGACGCGACGGCGGGCGCGAAGTCCTCGTCGGGAACGTGCAGCCAGGAGAGCACCGGCGCGGTGATGTCGGCCGCGCGCAGCTCCGCGGCCTCCTCGAGGGTGCACACGCCGAGCCACCCCGCCCCGGCCTCGAGCGCGGCCCGGGCGACGTCGACCGCGCCGTGGCCGTAGCCGTCGGCCTTGACCACGACCATCGTCGCCGCGTCCCCGGCGAGCGCGGCGAGGTGACGGACGTTGTGGCGGATCGCGCCGAGGTCGATCCGCACCTCCGCGCGGAACATCCCCCGTCGCTCCGCTCGCCCCGGCCCGCTCACACCGCCTCCCGCACCGAGCGGATGGCGTCGGGCAGCGCGGCCTGGACGTGGGAGGCCGGGACGGGGGCGCCGCCCGCGCCGAGCTCGGCGGCGCGGGCGTGGACGAACGCGGCGCAGCCGGCGGCGTCCAGCGGGTCGAGGCCGGCCGCCAGCAGCGCCCCGGCGACGCCGGAGAGGACGTCGCCCGACCCCGCCGTCGCCAGCCACGAGGACCCGGCCGGGTGCACCAGGACCCGCCCGTCGGGCGCGGCGACCACCGTCGCGTTGCCCTTGAGCAGCACCGTGACGCCGAGCTCGACCGCGGCACGGCGGGCCGCGCCGACCCGGTCGGCCGCGGGGTCCGGCGGGTCGTCGAGCTCCGCGACGAGGCGGGCGAACTCCCCGGCGTGCGGGGTCACCAGCGTGGTCGTGGCGGCCGCGCGGGCCCGCAGGTCGGCGTCCGCCCCGAGCAGGGTGATCGCGTCGGCGTCGGCGAGCACGGGCAGGCCGGCGTCGAGCACGTGGCGCAGCGTCGCGGCACCGGCGTCGTCGGTGCCGAGCCCGGGCCCGACCGCCCAGGCCTGCACCCGCCCCGCGTCCTCGACGTGGTCGGTGGCGACGACCTCCGGCCACGCGGCCCGCACCTCGTCGGCGGCGGTCCCGGCGTACCGGACCATGCCGCTGGTCGCGAGGGCCGCGGCGCCACTCGCGAGCACAGCGGCACCCGGGTAGGTCGCGCTGCCCGCGGCGATCCCGACGACGCCCTGGGTGTACTTGTCGTCGGCCGGGCCCGGGACGGGCCAGCGGGCCCCGACGTCGGCGGCCTCGAGCACGCGCACCGGCGGCTCCCCCAGCTCCGGGCCGAGCCCGATGTCGACGAGCGTGACCGGCCCGCAGCGGCCGCGGTTCAGCACGTGCACCGGCTTGCGCGCCCCGAAGGTGACCGTCTCCGTCGCGGTCACCGCCTCGTCGTGCACCACCCCTGTCAGCGGGTCCACCCCGGACGGCAGGTCGATCGCGAGGACGGGGACGCCGGCGGCCTCGGCCGCACCGACGAGCACGGGCGCGGGGTCGCGCAGTCCGCCCCGGGCCGAGACCCCGACGATCGCGTCGAGCACGAGGTCGGCCCGGCCGACGGCGGCGACGGCGGGCTCGACCTCGGTGAGCACGCGCGCGCGGGTCGCCCGGAGCGCCTCGAGCCCGGCCGGGTGGGCCCGGTCGGGGGTCAGCAGGACCGCGGTGACCGCGACCCCGCGCCGCCGGAGCTCGACCCCGGCCCACAGCCCGTCCCCGCCGTTGTTGCCCGCGCCGACCAGGACGACGACCCGGCGCCCCACGACGCCGCCCGCCCGCTCGCGCAGCATCCGCAGGGCGACCTGCGCGGCGCCGTACGCCGCGCGGCGCATGAGCGCGCCCTCCGGCGTGCGGGCCAGCACGGGTTCCTCCGCGGCCTGCACCTGCTCGGGCGTCCAGACGCCGTACAAAGGTGGCTCCCTCCGGTCGCCTGGTGAGCAGAAAGGGGGGCTATAACCCCGCGAAGTGCTCACATCCAACGTCTACCGCGGGTCGGGAGGTGCCTCCGGCCTGTGAGCACTTCGCAGGGTTATAGCCCCACTTTCTGCTCACCTGCGCGCAGCGCACCTCCTACTCCACGGTCACGGACTTCGCGAGGTTGCGCGGCTTGTCCACGTCGTACCCGCGGGCCCGGGCCACCTCGGCGGAGAACACCTGCAGCGGGACGGTGGCCACCAGCGGCTGGATCAGCGTCGGCACCACCGGGACCTCGATCAGCGTGCTGGCGAACGGCCGCACCGTCTCGTCGCCGCGCTCGGCGATGACGACGGTCCGCGCCCCGCGCGCCTGGATCTCCCGGATGTTCGAGAGCAGCTTCGCGTGCAGCGTCGCCCGGCCCCGCGGCGAGGGCATCACGACGACGACGGGCAGGTCCTGCTCGATCAGCGCGATCGGTCCGTGCTTCAGCTCGCCCGCCGCGAACCCCTCGGCGTGCATGTACGCGAGCTCCTTGAGCTTCAGCGCCCCCTCCAGCGCCACCGGATAGCCCACGTGGCGGCCGAGGAACAGCACGGCCTTCGAGTCCGCGAGCTCCCGCGCGAGCGCCCGGGTCGGCTCCACCGCGGAGGCCAGCACCTTCTTCACGGCGTCCGCGGACGCGACGAGCTGGTGGTACTCGCGCTCCACCTCGTCGGCGTACTTCGTGCCGCGGTTCTGCGCCAGTGCCAGCCCGACGAGGTAGCAGGCGACGACCTGCGAGGTGAAGGTCTTGGTCGCGGCGACCCCGACCTCCGGCCCCGCGTGCGTGTAGAGCACCGCGTCGGACTCCCGCGGGATCTGCGCGCCGTTGGTGTTGCAGATCGCGAGCACGCGGGCCTTCTGCTCGCGCGCGTGCCGGACCGCCTCGAGGGTGTCCGCGGTCTCGCCGGACTGGGAGATCGCGACGACGAGCGTGGAGCGGTCGAGCACCGGGTCGCGGTAGCGGAATTCACTGGCGACCTCGACCTCCACCGGGATGCGGCACCAGTGCTCGATCGCGTACTTCGCGAGCAGGCCCGCGTGGTAGGCGGTGCCGCAGGCGACGACGAACACCTTGTCGATGTCGCGCAGCTCCTGGTCGGACAGGCGCTGCTCGTCGAGGACGATCCGACCGTCGACGAGGTGGCCGCGCAGCGTGTCCGCGAGCGCCGCCGGCTGCTCCTCGATCTCCTTCGACATGAAGAAGTCGTGGCCGCCCTTCTCGGCGGCGGCGATGTCCCAGTCCACGTGGAAGGGGCGCGTCGGGGCGAGATCGCCGTGGAAGTCGGTGACCACCGCACCCTCGCGGGTGAGCGTGACGATCTGGTCCTGGCCCAGCTCCACCGCGTCGCGGGTGTGGTCGATGAACGCCGCCACGTCGGAGGCCACGAACGTCTCGCCGTCCCCGATCCCGACGACCAACGGCGACGAGCGTCGCGCGGCGACGATCTCGTCCGGCCGCTCGGCGTGGGTGAGCACGAGCGTGAAGGCGCCCTCGAGCCGGTTGACGACGTGCCGCACGGCTGCGGTGAGCCCGGCCTCCGGCTCCTCGTCGAAGGCCCGCGCGACGAGGTGCGCGGCGACCTCGGAGTCGGTGTCGCTCGCGAGCTCCACCCCGGCGTCCTCGAGCTCGGCGCGCAGCGCCACGAAGTTCTCGATGATCCCGTTGTGCACGACGGCCACGCGGCCGGTCGCGTCCCGGTGCGGGTGGGCGTTGCGGTCGGTCGGGGCGCCGTGCGTCGCCCACCGGGTGTGGCCCATCCCGGTGCGGGCCGGGTGCTCCGGGTCCTCGGGGTTCGCGTCGGTGACCCGCACGAGGTTGTCCAGCGCACCGGCCGCGCGGTGGACCTCGACCGTCGTCGCGTCGGGCGTCACCGTCGCGATGCCCGCCGAGTCGTATCCCCGGTACTCCAGCCGTCGCAGACCGCCCAGCAGGACGTCGCGTGCCGGGCGCCAGCCCACGTACCCCACGATGCCGCACACGGGCTCCGAGCCTAGGTGGGACGAAGTGGACCTTGAGCGGCGGCCGGTGTGACCCGGCCCCCCACCTGCGTCCGGTGCCGTGTTCCAGCAGGCCAGTGACGGTACGGATGCACTACGGTCCGTCGCCATGGCCAGTGCGAAGCAGATCGTCGCCGAGCTCGGGCGCCCGGGCCCGCACCAGGTGCTGCGCGGTGACCTCGCGCTGGTCGGCCTCCCCGGGGTGCTCTTCACCCCGGCGGCGGGCGAGCAGCTCCCGGCGGTCGCCTTCGGCCACGACTGGCTCAACCCGGCCACCCGCTACCTCGGCCTGCTGCGCCACCTCGCCTCCTGGGGCATCGTCGTCGCCGCCCCGGACACCGAGCGCGGACCGTTCGCCTCGCACCGCAAGCTCGCCAACGACCTCCGGACCGCGCTCGACATCGTCTCCACCGTGCGGCTCGGCGGCACCACGCGCGGCGCCGCGGTCAGCGTCGACCCGCGCAAGCTCGGGCTCGCCGGCCACGGCATGGGTGCCGGGTCGGCCGTGCTGGCGGCGGCGGCCCCCGCGCACGCCACCCGCGTCCAGGCGGCCGGCGAGCCGTACTGGGAGACCGGGTCCGAGATCGCCGAGGCGCGGGGCCAGGTCGAGGCGGTCGCCACGATCGCGCTCTCCGAGTCCCGCCCGTCGGCGCAGGACGCGGCCCGCGCGGTGCACCGTCCGGGCCTGCACATCGCGTTCGGCAAGGACCTCGTGGCGCCGCCCGCGGCCGGCACCGAGCCGGTCGCCGCGGCGTGGGCCGGGCCGTCGGTGATGCGGACCGTGAAGAAGGCCAGCCACCTCGGGATCGTCGAGGGGAAGCACTGGAGCGACCTGGTGCTCGACGGCAAGGCCGACCTCGGCGTCCTCACCACGGTCAAGGCGCTGCTGACCGGCTTCCTGCTGCACCACCTCGAGGGCGAGAAGAAGTACGCCGACGTCGTCGACGGCGCGGTCAAGGGCACCGACGTGCGGGTCTACCGGGAGTCCTCGACCGTCTGAGGCCCGCGCGGTCTGCCGCCCCCGCCCGCCCACCTCGTCGCGGGTTCCCCACCGCCCCCGCCCGCCTCGTCGTCGTGATTCACAGCGACAAGGTCCGCCGGGCTCGACGACTGCCCGCGACAAGGCGCCGCCTGGCAGGGATCGGTCGCCGGCCCCGCCGCCGTCAGCGGTCCGCGTCCCCCGGGCGCGAGCCGTCCGCCGCGGGCTCGTCGTCGGCCTCGTCGGCGGCCTCGTCGGCGGCCTCGTCGTCGGCCTCGTCGTCATGGTCGAGGCCACCGAGCCCGCCGAGCGCCGCGAGGATCTCCGGCAGCGCGAGCAGGTCGGGCGGCAGGCCCCCGGTGTCGGTCGGGTCGACCGGCCCGGTCACCTCGGCGGCCGCGCCGGAGAGCCGTCGCAGCATGCCGAGCCGGTCGGCGAGCTCGCGCCAGGTCTCGGCGATCGTGGCGTCGGTGCGGTCGGCGACGACGAGGTAGCGCTGCAGGCAGGCGTCGAGCGCGGCGGCCCACGCACGGGCGGCCGCGGGGACGGCGCCGGGGCCGGGCGGCGGTCCGGGGTCGCCCGCACCGAGCGCGCGGGCCGCGGCGGCCCGGTCGGCGACGTCGTCGGCGACCGCGAGCCCGGCGGCCTCGACCGTCTCGGCGGTGTCCGCGAGCAGGGTGACGATCTCCTGGGCTGCGCGGCCGAGCGCGACGACCCGGTCCGCGACCTCCTCGGCGGACGGACCCGACCACCGCTCGTAGAGCGTGCCGGCCTCCTCGGCGAGCGCCCGGTGCCGCGCGCGGACCCGGTCGGCGGCGCGCCGCAGGTCCTCCGCGCCGGCGGCGATCGCCGCGAAGCGGATGCCGCGCTGGGCGCCGTGCCGGGCCCGAAGCCCGGCGGCGTCCACCGGTGGGCCGGGCAGGCCGGCCGTCCCGGTGAGCGCGACGCGGGCGGGGAGGGCTGCGACGATCCGGTCGACCGCGACGTCGCCCGCCGCGAGCAGGGCGTCCGAGGTCGCGGCGCCGAGCTGGTCCAGCCGCCGCGGCGGGGGGACCGCGGACAGCGGCCCGCCGCTGCGTCCGCCGTCACGCCGTGTCACGGGTCCCAGGGTCCCCCACCGCGTCGGCCGGTTCCACACCGACCCCGTGGCGGGGCCGGCGCGGCGGGACGCTAGGCGCGCACGTCGGCGACGAGCACGGCGAGGCGGTCCGCGACGTCGCGGGCGGTGTCCTCGGTGGGCGCCTCGACCATCACGCGCACCACCTGCTCGGTCCCGGACGGCCGCAGCAGCACGCGACCCCGGCCGGCGAGGGCGGCCTCCTCGGTGGCCACCGCGTCGGCGACCCGCTCCGAGGTGCCCACCGCGGCCTTGTCCGCCACGGGCACGTTCACCAGCACCTGCGGGAGACGCTCCACGACACCGGCCAGCTCGGCGAGCGGGCGTCCGGTCGTCGTCATCCGCGCCATCAGCCGCAGCGCGGTGAGCAGGCCGTCGCCGGTGGTGGCGTGCGAGGGCAGCACCACGTGGCCGGACTGCTCGCCGCCGAGCGAGAACGAGCCCGCGCGCAGCTCCTCGAGGACGTACCGGTCGCCGACCGCCGTCGTGCGGACCGCGATCCCGGCCGCCTGCATCGCGAGGTGCAGACCCAGGTTGCTCATGACCGTGGTGACGAGCGTGTCGTCGGCGAGCTCGCCGTCGGCGTGCAGCGCCAGCGCGAGCACCGCCAGGATCTGGTCGCCGTCGACCACCGACCCGTCCGCGGCCACCGCGAGGCAGCGGTCGGCGTCCCCGTCGTGGGCGATCCCGAGGTCGGCGCCGTGCTCGACGACGGCCTTCGTCAGCCCCTCGAGGTGGGTGGAGCCGACGCCGTCGTTGATGTTCCAGCCGTCCGGTCCGGCCGCCAACGTCGTCACCCGGGCACCGGCCCGCTCGTAGGCGCGCGGCGCGGCGAGCGAGGCCGCCCCGTGCGCGCAGTCGACGACGACGTGCAGCCCGTCGAGCGCGTGCGGCGTGGCCACGAGCAGGTGGTCGAGGTAGCGGTCGAGCGCGTCCGGCACGTCGGTGATCCGGCCGATACCGCGACCCGTCGGGCGCCGGTCGGACTGCGTGACCCCGTCGAGGTGCGCCTCGATCTCGTCCTCGAGCGCGTCGGGCAGCTTGTGGCCCCCGGCCGCGAACAGCTTGATGCCGTTGTCGGGCATCGGGTTGTGCGACGCGGAGATCATGACGCCCAGGTCGGCCCCGAGCGAGGCGGTCAGGTACGCGACCGCCGGGGTCGGCAGCACGCCGACCCGCCGTACGTCCGCGCCCGCCGCCGAGAGGCCGGCGCAGACCGCGGCCTCGAGCATCTCGCCACTGGCCCGCGGGTCGCGGCCCACCACGGCCACCGGCCGCGCTCCGTCGCCCGACCCGGTCCCCGGCGCTGTGTCCTCCCCGCGCACGACACCGCCCGCGTGCTCGACGAGCACACGGGCGGCGGCGGACGCGACGGAGAGCGCCAGCTCGGGGGTGAGGTCCGCGTTCGCGAGGCCGCGGACACCGTCGGTCCCGAACAGGCGACCCATCAGCGCTTCGAGTACTGAGGGGCCTTCCGGGCCTTCTTGAGGCCGTACTTCTTGCGCTCCTTCGCCCGGGCGTCCCGGGTGAGGAAGCCGGCCTTCTTCAGACCGGGACGGTCCTCGGGGTCGACGATCGTCAGCGCCCGGGCGATCGCCAGGCGCAGCGCGCCGGCCTGGCCCGACGTCCCGCCACCGTGCAGGTTGGCGTAGATGTCGAACTGCTCGGTGCGCTCGGTGTTGACCAGCGGCTCGCGGATGAGCTGCTGGTGCACCTTGTTCGGGAAGTACTCCTCGAACGCCTTGCCGTTCATCGTCAGCTTGCCGGAGCCCGGCACCAGACGGATGCGGACCACGGCCTCCTTGCGGCGGCCGACGGTCTGGATCGGGCGGTCGAGCGAGGCGAACACCGGCGCCGGGGCGTCACCGAAGACCTCGGCGCCCAGCTCGTCGTCGGTGTCGGCGAAGTCGCCGGACGTCAGGTCCGCGGCCTCGGCGAGCGACTGCCCGCCCTCGGGGGCCTCGGACGTGACCTCGTAGGAGGTCTCGTTCTCGACGTTGTCGTCGGGGGTGGTCACTGGCTCACCTGTCGAATCTCGTACGGCACGGGCTGCTGGGCGGCGTGCGGGTGCTCGGGGCCCGCGTAGACCTTGAGCTTGGACGCCATGGCCCGGCCCAGACGGTTCTTGGGCAGCATGCCCTTGACGGCCTTCTCGACCAGGCGGTCCGGGAAGCGCTCGAGCTCCTCGCCCACGGTGCGCTTCTTGAGCCCACCGGGGTAGCCACTGTGGTGGTAGACGAAGCGGTCGTCCCGCTTGCCACCGGTCAGCGCCACCTTCTCCGCGTTCACGATCACCACGAAGTCACCGGTGTCGACGTGCGGCGCGTAGGTCGGCTTGTGCTTGCCCCGCAGCAGCTGGGCGGTCTGGCTGGCCAGCCGGCCGAGCACGACGTCGGAGGCGTCGATGACGTGCCAGGCGCGATCGATGTCGCCGGGCTTCGGACTGAACGTGCGCACGGAAGCTACCTCGTCACGGTCATACTGGTTCGGTACGTCGGGTGGTGACGCTCGCGGCGGCGTCCCGGGGACGGATTCGCACGCTGCATCTCCTCGCGGCAGGCGTTCACCGCGCAACGATGGTCCAGGGTACGCGGTTCCCCGGGAGCACCCGGCACCCACCCCCGGTCAGTACCGGGCGGCGTTGCGCGCCTCGACCGCGCGGTAGGTCTGCTCGGCCTGCCCGAGCCGTCCCCCGACGAGGCCGAGCACCTGCGCGAGGTCGGCCCACGCGGTGTCGATCTCCCGCTGCCGGGCGCGGTACTGCTCGGCGGCCGCCCCGGTCCAGCCCGCGACGAGCGGCGCGAGCCGCCGCTCGAGGTCGTCGAGCTGGCCGCGGATGCGCGCGGCGGTGGCCGTCACGTTCTGCTGCGCGGCGGACAGCTCACCGAAGGTCACGCGGATCTCGTCCATGTCGTCCTCCCCCTCAGCCCAGCGCCCGGCCGATGGTCGAGGTCGACGTCGCGACCTCGTCCTCGGCCGCCCGGTAGCCGACCGCGGAGGCCTGGACGGATTCCGCGATGGCTCCCAGGGCCGCGTTGATCCGGTTCGCGTCGTCGTTCCAGCGCGCCATCAGCTGCGTGAAGGCCGTCGACGCGTCCCCGCGCCACGTCGCCTCGAGCGGGACCAGCTGACCGCGCAGCTGCGCCAGCTGCGCCGCGATCTGGTCCCGCACCTCCAGGACGTGCCGACCCGCGCCCTGCATCAGCTGCGTCTCGGTCCCGAACTGTCCCGCCATCTCCAGCTCCCTCCCCTGTGCCGACCCCGACGGTGACATCCCGGGGCCGGGCGCGGGTGCGGTTCCGGAGAACTCGTGCGGACCGACCGGTCAGGGCGGGCTGCGCAGCGTCGCCACCACCCGCTCGCAGGCCGCGAGGACGGCGTCGCGGGAGGCGTCGTCGTGGCGGCAGCCCACCGAGATCTGCGTGGCGCCGAGGAAGAGCACCACCCACTCCACGGTCGTCCCGGGCACCGGCACCTGCCGGTAGGTCGCCGCGTCGCGACCGGCGAAGGTGGTCTCCGGCGCCAGGTCGGACACCCCGCCGCCCGCCGCCCGTGCGGCCTCGAAGCCGGCGAGGAGCTGGGCCCGTGCCGCGACCGGGTCCGGCGAGGAGAGCGCGCTCTCCTGCACCGCGATCAGGTTCGGCCCGGTGGGCTGACCGGACGGGCGGATGCGGCTGCGGCGCGACTCGGCGTCGGAGCCGTCGGTGGTCCACCCGGCGGGCAGCTCGTAGGCGTGCGCGAACACCGACACGACGGTCGGCGACGTGGCGCCCGCCGACGGCGTGTCGCCGCCGCGCAGCCCGGCGACGGCGAGGATCACGACGACGACCGCGACGGTCGCGGCCGCGACCAGGCCCGCCCGACGGCGGGCGCTCCAGTTCCCCGGGCCGCCGTCGGGGGTCTCGACGCGGGCCGGCGGCCGGCCGGCGGGGACGAGTTCGCGGGCGATCCGCACCGTCGGATCGTCCGGGTCGGGCCGGGACGCCGGTCCCGACGACGGCGGTGGTCCGGCGAGCGGGGACGCCACGGGCGGGGACGCCGCGGGCGGCGCCGGCACGGGCGGCACCGGCCGGGCGGCCGGGAGCGGCCAGTCGGGCAGCAGGACCGGGCGGGAGCGCGGCGCCGGCGCGGCCACGGGCGGGGGTGCGGCCGCCAGCAGTGCACCGCGGGCCACCACCGTGCGGGGATCGGCCGGGACCACCGCGGGCACGCCGAGCTCGCGGTGCACGAGCGTGGCCAGCAGCGGGGTCCGGGCGAGGCCGCCGACGAGGCCCACGTCCGGCCCGGGCGCCGGGACGCCCGCCTCGGCGACCACCGCGGAGAGCAGCGCGACGAGGTCACCGCACGGGCCGCGGAGCAGGTCCTCGAGCTCGCCGCGCGAGCACCAGGCGGCGCCGGCCGCGCCCGGCAGCGGGATCTCGGCCTGCTCGGACTCGGAGAGCCGCTCCCGGGCGTCGCGGACGTCCTCCACGAGCACCTGGCGGTGGCGGCGCGCCGGCAGGTCCGCGCCCGCCACCACCGCGCGCACCCGGTCGGTGCCGGGGGCGTCGTCGGGCAGCCCGGCGACGAGGTGCGCGAGGACGAGCTCGTCGGCGTCGTCGCCGCCGAAGCGCCCGGAGGCGCGGTACGCGAGGACCGTGCCGTCGTCGTCGACGACCGCGGCCGTCGCCCCGCGGGCCCCGACGTCGAGCACGGCGGTCGGCCCGCGTCGTCCGGCCGGTCGCATCCACCGGGCGTGCGCGGCCGCGGCGACCGGCTCGGGCACCAGCGCGAGCTCGGCGGCGAGCCCGGCACCGGCGCGGCGCAGGACCTCGCGGCGACGCCCGCCCCAGCCCGGCGGGTGCGTGAGGACGAGGACGTCGGGGCGTTCCCCGCGCAGCGCCGGGACGGCGCGGTCGACGGCGGCGGCGAGGACGGCCCCGAGCGCCTCGACGACCCCGACGGTGCGGGTGCCGAGCAGCAGGGTGTCGGTGTCGACGTGGCGGCGCGGACGGGGTTCGAGCCGGCTCGGGTCGGCGGCCGCCCGCGACCGCGCCTCGGCCCCGGTGACCAGCGCGGAGCCGTCCGGCGCGAACACCGCCGCGAGGTCCGGCGCCAGCTCGACGGCCTCGGCGCCACCGCCGGGGTCGACCACGGTGACGACCGCGGTGTCCCCGAGGTCGACCGCGACCCGACGGCTCACCGGTCGTCACCCCCGGTCGCCGGGTCGGGGACCCGGATCGGCTCGTCGGGATCGCGCCAGGCGAGCTGCACGAGGGTCTCGTCGTGGCGGCGGGTGACGAGCACCGCCCGGCCGGGCGGGCGCGGGCCCGGCCGCGCAGTCCCGACGAGCGGGCCCTCGTCGCGGCTGCCGTGCCCGACGAGGCCCGGTGTGGCGAGCTCGCGCAGCCGGGCGAGCACCGGCTCGAACATCGCCCGCGAGGTGCCTCCGACACGCCGGGCGAGGACCACGTGCAGGCCGACGTCCTTGGCCTGGGCGAGGAGGTCGAGCAGGGCCGTGAGGGGGTTGCCGGCCGCGGTGGCGACGAGGTCGTAGTCGTCGACGAGCAGGAAGACCTCCGGCCCGGTCCACCAGGACCGCGCCCGCAGCTGCTCGGGGGTGACGTCGGGCCCCGGGAGCCGGCGGCGCAGCGAGGCGACGAGGTCGGTCATCGCCTCGGTGAGCGCGTCCGCGGTGGAGGTGTAGCTGATGAGGTGCTCGGAGTCGACGGCGCCGAGCAGGCCCCGGCGGTAGTCGACGATCATCAGCCGGGCCTGGGCGGGCGTGTAGCGGGTGACCACGTGGTGGGCCAGCAGCCGCAGGAACGACGTCTTGCCGGACTCGCCGTCGGCGTAGACGAGCAGGTGCGGGTCCGCGGCGACGTCGAGCAGCACCGGGGCGAGCCGGTCCTCGTCCACGCCGATCGGCAGCAGGTGCCGCTCGCCGCTCCCCGGCCCGGGCAAGGTGGCGACGTCCACCCGCTCCGGCAGCAGTTCGACGGGGGCCACCCCGGGCCCGGGCCACGCGGCGGCGACCGCGGCCACCAGGTCGGGCTCCGGCAGGGCGACCAGGACGTGGCTGCGGTCGGGCGAGATGCCGTGCCCGGGTCGCCCGGTGGGCACCGCGGCCGCCACCCGCCGGTCCACCTCGGACTCGCCGGGGTCGCCGAGGCGCAGTTCGATCCGCGTGCCGAGCAGGTCCTTCAGCGCAGGGCGCAGGTCGGCCCACCGGCCCACGCCGATCGCCACGTGCACGCCGTAGGACAGGCCGGTCGTCGCCAGCGTGATCACTGTGGACTCGAGCGCGTCGTGGTCGGCGCGGAAGGCGTGCCACCCGTCGATCACGAGCACGAGGTCGCCGAAGGGGTCGGGCAGGTCCTCGCCCCGGCGGCGCCGGTCCCGCAGGTCGGCGACCGACGCGATGCCGCGCTCGCGGAACCAGCGCTCCCGGGCGGTGGCCACCGCGGCGACCTCCGCGACGACGCGGCGCACCAGGTCGGTGTCGCCCCGCCCGGCGACGGTACCGACGTGCGGCAGCCCGGCCAGCCCGGCCAGCGTGCCGCCGCCGAGGTCGACGACGTGGAAGCCGAGCTCGTCGGGGGTGTGCGTGAGCGCCGCCGAGCAGACGAGCGTGCGCAGCAGCGTGGAGGTTCCGGCCCGCGGGCCGCCGGCCACGCCCACGTGGCCCGCCGCCCCCGACAGGTCGGCCCACAGCACCTCGCGGCGCTGCTCGTAGGGCCGGTCGACGAGGCCGAGCGGCAGGCGCAGCGTGCCGTTGGCGGGGAAGCCGGGCGCCTCCCGGCCGCGGTCGGTGTCCTCGAGCGGCGGCAGCAACGACGTCAGCCCGATCGGTCCGGCCAGCGGCGGCAGCCACACCTCGTGCGCGGGCGGTCCCGCGTCGCGCAGCCGGTCCACCACCGTGTCCAGCACGCTGGGCGCCGCGTCGTCGACCTCGGGCGGACCGTCGTCGGCCGCCGGCGCCGCCGCGCCGCCCGGCGGGTCGACCCAGCCCCCGTGGAACGGCCGGGGCACCGGCCGGGCGCCCGACCCGGCGTCGGGGAGGGCGGTCCGACGCCGTCCGACCGTGCGGCGGACCGGGCCGGACACGTAGCCCGCGGTGAACCGGACCATCGTCGAGGTGTCCGAGCGCAGGTAGCCGGTGCCGGGGACGGCCGGCAGCGACGCCGCGTCCGGCACGCCCAGCACCGCCCGGGAGTCCGCGGCGGAGAAGGTCCGCAGCCCGATCCGGTAGGACAGGTGGGACTCCAGGCCGCGCAGCCGGCCCTCGTCGACGCGCTGCGACGCGAGCAGCAGGTGGATCTGCAGCGAGCGGCCCAGGCGCCCGATCGCGGTGAACAGGTCGGCGAGGTCCGGCTTCTGGTGCAGCAGCTCGGAGAACTCGTCGACGACGACGAACAGCGCGGGCAGCGGGGCGAGGTCGGCGCCGCGCTCCCGCGCGCGCTCGTAGTCCGCCACGCTCGCGAGGTTCCCCGCGGCCCGGAGGAGCTCCTGCCGGCGGGTCATCTCGCCCGCGAGGGCGTCCTGCATGCGGTCGACGAGGGCGAGGTCGTCGGCGAGGTTGGTGATCACCGCGGCGACGTGCGGCGCCGCGGCGAGCCCGGCGAACGTGGCGCCGCCCTTGAAGTCGACGAGCACGAGGTTGAGCGCGGCCGAGGAGTGCGTCGTGATCAGTCCGAGCACGAGGGTCCGCAGGAGTTCGGACTTGCCGGAGCCGGTGGCCCCGACGCAGAGCCCGTGCGGACCCATGCCCTCCTGGGCGGCCTCCTTGAGGTCGAGCTCCACCGGCTCGCCGTCCTCGCCGAGCCCGAAGGGCACGCGGAGCCGCTCGCGCGGGGCGCGGGGCCGCCAGGCGGTGCCGACGTCGAAGGTGTCGGGCGTGCCGGGGACCCCGAGCAGGTCGAGCAGCCCGGGCGTCGTCGGCCCGGCTCCCTCCGGCGCGGAGGCGGGTGTGCGGCAGGGGGCGAGCCGCCGGGCGAGGGCCTCGGCCTCGGGTCCGCGCAGGGCGTCGGGCCGGCCGAACCACTCGACGCCGACGTCGGTCGCGGCGCCGATCCGGTCGAGGCCCGGGTGCTCGGGGTCGGGCGCGACGACGAGCCGCAGGCCGCGGCGGGCGACCAGCGCGTCGAGCCGGCCGCCGAGGTCGATCAGGGTGAGCCCGACCAGGCCCTCGTCGGCGGGGTCGTCGGGGACGCCCGTCGCGTCGCCGACCTCGCCGCCGTCGCAGACCACCACCACGTGCGGCGTGACCGGGCCGGCGTCCCGGCTGAACCGGGCCCGGTCGGCGAGTTCGGGGGCGAGCCACGTCCGGACGGCGGCGAGCGACGAGGCGATCATGCGGACCGGTCCGGCGCCGTCGTGCAGGCGCGGGTGGGCGACGTGCGGGAGCCACTTCACCCACTCCCAGTCCGCGCGCGTCCGCTCGCCCGCCACGACGGCCAGCCGCAGGTCGTCCGGCGAGTGCAGGGTGACCAGCTGCGCGACGAGCGCCCGCACGAGCGCGCGACGCCGTTCCCGCCCGACCGGGCTCGCGTCCGGCCCGGTGACGGCGACGGCGGCGAAGGCGCGCAGGGACACCGCCGTCGGCAGCGCCTCGACCACCGAGTGCGCCCGCACGAAGCGACGCAGGGCCGCCGTGGTCACCGGCTCCAGGTCGGCGACCGGGCCGGTCTGCGGCGGCACGAGCGCCGTGGCGAGGCGCTGGGCGCCGCGGCCGACCCGGACGTGGCCGAAGTCGGGGTCGCCCGGCCGCCGTTCCCACGTGCGCGGGCCGCGGGCGAGACCCGCGAGCGCGTCCGGGTCGGGGTGGGTCCACTCCAGGCTGGCGCGCTGCTCGGCGGCGACCGTGCGGGTCCGACGCCGGACCTGGGCGAGGTAGCGCAGGTAGTCGGCCCGCTCGGCGTCGGCCTCGGCCCGGCGCTGGACCCCGCCGCGGGAGAACCCGCCCGCGACCATCCCGAGGGTGGACAGCGCGATCATGCCGCCGAACAGCCACGAGGTCGGGTTGTCGATGCCGAGCACCACGATGAAGCCCACCGAGGCGAGCAGCATGACCACCGGCAGCAGGCGCGGCAGCAGACCGGCGGGCGCGAGGCGGGGTTCCTCCGGCGGCGCCTCGAGCGCGAGCTCGCCGCCGGGCATGGCCGGGGCGGCCTCGCGCGGCCCGCGCCGGACGACCTGCGTGCCCACACCCCTCCTCCCGCGACCGGCCGGTGCGGATCTCCCTGTTCGCCCCACCACCGCCCGGCGTGCTGGCCATACTAGGGAGCCGATCACCCGGTCGGGGCCGGTTCGTCCGGGTCGGTGGGGCTCGGCGGGGACGGGCGGGGACGGGCGCGGAGGACACGGAGGTGGCCGGGGTGAGCACCGGGAACGGCCGGACCACGACGCCGGTCCGGCGGGAGGAGCCCGCCGCGTCCGCGGTGTCCGCCGTGCCGGCGGTGCCGGCGGTGCCGGCCCCGCCCGCCGTCCCCGCCGCCGCGGTGACCCGGGTGTCGGTGCTGGCGCCGACCACCCGCGCCGACCTCGCACTGCCCGGCGACGTCCCGGTCGGCGAACTGCTCCCCGTGCTGGTCGAGCTCACCGACGCCGCCGGCCCCGGCCCGGTGCCCCTCGCCCGCGGCCGGCACGTCCCGGTGCGCAGCGCGGACCGTGCGGGCGCCACCGGGTGGACGCTCGCCCTGCTCGGGCAGGCCCCGGCCGACCCGCGGTCCTCGCTGGACGAGCTCGGGGTGCTCGACGGCGACCAGCTCGTCCTGCGCCGTCGCGAGGACGCCGCGCCGGCGCCGCTCTACGACGACGTCGTCGACGCCGTGGCCGAGTCGCGACCCGCCGGGTTCCGGGCCTGGGACGCCGGTTGGGCGCACCGCTGCGGCCTGGTCGGCGGCGTGGTCGCCGGCGCGACGGTGCTCGGAGCCCTGCTCGCCGCCGGGCGCGGCCCCGGGACCGGGGGCGGCGCCCTCACCGCCGTCGCGGCCGCGGTCGTCGCGCTCGCCGGGACCGTGCTCGCGGCGACGGCCCCGCGCCTCGCCCGCCGCCCCGGGCCGGCCGCCGTCCTCGTCACGCTGGCGGCCGGCGCCGCGGCGGTGTGCGGCCTCGCGCTCGTCGGCGGCCCGGACGGCGCACCCCTGACCGTCGGACTCGGTGGGGCCCACCTGCTGGTCGCATCCGCGCTCGCCCTCGTCGCCGCGGGCACCGTCCTGCTCGCCGCGCCGCGCACCGACCGGGTCGCGCTCGCCGTGGGCACCGGGCTGTCGACCGCCGCGGTGCTGGGCACCGCCACCGGGGCGGTCGCCACCGTCGCGGGGGCCGTGGCGGCGGCGCGCGGGGCGGGCCCCGTCGAGCCCGCCGCCGTCGCCGCCGGGGCCGGGGCCCTCGCGCTCGTCGCCCTGTCCGTGCTGCCCCGGCTCGCGGTCCTGCTGGCACGCCTCCCGCTGCCCGAGGTCCCGCTTTCCGCGGCGGGCACCGCCGACGCGCCGGACTCCCCCGACCCGTCGGCCGGACCGGGTGACCCGGCCGCGCTCGACCGGCGCACGGACCGGGCGCACGCGCTGCTGACGGGGCTGGCGGGCGGCACCGTCGCGGTCCTCGTCGTGGCGGTCGTGGTGCTCGGCCTCGCGCCCGCGCCCGGCTGGCGGGGCACCCTCGGGGCCGTGCTCGGGGTGCTGCTCGTGGTCCTCGCCGCCCTGCGGTCGCGCAGCCACGCCAACGCCGTCCCCGCGGCGGTGCTGCTGCTCGGGTCGCTCGTCGGAGCCGCGGCGCTCGGGATCGGCGCGGTGGCCGCCGCCCCGTCCGGCGCCGCGCGGCTCGGGGTCGGGCTGGCGGCGGCCGTGGTCGGCGCGGCCGTGGTGCTGCTCGGTGCAGTCGGCCCACGTCGTCGTCCCGGGCCGGGCGTCCGACGGGCGGTGGACCTCGCCGAGGGCGTCGCCATCGCCGCGGTGGTGCCCCTGGCCTGCGCCGTGGCCGACCTGTTCGCGGTGGTGCGGCTGCTGTGACCCCGACGGTCCGGCGCGTTCCGGCCCTCCTGACGACGGCCCTCCTGACGACGGCCCTGCTCGCGCCCGCCGTGCCGGCGGCGGTGGCGGCGCCCGCCGTCGGGACCGGGACGGCGACCGGGATCGAGGTCGCGCCGCCGGCGCCGCCCGACCCCGACCCGGCCGCGCTCGCGGCGCTCCCCCGGGCGCCGGCGGCCCTCCCCGGCCTCGCCCCGCTCGGGCCGTGTCCCGCCGGGATCGCGCCCGCCGGGTTCGACGCCCTCCTGCCGGAGCCCGCGACGGTGCCCGGTGCCGGTGGGGCCGGCGTGCTGGTCGCGGTGGTCGACTCCGGGGTCGCCCCGCACCCGCGGCTGTCCGGCGGCGTCGCCGACGGCGGCGACTTCGTGGCGGGCCGGTCGGCGCGCACGGACTGCGACGGGCACGGCACCGCGGTGGCCGGGGTGATCGCCGCCGCCCCGGGACCCGACGACGGCGTGGTCGGCGTCGCCCCCGGCGCCCGCGTCCTCTCGGTGCGGGCGGACACGGCCTGGTCCCGGACCGCGGCCGGCCCCGCCGGCGACGAGGCCGTGCTCGCGCGGGCCGTCCGGGCGGCCGTGGCGACGCCCGGCGTGCGGGTGCTCACCCTCGCGCTGGCCGCGTGCCGCCCGGCCGCGGAGCTGATCGGCGGTGCCGGGGCACCGCTCGGGGCGCTGCGGGCCGCGGTGCGCGAGGCCGTGGCCCGCGACGTGGTGGTCGTCGCCGCGGCCGGCAACGTCGGGCCCGCCTGTCCGGCGAACGACCGGACCTCGGCCGCGCAGCGGGTCGCGACGGTCCCCGTCCCCGCCTGGTTCGGCGTCGACCCGTCCGAGGTCCTCACCGTCGGCGCGCTCGACGACGCGGGCGCCCCGGACGGCGCGTCACTCGCGGGGCCGTGGGTCGGGATCGCGGCGCCCGGGCGGGTCCCGGCGGCGCTCGACGCGCGGTCGTCCGGGCTCACCGCGGACCTGATCCTGCCGGGGTCGGCGCCCGCACCCGTCGTCGGGACGAGCTTCGCGGCGGCGCGAGTCGCGGGCGCCGCGGCCCTGCTGCGGGCCCGGTTCCCGACGATGCCGGCCGCCGAGGTCGTGGGCCGCCTGCGTGCGACGGCGGCGCCGGTGCCGGGAGCGGCCCCCACCCTCGTCGGTGCGGGGGCGCTCGACGTCGCCGCCGCCCTCGCGGGAGCCCGTCCTGCCCCCGCACCCGCGGCAGCCGCACCGCCGGCGGACAGCGGCACCCCGTGGCCCCTGGTCGCGGGCGTCGGGGTGCTCGTCGCGGTGGCGCTCGCCGCGGTCGTGGCCCGTCGGCGGAGGCGGACGTGAGCGCGCCGCGGACCGGCGAGCCCGCCCTCGGGCGGCTGCCGCTCACCGGGGTGCTGCTCGCCGAGGTCGGGCTCGCCGCGGCCCTCGCGCTGCTCGCGCTCGGCGCGGGCCTCCCGCTCGCGGGGATCGTCCTGTCCCTGGCGCTCGTGGCCGGGCTCGTCCGGGTCCGCGGGGAGCTGCTCGGGACCTGGGCGGTGCTCGCGCTGCGCCACCGCACCCGGCCGCGGGAGGTGCCGGTCGCCGATCCCGACGACGGGCTCCGGCTGCCCGCCGTCGACGCGGCGGTCGGGCCGGTCGAGGTCGTCGCGGGCACGGACCACGACGGCCGGCCGGTGGCCCTGCTCGGCGGCGAGGACGGCGCGTGGAGCGCCGTGCTGGCCCCCGCGACCGAGGACCTGCCGCTCCTGCTCGACGCCCCCGACGACGGGTCCGACGGGCTCCCGCTCGGGCCGCTGGCGGGCACGCTCTCCGACCGCGGCGTCGTCGTCGATGCGCTCACGGTGGTGCGGCACGTGCGCCCCGGCGCGGCGGACGGCCCGGCGCGGGCCGCCCACCGCGAGGTGCTGGGACCGCTGTCCGACGCGGCACAGCGCAGCCTGTGGCTCGTCGTCCGGTTCGACCCGCAGCGCTGCCCGGACGCGGTGGCCGACCGCGGTGGCGGGACCCTCGGCGCCCGCCGGGCCCTGATCGGGTCCCTCGCCCGGATCGGCCGCGTCCTCGCCGACCACGGGGTGCCGGTCCGTCCGCTCGACCCGGACGGGGTGCGGGAGGCCGTGGCCGTCGCCGCGGGCTCCGACCTCGACCGCACGCCGGGCGGCGTCCAGGAACGGTGGGACGCCGTGGTGCTCGGCGAGGTCGGGCACGCGACGTGGTCGGCCGCCACCCTCGGCCCGACGGTGGACCTCGACGACCTCGTCGCCCCGGACGCCGTCTCCACGGTCGCCCTCGTCCTGGTGGCCGAGGACGACCCGGCCGAGGTCGGGCTCGACCTGCACGTCCGGGTCACCGGACTCGGGCCGGGGGACGTGGTCGCGGCGGGCCGGGACCTCGTCGCCGCCGCCCGCGCCCGGGGCGTCCACCTGGAGCCCCGGCACGGTCGGCAGGCGAGCGGCCTGCGCGCGACCCTGCCCCTGGGCGGGCCCCGATGACCCGCCGCGCGACCGGACGACGACCGCCCGCGATCCGGCGCCCCGTCGACGCCCTGGACGGGATCCGGGCCCCCCGCACCCCGGCCGGGGTGGTCCTCGGCGCCGACGCCACCGGGGCACCCGTCACGCTGGCCGTCCTGCGCCCGGTGGGCACGCGGATCGTCGTCCTCGGCGCCCTGCACCTGGCCCGGCAGATCGCCCTGCGGACCGTCGCCCAGGGAGCCCGGCTGGAGGTGACCACCGGCCGGGCCGACGTGTGGGAACCGGTCGCCCGGGCCGCCGCCGACCCCGGCCGCGTCCACGTCACCACCGCGGACACCGGGGGCGACGGACCCGACGACGCGCACGAGCGGACACCCGGGGACACCGACGCCGTGCTGACGGTGCGGGACCGCGGCGCCGCCCCGGTCGCCCCGGGGGCCGCAGCCGACCGGGCGTGGCGGACCACCCTCGTCGTGCTGCCCTCGCTCACGCCCGCGGTGGCCGATGCCGCCGACGACGCCGACGTGGTGCTGCTCGGGCGGATGCCGCCGCAGGAGGCCGACCTCGCGACCCGGCTGTGGCGGCTCTCCGACCCGATGGCGGAGACGTTGCGGACGTTGCCCGACCAGGGCGTCGTCGCTCTCGGGCGCAACCTCTGGCGCCGTCTCGACCTCGTGACCGCCGCGCGGGAGACCGCCGTCCTCGGCCCCGTCCGGCGGGCGTGAGTCCGACGCCGGCTCGACGGAACCGGCCTCAGCGGTCCAGGGTGCGGACCGCGCGGGTGACGGCGGCGCGCTCCGCGAGCGACCCGTCGTCGGGATAGTCGACTCCGACGAGCCGCAGTCCGTGCGCGGCGACGACGTGGATCTCCGAGGACCGCCGACCCGCGGTGAGCAGCGATCCCGGCCAGTCGACGGGTCGCCGGCCCTCCCCGACCGCGAGCAGCGCACCGACCAGCGAGCGCACCATCGAGTGGCAGAACGCGTCCGCCGAGAGCCGGACCTCGACGACGTCCCGCTCGTCCGGCGACGGGTGCCAGCTCAGGTGCTGCAGTTCGCGGATCGTAGTGGCGCCCGCGCGCGGCCGGCAGAAGGCCGCGAAGTCGTGCTCGCCGAGCAGCGACCGGCCCGCCTCCGCCATCGCGTCGACGTCGAGCGGCCGGGACCAGCGCAGGGTGTCGCGGGCGCGCAGCGGTTCCGGGCCGGAGGGCGCGGTGCAGACGCGGTAGGCGTAGTGGCGCCGGACGGCGGAGAAGCGGGCGTCGAACCCGGCCGGGGCGGGTGCCGCACGGTGCACGCGCACGTCGGGCGGCAGCATGCGGGCGAGCCGGCGCACGAGCCCGCCGGGGACCGTGCCGTCCTCGTCGAGCAGCGCGTTGCCGGGGGTCACGTCGGTGTGGACGACCTGGGCGTCGGCGTGCACGCCGGCGTCGGTGCGGCCGGCGACGGTCAGCGCGACCGGCTTCCGCGCGAGGGTCGTCAGGGTCTCCTCGAGCACGCCCTGCACGGTGCGCAGGTCCGGCTGCCGGGCCCAGCCGGCGAACCCGGTGCCGTCGTAGGCGAGGTCGAGCCGCAGCCGGACCGGGGCCGGAGACGCCCCGGGCCCGCCGTCGTGGTCGACGGCGGGCCCGGGGTGGTCGTGCTCGGGAGCGGGTCCGGTCAGGACTCGTCCTTCTTGTCGGTCGACAGACCGGCGGCCTCGGCGGCGTTGTCCGCCATCGGCTCCGGCACGTCGTCGCCCTCGGTGGCCTCGGTGTCGGAGGCCTCCGTGGTGGTGTCGTCGGACGCCTCGGCCTCGGCCGTGGTCGCCTCCGACTCCAGCACGGGGGTGTCGGCGTCGGTCCCGACGGCCTCCTCGGCCGCCGCACCGTCGGCCGTGGTGTCGTCGGACTCCGCGGCGGCGATCGTCGCCGCGGTGGCCGCCGCACCGGTGGCCGCACCACCGACCTCGGTCTGCCGCGAGGCCGCCGAGCGGGTGGCCGCCGACGCCTCGGTCGAGGCCAGCTTCTCGTTGACCAGCTCGATGATCGCCATCGGCGCGTTGTCGCCCTTGCGGGGCAGCGTCTTGATGATGCGGGTGTAGCCCCCCGGCCGGTCGGCGAAGAACGGGCCGATCTCGGCCATCAGGCGGTGCACGACGTCCTTGTCGCGGATCTGCTGGGAGATCTCGCGACGGTTGTGCAGGTCGCCCTTCTTCGCCTTCGTGATCAGGCGCTCGGCGTACGGGCGCAGGCGCTCGGCCTTGGCGCGCGTGGTGTGGATCCGGCCGTGCGTGAAGAGCGACGTGGCCAGGTTGGCCAGCAGCAGCTTCTGGTGCGCGGGGGAACCGCCGAGGCGGGGGCCCTTGGTGGGCTGGGGCATTGTCGTGCTCCTGTCTCAGGCGCCTTTCCTCCCCGGCCCGCGAGCGGACCGGGGAGGGGGCAGTACGTCAGAGCTCTCGGGGACCTAGAGCTGCTCGGTCTCGGCGTAGTCCTGGCCGTCGTCGTTGCCGAACGACCCGTACCCGCCGCCCTCGCCGTAGGAGTCGTACCCCTCCGACGGGTAGTCGGACGCGGCCGCGCTCGGGTCGAACCCGGGCGGGCTGTCCTTCAGGGCCAGCCCGAGGCCGGCCAGCTTCATCTTGACCTCGTCGATGGACTTCGCACCGAAGTTGCGGATGTCCAGCAGGTCGGCCTCCGACCGGCCGACGAGCTCGCCGACCGTGTGGATGCCCTCCCGCTTGAGGCAGTTGTAGGACCGGACCGTGAGGTCGAGGTCCTCGATCGGCATCGCGAACGCCGCGATCGAGTCGGCCTCGGCGGGCGAGGGCCCGATCTCGATGCCCTCCGCGTCGACGTTGAGCTCGCGGGCCAGACCGAACAGCTCGACGAGCGTGCGGCCGGCGGACGCGATGGCGTCGCGCGGGGTGATCGAGGGCTTGGTCTCGACGTCGAGGATCAGCTTGTCGAAGTCGGTGCGCTGCTCGACGCGGGTCGCCTCGACCTTGTAGCTGACCTTGAGCACCGGCGAGTAGATCGAGTCGACCGGGATGCGGCCGATCTCGGCGCCGGAGGCCTTGTTCTGGGCGGCGGGGACGTAGCCGCGGCCACGCTCCACCACCAGCTCGACCTCGAGGCGGCCCTGGTCGTTCAGGGTCGCGATGTGGAGGTCCGGGTTGTGCACGGTGACACCGGCGGGCGGGACGATGTCCCCCGCGGTGACCGTGCCCGGGCCCTGCTTGCGCAGGTACATCGTCGCCGGCTCGTCCTCCTCGGAGCTCACGACGAGCTCCTTGAGGTTCAGGATGATGTCGGTGACGTCCTCCTTCACCCCCGGGACGGTGGTGAACTCGTGGAGGACCCCGTCGACCCGGATGGAGGTCACGGCCGCGCCCGGGATGGACGACAGCAGGGTCCGCCGCAGCGAGTTGCCGAGGGTGTAGCCGAAGCCCGGCTCGAGCGGCTCGATGACGAACCGCGACCGGGTCTCGTCGACCGGCTCCTCCGAGAGGGCCGGGCGCTGGGAGATCAGCACTTGAGGTCTTTCCTTCCGATGCTCGGGCATCCGCTATTTGATGCCGAACGGCACCGACCCGGGTGACGCCCGGGCCGGGGGGTTCACGGGGAGCGGAGCCCCCCGTGGGTAGCTACTTCGAGTAGAACTCGACGATCAGCTGCTCGGAGACGGGCGTGTCGATCTGCGACCGCTCGGGCAGCTGGTGGACGAAGATGCGCAGCGTCTCCGGGACGACCTGCAGCCAGCCGGGGACCGGGCGGTCACCGAACGACTCCTTCGCGTCCACGAAGGGCAGCATGTTCCGCGACTTGTCGCGGACGTCGATGATGTCGTACTGCGTCACCCGGAAGCTGGGGACGTCGACCTTCTGGCCGTTGACCAGGAAGTGGCCGTGCCCGACGAGCTGGCGGGCCGCACGGCGGGTGCGGGCCAGGCCGGCGCGGTAGACCACCGAGTCGAGGCGCGACTCGAGCAGGCGCAGGAACTCGTCGCCGGTCTTGCCCTCGCGACGGTTCGCCTCCTCGTAGTACTTGCGCATCTGCTTCTCGAGGACCCCGTAGGTGAAGCGGACCTTCTGCTTCTCCTGGATCTGCATGAGGTACTCGGATTCCTTGATGCGGATCCGACCGTGCTGCCCCGGGGGGTACGGACGGCGCTCGAAGGACTTGTCGCCGCCGACCAGGTCGACCTTGAGGCGACGGGACTTGCGGGTGACGGGACCGGTGTAGCGAGCCATCTCTCTTCTCTCCTCTCGCCCTAGACCCGGCGCCGCTTGGGCGGGCGGCAGCCGTTGTGCGGCTGCGGGGTGACGTCGGAGATGGTCCCGACCTCGAGGCCCGCGGCCTGCAGCGAACGGATCGCGGTCTCACGACCGGACCCCGGGCCCTTGACGAAGACGTCGACCTTCTTCATGCCGTGCTCGGCCGCCTTGCGGGCCGCGTTCTCGGCGGCCATCTGGGCGGCGAACGGCGTCGACTTGCGCGAGCCCTTGAAGCCGACGTGGCCGGCGGAGGCCCACGCGATCACCGCACCGGTCGGGTCGGTGATCGAGACGATGGTGTTGTTGAACGTGCTCTTGATGTGGGCCTGGCCCTGGGAGATGTTCTTCTTCTCCCGGCGGCGCACCTTCTTGGCGCCCGCGGCGCCGGCACGAGTCCTGGGTGGCATACGAAAGCTCCTGGTGAGGTGATCGGGCCCCGCTTACTTGCGGGTGGCCTTCTTCTTGCCGGCGACGGTCTTCTTCGGGCCCTTGCGCGAGCGGGCGTTGGTCTTCGTCCGCTGGCCGTGGACCGGGAGGTTGCGCCGGTGACGCAGGCCCTGGTAGCTGCCGATCTCGACCTTGCGCCGGATGTCCGCCTGGACCTCACGACGCAGGTCACCCTCGACCCGGAGGTTCTGCTCGATGAACGCGCGGATCGCCGCGGCGTCCGAGTCGCTCAGGTCCTTGCTCCGCAGGTCCGGGTCGATGCCCGTCTCGCGGAGGATCTCCTTGGACCGGCTGCGGCCGATCCCGAAGATGTAGGTCAGCGCGATCTCCATCCGCTTCTCGCGGGGGAGGTCGACGCCGGAAATGCGTGCCATGTGGCGCGTACTCCTCGTGTCATGTCAGGGAGGTGTCGGACCCCGTCCGTCCCGACGACCGCTGTCGCCGGGCCCCGGCCTCCCGCCGGGGGTGGTTCCGCCGGGTCTGTGCCGGCGTAGGTACGGGGGTGTGCTCACCCGGGAGGCCCCGGGTGTGGGGGCGTCAGCCCTGACGCTGCTTGTGCCGCAGGTTGTCGCAGATGACCATGACCCGCCCGTGACGGCGGACCACCTGGCACTTCGCGCAGATTCGCTTGACGCTCGGCTGGACCTTCACGATCTCGTCCTCGCTGCCTGGTTACTTGTAGCGGTAGACGATGCGGCCGCGCGACAGGTCGTACGGCGAGAGCTCGACCACGACCTTGTCCTCGGGGAGGATTCGGATGTAGTGCTGCCGCATCTTGCCGCTGATGTGGGCCAGGACCTTGTGCCCGTTCTCGAGCTCGACCCTGAACATCGCGTTGGGCAGGGGCTCGACGACCCGGCCCTCGACCTCGATGGCGCCGTCCTTCTTCGCCATGTCCTCCGCACTCTCGCGCCGCCGTGGATCCCGCGTGCCCCGGTCTGGTCCGGGGAACGCACTCACCGCGGCGGCTTCGTCGTCCCGCCGTGCCACCACCGCGCGGGTGCGCGGCGGATCGGGTACGCGGCGAGGTCCCGGCCCCACGAGGCCTCGGGGGCACGCGCGGGAACTCGGCACGACACGCGCACCAGCTCCTCAGTGTACGCGGGGCGTGTCGGCGACCCGGACGGCGGGTGCGCCCGCTGTCAAGGAGTCAGCATTGACCGTTTCTCCTCGCGGCGCCACGATGTCGACCACCGAGCAATCGAGGAGGAGCACGTGGACGTCGACGGTGTCGTCGCACTGGTGACCGGCGGGGCCTCCGGCCTGGGCCGGGCGACCGTGGAGAAGCTGCACGCGCAGGGCGCGTCGGTGGTGATCGTGGACCTGCCGTCGTCGGCGGGGGCCGAGGTGGCGAAGGAGCTGGGCGAGCGGGTGGTGTTCTCCCCCGCCGACGTGACCGACCCCGAACAGGTCGGCCAGGCGATCGACGCCGCGGCCGGTCTCGGCACGCTGCGCGTGGCGATCAACTGCGCGGGGATCGGCAGCGCGCACCGCACCGCGGGCCGCAAGGGGCCGTTCCCGCTCGAGGACTTCACCCGGGTGCTGAACGTCAACCTGGTCGGCACGTTCAACGTCATCCGGCTCGCCGCGCAGGCCATGAGCGAGAACTCCGCCCTCTCCGACCCGGGCGTGGACACCGGCGACCGCGGCGTCATCGTCAACACCGCCTCGGTCGCCGCGTTCGACGGCCAGATCGGGCAGGCCGCCTACTCGGCCTCCAAGGGCGGCATCGTCGGCATGACCCTGCCGATCGCGCGGGACCTCGCCTCGATCGGCATCCGGGTCTGCACGATCGCCCCGGGCCTGTTCCACACCCCGCTGTTCGCGACGCTGCCGCAGGAGCACATCGACTCCCTCGGCGCGCAGGTCCCGCACCCCTCCCGCCTCGGCGACCCGACCGAGTACGCGGCCCTCGCCGCGCACATCGTCGAGAACCCGATGCTCAACGGCGAGACGATCCGGCTCGACGGCGCCATCCGCATGGCCCCGAAGTAGTCCCGGCCCGGCCCGCCCTCACACGCGGGGGCGGGCCACCGCCCGGCCGACGCCGCCGAGCGCCAACGCCAGGCCCCACGGGCCCGCGACCCAGATCCACCACGGGTACATCACGGCCGCCGTCCCGAGCGACACGGCCAGCCAGATCACCACGTTGACCAGGCTCACCGTCGCCCACGCGGCCACCGCGCCCCGACCGGACCCGCACGGCGCCGGGAGCCCCGACGGGACCAGGGGGAATCCTTCCCGACGTCGGGTCGGTGCGGGTCGCGTCGTCGTCCCGCGGTCCATCACCTGACCGACCGGACCCGCCGGCAGGTCCGCCAGCAGGGGCGTCAGGTCGTCGCGCACCACCGCCGCGTGCGCCGCGCCCACGCGCTCGTCGTACTCGACGAGCGTCAGCCGCCCCTCGCCGTGCGCCGCGAGGAGCCGCCGCGCGACGTCCTCGCGCTCGGCGTCCGACACCCGCACTGCACCCTGCTCCGCCATCCCGGCCTCCCCGGCTCGTCCCGTGGAGGCAGAGTACCCAGATAGCGGAGAGTTCAGCTATCCGAATCGGAGAGCGGCGCGGTGAGCACCCGGGGACCCTCGTCGGTGACGGCCACCGTGTGCTCCCAGTGCGCGGCCCGCCCGCCGTCGACGGTGACCACGGTCCACTCGTCGTCGAGCTCGTCGGTCTCCGGGTCGCCGGCGGTGAGCATCGGCTCGACGGCGAGGACCATGCCCTCGCGCAGCCGCAGGCCGGTCCCGGCCCGCCCGACGTTGGGCAGGAACGGCTCCATGTGCATCTCGGTGCCGATCCCGTGCCCGCCGTAGTCGGCGACGATGCCGAAGGACCCGCCGTCCGGCGTCCGGTGGCGGGTCACCTCGCTCTCGACGGCGTGCGAGACGTCCCCGAGCCGGTTGCCCGGACGGACCTCGGCGATCCCGGCCCACATCGCGGCCCGGCAGGCGGCGGACAGCGCCTCGTCGCCCGGACGCACCGTGCCGACGTGCAGCGTCACCGCGGCGTCGCCGTGCCAGCCGTCGAGGATCGCCCCGCAGTCGACCGAGAGCAGGTCGCCGTCCGCCAGCACGGTCGTGGCGGCCGGGATGCCGTGCACGACCTCCGCGTTCACCGACGCGCAGATGCTGCCCGGGAAGCCGTGGTAGCCCAGGAAGGAGGGCACCGCCCCGGCCTCGCGGATCGTCGTCTCGGCGAGCTCGTCGAGCTCCCGGGTGGAGACCCCGACGGCCGCCGCCGCGCCGACCCGCTCGAGCGTCGCGGCCACGACCAGGCCGGCCGCCCGCATGGCCTCGATCTCGCCGCGGGTCTTGAGCTGGACGTCCGTCCCGAAGCGGCCGCCGGACAACCGTCCGGCGACCCGACCGAGACCGGCGGTCACCTCCGCGAGACGTCCTCCGGAGAGACCGCCGGCGCCCACGCGGCTCAGTCCTCCGGCTCGTCGGCCAGCGCGTCCATGGCGCGGTCGGTGACCTCGTCCATGCTGCCCATGGCGTCGACCTTGACGAGGATGTCGCGGTAGTACTCGATCAGCGGGGCGGTCTCCCGGCGGTAGACCTCCTGCCGGTTGCGGATGACCTCCTCGGTGTCGTCCGACCGGCCGCGCGCGGTGAGGCGCTGGATGAGCTCCTCGTCGTCGACCTCGAACAGGAGGACGGCGTCCAGGCGCTGGTCGAGGTCGGAGAGCACGGTGTTCAGCTCGTCGGCCTGCGAGGTGTTCCGCGGGAAGCCGTCGAGCAGGAAGCCCTCGGCGGCGTCGGACTGCGCCAGGCGGTCCTTGACCATCGCGACGGTGACCGCGTCCGGCACCAGGTCGCCCGCGTCGACGTAGCGCTGGGCCTCCTTGCCGAGCTCGGTCTCGTTCTTCATGTTCTCGCGGAAGAGATCGCCGGTGGAGATGTGCGGGGCGGCGAGCCGCTCCGACAACCGCGCCGCCTGCGTGCCCTTCCCGGCCCCGGGCGGTCCCACCAGAACGATCCTCATGTCCACTCTCCTCTCCTGCGCCGACCCACGTCGGCCACCGACCCATCCTGCCCGGAGGGCGCCTGGGGCGCTCCCCGTCGAGGGGGCGGGACCGTACCCGGTCGTCAGCGCAGGAAGCCCTCGTAGTTGCGCTGCATCAGCTGGCTCTCGATCTGCTTCACCGTGTCCAGGCCGACACCGACCATGATCAGCACCGCGGTCCCGCCGAAGGGGAAGTTCTGGTTCTGACCCTGGCCCGTGATGCCCAGGAAGAAGTTCGGGAGGACAGCGATGATGCCCAGGTAGATCGATCCCGGCAAGGTGATGCGCGACAGCACGTACTGCAGGTACTCCGCGGTCGGCCGGCCCGGACGGATGCCGGGGATGAACCCGCCGAACTTCTTCATCTCGTCCGCCCGTTCCTCCGGGTTGAACGTGATGGCCACGTAGAAGTACGTGAAGAAGATGATCAGCGCGAAGTACAGGACGATGTGGACCGGGTTCGACTGGTTCGCGAGGTAGTTCTGCACGAACACCGCGAAGCCGGACGTCGAGTTGCCCACGAGCCGCGACAGCAGGTCGGGCAGGTAGAGCAGCGACGAGCCGAAGATGACCGGGATGACACCGGCCTGGTTGACCTTGAGCGGCAGGTAGGTCGACGTCCCGCCGTACATGCGCCGCCCGACCATGCGCTTGGCGTACTGCACGGGGATCCGCCGCTGACCCTGCTCGACGAACACGACGCTCGCGATGATGGCGAGGCCGAAGAGGCAGACGACGGCGAAGACGAGGCCGCCGGAGCTGGAGAGGATCTGCTGGCCCTCGGCCGGGATGCGGGCCGCGATCGAGCAGAAGATGAGCAGCGACATGCCGTTGCCGACGCCGCGCTCGGTGACCAGCTCGCCGAACCACATGATGACCGCGGTGCCGGCCGTCATGACCAGCACGATGACCGCGAGGTCGAAGATGCCCGCGTTCGGCAGGATCGGGAACTGGCTCGGGTCGCAGTTCTGGAACAGCTGCCCCCGGTCGGCCAGCGCGACGATGCCGGTGGACTGCAGGATCGCCAGTGCGATCGTCAGGTACCGCGTGTACTGCGTGAGGGTGCCCTGGCCGGACTGCCCCTCCTTCTTCAGCTGCTCGAACCGCGGGATGACCACGGTGAGCAGCTGCACGATGATGCTCGCGGTGATGTAGGGCATGATGCCCAGCGCGAAGATCGACAGCTGGAGCAGCGCCCCGCCGGAGAACAGGTTGATCAGGGCGTAGACGCTCTGCGAGTCGCCGCCCTCGACCTGGCGCAGACAGGCCTGCACGTTCGTGTACGAGACACCGGGCGCCGGGAGGGTGGCACCCAACCGGTACACGGCCACGATGCCGAGCGTGAAGAGGATCTTCTTGCGCAGGTCCGGCGTCGCCAGCGCGGACCGCACGGGGCCGAGCACTCGGACCTCCAGCTGGTTCGTCGATGTCCGGCCCCGCCGCGCTACCGGGTGTCCCGGCCGGCACGGCCGACGCCCCGACGTGGTGCGGGGCGGTCCGACGAGACGCGGATCGGCCTGCAGGCGAGCGTAACAGCAGACGAGAACGGGCCCGGAGGTGCTCCGAGGGAGCTCCTCCGGGCCCGGTGGCGCGGTGGCGTGCGGACTACAGGACGGTGGTCGTCCCGCCCGCGGCACCGATCTTCTCGCTGGCGGCGCCGGAGAACGCGTGCGCGCTCACCTGCAGCGTCACCGAGCCGAGGTCGCCCTCCCCGAGCACCTTCACCGGGTGCCCGGCGCGGACGGCGCCGGCGGCCACGAGCTCGGCCGGGCCGACCTCGCCGCCGTTCGGGAACAGCCGCGCGAGGTCGCCGATGTTGACGACCTGCGCCACGACCTTGTTGCGGTTGCGGAAGCCCTTGAGCTTCGGCAGGCGCATCTGGAGCGGCATCTGGCCGCCCTCGAAGCGCGCGGGCACGTTCTTGCGGGCGCCCGTGCCCTTCGTACCGCGACCGGCCGTCTTGCCCTTCGAGGCCTCACCGCGACCGACGCGGGTCTTCTCCGTCCTGCTCCCGGGAGCGGGACGGAGGTGGTGGAGCTTGAGCGGGGACTCGCTCATGTCAGACCTCCTCGACCGTGACGAGGTGCCGCACGGTGTGGATCAGCCCGCGGTTCTGCGGGTCGTCCGGCCGCGTGACCGTCGCGCCGATCCGGCGCAGGCCCAGCGTGCGCAGGGTCTCGCGCTGGTTGCGCTTGCCCCCGATCACGGACTTGATCTGCGTGACCTTGAGGTCGGCCATGGGTCAGACCCCCTGACCGGCGCGCTGGCGCAGCATCCGCGCCGGCGCGACCTCGTCGAGCGGCAGACCCCGGCGGGCCGCGACGGCCTCGGGGACCTGCAGCGCCTTCAGGGCCGCCACCGTGGCGTGCACGATGTTGATGGCGTTCTGGCTGCCCAGGGACTTGGACAGGATGTCCTGGATCCCTGCGCACTCCAGGACCGCGCGCACCGGGCCACCGGCGATGACACCGGTACCGGGGCTCGCGGGGCGCAGGAGCACGACGCCGGCGGCGTCCTCACCCTGCACCGGGTGCGTGATGGTGCCGCCGATGCGCGGGACGCGGAAGAAGTTCTTCTTCGCCTCCTCCACGCCCTTGGCGATCGCGGCCGGCACCTCCTTGGCCTTGCCGTAGCCCACCCCGACCTCGCCGTCGCCGTTGCCGACGATGACGAGCGCGGTGAAGCTGAAGCGGCGGCCGCCCTTGACGACCTTGGCCACGCGGTTGATGGCGACGACGCGCTCGAGGTGCGGCGTCCTGTCCTGGGCGCCGCCGCGGCCGCCGCCCTGACGGTCGCGGTCGCGCCCGCCCTGGCCGCCGCCCTCGCGGCGCTGAGTGCCCGGCATCAGGCGTCCTTCCCTTGCGTGTACGTGACGAGGCTGGCCATCAGAACGTCAGGCCCCCCTCGCGGGCCGCGTCCGCGAGCTGCGCGATGCGGCCGTGGTACCGGCGCCCGCCGCGGTCGAACACGACCGCGTCGATGCCGGCGGACTTGGAGCGGGAGGCGACGAGCTCGCCGACCTTCGCGGCCTGCGCCTTCTTGTCGCCCTCCAGCCCGCGGACGTCGGCCTCCATGCTGGAGGCGTGGGCCAGCGTGTGCCCGGCCAGGTCGTCGATGACCTGCGCGGTGATGTGCCGCGAGGACCGGGTGACGACGAGGCGCGGACGCTCCGGCGTGCCCTCGACCTTCTTGCGGAGGCGGGCGTGCCGACGGACGAGGCCGGCGCGGCGGGTCTGCGAGACGCTCTTGCCGACCGTGGTGCGCTTCTGGGTGGTCGCTTCAGCCATCACTTACCCGTCTTCCCGACCTTGCGGCGGATCTGCTCGCCGGCGTACCGGACGCCCTTGCCCTTGTACGGGTCGGGCTTGCGCAGCCGCCGGATGTTCGCGGCCACCTGGCCCACGACCTGCTTGTCGATGCCCTGCACCGAGAAGCGGGTCGGGTTCTCGACCGCGAACGTGATGCCCTCGGGCGCCTCGATCCGGACCGGGTGGCTGTAGCCGAGCGCGAACTCGAGGGTCGAGCCCTTGAGCTGCACGCGGTAGCCGACGCCGTGGATCTCGAGCTTGCGCTCGTAGCCCTGGGTCACGCCCAGGACGAGGTTGTTCAGCAGCGAGCGCGAGAGCCCGTGCAGCGCGCGGTTCTCCCGCTCGTCGTTCGGGCGCGAGACCGACAGCACGCCGTCCTCGAGCTGCACCGAGATCGGACGGTCGACCGTGTGGCTCAGGGTGCCCTTGGGCCCCTTCACCGTGACGTTCTGGCCCTCGACCGCGACGTCCACGCCGGACGGCACGGTGATCGGGGCCCTACCGATGCGAGACATGGTTCGGTTCCCCTCTCCGCTACCAGACGAAGGCGAGGACTTCCCCGCCCATCCGTCGCTGGTGGGCCTGACGGTCGGTCAGCAGCCCCGAGGACGTCGAGATGATCGCGACGCCGAGGCCGCCGAGCACGCGCGGCAGCTCGGTCGACTTCGCGTAGATGCGCAGGCCCGGCTTCGAGATGCGCTTGAGGCCGGCGATGCTGCGCTCACGGTTCGGCCCGTACTTCAGGTCGATGACCAGGGACTTGCCGACGGCCGCCGGCTCGTCGCGGTATCCCGCGATGTAGCCCTGCTCGAGCAGGACCTGGGCCACGTGGGCCTTCAGCTTGCTGTGCGGCATGGTCACGCTCTCGTGGAACGCCGAGTTGGCGTTGCGGATGCGCGTGAGCATGTCCGCGATGGGGTCGGTCATCGTCATCGCGACCAGGTCACCTTCCTCGCCGTGGTACCCCGGGTCGTCCGGCGGACGGACGACCTCGTGGCGGGCCTGCGGCGTCCGGGGCGGGTCAGAGAAACAGAGGGGTGCGTCGTGCCCTGGGAGTCCTGTCCGAGCAGGTGCTCCCGGTGGGCGACGCGCTGGATGAGCTCGAGCAGCTGCGGGTCGATCGGACGACCCGGCAGCTCCTCCTCGGTCACGGTCTCGGCCGTGTCGGGCGCGCTCACCACGAGGACTTGCTGACGCCCGGGAGCTCGCCCCGGTGCGCCATCTCGCGCAGGCAGACGCGGCAGAGCCCGAACTTGCGGAGCACCGCACGCGCGCGCCCGCAGCGGTTGCAGCGGGTGTAGCCGCGGACCTTGAACTTCGGGGTCGCGGCGGCCTTGTTGACCAGTGCCTTCTTCGCCATGCTCAGTTCTCCCTGAACGGGAAGCCGAGGGCGCGCAGCAGGGCCCGGCCTTCCTCGTCGGTGGTCGCGGAGGTGACCACGGTGATGTCCATCCCCCGCGGCCGGTCGATCGAGTCCTGGTCGATCTCGTGGAACATCGTCTGGTCCGACAGACCGAACGTGTAGTTGCCCGCGCCGTCGAACTGCTTCGGCGAGAGCCCACGGAAGTCGCGGATACGCGGCAGGCTGATCGAGACCAGGCGGTCGAGGAACTCCCACATCCGCGCCCCGCGCAGCGTGGTGCGCGCACCGATCGGCATGCCCTCGCGCAGCTTGAACTGCGCGATGGACTTGCGCGCCCGGCGGATCTCCGGCTTCTGGCCGGCGATGAGGGTGAGGTCGCGGACCGCGCCCTCCATCAGCTTCGAGTCGCGCGCGGCCTCGCCGACGCCCATGTTCACGACGACCTTGACGACGCCGGGCACGAGCATCGGGTTCTCGTAGTGGAACTGGTCCGTCAGCTCCTGACGGATCGCGTCCCGGTACCGCTGCTGCAGCCGGGGACGGGCCTCGGTGCTGGTCACGAGATGTCCTTCCCGTTGCGGCGCGAGACGCGCACGCGCTTCTGCTCGCCCTCGCCGCCGTCGCGGTAGCCGACGCGGGTCGGCTTGCCGTCCGAGTCGACGACCATCACGTTCGAGACGTGGATGGCGGCCTCCTGCGTGACGATCCCGCCGGACTGCGCGCCCCGCTGGTTGGCGGACTGGGCGGTGTGCTTCTTGACCCGGCCGACGCCCTCGACGAGGACCTTGTCGCGGTCGGGGTAGGCCTGGATGACCTTGCCCTTCGCGCCCTTGTCCTTGCCGGCGATGACGAGGACCGTGTCGCCCTTCTTGACCTTCATCTGGCTACAGCACCTCCGGCGCGAGCGAGATGATCCGCATGAACCGCTTGTCGCGGAGCTCACGGCCGACCGGGCCGAAGATGCGGGTCCCGCGCGGCTCGCGGTCGTTCTTGATGATCACCGCGGCGTTCTCGTCGAACTTGATGTACGAACCGTCCGGGCGGCGCTTCTCCTTGACGGTGCGCACCACGACGGCCTTGACGACGTCGCCGCGCTTCACGCCGGACGCCGGGATGGCCTCCTTGACGGTGGCCACGATGACGTCGCCGATGCCCGCGTAACGGCGGGACGAGCCACCGAGCACACGGATGCACAGGATTTCCCTGGCACCCGTGTTGTCGGCGACCCGGAGTCGCGACTCCTGCTGGATCACTGCTTCTCTCCTGACCTTCCCGGCGGCGAGCGCCGGATGGTTTCGACGTGGCCCTCGGCGAGGGGTATTACTTGGCCTTCTCGAGGATCTCGACCAGGCGCCAGCGCTTCGTCGCCGAGAGCGGCCGCGTCTCCATCAGCAGGACGCGGTCGCCCGGGCCGGCGGTGTTGTGCTCGTCGTGCGCCTTGACCTTCTTGGTCCGGCGGATGACCTTCGAGTAGCGCGGGTGCTTCACCCGGTCCTCGAGGCTCACGACGATCGTCTTGGACATCTTGTCCGAGACGACGAGGCCCTCACGGGTCTTGCGCAGGCCGCGCTCGTCGTTCCGCTCGCCCGGCTTCTGCTCGGCAGGGGCGTCGGCCTTGACCTCGCTGCGCACCTGCTCGCTGTCAGCGGCGCTGGTCATGCCGCCCCTTCCTCGTCAGGGGCCGCGGACAGTCCGAGCTCACGCTCGCGCATCACCGTGTAGATGCGCGCGATGTCGTGGCGGACGGTCCGCAGCCGGCGGTTGTTGTCGAGCTGCCCGGTCGCCATCTGGAACCGGAGGTTGAACAGCTCGGCCTTGGCCTCACGGGCACGCGCGACGAGGTCCTCGGCGGACAGCTCGCGCAGCTCGCTGGCGGGGGTTCCCGCTGCCATCAGAACGCCTCCTCGCGGGTGACGATGCGGCAGCGCATCGGCAGCTTGTGCTGCGCGCGACGCAGTGCCTCACGGGCGGTGGCCTCGTTGGGGTAGCTCATCTCGAACATGACCCGGCCCGGCTTCACGTTCGCGATCCACTTCTCCGGCGAGCCCTTGCCGGAACCCATGCGGGTCTCGGCGGGCTTCTTGGTGAGCGGACGGTCCGGGAAGATGTTGATCCAGACCTTGCCGCCACGACGGATGTGGCGGGTGATGGCGATACGGGCCGACTCGATCTGGCGGTTCGTCACGTAGCCGTGCTCGAGCGCCTGGATGCCGTAGTCGCCGAACGACATCTGCGTGCCGCCCTTGGCGGCACCGGACCGGTCCGGCCGGTGCTGCTTGCGGAACTTGACCCGGCGGGGCATCAGCATGGTCAGGCCTCCGATCCGGTGGTCGCGGGCGCGTTCGCGGCCTGCTCGGCGGCGGCGCGCCCGGCCTCGGTGCCCGAGCCGGTCGTGCCGGAGGCGCCGGAGCGCCGGCCACGCGGGCGGTCGTTGCCGCCCCCGCGGTTGCCGCGGCGCGGCTCGCGGGTCGCGGCGTCGAGCGCCGCCTGGCGCTCGGCCTCGCGCTTGCCGCCGACGACGTCGCCCTTGTAGATCCAGACCTTCACGCCGATGCGGCCGAAGTTGGTCCGGGCCTCGAACAGGCCGTAGTCGATCTCGGCGCGCAGCGTGTGCAGCGGCACCCGGCCCTCGCGGTAGAACTCCGAGCGCGACATCTCGGCACCACCGAGACGGCCGGAGCACTGCACCCGGATGCCCTTGACGCCCGGCGAACGCATGGCCGACTGCATGGCCTTGCGCATCGCGCGGCGGAACGAGACGCGGTTGGACAGCTGCTCGGCGACGCCCTGCGCCACGAGCTGCGCGTCCGCCTCCGCGCCCTTGACCTCGAGGATGTTCAGCTGGACCTGCTTGCCGGTCAGCTTCTCGAGGTTGCCGCGCAGCCGGTCCGCCTCGGCGCCGCGGCGGCCGATGACGATGCCCGGACGGGCGGTGTGGATGTCGACGCGGACCCGGTCCCGGGTGCGCTCGATCTCGACCTTGGAGATGCCGGCCCGCTCCATGCCCTTGGAGAGCATGCGGCGGATCTTGACGTCCTCGGCCACGTAGTCGGCGTACTGCTTGTCGGCGTACCACCGGGACTTCCAGTCCGTGGTGATGCCCAGACGGAACCCGTGCGGGTTGATCTTCTGACCCATCAGCGGGTCCTTCCCTTCGAGCGCCGGCGACCACCCTTGTCCGCCTCGGTCACCGAGGTGACCTCGACGGTGATGTGGCTGGTGCGCTTGCGGATGCGGTACGCACGCCCCTGCGCCCGGGGCTGGAACCGCTTCATGGTCGGGCCCTCGTCCACGGTGATCGTCGAGATCACGAGCGTGGCGGGGTCCAGCGCGAAGTTGTTCTCGGCGTTGGCCACCGCGCTCGCCACGAGCTTGGCCACCGGCTTGGCGGCGGCCTGCTCGGCGAACTGCAGCACCGAGGCGGCCCGGTCCACGGGCATGCCGCGGACCAGGTCCACGACACGGCGGACCTTCATCGGCGACATGCGCACGTAGCGCGCCCGAGCCACGGCGCCCCGGGGCGTCGTGTCGGTGTCGGCTGGTGCAGACATCGTTCGTCTACCTTCCTGGTTTCGCGGGTCGTGACCGGCGGGTGCGTGCCTAGCGGCGACGCGACCGACGGTCCTCCTTGACGTGCCCGCGGAACGTGCGGGTCGGGGCGAACTCGCCGAGCTTGTGCCCGACCATGGCCTCCGAGACGAAGACCGGGACGTGCTTGCGCCCGTCGTGCACGGCCAGCGTGTGGCCGAGCATGTCCGGGATGATCGTCGAGCGGCGCGACCAGGTCTTGATGACCGACTTGCGGTTCGAGTCGTTCAGCGCGTCGATCTTCTTGAGCAGGTGGTCGTCGACGAACGGCCCCTTCTTGACACTGCGTGGCATCGCTGTCTCCCTCCTGCTCTATCGCTTCTTGTTCTTGCCGGTACGCCGGCGGCGCACGATCATGCGGTCGCTCTCCTTGCGGCCGCGGGTGCGGCCCTCCGGGGTACCCGCCGGGTTCACCGGGTGGCGGCCACCGGACGTCTTGCCCTCACCACCACCGTGCGGGTGGTCGACGGGGTTCATCGCGACACCGCGCACCGTCGGGCGCTTGCCGCGCCAGCGGTTGCGGCCCGCCTTGCCCCAGTTGATGTTCGAGTGGTCGGAGTTGCCGACCTCGCCGATCGTCGCGCGGCAGCGCACGTCGACGTTGCGGATCTCGCCGGACGGCATCCGGAGCTGGGCGTACGGCCCGTCCTTGGCCACCAGCTGCACCCGGGCGCCGGCGGAGCGCGCGATCTTGGCGCCGCCACCGGGGCGGAGCTCGATCGCGTGCACCACGGTGCCGGTCGGGATGTTGCGCAGCGGGAGGTTGTTGCCCGGCTTGATGTCGGCGCGGACGCCGCTCTCCACCGCGTCGCCCTGGCCGAGACGCTCCGGCGCGATGATGTAGCGCTTCTCGCCGTCGGCGTAGTGCAGCAGGGCGATGCGGGCGCTGCGGTTCGGGTCGTACTCGATGTGCGCGACCTTGGCCGGCACGCCGTCCTTGTCGTTGCGGCGGAAGTCGATCAGCCGGTAGGCCCGCTTGTGGCCGCCACCCTGGTGCCGGGTGGTGATCCGGCCGGTGGCGTTGCGGCCGCCCTTGTTGTGCAGCGGGCGGATGAGCGACTTCTCCGGGTGGTCACGCGTGATCTCGGCGAAGTCCGAGACGCTCGCGCCACGCCGCCCGGCGGTCGTCGGCTTGTACCTGCGAATTCCCATGGTTGCTGACTCCCCTAGGCCCCGGGCCCGCCGAAGACGTCGATCGTCCGGCTCTCGGGCGTCACGGTGACGACGGCGCGCTTGGTGTCCTTGCGCTTGCCGTAGCCGGTGCGGGAACGCTTGCGCTTCCCCTCACGGTTGAGCGTGTTCACGCTCGCCACCGTCACGTCGAAGATCTCCTGCACGGCGATCTTGATCTGGGTCTTGTTCGCGTCCGGGCGCACCAGGAACGTGTACTGGCGCTCCTCGAGAAGGCCGTAGCTCTTCTCCGAGATCACCGGCGCGATGATGATGTCGCGCGGGTCCGCGATCACTGGTCGACCTCCTCGGCGCGCGCGGTGCGGGCGCTCACGAACGCGTCCAGCGCCGCCGACGTGAAGACCACGTCGTCCGCGCGGAGCACGTCGTAGGTGTTCAGCTGGTCCGGCGTCAGCAGGTGCACGGCCGGCAGGTTCGCGACGCTGCGGCGACCGGCCTCGTCGTCCCGGGCCACGACCGCCAGCACCGTGCGGTGCTCCCGGTCCGCCGTGATGACGCCGGCGAGGGCCGTCCGGGCGCCCTTGGTCGAGGGCGTGGCGCCGTCGACGAGCGCGGAGAAGACGTGGATCCGCTCGTGGCGGGCCCGGTCGGACAGCGCACCCCGGAGGGCGGCGGCCTTCATCTTCTTCGGGGTCCGCTGCGAGTAGTCCCGCGGCGTCGGCCCGTGCACGGTGCCACCGCCGGTGAACTGCGGGGCGCGGGTCGAACCCTGGCGGGCGCGGCCGGTGCCCTTCTGGCGGTACGGCTTCTTGCCGCCGCCCCGGACCTCGCCGCGGGTCTTCGTGTCGTGCGTGCCCTGGCGGGCCGCGGCGAGCTGCGCGGTGACCACCTGGTGCATCAGCGCGGTGTTCGCGGGCGCGTCGAAGAGGTCGCCGGGGAGCTCCGCGGTGCCGTCCGTGCCGCCCGTGGGCGTGTGGACGGTGACCGTGCGGGTCTCGCCGGTCGCGGCGCTCAGCTGCGCCTCGCGGCGCGCGGAGCGGCGGGCGTCGCCGGCGGAGAACCCGCGGCGGCGGGCGACCGCCAGCGTCGAGGTCGCGGCCTCGGTCGCCGACGAGGTGCCGGCGTCGACCGACTCGCCCGCGTCGGGGCCCTCGGTGTCGCTCACGCCCGGGGTGTGGCCGTCAGGCGTCGTCACTGCTGGTCACCGCCCTTCTTGGCAGCAGAGGTGACGAGGACCAGGCCGCCGCGCGGGCCGGGGACGGCGCCGCGGATCAGCAGCAGGCCCGCGTCGGCGTCCACGCCGTGGACGGTCAGGTTCTGCGTCGTGGTCTTGACGTTGCCCATCCGGCCGGCCATGCGCGTGCCCTTGAAGACACGGGCCGGGGTGGCGCAGCCACCGATGGAGCCGGGCGAGCGGTGCTTGCGCTGGGTGCCGTGGCTGGCGCCGAGGCCGTGGAAGCCGTGGCGCTTCATGACACCCGCGGTGCCCTTGCCCTTGCTGTTCGCCGTGACGTCGATGACGGCACCGGCGGAGAACACCTCGGCGGTGACCTCCTGGCCGACCTCGTAGGACGAGGCGTCCGAGGTGCGGAGCTCGACGAGGTGGCGCCGGGGCGTCACGCCTGCCTTGGCGAAGTGGCCGGCCTCCGGCTTGTTCACCTTGCGGGGGTCGATGGCGCCGAAGGCGATCTGGACCGCGTTGTAGCCGTCCACGGAAGGGGTCCGCACCTGCGTGACGACGCAGGGGCCCGCCTTCACGACGGTGACGGGGACGACGCGGTTCGCCTCGTCGAACACCTGGGTCATGCCGACCTTGGTGCCGAGCACGCCGCTCAGGCGCCGCTCGTTGCTGCGGAGAGGATCTGCAGACATGCCGGGCCTCACTGGATGTTGACGTCGACGCTGGCCGGCAGGTCGATGCGCATGAGCGCGTCCACCGTCTTGGGCGTCGGGTCGACGATGTCGATCAGTCGCTTGTGCGTGCGCATCTCGAAGTGCTCGCGCGAGTCCTTGTACTTGTGCGGCGAGCGGATGACGCAGTACACGTTCTTCTCCGTCGGCAGCGGCACCGGGCCGACGACGGAGGCACCGGTGCGCGTCACGGTCTCGACGATCTTGCGAGCCGACGCATCGATGGCCTCGTGGTCGTAGGCCTTGAGCCTGATGCGGATCTTCTGTCCCGCCATGGTGGCTTGCCGTTCCTCTTCTCGTCCTCGAACGATGCCGCACCGGCCCCGCGGCGGTCGTCCCGCGCGGCGACCCCGCGGACCTCCGGTCCACGCGGTCGGGCGTGTCGACGCCTCCGGCCGGTGCGCCCCGGACGCTCGTCGCTCCGCGGCCTCAGGCCCTCGCTGTGCGCTGACCCTCGCTGTTCATGGTGTGTCCGTCCCGCGGTCGCCCCTCCCGGGGCTCGCACGGCACGGTGGACGACGCCCTGGGGTGACGTCCGGTTCGTGCCCGGGTCCTCGACGGACCCCGCTCACGCCGGGGCGGTCGGCTCGATACCGATTGAGCCGACCGCCCGGGCAAGCAACCCCACCAGTGTCGCACGCGCCCGTGGGCGCCCCGACACCGGGGTGAGGGTCCTACTTGTGGATCTTCGTGACCTGGCCCGCGCCCACGGTCCGGCCACCCTCGCGGATGGCGAACTGGAGGCCCTCCTCCATGGCGATGGGCTGGATCAGCTGGACGGACATCTCGGTGTTGTCACCGGGCATGACCATCTCGGTGCCCTCCGGCAGCGTCACGACACCGGTGACGTCCGTGGTCCGGAAGTAGAACTGCGGGCGGTAGTTGTTGAAGAACGGCGTGTGCCGGCCGCCCTCGTCCTTGCCCAGGATGTAGACCTGGCCGTCGAACTCGGTGTGCGGGGTGATCGAGCCCGGCTTGCAGATGACCATGCCGCGCTCGACGTCCTCGCGCTTGATGCCGCGGACGAGCAGGCCGACGTTGTCGCCGGCGCGCCCCTCGTCGAGGAGCTTGCGGAACATCTCGATGCCGGTGGCGGTGGTCTTCGTCGACTTGGCCTTGATGCCGACGATCTCCACCTCCTCGTTCACCTTGACGATGCCGCGCTCGACGCGACCGGTGACGACGGTGCCGCGGCCGGTGATCGTGAAGACGTCCTCGACGGGCATGAGGAACGGCTTCTCGGTGTCGCGCTCCGGCGAGGGGATGGCCTCGTCGACGGCGTTCATCAGGCTGACGATGGCGTCGGCCCACTCGGCGTCGCCCTCGAGGGCCTTCAGGGCCGAGACGCGGACCACGGGGAGGTCGTCGCCGGGGAAGTCCTGCGAGCTGAGCAGCTCACGGACCTCCATCTCGACGAGCTCCATGATCTCCTCGTCGTCGACCATGTCGGCCTTGTTCAGCGCCACGACGATGTAGGGCACGCCGACCTGGCGCGCGAGCAGCACGTGCTCGCGGGTCTGCGGCATGGGGCCGTCGGTGGCGGCGACCACGAGGATCGCGCCGTCCATCTGCGCGGCACCGGTGATCATGTTCTTCACGTAGTCGGCGTGCCCGGGGCAGTCGACGTGCGCGTAGTGCCGGTTCTCGGTCTGGTACTCGACGTGCGCGATCGAGATCGTGATGCCGCGCTGACGCTCTTCCGGCGCCTTGTCGATCTGGTCGAACGCGGACGCCTGGTTGAGGTCCGGGTACTTGTCGTGCAGGACCTTGGTGATCGCGGCCGTCAGCGTCGTCTTGCCGTGGTCGATGTGACCGATGGTGCCGATGTTGACGTGCGGCTTGGTCCGCTCGAACTTGGCCTTCGCCACTGCTCTCGTCCTCCTGGACTTTCTGGGTCTGTCGTCGCCGGGCTCGGCGGTACGTCGGTCGTGCGGTCCTCTGGGTGGGCTGACGCCGGGCGGAGGACCCGAGGTGACTCCACGAGGCTAACGGGGACGGATCCCCCGCCTCACCGCGCCCCGTCGTCCCGGTCCGGGACGACGGGGCACGGCCGGGGTCACTCGCCGGTCGCCTTGGCGATGATCTCCTTGGCCACGCTGGCCGGGACCTCGCCGTACGAGTCGAACTGCATGGAGTAGTTCGCCCGGCCCTGGGTCTTCGACCGCAGGTCACCGACGTAGCCGAACATCTCCGAGAGCGGCACCACGGCCTTGACGATCCGGTTGCCGCTGCGCTCCTCCATGGCCTGGATCTGGCCACGGCGGGAGTTCAGGTCGCCGATGACGTCGCCCATGTAGTCCTCGGGCGTCGACACCTCGACGGCCATCAGGGGCTCGAGGATGGCCGGGTCCGCCTTGCGGGCCGCCTCCTTGAGCGCCATCGAGCCGGCGACCTTGAACGCCATCTCCGACGAGTCGACCTCGTGGTACTGACCGTCGAGCAGCGTCAGGCGCAGGCCCGTCATCGGGTAGCCGGCCAGCACGCCGTACTGCATGGCGTCCTGGGCGCCGGCGTCGACCGACGGGATGTACTCGCGCGGGACGCGACCACCGGTGACCTTGTTGACGAACTCGTAGAGCGCGCCGTCCTCGGACTTCTCCATCGGCTCGAGCGCGATGATGACGCGCGCGAACTGGCCGGAGCCGCCGGTCTGCTTCTTGTGCGTGTACTCGTACTTCTCCACCGGGCGGCGGATGGTCTCCCGGTAGGCCACCTGCGGCTTGCCGATGTTGGCCTCGACCTTGAAGTCGGACTTCATCCGGTTGACCAGCACCTCGAGGTGGAGCTCGCCCATCCCCTTGATGATGGTCTGGCCGGTCTCCTCGTCGCGGGCGACCTGGAAGGTCGGGTCCTCGTCGGTGAGCCGCTGGATGGCGGTGGAGAGCTTCTCCTGGTCGGCCTTCGACTTCGGCTCGATCGCGACCTCGATGACCGGGGTCGGGAACACCATCGACTCGAGGATGACCGGGTTCTGCGGGTCGCAGAGCGTGTCACCCGTCGTGGTGTCCTTGAGCCCGACGACCGCGTAGATGTGCCCGGCCATGGCCTCGTCGACCGGGTTCTCCTTGTTGGAGTGCATCTGGAAGACCTTCCCGATGCGCTCCTTACGGTCCTTCGTCGAGTTGATCATCTGCGCGCCCGAGGCGATCTTGCCCGAGTAGACGCGGATGTAGGTGAGCTTCCCGTAGAACGGGTGGCTCATGATCTTGAACGCGAGCGCCGCGAAGGGCTCCTCGGTCGTCGCGTGGCGCACGACCGGGGTCTCGCCGTCGAGCAGCGTCCCCTCGACCGGCTTCACGTCGACCGGCGCCGGCAGGTAGGCGATGACGGCGTCGAGCATGGGTTGCACGCCCTTGTTCTTGTACGCCGTCCCGCAGAGCACCGGGTTGTACTCGCTGGTCACCGTCACGGCGCGGATGCCGTGCTCGATGTCCTCGACGGAGATCTCCTCGCCGGCGAAGTAGCGCTCCATGAGCGACTCGTCGTTCTCGGCGATGGCCTCCATGAGGGCCTCGCGGTACTCGGCCGCCTTCTCGGCGTACTCGGCCGGGATCTCCTCGACCGTGTAGTCCTCGCCCTTGGAGACCTCACCGCGCCAGGTGAGGGCGCGCATGCGGACCAGGTCGATCACGCCGTAGAAGTCGGACTCGACCCCCATCGGCAGCTGCAGGACGAGCGGCTTCGCGTGCAGCCGGTCCTTGATGGTCTGCACGGTGAAGTAGAAGTCCGCGCCGAGCTTGTCCATCTTGTTGACGAAGCAGATGCGCGGGACGTCGTAGGTGTCGGCCTGGCGCCACACCGTCTCCGACTGGGGCTCGACACCCTCCTTGCCGTCGAACACGGCGACCGCACCGTCGAGGACGCGCAGGTTGCGCTCGACCTCGATCGTGAAGTCGACGTGGCCGGGGGTGTCGATGATGTTGATCTGGTGGTCTTTCCAGAAGGTCGTCGTCGCGGCCGACGTGATCGTGATGCCGCGCTTCTGCTCCTCCTCCATCCAGTCCATCGTGGCCGCGCCGTCGTGGACCTCACCGATCTTGTAGTTGATGCCGGTGTAGTACAGGATGCGCTCGGTCGTGGTGGTCTTGCCCGCGTCGATGTGGGCCATGATCCCGATGTTGCGGACCTTGCCCAGGTCGGTCAGCACGTCGCGTGCCACGGAATTCCTCTTCCTTGTCGGATCGTCGCCGCGGGTCTGGCGCGGCGGACCTGCGCGACATCGGGCGGCCCCCGACGGTTCTCACCGGGGGCCGGCCCGCGTCACCAGCGGTAGTGCGCGAAGGCCTTGTTCGACTCGGCCATCTTGTGGGTGTCCTCGCGGCGCTTGACCGCGGCACCGAGACCGTTCGAGGCGTCGAGGAGCTCGTTGGTGAGCCGCTCGACCATCGTCTTCTCCCGGCGGGCGCGCGCGTAGGTGATCAGCCAGCGCAGGCCGAGCGTGGTCGAACGACCGGCGCGCACCTCGATCGGCACCTGGTAGGTCGCGCCACCGACGCGGCGGCTGCGGACCTCGAGGGCCGGCTTCACGTTGTCCAGCGCCCGCTTCAGCGTGACGACCGGGTCGGCGCCGTTGCGCTCGCGGCAGCCCTCGAGGGCGCCGTACACGATGCGCTCGGCGAGCGACCGCTTGCCGTCGACGAGCACCTTGTTCACCAGCTGCGTCACCAGCGGGGCCCCGTACACGGGGTCGGACACCAGCGGACGCTTCGGAGCGGGTCCCTTGCGCGGCATGTCAGCCCTTGTCCTTCTTCGTCCCGTAGCGGCTGCGGGCCTGCTTGCGGTTCTTGACCGCCTGCGTGTCCAGCGCACCGCGGATGATCTTGTAGCGAACGCCCGGCAGGTCCTTCACACGACCGCCGCGCACGAGCACGATCGAGTGCTCCTGCAGGTTGTGGCCCTCGCCGGGGATGTACGCGGTGACCTCGATCTGGTTCGAGAGGCGCACGCGCGCGACCTTGCGGAGCGCGGAGTTCGGCTTCTTCGGGGTGGTCGTGTAGACGCGGGTGCAGACACCGCGTCGCTGCGGGCTGCCCTTGAGGGCCGCGGTCTTGGTCTTCTCGACCTTGTCCTCGCGGCCCCGGCGGACCAACTGCTGGATGGTGGGCATTCGTTCCTCTGGCTCGTGTCCTGCTTCGCTGTCTCGTCGGTGTCGGACCCCGGTCGCGGGGTCGGGCGTGTCGCTGAGAGCGTCCACGGCCCTCACACTCGACACCGCCGACGCACCCGGTCGTCGTCGGCGACGCCCGGACCGGGCGCAGCGCAACGACCCGATCGCGTCGGGCACCGGGTACGACGATACCCGGCGTTGACACGCGGGTTCGCAGGTGGGTCCGGATCCGCGTCCTCCCGGTGGAACCCGGGGCGCCCTCGACGGACCCTGCGTGCCCTCGAAGACCGACGGTGGATCTCCATATCGGGTCGCCGTACACGCGACTCCGAACGGGCTCGCCGCAGACTACACCAACGGCGCCTCGAGCAGTCACAACGCCGGCCCGCCGGTCGGCATTCCCCGGACCCGACCGTCCCCGGACAGCAGGACGCCCCCGCCCGGCGGAGCCGGACGGGGGCGTGGGTCGTGCGGGGTGCGCTCCGTCAGCGGTACTGACCGAAGTCGTAGTCGTCGAGCGGGACGGCCACGCCGCTGCCGCCGCCGAAGACGTCGGGCGAGTAGTACCCGTCGTCGTAGCTCGGCAGCGCGTACGCCGCGGCGCGCGCCTCCTCGGTGGGCTGCACCTGGATGTTCCGGTACCGGTTGATGCCGGTGCCGGCCGGGATGAGCTTGCCGATGATGACGTTCTCCTTCAGCCCCACGAGGCTGTCGGACTTCCCCTCGATCGCGGCGTTGGTCAGGATCCGCGTCGTCTCCTGGAACGACGCGGCCGACAGCCACGACTCGGTGGCCAGCGAGGCCTTCGTGATGCCCATGAGCACCGGACGCCCCGCCGCCGGGTCGCCGCCCTCGGCGACGACCTTGCGGTTCTGGCCCTCGAACTCGGCACGGTCCACGACACCGCCGGGCAGGAACTCCGTCGCGCCCGAGTCGATGATCGTCACCCGGCGCAGCATCTGCCGGACGATGACCTCGATGTGCTTGTCGTGGATCGACACACCCTGCGAGCGGTACACCTTCTGGACCTCGTCGACGAGGTGCAGCTGCACCTCGCGCGGGCCCATGACGCGCAGGATCTCGTGCGGGTCCGCGGTGCCCTCGAGCAGCTGCTGCCCGACGTCGACGTGGTCGCCGTCCTGCAGCGGACGCTCGGTGCCGTCCACAGTGAGGGTGGCGAGCCGCTGCCGCTTGGACAGCTTGTCGTAGACGACCTCCTCCGACCCGTCGTCCGGGATCAGGGTGATCTTCCAGAACTTCTCGCCGTCCTCGAGCTGCACCCGGCCGTCGACGTCGGCGATCGGCGCCTTGCCCTTCGGCACGCGGGCCTCGAAGACCTCCTGCACACGGGGCAGACCGGTCGTGATGTCCTCGCCGGCCACGCCACCCTGCTTGAAGGTACGCATGGTCAGCTGGGTGCCGGGCTCACCGATCGACTGCGCGGCGACGATGCCGACCGCCTCGCCGACGTCGACGAGCTGGCCGGTCGCGAGCGAGCGGCCGTAGCACATCGCGCAGACACCCTGGGCCGAGTCGCAGGTCAGGACGCTGCGGACACGGACCTTGTCGATGCCGTGGGCGATGAGCGAGTCGATCGCCTGCTGGCCGATGTCGCCGCCCTTGGCGAGGACGACCTCACCGCTCGCGTCGGTGACGTCGGACGCCGCGGTACGGGTGTAGACGCTGGTGTCGACGTGCACGTCGCGCTGCAGGGTGTCCCCGACGCGCTCCGCGATCGGCATCGGCACGCCGCGCTCGGTCCCGCAGTCGACCTCGCGGACGATGACGTCCTGCGAGACGTCGACCAGACGACGGGTCAGGTAGCCCGAGTCCGCCGTGCGGAGCGCGGTGTCGGCCAGACCCTTGCGCGTGCCGTGGGTCGAGATGAAGTACTCGACGACCGTCAGGCCCTCGCGGTAGTTCGCCTTGATCGGGCGCGGGATGAACTCGCCCTTCGGGTTCGCGACCAGACCCTTGATGCCCGCCAGCTGGCGGATCTGGGTCATGTTGCCGGCCGCGCCCGACTCGACGATGCGGCGGATGGAGTTGTCCTCGGGGAACTGGTCCTCCATCGCCTTCGCCACCTCCTCGGTGGCCTGGCCCCAGATGCGCACCATCTCGTCGTTGCGCTCCTGGTAGGAGAGCGCACCGCGCTGGTAGCGCTTGTTGACCTGCTCGGCCCGCTCCTCGTAGCCCTCGAGGATCTGGGCCTTGTTCGCGGGCACGACCACGTCGTCCATGGCGACCGTGACGCCCGAGCGCGTGGCCCAGTGGAAGCCGGCGTCCTTCAGCCGGTCCAGCGTCATGGCGACCTCGGTCATCGAGTACCGCTCGGCGAGGTCGTTGATGATCGCCGCCTGCCGCTTCTTCGGCAGCAGGTCGTCGACGAAGGGGTAGTCCTCGGGCAGGAGCTCGTTGAAGAGCACCCGACCCAGCGTGGTGTCCGCGAGCCACGGCGTGCCGGGCTCGTGGTCCTCGCCGACCATCCCCGGGCCGGGCACGACGTCCCCGGTCAGGCGGATGCGGCACGGCGCCTGCAGGTGCAGCGTCCCCAGGTCGTAGGCCATGATCGCCTCGGCCGGCGACGAGAACGCCCGCCCCTCGCCCTCGGCGCCCGGACGCTTGGTCGTCAGGTAGTAGAGCCCCGTGACCATGTCCAGTCGCGGCATGGCGAGCGGCTTGCCCGACGCCGGCGAGAGGATGTTGTTCGCCGACAGCATGAGGATGCGGGCCTCGGCCTGCGCCTCCGCCGACAGCGGCAGGTGGACCGCCATCTGGTCGCCGTCGAAGTCGGCGTTGAAGGCCTCGCACACCAGCGGGTGGAGCTGGATGGCCTTGCCCTCGACCAGCTGCGGCTCGAAGGCCTGGATGCCGAGGCGGTGCAGCGTGGGCGCCCGGTTCAGCATCACCGGGTGCTCGTTGATGACCTCCTCGAGCACGTCCCAGACCTGGCCGCGCTGACGCTCGACCATCCGCTTGGCGGACTTGATGTTCTGGGCGTGGTTGAGGTCGACCAGCCGCTTCATGACGAACGGCTTGAACAGCTCGAGCGCCATCTGCTTCGGCAGGCCGCACTGGTGCAGCTTGAGCTGCGGGCCGACCACGATGACCGAGCGGCCCGAGTAGTCGACGCGCTTGCCGAGCAGGTTCTGGCGGAACCGGCCCTGCTTGCCCTTGAGCAGATCGGACAGCGACTTGAGCGGGCGGTTGCCCGGCCCGGTCACCGGCCGTCCACGGCGGCCGTTGTCGAACAGCGCGTCGACGGCCTCCTGCAGCATCCGCTTCTCGTTGTTGACGATGATCTCGGGCGCGCCGAGGTCGATCAGTCGCTTGAGGCGGTTGTTGCGGTTGATGACCCGGCGGTACAGGTCGTTGAGGTCGGAGGTCGCGAAGCGGCCACCGTCGAGCTGCACCATCGGGCGCAGGTCCGGCGGGATGACCGGGACGCAGTCGAGCACCATGCCGCCGGGACGGTTGCCCGTGGCCTGGAACGCGGCGACGACCTTGAGCCGCTTGAGCGCGCGCAGCTTGCGCTGCCCCTTGCCCGAGCGGATGGTCTCGCGGAGGTTCTCCGCCTCGGCGTCGATGTCGAAGGTGTCCAGCAGCTTCTGGATCGCCTCGGCACCCATGGCACCGGTGAAGTAGTCCGCGTAGCGGTCGTAGAGCTCGCGGTAGAGCGACTCGTCCTGGATGAGCTGCCCGCGGTCGAGCTTGGCGAAGGTGTCCCACACCTCCTGCAGGCGGTCGAGCTCGCGCTGCGCACGGTCGCGCAGCTGGCGCATCTCGCGCTCGCCGCCCTCCTTGACCTTGCGGCGCACGTCGGACTTGGCGCCCTCGGCCTCGAGCTCGGCGATGTCGCTCTCGAGCTTCTGCGCGCGGGCCTCGAGGTCGTTGTCGCGCTGCGACTCGAGGCGCTTGCGCTCCCCGGCGATCTCGTTCTCGAGCGTGGAGAGGTCGTTGTGGCGCTGCTCCGCGTTCACGTCCGTGATGACGTAGGCCGCGAAGTAGATGATCTTCTCGAGGTCCTTCGGCGCGAGGTCGAGCAGGTAGCCCAACCGCGACGGGACGCCCTTGAAGTACCAGATGTGCGTGACGGGCGCGGCCAGCTCGATGTGGCCCATCCGCTCCCGGCGCACCTTGGCGCGGGTCACCTCGACGCCGCAGCGCTCACAGATGATGCCCTTGAAGCGGACGCGCTTGTACTTGCCGCAGTAGCACTCCCAGTCCCGCGTCGGACCGAAGATCTTCTCGCAGAAGAGTCCGTCCTTCTCGGGCTTGAGCGTGCGGTAGTTGATGGTCTCGGGCTTCTTGACCTCGCCGAAGGACCACTGCCGGATGTCGTCGGCGGTGGCCAGACCGATCCGGAGCTCGTCGAAGAAGTTGACGTCGAGCAAAGGTTCTCCCCTGGATGGGTGAGCTGATGTCTAGAGGGTCCGCGGTCCCGGGCCGGCGCGGTGGCACCGGCCCGGGCGCGAGGCGTCAGTTGACGACGTCGTCCACGGAGGGCGACTCGTTGCGCGAGAGGTTGATGCCCAGGTTGGCCGCGGCCCGCTCGAGGTCCTCGTCGTCGCCGTCGCGCATCTCGATGGCGGCGCCGTCCGAGGACAGCACCTCCACGTTGAGGCACAGCGACTGGAGCTCCTTGAGGAGCACCTTGAAGGACTCCGGGATGCCCGGCTCCGGGATGTTCTCGCCCTTGACGATCGCCTCGTAGACCTTGACGCGGCCGAGCACGTCGTCGGACTTGATCGTCAGCAGCTCCTGCAGCGTGTACGCCGCGCCGTAGGCCTGCATCGCCCAGCACTCCATCTCACCGAAGCGCTGACCACCGAACTGCGCCTTACCACCGAGCGGCTGCTGCGTGATCATCGAGTACGGGCCGGTCGACCGGGCGTGGATCTTGTCGTCCACCAGGTGCAGCAGCTTGAGGATGTACATGTAGCCGACCGCGATCTGGTGCGGGTACGGCTCGCCGGTACGTCCGTCGAAGATCTGCGCCTTGCCGTCCTGGCCGACCAGGCGGACCCCGTCGCGGTTCGGCAGCGTCGAGCCCAGCAGCCCCGAGATCTCGGTCTGGCGGGCACCGTCGAACACCGGGGTGGCGGTGTTCGTGTCGGGCTCCACCCGGCGCATGTCGTCGGGGAGGTTCACGGCCCACTCGGCGGTGTTGTCCGCGTCGACCTCCCAGCCGCTCTTCGCGATCCACCCGAGGTGGGTCTCGAGGACCTGGCCGATGTTCATGCGTCGCGGCACGCCGTGCGTGTTCAGGACGATGTCGACCGGCGTGCCGTCCGCGAGGAACGGCATGTCCTCGACCGGCAGGATCTTGCCGATGACACCCTTGTTGCCGTGGCGGCCGGCGAGCTTGTCGCCCTCGGAGATCTTGCGCTTCTGGGCCACGTAGACGCGGACCAGCTCGTTGACCCCGGGCGGCAGCTCGTCGTCGTCGTCCCGCGAGAACACGCGGATGCCGATGACCTTGCCGGTCTCGCCGTGCGGGACCTTGAGCGAGGTGTCGCGGACCTCGCGCGCCTTCTCACCGAAGATCGCGCGGAGCAGGCGCTCCTCCGGGGTCAGCTCGGTCTCGCCCTTCGGCGTGACCTTCCCGACCAGGATGTCGCCGTCGGCCACCTCGGCACCGATGCGGATGATGCCGCGCTCGTCGAGGTCGGCGAGGACCTCCTCGGAGACGTTCGGGATGTCCCGGGTGATCTCCTCGGCGCCGAGCTTCGTGTCGCGGGCGTCGATCTCGTGCTCCTCGATGTGGATCGAGGTCAGGACGTCGTCCTGCACGAGACGCTGCGACAGGATGATCGCGTCCTCGTAGTTGTGCCCCTCCCACGGCATGATCGCCACGAGCAGGTTCTTGCCCAGGGCCATCTCACCGTCCTCGGTGCACGGCCCGTCGGCGAGGACCTGGCGGGCCTCGACGCGGTCGCCCTCGGAGACGATCGGCTTCTGGTTGATGCACGTGCCCTGGTTGGAGCGCGTGAACTTGTGCAGCCGGTGCGTCGTCCGCTGGCCGTCGTCGTCCATGATCGTGATGTAGTCGGCGCACAGCTCCTCGACCACACCCGGACGGTCCGCGGCGATGACGTCGCCGGCGTCGACCGCGGCGCGCAGCTCCATCCCGGTGCCGACCAGCGGCGACTCGGAACGCAGCAGCGGCACCGACTGACGCTGCATGTTCGCGCCCATGAGGGCGCGGTTGGCGTCGTCGTGCTCGAGGAACGGGATCATCGCCGTCGCGACCGACACCATCTGGCGCGGCGAGACGTCCATGTAGTCCACGCGCGTCGGCGCGATGAGGTCGACGTCGCCGCCCTTGCGGCGGACCAGCACGCGGTCGTCGAGGAAGCGGCCGTCCTCGTCGAGCGGCGCGTTGGCCTGCGCGACGACGAAGCGGTCCTCCTCGTCGGCGGTCAGGTAGTCGATCTGGTCGATGACGACCCCGTCGACGACCTTGCGGTACGGCGTCTCGATGAAGCCGAACGGGTTGACCCGCGCGAAGCTCGACAGCGACCCGATCAGGCCGATGTTCGGGCCCTCCGGGGTCTCGATCGGGCACATGCGGCCGTAGTGCGACGGGTGGACGTCCCGGACCTCCATGCCCGCGCGCTCACGCGACAGACCACCCGGGCCCAGCGCGGAGAGCCGGCGCTTGTGCGTCAGGCCCGCGAGGGGGTTGGTCTGGTCCATGAACTGCGAGAGCTGCGAGGTGCCGAAGAACTCCTTGATCGCCGCCACGACGGGACGGATGTTGATCAGGGTCTGCGGCGTGATCGCCTCGACGTCCTGGGTCGTCATGCGCTCGCGCACGACGCGCTCCATGCGGGAGAGCCCGACCCGGATCTGGTTCTGGATGAGCTCGCCGACCGTGCGCAGGCGCCGGTTGCCGAAGTGGTCGATGTCGTCGGTCTCGACCGGGATCGTGTCGCCGTTCTCGGCCGCCACCTCGGTCTCCCCCGCGTGCAGACGCACGAGGTAGGAGATCGTCTGGATGATGTCGTCCTCGGTCAGCGTGCCGGTCGACGGCTCGACGTCGAGGCCCAGCTTCTTGTTGACCTTGTAGCGGCCGACCTTCGCGAGGTCGTAGCGCTTGTCCTTGAAGAACAGGTTCTCCAGGAGCGTCTGCGCCGACTCGCGCGTCGGCGGCTCGCCCGGACGCAGCTTGCGGTAGATGTCGAGCAGGGCCTCGTCCTGGCCGGCCGTGGCGTCCTTCTCGAGCGTGGCGAGCAGCGTCTCGGAGAAGGAGAACTTCTCCTGGATCTGCTCGGTGGTCCAGCCGAGGGCCTTCAGCAGCACGGTGACCGGCTGGCGGCGCTTGCGGTCGATGCGGACACCGACGGTGTCGCGCTTGTCGACGTCGAACTCGAGCCACGCCCCGCGGCTCGGGATGATCTTGACGCTGAAGACGTCCTTGTCCGTCGTCTTGTCGACGGTGCGGTCGAAGTAGACGCCGGGCGAGCGCACGAGCTGCGAGACGACCACGCGCTCGGTGCCGTTGATGATGAACGTGCCCTTGTCGGTCATCACGGGGAAGTCACCCATGAAGACCGTCTGGGACTTGATCTCACCGGTCGTGTTGTTCGTGAACTCGGCCGTCACGAAGAGCGGGGCCGAGTAGGTCATGTCCTTGTCCTTGCACTCCTCGACGGAGGCCTTCACCTCGTCGAAGCGCGGGTCGGAGAAGGACAGGGACATCGAACCGGAGAAGTCCTCGATCGGAGAGATCTCCGCGAGCACCTCCTCCAGACCACCGACCGGAGTGTCCTCGCCCGCGTCCACGCGGCGCTCGAACCACTCCTCGCTGCCGACCAGCCACTCGAAGGACTTGGTCTGCAGGTCGAGGAGGTCGGGGACCTCCAGCGGCTGGTCGAGCTTGGCGAAGGAGACCCGGAGGGGAGCTCCGGGGAACGACGCGTGGTGGTTCGAGGACCTGGTGGCGCGGGTAACTGCCAAGATGCGTCCTTCCGGAACAACGCTGTCTGACGCTGTCAGTAGCTCGTCCGCCTGAGACGCAGCGCTATGCCCCGGGCGGCCGATTCAGCGCGGCCTTCGGGGTACCCACGGGTGACGTGGAGACACGACAAGGCAGCGCGATCCGACAGTCTAGCCACGGGTGGGCGCACGTGTCGAACACCCCCCTACCGTGACGCGCCTGCGGGGTCCGGACCGGGGGTCCGGGACCGACCGCGGGGTCGGACGTCGGGGGTCTCGCGCTGGGAACAGAGTGACCGGTGACCACGCTCGCGTCAAGTCCGACGCGCAGCCGAACCGGGCGCGTCGCGTCGCTCCCGTCGCAGGTCAGAGCCACCCCGGACGACGACGAGCCCGGGAGACGACCCCATCGTGGGGTTCGCCTCCCGGGCTCGGGGCCGCGGGAGCGGGCGGTCAGACCGGCTTCAGCTCGCTGATCTTCCAGCGACCGTCCTCCTTGACGACCTGCACGGTGAGCAGGCCGGGGGCGTTGGTCGTCTGACCGTTCGTCGTGCGCTCGGCGGTGAACTGGACCAGCGCCATGATCGTCGCGCGGTCCGACGAGAGCTGCTCGACGCCGATGTTCAGCACGGTCGCCGTCTGGCGCAGCTTCTGGTCCGTCGCCGGCTTGCGGATCGTCTGCTCGAAGACCGAGAGGTACTCGGAGGCGAAGGTGCCGGTCGCCTGCGTCTTCGCCGCGTTGACCGAGTCGTCGAGCTTGGTGAAGTCGTAGGAGAGGATCTGCTCCATCGCCTGGCGGGTCTGGCCCACCACCTCCGCGGTGCCGCCGACGTCCACCACGGCCTGGTTGGCGTACGACGTGCCGTCCGCGCGGTCGGCACGGGCGGCGAGGAACGCCCAGGTCCCCAGGCCGAGGCTCAGCACGAGCACGACGGCGAGCACGGTGATCAGGCGCCGCGGGTTCGCGCCGAGCGCCGCCACCGGGCGGGTGACCGCCCCGGCGACCCGCCCGAGGCGGGACTCCCGGGTCGGCTCCGCGGCCGCGGCCGGGCGGGCCGGGGCCGGCCGGTCGAGCACGGCGGTGCCGCCCCGGCGGGGTGCGGGCTCGGCCGCGGTCGGCGTCATGGTCCGGCCGGTCCGGCGGGCCTTCGGGGTCGGTCGCGCGGCGCCGCCGTCGCGGTCGGCCGGCCGGGTCGCGGTCGTCGCGGCACCGGACGCGTCGCCGTCGTCGGCCGGCGTGGTCTCCCCGGCCTCCGGGGTCGTCGGCTCCGCGGTCGCGGGCTCCGCCGGAGCGGTGCCAGCGGTGCCTGCGCCGACGGTGTCGTCGGGACGGACGTCCGCCGGGGCGACCTCGGTGGGGGCGGTGCCCGACCGGGTCTCCTCGACGGACTCCGACGCGACCTCCGGGCCGGCGTCCGGGGTGGCCTCGCCGGTCACGCCGCGGCGGCCCGGGGCGCGGAGGCCCGCGACCTTCGGGCGCCGGCCGGCGGGGGCGGTCGTCGTGGTGCTGCGGGTACGGGGCGGCATCGACGCTCCCTCCTCTAGCTCTGGCCCGCGGTCGGGGCGGCCTTCGAGGCCTTCCACCCGTCCGGCGTGCGTTGCATGTCGACCTGGAAGAGCTGCTGCTTCTGCGTGGGCGGCTGGTTGGCGCTGGACGCCGTCACGTTGATCGCGACGAGGGCGGACGCGGTGCCGCGGTCGTCGTCGAAGGCCGTCAGCGAGGCCCCGGCGGGCGTCGCGACGACGGACGCCTGGGCCTTCTTGAGGCTGTCGGCGAACTGCTGGCGGACCTTCTGGTACTCGGAGAGCATCGGGTCGGTCAGCGAGGTCTGGGCGGCCTGCAGGTCGGCGTCGACGGTCTGCGGGCGGACCGTGTTGATGTTGACGACGATCTGCTCGGCGGCGTCCACCGCGACGTCGCGGTCGCGCGCCTGGTTCGCGGTCGGGCCGTGGGCTCCGACCCACCAGTAGAAGCCGGCCGCGACGGCCGCCGCGAAGGCGAGGACCGTCAGGACGGCGAGGACGCGGATCGTCGTCCGCTGCGACGGGGCGTGCGGGCCCCGTCGCGGGGAGGACGGCTTCTCGAGCGTGTCGGTGGTGGGCAGGGTGCTCAGCTCCTCGGGGTGGGAGGCCCGCCGGTCGTGGTCAGCCCAGGCCGGGGATGACGATCGGCGGGGCACCGCGCCCGGAGTTCGCGAGGACGTCGGCTGGGGACGACGACGTCGCGCTGAACGCGGTGGTCTGGTCTGCATTCTGCGACGAGGCCTGTGACGCCGATGACCCGGGGTTCCCGTTCTGGTTCTGGCCGGGGACCGGGGCCGGCTTCTGACCGGGCGTGTAGGGCGTCGCAGGCACGGGCGTGATGTTCGGGAACGTCCCGGGCGGAGCGGTCGGACCGTAGTAGAACTGGTTCGGGTCCAGGATCTCGCCGTACGGCCGCTTCGAGCCGTCCAGCTCCGGCGTGTGCTGCGCACCGCGCGGGTTCACCTGGCCGCCCTGGGCGCAGAACACCCGGGTGTCCATCGGGATGAAGCTCTGGTCCGTCGCGGGCCGCCAGCCGGCGTCCGGCTGCAGGTAGCCGTCCCGGCAGTACGGCGGGTCCGCGATGTTCAGGACCAGGCCGAAGTGCACCCGGCCGTCCCCGGGCACCACGGCGGGCGCCACGGCGGACAGGCCGGGATAGGTGACGAGCAGCTGCTCCACCCCGGCCAGGCGGGGCTGGATGATCCGGACCGTGGTGAGCACGTTCGCGATGACCCGGGACAGGTCCGGCCCGGTCTCCCGGATCAGGCCCTCGAGCTGCTCGGCGGCGGGCGGTGCGGCCCGGACCAGGCGGCGCAGGTTCGGGTCGTCCGCCTTGAGCTGCGCGGTGAACAGGTTGAGGTCGCGGCTGAACGACAGGATCTGCGGGCCGAGGCTCGCCTGCGTCGCGAGCACGGTGCGGCCGTCCCGGAGCAGCTGGGTGGTCTGCGGCAGCTGCTGGATGGCCGTGGCGACCAACGCGTTCGAGCTGTCGAGGAGCCGCTGCAGGTCCGGCCCCGTGCGGTCGAAGGCGGTGTAGAGCTCGTCGACGGTGGTCCGGAGCTCCGGGATCGGCACCGAGGTGGCGAGGGTGTTCAGGTTCGCGAGCAGGCCGTCGATCTGGGTCGGCGTCCGCACCCGGTCGACCGGGATGACCGACCCGTCCTCGAGGTAGGGCCCGCCGTCGCGCGGGGGCTGCAGGTCGACGTACTGCTCACCGACCGCGGAACGGTTCGCGATCACGGCCACGGCCGAGGCCGGGACCTCCGGAGCCTCGTTCTCGATCTCGAGGTCGACCTCGAGGCCGTCGGGCGTGATCCGCATGTCGCCGACCTTCCCGATCTCGACGCCGCGGTAGCTCACCGACGCCTTCGGGAAGATGCCGCCCGAGTCGCGCATCTCGACCTTGACCGTGTACGGCCCGAGCCCGATGAGCGAGTCGGCACCGACGTAGCGGAAGGCGATGTAGCCGATCCCGACGACCGAGAGGACGACGAAGAGGATCAGCAGGTTCCGAATCTTCTTCGTCATGTCAGTTGCCCTCGCCCTGCGTCGGTGCGGTCGACTCGCCCGACCCGGCCGGTGCGTCCGTCCCGGTGCCGGCCGGGACATCGCCGCCGGTCGTGCCCCCGGTGCCCGCCCCCGGTGTCGTGGCCGCGGGAGCGCCCGTACCCGTCGTCGTGGCGGTGGTCGGTGCGCCGGTCGCGGGGAGGCCCGTCACGCCCGGGAGGGCGATCAGCGGGTTCCCCGTGGCCCGTGCCAGCTGCTGGTTCTGCAGGAGGGCGAAGATCTGGTTGAGGTTCGTCGCCCCGGGGTTGATCCCGAGCAGGTTCTGCAGCAGGCCCTGGAGCGAGATCTCCAGGGACACGTCGATGTTCGCGAAGTCGCCCTTGATGACGTTCAGGGCGTTGTCGGCGAACGGGATCGTCAGGAGGATCTGCAGCGAGCCCGGCAGGGCGTCCCCGGAGGCGATGAGGTTCTGCAGGATCGGCTGCAGGGCGTAGAGGTCGGCGATCGTGTTCTGCCCGGCGCGGTTGATCACGTCGGTGCCGACCACCGACAGCCGCTGGAGGGCCTGCAGCGTGCCGACCAGCAGGCCGCGCTGCTGGTTGAGCACGTCGAGCCCGGGCTGCAGGTTGTCGATGACGTTCGCGATCTTGGCCCGCTGGTCCGCCAGGGTCTTGGCCAGCCGGTCGACCGAGTCGAGCGCCCGCACGATGTCGGCCCGCTGCTGGTCGAGGGTCCCGACGAACACGTTGAGGTTGTCCAGGAGTGCCCGGATCTGGCCCTCGTTGCCGGACAGGGCGTTGTTCAGCTCGCGGGAGATCGTCTGGATCTTCTCCACGCCGCCGCCGTTGAGCAGCAGCGAGAGCGCCCCCAGGACCTCCTCGACCTGTGCGCCGACGTCGGTGCGGTCGAGCGGGATGACCGCCCCGTTCTGCAGCCGGCCCTGCGGGGCCCCGATCGCCGGGTTGCCCAGCTCCACGAACTTCTCGCCGAGGAGGCTGGTCTGGCGCAGCCGGGCCATCGCGTTCGCGGGCAGCATGACGTCGCCGTTAACCGACATCGTCACCTCGGCCGTCCACCCGTCCGGCGCGAGCCGCACGTCGCGGACGACGCCCACGGGGACGTCGTTCGTCCGCACACTGGCGTTCGGGACGAGGTCGACGACGTTCGAGAGCAGCGCCGTCACGGTGTAGGGGTTGTCGCCGAGCGACGCGCCGCCGGGGAGCGGCACCTCCTGGATGGACTGCAGGCCACAGCCGGACAGGCCCACCGCCGCGACGAGCGCGACGGCCGCGAGCCGCCAGGCGTGGCGGCGACGTGTGGTGGTCACCGTCCCCCTCCGGTCGTGAGTCCCGTGATCAGGTCCTGTCCCGGCTGGGTCAGCGGGGCGGTGTCCTGGGTCGCCTCGCGCGGGGTCAGGCCCTGCGTGGCGCCCGCCAGCAGGTTCGTCGCGAGCGGGGCGACCGTCTGGTTCTGGTTGAGCAGGCCCGCCAGCTGCTGGAAGGGCACCAGCGCCTGGTTGAGCGCCTGCACGCCCGCCGGGGTCTGCGTGGCACAGGCGACCTGTCCGGCCGCCAGCAGCGGCGGCAGCGGCACGTTCTGCGGCACCGGCAGGAGCCCGCCGTTGAGCAGGCCGCAGAGCAGCTGGGACCGGCTGATCGGCGGGAGGTTGAACCCGGGGAACAGCACGGGCCGGACGTCGAGGGTGTCCGAGCTCGCGTTGAACGAGTTCGTCAGGTTGCCCAGGGCGAGCGGGGCGGCGTCACCGATCTCGGCCAACGCCCGGCTCTGCCGGACGAGGATGTCGGTGATGCTCGCGAGCTGGCCGACGTCGGTCCGCAGCCCGTCCCGGTTCTCCCGGACGAACGACGCGACGTCCTCGAGGGCCGGCGGGAGCACCTGCAGGACTTGCGAGAGGTTGCCGCGCTCCGCCGCGAGGAAGCCGGAGATGTCGGCCAGCTGGTTGTTCAGCAGCCGCACCTGCCCGTCGTTGCGGGCGAGCATGTTGGTGAAGACACCGAGGTTGTCGACGGTCGCGAAGAGGTTGCCGCGGTTGTCCGACAGCGTCCCGACCGCACCGGCGAGCTCGGTGATCGTCTGCTTGAGCGCCTCGCCGTTGCCGCCGAGGGCGTTCGCCGAGGAGCGCAGCAGGCCGTTGAGCGCGCCGTCCTTGTTCGCCCCGTTCGGACCCAGCGAGGTCGCGAGCTGGTCGAGGCTCTGGTAGACGCGGTCGAGCTCCACCGGGACCGCGGTGCGCTGGACCGGGATCACGGCGCCGTCGTTCATCATCGGCCCGCCGGTGTAGGCCGGGCCGAGCTGGACGTACCGGTCCGAGACCAGGGTCGGGGCGACGATCACGGCCTTCGCGTCGGCCGCGACCGGCACCCGGTTGTCCACCCGGAGCTCGACGCGGACGACGTTGCCCTGCGGGGTGATGTCCTCGACGGTGCCGACCGGGACACCGTTCACGTTCACGGTGTTCTTCGTGTAGAGGCCGACCACGCTCGTGAAGTACGCCGTGATCGTGCGGGAGCTCCCGCGCTGCAGGGCGTACCAGAGGCCGCCCGTCGCGACGAGCGCGACGATCAGCACGATGGCGAGGGTCCGGGCGAAGCTGTCGAACAGCGTCGTGAGGCGCGTCGTCACGGGTCAGCCCCCTCCCTGGGTCGGCTGCTGGGCGGGCGCCGGGGCCGGCGCGGGCGCCGCCTGGCGCTGGCCGATCGCGGCGGGGTTGATGAGCGGCACGCCGCCCGGGAACAGGGAGTTCAGGTCGATCCCGGCCTGCTGGCCGGCCTGGAGCAGGGGCTGACCGAGCTGGTTGACCGCCCCCGTGATGACCGGGGAGCCGGGCGCCAGGTTGCCGAGCAGGTCGGTGAGGAACCCGGCGGGGTTGCCGCCCGCTGCGCCCGGGTTGCAGGCCTGGTCCAGCGGCGGGTCCAGGTTGCAGATGTAGGCGTCGAACCAGCGGCCGTTGCCGACCACGTTGGCGAACACCCGGACGAACGGGGCGAGCAGGCGGATGCCGTTCTCGAGGTTCGCCGAGTTCTCCTGCAGCGTCGTCAGGACGCCGTTGAGGCTCTCCAGCGTCGGCCCGAGCGTCGCCCGGTTGTCCGCGACGAGGCCGCGGAGCTGGTTGGACAGCGCGATCGTGCCGTTGAGGAGGTCGTCGATGGCGGCCTTGCGGCTGCGCAGCTCCCCGAGCAGCAGGTTGCCGTTCTGGATGAGCACCTCGACGTCGCGGTTGCGGTCGGCGAGGACCTGCGTCGTCGCCCGCGTGTTGGCCAGGAGCTTCGCGAGCTCCTGGTCGCGGGAGGAGATCGTCCGGGAGAGCCGGGAGAGCCCGTCGAGCGCCGGCCGGATCGGGCCGGACGCCCCGTCGAGGGTCTGCGACAGCGTGTTGAGGCTCTCGCCGAGCTGGTCGGTGTTCAGCCCCTCCACCGTGGTGGTGAGGTCGGAGAACGCCTGGATGACGTCGAACGGGGCCGTGGTGCGGCTGCGCGGGATGGACACGTCCGGGTCCAGCGCCTGCGAGCCCTCCGGGTCCAGCGCGATGTACTTCTGGCCCAGCAGCGTCTTGATCTCGATCGAGGCGCGGGTCTGGTCCCCGATCCAGGCGTCCGGCGCCTTGAACGAGATGACCACGTCGTTGCCGTCGAGGGCGACGTCGGTGACGGAGCCGACGCGGATCCCGGCGACGCGCACGTCGTCGTCGGGCTGGACGCCCGCCGCCTCGCCGAAGCGGGCGGTGTAGGTCGCCCCCTGCCCGATGAGGGGCAGGTCGCGGATGTTCAGCGATGCGAGCACCAGGAGCACGAGGACCAGCAGGCTCACCGCGCCGATGATGATCGGGTTGCGCTTGCGGAACGGCTTCATCCGCTGCATCGGTACTCCGTCCCCGGGAGCGGAATGGAGATGTCGATCTGCGGCGGCAGCGGCAGCTGGATCGGCCCCGGGAGGGTCGTGTCCAGCTTCACGCCGGCCGAGCAGAGATAGAAGTTGAACCAGGAGCCGTAGCTGCCGGCCCGCCCGAAGTTGTTGGCCTTCTGCGGCGTGTTCCGGAGGAAGTTCTCCACGAGGCCCCGGTTGCGGTTGAGGATGTCCGCCTGCTGGCCGAGCTTGACGATGTCGTCGCGCAGCGGCGGGCGGGCGTCGGCGAGGAAGCCGGCGGTCACCTGCGTGAGGTCGGCGATCGGTTGCAGGGTGGACCCGATGGCCACCCGGTCCTGCGCGAGGCCGCTCACCAGCTGCTGCAGCGACACGATGAGGCTCGAGAGCTTGTCGTCGCGGGCGTTCACGGTGTCGAGCGTCAGGTTCAGGTTGTCGATGACCCGGCCGATCACGGCGTCGCGGTCGGCGATCGTCGAGGTCAGCGACGCGGTGCTCGCGAGCAACTGGTTGATGTTGCCGCTCTCGCCCTGCAGCACCTGGATGATCTCGAACGACAGCTTGTTCACGTCGTCCGGGCTCAGCGCCTGGAACAGCGGCTTGAACCCGTTGAAGACGACGGTGAGGTTCAGCGGCGGCTGGGTCTGGGTCACGGGGACGACCCCGCCCGGCTCCAGGAACTGGTTCATCGGCCCGTTGCCGCGCTGGATGTCGAGGTACCGCTGCCCGACCAGGTTCTGGTACTTGATCGCGTAGCGGGCCCCGATCGGGAGCTTCCGGGTCTCGTCGACGGTGAACGAGACCTCCGCGACCGACCGGTCGACGACCTCGACGTCGTTGACGCGACCGACCCGGACGCCGGCGATCCGCACGTCGCTGCCCGCGATCAGGCCCGACGCGTCGGTGAAGCGGGCCTTGTACTGCTCGGTCGAGCCGAAGAAGTTGTTCTGGATGGTGCCCAGCAGGAGCACCACCGAGAGCACGGTGACCAGCGCGAAGATGCCCAGCTTCACCAGCGGGGCGACGACGCCCCTCATCGGAGCTCCACCGTGGTGCCGCGCATGGTCGCGCCCGTCAGGTAGGGGGCGAACGCCGGCACCTGCGACGGGGCCACGCCCATCTGCATGGCGGTCAGCTCGGTCACGAAGCTGCGCTCCTCCGGGGAGTTGGGCGTGTTCGGCAGACCGATGTTGGCCGCGTCGATCCGCGCCGCGCCCTGCCCCGCGGTCGGCGCCGGGGCGGTGCTCGTGCCGGGCGTGCCGCCACCGGTGGTGGCGGGATTCGCCTGGCGGGTCTGCACGCCGCCGTTGTCCCCGCCGGTGGCGTCCATGTTCGCGTTGGACGCGGCGGGCGGGGCGTACGAGCCGTCCGCGAACGGGCCGCCCGGCGGGTACTGCGGCGCCTTGCCGTTGACGAAGTAGCAACGCGGCCCGCGCTTGTCGCGGAAGGCCGGGCTGTCGCTCGGCACGTACTTGCCGCGGTCGATGACGATCTCGGCCGCGATCTGGATGCCGGTGTCCGGCTTGAGGACGTCGTTGATCTTCGGCGTCAGGTCGGTCAGCTGCTGGAACAGGCAGGGGAACTCGGGGCTGTACCGGCGCAGGAGGTCGAGCACCGGATACGACCGGGCGGCGAGCTCGATGATGTTGTCCCGGTTGGCCGCCAGGAACGTCGTCGTGACGTCGGAGGCGGAGGTGACCGAGCGGAACGTCGACTCGAACGCCGCGCGCTCCTCGACGAGCGTGCGGCTCGTCGTCACCAGGTTGTCCAGCGCGGAGAGCAGGTCCGGCAGCGCGGCGTTGTAGATGTCCGCGGTCGGGGCCAGCAGGCGCAGGTCGTTGATGAGGTCGGGCAGCGACGGGTTGATCCCGGTGAGGAACTGGTTGAGCTGCACCAGGGTCTGACCGGTCTGGGTGCCACGCCCGGAGAGCGCCTGCGAGATCGCGCCGAGGGTGTCCGAGAGCTTCTGCGGCTCGACCGCCTGGATCACCGGGAGCAGGTTGTTCAGCACCTGCTCGGTCTCCACCGCGTTCTGCGAGCGGTCCTCGGGGATGAGGTCCCCGCCCTCCAGCCGTCGCTGCGTGGGGTTCGGCGGGATCTGCAGGGACACGTAGCGCTCACCGAAGAGCGTCTTCGGGATCAGCCGCGCGGTGACGTTGCTCGGGATCGCGGAGAGTGCGTCCGGGTCCATCGCCATCTCGACGGTCGCCTTCTGCCCGTCCGAGGACACCGACCGGATCTCGCCGACGATGACGCCGCGGACCTTGACGTCGCCCTGCGCCGAGAGCTGGTTGCCGACCGTGTCGGTCTGCAGCGTCACCATCTCGACGGACTTGAACACCTTGTTGAACTGCGCGAGGCACAGCCCGATGACGAGCGCGATGATCACCAGCAGCGCGACCCCGTAGAGGCGGCGGCGCGTGGAGGACAGCGGGGGGCGGAGGTCCTTCACCGGCGCGGTCATCCGGCGATCCGGACCGACGTCGTGGTGCCCCAGATGGCCAGGGTCAGCAGGTTGTCCAGGACGGTGAAGACGACGATCGAGTTCCGCACCGCGTTACCGACCGCCACGCCGACGCCCGCGGGGCCGCCGCCGGCGTTGTAGCCGTAGTAGCAGTGGATCAGGATGATCGCGAAGGCGAAGACCAGGACCTTGGCGAACGAGTAGACGACGTCCTCGGGCGGCAGGAACAGGTTGAAGTAGTGGTCGTAGGTGCCCGAGGACTGCGTGTAGAAGTTCGTCACCAGCAGCCGGGACGCCAGGTAGGAGGCGACCAGGCCGATGACGTAGAGCGGGATCACCGCGATGAAGCCGGCGATGACGCGCGAGGTCACGAGGAACGGCAGCGAGGGCACCGCCATGACCTCGAGCGCGTCGATCTCCTCGGACACCCGCTGCGCGCCGAGCTGGGCGGTGAAGCCGGCCCCGACCGTCGCGGACAGGGCGAGCGCACCGACCAGGGGCGCCACCTCACGGGTGTTGAAGTAGGCCGTCACGAAGCCGGAGAAGGCCGAGGTGCCGATCTGGTTCAGGGCCGAGTAGCTCTGCAGACCGACGACCGAGCCGGTGAAGAACGTCAGCGTCGCCACGATGACGACGGTTCCGCCGATGAGCGCCAGGGCACCCGAGCCGAAGGCGACCTCGGTGAGGAGGCGCAGCACCTCGCGCTTGTAGCGGCGCAGGGTGCGGGGGATCCAGCCGATCGTCTTCGCGAAGAACGCCGCCTGGTCCCCCATCGTGTCGAGGACGCCCAGGGGGCCGTCCACGAGCGCGCGGGCGCGACGCGTGATCACTGCCATCGTGATGTGTCTCCGGCTGTGTGGGGAGCGAGCCGCATGAGGTGGTCCGGACCTAGAACTTGTTCGGTGGGACGAGGTTCAGGTAGACCGCCGTCACGATCACGTTGATCGCGAACAGCAGGATGAACGTGATGACCACGGCCTGGTTGACCGCGTCCCCCACGCCCTTCGGTCCACCGGAGGGGTTCAACCCCCGGTAGGCCGCGACGACGCCGGCCGCGAGGCCGAACAGGACCGCCTTGATGAAGCCGACGAGCAGGTCGCTGGGCTTCGAGAGAGCCGAGAAGCCCTGGATGTAGGCGCCCGGGGTGACGCCCTGCAGGACCACGTTGAAGTAGTAGCCGCCGGCCACGCCGACGATCGAGACCAGACCGAACAGCAGCGCCGACACCAGCATCGCGGCGAGGACGCGGGGGACGACGAGGCGCTGGATGGGGTTGATGCCCAGCACCTCCATCGCGTCGATCTCCTCACGGATGGTGCGGGCGCCGAGGTCGGCGCAGACCGCCGAGCCGCCCGCGCCCGCCACCAGGAGGGCGCAGATGACCGGGGCCGCCTGCTGGATGACCGCCAGCGTGCTGGCCGCGCCGGAGAACGACTGCGCGCCGAACTGCCGGATCAGCGACCCCAGCTGCAGGGAGATGACCGAGCCGAAGGAGATCGAGACCAGCGCCGCGGGCAGGATGCACACCCGCGAGATGAACCAGCACTGCTCGATGAACTCCTTGGTCTGGAACGGCCGCTGGAAGATGCCGACGAAGATGTCCAGACCGAGGGCGAAGAGCTTGCCGGTGGCGGAGAGTGCCCCCGCGCCCGGGAAGCGCCCGGCGGTGATGCGGGAGGTCACGAGTCGCTCCGGCGGAAGAGCCGGCGCAGGCCGCCCTCGGAGCGCTTGCGCTCCGAGCCGGAGCCGGAGTCGGACGAGGGGGTGTTCGCGGGGTTGGCGCCGCCGGCGAGCTGGTCGGCCGCGGACTGCTCGCCGCCCTCGGCGCCGGTCGCGGCGGGCATCGCCCACCCGGAGCGCTCGTCCCCGCGGTCCGAGCGGTCGGCGATCGCACCGGGCGTCGCCACGAGCTGCGTCGGGCCCTCGTCGGGCCCGGTCGCCGAGGACGAGTCCTGCGCGACCGGAATCTGCTCGGTGCGCTGGTCGTCGTCGGCGTCCTTCCCGGGACTGGTCGCGGTGTCGTCGGCGGCCGTCTCCGTCATCTCCGAGCTCGACCCGGAGGCGTCCTCGGGAGCCGCGCCGCTCTCGTCGGACTTCTCGTCCTCGGACTTGGTGTGCTCGCCGGCCTGCGGGAGCACCACCGTGCCGCCGGCGTAGTCGTCGACCGGAACGCCGACCAGCGGCTCGTCGGACTCCGGCGGCTCCGGCGGCGCCTTGCGGGCCTCCGCGTCACCGTCGGGGTCACCCGACCCGGGCTCGCCCCCGGACTCCGCCGGCGACCCCTCGGTCATCGACTCGGTCTGGTTCTCCTCCATCGCCTGGTAGCCGAACGGGTCGGCGTCGGAGGGCGGCTGGTCCCGCGTGACCTCGATCAGTTCCGTACGGTCCTGGTCCTTCGAGATCCCGTACCGCTGCATGTCCTCCTCGGTCAACGACTCGAGGATCGCGGTCTGCGCCTTCTCCGGCAGGGTGTGCAGGACCTGCATGACCCGGTCCTTGCGCCGCTGCACCGCCTTGCGCTCACCGAGGCCCTCGGTGGGCAGCAGCTGCGGGTCGATGAACGACTCCTCGGACTCCGCCGACCCGCCCTGCTTCTTCAGCTCCTCCATCTCCGCCTCCATCTGGGCGGTGTCCTTCTCCTCGGACATCCCGATGGGGCCGATCCGGCGACCCTGCAGGAACTGCTGCACCACCGGCTCCTCGGAGGTCAGCAGCACCTCCCGCGGCCCGAACATCACCAGGTTCTTCCGGAACAACATCCCGATGTTGTCCGGCAGCGACCGGGCGGTGCCCAGGTGGTGGGTCACGATCAGGATCGTCGCGTCCAGCTGGGTGTTCAGGTCCACGATCAGCTGGTTCAGGTACGCGGTGCGGACCGGGTCCAGACCCGAGTCCGGCTCGTCGACCAGGATGATCTCCGGGTCGAGCACCAGCGCCCGCGCCAACCCCGCGCGCTTCTTCATCCCACCGGAGATCTCGCCGGGCAACTTGTCCTCGGCGCCGCCCAGACCGACCAGGTCCAGCTTCTCCATGACGATGTCCTTGATCTCGGACTCGCCCTTGCGGGTGTGCTCGCGCAGCGGGAACGCGATGTTGTCGTAGAGGTTCATCGACCCGAACAGCGCGCCGTCCTGGAACAGCACCCCGAACAGCTTGCGGATCTCGTAGAGCCGCGACTCCGAACACCGAACCAGGTCGGTGTCGTGGATGAAGATCGAGCCCTTCTCCGGCTTCAGCAGCCCGATGATCGACTTCAGCAGGACCGACTTACCGGTACCCGACGGTCCCAGCAGCACACTGACCTCACCGGCCGGCAGCGTCAGCGTCACGTCGGACCAGATGTTGGAGCTGCCGAAGGACTTCGAGAGGTTCTTGATCCCGACCTCGACGCCACCCATTGAATTCCTCCCGGCCTGGTGTCCGACCTCGCCGTGGGACGGACCGGGCCGTTCTCGTGACCCGTCCGAACTGTGCGCCCGACCACGGCGCGACGGCCCGAGGAGTCGGGCATCACAGCGACAACGACCTGCGCTGCGGGAGGTTACTGGACGGGTAACCCGGGTCACCCGTCAGGGATACCCCTGCGTACGGCGGAGCCGGACGCGCGGCGAACGGGTGAGCGAGAACCGGAATTCGCTGGTCCGAACGGTCCAGGAACGACGACGGGGCGGGGTCCGTGTCGGACCCCGCCCCGTCGTGCGAGTGATGGCGCGTCTACCCCCTGCGGGAGAGACGCGTGCCGGATCAGCTCAGGCTGACCTTGGCGCCGGCCTCCTCGAGCTTCGCCTTGGCGGCCTCGGCGGCCTCCTTGGCGACACCCTCGATGATCGGCTTCGGCGCGCTCTCGACGAGCTCCTTGGCCTCCTTGAGGCCCAGGCCCGAGACGACCTCGCGGACGACCTTGATGACCTGGATCTTCTTGTCGCCGGCGGCCTCGAGGACGACGTTGAACTCGTCCTTCTCCTCCTCGGCGGGGGCGGCGGCGCCGCCCGCGGCGGGCGCGGCGGCCGCGGCGACCGGGGCGGCCGCGGTGACCTCGAAGGTGTCCTCGAACTTCTTCACGAACTCCGAGAGCTCGAGCAGCGTCATGTCCTTGAAGGCGTCGAGCAGCTCGTCGGTGGAAAGCTTCGCCATGGTGGCGGTCCCTCTTTCTGCGTTCAGGGGGTGGTGTCGGGGATCAGGACTCGGCGGCGGTGGCGTCGGCCGACTCGACCGCCGCGACGGCCTCCTCGGTGCTCCCGCTGCCCTCGGCGGCCCGCTTGTCCTGCAGGGCCTGGGCCAGGCGCGCGATCTGCGAGGCCGGGGCGTTGAACAGGCCGGCGGCCTTCGCAAGGTTGCCCTTCATCGCGCCGGCGAGCTTCGCCAGCAGGACCTCGCGGGACTCCAGGTCGGCCAGCTTCGTGATCTCGGCGGCGGAGAGGGGACGCCCCTCCATGTAGCCGCCCTTGACCACGAGGGCCTTGTTGTCCTTCTGGAACTCGCGCAGCGCCTTGGCGGCGTCGACGGGCTCCCCGGACACGAAGGCGATCGCCGTCGGACCGACCAGGAGCTCGTCGAGTCCCTCGACCCCCGCGTCGGCGGCGGCGAGCTTGACCAGCGTGTTCTTGGCGACGGTGTAGTTCACGTCGGCGCCCAGCGACCGTCGCAGCTGCGTGATCTGCTTCGTCGTCAGGCCCCGGTACTCGGTGACGACCATGGCCGAGGCGTCGCGGAACTCCGCGGCGATCTCGGCGACGGCGGCCACCTTGTCGGCGGCCGGTGCACGTTCAGCCATCCGCGCCTCCTCTCCTCACTCGGGCGTACGGACGGTGCTCCCCCGGAGACGACGGGCCCGGAAACGAAGGAAGCCCCGTGCGCAGGCGCACGGGGCTCGATGGAGGAGGCGGGCAGGAACCCGCTGCTCATCGCTGCCTCGTCCTCCTGCGCAGGCCGTCCGCCGGAGCGGACCTTCGTCCCCCACGGCCGGAGCCGGGGAGGAGACCGACGGTCTCGGGTGGAACTCGGTGACGATGCCGACGGGCGGACCCGTCGGGGTGTCCGGTCCAGGATACGCGACGGCCCGGGACACCCCGTCGAGCGGGGTGTCCCGGGCCGGGACCGCGAGAACTCAGGCCTCGGGCGAGGTGAGGTTCCGGGTGCGGTTCGGGTCGACCGGGATGCCCGGGCCCATCGTCGTCGTGACGGTGATCTTCTTGACGTAGCGGCCCTTCGCGGCGGACGGCTTCGCGCGCAGGATCTCGTCGAGGGCTGCCCCGTAGTTCTCGACGAGCTTCTCGGCGTCGAAGCTGGCCTTCCCGATGACCAGGTGCAGGTTGGCCTGCTTGTCCACCCGGAAGTTGACCTTGCCGCCCTTGATGTCGGAGACGGCACGGGTCACGTCCGGGGTGACCGTGCCGGTCTTCGGGTTCGGCATCAGACCGCGCGGGCCGAGGATGCGGGCCACGCGCCCGACCTTGGCCATCTGGTCCGGCGCGGCGACGGCGGCGTCGAACTCGAGCCACCCGCCCTGGATGCGCTCGATGAGGTCGTCGGAGCCGACCACGTCGGCGCCGGCCGCCTCGGCCTCGGTGGCCTTGTCCCCGGTGGCGAAGACGATGACGCGGGCCGTCTTGCCCGTGCCGTGCGGGAGGTTGATCGTGCCGCGGACCATCTGGTCGGCCTTGCGGGGGTCGACCCCGAGACGCATCGCGACCTCGACGGTCGCGTCCATCTTCGTGGTCGAGGTCTTCTTCGCGAGCTCGACCGCCTCGAGGGGCGCGTAGAGGTGCTCCTCGTCGATCAGCTCGGCGGCCTGGCGATAGGCCTTGCTGCGCTTCATGCTCTGTCCTTCGTACGGATGCGGATCAGGTGTGGTGACGGGCGGCGCACGCCCTCCCACGGGAACTCCGGCGGGAGTGGGTCAGCCGGAGACGGTCAGGCCCATCGACCGGGCGGTCCCGGCGATGATCTTGGCGGCCTGGTCGATGTCGTTCGCGTTGAGGTCGGCCATCTTGGTCTGCGCGATCTCACGGACCTGCGCGTCGGTGACCGTGCCGACCTTCTTCGAGTGCGGCGTCGGGCTGCCGGACTGGATCCCCGCCGCGGCGAGGAGCAGCTTGGCGGCCGGCGGCGTCTTCAGCGCGAAGGTGAAGGAGCGGTCCTCGTAGATCGAGATCTCGACCGGCACGACCTGCCCACGCTGCGCCTCGGTGGCCGCGTTGTAGGCCTTGCAGAACTCCATGATGTTGACGCCGTGCTGACCCAGCGCGGGGCCGACCGGCGGGGCCGGCGTGGCCGCACCCGCCTTGATCTGCAGCTTGACGACCGCGGAGAGTCGCCTCTTCTTCGGGGGCATTCCTCGGACTTCCTCACGTTCTTCTCGGGGCTCGCCCCGCCGCCCGGACCGGCGCGGGGACGACTAAATCTTCGAGACCTGGTTGAAGCCGAGCTCCACCGGGGTCTCGCGGCCGAAGATCGACACCAGGACCTTGACCTTCTGGGCGTCGACGTTGACCTCGGAGATGCTCGCCGGGAGTGTGGCGAACGGGCCGTCCATGACGGTGACCGACTCGCCCACCTCGAAGTCCACCTCGACCGGCGCGGGCCCGCGGGTGTCGGCGGCCGCGGCGGCCGTGTCGCCGCCCTTGGCCTTCTTCGCCGGCGCCTCCTGGCGCGGCAGCAGGAACTTCACGACCTCGTCGAGGGTCAGCGGCGAGGGCCGCGACGTCGCCCCGACGAAGCCCGTGACGCCCGGCGTGTTGCGGACGGCGCTCCACGAGGCGTCGTTGAGCTCCATCCGCACCAGGATGTAGCCGGGCAGCACCTTGCGCTGGACCTGCTTGCGCTGCCCGTTCTTGATCTCGGTGACCTCCTCGGTGGGCACCTCGACCTGGAAGATGAAGTCCTCGACGTCGAGCGTCTGCACGCGCGTCTCGAGGTTCGTCTTCACCTTGTTCTCGTAGCCGGCGTAGGAGTGCACGACGTACCAGTCACCGGGGGCGAGCCGCAGCGAGTCCTTGAGCGCCTGGACCGGGTCCTCGGGCTCCTCCGGCTCGGCGGGCTCGGTCGGCACCACGGCCGGGGCGCCCTCGGCCTCGACGACGGCGGCGTCGCCCGTCCCGGCCGCCTGGCTCGGCAGGTCCTCGGGCTCCTCCTCGGGGGTCCCCCCGAGCGCCTCCCGCGCCGCGGCCAGGTCGGCCTCCGGGTCGACCTCCTCGTCGCCCTCGGGGACGTCGCCCTCCTCACGGGCCCGCGCGGCGGCCCGGGCGACCTCGGCGTCGTCGAGGGTGGCCGGGGCCTCCTCGGTGCTGAGGTCGGAGCCCTCGCGCACGATCACGCCGCGCGTGCGGGCCTCGCCCACGAGCTCGGGCTCGCCGCCCTCGGGCCCGGTGGCGGGAACATCTGCGGAGGTCACTTCGCTTCTCACTTCCTTCGGGTGCGCGGCCTGGCGTCCGCACTCGGGTACCGGCCCGGGGCCGGTGGTCGGGCGGTCAGCCGAACAGCGTGAAGGTCAGCTTCTGGAACCCGACGTCCAGCAGCCCGACCAGGGTGACCATGAACGCCACGAAGACCAGGACCACCGCGGTGTAGACCACGATCTGCCGCCGGGTCGGCCAGTGCACCTTGCGCAGCTCGGCGACGACCTCCCGCAGGAAGCGGCGCAGCCGGGCGAACACCGACCCCTCGGACGCCGTCGGGCGGCCGTCGCGGGACGGGGTGGCGGTGCCCTTGGTGGCGACCGATCCCGACGCGGTGTCGGCGTCGGGAGCACCGCGTCGGCGCCGGCCCGCGGCCGTGGTGGGACGGGCGTCGGCACGCGCGTCGTCGCCGTCGGGCCGGTTGGCCCCGCGGCCGCTGCGCTCCTCGCTCACTGTTCCGTCCTCACCCGGCCCGTCCGCCGGACGCCCGGCGGGCCGGCAGCCGGGCGCCGTCTCTCGATTCCTGCACGTCGCAGTGCAGGGGCGACAGGACTTGAACCTGCAACCTGCGGTTTTGGAGACCGCTGCTCTGCCAGTTGAGCTACGCCCCTGTGGCGGCTCGTCGGGAGCCGCCGGGCGGGGGGCCACGGACCCGGGCGCGCACGCGCCGAATCGAGGACTCCCCGTCCTTCACCGACCATGCTACGGCACCCCGTCACCGGCGTTCCCGACGACCCCGGGGCGCCCCGGGACGGGCCGCGACCTCCCCCCGGAACCGGGGTGCGCGCACGTGGGAGAATCCCACGACATGACCGCAGTCACGCCCTCGTCGGGCTCGACGTCCCCGGGGGGCCACGCCCCCGCCGCCACCGACCGGCGCATCTCCGAGCGCATCGGCGGGATCGCGGAGTCGGCGACGCTCGCCGTGGACGCCAAGGCGAAGGCCCTCAAGGCGGCCGGCCGGCCGGTCATCGGGTTCGGCGCGGGCGAGCCGGACTTCCCGACCCCGCAGCCGGTCGTGGACGCCGCCGTGGCCGCGTGCAGCGACCCGAAGAACCACCGCTACTCCCCCGCCGGCGGGCTGCCCGAGCTCCGCGAGGCCGTCGCCGCGAAGACGCTGCGCGACTCCGGCTGGGAGATCAGCGCCTCGCAGGTGCTCATCACCAACGGCGGCAAGCAGGCCGTGTTCGAGGCCTTCGCGACGATCGTCGACCCGGGCGACGAGGTCCTGCTCCCGGCGCCGTTCTGGACCACCTACCCCGAGGCCGCGCGCATGGCCGGCGGCGAGCCGGTCCAGGTCGACACCGACGCCTCGACGGGCTTCCTGCCCACCGTCGAGGCCCTGGAGGCCGCGCGGACCCCGCGCACCAAGGTGCTGCTGTGGTGCTCCCCGTCCAACCCCACCGGCGCCGTCGCGCCGCGCGAGCTCGTCGAGGCCGTCGGCCGGTGGGCCGCCGAGCACGGCATCTGGGTGATCGCCGACGAGATCTACGAGCACCTCGTCTACGACGGTGCCGAGCACGTGTCCATGCCGGTGGCGGTCCCGGAGATCGCCGACCGCTGCATCGTCGTGAACGGCGTGGCCAAGACCTACGCCATGACCGGGTGGCGGGTGGGCTGGCTGATCGGCCCGACCGACGTGATCAAGGCGGCCGCGAACATGCAGTCGCACGTCACCTCGAACGTCTGCAACGTGGCGCAGCGCGCCGCGCTCGCCGCCGTGTCCGGCCCGCTCGACGCGGTCGACGAGATGCGCGCGGCCTTCGACCGTCGCCGGCGGACCATCGTCGAGCTGCTCTCCGCGATCGACGGGGTCGAGTGCCCGACTCCGAAGGGCGCCTTCTACGCGTACGCCGACGTCCAGGGCCTGCTCGGCCGGGAGCTCCGCGGCGAGCGCCCGAAGACGTCGGTCGACCTCGCCGCGGCCATCCTCGAGCACGCCGAGGTCGCGGTGGTGCCGGGTGAGGCGTTCGGGACGCCGGGCTACTTCCGCCTGTCCTACGCGCTCGGCGACGACGACCTGCGCGCCGGGGTGACCCGGATGGCGGAGCTCCTCGCCGAGATGCGCTGACCGGTCGGGGCGTCCGGTACCCGGGGGACCCCCGGGCCGGACGTCCCGCAGGCCGTGGCCCTATCGGCGCGAGCGGACGACCGCGACGGCCTTGCCCAGGACGGCCTTGCCGTCCGGGCCGACGGCGGTCACGCCGAGGGTGACCGACCCGTCGTCGTCGACCGCCTTCACCGTGGCGCCGATCGTCACCGTGGCGCCCTCGTCGTCGTCCGGGACGACGACGGGCCGGGTGAAGCGGGTGGAGAACGACCGCACGGCGGCGGGGTCGCCGGCCCAGTCCGCGACGAACTGGGCGGCGAGGGCCATCGTCAGCATCCCGTGCGCGATGACCCCGGGGAGCCCGACCGCCGTGGCGGTGCGCTCGCTCCAGTGGATGGGGTTGAGGTCGCCCGACGCGCCGGCGTAGCGGACGAGGTCGGCGCGGGTGAGCGTGACCTCGCGGCCGGCGATCTCGTCACCGGTGGTCACCGCGGGGAGCATCATGCGTCCTCCCCGGCCCGCCCGACGAGGGTGGCGGTGCTGACCAGCACCGACGCACCGTCGGGGTCGGTGACGTCGCAGCGGAAGGTCACGACGTCGTTGCCCGCGAGTTCCTTGATCTCGGCGACGCTGACGACGGTGGTCAGCACGTCGCCCGCGACGACCGGCCGGTGCAGCTCGAAGGCCTGATCGCGGTGCACGACGCGGGTGAAGTCCAGGCCGAGGGCGGGGTCGTCCACGACCTCGCGCGTGGCCTCCCAGGTGAAGACCACCGGGAAGGTCGGCGGGGCCACGACGTCGGCGTGCCCCGCCGCCCGCGCCGCCTCGACGTCGGTGTGGACCGGGTCGGTCGCCCCGACGGCCCGGGCGAACTCACGGACCTTCTCCGCCCCCACGCGGTAGGTGCGGGGCGGCCAGGAGCGACCGACGAACGACGCGTCGAGAGCCACGGCGCGGGACCCGCTCCTAGCGGGTCTCGCGGTGCCCGCGGTGGGTGCCGCAGTTCGGGCAGAACTTCTTCAGCGTGAGCCGGTCGGGGTCGTTGCGCCGGTTCTTGCGCGTGATGTAGTTGCGGTTCTTGCACTCCTCGCACGCGAGCGTGATCTTCGGGCGCACGTCGGTTGCGGCCATGGGAGTGTCCTTTCGAGAACTACGACTGCGTCTGTCCTGGTAGCGGTGGCCGGACTTGAACCGGCGACACAGCGATTATGAGCCGCTTGCTCTGCCACCTGAGCTACACCGCCACGGCATGACGAAACCGGCGGGAATCCCCCGCCGGTCTCCTCTCGCCGAGCCCCTTTACGGAATCGAACCGTAGACCTTCTCCTTACCATGGAGACGCTCTGCCGACTGAGCTAAAGGGGCCAGTCATCCCGCCGGTTCAGGCCGCCCCGGGGGTTCCGGGCGCCGTCTCTGCGGGCGGTGACCAGCGTACAGGGCCTCCCTCCGCACCCTGCGCGGCACCCCCTGCCTCGGCCAGCGCGTCCAGCCACCGCTCCAGGCTCCCGACCGGCAGCGGCTTGGAGACCAGGTAGCCCTGCGCCACGTCGCAGCCCATCTCGGCCAGCGCGGTGCGCACGGCGGCACTCTCGACGCCCTCCGCGACCACCGTCAGCCCGAGGGTGTGCCCCATCTCGACGATGGCCCGGACCACCGCGACGTCACCGGACTCGGTGCCCATCCCGAGCACGAAGCTCTTGTCGATCTTCACGGTGTCCACCGGCAACCGCCGCAGGTGCGCGAGCGAGGACTGCCCGGTGCCGAAGTCGTCCACGGCGAGCCGGCAGCCCAGCGCGTGCAGCCGGCGCAGCGCCGGCAGGGCGTGGTCGCGCTCGACCGACACCCCGCTCTCGGTGACCTCGAGGGTCAGCAGCTCGGCCGGGACGCCGTGCCGGGCGAGCGCGGCCGCGACCAGCTCCGGGAAGTCGTCGTCCAGGGAGCCGACCGAGAGGTTGACCGCCACCGAGAGCCGGCGGCCCCGGTCGAGCCAGCGGCGGGCGGCCGCGAGGGACTCGTCGAGCACGAACTCGGTGAGCCCGCCGATCTGGCCGGTGGCCTCGAGGACGGGCACGAACTCGTCGGGCAGCAGCGCGCCGAGTTCCGGGTGCTCCCAGCGCGCGAGGGCCTCCACCCCCAGCACCGTCCGGCCCTCCAGCGAGACCGTGGGCTGGTAGTGCACCCGCAGGTGCCCGCCCTCCACGGCCCGCCCGAAGCCGCGGATCACGGCGAGCCTGCGGTCCGCCCGCTCCCCCATGCTCGGGTCGTAGCAGCGGACGGGCCCGCCGTCGCGGGCCGCGGTCAGCGCGACGTCGGCGCGGGCGAGCAGGCGGGACGCGAGCACGTGCGGGTCGTGCTCCCCGGCGAGCCCGGGGACACCGGCCGCGGCGACCCCGACCAGGACGGGCGCCTCGAACGGGATGCCCTCGAGCACCAGCGGGCGGGCGAGGGCCTCGCGCATCTCCTCGGCGCTCGCCTTCGCGGTGGGCGGGTCGACCCCCGCGACGAGGACGGCGAAGGTGTCGCCCTCCAACCGGGCCGCGAGCCGGGCGCCCGGGGCCACGCTCGCGGCGCGCTCGCTGCCGCACACGGCGTCCAGGCGCCGGGCCGCGAGGGCCACGAAGTGCTCCCCACCGGCGTGTCCGAGGGTGTCGTTGACCTGGTCGAGCAGGCCGAACGAGATGACCGCGACCGCGCCGGCACCGGCGTGGACCTCGCGCGCGCACGCCTGCAGGAAGCCGGACCGGTTGAGCAGGCGGGTCTGCGGGTCGCGGTGGGCGTCGCGGCGCAGGCGGGCCTCGAGCCGCGTGTTCTCCACCTCGGCGCCCACCTGCCGCGCGATGGTGGCGAGCAGGGCGAGCTCGCCGCGGACCACGGCGCGACCGGGCCGGCGACGGGCGCCGGACCGGCGTGCCCGGCCCCGTCCCGGGTCGTGGATCTCGACGACGCCGCGCCGCGCGCGCACCACCTGCGAGGAGAGCGGCTCGCCCGCCGCGTCGTGGATCTCGGGGGCCGCGACCGGCGCGACGAGCACCTCGGTCGCGCGGCGCGCGGTCATCCACCCGCGGACCTCGTCCGGGGCCGTGCGCCGGTGCCACCGGGACGCCCCGCGCGCCGTGAACGCCTCGTCCGGGGCCACCAGGTCGACGGCGCGCAGGTCCTCGGGCAGGGGGGCACCCGCGTGCTCCACGACCGAGGCGACCGCGAGCACCACCCGCCGCGCGTCGTAGCGCGCCCGCAACGCCTCGGCGACCGCCCGGGCGGCGACACGACCGTCGTCGGTGCCGCGGCGGCCGGCGTGGGCGGCGAGCGCCCGCCCGACCGCCCCGAGGGTCCGCAGGTCGGACGAGCGGCGGCGGCGGGCGCCGCGCAGCAGCAGGGCGACGACGACGAGCAGCCCGACCACGGCGACCGCGACGGCGACCGCGACGAGACCCGCGCTCACCGCCGGGCCCGTCCGGTGGGTCGGGTGCGGGGCCGCCGCGTCGTCGCCGTCATGGCCCTCACCTCCGCCCGCGCTCGGGACGTCATGCAGTCACCCCATCAGGTACCCGCTCACTCTACGCAAGAATCCTGATGGATCTGGGGCGCCGTATATCACCCGTCCGTAGCAATCGTGCGCGATCTCCGGGGGAACCATCGGATTCAGTCACCGTCCGGGACAGGATCGACACGACCCGGCACCGGGCTCACGCCGACCGGCGGACCGCGCCCGGTCCTGGTGGGATGGACCGGACGCACCGTCGTGGACGAGGAGGAGCGGATGGCCGCGGGAGCACGGGTCACGGCGGGCATCGTCGCCACCGGCAGCGAGTTGCTCGCGGGCCGCGTACGGGACGCGAACGGGCCCTGGATCGCCGAGCGCCTCGGTCGGCTCGGGATCGACGTCACCGAGATCGTCCTGGTCGGCGACCGGCCGGAGGAGATGGAGGCGGCGCTGCGCTCCCTCGCCGGGCTCGACCTGGTGGTCACCAGCGGCGGCCTCGGCCCGACCGCCGACGATCTCACCGCGGCCGTGGTCGCGGACCTCACCGGCCGACCGCTCGAGCTCGACGAGCACATGGAGAAGGTGGTCGGCGACATCATCGCCCGCTTCGCCGACCGTCTGCGCTGGGACGCCGACGCGCTCGCGGAGGCCAACCGCAAGCAGGCGATGGTGCCGCGCGGGGCCTCCGCCATCCCGCCGGTCGGCACCGCCCCCGGCCTCGCGGTCCCGCCCGGCGACGGCTTCCGGCCCACGGTGCTGGTGCTGCCGGGACCTCCGCGCGAGGTCCAGGGCATGTGGGACGACGCGGTCGCCTCCGCGCCGATGCAGGCGCTGCTGGCGCGCACCGAGCCGTTCGCGGAGACCCACCTGCGGCTGTTCGGTGTCCCGGAGTCGGAGATCGCGGCCACCCTGCGCGCGGTCGGCGGCCGCATCGACCTCACCCCGCTCGAGATCGTCACCTGCCTGCGCGACTTCACCCTCGAGGTCGACCTGCGCCGCGCTCCCGGCGACGAGGCCGCGGCGGCCGCGCACGACGCGGTCGTCGCGGAGATCGACGCCCGCCACGGGTCCGCGGTGTTCTCCCGGACCGGCGAGACGATCGACGAGATCCTGTTCGACCTGCTCTCCGGACACACCATCGCGACCGCCGAGTCCTGCACCGGTGGCCTGCTCGCCGGGCGGCTCACCGCACCGGCCGGCGCCTCCGCCCACGTGCAGGGCGGCATCGTGTCCTACTCGAACGAGGCGAAGGCGCACCTGCTCGGCGTGCCACAGGAGGTCCTCGACACCGACGGCGCCGTGTCCCCCCGCGCCGTGCAGGCGATGGCGCGGGGGGCGATCGAGGCCTTCGGCGTGGACGTCGCGGTGGCGATCAGCGGGATCGCGGGCCCCGGCGGTGGCACCGAGGCGAAGCCGGTGGGCTACGTCTGCTTCTGCGTGCGCACCGCCGACGGCGCCGAGATCGTCCGCGACCCGGTGCTGCCGGGCGAGCGCGGCGACGTGCGCGAGCGCTCCGTCGTGCTCGCGATGCACCTGGTGCGGCGGATCCTCACGCCGCGCGATCAGGCGGTGAGCTGACGGAAGAAGCGGATGATCTGCTCGACGGCGTCGCCGATCGCGGCGAGCACGGTGCGCACGAGGGCGGCCGCGTTGTCGGGCTGGGCGATGACGAAGTAGAGCACGATCGCGACGACGACCAGGATGATCAGGAGTCGCACACGCGGGTTCATCGCGTCCTTCCGCCGGTCGGTGCACCACCCGGATCGGGCGCGGGCCGACCGTAACGTGAGCACCCCCGCACACGGTGCGTTCGCCGCACGTGTCGCGTGCGTCCTGCGGCACGATGTGGACCATGACCCGGCTGACCGCGTTCACCCACGGCTCCCTGCGCTTCGACGTCGTCGACGCGGGGCCACGGGACGCGGACGAGACGGTGCTGCTCCTGCACGGGTTCCCGCAGACGTCGGCCTCGTGGGGTCCGGTCGCCGCGCGGCTGCACGACGCCGGCCTGCGCACGCTCGCGCCGGACCAGCGGGGCTACTCCCCCGGCGCGCGGCCCTCGGGTCGGCGCGCCTACCGGGTGGAGCACCTCGTCGAGGACGCCGCCGCGCTCGTGGAGTCCTCCGGGGCCGGCTCGGTGCACGTCGTCGGGCACGACTGGGGCGCCGTGGTGGCCTGGGCGCTCGCGGCGCACCGCCCGGAACTGGTCCGCACCGTGACCGGTGTGTCCGTGCCGCACCCCGCCGCGTTCCTCCGCGCGATGTACGCGGGCCCGCAGCTGCCGCACTCCTGGTACATGGGCGCCTTCCAGCTGCCGTGGCTGCCGGAGCGTCTGCTCGGCGACGAGGCCCGCTTCGCCGCGATCCTGCGCCGGACGGGCGCGTCCCGTGACCAGGCCGCCCGGGACGCGGCCGCCGTCTCCCGGTTCCCGACCGGCCCGCTGAACTGGTACCGGGCACTGCCGTTCGCGGCGCCGGGCTACACCCACCGGCCGGTGCAGCGGCCGGCCCTGCAGGTGTGGAGCGACGGCGACGGCTTCATCACCCGCGCCGCCGTGGAGCACAACGACCGGTTCGTGCTCGCCCCGCACCGGCTCGTCGTGCTCTCCGGGGTCTCGCACTGGATTCCGGACGAGGCCCCGGACGACCTCGCGGACCTCGTCGTGGAGCACGTCGGCGAGCACGTCTAGGGCTGGATCGACTCCAGCTCGACCAGCGCGGTGTCGAGGTGGCCGAGCAGGCGCTGCAGGTGCGGTACCGCCCGCGGGCAGCCGGTGAGCCCGAAGGCCATCTCGTCGGCGTAGCGCACGAGCGTGATGTTGAGGGCCTGCCCGTCGGCCACCATGGACACCGGGTAGTTGTCGGTCACCTCGGCACCGTCGAAGTACTGCCGCTCCTCGGTGGAGGGCACGTTCGAGATGATCAGGTTGACCACCGGCCGCGGCGGCATCGGCAGCATCCGCAGGGTCGGCAGGGCCGCGAGACCCATGGTCGCGACGTTCAGCGCCACCGACGTGACCGGGTCGAGCGAGCGCAGCGCCGCCTTGCCCTGCGTCATCGAGGCGTGCACCTTGGCGAGCCGGTCGGCGGGGTCGGCGAGATCGGTGCCGAGCACGCAGAAGACCGAGCCCCAGGCGTTGCCCTGGGTGGCCTCGCCCCGGGTGTCCGTCCCGCGCAGCGACACCGGCACCATCGCCACCAGCGAGCTCGGGGGCAGTTCCCCGAGGTCGTCGAGATAGGCCCGCAGCGCGCCCGAGGACATGGCGAGCCCGACGTCGTTGACGGTCACCTCGTGGCGCTTCGCCACGTCGGCGAGCCGGGCGTACGGCCAGCTCTCGCCCGCGAAGCGGCGCTGCCCGGAGAGCCGCTCGTTCAGGCGGGTGTGCGGGGCCTGGAAGGCGACCCCGACGTCGCCCGTGGCGACCTGCGCGAGCGCCCTCGCCAGGGCCGGGAGACCACCGACGACCCCGCCGGCCATGCCGGCGGCGCTGCGGATCAGGTCGCCGACGGTGCCGCCGTCCTCCTCGCCCGACGACCGCCGGGGTCGGGTGGTGCTGCGACGCCAGGGCGGTCGGCACCCGCGGGTCTCCGGGTCGAACGCCAGCCCGGAGACGATGTGCCGGCTCAGCGTGATGCCGTCGAACAGCGAGTGGTGCAGCTTCGTGACCAGTGCGAAGCGACCGTCCGCGAGCCCGGTGACGAGCTCGGCCTCCCACAGCGGGCGGCTGCGGTCGAGCAGCCGGGCGTGCAGCGCGGACACGTGCTCGAGCAGTTCGCGCACCCGGCCGGGGGCCGGGAGTGCCGTCCGGCGCACGTGACTCGCGAGGTCGAGGTCCTCGTCGGGCTCCCAGGCCCAGGCCCCCGCGGTCGTGAGCGACCGGACCGGCCTGCGCGCGAAGGCGCTCTTCAGGTCGGTGGGGTCGACGAGGGTCGCGTACAGCTCGTCGAGCCAGTCCTCGCCGGCGTCCGCGGGCGGCCGGAGGATCTGCAGGGCGGTGACGTGGGTCGGGTTCTCGCGGGACTCGCCGAGGAGGAACAGCGCGTCCTGCGGTGGGACGAGGGTCGTCATGCGTGCGGGGCGAGCGGAGCGACGGGGATCATGCGAGGGCTCTCCGGGAGGCGTCGACGGTGCGGGTGACGCCGAGGACCGCGTCGACGACGAGGGCGGGGTCGTCCCACATCGGCACGTGGCCGACGCGGGGCAGGCGGACGAACTCGGCGTCGGGGACGACGCGGCGCATCGGGGCGCCGTAGGACCGCCAGGGGATCATCCGGTCGTGCTCGGCCCAGGCGATCCGGACCGGGCAGGACAGGTCCCGGAGCACGCGGGTCGCCCCGTGCGCGACGGCGGCGTCGAGCAACGGCAGCAGCACGTCGCACTGCCGGACGTCGGCGATCATGTCCGGTACCAGCTCCGGGCCGACCCGGTCGCCGTGCTCCATGGTCTTGCGCAGCAGCGCCCGACGCAGGCGCGGGTTCCCGGCGAGCACCGGGGCGAACGACGGTCGCGCCACGGCCCGCAGCACGCGGAAGGTCCACAGCAGCCGCCGCAGGTCCCAGCCCGACCGCCACGCCCCGGCGGGCGACAGCGCCACCGCCGACCGCGCCCGGCCCCGCCGGACGAGCTCGAGGGCCACCCACCCGCCGAGGGAGTTCCCGACGACGTGGGCGGTGTCGATCCCCTCCGCGTCCAGCTGGGCGCAGACGCCGTCGACGAGGCGGTCGATCGTGAACGGGCCGAGGGCGGTGTCCCACACCGGTCCGCCGCGGTGACCGGGCATCGTCGGGGCGAACACGCGGTGCTCCCGCGCGAGCGGGGCGAGCACCGGCTGCCACGAGCGCCAGGACACCGAGGCGCCGTGCAGCAGCACCAGGGGCGACCCGGTGCCGCCGCGGTGCGCGTCGGTGCTCACGCGGCGTACCGCTCGCGCAGCTGCCCCTTGACCAGCTTGCCGGTGGGGGTGCGCGGCAGGTCGTCGTCGAACACCAGCCGCTTCGGCACCTTGTAGCCCGCGATACGGCCCCGCAGGTGCGCGAGGAGTTCCTCGGCCAGGTCGTCGGACGGCTCGCCCGCGGGGCTGACCACCGCGAGGACCGACTCGCCCATGTCCTCGTCGGGGACCCCGACGACGGCGACGTCGAGCACCTTCGGGTGCAGGGCGAGGGCGTCCTCGATCTCCTGCGGGTAGATGTTCACGCCACCCGAGATGATCATGAAGCTCTTGCGGTCGGTGAGGTAGAGGAAGCCCTCCTCGTCGACCCGGCCGAGGTCGCCGGTCGTCGTCCAGGTGGGGTGCTCGGGATGCTGCGCGGCGCGGGTCTTCTCGTCGTCGTTGTGGTAGGCGAACGGGAGCTCGTCGCGCTCGAAGTAGACCGTGCCCACGTCCCCCGTCGGGACCTCGCGCCCGTCGTCGTCGCAGATGTGCAGGACGCCGAGCGCCGCGCGGCCGACCGAGCCGGGGTGCTCCAGCCAGGTCGCCGAGTCGATGAGCGTGACGCCGTTGGCCTCGGTGGAGGCGTAGTACTCCTGCAGCACCGGGCCCCACCAGTCGATCATGGCGCGCTTGACGTCGACCGGGCACGGCGCCGCGGCGTGGACCACGACGCGCAGGCTCGACACGTCGTAGGCGTCCTTCGTCTCCTGCGGCAGCTTGAGCAGGCGCACGAACATCGTGGGCACGAACTGGCCGTGGGTGACGCGGTGCTCCGCGATCGCCGCGAGGGCGCCCTCGGGGTCGAAGCGCTGCATCAGCACCACGGTGCCGCCGGTCGACTGGATCATCCCGCAGTAGCGCAGCGGCGCGGCGTGGTAGACCGGCGCCGGCGACAGGTAGACCGTGTCCTCGTCGAACCCGTAGAGCTTGCCGAACACGGCGAGCAGGAGGTCACCGGGCTCGTCGACCTGGCGGTCGGGCAGCGGCGGCTTGATCCCCTTGGGGCGGCCGGTGGTGCCCGAGGAGTAGAGCATGTCGGAGCCGCGGGGCTGGTCGGCCAACGGCTCGGCGGACGTCCCGGCCAGCAGCGCCGCACCGTCGGCGTACCCGTCGAGGTCCCCGTCGAGGGAGATCCGGTGTGCGACCCCCGGGGTGCGGTCGACCAGCGCGACGGCGAGCTCGCGCAGCGCCGGCCGCCGACCGGCGACCACGAGCACGCGCGCGCCGCAGTCGTCGACGATGTAGGCGGCCTCGTCCGGCGAGAGGTGGTGGTTGATCGCCGTGATGTAGAGGCCCGAGCGCTGCGCGGCCCAGTACACGACGAACGCCCACGGGGTGTTGTCGGCGAGCATGGCGACGACGTCACCGCGGCGCAGGCCCTGCTCGTGCAGGGCGCGGGCCAACCGGGTCGACTCGCGGTCGAGCTCGGCGTAGGTGAGCGTCTGGCCGGTCTCGGCGACGACGACGGCGGGCCGCTCCGGGGCGGAGGCGGCAAAGGTCCCGGGGTACACGGCAGGTCCTCCTAGAAGATCTTCCGGAGCAGCTTCCTCGTCGACTCCGCGTACGGCGGGTAGACGAGCGACGGGTCGGGCCAGGTCGGCTTGATCAGGGTCGGGCGGCGGTGACTGAGGGCCTCGAAGCCCCACTTGCCGTGGTAGGCACCCATCCCGCTGCGCCCGATGCCGCCGAAGGGCAACTGCGGGACGAGGACGTGGAACATGGTGTGGTTGGTGACGATCCCGCCGGTGGCGATCCGGTCCCGGACCGACTCGATCGTCGCGCGGGTGCGGGAGAAGACGTAGGTCGCGAGCGGGCGGGGGCGCGCCTCGACGAAGGCGATCGCCTCGTCCGTCGAGTCGACGGTGAGCACCGGGAGCACCGGCCCGAAGATCTCCTCGCGCATGAGGGCCGAGTCGGGGTCGGGATCGAGGACCACGGTGAGGTCGACGCCCGGACCCGCGAGCTCGCCGGTCCCCGCCGTCGTGACCGTGGTGTCCCCGCCCAGGACCACCCGCCCGCCGTGGTCGGCGAGCAGGCCGCGCACGCGGTCGCCGTGCCGGTCGTCCACCACCCGCATGGCGAGGTCGCCCGCGCGCATCTCGCGGGCCGCGCGGCCGAACTCCTCGAGGAACTCGTCGACGACCGCGCGGTGTACCAGCACGTAGTCCGGTGCGACGCAGGTCTGGCCCGAGTTCATCAGCTTCGTCCAGGCGATGCGGCGGGCGGCGACCGCGACGTCGGCGCTCGCGTCGACGATCGTCGGGCTCTTGCCCCCGAGCTCGAGCGTGACCGGCGTCAGCGTGCGCGCCGCGGTCTCCATGACCTTCGCGCCGACCTCGGGACTGCCGGTGAAGAACACGTGGTCGACCCCGGCGCCGATCAGCTCCTGCGTCTCGGCGGGCCCGCCGGTGACGACCGTGACGGCCTCCGGGTCGAGGTGGCGGGGGACGAGCCGGTGCAGGGCGGCGGCCGTGGCGGGCGCGTACTCGCTGGGCTTGAGCACCGCGGTGTTGCCGGCCGCGAGCGCCGCGACCAACGGCGCGAGCGTGAGGTAGACCGGGTAGTTCCAGGGCCCGACGATCGCGACGACGCCGAGCGGCTCGGGCCGCCAGGTCCCGACGGCGGGTGCAACGCCCAGGGGGACCCCGGTCACCCGGGGGCGGGCCCACCACCCCAGGTACCGGCGGGCGTAGCGCGCCTCCGCGGCGGTGGACGACAGGTCGGCGAGCCACGCGTCGACCGCGGGACGCCCGAGGTCGGCCGCGAGGGCGGCGACGAGCTCGTCCTCGGCCTCGACCAGCAGCCGTTCGAGGGCGGCGAGCTGGGTCCGCCGCCAGCGCAGGGACCGCGTGCGGCCGGAGTCGTAGGCCGCTCGCGCCGTGGTCACGGCCGTGGCCACCGGGGTCGTGGTCGCGGAGCCCCGTGCGGCCGTGTCCGTCGACATCGTTCCTCCTCGGCGTCCTCGCGTCGGCGAGAACACAACGTATAGTGCGTTACGGTCGGCGATCAAGACCGTGGAGAAGGAGCCCGGCATGTCCCGCACGGCGTCTCCCGAGACCTACTTCGCCGCCGCGATGCGGCTCCTCGCGGGCCCGGGCCTGCCGGCCCTCCGGATCGGCCGGCTCTGCCGTGAGGTCGGCGTGACCAGCGGCAGCTTCTACCACCACTTCGGCAACTGGGACGGCTTCGTCGCGGCCCTGCTCGAGCACTGGTCCCAGGAGGAGGTGGATCGGATCGTCGAGCTGGTCCGCCGCGAGCCCGACCCGGTCGGGCGGGTCGAGCTGATGAAGCGCCTGGCCCTGACCGTGCCGCACGCCGCGGAGACCGCGATCCGCCGGTGGGCGGGCACCGACGAGCTCGTCGCCGCCGCGCAGCAGCGGGTGGACGACCGGCGGCGCGAGGCGCTCCGCGAGGTCCTCGGCCCGCTGCTCGACGACGACGCGCTCACCGCGACGCTCGCCGAGGTGGCCCTGAGCCTGCTCGTCGGCCACCAGCAGCTCCACCACTCCGGCCCGTCCGTGGGCCTCGGCGCGCAGCTGGACCAGTTCGAGATCCTGGTGCGTTCGCACGCGACCGCGGCGCTGGAGCGCCGGGTCCGCGGTTAGCGGTTCAGCTGGATCGGTAGCGACTTCACCGCGTTGACGAAGTTGCTGGTCAGCCGGTTCGGCTCCCCGACCTCGAAGTCCGGCGCCGCCGTGAGCAGGCGCCGCCAGATCTCGCGCAGCTGGGTGCGGGCCAGCATGTTGCCCATGCAGAAGTGCGGACCGCCCCCGCCGAAGCCCTGGTGCGGGTTGGGGTCGCGGCCGACGTCGAAGCGCAGCGGGTCGGCGAACACCTCGGTGTCGCGGTTCCCGGACTCGTAGAACATGACGACCTTGTCCCCGGCCGCGATCCGCTGCCCCCGGAGCTCGGTGTCCTCGGTGGCCGTCCGGCGGAACGTCAGCACGGGCGAGGCCCAGCGCACCATCTCCTCGACCGCGGTGGGCATCAGCCCGTCGAGGTCCGCCGCGAGGCGCCGGCGCTCGTCGCGGAACTCGGTGAGGGCGACGGCGGTGTGGGCGATGGTGTTCCGGGTGGTGTCGTTGCCCGCCACGGAGAGCAGCACGAAGAAGGCGCCGATCTCCTCGTCGGTCAGCCGCTGCCCGTCGACCTCGGCCTGGACCAGGTTGGTCATCAGGTCGTCACGCGGGTCGCTGCGGCGCTCCTCGGCGGCCTGCAGGCCCGCTCCGAGCAGGGTGAACATGGCCTGCCCCATGAGGTCCAGCGGGTCCTCGACGCCGTGCGCCGCCCGGACCTCGGGGTCGTTCGCGGCCACGAGCAGGTCCGCGGCCTCGGCCAGGGAGTCCTGCTGCTCCCCGGACACCCCCATCATGTCGTAGATCATCATCATCGGGAGGCGACGGCAGACGAGCTGGACGAAGTCGCCGTCACCGTGCTCGAGCAGCTCGTCGACGATCGTGGCGGCCCGCGTCGCGATCGTGTCCTCGAGCTTCGCGATCCGCTTCGGGGTGAAGGCCGAGCCGACGATCTTGCGGAGCTGGGTGTGCCGCGGGGAGTCCATCGCGAGGAAGGACTGGCTCGCCTCGAGCAGCTCCTCCGGCGCGTCCTGGAACTGCACGCCCTGCCCCGAGCAGAACAACGCGGGGTTCTTCGAGACGGAGGCGATGTCCTCGTGGCGCACGAGGGCCCAGAAGCCGCCCTCGCCCTCCGGCGTACCCATCACGCCCTCGGGCGCCGGGTGCCAGGTGACCGGGCGCTCGCGGCGGAGCTCCGCGAAGCTCTCCTCCCGCTCGGCGGTCGACCGCGACCAGAACTCGAGCGACGACAGGTCGAGCGGGTCGCGCCCGGGCCGGTCGGGGGCAGCAGCGGCGGCGGTCATGGTGGTGTCTCCTCGCGTCCGTCGACGATGGCGGGCCCCCGCCGCGAGGTCGTGGTGGCGGGGCGACGGGGGCGCCGGCGGGCGGTGCCGCCGGTCAGTCCTGCAGCGAGAGCGCCTCGGTGGGGCAGGCCTCGCAGGCCTGCCGGAGCTCGTCCTCGCGCCCCTCGGGCACCTCGGTGAGGTGCAGGGTCAGCGACCCGTCGTCCTCGACCTCGAAGACGTCCGGGGCGACGGACTCGCACATGCCGAGTCCGCTGCACTTGTCGTAGTCCACGACGATCTTCATGGCTGGGGCCCTCCCGTTCGCGACGACGACGTCGAGCCGACCGTAACATGCTCTACGCTACGGGGGCGAGCGACGTCACATCTCGGCTCTGTACCCAGGAGGCCGCCACGGAAGCGCCCGGGCCGCGCCCGATCGGGGCGACCCGGACGACGCGGGAGTCAGGAGCCCTGGCCGCCGTACTGCGCGCGCAGGTCCTTCTTGAGGATCTTCCCGGTCGCGTTGCGCGGCAGGGCGTCGACGACGTCGACCGAGCGGGGGCGCTTGAACCCCGCGATCCGCTCCCTGGTCCAGGCCACGAGCTCGTCGGGGTCGATCGACTGGCCCTCGTTCGCGACGACGACGGCCTTGACCTCCTCGCCCCACTTCTCGTGCGGGACGCCGATCACGGCGACGTCCGCGACGGCCGGGTGCTGGGCGACGACGTTCTCCACCTCGATCGGGTACACGTTCTCCGCGCCGGTGACGATCATGTCCTTGATCCGGTCGGTGAGGAACAGGTAGCCCTCGTCGTCGAGGTAGCCGCCGTCGCCGGTGCGCAGCCAGCCGTCGGCGGTGAGCGCCTTCTCGGTCTCCTCCGGGCGTCGCCAGTAGCCCGCGGTCACCTGCGCGGAGCGGATGTACACCTCGCCGATCTCGTTCGGCCCGACCGCCTGCTCGTCGACGACGACCTTGAGCTCGACCCACGGGTAGGCCTTGCCGGCCGAGCGCATGAGGTGGGCGCGCGGGCCGTCCGGGTCGTGGTCCTCGGGGTCGAGCTGGGTGATGGCGCCGGTGGTCTCGGTGGCGCCGTAGACCTGGAAGAGCGGGGCCTTGAACGTCTCGAGCACCCGGTTCAGCACCGCACCGGTGATCGGGGAGGCCCCGTAGGCCACGGCGCGCAGGCGCGACCAGTCGCGGTCGGCCGCCCCCGGCACCGCACACAGCATCTGCAGCACCGCGGGGACGAGGAAGGCGTTCGAGACGCGCTCGCGCTCCATGGTGTCGAGCAGCTGGTCGGGGACGATGTCGGCGACGAGCACCGTGCGCGCCCCGAACGCGAGACAGACGAGGGCGAAGCCCGACCCGCCGATGTGGAACAGCGGCATCGCACACAGCCCGACCGAGTCGTCGTCGAAGCCCCAGTGCCCGCCGACCGAGAGCAGCGCCGCGAAGTTGCGGTGGGAGAGCAGCACGCCCTTGGCCCGCCCGGTGGTGCCGGAGGTGTAGAGCTGCAGCACCGCGTCGTCGTCGGTCGCGTCCGACGACGGCTCCACGCGCTCGGTCAGGCCGTCCACCCAGCCCTCGTAGTCCTCGCCGACGACGAGAACCTTCCGGTCACCGAGCTTCTCCCGCAGCCCCGCGAACTCCGGACCGAGCACGACGAGCCCCGCCTCGGCGTCCTCCGTGAGGTCGATCAGCTCGGCCGGGGTGAGCCGCAGGTTCAGCGGCGCGACGGCGGCGCGCACCGCGGCGGCGCCGAAGAGGAGCTCGAAGAAGGGGATCGCGTTCTTGCCGATCCACACCACGCGGCCGCCCTCGCCGAGACCGAGGTCGCGCAGGCCGCCCGCGACCCGGGCGGACCGCTCCTCGAGCTCGGCGTAGGTGAGGCGGTCGTCGCCGGCGGCCAGGGCGACCCGGTCGCCGTGCTCCCGGGCGTGGTCCCGGACGACGTCGGTCAGGCGGAACGGGGCGGACGCGGTCACGTCGTCTCCTCGAGCGGGGGGAAGCGGACGAAACGGGTGTCCGGTGACTGCCGACACACCGCGAGGCGGCACGCTAGCCGGACGCGCGGAGAGCAGGGAAGGACACGTAGGAGTCAGGCTTGACTGTTACCGGTCGGTCCGTCCACGCTGTGGGTGGCTGTCCGCCCTGAGAGGAGCTTGCTCGTGGAGCGCACGATCTTCACCGACGAACACCACGCGTTCCGGGAGATGGTGCGCGACTTCCTGGAGAAGGAGGTCGCGCCCCACCACGAGGAGTGGGAGGCCCAGGGGCACGTCAGCCGCGAGGTGTGGCTGCAGGCCGGCAAGACCGGCCTGCTCGGCCTCGACGTCCCGGAACGCTTCGGCGGTGGCGGCTCCGACGACCTGACGTTCCTGTGGATCCTCTCCGAGGAGATCGCCCGCGGCGGCTTCTCCGGCCTCGGCTTCCCGCTCGCCAACGACGTCGTCACGCCCTACCTCACCGAGCTGACCACCGAGGAGCAGAAGGAGCGCTGGCTGCCGCGCTTCTGCTCCGGCGAGATGATCACCGCGATCGCGATGACCGAGCCGGGCACCGGCTCCGACCTGCAGGGCATCCAGACCCGCGCGGTCCGCGACGGCGACGAGTGGGTCATCAACGGCGCGAAGACCTTCATCACCAACGGCATCATGTCCGACCTGGTGATCGTGGTCGCGAAGACCGACCCCGACGCCGGGTCGAAGGGCTTCTCGCTGATCGCGGTCGAGCGCGACACCCCCGGGTTCGAGCGGGGCCGCAACCTCGACAAGATCGGCATGAAGGCGCAGGACACCGCGGAGCTGTCGTTCACCGACTGCCGCGTGCCCGCCGGCAACCTCATCGGTGAGGAGGGGCAGGGCTTCATCTACCTGATGCAGAACCTGCCCCGCGAGCGGCTCTCGATCGCCATCGCCTCGACCGCCGGCGCCGAGAAGGTCCTCGAGGACACGATCGCGTACGTCAAGGAGCGCACCGCGTTCGGTCGCCCGATCGCCTCGCTGCAGAACACGCGCTTCGTCGTCGCCGAGCTGACCACCAAGCTCGCCGTCACCCGCGCCTTCGTCGACCGGTGCATCACCGAGCTGAACGCGAAGAAGCTCGGGCCGGCCGAGGCCTCGATGGCCAAGTACTGGGCGTCGGAGACCGCCAAGGAGGTCATCGACCGGTGCCTCCAGCTGCACGGCGGCTACGGCTACATGCGGGAGTACCCGGTGGCCAAGGCGTTCCTGGACAACCGCGTCCAGACGATCTACGGCGGGACCACCGAGATCATGAAGGAGATCATCGGGCGGATCACCCTCGCCTGACGGGTCAGCCCCGACCGTTTCTCTCTCCAGCACCGGGAAGGACACTGCAGTGAAGATCGGGATGAGCCTCGCCTACAGCGGCGAGGGGTTCCGCGAGACCGTCGACCAGCTCGTCGAGCTGGAGAAGGCGGGCCTCGACGCGGTCGCGGTCCGCGAGGCGTACACCTTCGACGCCATCAGCCAGATCGGCTACATCGCGGCCCGCACCGAGAACCTCGAGCTCGCCAGCGGGATCATCCAGATCTACACCCGCACGCCGTCGCTCACCGCGATGACGGCGGCCGGGCTGGACTACGTGTCGAACGGGCGGTTCACGCTCGGGATCGGCGCCAGCGGCCCGCAGGTCATCGAGGGCTTCCACGGCATCAAGTACGACGCCCCGCTGGGCCGGACCCGCGAGATCGTCGACATCTGTCGGCAGGTCTGGCGCCGGGAGAAGGTCCAGTACTCGGGGAAGTACTACGAGGTGCCGCTGGCCCCGGAGAAGGGCACCGGCCTGGGCAAGCCGCTCAAGCTGATCAACCACCCGGTGCGCGAGGACATCCCGATCCTGCTCGCCGCGCTCGGACCGAAGAACGTGCAGCTCGCCGCCGAGCTCGTGCAGGTGTGGGAGCCGCTGTTCTTCCACCCCGGCAAGGCGCACGAGGTGTGGGGCGAGTCCCTCGCGGCCGGGAAGGCGAAGCGGGCGCCCGAGCTCGGGGAGCTGGGCATCTCGACCGCGGTCGGCCTGGCGATCGGGTCGGGCGCGGGCGCGATGCTCGACCGGGTGAAGCCGACCGTCGCGCTGTACGTCGGCGGCATGGGCGCGAAGGACAAGAACTTCTACAACCAGCTCATGCAGCGCTACGGCTACCTCGACGAGGCGGAGGAGATCCAGGACCTCTACCTCGCCGGGAAGAAGGACGAGGCGGCCGCGGCGGTGCCCGACGAGCTGGTGCACGCGATCTCGCTGGTGGGCACCGAGGACGAGGTCGCCACGCAGCTCAAGCAGTTCGCCCAGGCCGGGGTCACGCAGCTCAACATCATGCCGCTCGACCCCTCGCACGAGGCCGTGAAGTCGCAGCTGGAGACGCTCAAGTCGCTGGTGTAGCGGCCTCACCTCCGTGGCAGGAAAGCGTCGTTGCTGTCATCTGATGACAGCAACGGCGCTTTCCTGTCACCGGGAAGGCCCTGCCTCAGGCCGACCAGCGCGGGTCCCGGCCGGACACGGCGACCAGCCGGTCCAGCGCGGGGGCGTCGTCGGGCACCGGGACGCGCGGCGCGAACGGTCTCCCCTCGCCCTGGTAGTCGTCGGTGAGCATCATCGGCGCGAAGGCGAGCGACGCCTCGAGCCCCTGCTCGTCGGGGGACCACGGCCGGCCGAGCGCCACCGCCAGGTCCCAGCCGTGCACCTGGTACTCCCAGAGGATCATCGACAGCGCCATGTCGCCGGGCATGGCCGCCTCCCCCAGGGACAGCGGGCGGTCCGCCGCACCGCCCGCGAGCGCCTGGTCGAGGGTCGCCGCCGCCGCGCGGATCGCCTCGGCGCGGTCGCCGTCGACGCTCGTCGGACCTGCGGGGGCCTGCCCGTCCGGATCGGCGTAGCCGGCCGCGAAGGTCGTCGACCACCCGACGACGTGGTCGGTCAGCGCCGTGACGTCGAAGTCGGTGCACGGGGTCGGGGCGTGCCACCGGTCGCCGTCGATGCCGTCGACCAGGGCGGCCAGGTCGGTGAGCACGGCGTGCAGCTGCTTCCGGGTGTCGGTCATGGGCACCAGCCTGGCCGGGGCACCCGTCGTCGGGATTGAACTTCCGCGACATCCCGGGCGGCGGACCGACGGGGCGGTGGACACTGGCGCGATGACCGGCCCGGCCCCCGTGGACCGCGACAGCCGCGGCATCCTCGACCCCTGGCTGCTGCAGCAGCGGGTGTCGTTCACCCGCCACGCCGTGCCGCCCGGCCTGCACGGGATCGTCGACTTCGTGTGGGCCGTCCGCTGGGTGCTGCCGCCCGGCGGCAACCACCGCCAGGAGGTCCTCCCGCACCCGTCGCTGAACGTCTCGGTCGGCACCCCGGACGCCCGCACCGGCCGGACGGCCCCGGAGGCCCTGCTCAACGGCGTGTTCCTCGACCTGATCGACCGCGAGCTCGCCGGGACCGGGTGGACCGTCGCGGCGAAGTCCACGGTCGGCGGGTTCGGGGCGCTCGTCGACGACGTCTCGACCCTGCGCGACCGCGTCGTCGAGGTGGACGTCGTCCCCGGACTCGAGGCGTCGACGCTGCTCGCGGACATGGGAGCCGACTCCGACGACGCCACGGCCGCGGAGCCGGCGCGCGTCGCCGTGCTCGTCGAGGCCCTGGAGGGCGCACTCGCGCGGGCCGCCCCGGGCCGGGTCGAGCAGGCCCGTGAGGTGGCCGCGGTCGCGCGCATCGCCGAGACCGACCGCGAGGTGCGCCGCCTCGAGGACCTGGCGATCCGCTCCGGGATCGGCGCCCGGAGCCTGCAGCGGTCGTTCGCCCGCTGCGCCGGGGTGTCGCCGACCTGGGTGCTGCGCCGCTACCGGTTGCTGGAGGCCGCGGAGGCGGTGCGGGACGGGGCCCGGGTCCGCTGGCCGGAGGTCGCCGCGGCCCTGGGCTACGCCGACCAGGCCCACCTCGTCCGGGACTTCCGGTCGGCGCTCGGCCGCACCCCCGAGGCCTATGCGCGAGCGGTGCGCCGGGCCCGCTGAGGGATCAGAGCAGCAGGGCCCGGCAGAGCTGCTTCCACTGGGCGACGTGCGGGTCGGTGGCCGCCTCGCGGGGGTCGAAGCCGTAGGTCAACGCGACGCCGCGCATGCTCGTGAGCAGCATCTCCCGCACCATCGGGTAGTGCTCGTGGTCGGCGTACGCCGCGAACACGGCGTCGAGGGTCTGTCGGATGGCGGCGCCGAGCCGGCGCTCGGCGGGCAGGAGCGCCGCGGCCAGCGCCGGGTCGGTCCGGGCCGCGGTCCACAGCTCCACCGAGGCCCAGAAGTAGGGCTGCTGATAGGTGACCCACATCTCGTCGACGACGCGGTCGAGCCGCCCGACCGGGTCGACCGCGGGGTCGGGCAGGACCGCGGCGGCGAGCCCGTCGGCCGCGAAGCGGGTGGCCGCGAGGTGCTGCGCGGCGGCGACCAGCAGCGTCTCCTTGGACGGGAAGTGGTGCAGCAGCCGCCCGCGGGACACCCCGGCCCGGGCCTGGATGGTCAGCGTGGTCGTGCCGGTGTAGCCCGACTCGACCAGGCACGCGACCGCGGCGTCGAGGATGCGCACCCGGCTGTCGGAGGTCCGCTGCTCGCGGGAGCGACGCACGGTGGCGCCACGCCGGGGGCCGGTCTCGGCGGCCCCGGACGTCGACGGTGCGGCACTCGCCCCGTTCCCTGCAGCCATGCGGTCCTCCCCTCGGCGACGCAGCAGCGACAGATCGTCGCCGACCGTACGCCTGACGGTCAACGTTGACCGTCAGTGCGGCGTGGCCGGGCCGGTCGGCACGGAGGCGCCCTCCCCCGCGGCCCTACCGGTCGGTAGCGTCACCGGGCACCCCGTTGACACCGGCCACAAACAGTCCATCATGACTGTCAGGAGCACGGAGCGACGCCCGGTGCTCGACGCCGTACGAAGGGACTCCACCCGTGACCGAGGCATTCATCTACGACGCCATCCGCACGCCGCGCGGACGGGGCAAGGCGACCGGGTCCCTGCACTCGGTGAAGCCCGTCTCGCTCGTGGTCGGCCTGCTCGACGAGCTCAAGGCGCGCAACCCCGAGATGGACGTCGAGCAGATCGAGGACGTCGTCCTCGGCTGCGTCTCCCCGGTCGGCGACCAGGGCGGCGACATCGCCCGCACCGCCACCATCGCCGCCGGTTACCCCGACACCACGGGCGGCGTGCAGCTCAACCGCTTCTGCGCCTCCGGCCTCGAGGCCGTGAACCAGGTCGCGCAGCGCGTCGCCTCCGGCTGGGAGGACCTCCTCATCGGCGGCGGCGTCGAATCGATGTCGCGCGTGCCGATGGCCTCCGACGGCGGCCCGTGGGCCATGGACCCGGAGACCAACCTCAAGACCGGCTTCGCCCCGCAGGGCATCGGCGCCGACCTGATCGCCACCCTCGAGGGCTTCTCCCGCGAGGACGTCGACGCGTACGCGCTGGAGTCGCAGACCCGCGCCGCGAAGTCCTGGGCCGACGGCGCCTTCGACCGGTCGATCGTGCCCGTCAAGGACCGCAACGGCCTGACGATCCTCGACCACGACGAGCACATGCGTGAGACGACGATGGAGGGCCTCGCGGGCCTCAAGCCGTCGTTCGCCGGCATCGGCGAGATGGGCGGCTTCGACGCCGTCGCGCTGCAGAAGTACCACTGGGTCGAGCAGATCAACCACGTCCACCACGGCGGCAACTCGTCGGGCATCGTCGACGGTGCCGCCCTGGTGCTCGTCGGCTCCGAGGCCGCCGGCAAGAAGAACGGCCTGACCCCGCGGGCCCGCGTCGTCGCCACCGCCGTCTCCGGCGCCGACCCGACGATCATGCTCACCGGCCCGACGCCCGCCTGCCACAAGGTGCTCGCGAAGGCCGGGCTCACGGTCGACGACATCGACCTGCTCGAGATCAACGAGGCCTTCGCCGCCGTGCCGATGAAGCTCATGAAGGACCTCGGCTTCCCGCACGAGCGCACCAACGTCATGGGCGGCGCCATCGCGCTGGGCCACCCGCTCGGCGCCACCGGCGCGATGATCATGGGGACGATGGTCGACGAGCTCGAGCGCCGCGACCTGCGCCGCGCCCTCGTCACGCTGTGCATCGGCGGCGGCATGGGCGTCGCCACCATCATCGAGCGCGTCTGAGCCCGCCCCACCACCTCGTAGCGAAGGAGCACGAAGAGCAGTGAGCGACAACATGTTCCGGTGGGAGCAGGACGGCGACGGCATCGTCACGCTGACGATGGACGACCCCGACTCGTCGGCGAACACCATGAACGCCCGGTTCGGCACCGACCTCGAGGCGACCCTCGGCCGTCTCGAGGCCGAGAAGGACTCGATCACGGGCGTCGTGCTGACCAGCGCGAAGAAGACCTTCTTCGCCGGCGGCAACCTCGAGGACCTGCGCAGCTACGGTCCGTCGGAGGCCCAGAAGGCCTACGACCAGTCGCAGGCCATCAAGACCGCGCTGCGCCGCCTCGAGACCTTCGGCCGGCCGGTCGTCGCCGCCATCAACGGCGCGGCGCTCGGCGGCGGGCTGGAGATCGCGCTGGCCACCCACCACCGCATCGCCCTGGACGCCAAGGGCTCCAAGATCGGGCTCCCCGAGGTCACCCTGGGCCTGCTGCCCGGCGGCGGCGGCGTAGTCCGCACCGTGCGGCTGCTCGGGATCGCCGACGCCCTGCTGCAGGTCCTGCTGCAGGGCCAGCAGCGCAACCCGAGGGCGGCGCAGGAGGCGGGCCTCGTCGACGAGGTCGTCGACAGCCCCGAGGAGCTGATCACCAAGGCCAAGGAGTGGCTGAAGGCCAACCCCGAGGCCGTGCAGCCCTGGGACGTCAAGGGCTACAAGATCCCCGGCGGCACGCCGTCGGTGCCGAAGTTCGCCGCGAACCTCCCCGCGTTCCCGGCCAACCTGCGCAAGCAGCTCAAGAACGCCCCGATGCCGGCGCCGTACAACATCATGTGCGCCGCGGTGGAGGGCTCGCAGGTCGACATCGACAACGCCGCCAAGATCGAGTCGCGCTACTTCGCCGACCTCGTCGTCGGGCAGGTCTCGACGAACATGATCAACGCGTTCTTCTTCGACCTGCAGTCGATCAACAAGGGCGGCTCCCGCCCCGACGGCTACGAGAAGTACACCGCGCAGAAGGTCGTCGTCCTCGGCGCCGGGATGATGGGCGCGGGCATCGCCTACTCGTGCGCCGTCGCGGGCATCGAGGTCGTCCTCAAGGACGTCTCGCTCGCCAACGCCGAGAAGGGCAAGGACTACTCGAAGAAGATCCTCGACAAGGCGGTCTCCCGGGGCAAGCAGACCCAGGAGAAGGGCGACGCGATCCTCGCCCGGATCACGCCGACCGAGAAGCCCGAGGACGCGCAGGGCGCCGACCTCGTGATCGAGGCCGTCTTCGAGAGCCCCGACCTCAAGAAGAAGGTCTTCGCCGAGATCTACCCGTACCTCGCCCCGGACGCGGTGCTCGGCTCGAACACCTCGACGCTGCCGATCACCGACCTCGCCACCGGCGTGGAGCGGCCCGAGGACTTCGTCGGCCTGCACTTCTTCTCGCCGGTCGACAAGATGCCGCTGCTGGAGATCATCTCCGGCGAGAAGACCTCCGACGCCACCCTGGCGAAGGCCGTCGACATCGCCCTGCAGATCCGCAAGACCCCGATCGTCGTCTCCGACTCGCGCGGGTTCTTCACCAGCCGCGTCATCGGCACGTTCATCAACGAGGCCGTCGCCATGCTCGGCGAGGGCGCGGCGCCGGCGGCCATCGAGCAGGCCGGGTCGCAGGCGGGCTACCCCGCGCCGCCGCTGCAGCTGATGGACGAGCTGACCCTCACGCTGCCGCAGCACATCCGCGAGGAGACCCGCAAGGGCGTCGAAGCCGCGGGCGGCACCTGGGTGGGCCACCCCTCGGACGCGATCGTCGACCGGATGGTCGAGCTCGGCCGCAAGGGCCGCTCCTCGGGCGCCGGCTTCTACGAGTACGACGAGGCCGGCAAGCGGACACGCCTGTGGACAGGACTCGCCGATGAATTTCATGGCGCGACGGACTCGGACGGCCTGCCGTTCGAGGACATGAAGGAGCGGATGCTCTTCGCCGAGGCCCTCGAGACCGTGAAGTGCTTCGACGAGGGCGTGCTGCACACCGTCGCCGACGCCAACATCGGCTCGATCATGGGCATCGGCTTCCCGGCGTGGACCGGTGGCGTGGCGCAGTACATCGACGGCTATCCGGGCGGCCTGCCCGGCTTCGTCGAGCGGGCCCGCATCCTCGCCAAGGGCTACGGCGACCGGTTCACCCCGCCGGCGTCGCTGGTCGAGAAGGCGGAGAAGGGCCAGAACTTCCGCGACTCGATCGGCTGATCGGCCCAGCACCACCCTGAGCGAACGGCACTCTCGCGCACATAGATGCTGCGAGGGTGCCGTTCGTTCGTTCCGGGGTGGAACACTTCCGGTCAGCGCTGACTGTCACTAGGGTGCACGCCATGGGTGTCCTGGACGGCGTGAAGGTGATCGAGGTGGCCGGCATCGGCCCGGGCCCGTTCGCGGCGATGCTGCTCGCCGACCTCGGGGCCGACGTGCTCCGTGTCGACCGCACCAAGGCCGGCGGTCTGAAGCTCGGCGACCCCGCGAAGGACGTGCTCAACCGCAGCCGGCGCTCCGTCGCCCTCGACCTGAAGTCCCCCGAGGCCGTCGAGGTGCTGCTCGACCTCGTGGCGGAGGCCGACGTGCTGCTCGAGGGCTTCCGCCCCGGCGTGGCGGAGCGCCTCGGCATCGGGCCGGACGTCTGCCACGAGCGCAACCCGCGCCTGGTCTACGGCCGGATGACCGGCTGGGGTCAGGACGGCCCGCAGGCGCAGCGCGCCGGCCACGACCTGACCTACCTCGCGACGGCGGGCGTGGTCGGGCACGTCGAGGGCCCCGACGGCTCCCCGGGCATCCCGATGAACCTGGTCGGGGACTTCGGCGGCGGCGGCATGCTGCTCGCGGTCGGTGTGCTCGGGGCACTCGTCGAGCGGGGCACCAGCGGGCGGGGCCAGGTCGTCGACGCCGCGATCGTCGACGGCGGCGCCCTGCAGATGGCCATGATCTACGGGATGCGCGCGCAGGGCCTCTGGCCGGGCGGTCGCGGGCGGAACCTGCTCGACGGCGGCGCCCCGTTCTACGAGACCTACCGCTGCGCGGACGGGAAGTATGTCGCGGTCGGCGCGATCGAGCCGCAGTTCTACGCCGCGCTGATGTCCGGGCTGGGGCTCGACGGCGAGGACATCGCGACGAACCAGTGGGACATCTCCCGCTGGCCCGAGTTCACCGCGCGGCTCGCCGAGGTGTTCGCGGGTCGCAGCCGCGACGAGTGGGCCGCCGACCTCGAGCCGACCGAGGCCTGCGTCGCGGCGGTCCTGGAGATGGAGGAGGCCGCGGAGCACCCGCACATCGCGGCCCGCGGCACGATCACCGAGGCGTTCGGGGTGCGCCAGCCCGCCCCGGCCCCCCGCTTCGACCGCACCCCCAGCGCCGCGCCGACGCCCCCGCCGGTGCCCGGCCAGCACACGGTCGAGGCGCTCACCGGGTGGGGCCTCGACGCCGACCGCGTGGAGAAGCTGCTCGCGGCCGGGGTGGTCGCCCAGGCCTGATCCGTCTCGTCGGGCGTGATCCGTCAGGGGGATGGCACGATCACCGCGACGACGGCGACGGGGGGACGGACGTGATCGGTCCGAGGACGTTCGCGCGGGCCCTGACGAACGTCCGGGACCGGGTGATCGAGGGTCCCCTCGCCGACCTGCGGCGGATGCCGCGGGTCGCGATCGACACCGGCCCGGCCGACCCGGACGCGTGGGCGGTCGGGCGGGCGCACGGGCTCGCCCGCTCGGGCCAGGTCAGCACCTATCGCTACGCCGTCCACCCCACCGCGCGTCTGCGGGGCGCCCCCGTACTGCTGGTGTCACCGCTCGGGGCCTGCGGGGTGGCGTTCGACCTGCGGCGCGGGTGCAGCCTCGTCGAGCACCTCGTCGGCGAGGGGCGCCACGTCCACCAGGTCGACGACGAGGACCTGGTCGGCCACGACGCCCCGGTCGCGGCGTCCCCGGCCGACCTCGCCCGCTGGGTGGAGGACATCCTCCCGCACGTCGTCCGCACCGTCTCCGCGCATCACGACGGCGCCCCGGTGCACGTCGTCGGGTGGTCGATCGGTGGTCTGGCGACGCTGCTCGCCGCCGCCGACGACCCGGCCCTGCCGATCGCCTCGGTGACCGCGATCGCGACGCCGTTCGCCCTCGACCAGGTGCCCGAGCGGGTCCCGGTCCGCCCGCTCGCGCTGGCCGCCGGCGGGCCGGTGCTCGCCACCACCCAGACCCTGCTCGGGCTGCTGCCCACCCTGCCTGGCATCCCGCCGGCGCTGTCGGTCGCCTCGGTCGGCACGTTCCTCACCACCCCGCTCACCGTGCTCTCGCACCTGGCCGACCGGGACTTCCTCGCCCAGCTCGAGGCCATCGACGACGTGCGGGCCGTCGTCGGCGCGCAGGCCGGCCTCGTCGGGTCGTCCTTCCACGCGATGGTCGACGGGCGGGAGCTCGCCGCCGGGCGGGTCCACGTCGCGGGGCACGAGATCGACCTCGGCGCGCTCGCACGGCCCGTGCTGCTCGTGGCCGGGGAGGACGACACCGTGGTCCCGCCCCGCTCGGTCCGGGCGGGCTCCACCGTGCTGGCCTCCGCGGACGCGTCGTTGATGACCGCCCCGGGCGGACACCTCGGTGTCCTGTGCGGTCGGGCGTCGCGCGACCGGCTCTGGCCCGCGCTGTGCGCCTTCCTCGACCGCCACGACCCGCCCGCGCCGATCGAGTCCGGCCTGCCGTCGACCCGGCCGCGTCGGGCCTCCCGACGTCCGCTGCCCGCCGTCGGGAAGACCACGGGCACCCCGGAGTCGAGCCCGGATCCCGCCCCCGCACCGGCCGCGCGAGCGGGGCGACGGCCTCGGCCCGCGCCGAAGCGGGCGACGCGCACCCGCGGCCGGGACTGACGACGACTCGTCTACGCTCGCGATCGTGGTCACCCTCCGCGAGGCCCGTCGCGACATGGGCTGGTCGCAGACCGCGGCGGTGGCCCGGCTCCGGGCGCTCGCCGAGGCCGGCCGGGTGGACGTGGCCTCGGCCGCGAGCCTGAAGACCCAGCTGTCCCGCTGGGAGAACGGCACCGTGCCCGAGGAGCCCTACCGCACCCTGCTCGCCGAGCTCTACGGGCGGGACCTCGCCGACCTCGGCATCGACGTCACCCCGCACTGGGAGCGCAACCACGAGCTGCCCGGGCTGCTCGTGGAGATCCGCGACGAGCTGCGGGCGATCCGGGAGCTGCTGGAGAAGGGCTGAGACGCCGGACGCCCGCCCGGACCGGGAGGTCCGGACGGGCGTCCGTGGGCGGTGCGTGCGCTCAGGAGCGGGGACGCTCGACGGAGTGCAGCGGCGGGTAGTCCTCGTCGTCGGAGGCGAGCAGCAGGCTCAGCGCTCCGACCGACAGCGTGCCGAGGGCGAGGACGGCCTCGGAGGTGAGGTCCAGGACGTCGGCCAGTGGTCGTAGCGGGGCGGTCAACAGGGTCACGCCTCGGTGCCTCCTGCACGGATCGGGGGTGGTCGGCGGGCGTGGCAGTGGCCGCCGCGGACGCACCCCATCGTGTCGGACAGGGCCCGTCCTGGCCAGACCGGCCGGACAGAGTTCACACCCGTGTTTCAGAACGGTGCGACGAACGGGCTCTTTCGTGCGACGGATGGCCCCGAACGTCCGTTCGGCGGTAACCCACGGCTTCCGGACGGCGCCCGAGGCGGTCCGGCTCGTAGGGTCGCCGTCGTGCGCTTCCGCAAGCTGGGATCCAGCGACCTGCAGGTGTCCGAGATCTCCCTCGGCTCCTGGCTGACCTATTCCGGCGGGGTCGAGGCCGACGCCACCGCCGCCTGCACCCGCGCCGCCTTCGACGCCGGCATCACCTTCTTCGACACCGCCAACGTGTACGGCCGCGGCGCCGCCGAGACCGCCTGGGGCGACATCCTCGCCGACTACCGCCGCGACGAGTACGTGCTCGCGACGAAGGTCTACTTCCCGATGTCGGACACCGACTCCGGCCTCTCGCCCGCGCAGATCGCGAAGCAGATCGACGCCTCGCTGCAGCGTCTGCGCACCGACCACGTCGACCTGTACCAGTGCCACCGGTTCGACTCCCGGGTGCCGATCGAGGACACGATGGAGGCGCTCGCCGAGGTCGTGCGCGCCGGCAAGGCCCGCTACCTCGGGTTCAGCGAGTGGACCCCGGACCAGATCCGAGCCGGGCTCGAGGCCGCGCCGGACGACGTCACCTTCGTCTCCTCGCAGCCGCAGTACTCGATGCTGTGGCGCTCGCCGGAGGACGGGGTCTTCCAGACCTGCGCCGAGCACGACATCTCCCAGATCGTCTGGTCACCGCTGGCCGAGGGCGTCCTCACCGGGAAGTACCGGCCCGGTGAGGAGGTCCCGGTCGACTCGCGCGCGGCGTCCGACGAGATGAACGGCTTCATCAAGCAGAAGCTCACCGACCGCACGCTGGAGGCGGTGCAGCGGCTGCGCCCGGTCGCCGACGGCGCGGGCCTGTCGATGGCCGAGCTCGCCCTGGCGTGGGTGCTGCGCCGGCCCGAGCTCGCGTCGGCCATCATCGGCGCGTCCCGGCCGGAGCAGGTCCACGCGAACGCGAAGGCGGCCGGGATCGAGCTCTCCGCCGACACCCTCGCGGCGATCGACGAGGCCCTCGGCGACGTCCCCGTCACCTCGTTGCAGCTCGGCCCGGGCGCGTCCGCGGAGATCACGCACCGGTCCTGAGCACCTCCGGTGCAAGCAATGCGTCACTGCTTGCACCCAGAGACAGAGAATCCGGCACCGTGACTCACCGCGTCGACGGTGCCGGATTTTCTGGCGCTCGATGCAAGCAGCGACGCATTGCTTGCGCTCAGCGCGGCATCCGCCGCCACACCGGGGCCGGGAGCACCCGCATCACGGCGGCGAGCAGGCGCAGCCGCCCGGGCACCCAGACGACGTCCCGACGACGCGCCAGCCCGTCGGCCACGGCGTCGGCGACCTGGTCCGGGGTGGACGACAGCGGCGCCGGCGACAGGCCGCTGTCCGCCGTCATGCGGCCGATGACGAAGCCGGGCCGCACCACGGTCAGGTGGACGCCCGACCCGCGCAGGGCGTCCGCGAGCCCCGTCGCGAACCCGTCCAGGCCTGCCTTCGCCGAGCCGTAGACGTAGTTCGCTCGCCGCACCCGCCAGCCGGCGATCGAGGAGAACACGACGATCTCGCCGCTCCCCCGCGCCCGCATCCGTGCCGCGACCCGCGTGAGCACCCCGACCTGGGCCGCGTAGTCGGTGTGCACCACGGCGAGCGCGTGGTCGGCGTCGACCTCGGCGCGCTGCTGGTCGCCGAGCACGCCGAAGGCCACGATCACGACGTCGGGCGGGCCGAACTCCCGCTCGACGCGGTCGAGGACCGCCTCGTGCCCGGCGAGGTCGTCGGCGTCGAACTCGACGGTGCCCACCCGGGCGGCCCCGAATGACGCCACCTCCCCGCCGAGGGTGTCCGCGCGGCGGGCGGCCAGCACCACGGTGGCGGCGCGGCCGTCGGCGACGAGGCGGGCCGCCAGGGCCACCCCGATCTCGCTGCGGCCGCCGAGGACGAGCACGGTTCCGGACACGGGCGCAGAGCGTCGCAGGAGCGCCGGGCAGGGCCTAGCGTGGGGGCCCCGACCCGAGGAGATCCGCGTGAAGCTCGTGACCGCGCTGGTGCGGCCCCACGCCCTCGACGGCGTCCGCCGGGCCTGCGAGCGGCTCGCGGTGCTCGGCATGACGATCAGCGAGGTGCGGGTCCACGAGGCCGGGCACGTCCAGGTGCACAAGGGTGCGCGGATCGCCGTCGACCTGGTGCCGCGGCTGCGGATCGAGACCGTCGTCGACGACGACCTCGTGGAGCGGCTGATCGAGCAGATCCGGGCGAACCTCGGCGACGCGGACGGGCAGCTGTCGGTGCGGCCGGTCGACCTCGTGCTGCGCGTGCGGACCGGCGAACGCGGTCACGACGCGGTCTGAGACGCCGTGTGAGGGTGGCCCCGGGGTCACAGGGGGGCGTGCCCCGGGGCCGGTGCCGGCCGCGGGGGGCACGACCGACGCGTCGGAGATTACGCGAGCTGTCCAGGCCCGGAGGACCCGGTTCGCGACACCGAAATCGACACTGGTCGACGACCGGCCCGGGAGACGCGGAACCCCCGCCCACGAGCGTGGACGGGGGTTCCGGGTGGCGGGTGAAGGATTCGAACCTTCGAAGCTTTCGCGACGGATTTACAGTCCGCTCCCATTGGCCGCTCGGGCAACCCGCCGGGATGCCGCCTCGCCGGACGGCGACGAGAAGACTACAAGCCGGTGCGCCCCTGGGGTGCACCCGGGGGGTGGGTGTAGACCGGACCCGACCCGCCGTCGTCAACCCCTCGAGGAGGAGCCCCGGATGGCGAACCCGTCGTTCGACGTCGTGAGCAAGGTGGACCGCCAGGAGGTCGACAACGCGCTCAACCAGGCGGCGAAGGAGCTCTCGCAGCGCTACGACTTCCGCGGCACCGGCACCTCGATCGCGTGGGCCGGCGAGGAGGCCATCACGATCACCTCGGAGACCGAGGAGCGGTGCACCGCGGCCATCGACGTGTTCAAGGAGAAGCTCGTCCGGCGGGACATCTCCCTGAAGGCCTTCGACGTCGGCGAGCCCTCGGTGTCCGGCAAGACCTACAAGGTCACCGGGAGCCTCGTGCAGGGCATCTCCAAGGAGAAGGGCAAGGAGATCACCAAGGTGATCCGGGACGAGGGCCCCAAGGGCATCCAGGCCCAGATCCAGGACGACCAGCTCCGCGTCACCGGTAAGAAGAAGGACGACCTGCAGGCGGTGATCTCACTGCTCAAGGGCCAGGACTTCGGGATCGCGCTGCAGTTCACGAACTACCGCTGACTCGCCGCCCGGACCCGGGCCGCAGACCCGGGTCACCTCACGGTGAACGACTCGGACTCGGTCGTGTCGGCGACCGACACCCGCCACTGGTAGCGCCCGGGCTGCAGCGGAAGGGCCGGGAAGTTGAGTGCCATGGCCGCGTCGAGCGGGGACCCGTGGGCGATCCCGGGCGGTCGCCCCACCTCGAGATCGGCCTCGGCACGCACGGGTTGAGGAACCTTCGGGCCAGCCAGCTCGACCGTCGAGCCATCCGCGTCGAGCAGTTCCACCACGATGTGGAGCTGCTGATTGGCACGATCCCAGGGCACCTTGATCAGCAACGCCACGGCCTGAGGCATCGTGGGCGAGTTCGTGATCGACCAGCCGGCCCCGAGCATGTGCAGGGTGCCCTGGGACGAGTCGGCCGCTGCCGACTGACACAAGATGAGCTTGACGTCGACCGGAGAGGCCATCGCCCGACAGTAGCGCGAGCTAGATGCTCCGCTTGGCGTTCCCGACCAGCTCCGACGTGACCGCGACGGGGTCCTCGAGGTCGAAGTGGACGAACTCGGTCCGGCCCCGGCTCAGGGGACCGGTCACGCCCTGTTCTCCCTCGTCGAAGGCAGCGAGCAGCTCGTCGACCGGCTCGTCGTCCTCGTAGAAGTCGCCCTGACCGTGCACACGACCACTATGCCTCGCCTCGACGTCCCGTGAAGTACGCGCTTCCCAGATTCCACTCGTCCTCGTGCGGTGGACCTACCGGGTAGAGGACGATCAGCGCCTCGCGACCGGGGATCGCGGTCGTGACCAGTGCACGGCGTCCCCGCTCGGCGTGCTCGTCCCAGGCGAGCCTGAGGCCTGGGACACCGACGACGGCGAGGCGTACCTCGTCGGGCTCGATGTCATGGCTCTGCATGATCTTCGCAGCGGTACGCGGGCTGATGTTGATCAGCGCCACCCAGATGCGAGCCACACCGGGCGACGCCAGGTCAGTCGGTCCGGACCCGGACGCGCTTCGTGTGCACCGGACGATCCCGACGAGGAGGCAGGTAACACAAGTTCCACTCCGGGCGAATCGTCAGTATCCGCACCGGATCGCCCGAGGAGCCCACGTGACCGACACCCGCCAGCCGTTCGAGCAGCAGCCCGCCGACGGCTCGGCAGCGCCGTATCGGCCGACGTACGGCCAGGGACACCCGACGCCGGCCGGAACGGGCGGGTTCGGCTACCCCCAGGGTCCCTACGGTCCGCCCCAGGGTCAGTGGGCGCCGCCGCACCAGGGCCAGTGGGTTCCTCCCCAGCAGGGTGCCTGGGGACCTCCGCCCCAGCAGCCACAGCCGAGGAACTCGCTGGCGATGCCGGCGCTGATCCTCGGCATCATCACGCTCGGGCTCTCCCCACTGCCCTTCCTCAATCAGGCCGGCATCCTCGTCGGAATCATCGGTGCGGGTCTCGGCGTCGCGGCCGTGGTGATCGGTGTGCGCCGGCGCGTCCGCGTCGTCATGGCTGCCATCGGCCTCGCTCTCTCGATCCTCGGCATCATCTCGGCCGTGGCGTTCACCGAGGCGTTCGTGAGCAGCCTGAACAGCATCGGGTCGAGCTCGTCGTCGGGACCGGCCGTTCCTGCTCAGTCCGTCGGTGGCACCGAGGAGTCCGCCGCCGTCACCAGTTACACGCTCTCGATCACCGGCTCGGCTGCGAAGACCTCGATCAACTGGAGCGTCGACGGCTCGTCCGGGTCGGCCGGGCAGTCGACGAAGGTGCCGTGGACCAAGGTCATGTCCGTGGGCAGCGAGTCCTTCCACACGGCGACCGTCAGCGCCTACACCTATCCCGGCACCGACGGCGACCTCACCTGCACCATCACCGACCAGACCGGGCGTGTCCTCGACACCAAGTCGGCGGCCTCGCAGGGCGGTGAGTACGGCTCCGCGTCGGTCAACTGCTCGGCCTACGGCTCCTGACGCACCGCCCGGACCCGGGCCGCCTCCCGCGTGAGGTGGTCCCGTTCGGCGACGCTGCCCGCCGCCCGTGCGGCCGTGGCGTAGAGCTCCGCGGCGGCGTCGAGGTCCCCGGTGCGCTCGCGCAGGCGGGCGAGCACCGCGGTCCGGCGGGGGACGTCGTCGGGAACCCCGTCGAGCGCCGCGAGCCCGGCGTGCGGGCCGTCCGCCTCGCCCACCGCGACCGCCCGGTTGAGCCGCACCACGGGGGTGTCGGCGAGGGCCAGCAGCTCGTCGTACCACTCCACGATCTGCGGCCAGTCGGTCTCCTCGGCGCTCGGGGCGTCGGCGTGCAGGGCCGCGATCGCCGCCTGCGCCTGGTACTCGCCGAGCCGGTCGCGGGCCAGCGCGGTCTGCAGCACCGCGACGCCCTCGGCGATCAGCCCGGTGTCCCAGCGGCTCCGGTCCTGCTCGGCGAGCGGGACCAGCCGGCCGCCCGGCCCGGTGCGCGAGGCCCGGCGGGCGTGGTGCAGCAGCATGAGCGCGAGCAGGCCCGCGACCTCCGGTTCGGCGGAGAGCGCCGTCAGCTGCCGCGTCAGGCGGATCGCCTCGGCCGCGAGATCGACATCGCCGCCGTAGCCCTCGTTGAACACGAGGTACAGCACGCGCAGCACCGTCGTGAGGTCACCGGGGCGGTCGAGCGGCAGGCCCGCGAGCTTCTTCTTCGCCCGGCTGATCCGCTGGGCCATGGTCGCCTCGGGGACGAGGTGGGCGTCGGCGATCTGCCGGGTGGTCAGCCCGCCGACCGCCCGCAACGTCAGGGCCACCGCGGCGGACACCGGCAGCGTCGGGTGGGCGCAGAGGAAGTACAGCCGCAGCGTGTCGTCGGCGCCGGACACCGTCTCACCGGGCGGCTCGGCGTCCACCGCGTCCTCCCGGTCGCGCCGGGACGCCTCGGACCGCACCGCGTCGAGGAACCGGCGCCACGCGGCCGCGACCAGCCAGCCCTTCGGGTCGCGCGGTGGGTCGTCCGGCCACGTGTCGAGCGCGCGGATCAGCGCCTCCTGCACGGCGTCCTCGGCCGACGCGAAGTCCGCGCCGCGCCGGACGAGGACGCCGATCACCGCGGGTACGAGCTCCCGCAGCAGGGAGGGGGTCACTCCTGCCCCGGCACACCGGTGAGCATCGGCCGCACCTCGAGCCACTCGTCGATCGGCTCGCCGCCCGCGCCCGGGGCCGCGGACAGCTCACCGGCGAGCTCGACCGCCCGGTCCCACGAGTCGACGTCGATGATCATCCAGCCGGCGATCAGGTCCTTGGTCTCCGCGAACGGGCCGTCGGTGACCGGGGGCCGTCCCGCACCGTCGGCGCGCACGAAGGCGCCCCGCTCTGCGAGCGCCTGGCTGTCGACGAACTCCCCGGTCTCGCGCAGCCGGTCGGCGAAGTCGCTCATGTACTGCATGTGCGCGTCGACCTCCTCCGGCGTCCAGCGGTCCATCGGGGGCTGGCCGTGCACGGGGGTCGGGCCACCGCGGTAGTGCTTGAGCATCAGGTACTTCACGGCGATCTCCTCGCTGGTGTAGGAGCGGCCCGGGCGGCCGCTCGCACCCCGGGGACGGAGCCGCCGGCCGCGTCTCGACATCCGGCGCGAGAAAATATCGGACGCCGTCAGTGCCGGACGAGCACCGGCACCGGCGCCGGGGCGGCCGAACGCGCCCGGGCCCACAGGTGGCCGGGGTCGGTCCCGAGCCGCTCGAGCACGTCCACCGCGGTCGACGTCGGGTGGGTGAGGACGGCCGCGAGCAGCTGCGCGGCGTCGACCCGCCCGCCCGCGGCGTCCCGGGCCGCCACGGTCAGCGCGGCGGCGGCGCCGGGACTGAGCGGCAGCGGCGCGCCGTCGGGCGGACGCAGGGGCAGCAGGCCGCGCACCCGGTCCGGGTCCACCCCGGCGAGCAGCGGGTCGCCGCTCTCCCGGCCCTCGCGCACGAGGCCGAGCAGCAGGTGTGCGGTGCCGATCGTCCCGGCGCCGAGGGCGAGGGCCTCGGTCCGAGCGAGGTCGAGCGATCGCGAGGAGCGGGAGGTGAGGCGCATGGCGACCACCCTCGTCGTCGGGAAGGCACCGTTGCCTCCGGTGAAACCCTGATCTCACCAGGGGGAACAGCATGTACCTCTTACCGGGGGTAGCCGTTACATGCTGTATAGGGTTACCGTGCGTCGCACATACCTGGCGACGGAGGTGGCGCGGTGACCCGACGACAGCAGGACTACGGCTTCTTCGGTCCGGACTCGGTGACCTGGAAGGTCTGGGGCTATCCCACCTCGATCGTGCTCGGGTTCCTCCGGGCCGTCGTCATCGAGGAGCTCGACCCGCACCTGGTCGCCTCGGTCGACCAGTCCGGGCAGGTCAAGCAGCGACCGCGGCTGCGCTACGACCGGACGATGCAGTACTTCGCGACGGTGAAGTTCGGTGACGCCGAGTCCGTCCTGAAGGCCTCGGACACGCTGGTGAAGATCCACTCGCGGGCGATCGGGCACGACCCGGTGACCGGCGGGACCTACGACGCCAACGACCCCGCCTCCCAGCTCTGGATCCACCTCACCGCCTGGCACTCGATCCTCTACACCTACGAGGTGTTCGGCCCGGGGAGGCTCACGCCGGACGAGGAGGCGCAGTACTGGGAGGAGTGCGCGCGGGCCGCGGAGTTCCAGACGATCGACCCCGCCGACGTGCCGCGCTCGCGCGAGGGCGTCCGCGCCTACTTCGCCGCCTACCGGCCGCGCCTGGTCGGCTCCGAGGTCGCGCAGGACATGATGGACTTCCTGCTCGACAGCAGTACCACCGTCGTCCCGGACCGGACCCCCGCCCTGCTGCGGTTCGTGTTCAACGCCGTCGTCCGCCGCGCGGTCATCGCGACGATGCCGCGCTGGATGCGCAAGCTCGGCGCCACCGGGCAGTCGGGCTTCACCGACCGGGTCGCGATCGCCCTGACCCGACCCGTCGTGCGGCTCGTGGCGGCCAGCAAGCACGTGGAGATCTGGGCCCTGAAGCTGGCCAGCCCGCGGACGGTGCCGATCCTCGAACCGGTGCTGCGGGGGACGCGGCCGGTGAACCCGGTGGTCCGGGAGCCCGCGGAGGCCCGCGCCGCCTACGGCGTGGTCGATCCGCGCACGCAGTACGCCGAACTGCTCGCCGCCCGGTCCGCCCAGGCCGGGCCCGCGCCCTACCCGTTCCACCACCGCGAGGAGCTGGTGCCGTTCCCGGCGTGAGCCGAGCCGTGGGCGCGGTTCCCCGGGACCGCGCCGCCCGGGGAACCGTCGCCCGCCGTCAGGCGCGGCGGGGCCGGCCGACGAGTTGGTGCGCCCCGGCCGCGCCCGCGAGCGCGGCGGCGGAGAGCAGGCCGTACCAGAGCACGTCGTCGTGGTCGGCCGGCGCCGCCGCGAGCGGGCCCTGCGCGACGACCACGGGCGCCGCCGGGGCCTCGAGCGGCGTCGACGACGCGACGGTGGCGCCCGGAGCGGCGGAGAGCCCGGCGAGCGCGACCCCGGCGAGGGCGACCCGTCCGACGACGGGGCGGGCACGGCGGGTGCGGCGGTGTGCAGACACAGGTGTCCCCCGGGAGGTGCGCTGGGCGATGGGTTCCGAGCGATGCGCTCGTGCCCGGGTTGTCGCGACGCGCGACCGGATCGTTATCGCACCTTGACCGGGGGCACTCGAAGGAGTGACGGCGGATGCGCCATCTAGAGTCCCCGGGGTGAAGGGAATCGTGCTCGCCGGGGGCAGCGGCACCCGACTGCACCCGGTCACCCGGGCGGTCTCGAAGCAGCTCCTGCCGGTCTACGACAAACCGATGATCTACTACCCGATCTCGGTGCTCATGATCGCCGGCATCCGGGACATCCTGATCATCTCCACCCCGGTCGACCTCCCCGCCTTCCGGCGGCTGCTCGGCGACGGCTCCGAGTGGGGTGTGCGCTTCTCCTACGCCGAGCAGGCCGAACCCAACGGCCTGGCCGAGGCCTTCCTCATCGGCGCCGACCACGTCGGCGACGACACCGCCGCCCTCGTCCTGGGCGACAACATCTTCCACGGCCAGGGCTTCTCGACGATCCTGCAGCGCGCCGTCGCCCAGGTCGAGACCGAGAAGGGCGCCACCCTGTTCGGCTACCCCGTCGGCGACCCCGAGCGCTACGGCGTCGGCGAGGCCGACGCCGACGGCCGGCTGATCTCCATCGAGGAGAAGCCGGCGAAGCCGCGCTCCAACCGCGCCATCACCGGGCTCTACCTCTACGACAACGACGTCGTCTCGCTCGCCCGCTGCCTGACCCCCTCGGCGCGCGGCGAACTCGAGATCACCGACCTCAACCTCGCCTACATGCACCGCGGCGACGCCCGCCTGATCGACCTCGGCCGCGGCTTCGCCTGGCTCGACACCGGCACCCACGAGTCGCTGATCGAGGCCGGCCAGTACATCTCCGTGCTCGAGCACCGGCAGGGCGTGCGCATCGCCTGCCTCGAGGAACTCGCCCTGCGCGAGGGCTGGATCACCCCCGACCAGGCGCTGCGCCTCGGCGAGGCCCAGGGCAAGTCGCGCTACGGCGAGTACGTCATGGACGTCGCGCGCCGGGCGGGCGCGTCGTCGTAGCGGCTCAGGACGCGGTCCACCCGCCGTCGACCATCAGGTTCGTGCCGTTGACGTAGCGGGCCTCGTCGGAGGCGAGGAAGAGCGCCGCGTGCGCGACGTCGTCGGGCACGCCGAGCCGCGGAGCCGGAGTGCGGTCCCGCCAGTGGTGCTGCCAGGCCGGGTCGTCCTCGCGGCCGCCCGCCCCGGTGAGGATCTTGCCCGGTGCGACGCCGTTGCAGACGATCCCGGCCGCGCCGTAGTCGGTGGCGATCTGTCGGGACAGGTACACGACCGCGCTCTTCGAGGTCCCGTAGGCGGCGTCGCCGCGCGCCCCGATCATCCCGTGCTGACTGGACACGTTGACGATCCGGCCGCGGACGCCGTGCTCGTCGGGTTCCCGCGTGAGCATGTGCGCCACCGCGCCGCGGGTCAGCAGGAAGACCGCCGTGACGTTGACGGCGAACACCGCGTCCCACTGCTCGAGGGTGGTGTCGAGCAGCGGACGTCCGACCGAGATCGCGGCGTTGTTGACGAGCACGTCGAGGCGCCCGTGCGCGGCGACGACCTCGTCGACGAGTCCTGCGGTGGCCGCGGCGTCGGCGAGGTCGACGAGCACCTCGTGGGCGCGCCCGCCCTCGCGGCGGACGAGGTCGACGGTCGACTCCCCGCCCCCGTCGGGCGTCGACCGACGGTCGGCGCACACCACCGTCGCCCCCTCACGGGCGAACCGGACGGCGATCGCACGTCCGATCCCCGACGCGGTGCCGGTGACCAGACAGACACGGCCGGCGAGTCGGTCCATCGGTGCTCCCCTCGGGTAGACCGGACCCATGATCGACCGCGACTTCGTCGGCCACGCAGGCACCGTGCCCCTCGACCGGTGGCCGGACGGCTCGCTGGTCGCGGTCAACGTCGTCGTCAACGTCGAGGAGGGGGCGGAGGCCTCCTGGGCCGACGACGAGGGCAACGACAGCTGGGGCGAGTACACGCTGCCGATCGACCCGGCGGTGCGCGACCTCGGGACCGAGGGGCACTACGAGTTCGGCTCCCGCGTCGGCATCTGGCGGCTGGTCCGGCTGTTCGAACGGTTCGACGCCGCGGTGACCTTCGGCGTGTGCGCGCGGGCCCTCGAGCGCAACCCACCGTTCGCGGCATGGCTGCGGGCGAGCGACCACGACGTGCTGGGCCACGGGTACCGCTGGGCCGAGGTCACGCAGATGACCGAGGACGAGGAGCGCGCCGACCTCGACCACGCGATGCGGGTGCTGCCCGAGCTGGTCGGTCGCCCGGTCCGGGGCTGGTACGTGCGCTCCTTCCCCTCGCAACGGACCCGGCGGCTCGCGGCCGCCCATCCGGACCTGGCCTACGACAGCGACGCGGTCAACGACGAACTGCCGTACCGGGTCGAGGTGGACGGCCGCCCGTGGCTCGTCGTGCCGTACTCCAAGGTCCACAACGACACGCGGTACTTCCTGCCGCCCACCTACGCGACGCCACGGCACTTCGCGGAGTCGCTGATCGGGGCCGTCGACCTCCTGCTCGACGAGGCCCGGCACGGCGCCGGGGCCCGCCTGCTCACCGTCGGTCTGCACCCGCGCTGGAGCGGCCAGGCGTCCCGGGCGGTCGCGGTGCGCGACTTCCTGGCGTGGGCCACCACGCAGCCGGAGGTGTCCCTCGTGCACCGCCGGCAGGTCGCGGACTGGTGGGAGGAGTACGTCCCGGAGCGCTCCGGGTAGCTGGGGCCATGATCGGTCGTGCGCGGGAGCCGCTGGTGCTCCTGCTCGCGGCCGCCGCGCCGGTGGTGCTCGTGACGGCGGTCCTGCTCGCGCAGGCCGTGCAGCGACCGGGCGGCTACGACCCGGTCCGCCAGACGGTGAGCACGCTCGCGGGGCGCGGCGCGGACGAGCGCTGGGTCATGACGACCGGGCTGCTCGCCCTGGGACTTATCTACCTGGCCGTCGCGGCCGGGCTGCGCGCCCCGCGGGCCGGACGATGGGTGCTCGGAGCCGGGGCGCTCGCCGTCGTGGTGGTCTCCCTCGCGCCACAGCCCGCACACGGCAGCTCGGCGGTCCACATGACCGCGATGGCGTTCGCCTGCGCGGCTTTCGCGCTGTGGCCGCTGGGTCTGCTCCGCGCGCCGCACCTGCGGACGGGGTCGCTGGTGATGACGGGCATCGTCACGGCGACCGTCGTGTGGCTCTGCGCGCAGGCCTGGACAGACGGCACGTGGCTCGGCGCGGCCGAGCGGACGGTGCTGCTCGCGCAGACGGTGTGGCCGCTGCGGGTCGCCCTCGGCACCCGTCGGATCGCCGCGTCGGCCCGCTGGACGGTGGTGCTCGCCCTGGTCCCGCTCGTCGTCTTCCCGGTGGGCCTCGTCGCGGCCCAGGCCGCCCAGCCGACGGTGGACCCGCTCGCGATGTCGCTGAGCGCCCTCGAGAGCCTCGGGGCGGTCGACCGCTGGATCATGACGACGACGGTGCTGGTCGTGGGGCTCGCCTACGTCGCGGTGGCGGCCCGCCTGCACCAGGTGCCGCGCACCGGGCGCGTCCTGCTCGGCGCCGGCGGCGGTTTCCTCGCGCTCGCCGCGCTCTTCCCCCAGCCGGTCCAGGGCACCTCGTGGCCGCACATGGTGGCGGGTGGCCTCGCCTGGCTGGGGTTCGTCGGGTGGCCGCTGTCGCTCGTGCGGTCCCCGACGACGGCGCCCGGGCTGCGGCGGGCGTCGCTGGTCGCGGTCGTCGTCATGACCGTGCTGCTCGCGTGGTTCACCGTGGAGCTGGTGACGGGCGGGCCCTGGTACGGCCTCTCGCAGCGGGTGACGGTCGTCGTCCTGGGGATCTGGCCGCTCGTCGTGGCGGTTCTCGGGGCGGTGCGGCGCGCCGACCGGCAGGTGGGCCGCGCCCCGCAGGCCGTCGTCCTCAGCGGGCGGTGAGGAACTCCGGGCCGATCGCGTCCGCCAGCCTCGTGTCGTCGTTGCCGTGCCGGCGCGGCGGGCCCCGCCCCCCGCGACGACGGATGCGGTGCTCGCGGAGGGGCTGCGGCGCTGACCGGACAGGGTCGTCGAGATGGTGCTCATAGGTGCTGCAAACATCGGACCGGACCCACCAGCGCCATCTCGACGAGGAGGCGGTCGGCTCACCGCCCCCTTCTCACGCCGTCATCTCCGCGAGGCGTCGCCAGACGTCGTCGGGAATCGGCGCGCCCGTCCGCACGAACGACGCGCGCAGCGCCGGCCAGGTCGCGACGACGGGGTCCGCGCGCAGGTCGGCCAACGGGATCGGCGGGTCGAGCCGGCGCAGCACCTCGGCCGCGCAGTTCCACGGCCGCGGACCGGCCTCGTACGCCGGCTCCGACGTGACCCGCAGCAGGTAGGCGAGGTCCTTCGCGCGCTGCGACCGGTACAGCAGGGCGAGGTCGCCCGGCTGCGTGTCGCGGTGGCAGGCCCAGCGCATCGCGGGCGCGCCCGGCGCGAGCTTCGGGTGCTCGCGCCCGTCGTCGTCGAGATAGCAGTCCGGTCCGACGACCCACACCCAGTGCCCGGTCACGGCAGCCGCTCCGCGAGCGGCGGGAGCTCGAACGGGACGTGCGGCTCGGCCTGGTACCAGTAGGCGACCGAGGACCAGTCGTCGCTGCGCCGGTTGGCGTGCCCGTGCTCGATCGTCACGCGGATGCTCCGCTCGAAGACGACGGGGTCCTCGACGTGGAAACGGTACAGCGACACCGGGCCGCGCCAGTTGCGTCCGCCCGACAGCGTGACGCCGTGGTAGGGCGCGCAGTAGGCCTGCGTGGGGCACCAGGCGGTGTTGACGTAGTCCTCGGTGCCCGTGCCGTGCAGCGTCGGCGGCCAGTCGCCCGGCTCCTGGTCGACGAAGATCATGTCGTCGCCCTCGCCGTACCAGTTCCAGCGGCGCCTCCGACGTGGGCGGACGTTGAGCACGCAGCCGACGTAGTGCCCGTGGCCGCGGGCGTCGAGGATCGTGTAGTTGCCGTCTCCTGTCAGGTTCTCCCCGCCGAACTGGTAGCGGGAGTTGAGCAGGCCGGGCCGGATCCCCCGGGTGCGCTCGCGGTTCCACTGCGCGTGGAACCGGCCGATGTCCGGCCCGACCTCGTCGAGCTCCTCGTGGTCGACGTAGGAGTAGAGCCAGACCTCGCCGGGCGCCTCGTTCTGCACCTCGATGCGGGCGCCGGCGGCGAACGGCATGGCGAACCAGCAGTTCAGCGCGCGTCCGTCCTGCGGGCTCATCTGCAGGGGCGCCGACACGAAGTTCGTGGTCCGCCCGTGGCCGACACCGAAGAAGTCGCCGAGCGGGGCGGCGACGCTCGGCGACTCCTCGCCGTCCCACCACATCCGGATCGTCAGGCGGCGCAGCAGCTCGGCCCGCTTCCGCCGGGGGCCGGCCACGGTCATCCAGAGGTGGGTGACCACACCGGCCCCGTCGACGTCGAGCAGCGTCACCGACTCCCCGGCCGGGACGTGGGCGCGGTCGTCGTTGCCGCCGGTCCGGTCCCAGCTCGACGCCCGACGACGGCGGGTGCGGCGCAGGCGGGGCAGGTCCCGCAGGCTCGATCCGTGCGGGCCGTAGGCGGCGGTCATGGTCGTCCGGTTCCCGTCCGGGCGGCGGATCAGTCGGCGTGCCGGGTCGGGCTACCGGGCTACCGGGCTACCGGGTCGGCGGTCGAGCCGGGTCGGGCGCGGTCGAGCGAGCACCTGCGGTGCCCGGCCGCGCGCCGCCGGCACCGACGGTGCTCGCTGATCTTCCGCGGCCGCCCGGTCACCGGTACCGGGGCCCGTCGTAGCGGGGCTGGGCGTAGGGCGGCTGCACGAAGGGCGGCTGGTCGTAGCCGTAGTGCACGGGAGGTGCGGTGACGACCTGCACCTCGGTGCGCCGCTCCCGCTCCCGGTCGGCGGCACCGCCACGGGCGAGCGCGTAGGCGCCGCCGCCGGCCACGACCGCGATGCCCAGTCCGCCGAGGACCAGCGGCAGGGCCGACCCGCTGCCGGCGTCCGCGCCCGAGGTCGACGTGCTCGTGTGGCCGGTGCCGTGGTGGGTGCCCGAGCCGCCGTTCGAGGGCCTCACCGGGTGGACGGGCGTGACCGGGGTGACGGGCGTGACCGGGACGGCCGGGCTCACCGGGGTCGCGGCCAGGGCGGTGCCGGCCCCGATCCCGGACAGGGAGACGACGGCGGCGGCGGCGAGGGTGGCGGCGAGGCGACGGGTGTTCATGGCTGCTCCCGAGGGGTTCGGAGTCGCGGGGAGCGTCCTGACCTGGGCGTTCTCCGTGCTGACGGGATCGAGCATGGCTCCGCGGGAGGTCGCGTCGGGTCCACCGGCCGGACCCGACGCGGGGGGACGGGGGTGTCCCCCGGCCGGGGGGCGACCCGTCGTCGGGACGGGCGCGGAAAAAGATGGAACCGATCGGCGCCCGGTGCAGTCCAAGCCCCCGAGGACGAGATCGGGAGGCGCGATGGGCACGCGACGCAGGTCGGGACGGAGCACGGGGACGGCCGTTGGACGGCGGCAGGACGGGGCGACGGCGGTGCAGCTGCTGCCGCACCTGCTGGCCGTGGAGGCGCTCGGGCGGCCCCGGGTCGGGGACCGGCTGGAGGTGGTCCCCGCCATCTATGCCGGGACGATCCACCTGGGTGCCGTCCACCACGGGGTGCCCGCACCCGAGTACTGGACGGTGGACGAGTTCGGGTGCGTCGATGCCCGGGGCACCCTCACCACCGTCGCGCTCGACCCCGCCGGCGACTGCTCCTGCAGCATCGAGGTGCTCGCCGCGCGGGGCCGGCTCGCCCCCGTGAACTGGGCCGCGACCACCCCGCCGGAGGCCGACGGCCCGGCCCACGTCGACGGGTCGCTCTACCTCGACCCGGTGCTGGCCGCCGGCACGGAGCACGGCGAGGCCGTCGCGCTGTGCCGCCGCTCGTTCCGGCTCGCCGCCGTCCGCCGCTACCGGCGCACCGCCTCCGTCCCGGTCCGGCCGGTCCCCCTCGGCCGGTTCCCGGCCCCGTCGGAGGTGTCCGACGACGCGGTGTACGTCGCCGACCTCGTCGCCGAGGGGGCCGAACTCCCGACGACGCACGAGGGCGCCCGGGACGGGGCGGACGCGTGACCGCCGCGGCACACCGGTGCGGCGGCTGGAACTCGCGCGACGAGGCCCGCCGCCGCGAGGTGACCACCGTGCAGCTGCTGCCCGGGCACCTCCGGGAGGGACGGCTGCCGGTCGCCGCGGTCGGGGACGTCGTGCACGTGACGCCGATGATCTACGCCGACGAGGTCGACCGGCTCCGCTGCCGACCCACCCGGCTCTGGGACCTCGACGAGTACGGCACCGTCGTCGCCTGCGGCGTCCTGGGGGTGGACACGGTGCCCGCCGTCGAGGGGGACGCCGCCGGTGATCTCGACGTGCTCGTGGTCGGGAGGCGCTCCGTCCCGCTCAACTGCGCCGGGATGCACCCGGCGCCGGACCTCGAGCCCGGGCGCCCCGTGTACGTCGAGGGATCGGTCTACCTCGACGTCGACGTGCGCGCCCACGCCGCGACCGACCGGGCGTTCCGGCTGCAGGCCGTGCGTCGCTACCGCCTGCGGCCCGGTGGCGCCCCGCCGCGCACCGAGCGCCTCGCGCGCATCCCGGCGGGCGCGGGCATCGACGACGACGTGTTCCTGCACGTGGCCGACCTGGTGGCCGTGGATCAGCCGTGACGGGCCATCTGCTGGAGGCGCGCGATCCGGTCGGCGATCGGCGGGTGGGTGGAGAACAGCTTCGCCATGCCCTCGCCCGCCCGGAACGGGTTGGTGATCATCAGGTGGGACTGCGAGACCAGCCGGGGTTCGGGCGGCAGCGGCGCCGCCTGCGTGCCGTACTCCAGCTTGTGCAGCGCGGACGCGAGCGCGAGCGGGTCACCGGTGAGCTGCGCGCCGCTGGCGTCGGCCTGGTACTCGCGGGTGCGGCTCACGGCCATCTGCACGATGCCGGCGGCCACCGGCCCCACGAGCGCGAGCAGCATCGTCGCGAGGATGTTCCGGCTACCGCCGAAGAGCTGGGCGCCGAGCGCCACGTAGGTGACGACGCTGGAGAGCGCTCCTGACACGGACGAGATCAGGATGTCGCGGTTGTAGACGTGGGAGAGCTCGTGGCCGAGCACCCCGCGCAGCTCACGCTCGTCGAGCAGCCGCAGGATGCCGGTCGTGGCGCAGACGGCGGCGTTGCGCGGGTTGCGGCCGGTCGCGAAGGCGTTCGGCGCCTCGGTGGGGCTCACGTAGAGCCGCGGCATCGGCTGGTGCGCGGCCGAGGCGAGCTCGCGCACGATGCGGTACATCACGGGCTGCTCGGCCTCGGTCACCGGCACGGCGTGCATGGCGCGCAGCGCGAGCCGGTCCGAGAAGAAGTACGAGTAGCCGTTCACCCCGAGCGCGACCAGCAGGGCGAGGAACAGCCCGCCACGCCCGAACAACGAGCCGATGACCAGGATGAACGCGCTCAGCGCCCCGAGGAGCACGGCCGTCTTGAGCCCGTTGCGCACCGTCGTCACCTTCCCTGTCGATCCGATCGGTCGTACGCACGGATCAACGAACGGGCGCGGGAGCGCGTTCCCTGCTCACCCGCGGGCGGCGCGGATCCGCTCGGCCGGCACCCCCAGGGCCTCGAGGTCCTCCGGGCGGCTGTTGCGCAGGAAGTGCTCCATGCCGACCTTGAGGAACAGGGCCTGGGCGGTCCCGACGACCAGCCCGTCCTGCGCGTCGAGATGGGCGGTCCCGGTGACGTAGAGCTTGCGGTCGACGCGGCCGTCGACGCGGCCGCGCAGCCACAGGGTCGACCCGATCGGCATGGGGCGCCGGAAGTCGGTCTCCAGCCGGGCGGTCACGCAGGGCCGGGTGACGAGCGCGACGACCGACCCGAGGACCTCGTCGAACGCCGCGGTGAGCAGGCCGCCGTGCAGCAGGCCGGGCGCGCCCTGCTGGTCGGCCCGCAGCTCCATCCGGCTCCACACCGTGGCCGCGCCGTCCACGTCGTCGGCCACCCAGGACTGCAGTCGCAGCCCGTGGGGCAGGTCGGCGCAGCCGAAGCACACCGCGGAGTGCACCGGGATCCGCTCGCCCACGGTCGGCGCCTTCTCGTGGCGGGCGGCGGTCGTGGCGTCGGCGGGGAGTTCCAGGCTGGGGGACGCGGCCATGAGCGCACGCTAACGGTCTCGGGAAGGATGGCGACCGTGGCAGACAACACCCCCGACGTCCTGCTCGAGCGGATCGCCCCGGAGGGCGCGCGGGAGGACAGCGGCGTCATCGCGCTGGTGACGCTGCGCGACCCGAAGCGGCGCAACGCGATGAGCCGTGCCCTCTCGGACGCGCTCGTGGCGGTCCTCGACGAGGTGGAGGCCGACGAGCGCGTCCACGCCGTCGTCGTCACCGGCGCCGCCGACCGCGGACCCGCGTTCTGCGCGGGCGGCGACCTCGACGAGCTGGCGGCCGTCGGCGCGACGACCGGGCAGGACGGCGAGGACTCCATCCGCGGCGTCTACGCGGGATTCCTCCGCCTCGCCGCCTGTCCGCTGCCGACGATCGCCGCCGTCGACGGGCCCGCGGTGGGGGCGGGCATCAACATGGCGCTCGCCGCCGACATCCGGCTCGCCGGGGACACCGCGCGCTTCGAGCCCGGCTTCCTGCGCCTGGGCATCCACCCGGGCGGCGGCATGACGTGGATGACCCAGCGCCTCGTCGGGCAGCAGACCACGATCGCGATGCTGCTCGGCGGCGAGGCGATGGACGCGGCCGCCGCGGAGCGGACCGGGCTCGTGCTGCGCCGGGTCCCGGGTGAGGTGCCCGAGCAGGGCCACTCGCCCGTCGTGGTGGAGGCGCTGCGCCTCGCGGGGTTCTCGGCGCGTGCCGGTCGGGACCTGGTGCGCGCCACCAAGGCGTCGATCCGCACGACCTCCGCGCTCACCGACCACGCGGAGGCGGTGACGGTGGAGGTCGGGCCGCAGCTCGCGTCGCTGCGCTCGCCGGCGTTCCGGGAGGGGCTGGAGCGACTCCGGAAGCGGTCGTGAGGTCAGCTTGTTCGGTCCAGCGCTGTGACCCGTGACGAACCCGGCCCGTGCGGCGATCACCACAGGGTTAGCGTGGAGGTTTGACGTGGTGTTTGCGCGCGCCACGCAGGATGAGGAAGGGACTGGATCGCTCGATGAGCACTGACACCGAGGTCGGGGCCGATCTCCCCGACCGCCTGGTGGCCCACGGCGAGATCCGGCAGACCGAGGTCAGGCAGACCCACCGCGTCGTCATCCGCTTCGCCGGTGACTCCGGCGACGGGATGCAGCTGACCGGGGACCGGTTCACCTCGGAGGCCGCGGCGTTCGGCAACGACCTGGCCACCCTGCCCAACTTCCCCGCCGAGATCCGGGCCCCTGCCGGGACGCTGCCCGGGGTGTCGAGCTTCCAGCTCCACTTCGCCGACTACGACATCCTGACCCCGGGTGACCGGCCGGACGTCCTCGTCGCGATGAACCCGGCGGCGCTCAAGGCGAACCTGAAGGACCTGCCGCACGGCCAGGTGCTGATCGTGAACACCGACGAGTTCACGAAGCGGAACCTGGCGAAGGTGGGGTACGAGTCGAACCCGCTCGAGGACGACTCGCTGGCTCCGTACCAGGTGCACCAGGTCGCGATGGCGACGATCACGCGCACCGCGCTCGAGCCGACCGGCATGAGCAAGAAGGACGCCGAGCGCGCGAAGAACATGTTCGCGCTGGGGCTGCTGTCGTGGATGTACCACCGCGGCACCGAGGGCACCGAGCAGTTCCTGCGCGAGAAGTTCGCGAAGAAGCCGGAACTCGCCGAGGCCAACATCCTGGCGTTCCGCACCGGCTGGAACTACGGCGAGACCACCGAGTCGTTCGCGGTGACCTACGAGGTCGCGCCGGCCGCGCTGCCGACGGGGACGTACCGGCAGATCACCGGCAACCTCGCGCTCGCCTACGGCGTCGTCGCCGCCGGGCAGCTCTCGAAGCTGCCGGTGTTCCTCGGCACCTACCCGATCACCCCGGCCTCGGACGTGCTGCACGAGCTGTCCAAGCACAAGGGGATGGGCGTGACCACGTTCCAGGCCGAGGACGAGATCGCGGGCATCGGCGCGGCGCTGGGCGCCTCGTTCGGCGGCGCGCTCGGTGTCACGTCGACCTCCGGGCCGGGCGTGGCGCTGAAGTCGGAGACGATCGGTCTCGCGGTCGCGCTCGAGCTGCCGCTGCTGATCCTCGACGTGCAGCGCGGCGGTCCGTCGACCGGGCTGCCGACGAAGACCGAGCAGGCCGACCTGCTGCAGGCCATGTACGGCCGCAACGGTGAGGCCCCGGTGCCGATCATCGCGCCGGCGTCGCCGAGCGAGTGCTTCGACGCCGCGATCGAGGCCGCGCACATCGCGCTGAAGTACCGCACGCCGGTCTTCCTGCTCTCCGACGGCGCGATCGCCAACGGCTCCGAGCCGTGGAACGTGCCGGACGTGGCGGACCTGCCCGACCTGTCGGTCGAGTTCGCCACCGCGCCGAACTCCCCCGACGGCAGCGAGTTCTGGCCCTACCTGCGCGACGACGACACCCTCGCCCGTCCGTGGGCGGTCCCCGGCACCCCGGGTCTCGAGCACCGCATCGGTGGCCTGGAGAAGGCCGACGGACGCGGCTCGATCTCCTACGACCCGGACAACCACGACCGCATGGTCCGGCTCCGCCAGGCCAAGATCGACGGCATCGAGGTCGACGACGTCACCGTCGACGACCCGTCCGGCGAGGCCGAGGTCCTGGTCCTGGGCTGGGGCTCGACGTTCGGTCCGATCGGCGCGGCGTGCCGCCGCGTGCGGGCCGCGGGGATGAACGTGGCGCAGGCGCACGTGCGCTCGATGAACCCGCTGCCGGGCAACCTCGGCGACGTCCTGGCGCGCTACCGCCGCGTCGTCGTGCCCGAGATGAACCTCGGCCAGTTCGCGATGATGCTGCGCGCGAAGTACCTGGTCGACGTGCGCTCCTACACCAAGGTGGCCGGCCTGCCGTTCCAGGCCGAAGAGCTCGCCGGTGTCCTCACCGACGCCGTGAAGGGGGACCTTCCCGCATGACCGCCATCGATCTGCCGACCCCGAAGCTCGGTGGGCTCGACCTCGTCCCGACCACGGACGAGACGCAGAAGGCGAAGGACTACACCTCCGACCAGGAGGTGCGCTGGTGCCCGGGCTGCGGCGACTACGCCGTGCTCGCCTCGGTGCGCTCGTTCCTGCCCGAGCTCGGCCTCAAGCGCGAGAACATCGTGTTCGTGTCCGGGATCGGCTGCTCGAGCCGGTTCCCGTACTACCTCGACACCTACGGGATGCACTCGATCCACGGCCGCGCGCCCGCGATCGCGACCGGGCTCGCGGTGTCGCGCCCGGACCTGTCGGTGTGGGTCGTCACCGGGGACGGCGACGCGCTCTCGATCGGTGGCAACCACCTGATCCACGCGCTGCGCCGCAACATGAACATCACGATCCTGCTGTTCAACAACCGGATCTACGGGCTGACCAAGGGCCAGTACTCGCCGACCTCCGAAGTCGGCAAGGTCACCAAGTCGACCCCGATGGGTTCCGTCGACGCGCCGTTCAACCCGGTCTCGCTCGCCCTGGGCGCCGAGGCCACGTTCGTCGGCCGCGCCCTGGACTCCGACCGCAAGGGGCTCACCGAGGTCCTGCGCCAGGCCGCCGCCCACCGCGGTGCGTCGCTGGTCGAGATCTTCCAGGACTGCCCGATCTTCAACGACGGGTCGTTCGACGTCCTGCGCAAGGGCGACGACGTCGCCCAGCGGCTCATCCCGCTGGTCGACGGCGAGCCGATCCGGTTCGGCAACGACGGCGAGTACGGCGTCGTGCGCGCGGACTCCGGCGGGCTCGAGGTGCGCCCGGTGGCCGAGGTCGGCGAGGACGCCCTCGTCGTCCACCGTGCCGGCGAGCAGGACCCGACGCAGGCGTTCGCGCTCTCGCGCCTGTCCGACCAGGACCTGACCCACACCGTCACGGGCATCTTCCGCAAGGTCGACCGGCCCACGTACGACGACGGCGCCCGAGCGCAGGTGAAGGCCGCCACCGAGCAGGCCGAGCAGCGCGGCGACAATCTCCAGGCGCTGCTGACCGGCAAGGACACCTGGGCGGTCATGCCGACGCCCGAGCAGGAGGCGTAGCGCTCCTCCGCACGACGACGAGGCCGGTCCCCCGCAGCGGGGGCCGGCCTTCGTCGTCCCCGAGGGACACATCAGGCATCCGACGGGCCCGCGGGACCTGCCCTCCGTCACCCTCGCGAACGCGCACTCCGCTGCTCCGCCCGCCAGGCGCACACCAGGCATCCGACAGGCCCGCAGGACCTGCCCTACGTCACTCTCGCGCCGGTGCTGTCCGGCCCCAGTGCCTCCAGGGCGACCCGGCGACCCACCTCGACCGCCTCCCGCAGCACCGCCTCGTCGGTCTCGCGCTGGCCGACGTCGCGGCTGCCCGCGGGCGGCCGCAGCGCGTGCACCGTGTCCGCGCAGCGGCCGCGCAGGTCGTCCTCGTCGGCCAGCTGGCGCTCGTGGCGGTCCCGCCAGGCGGCGGCCGCGCCCGGCGTGCCGAGTCGCAGGACGAGGCGCGCCAGCAGGTCGCCGGAGCGCCACGGCGGACGGACCGGGTCGTCGGCGCGGCGGGTGCGCAGGAGGAGCACGTGCGTCATGCCCTGGGCGAGTGGTGTTCGGTAGGGCAGCGTCTCGGCCAGGGCCGCGTCGAGGAAGCGCCGCCCGCCCACCTCGACCGGCGGCCCGCCGAGGATCGGCAGGTGCGTCGACGCCCGCACGGCCGCCCGCAGCGCGGCGTCGTCGTGCACGAGGGGGAGCAGGTCCACCGAGGCGCCCGTGTCGGCGTCGGTCGCCATGGGGTGCAGCGGCACCGGCGACGACCGCACCGCCGCCCAGTCGAGCGGCACGACGTCGCGGTACAGCTCGTCGGTCACCCACCGGATGTCGACGAGCGGGCGCCCGCGCAGCATCCGCACCACGCCCGTGACCCGTCGCATCACGCCCGGCCGGTACCAGGCCGGGATGCCGCGGGCGGTGTCCCCGGCGACGAACCACGCCCCGTTGATGGTGCCGGCCGAGGCGCCGTAGACCGCGTCGAACGCCCGGGACAGACCCGCCTCGGCCAGACCGAGCGCCATGCCGCCGGAGAGCGTGGCGCGCGAGCCGCCGCCCTCGATCGCGAGCGCCACCCGGTACCCGTCGTCGCGGTCGCCCCGCTCCCGCCGGGCCCGCAGGATCTCGATCACCGGGTGCACGTGGTCGTGTTCGTCCGCCCCCGGCGCCCGGATCGCCCCGCAGGGCCGCGAGCACGTGCCCGGGGACCTGCCACCTGGTGGCGAGTAGCAGGTGCGTAGCGCACGCATCCCGTGATGGGCTCGACGTCGTGCCCGACGACCGTGCCACCGACCCGACGACGAGGCCGCCGCGCTCGGGTCTCGCCGCCGCCCTGGGCGCCTACGTGCTCTGGGGCGCCTTCCCGGCGTTCTGGCCGCTCCTCGCGCCCGCGGGGTCGGTGGAGATCCTCGCCCACCGCATCGCCTGGACGCTGGTAGGGATGCTCGTCGTCCTCACGGCGGTGCGCGGCTGGTCGCAGCTGCGCGGGCAGTCGGCGCGCACCTGGCTGACGATCACCGTCGCGAGCGTGCTCATCACGATCAACTGGGGCGTCTACATCTGGGGCGTCACGCACGGCCGCGTGGTCGAGAGCGCGCTCGGCTATACGTGAACCCGCTGGTGTCCGTCGTGCTCGCGGTGCTGGTGCTCGGCGAACGCCTGCGGCGGGTCCAGTGGCTGGCGGTGGGCATCGCGACCGTGGCCGTGGCGGTGCTCTGGGCCGGCACGGGCGCCCTGCCGTGGGTCGCCCTCGTGCTCGCCGGCAGCTTCGGCTTCTACGGCCTGCTGAAGAAGCGGGTGCCGCTCGCGCCGGTCGCGGGCCTCACCGCCGAGGGCTTCCTCCTCGGCCCGATCGCGATCGGCTACCTGGTGTGGCTGCAGGCGGTCGGGGTCGGCACGTTCGGCCACGGCACCGGGCACACGGTGCTGCTGGTCCTCGCCGGTCCGGTCACCGCGCTGCCGCTGCTGCTGTTCGCCTTCGGCGCGAAGCGGCTCCCGCTCGCCACCCTCGGCCTGCTGCAGTACGTCAACCCGACGATGCAGTTCGCGTGGGGCGTGCTCGTCGACCACGAGCCGATGCCACCCGCGCGGTGGGTCGGGTTCGTGCTCGTGTGGGTCGCGCTGCTGGTGTTCGCGGTCGACGGGTGGACCTCGTCCCGACGACGCGCCGGGCGCGCCGTCGGGACCCGCGAGACTCAGCCGACGCGGTCGACGGTGTAGTCCAGCAGAGCCGCGAGCGCGTCCCGGGCGGGGCCGGCGGGCAGCCCGGCGAGCTCGGCCCGGGCGGCGTCGGCCTGCTCGTCGAGCGCGGCGCGGGCCCGGGCGAGGCCGTCGGAGGCGCGCAGGATGCCGAGGGCCTCGTCGACCACCGCGTCGTCGGTGATCTCCTTCTCCCCCACCCCGAGTGCCCGGAGCCGGTCGGCGTCCGGGCCGTCGTCGGCCAGCGCGTAGAGCACGGGCAGCGTCGCGACGCCCTCCCGCAGGTCGGTGCCCGGGGTCTTGCCGGAGTCCCCGGACGGCGAGGCGATGTCGATGATGTCGTCGGAGACCTGGAAGGCCGTGCCGATGATCTCGCCGAAGCGCCGCATCGCCTCGACGTGCTCCGGGGCCGCACCCGCGAACATCGCACCGAACCGGCCCGCGGTCGCGATGAGGGAGCCGGTCTTCTCCGCGATGACGGCCATGTAGTGCTCGATCGCGTCGTCGCCGCGGGCGCCGCGGGTCTCGCGCATCTGGCCGGTCACCAGCTCGGCGAAGGTCTCCGCGATGATCCGGACCGCCTCCGGCCCGAGCTGGGAGACCAGCCGGGACGCGTGGGCGAACAGGTAGTCGCCGGTGAGGATGGCGACGGTGTTGTCCCACCGCGCGTTCGCGCTCTGGGCGCCGCGGCGCATCACGGCCTCGTCCATGACGTCGTCGTGGTAGAGCGTCGCGAGGTGGACGAGCTCCACCGAGGTCGCGGCGACCACCACGTCCTCGCTGGTGCCGCCCGCCAGCTGGGCGGCGAGCAGCGTCAGGAGCGGCCGGAACCGTTTGCCGCCGGCCTCGATGAGGTGCAGCGACGTGTCCGCGACGAAGCGGTAGTCGCTGTGCACCTCCTGCCGGAGCAGGTCCTCCACCCGTTCCAGTCCGGACGCCACCTCGGCCGCGAGGGCCTCGTCACCGAGGGGGAGTCCGGCGACCTGGGTCAGTCCGTGCGGGGCCGGGCGCTGCGTGCTCACTCCCTCAGCCTAGGAAGGTTCCGGCACCGGCCCACTCCAGGGCGGCCGTGGGGAGCACTCCCAGGAGCAAGGTCACGGCGACGCCGAGCGTGATCGCCACCGTGGTCATCGGGCCGGGGAGGCTGACGGTTGGACCGTCGGGCGCGGGATCCGAGAAGTACATGAGCACGATCACGCGCAGGTAGAAGAACGCCGCGATGGCGCTGCAGACCAGACCGACGATGACCAGCGGCGCCATCCCGTCGCCGAGACCGGCCGAGAACACCGCGAACTTCGCGGTGAACCCGCTGGTCAGCGGCACGCCGGCGAGCGCGAGGAGGCAGAACGAGAGGGCCGCCGCGACCACCGGGGAGCGCTGCGCCAGGCCCGCGTACCCCGAGAGGTGACCGGCCTCGCCGTCGCCGGAGCGCACGAGCGAGACCAGGCCGAGGATCGCGATCGTCGTGAAGCCGTAGGCCAGCAGGTAGAACAGCGTGCCGGAGAGTCCGGCCGGGGTGATCGCGAGGCAGCCGATCAGCAGGAAGCCGGCGTGGGCCACCGAGGAGTAGGCCACCATGCGCTTGAGATCGGTCTGCGTGATCCCGAGCACCGTGCCGATCACCATCGACGCGATCGCCACCGCCCACAGCACCCCGCGCCACTCCAGCGCGGTCGTCCCGAACGCCACCGTGAACACGCGCAGGATCGCGCCGAATGCGGCGACCTTGGTGCAGGCGGCCATGAAGGCGGTCACGGCCGTCGGGGCGCCCTGGTAGACGTCGGGGGTCCAGGTGTGGAACGGCCCCACCGAGGCCTTGAACATCAGGCCGACCACGAGGAGCGCGAGCCCGCCGAAGAGCAGGGTGTCCGAGCGCAGCGGGCCGGCCGCGGCCGCGGCGATGTCGGAGAGCCGCACGGAGCCGGCGTAGCCGTAGAGCAGGGCGACGCCGTAGATGAAGAACGCGGACGCGAACGCGCCGAGCAGGAAGTACTTGACCGCCGACTCCTGCGACAGCAGGCGGCGGCGCCGGGCGAGCCCGCACAGCAGGTACAGCGGCAGGCTCAGCACCTCGAGGGCCACGAACATCGTGATGAGGTCGTTCGCGGAGCAGAACGCGAGCATGCCCAGCAGGGCGAAGAGCACGAACGGGAAGACCTCGGTGTGCATCTCCGGCGCGGGCCCGCCCTCGGCGGCGCCGGTGCCGCCCCGGGAGCCGCCCGTTCCCGGGCGCCCGGTGTCGGACCCGCCGCCGGCCAGCGCCCCGACCCGGTCGCGGGCCGCGGCGAGCGCCTCGGGGTCGGGCAGGAACACCCCGCCCGGCTCGATCGAGCGGTCGGCCAGCAGCAGGACCGAGGGGATCGCCAGCGCGAGCAGCGTGCCCCACAGGAACAGGCTCGGCGCGTCGACCGACAGCGCCCCGGCCAGCACGACGACGTCCGTCGCCCCGCTCGTCGCGCGCAGGATCACCGCGCCGAGCGCGAGGACCACGACGACGAGGGTGAAGACGAGCTGGAGCGGGCGCCGGCGGTGGTGCGGGAGGACGGTCTCGATCAGCACCGAGACGATCGCGCCCACGAAGAGGATCAGCAGCGGCGCGAGGGCCGCGTAGTCGACGCCGAGGGCGGCGGCGGAGATCTGGCTGGGGACACCCATCAGCGGGCCACTCCGTTCGGGCCGACCGGGTCGGCGACGCCGACCTCGCTCATCGTGGCGGAGACCGCCGGGTTGATGACGTCGAGCAGGGGCTGCGGGAAGAACCCGAGCAGGAAGATCAGCAGCACCAGCGGGGCCAGCACGCCGATCTCCCGGCCGGAGAGGTCACCGAAGCGCGCCCGGCGCGTCGCATCCGGCGGGTCGGTGTCGACGGTGTCGGAGAAGCCGGGACCGCCCGCGAGCGCCCGCGCCGTGGCCGCGCCCGGGCCGCCGCCGACGACGGCCTCGCCGCGCAGCGGGCCGGTCATCGTGCGCTGGTAGACCCAGAGCACGTAGAGCGCGGCGAAGATGATCCCGACGGTGGCGATCACGGTGTAGACCGGCTCGCGCGGCCAGGAGCCGATGAGCACCAGGAACTCGGAGACGAACGAGTTGGTGCCCGGCAGCGACAGCGTGGTCAGACCGGCGACGAGGAAGAGACCGGCGAGCACCGGCGCGATCTTCCCGACGCCGCCGTAGTCGGCGATCTGCGTCGACCCGCCGCGCGCGGCGAGCATGCCGACGACGAGGAAGAGCATCGCCGTCGAGATACCGTGGTTGACCATGTAGAGCGCCGACCCCGCGACCGCCTGCTGCGAGAACGCGAAGATCCCCAGCCCGATGAAGCCGAAGTGGGCGATCGAGGTGTAGGAGACGAAGCGCTTCATGTCGGTCTGCATCGCGGCGAGCAGCGCGCCGTAGAGCACGCCGATCACCGACAGCACGAGCACGAGCGGCGCGAGGGTCTGCGAGGCCAGCGGGAACAGCGGCAGGCAGTAGCGCAGGAACCCGAAGACGCCGACCTTGTCGAGGACGCCGACCAGGATCACGCCACCACCGATCGGGGCCTGGGCACCGGCGTCGGGCAGCCACGTGTGCAGCGGCACCAGCGGCGCCTTGATCGCGAAGGCGGCGAAGAACCCCAGGAACAGGAAGATCTGGGTGGACTCCGGCAGCTGGGCCGCGAGCCGCTGCAGCTCCGCCCAGTCGAACGTGGCCGCCCCGAGCCGGGTGCCGCTCGCGACGTAGATCCCGATCACCGAGCCGAGCATGATCAGCCCGCCGAGGAACGAGTACAGGAAGAACTTCACCGCCGCGTACTGCCGCCGGGCCCCGCCGAAGCGCCCGATGATGAAGTACATCGGGACGAGCATGACCTCGAACATCACGTAGAACACGAAGACGTCCGTGGCGGCGAACAGGGCCACGAGCACGCCCTGCAGCGACAGCATCAGCGCGACGAAGCCGCCCGCGCCGCGGGGCTCGCCGTCGGGACCGTCGGGGAACCGCTCCGCCGCCTGCGTGAACGACGTGTACGCGATGACGATCGGGACGAGGACCGCCAGCAGCGCGATCATCGCGAGCGCGATGCCGTCGAGCCCCAGCGAGAACGACACCCCGAAGGCCGGGATCCACTCCACCGAGGACTCGCCCTGGAACCGCGTCGGTGCGCTCGGGTCGAACAGACCCCACACGACGGCGACCAGCACCAGCTCGACGAGGGACACCGCGAAGCCCAGCGACTTCGCCGACGCGTCGCGGCCGCCCTTGACCAGGGCGCCGCAGACCGCCGCCCCCAGCAGGGGCAGCAGGACGAGGACGATCACGAGGGCGCTCACGGCAGAGCCACCGCCAGCAACGCCGCGACCAGCACGAGCGAGCCTCCCAGCATCGTCAGCGCGTACGAGCGCACGAATCCGGTCTGGGCGCGCCGAGCCCGGCCCGACGCCCCACCGAGCAGGGCGGCGGTGCCGTTGACGGCCCCGTCCACCCCGCGGTTGTCGAGGTAGACCAGCGCGCGGGAGAGCCAGATGCCCGGCCGCGCGACGAGTCCCTCGTTGATCGCGTTCGCGTAGAGGTCGGCCCGCGCGGCGCGGACCGGCAGCGCCACCTTCTGCGGGCGCTCCACCGGGACCGGCTTCCGGCCGACCGTCAGGTAGGCGATGCCGGCGCCGAGCAGCATGAGCACCGAGGCGATGCCGGGGACGAGTCCCGTCGGGATGACGGCCTCCTCGACCTCGCGCAGCGGGCCGATCGAGGGCTCGAGCCAGCCGCCGAGGCGCTCCCCGATGACGAGGAACGCACCGGCGCCGACCGAGCCGATCGCCAGCACGATCATCGGCACCGTCATCGAGGCGGGCGACTCGTGCGGGTGGTACGACGAGCCGTGCCCCGGCTCCGGGTGCTGCGGGGCGGCCTCGCTCTCGAGCGACGGGTCCCACGGGGCCGCGCGCGGGGTGAGCTGACGCCACCGCTCCGGCCCGAAGAACGTCATGAGCATCAGCCGCGTCATGTAGAAGGCGGTCAGCCCGGCCGCGAGCAGCGCCGCGCCGCCGAGCAGCCACCCGCGCACGGGCGGCCCGCCGAGGGCGGCCTCGATGATGAGGTCCTTCGAGTAGAAGCCCGAGAGGAACGGGAAGCCGATGAGGGCCAGGTAGCCCAGGGTGAAGGTCGCGAACGTGATCGGCATGTGCCGCCACAGCCCGCCGAACCGGCGCATGTCGGTCTCGTCGGCCATCCCGTGCATCACCGATCCGGCTCCGAGGAAGAGCCCGGCCTTGAAGAAGCCGTGGGTGAGCAGGTGGGCGAGACCGGCCGCGTAGCCGATCGGGCCGAGCCCGACGGCGAGCATCATGTAGCCGATCTGGCTCACCGTGGAGTATGCCAGCACCTTCTTGATGTCGTCGTAGGCGCAGCCCACGATCGCGCCGATGAGCAGCGTGATCGCGCCGACGATGGTGACCACGAGCTGGCCGGTCGGCGTCAGGTCGTAGATCGGGTGCGTCCGCGCGACCAGGTAGACGCCGGCCGTCACCATCGTGGCGGCGTGGATGAGGGCCGAGACCGGGGTCGGGCCCTCCATGGCGTCGGGGAGCCAGGCCTGCAGCGGGAACTGACCCGACTTGCCGCAGGCCCCGAGCAGGAGCAGCAGCGCGACCGCGGTGATCGCGCCCGGGGAGAGCTCCCCGGCGCGAGCGAAGACCTCGGTGTACTGCGTGGTGCCCAGCTGCGCGAACAGGATGAAGATCGCGAGTGCGAGCCCGACGTCACCGACCCGGTTCATCAGGAAGGCCTTCTTCGCCGCGGACGCCGCGAGCGGGCGCTGCACGTAGAAGCCGATGAGCAGGTAGGACGCGAGACCCACGCCCTCCCAGCCGAGATAGAGGGTGAGGAACCCGTTGCCGAGGACCAGCACGAGCATCGACGCGACGAACAGGTTGAGCATCGCGAAGAACTTGCGCCGGTTCTCGTCGTGCGCCATGTAGCCCACCGAGTAGATGTGGATCAGCGATCCGACACCGGTGATGAGCAGGACGAACGTCAGCGACAGCGGGTCCAGCCGCAGCCCGAACTCCACCGACAGCGAGCCGGAGGCGAACCACTCGTAGAGCGGCAGCTCGCGCACCCGCTCCTCGCCGGGCAGGGCGAGGGCGGACACGAACAGCACGACGCCGTAGACGAACGAGGCCAGCACCGTCGCGGTGCCGAGCAGGTGTCCCCAGCGGTCGGTGCGCCGACCGCCGAGGAAGAGCACCGCGGCGCCCAGGGCCGGCAGCGCGACCAGGAGCCAGGCGGCGGAGCCTGCTCCCGTCGCGGGGCCCACGGGGGGCAGCTCGGTGAGCATCTGCGTAGTCACTGAGCTCCCGTCAGTACTTGAGGAGGTTCGCGTCGTCGACCGAGGCGGTCCGGCGCGTGCGGAAGATGGCCATGATGATCGAGAGCCCGACGACGACCTCGGCCGCGGCGACGACGATGACGAACAGGGCCATGACCTGCCCGTCGAGGTTGCCGTTGATCCGGGAGAAGGTCACCAGCGAGAGGTTCGTGGCGTTGAGCATGAGCTCGACGCACATGAACACGACGATCGCGTTGCGCCGGACCAGCACGCCGACCGTGCCGATCGCGAACAGCAGGGCGGAGAGCAGCAGGTAGTTCGTGGGGCTCACGCCTGGCTCCCTGTGACGTGGTGTCCGTGGTCGGTGTGCGCCGACGCGTCGTGCTCGTCGCCGGCGTGCGCCAGCTCGGTCTGGTGGCCGAGGCGCTCGCGGGCGGTCGCCTCGATGATCTCGGAGAGCGACTCGGGGGCCACGGAGCCGTCCGGCAGCAGCGCCGGGGTGGCGACCGAGTCCGCCGTCGCGAACACGCCGGGACCGGAGCGGGAGCCGTACTTCTCCAGCGGACCCTGCAGCCGGGCGACGACCCGCTCGCGCTGGCTCGCGGTCTGCCGCTTCGCCCGGCCCGCGAAGGTGTAGACGACGGCGCCGAGCGTGCCGACCACGATCAGCGCCGAGGCGAGCTCGAGGGCGGCGACGTAGCGGGTGAACACCAGCAGACCGATGCCGCCGGTGTTCTGGGTGGGCAGCGTGGAGCCGACCACGCTCGCCGTCACCGACCGGGCGACCGCGCTGACGAGCAGGCCGGCGATGCCGACGCCGAGGATCGCGGCCGCCACGCGCTGCCCGCGCAGCACCTCGACCACCGAGTCCGAGGCGTCCCGGCCGACCATCATCAGCACGAAGACGAACAGCATCATGATCGCGCCGGTGTAGACGATGATCTGGGTGAACCCCAGGAACGGCGCCGACTGGACCATGTAGAGGAAGCCGAGCGAGAGCATCGTCAGCACGAGCCACAGGGCGGAGTGCACGGCGTTGCGGGCGAACACCATGCCGAGGCCGCCGGCGAGGGCGATCGGGCCGAGGATCCAGAACCCGATGGCCTCGCCGATCGAGGTGGTCATCGCTTCTCCTCCGGGGCCTTCCCGACGAGGGCCGCGCCCGGCAGGGCATTCGCCCCGGCGCGGTTGTCGGTGTCGAGATCGTCGGCCCCGGCCTGGTCGCGGCCGCGCCGCGCCATCTCCGGGCCCTGCACGTAGTAGTCCTGCTCGTCGTCCCCGAGGCGCATGGGGTGCGGCGGCTGCTCCATGCCGGGCAGCAGCGGCGCCAGCAGCATGTCCTTGGTGTAGATCAGGTCCTGGCGGTCGTCGTCGGCGAGCTCGTACTCGTTCGTCATCGTCAGCGACCGCGTGGGGCACGCCTCGATGCAGAGCCCGCAGCCGATGCAGCGCAGGTAGTTGATCTGGTAGATCGCGCCGTAGCGCTCCCCCGGTGAGTAGCGCGCCTCGGGCGTGTTGTCGCCGCCCTCGACGTAGATGGCGTCGGCGGGGCAGGCCCACGCGCACAGCTCGCAGCCGACGCACTTCTCGAGGCCGTCCGGGTGCCGGTTGAGCTGGTGGCGGCCGTGGTAGCGCGGCGCGGTCACCTTCTTGACCAGCGGGTACTCCTCGGTGACCACCTTCTTGAACATCGTCGAGAAGGTGACGCCGAAGCCGGCGATGCCGTCGAACATGCCCATCAGGCGTCCTCCTTCTGACCCGTGCCCACGGCGGCCGTCTCCTGGGACGTGCCGGACGGGCCCGACGACACCGCCCGGCGGCGGCGCGGCGGGCTCGGGGGCACGGCCAGGTCGAGCGGTGGCACGGGGTAGTTCCCGACGACGGGGGGCGCGGCGGCGTCCTCGTCCTCCTCGGACGCGCGGTCGGGCAGCAGGAACGCGACCACGATCGCGACGACGAGCACGACCGCGCCGATCATCAACACCACCGGCGCCGAGATCGTGCCGAACTCGTTGCGCAGCACCCGCAGGACGGCGATCGCGATCAGCCACACGAGGCTGACCGGGATGAGCACCTTCCAGCCGAGGCGCATGAACTGGTCGTAGCGCTGCCGGGGCAGCGTGCCGCGCAGCCAGATGTAGACGAAGAGGAACACGAACATCTTCGAGATGAACCAGACGACCGGGAGCCAGCCCTCGTTGACCCCGGGGATCAGCGAGAGGGGCCACGGGGCCATCCAGCCGCCGAGGAACAGCGTGGTGGCCACCGCGGAGAGGGTGACCATGTTGACGTACTCGGCGAGGAAGAAGAGCGCGAACTTCAGCGACGAGTACTCGGTGTGGAACCCGCCGACCAGCTCGGACTCGGCCTCGGGGAGGTCGAACGGCGCCCGGTTCGTCTCGCCGACCATCGAGATCGCGAAGACGATGAAGCTGACCGGCAGGAGCCAGACGTACCAGCCGTTCTGCTGCGCGGAGACGATGTCGGCGGTGGACAGCGAGCCCGCGTACAGCACCACGCCGATGATCGAGATGCCGAGCGCCAGCTCGTAGGAGATGACCTGCGCGGCGCTGCGGAGGCTGCCGAGCAGCGGGTACGGCGACCCGGACGCCCAGCCGGCGAGGACGATGCCGTAGACGCCGATCGAGGAGCAGGCGAGCACGACGAGGATGCCGACCGGGAGGTCGGCGACCTGCAGCGCCGTCCGGTGCCCGAAGATCGAGACCTCGGGGCCGAGCGGGATCACGGCGAACGCGACGAAGGCCGGGATCGTCGAGATCACCGGCGCGATGAAGAAGACCGCCTTGTCCGCGAGGACCGGCCGGATGTCCTCCTTGAACGCCAGCTTGAGCCCGTCCGCAAGGGACTGGAGCAGGCCGAACGGGCCGTTCCAGTTCGGGCCCGGCCGCTGCTGCATGCGCCCGACGACCTTGCGCTCCAGCCAGATCATGAACAGCGTCATGAACACCAGCAGCGCGAAGACGGCGACGACCTTGATGATCGTCAGCCAGAGCGGGTCGTCCGCGATCAGCGCCTGCGTGTACCCGGGGGTCCCGGGCGGGGGGAGCGGGTTCACTGCGGGTCTCCGTTCCCGACGGCAGGTGTGGCCACCTCGACGAGGTCCCCGTGGCGCAGCCCGAGGCCGGCCAGGGTGACCACGCCGCCGGCGACCGGGACGTGCGAGGGCGCCCACACCGTGTCGGCCGGCAGGTCGGCGAACTCCACGACGAGGTCGAACGCGTCGGCGAGCCGGGCGGACCCGCCGGCGACGAGGCCGAGGCGCCCGGCGGTCTCCGGGGCGACCCGCAGGCGGGCCGGCCGGGCCGTACCGGGCAGGTCGTTCTCCTCGGCCAGCAGGGCGCCGCCGTCGATCAGCTGGCGCCACGTGGCGAGCCGGACGCGGCCCCCACCTCCCTGTGGCAGCACACCGTCGTTGCTGTCATCGGATGACAGCAACGACGCTCCGCTGTCATCGGAGGGGGGCGCGCTCGGCCGGGTCGCCGGGGTCGACGGCGTGACCGCCGCGGTGCCCAGCTCGGCGAGCTCCGCCGCCGCGGCCTGCGGGGTCTGGGTGAACAGGTCGACGTCCATCTCGACGGCCAACGAGTCGAGCACCCGGCAGTCCGGCAGCGTCACCGCGGCCGTGCCACCGACGCGCCCGGAGCCGCCCTGGCCGGGGTCGATCGTCGTCGCGAAGGGCCGGTCGCGGCCCTCCCAGTTGCGGTAGGTGCCGCTGCGGTTGACCGCGGGGGCCACCGGCAGTACCACGTCCGCGTGCTCGGAGACCTCGGAGAGCACCTGCTCCAGCGAGATCACCACGTCGGCCTCGGCGAGCGCGGCGCGGGCGAGCTCCGGGTCGGGGAGGTCGGCGAGCTCCACGCCGCCGACGACCAGACCGGCCAGGGCCCCGTCGCGCGCAGCGGAGAGGATGGCGGTGAGGTCGCGGCCCGGCTCGGCGGGCAGCGTCGGGACGCCCCAGACCTCGGCGACCGCCTCGCGGGCGTCCGCGTCGTCGACGCGACGTGCGCCCGGCAGCAGCGTCGGCAGCGCACCGGCGTCCACGCCGCCGCGCTCCCCGGCCCGCCGCGGCACCCAGGCGATCCGGGCGCCGGTACGGGCGCCGAGCTCGCTGACCGCGGTCAGCAGGCCGGGCACCTCCGCGGCCCGCTCGCCGACCAGGACGACGGCGCCCGGCTCGGCCAGCGCGGTCGCGAGGTCGTCGGGCAGGTCGGTCAGGGCCGCGGCCTCCGCGCCGGGCACGGCGCCCAGCAGGTGGCCGCCGGTCTTCGCGACGGCGGGCGTGGTCCAGCTGCCGACGTGCACCACGCGGGTGCCGTGGCGGGACGCCTTGCGCAGCCGCAGGAAGACGATCGGCGACTCCTCCTCGGGGTCGAACGCCACGCACAGCACGGTGCGGGCGGCCTCGAGGTGGGCGTAGGAGACGTGGCTCGGCGCGACGCCCGCGACGTGGCCCGCGAGGAAGTCCAGCTCCTCGTCGGAGTGCGCGCGGGCCCGCTGGTCGACGTCGTTGGTACGCAGCGCCAGGCGCGCGAACTTCGCGTAGGCGTAGGCGTCCTCGACGGTCAGGCGGCCGCCGGGCAGCACGCCGACGCCCTGCTTCGGCGACAGGTCGACGCCGTCCTCACCGGTCCGCGCGGCGCCGCCGCCGTCGCGGGCGGCGGTGAGCAGCGCGGCAGCCCGCTCGAGCGCGTCCACCCAGGAGACCGGGACGAGCACGCCGTCCTCCCGCACCATCGGCTGCAGCACCCGCTGCGGCGAGGTCGGGTAGCGGAACGCGAACCGGCCCTTGTCGCAGAGCCACTCCTCGTTGACGGTCGGCTCCTCGCCGGCCAGCACGCGGGTGACCCCGCCGCGGCGCCAGTCGCGCCGCGTCGAGCAGCCCGAGGCGCAGTGCTCGCACTGACCCGGCGTCGAGACCAGGTCGAACGGCCGCGAGCGGAACCGGTAGGAGGCGCTGGTGAGCGCCCCGACCGGGCAGATCTGGATCGTGTTGCCGGAGAAGTAGGACTGGAACTCCTCGCCCTCGCCCCAGGCCGTCTCCTCGGTGCCGATCTGCTGGTGCGCGCCGCGCTCGAGGAGCTCGATGAACGGGTCACCGGCGATCTGGTCGGAGAACCGGGTGCAGCGCTGGCAGAGCACGCAACGCTCGCGGTCGAGCAGCACCTCGTCGGAGATCGGCAAGGGCTTCTCGAAGGTCCGCTTGTGCTCGTGGAACCGCGACTCGGCGCGTCCCGAGGACATGGCCTGGTTCTGCAGGGGGCACTCGCCGCCCTTGTCGCAGATCGGGCAGTCCAGCGGGTGGTTGATCAGCAGCAGCTCCATGACGCCCTGCTGCGCCTTGTCGGCGACGGCCGAGGTCACCTGCGTCTTCACCACCATGCCGTCGGCGACGGTCATGGTGCAGCTGGCCTGCGGCTTCGGCATGGGCCGACCGCCCATCTCCACCTCGACCAGGCACTGGCGGCACGCGCCGGCGGGCTCGAGGAGGGGGTGGTCGCAGAACCGCGGCACGACGATGCCGAGGCGCTCGCAGGTCCGGATGAGGATCTCGCCCTTCGGCGCGTCGACGGTCGCGCCGTCGATCGTCAGCCGGACGTGACCCTCGGGGACCGGGGGCGCCTCCTGCTCGGGGGCCTGTGTCATCTCAGTGCGCTCCGGCGAGAACTCGGTCCGAGGACGCCTGCTGGCTCGCGCAGAGGTCCAGGAACTCCTGGCGGAAGTACTTGATGCCGCTGGTGATCGGCGAGACGGCGCCGTCGCCCAGGGCGCAGAACGAGCGGCCGAGGACGTTCGAGCAGACGTCGAGGAGGGTGTCGATGTCCTCCTCGGTGCCCTGCCCGTCGTTCATCCGGCGGAGGATCCCGGCGAGCCAGTAGTTGCCCTCGCGGCACGGCGTGCACTTGCCGCAGGACTCGTGCTCGTAGAACTCCGTCCACTTCATGACCGCCCACGGGACGCTGACCGTCTCGTTGAAGATCATGACGGCGGTGGTGCCGAGCATCGAGCCGGCCTCGGCGGCGCCCTCGAAGTCCAGCGGGACGTCGAGGTGCTCGGCGGTGAACAGCGGTGTGGACGAGCCACCCGGCGTCCAGAACTTCAGCGGGATGCCGTCCTTCATGCCGCCGGCCATCTCGAGGAGCTCGCGCAGCGTGGTGCCCAGCGGCGCCTCGTACTGGCCGGGGCGCTCGACGTGCCCGGACAGCGAGTAGATCTTCGGCCCGGGCGAGCGCTCGCGGCCCATCGTCCGGAACCAGTCCTTGCCGCCCGCGACGATGGACGGGACGGTCGCGATGGTCTCGACGTTGTTGACCACCGTCGGCGCCGCGTAGAGACCGGCCGTCGCCGGGAACGGCGGCTTGAGCCGCGGCTGGCCGCGCCGGCCCTCCAGCGAGTCGAGCAGCGCGGTCTCCTCGCCGCAGATGTACGCGCCGGCGCCGGCGTGGACCACGATGTCGAGGTCGAAGCCGCTGCCGTGGATGTCCTGGCCGAGGTGGCCCGCCTCGTAGGCCTCCTTGACCGCGTGGTGCAGGCGCCGGATGGCGTGGACGATCTCGCCGCGGATGTAGATCGCGCAGAAGTTCGCGCGGATCGCGTAGGCCGTGATGATGCAGCCCTCGATGAGGCTGTGCGGGTCGGCCATCATCAGCGGGGTGTCCTTGCAGGTCCCCGGTTCGCCCTCGTCGGCGTTGATGACGAGGTACTTCGGCTTGAACTGCGGGGCGTCCTTCGTGGCCTCGGTCGGCTCCTCGCCCGGCTTGGGCTGCGGGATGAAGCTCCACTTCATGCCCGTCGGGAAGCCCGCGCCGCCGCGGCCGCGCAGCCCCGAGTCCTTCACCAGCGACACGATGTCCGCCGGGGCCATGGCGAACGCCTGGCGCATCGCCTCGTAGCCGCCGAGCTCGGCGTAGTGGCGCAGGGTCCACGACTCGGGCAGGAGCCAGCGTCGGGTGAGAACCGGCGTCAGCGGGTCCGGTCGGTACTCCTCCGGCTCGCTCATGACGCACCTCCCGGGAGTTCGGTGGCTTCGGTCGGACGGTCGGGCGACGCGTCGGGCATGGGCGGCGCGGTCCAGCCGCGCTCCTCGGCGAGCCGCGCGCCGCGCAGCGTGGCGTCGTCGGCGCTGGGGCCGGCGTTGGCCTCGGCCCCGCCGACCTCGGGATCGTCGAAGAAGCCGGCGAGCAGCAGCTCGATGCGGCGGAAGTCGGTCAGCGGGGCGCCTCGGGTCGGGTGCGGCTTCTCGCCCCGCTGCAGGGCGTCGATGATCCCGAGCGCCGTGTCCACGGTCTGCCGGTCGTAGAACTCGTAGTTCACGGTGAGCACCGGCGCGAGGTCACAGGCGGCGAGGCACTCGGCGTGCTCGATCGTCAGGCTGCCGGGGGTGCCCGGCTCGCCCGCGGTCTGCTCGTGGCCGATGCCGCCGAGGCGCTCGCGCACCGCGGCGTAGATGTCGTCGCCGCCCAGCGCCGCGCACAGCGTGTTGGTGCAGACGCTGACCAGGTGCTCGCCGACCGGCTCGCGCTTGTACATCGTGTAGAACGTCGCGACCGCCGAGACCTCGGCGGGCGTGACGTCGAGGACCTCGGCGCAGAACGCCACCCCGGCCCGGCTGACGTGCCCCTCGACGTACTGCACGAGGTGCAGCAGCGGGAGCAGCGCCGAGCGCGGCTCCGGGTAGCGCATGACGATGGCCGCGGCCCGCTCGCGCTGGCCGTCGAACACCGAGGTGTCGACCTCGTTGACCGTGCTCGTCATCGGTCGCAGCCCCCCATCACCGGGTCGAGACTCGCGAGCGCCGCGATGACGTCGGAGAGCAGGCCGCCCTCGCACATCGCGGGCGCCGCCTGGAGGTTGACGAAGCTGGGCTCGCGCAGGTGCACGCGCAGCGGACGGGTGCCGCCGTCGGAGACCAGGTGGGCGCCGAGCTCGCCGCGGGGCGACTCGATCGGCACGTACGCCTGCCCCGGCGGGACCTTGAAGCCCTCGGTGACCAGTTTGAAGTGGTGGATCAGGGACTCCATCGACTGCCCCATGATCTGGCGGACGTGCTCGAGCGAGTTCCCCAGGCCGTCGGCCCCGATGGACAGCTTCGCCGGCCACGCGATCTTCGCGTCGCCGACCATCACCGGTCCGGGCTCGAGGGCCTCGACGCACTGCCGGATGATCCGCAGCGACTGGTGCATCTCCTCGACGCGCAGCTTGTAGCGCGCGAAGGAGTCGGCGGCCGTCTCGGTCGGGACCTCGAAGTCGTACTGCTCGTAGCCGAGGTAGGGCTCGACCTTGCGCAGGTCCCACGCGAGGCCCGCGGACCGCAGGATCGGGCCGGTCACCCCGAGGGACAGACAGCCGTCCAGCGGGAGGTAGCCGACGCCGACGAGGCGCTGCTGCCAGATCGCGTTGCCGGTGAGCAGCTGGTGGAAGCCGGGCAGGCGCGAGTCCATGACGTCGCAGAATTCGAGGATGCGCTTCTCCGCGCCCTCCGGGAGGTCCTGGACGACGCCGCCGGGCCGGATGAACGCGTGGTTCATCCGCAGACCGGTGAGGAACTCGAGCAGGTGCAGGACCTCCTCACGCTCCCGGAACCCGTTGGTCATGCCGGTGAGCGCGCCGAGCTCCATGCCGCCGGTGGCGAGCGCGACGAGGTGCGAGCCGATCCGGTTGATCTCCATCAGGAGCACCCGGATCACCTGCGCGCGCGTCGGCACCTCGACCCCGAGCAGCCGCTCGACCGACATGCAGTACGCGGCCTCGGTGAACAGCGGCGAGAGGTAGTCCGCGCGCGTCACGAACGTGACGCCCTGGGTCCAGGTGCGGTACTCGCAGTTCTTCTCGATGCCGGTGTGCAGGTAGCCGATGACCAGCCGCACGTCGGTCACGGTCTCGCCGGAGACCTCCATGACCAGGCGCAGCACGCCGTGCGTCGAGGGGTGCTGCGGCCCCATGTTGATGACGATGCGCTCGTCGCCGGAGGACTCGTCGACCAGCTCGTCCCAGTCGCCGCCGGTGACGGTGTAGACGGTCCCCTCGGTGGTCTCGCGGGAACTCGCGGCGTAGGGGTCGGTGACGGTGTCGTCGAGGTCGGTCACGTGTACGCCCTCCGCTGGTCGGGCGGCGGGATCTCGGCGCCCTTGTACTCGACCGGGATGCCGCCCAGCGGGTAGCTCTTGAGCTGGGGGTGGCCGTTCCAGTCGTCCGGCATGAGGATCCGGGTCAGGCTCGGGTGGCCGTCGAAGACGATCCCGAACATGTCCCAGGTCTCGCGCTCGTGCCAGTCCGCCGTCGGGAAGACCGGCACGAGCGAGGGGCAGCGCGCGTCGTCGACGTCGAGGCAGACCTCGAGCCGCAGCCGCCGCCGGTAGGTCATGGACAGCAGCTGCACCACGACGTGCAGCTGCTGCGGCACGTCCTCGCCGTAGTCCACCCCGGACACCCCGGAGCAGAACTCGAAGCGCAGCGCCTGGTCGTCGCGCAGCGTCCGCGCGAGCGGTGGCAGGTGCTCGCGGGCGACGTACCAGGTCATCTCGCCGCGGTCGACGGTCACCTGCGGCACCGCCTCGTCGAACGCGACGAGACCCGCCTCCTCGAGGGCCGCCGCGGTCTCGTCGACGACCTCGTCGAACCAGCCGCCGTAGGGCCGCTCGGCCGGCGCCGGGGCGTAGGCCGGGAGGCGCAGGCCGCCGAAGCCGGAGGTGTCGCCCGAGCCGTGGATGCCGAACATGCCCTCGCGGCTGCGGCCGGTCACCGTCGGCGCGTGCGGGCGGTGCTGCTCGACCGGCGAGAACGCGACGGCGCCGCGCTCGCTGTACTCGGATCCGCCGGCCGTGGCGCCGGTCGGGCCGGACGCCCCGCCGGTCCCCGTCGGAGGAACATGGGGCTGCTTCGATGCGTCGTTGCCATCCGCCACGACTACTCCCGCCCGTACTTCGTCGACGACGGCAGCAGCTCGAGCGTCTCGCCCTGCGCCCGCCGCTCGGCGGCCAGCTGCGCCCGGACCGGGCCCAGCGGCTCGTGCTGGATCTTCTGGTGCAGCTTGAGGATCGCGTCGATGAGCATCTCCGGCCGCGGCGGGCAGCCGGGCAGGTACATGTCGACGGGCACGACGTGGTCGACGCCCTGCACCACGGCGTAGTTGTTGAACATGCCCCCGGAGGAGGCGCAGACACCCATCGCGAGCACCCAGCGCGGCTCGGCCATCTGGTCGTAGATCTGGCGCAGGACCGGCGCCATCTTGTTGGTCACCCGGCCCGCCACGATCATCAGGTCGGCCTGCCGCGGGCTGGGGCGGAACACCTCCATGCCGAAGCGACCGAGGTCGTAGCGCGGGGCGCCCGACGTCATCATCTCGATCGCGCAGCAGGCCAGACCGAAGGTGGCCGGCCACAGCGACGCCTTGCGGGTCCAGTTCACCAGCCCCTCGACGCTGGCGAGCAGGATGCCGTTCGGCAGCTTCTCCTCGAGTCCCATCTGGCGACCTCCTAGCTCCAGTCCAGCCCGCCGCGACGCCACTCGTAGGCGTACGCGATGAGGATCGGCACGAGGAACACGAGCACGGCGGTGAGGCCGAACAGTCCGAGCGCGTCGATGTTGAGGACGTACGGGTACAGGAACACGAGCTCGACGTCGAAGAGGATGAACATCATCGCCGTCAGGTAGTAGGCGACCGGCACGCGGCCGCCGCCCACGACCGGCTGCGGCGACGGCTCGATGCCGCACTCGTAGCTGTCGAGCTTGGCGCGGTTGTAGCGACGCGGGCCGATGTAGGGCGCCGCGGTCACGGAGAACACGGCGAACCCACCGGCGAGCACAAACATGACGATGAGGGGGACGTACGCGGTGAGTCCCGTGCTGCCCGGCATCCGGGGGAACCTCCAGCTCTCGTGACCTGCTCGGTGGTCCGGGACACCGCTCGTCCGGTGTCCGGGGTCACCCCCGGCGAATGGACGCGACCCTACGGAGGGACGGCCGCACGCCAGGGGGTGAGGGTGGCCTTAGTCCGGCCCGACGGGGCCGGTCATGCGGCGTTCTCCTTCCCGACGACGGGTCGGGTCGGCGTGATCCGTCGGGTCGTCCCCGGCGCGGCCTCCGGCAGCGCCGGCGTGAGCCGCAACAGCACCTCGAGCACGCGGTCCGAGGCGTCGCCGTCGCGGCGGTCGTGCAGGTTGGCGAGCAGTTTCAGCAGGAACGCCATGACCCGCCGCCGGGGCAGGCCGTGGCGCGCCGTCGTGCGCACCAGCCAGGGGTGGCGCAGCGCGTGCGCGAAGCGGTTCCCCAGGCGGTAGTAGCTGGCGAACTCGGCCCGCACGGCCTCCGGGTAGCCCGCGAGCGCACGTTCCCGCGAGGGCCCCTCGGGCCGGGCGAGGGCCTGCACCACGGCCTCGGCGGCCAGCGCCGCCGACTGCATCGCGTAGGCGATGCCCTCGCCGTTGAACGAGTTGACCATGCCACCGGCGTCGCCGACGAGCAGCAGCCCGTCGGCGTAGACCGGTGTGCGGTTGAACCCCATCGGCAGCGCCGCGCCGCCGATCTCGTTGACCGCCGTCTCCTCGCGCAGGTCCCACTCGGGGGGCAGCGAGTCGCACCACGCGCGCAGCGTGGCGCGGTAGTTCGCGCCGGCGGCGGCGTTGGTCCGGTCGAGGATGCCGAGCCCGACGTTCGCCGTCCCGTCGCCCATCCCGAACACCCAGCCGTAGCCGGGCAGCAGGCCACCGCGGCCGTCGGTCAGCTCGAGGTGGGTCTCGAGGTAGTCGTCCGTGCTCTTCGGGCTCGTGTGGTAGCGGCGAACGGCGACCCCGAGCGGGCGGTCGTCGCGCTTGGCGATCCCACGGGAGAGCGCCGTCCGGGCGCCCACCCCGTCGCACGCGATCACCAGCGGCGCCCGGTAGGTGACCGGCTCGCGCTCCGGTCCGCGCCGGGCCTCGACCCCGACGACGCGGCCGGTGCGCTCGTCGGTGATCGCGCCGGAGACCGACGTCTGCTCCTGCACGCGCGCCCCGGCCGCCCGGGCGTGGTCGGCGAGCAGCTGGTCGAAGTCGCGGCGCGGCCGGACCATGCCGTAGGGCGGGAAGCTCGTCAGGTCGGGCCAGTCGAGGTCGACCGACATCCCCGCGCCGTAGACCCGCAGGCCCTTGTTGTGCAGCCATCCCGCCTCGGGCCGGGTGTCGATCCCGAGGTCGATCAGCTGCTTGACCGCGCGCGGCGTGAGCCCGTCGCCGCACACCTTCTCCCGGGGGAAGGTGGCCTTCTCCAGCACCAGGACGTCCAGCCCGGCGCGGGCGAGGTGCGTCGCGGCGGTGGCGCCGGCGGGTCCGGCGCCGACCACGAGCACGTCGGCCGCGCAGTCGTCACCCCCGACACGACGCCGGGTGCGCTCGTGGTGGTGAGCGGACACCGTGGGACACCCCTTGTGAAATCGTTCACTAGCTCCGGGCGGGCACGAGTGTAGGCATGTTGCGTGCGACACGCCCGCTGGGAGGGGGTTTGAGTTCCGTCCGGACGGGAATCTCCCGCGCCGCCTGCGTCACGCGGGGGGGCGGCCGGGCGCGACCGTGCTGTGAGCGGGGTCGGCCGCGCGGGTCAGCGGACGGCGGTGTGCAGGGCGACGATGCCGCCCGTGAGGTCGCGCCAGCTGACCGCCTGCCACCCGGCGGCGGTGATGCGCCGGGCCAGCGCGGGCTGGTCGGGCCAGGCCCGGATCGACTCCGCGAGGTAGACGTAGGCGTCCGGGTTCGAGCTGACCGCCCGCGCGACGCGGGGCAGCGCCCGCATCAGGTAGTCGGTGTAGACCCGCCGGAACGGCGACCAGGTCGGGGTGGAGAACTCGCAGATCGCGAGCGTCCCGCCCGGCCGCGTCACCCGCGCGAACTCGGCGAGGGCCGCGTCGGGCTCGACGACGTTGCGCAGCCCGAACGACATCACCACGGCGTCCACGGACGCGTCCGGCAGCGGGAGCCGCATCGCGTCGGCGGCGAGGTAGGGCACGACGCCCGCGTGCTTGGCGCGACCGGCCTGCAGCATGCCGAGCGAGAAGTCCGCGGCCAGGCAGGTGGCGCCGGTGCGGGCGAGCTCGACGGTGGACACCCCGGTCCCGGCCGCGATGTCGAGCACCACGTCGCCCGGGCCGATCGTCAGCGCCTCGCGGGTGGCCCGCCGCCAGGCGCGGTCGCGCCCGAAGGAAAGCACGGTGTTGGTGACGTCGTAGCGCGCCGCGACGCCGTCGAACATGCGCGCGACGGCGGAGGGGTCGCGGTCGAGCCCGGCGCGGGTGGACGTCACGGGATCGATCCTAGGCGCTAGCGGGCGGCGCCGACGGGCTCACGGTCCGGCGTCACGTCGTCGGGCACCGGCACGTCCCCGCCCCCGGCCGACCCGGCCCGACGACGGCGCGCGAGCGCCCACGCGGTGGGGCCGAGCACGACCCACAGCCCGACGATGCCGAGCGCGACCGGGCCCAGCCCCGCGGTCCAGGAGCGGCCGGCGACGCGGACGAGCTCGGGCTTCGACCGGTCGTACTCCACGACCACGTAGTTGCCCGGCTCGAGTCCGCGCGGGTAGAGCACGCCGGTGTCGGGCGTGAGCACGGCGCCGTCGGAGGCGGTGAACCGCACGAAGGTGTGCCCGAGGTCGCCGCCGTCGAGGACCTCGGCGACCGCGGTGCCCTGGTCGGCCGAGATCGAGGCGTCGTTGCGGGCCGCGCCGACGAGCACCAGCACGGCGAGCACGGACAGGACGATCCCGACCGTCACGACGATCTCCGGTGCGCGGCGCCCGACCGGCGCGAGCACGGTGCGGGTGACGTCCCACGCCGTGCGGGCAGCGGCGAACGCGGAGCGGGCCTCCGCGCCCATCACCGCGCGCACGTCGTTCACCCCGACCACGGTAGAGACGGAGGTGCGGCGCGTGCCCGCCGGAGCGGCCACGGTGCGCCGTCCGGGGGACCCGACGGGGCGAGCGGCGCCCCCGTGTGACGGGGATGTGAGCCCCCGGTCGGCGGGCACGACGACCGGCCGTCGGGCGGGGGCGGGCCGGCGGGGACCCCGGTGCCGGCGCCGGGCCACACGGCGTGGCCGACGTGGCTGCTCGTCACCCGCTGCCGAGCCCGGTCACCGATCGGCGCGGTCGGGGTCCAGGTCGTCGCGGTGCACCAGGTCCCGCCGCAGCCCACCGGTCCGGTACGCGAGACGCCCCACCAGGTGCGCGGTCACCGGGGCGGTGATGAGCGCGAAGGCGCCGACGAGCACGAGCATCCACACGTCGGCCGCGGCGCGCAGGTGCAGCGCGGTGCCGGCCGCGACGAGCAGCAGGCCCGTGGTCTGCGGCTTGGTGGCCGCGTGCATCCGGGACAGGACGTCCGGCAGCCGCACCAGGCCGATCGCGGCCGCGAGCACCAGCAGCGCCCCGAGCACGATCAGGACGCTCCCGACGAGGTCGAGGACGTCGAGCACCATCGTGGGGTCGCTCATCGCCGTTCCTCCGTCCCGTTGCGCGTGTCCTCGCGGGCGCCGTCCCGGGCGGCGGGGCGCGGCCCCGGGCCCCGCCCCCGGCCCAGGAACCGGGCCACCGTCGAGGAGCCGAGGAAGCCCACGAGGCTCACCGCCACGACCGCGGGGAGGACCGTGGAGTCCCCGGTCATCGCGGCGTGGATCATCAGCCCGCTCATGATGACGGCGACGATGGCGTCCAGGGAGACCATGCGGTCCAGCGCCGACGGGCCCAGGACGAACCGGAGGGCCGCCACGAGCAGCGCCGCCCCGACGAGGGCGAGCCCGGCCCACAGCAACGTCATGCCACGCCCTCCTCGTCGGGTTCCCGCGCGTGCTCGATGCGGACGGCCGTGATGCCGGTGGCCAGCAGGTTCTTCTCGAGGGCGTGGACCCGCGCCCGGAACGCGTCCACCTCCTCGTCGGTGTCGGCGCCGAGCACGTGGGCCCAGAGGACGCCGCGTTCGGCGTCCGCGTCCACGACGACGCTGCCCGGCACGAGGGACAACGCCTCCACGAGGGCCGCCATCAACGCCTCGGACCGCTCCTCGAAGGCCACCTCGATCACCGAGCTGCGGATCGGCGGCCCCGGGCGGACCGACTGCCAGGCCACCTGCACGCTCGACACCACGAGGTCGGCGGCGACCCGCAGGACCACCCGCGCGAGACCCAGCGGCCGCAGCCGGCCCTCGGAGGCGACGCCCGGCAGCGGGAAGACCAGCACCACGAAGAGACCGACCGCGAGGCCGCCGAGCAGGTTGGCCCAGGAGAACGTGCCCCACAGCAGGATCCAGACCAGCGTGAGCCACGCCAGTCGGAACAGCCGTGGCCCCGGCCGGCCGAACCGCGCCCTCACCGGGCCACCCGGTCGTCGGTGGCCTGGGCGAACACCGCGGTGATATACGGGGTGCGGGCGGTGAGATCGGCGGCGGCGCGGTCGGTCAGGGCGTAGAGCGGGCCCGCGACGATCGTGAGGGAGACCCCGACCGCGACCAGGCCCGCCGTCGCGGCGGTCATCACCCGTGGCAGGCGCACCTGCTCCTGGTCGTCCCGGTCGGTGTCGGCCGGGCCGAGGAAGGCCCCGGAGTAGGAGGTCGACGGCCGGGAGGAGCCCGCGTACGCCTCGCCCGCGCGGCCGGCGCCGATCAGCACCGGGAACCGCTCGTCCATCCCGTCGCGCAGCGTCTCGGGGTCGACCGGTCCGTCGGGGTCCTCGTCCTCCGGGTCCAGGTGGTCCTCGGGCTCGTCGCCGTCGTCGGCGGGCTCGAACGCGTCGTCGTCGTCCCCGTCGGCGTCGTCGGGGTGTTCGGCAGGCAGCTGCTCGACCGGACGCCAGAACGCCAGCACCCACACCTTCGCCATCGCGTACAGCGTCAGGAGGCTGGTCAGCACCGAGCCCACCACGAGCAGCCACGCGAGGACCGAGCCGTCCTGGACGCCCGCCTCGATGAGACCGAGCTTGCCGACGAAGCCCGACAGCGGCGGGATGCCCCCGAGGTTGATCGCCGGGACGAAGTACAGGACGGCGAGCAGCGGGCTGGCCGCGGCGAGCCCGGCCAGCCGGGTGGTCGACGTCGAGCCGCCGAGCCGCTCGATCAGTCCGGCGACGCAGAACAGGGTCGCCTGCACCGTGATGTGGTGGACGACGTAGAAGATCGCCGCGCCGACCCCCGCCGGCGTCGTCAGCGCCACCCCGAAGATCATGTAGCCGATGTGGCTGACCAAGGTGAACGACAGGACCCGTTTGATGTCGTCCTGCGCGATGGCCCCGAGCGCCCCGATCACCATCGTCGCGAGCGCCGCCACCAGCAGGACGTCGTCGGCCACCGAGTCGCCGGGGAAGAGCAGCGTCTCGGTGCGGATGATCGAGTAGACGCCGACCTTGGTGAGCAGGCCCGCGAACACCGCGGTGACCGGCGCCGCCGCCGTCGGGTAGGAGTCGGGCAGCCACGCCGACAGCGGGAACACGGCGGCCTTGATGCCGAACGCGGTGAGCAGCACCAGGTGGATGGTGAGCTGGGTGCCCGCGGGCACCGCCTCCATCCGCACCGAGATCTGCGCGAGGTTCAGCGTGCCCACCGCCGCGTAGACCAGGGCGATCCCGGCCAGGAAGACGAGCGAGGAGACCACGTTGACCACGACGTAGGTCAGCCCCGCCCGGATGCGCGAGCGCGTGCCGCCGAGGGTCAGCAGCACGTAGCTGGCCATGAGGAGGACCTCGAAGCCGACGTAGAGGTTGAACAGGTCGCCGGAGAGGAAGGCGTTGGCGACGCCGGCCGCGAGGACCAGGTAGGTCGGATGGAAGATCGACACCGGGGTGCGGGAGTCGTCGTTCGCGGTGCCCTGGCCGATGGCGTAGAGGAAGACCAGCAGCGTCACCGTCATCGACGTCAGCAGCATGATCGTCGAGAGCTGGTCGGCGACCAACGTGATGCCGAGCGGCGCGGGCCAGGAGCCGACGGTGACCACCCGGGGCCGGTCGGCCGCCCCGGCCACCAGCACGGCGGAGATCGCGACCACCGCGACGAGGACCGAGACCGACACCGCGCGCTGCAGGTTCGGGCGGCCGGCGAGGACCAGGGCGAGCCCGGCGCCGAGCAGCGGCAGGAGCACCGGCAGCGGCATCAGGCTCTCGATGACGGTGGGCGCCGGGTTCACGTCCCGCCCCCCGTCGCGGCAGGCGCCGCCTGCTCGGCCCGCGCGGCGCGGTCGTCGTCGGTGTCCGACGTCGACTCGCACCCGGTCGTGTCGAACTCGTCCTCGTCGATCTGCTCGTCGCGCTCGAGGCGACGGCGGACCGACCGGTCCTCGGCGTCCACGGCGAGGTCGTCCTCGCGGTCGAGGGTCCAGGTCCGGTGGATGATCGAGAGCAGGAAGGCGGCCACGCCCAGGGTGATGACGATGGCGGTGAGCACCAGGGCCTGGACCAGGGCGTCGCTCATGCCGGCCTCGGGGCTGCGCCCCACGAACGGTGCCGTGCCGAACGGACCGCCCGAGGAGATCACCAGGAGGTTCGTCGCGTTGCCGAGCACCAGCACACCGAGCAGCACGCGGGTGAGGCTGCGGTCGAGGAGCAGGTAGATCCCCGCGCTGTAGAGCAGCGCGATGAGCACCAGCATCACCAGGGACATGCTCACGAGTGGACCTCCGTCCGCTCCGGGCCGACGGCCGCGGCGCTGGGGTCGGTGCGACGGTCGAGCTCGGCGCCGAGGCTGCGCAGGATGTCGAGCACGAGCCCGACGACGATCAGGTAGACGCCGACGTCGAACACCAGCGACGTCACGAACTTGACGGTGCCGAGCACCGGCAGGGTGACCTCGAGGACGGCGGTCTGCAGCACCTCACCGCCGAGGACGAGCCCGCCGACACCGCTCAGGCCGCCCAGCAGCAGCCCGGCCCCGAGCAGGGTGCCCGCCTCGACCGGCGCCGCCTCCCCGAGCTCGTAGCGCCCGCCCGCCACGTAGCGCACCACCAGCGCGAGGCCGGCGAGCAGGCCGCCGGCGAACCCTCCGCCGGGCGCGTTGTGGCCGGCGAAGAGGAAGTAGATCGAGAGCACCATGATCGTCGGGAAGACGAGGCGGGTGACCACCTCGAGCAGCAGGCTCCGCTCCGTGGGCTCGGGTCCCGGGCGGAACCGACGGGCGAGGCGCTCGAGCGTGGGTCCGCGCAGCCAGCCGAAGCCGCCGCCCGGGGCGGGGTCGACGGTCGCACGGCGTCGGCGGCGCCGCGTCCCGCCGGGCGGCAGTCCGGTGCGGCGGTTGAGGAAGACGAGGCTCGCCACCCCGGTGGCGGCGGCGAGCAGCACCGAGAGCTCGCCGATGGTGTCCCAGGCGCGGATGTCGACGAGGGTCACGTTGACGACGTTCTGACCCTCGCCGAACGCGTAGGCCTGCGACGGGAACGCGAGCGAGACGGCGGGCTGGGTCCGCGCGCCGAGCGCGGTGGCACCGAGCAGGGCCACGAGGACGCCGACGGGCAGCGCGACGGCGAGCCGCGCCAGCCGGCGACGGCGGTCGTGGTGCTCGGTGATGTCCGCCGGCAGCCGCCGCAGCACCAGGACGACCACGACCAACGTCATCGTCTCGACCAGGGCCTGGGTGAGCGCCACGTCGGGTGCCCCGGCGAGCGCGAAGATGACCGCGACGGCGTAGCCGAGCCCGCCCACGAGCAGGACGGCGGCGATCCGTCGGCGGGCCCGGGCCGCGGCGGCGGTGGACACCACCGCCAGGAGGGCCATCACCACCTGCCCGGGCGAGTCGGCGAACCGGTCGATCCGGATCCCGCCGAGCGCCCCGGACAGGACGAGGACGAGACCGGGGCCCGCGAGCAGGACGCCGAGGATCGTGCAGAGCACCACCGGCAGCGACCCGCGCTGGGTCCGCACGGTGACCCGGAGGGCGACCTTCTCCAGCGCGTGGACCAGGGCCCGCCAGGTGACCTCCGACCGGATGGCGTCGAGCGGCCGGAACGCCGCGAGCCGGTCCGCGACGCGCGGGGCCGCGACGACCATGCCGAGCACGATGGCCAGCACCGAGAGCCCGAACGCCAGCGTGAACCCGGGCCAGAGCTTGAGCTCGAGGAGCGTCGGATAGGTGGCGGGCAGGGCGTCGGCGTAGGCGGTGAGCAGCGGGGTGAACCCGCCGAGCACGAAGCCCGCGACGAGCGAGAGGGCGCCGAGCACCGCCGGAGCGGCGAGGAAGAGCGCCCCGGGCCGGATCCACTCGGTGCGGGCGGCGCCGGTGGTGAACACGTTCGTGAAGGCACCGAGGACGAAGCGGGAGCTGTACGCGACGGTGAGCACCGAGCCGAGCACGACCAGGGCGAGCACCACCTCCGCCCACGGCCCGTAGGCCCGGTGGAGGAAGGCCTCGAACGCGCCCTCCTTCGTGACGAAGCCGTAGAGCGGCGGCATGCCGGCCATCGAGGCCGCGGCCAGGGTGCCGACGACCGCCAGGACCGGTGCCCGGCGGCCCAGGCCGGACAGCTCGCGGAGGTCCCGGGTGCCGGCGCACCGGTCGATGACGCCGACGGTGAGGAACAGGGCGGACTTGAACAGCGCGTGGGCCAGGACGAGCGCGACGGCGGCGAGCGCGGCGTCCCGGGTCCCGGCGCCGGCGAGCAGGATGATGAACCCGAGCTGGGACACGGTGCCGTGCGCGAGCAGCAGCTTGAGGTCGGTCTGGCGGGCGGCGACGATCCCGCCCAGCAGCATGGTCACGCCCGCCGCGATCGCGATGACCGGTCGCCAGCCCGGGTCGGACGCGAAGCCCGGGGCGAGCCGCAGCACGAGGTAGACGCCGGCCTTCACCATCGCCGCCGCGTGCAGGAACGCGCTGACCGGGGTGGGCGCGGCCATCGCCGACGGGAGCCAGAAGTGGAAGGGGACCAGCGCCGACTTGGAGAGGGCACCGACCAGGACGCACACCACCCCGGCGGTCACCGCCGCCCCGCCCAGCGACGGGCCCGCCGCCACGATCGCGGAGAGCCGGTAGGTGCCGGCGGCCTCGGCGAGGATCACCAGCCCGACGAGCATGGTCAGACCACCCGCCGCGGTGACGGTGAGCGCCTGCATCGCCGCCGCGCGGCTCGCCCGCTTGTGCGCGTCCTGCCCCACGAGCAGGAACGAGAAGATCGTCGTCAGCTCCCAGCAGACGTAGAGCACGATGACGTCGTCGGCCCAGACCAGCGCCAGCATCGCCGCGGCGAAGGCGAGCAGCACGCCCGCGAAGCGGGGCAGCGCCGCCGAGGACGGCGTGAAGTAGCGGGCGCAGTACAGCACCACGAGGGCCCCGACCCCGGTGACGAGCAGCGAGAGCAGCGCCGACAGCGGGTCGAGGCGCACCGCCACGTCCACCCCGAGCGCCGGGATCCAGGTGAAGCCCTCCGTCACGGCCCGCCCGGCGAGCACCGCCGGCAGCTGCGTGAGGATCCAGACGAACGCCGCGGCCGGGACCAGCGCCAGCCCGACGAAGGCGGTGCGGCCGAGGCTGCGCACGAGCAGGGGCGCGACCAGGGCCGCCGCGGCCTGCACCGCCAGCAGGACCAGCACCTATCGAACCCCCGGCTCCACCGCGTCGTCACCCGTCGTCGGGAACGAGCCTACCGACCCGGGCCGACACCACCGGGCGATCGACCGCCCGCGTCGGCGTCCGGATCGTCCGGATCGACCGTCGCGGCGCGCGCCGCCGTCCGCCACCGGTCGGCGTCGGCGCGGCGTCCGGAGCGGTCGACCGCGACCTCCACGACGCGCACACCGGGGCACCCCGCCGGGGCGAGGGCCGCCGCGAGGGCGGCGGGGTCGGCGGCCGCCACGCCGGTGTGCGCCACGCCGTGCGCGCGGCACAACGCCTGCAGATCGGTGCCGTGCGGCGTGGCGAACACCCGCTCGAAGGCGGCCGCGTGCGCCGGCGCGCCCTGTTCGAGCGTGGCGAAGACGCTGCCGCCGTCGTCGTTGGCCACCACGATCGTCAGCTCCGGGCGGGGCTCGTCGGGACCGACGAGCAGGCCGCCCGAGTCGTGCAGGAAGGTCAGGTCGCCGAGCAGCGCGTAGGCCGGGCCGCCGTCGGCGAGGGCGGCACCCGTGGCGAAGGACACCGCGCCGTCGATGCCGGACACCCCGCGGGCGGACAGCAGGGTGAGGTCGGTCCGCGGTTCCGCGGCGAGTGCGACGTCGCGCACGGGGCTCGAGGAACCCACGACGAGGAGGGCACCGGGCGGCAGGGCACGGACCGTCGCGGCCGCCAGGTCGGGCGCGGACCCGGGGTCCGGGACGACCACCCGCGCGACCCGGGCGTCGGCGGCGCGGACGGCCTCGCCCCAGGCGAGGTCGACGCCCCAGTCCGCGGGCGCGGGCAGCGCCCCGACGCGGGTGGCCGAGGAGGCGACGTCGGTCCAGCCGGGGCGGGCGCCGGCGACCCCGGCCGACGGGACGACGACGACCTCGACGCGCGGGTCCGAGAGCAGGCGGGACACCGGGCGGTGCAGGGTCGGTCGACCGAGGACCACCGCGCGGGCGGGCAGCAGGTGCGGGGCGGTGCCGTCGAGCGCGGACTCCAGCAGCCGCGTGCCCGCGCGCAGCGAGCGGCCCCAGAGCGGGGACGTCGGCTCCGCGATCACCGGCACCCCGTCGGGCAGCCCGGCGGGCGCCTCGGCGCCGTGCCCGGCCACCACGATCGTCGGGACCGCGTCGGAGAGGTCGAGCGGGGCGACGTGCGGGACCCGCGCCGCGACCTCGGTCCACGGCCGTCCCCCCGGTCGGCCCGTCGCCCAGTCCGGGAGCGCGTCGTCGGGGGCGTCGTCGACCAGGGGTTCGCGCAGCGGGAGGTCGAGCTGCACCGGGCCGGGGTCGGCGGTCGTGGTGCCGCGGGCGCGGTCCAGGGCGCGGCACACCGCGGCCCGCCAGCCGGCCGCGGCCCGGGGACGTTCCTCGGCGAGCGGCAGCGTGATCGCCGCGCGGACCGCCCCGCCGAACAGCCCGGCCTGGTCGACGGTCTGGTTCGCGCCGGTCCCGACGAGCTCGAGCGGTCGGTCCGCGCTGGCCACCACCAGCGGGATCCCGGCGTGCGAGGCCTCGAGCACGGCGGGGTGCAGGTTCGCGACGGCGGTGCCCGAGGTGACGACGACGGGGACCGGGGCTCCGGAGCGCGCGGCGAGGCCCACGGCGAGGAAGCCCGCCGAGCGCTCGTCGATCCGGACGTGCAGCCGGAGCCGGCCGGCCGCGTCCGCCGCGTGGAGGGCGAGCAGCAGCGGCGCGTTCCGCGAGCCCGGGCACGCCACGACCTCCCGGACGCCGCCCCGGACCCACTCGTCGACGACGACGCGGGCCTGCACGGTCGACGGGGTCACGGCGGGCGAGCGTATCCAGCGGCGGCGCTCCCGGCCGCGCGAGCGCTCCGGGCCACCCACACACGTCCCGCGCGTCCCGCTTCGTGCCCGAAGGCGGGGGTCGTCCGGTTCGGTGCGTCGCCGACGAGCCCTTCGGGTGACCCCCGTCGGGGTGGAGCCGGGCGCGTCCTGACCGGGCGCGCGGCCCGCGCGGGATGCACTGCGGGCATGCGTTCCCCCCGGCCCGCGGGCGACGGTCGTCGGCGTTCCCTCGCCCGGCGGCGGCTCCTGCTCCCCGCCCTGGTGACGAGTGCGGTCCTGCTGCTCGGCGGGGCGGTCGTCGCCGTCGCCGCGGCGCCCCCGGTCCCGGGCGTCGTCTCCGCCGGGACCGACGCGCAGACCTGGCGGCCGGACCTCGCCGGCGACGCGGTGGGCGTGCAGGTCGCGGGAGGGTCGGCCCGGCTCGCGTCGCCGCGCGCCGAGGTCCGTCCCGGCAGCCTGCGCGGCGCGTCCCGCGAGGGCTTCCTCGACCTCGGCGCGCACACCTTCGCCCGCGCCGTGGACCGGTTCACCGTGCCCGTGCGCGCGGACACCCCCGACGGGACGGCGGTGCACGTCGACGTGCGCGGGCGGGACGACGCGGGACGCTGGTCGGAGTGGACGCCCGCCGCGCCGGGCAGCCCCGCGGTCCTGGACGCCCCGACCCGCACGGTGGCGCTGCGCCTCACCCTCGTCGCGCCGCCCGGTGGCGTCACGCCGACGGTGCGCGCGGTGACGGTGCACGCGGACCGGGTGACGACGGGCTCGCGGGCCCTGTCCCCGCGCGCCTCCTACCGCGTGTTCGCCACGCGGGAGGGGCTGGTCGGCGGGACCACCGCGAACGGCCACGTGATCACCGAGGACGACCAGTTCGTGGCGCTGCCGTCGCGACGGGCGCTCGACGCCGACGGCAAGGGCGACTACAGCGTCCGGATCTGCACCGACGCGGGCCGCTGCGCGACCGTCCCGGTGTGGGACGTCGGGCCCTGGAACACCGACGACGACTACTGGAACGCCGCGCCGCCCCGGCAGAACTGGGGCGACCTCGCCCAGGGGCTCCCGCAGGCCCAGGCCGCCTACAGCGACCACTACCACGGCGGCCAGGACGGCTTCGGCCGCTCGGTGCGGAACCCGGCCGGGATCGACCTCGGTGACGGCGTGTTCCACGCCCTCGGCCTGCAGGACAACGGGTGGGTGACGGTCGACTACCTCTGGACCGGTCGGTCCGGCGAGGCGCCCGCCGACGTCCACCTCGCCACGGCGGACCAGCCCGCGACGGTGCGCTCGGCGCCCGCCTCCGGGGCGCCCGACATGGGGGTCGTCGGGCGCGCCGCGCAGGTCGACGTCACCTGCCGCACCACCGGCGACACCGTGACCGGCGGCCGCGGCGCGAGCACGGAGTGGCTGCGCATCGCCGACGACCGCTACGTGCCCGCCGCACTGGTGACCACGGGGACGGCCGCGCCGGTCTGCTGAGATCGAGATCGGCGCGACCTGGCTACGCTCGGCGCCATGGCCACCGTGGCGGAATGGGTCGAGGGCGCGCGGCCCCGCACACTGCCGAACGCGATCGCACCCGTCGTCGCCGGCAGCGGCGCCGCCGCGAGCGGCGGGGGCTTCCAGGTGGTGGCGGCGGTGCTCGCCCTGGTCGTCGCGATGGGGATGGTCATCGGCGTCAACTTCGCCAACGACTACTCCGACGGCATCCGTGGCACCGACGACGACCGCGTCGGCCCGATGCGCCTCGTGGGCTCCCGGGCGGCCTCGCCCGGGGCGGTCCGGACGGCCGCGTTCGTCTCGCTCGGGATCGGCGCCCTCGCGGGGGTCGCCCTCCTCGCGGTCAGCGGCGCCTGGTGGCTGCTGGTGATCGGCGCCGTCTGCCTCGCCGGCGCCTGGTTCTACACCGGCGGGTCGTCGCCCTACGGGTACCGCGGCCTCGGCGAGGTCGCGGTGTTCCTGTTCTTCGGGCCGGTGGCCGTCCTGGGGACGGAGTACACGCAGTCGGGGCGCGTGAGCGGTCTCGGGATCGGCACGGCCGTCGGGGTGGGCCTGCTGTCGTGCGCGGTGCTCGTCGCGAACAACCTCCGCGACGTCCCCTCCGACACCGTCGCGGGTAAAAGGACCTTGGCCGTCCTGCTCGGTGAGCGGGACACGCGTGTGATGTACGCCGCCCTCGTGGTGGTTCCGCTGGGCATGAGCCTCGTGCTGAGCCTCCGGGCGCCCTGGGCGCTGCTCGGGCTGGTCTCGCTCGTGGTGCTCGTGCCGGCGCTGCGCCGGGTGCTCGGCGGCGCCCGCGGTCCGGCCCTCATCCCGGTGCTGCGCGACACCGGGCTCGCCCTGCTGGTGTGGGCGATCGGCACGGCCGTGGGGCTCGCGCTCACCGGCTGAGCCGGTGTCCCCGACGGCGGCCCCCGCCGGGCGCGGAGGCCTGCGGTGCCTACTCGGCCCCGGCGTCGCCGCGCAGTTCGGCGCGGAGGCGTTCCCGCTGCTCACGGCGGGTGGCCGTGGCGGCGGCGAGCTCCGCGTTGACCCGCGCCCGCAGGGGGCGGAAGAGCACGAGCGAGAGCGGCAGGGCCAGGACGATGGCCACGATGAGGGCGACGAGCAGCGGCAGACCGACCAGGACGAGCACGCCCGCGAGCACCGCGACCAGCACCAGCCGGGCGCCCACGTACAGGGCGACGGCGGCGGCCGCGGAGCCGCTGCGGCCGCCCTCGGGGGCCGTCCCGCGGCCGGTTTCTCCTGTCTCCACGGACTCCAGGGTAGGCCCGTGGGCGAGGCGGGAACCGCGGCCCGATCGTCCGATTCCTGCCTTTGTGAACCTTTTACCTCCGCACTAGCGTTCGAGTACGTGGGGGGTGTGATGTCACGATCGCTCCAGTTCGTCTGCTCCGCCCCGCGGTCACCTGGCCGCATCGGGCGACAGAACCCTGGGAGATCGGGCCCGAGCGGCCCGAGGAGGTGCAGCATGACCATCGCACCCGAGGCGACCGAGCGTCTGATGACCCCCGGCGAGGTCGCCACCATGTTCCGCGTCGACCCGAAGACCGTCACGCGCTGGGCCGCGGCCGGCCGCATCGGCTCCATCCGGACGCCGGGCGGGCACCGTCGCTTCCGCGAGTCGGAGGTCCGCACCCTGCTCGACGGCCTCACCAGTGAGGCGCACGGCTGATCGCAGCCACACCCCGGCGGAGGGCCCGGGCGCACGGGACACCACACCGTGTGTCCGGGCCCTCCGTCGTTCCGGGGGTGGGTCGCCCCGTTCGTCGTCACCCGCCGTCCACCCGGCGGCCCCGTCCCGCTCCACCCCCGGACATCACATCGGCCAGGTAGCGTGGTGGCGTGGCCTCGAGGCAACCGGGGTCCGCCGAGGAGGTGCGTGACGTGGTGCTGTTCGTCGTCGCGGTGATGGTGCTCGTGGCGGTCGGCGTCCTGCTCTGGAAGGCCGTCTCCGCTCAGGCGCTCGCCACGGGGCCCGGCGCCACCGACGAGGAGACGCCCACCGGGCCGACGCGGTCCCCCGGCGCCTCCCGCCCCCGACGCAGCCGTCCGGTCGCCCCGGACGACGACCCGGACTTCCTGCGCAGCCTCGACGAGCAGGTGCGGCGCAGTCGCGAGGATCCGCCCGGCTCCGCCTGATCGTCCCGGTCGTCCGATCGGTCCTTGTCACCGGCGCGGACCTGGGTCATCGTTCACACAGAGTGACGTCCATCGGTGGACGTCGCCGGGGTGGACGAGGTGATGACGATGGCGGCGACGTGGGGGATCACCGGTCCGGCGTTCCTGGGGCTCTGGCTGCTGCTCGCCGTGGTGACGCTCGTCCTGCCCCACCTGGCCCGGGCGACGGCCGGACGTCGACCACCCGGCCGGGACCCCGACCTCACCCTGACCCCCGCCCAGCTCGGGGTCCTCGCGGGTGGCGACGACCGCGCGGCCGCGGCGAGCATCGCCGGGCTCCTCGAGAGCGGCCGGCTGCGGGCCGACGACTCGCGGAGGCTGTGCACCGTCGTCGGGCCCGTGCGCCCCGAGGACGACCCGCAGCTCTCCGACCTCGACGTCCGGGTCCTGCGCGACGCCACGACGCCGCGCGCCGCCTCGGCCCTCGTGGCCACGGTCCGGCACGCCCCGGAGATCGGCGAGCTCGGTGAGCAGCTGGTCGCCCGCGGCCTCCTGCACGACCCCGCCGCGATCCGCCGCCGGGTGCGCCGGGCCTGGATCCCGTTCGGGCTCGTCGTGGTGCTCGGGATCGCCCGCCTGGCGGCCGGGCTCGGCCGCGGCGCGTCGGTCGGCTTCCTCGTCGCGCTGCTGGTCGTGGTCGGTGTCGTCGCCCTCGTGACGCGGCCCCGGTCGCTGCGCGTGCTCACCCCGCGTGGGCGGGCCACGCTCGACGCCGCGCGGGCGGGGGCCCGACAGGTCCGGCGGCCGGTCACCGCGGGGCCGCCCGGCGTCGCCCCGTGGCTCGGGGCGGGGGCGCTGCTCGTGGCCGTCGGCGGCTTCGCCGCCTTCCCCGACCCCGCGCTCGCGGCGCTGCTGGTCCCGCCGGTCGCCTTCGGCGGCGGCGGTGGCGACGGCGGAGGGGGCGACGGCGGCTCGTCGTGCGGCAGCTGCGGGAGCGGCTGCGGAGGCGGCGGGTGCGGCGGATGACCGCCGGCCCGGACGGGGTCGGGATCGGGTGGCGCCCGGAGATCGACCGGACGGTGGAGGCCCTCGTCGACGACGGCGCGGCCGGGTTCGTCGAGGTCGTCGCCGAGGACCTCCGACCCGAGGCCCTGCCGGCCTCCCTGGGCCGGCTGCGCGCCCGCGGGGTCACCGTCGCGCCCCACGCCGTGTCGCTGTCCCTGGGCGGCGCGGAGGACCTCCGCACGGACCGGGTGGACCACCTCGCCGCGGTCGCCACCGCGCTGGACGCCCCGCTCGTCAGCGACCACGTCTGCTTCGTCCGCGCCGGCGGCCTGGAGTCCGGTCACCTGCTGCCGGTCCCCCGCACCCGGGACGCCCTCGCGGTGCTCGTCGAGAACGTCCGCGCCGCGCAGGACCGCCTGCCGGTGCCGCTGGCCCTGGAGAACATCGCCGCCCTCGTCGCGTGGCCGGACGCCGAACTCGCCGAGGGCGCGTTCCTCGCCGAGCTGTGCGCCCGCACCGACGCGGGTCTCGTGCTCGACGTGGCGAACCTGCACGCCTGCGCGGTCAACCTCGCCCAGGACCCGGCGCGGGTGCTCGACGACCTGCCGCTGGAGCGGGTGGCCTACGTGCACGCCGCGGGCGGCACCACGGACGAGGACGGGCTCTACCACGACACCCACGCCCACCCGCTCGGTCCGGCGGTGCTCGACCTGCTGGCGGACCTCCTCACCCGCTGCGCCGCGGTGGGCGTCCGCCCCGGGGTCCTGCTCGAGCGGGACGACCGCTATCCCGCCGACGCCGAGCTCGCGGCCGAGCTGGCCCTGCTGCGCGCCACTCGCGACCGGACCCCGGTCCCCCGGTGAGCGACGCGCGTCGTCGGGACCTCGCCGCCCGCCAGGCCGAGTTCCTCGCGGCGCTGGTCGCGGACGGTCCCGTCCCCGCGGGCTTCGACGCCGGACGGGTCGCGGCCGAGGCGCGCGCCCTGCACCGGAAGCGACGCCGGGTCCTGGCGCGGATCGTCGTCGGGATGCTCGACGCCGCGGGCCGCCCGGTGCCACCGGACCTCGACGGCCGCCTCGACGCGTGGCTCGTGGAGCGACCACACCGGACCGGCTCCGGCTTCCACGACGAGGCCCGCGCCTTCGTCGCGACCCTCCCCGGACGTCGGCGGCGCCGGTGGTGGCGCCGCTGAGCTCAGCGCGGCCCGATCCGCACCCGGGACCCGGCGCGGGGGAAGTCGTCGGCGACGACGGCCGCGAGCTCGAGCATCGCGGTGCGCGTGCGGGGCGCGAGCTGCTCGAGGTGGATCTGGGCGCCCTCGTCGAGGTGCGGGTCGAACGGCAGCCGCGCCACGGCCCGGCAGCGGCCGGCGAAGTGCTCGGCGACCCGGTCGAGGTCGACCCCGCCCGAGGAGCGCCGCACGTAGTTGATGACCGCGACGGAGCGGGCCACGAGGTCGCCGTAGCCGTGGGCGTCGAGCCAGTCCAGGGTCGCGGACGCGGAGAGCGCCCCGTCGATCGAGGACGACGAGACCACGACCAGCGAGTCGGCCACGTCGAGCACGCCGCGCATGGCGGAGTGCATGAGTCCGGTGCCGCAGTCGGTGAGCACGATGTTGTAGAAGTGCTCGAGCAGGTCGACGGTGCGGCGGTAGTCGAGCTCGCTGAACGCCTCGGAGACGGCCGGGTCCTGGTCGCTGGCGAGGATCTCCAGCCGGGACGGGCCCTGCGAGGTGTAGGCGCGGACGTCGGAGTAGCGCCGGACGAGGGCGGCGTCGCGCAGCAGGTGCCGCACCGTCGCCGTCGTCTCCACCGGGACCTTCTCGGCGAGCGTGCCGCGGTCGGGGTTCGCGTCCACCGCCACCACGCGGTCGCCGCGCAGCGAGGCGAACGTGGAGCCCAGCGAGGCCGTCGTCGTGGTCTTGCCGACGCCGCCCTTGAGGCTCAGCATCGCGATCTTGTAGCAGCCGACGAGCGGCTGGTTGACGCGGTTGACGAGCTCCCGGCGGGCGACGTCGGCGTCGCTCTCGCCGGGGTTGACCAGGCCGCCGCTGGCCACGTACACCGCCCGGCGCCACCCGGTCTGCGGGGCGGGCCGGGTCGGGCGCAGGAGTTGGGCCGACGACAGGTCGGTGGGCCCAGGGGCGATCGGCGCGAGCGCCGCACCGGGCTCACCCGGCCGGCGGACGTCCCCGCGGGCCGCCCCGGCGGTGTCGACCTGGTGGGTCGTCTCCGCCGACGGGCCCTCGGCCGGGGCCGTGGGCTCGGCCGCGGGCGTCGTCGAGGTCCCGGGCGTCGAGGTCCCGGCCGTCGAGATCCCGACCGTCGAGGTCCCGTCGGAGGGCGCGGCGTCGGGGCCGTCCCCGGAGGGGCTCCCGTCCCGCTGCGCCGTCTCCTCGCCTCGGGCATCCATCGCCGTCGCCTCCCGCTGCTCGGCCCGGAGATCCGTCCCGCGACCGTAGTCGGCCGGGACGATCCGGACACCCGGAACGGGGAAGGATCTCAGCCGACGCCGGCGTAGGAGTGCAGACCGGTGACGACGAGGTTGACGAAGAACAGGTTGAACACCATCACGGCGAACCCGACGACGTTGATCGCCGCGGCGCGCTGCCCCCGCCACCCGGCGGTCGAGCGTGCGTGCAGGTAGCAGGCGTAGACGACCCAGGCGATGAACGCCGTCGTCTCCTTGGGGTCCCAGCCCCAGTAGCGGCCCCAGGCCGCCTCGGCCCAGATCGCGCCGGTGATCACGGCGAACGTCCAGATCGGGAAGGCGACCGCGGTGGCGCGGTAGGCGACCCGGTCGAGGACCTGCGCGCCCGGGAGCTTCGCGGTCCAGGCCATGCGGCCGCTGCGGTCGTGCGCCGAGCGCAGCAGGTAGAGCACGCTCGCCACGCCGGCGAAGAGCAGGATCCCCGAGGAGATCACCGCCGCCGACACGTGGATGACCAGCCAGTACGAGCGCAGTGCCGGCACCACGGGCGCGGTCTGCGTGTAGAGCACCGTGCCGCCGATGAACATCAGCACGATGACCGGCATCAGCACGAACACGCCGAGGCGGCGCAGCTCCGGGCGCCGGTAGAGCACCACGAGCCAGGCGGCCACACCGACGGCGCAGACCGCGGCCGTGAACTCGTACATGTTGCCCCACGGCGGCCGCCCGGCGGCGACCGCGCGCACGATCAGCATCGCGACGTGCAGGCCGAACCCGAGCACGGTGAGCGAGACGCCCATGCGCCCGAACCGCTCGGACGCCGGTCGCGGGGGACGGGCCGGGGCCGCGTCGCTCGTCGTCGGGACGTCCGAGGAGCCGGAACCGGCGCCGACGGCCACCGGGACCGCCACCTCGGCCTCCTCGGCCGCCTCGGGCTCGGACCGGCGCAGCAGGCCGTGCTCCACCGCGTGCAGCAGCATCGCGAGGACGTACACCGCGAGGGCGGAGTAGAAGAGCACGTCGCCGAAGTCGCCGAGGGGGGCGTCGACGCCCATCAGGAACCTCCGTGTCGGGGTCGCAGCAGGTCGTCGCGGAGCCGTTCGAACTCCTCGCCGTACCCGGCCTGGTCCGTGCGGGCGAGCCCGCCGACCTGCACGAGGCTACGACGATCTGTCGTAGACGGCGCGGCGGGGGTCGCCCGCACCCAGATCCGGCGCCGCTTGATCGTGAGCGAGAGCGTGATCCCGACGAGCAGGGCGACCGCCGCGACGAGCACGGCGTCCTGCGCCGGGTCGTGGGAGACCTGCAGGTTCACCCACTCCTTGACCGAGTCGAACCGGACCTGCGTGCCGTCGGGCAGCGTGATCGTCTGACCCGGGACGAGGTTCTCGCGCGCCACCCGGTTCAGCCGGCCCTGGTCGACCATCGACTGGTCGATCGCGAAGATCGACTGGCCGCGCCCGGAGTCCAGGCCGAGGTCGCCCTCGTAGACGTCCGCGGCCACCTCGGGGGCGGTCAGCGCGGGGAAGGTCGAGGTGACCACCGAGCCGCCGCTCGAGGTGGGCGCGAACAGGCCCGTGATCGCGATCTGCGTCTTCCGTCGCTCTGCCTCGTCGGTGACGCCGGGCCGGTCGAACTTGGTGGCGCCCTGGGAGAGGAACGTCCGCTGGTCGACCGGCTCCCACTGGGTGGCCAGGGTCCGCTGCTCCCCGCCGGGGAAGGTGACCGTGAACTGCGGCGCGTAGCCGTGCCCGAGCAGGTAGACCCGCTCGCCGTCGAACCGCAGCGGGTCGTTGACCGCGATGGTCGTCGGGACCGGAGGCGTGCCGTCGGCGAGGGCGTCCGCGTCGGAGTAGCGCACGTCCGCGGCGAACGAGTCGGCCGCGCCGTCGGGCCGGTACTGCGCCGTGAAACGGTCGACGTCGAGGCAGAACGGGGAGAGGTTCGTGCCGTCGACGCGCAGGCCGGGTCGGAACGTGTCGTAGGCGAGGATGCCGGAGTTGCAGAACTCGGACCCGTCGGCCATCACGATGACGTTGCCCTCGTAGCCGAACAGCTTCCCGACGGCGATCCCGGCCAGCAGCGCGAGCAGGCTCATGTGGAACACGACGTTCCCGACCTCGCGCAGCGCGCCCTTCTCCGCCGACAGCGTGACGACGTCCGCGCTCGGGCCTTCCCTCCGGACGTCGACCTTCCAGCCACGCAGCCGGCTCTTCGCCGCCGTGACGACCTCGTCGGGTGTGCGGTCGTCGTCGGAGGCCGCGTGGTGGGGCAGGCGGGAGAGGTTGCGCGGCACCGCGACCGTCGGCGCCCGCAGGCCGCGGATCTGCTCCCAGGTCCGCGGCACCAGGCAGCCGACGAGCGAGATGAACAGCAGCAGGTAGATCGCCGAGAACCACGGCGTGCCGAAGATGTCGAACATCCCGACGCGGTCGAGCAGCGGGGCGAGCGTCGGGTGCTCGGTGAAGAAGTCGCGGACCGCCTGCGGGCTCGGCGTCCGCTGCGGCAGGAACGCGCCCGGCAGCGCCGCGAGCGCCAGCAGGAACAGCAGGATGAGCGCCGTCCGCATGCTGGTGAGCCCGCGCCAGGTGTTGCGCGCGAGCGCCAGCAGGTCGCGGCCGGGGGAACTGCTCCCCGACGGCGGGTCGGTGCGCTTCTCGAGGGTGTCGGTCATAGCGGTGTGGAGAACCCGGCGATCGGTGCGCGGAGCTGGGTGACGAGCTCGCCCCACAGGCCGGTGGCGAGGGCGAGGCCGACGACGACGAGCAGGACGCCGCCGCCGATCTGGATGGCGCGGACGTGGCGGCGCAGCCAGGCCTGGGCGCGCACGGCGCGGCCGGCGCCGAGGGCGATGAGGATGAACGGCACGCCGAGGCCGAGGCAGTACGCGAGGACGAGCGCGCCGCCGCGCAGCGCGGCGCTGCCGTCGGCTCCGGTGCCCGAGGCCAGGGCGATGACACCGGTGAGGGTCGGCCCGAGGCAGGGCGTCCAGCCCAGCCCGAAGGTGGCGCCGAGCAGCGGGGCGCCGGCCAGGCCCATGCGCGGCACCCAGTGCGGCCGGGTGTCGCGCTGCAGCGCGGGGACGAGCCCGAGGAACACGAGGCCCATCGCCACGGTGACCACGCCGCCGAGGCGCTGCAGCACCGCCTCGTTGGTGACCAGCGCATCGGCCGCCCACACGATCGCGCCGAGCCCCAGCACGAACACGACGGTGAACCCGGCGACGAACAGGGCGGCGGCGCCGGCGAGCCGCAGACGGTGGGTGGTGGCCGGGCGGGTGAGGGTGCCGACCGCGCCCCCGCGCGCCTCGTCCGGCGTGACCGGCGGCGCGCTCGCCCCGACCAGCCCGGCCAGGTAGGCGAGGTAGCCCGGCACCAGCGGCACCACGCACGGCGAGGCGAAGCTGACGAACCCGGCGACGAGGGACAGCGCGAGGGCGAGCAGGACGGGGCCCGACGTCACCGTCTGGGTCAGGTCCATGCGCACTCCATCTCGCGCCCCAGGGTAGGACGCCTGCGTCCGTCCGGCGTGAGGCGGTCCTACCAGTTGTCGTAGGTCACCCCGCCCCGCTGGTCCCGCGCGAGGGGAACCCTGGTGCCACGAGAGCGCTCGGACCGTCCCCTCGCGAACGGGCGAGCGCAGCGGCCGCCGTTCGCGAGGGGAGGATCCGAGCGCTCTATCGGTACGAGGGGTCCCCTCACGCGGAGGGTGCCGGGATCAGGCCGCGGGCGCCGGCTCCGCCGCGACCCGGTCGACCACGGGCTGCAGGTCGCTCGCGAGCACGGCCGTGAGGAACACCGCCGCGACCCGCTGCTGCCGGTCGAGCACGATCGTCGACGGCACGGCGTTGCGCGGGTAGCCACGCAGCGCCAGCAGGGAGCGGCCGGGCGGGTCGTAGATCGAGTCGTAGCTGACGCCGCGGTCGCGGACGAAGTCGGCCGCGGCCGCCCGGTCGTCACGCACGTCGACGCCGAGGAACTGCACCCCGCGCGCCTTCGACGCCTCCGCGACCTGCTCGAGCGCGTCCGCCTCGGCCCGGCACGGCCCGCACCAGGAGCCCCAGATGTTGAGCACGACGACCTGCCCGCGGAACTGCGCGGTCGACAGTTGGGTCCCGGGCCGCAGCAACGAGTCGCCGGCCACCGGCGACAGCGGCCGCCGTTCGTTCTCCGGGTAGGAGATCTGGGTCTGTCCGCCGGGCGCGACGAAGGTGAACCCGCCGTCGTCGCGGTTCTCCGCCGAGGAACAGCCGGCGAGGAGCGCGAGCGCCACCACCAACGTCGTCAGGAATGCGCGTCTCATGCCCCGGTCCCGGTCGAGGTACCGCTCGGCTCGACGTAGGCGATGTCGACCAGCGACTCGTCGTCGAAGGTCAGCGTGGTCACCGAGCCGAGCGAGCACTCGCGCTTGGCCGGGTTGTGCCAGAGCCGGTCGCCGGCGAGGTAGCGGCGCAGCGTCCAGATCGGCAGCTGGTGCGACACGCACACCGCCTCGTGCCCCGCCGCCGTCGCCCGCGCCCGGTGCGCGGCCCCGAGCATGCGGTGCGCGATCTCGAGGTACGGCTCGCCCCACGACGGGCGGAACGGGTTGCGCAGCAGCGGCCAGTACTCCGGCTTGCGCAGCGCGCCGTCGCCGACCGCGACCTGCATCCCCTCGAACGCGTTCGCCGCCTCGATCAGCCGGTCCTCGGTGACGATCTCGAGCCCGAGCTTCTCCGCGATCGGCGCCGCCGTCTCCTGCGCGCGCTGCATCGGCGACACCAGGAGCGCCGTCACGTCGGCGCCCGCGAGGTGGTCGGCGACCCGCCGTGCCTGCTCCCGTCCGGTCTCGGAGAGGCCGTACCCGGGCAGCCGGCCGTAGAGGATGCCCTCGGGGTTGTGGACCTCGCCGTGTCGGACGAGGTGGACCAGCGTGCGCATCAGGACTCCGTCGCGGCCGCCGCGGCGCGGGCGGCGTGGGGCAGGGCCTCGGCGATGACGCCGAACGCCTCGTCGTCGAGCGCCGCCGAGATGAAGCACGCCTCGAAGACGCTGGGCGGGAAGTACACCCCGCGGTCGAGCAGGGCGTGGAAGAACGGCGGGAAACGCCAGGTCTCCGCCGCCTTCATGTCGTCGTAGTTCCGGCCGGGCTCGCCGGCGAAGCGCACCGACACCAGCGACCCGGCGCGCTGCATCGTGTGCTCCACGCCCGCCGCGGTCAGCGCCTCGTCGATCAGCGCGTGCAGCCGGTCGGCCCCGGTGTCGAGCGCGGTGTAGACGTCCTCGGTCGCGTGGCGCAGCGTCGTCAGGCCGGCGGCCACCGCGACGGGGTTCCCGGCGAGCGTGCCCGCCTGGTAGACGGGCCCGGCCGGCGCGAGGTGGGCCATCACGTCCGCCCGACCGCCGAAGGCCGCCGCGGGCAGCCCGCCGGACATGACCTTGCCGAAGCAGTACAGGTCGCCGGCGACGCCCTCGAGGCCGTACCAGCCCGCGGACGAGACGCGGAAGCCGGTCATCACCTCGTCCATGATCAGCAGCGCGCCGTGCGCGGCGCACAGGCGCTTCAGCCCGGCGTTGAACCCGTCGTCGGGAGCGACCGCACCCATGTTCCCGGCGGCGGCCTCGGTGATCACGCACGCGATGTCCTGGCCGCGCTCGGCGAACGCGGCGGCGACGGCGTCGAGGTCGTTGTAGGGCAGCACGATCGTGTCGGTGGCCTGGGCGCCCGTGACGCCGGGCGTGCTCGGCAGGCCGAACGTCGCGACCCCGCTGCCCGCCTCGGCCAGCAGCGCGTCCACGTGGCCGTGGTAGCAGCCGGCGAACTTCACGACGACGCTGCGGCCGGTGAAGCCGCGCGCCAGCCGGATCGCGCTCATCGTGGCCTCGGTACCGGAGTTGACCAGGCGGACCTGCTCCACCGGCTCGACCCGCCGCACGATCTCCTCGGCCAGGTCGATCTCACCCTCGGTCGGCGTCCCGAAGCTCAGTCCGCGGGTCGCCGCCTCCCGCACCGCCTCGACGACGGCCGGGTGGGCGTGGCCCAGGATCATCGGCCCCCAGGACGAGACGAGGTCGACGTAACGGTTGCCGTCCGCGTCGGTCAGCCAGGCGCCGGAGGCCTCGCGCATGAAGCGGGGCGTGCCGCCGACCGACCGGAACGCCCGCACCGGGGAGTTGACGCCGCCGGGGACGATGGCCTCGGCGCGCGCGAAGAGCTCGGCCGAACGGGTCACCGGTCCGGTCGCTGTCGCAGGGGCGCTGCTCACCGCCCCATCCTCCCAGGCGCACCGGAGTGGCCGCCGTGCGCCGCCCTCGCCCCGACCGCGGTGGCAGGAAAGCGTCGTTGCTGTCAGCCAGTGGCAGTCATGCCCCTTTGCTGCCACGTCCTCCCCACCACGACGGCGGCGTCCCCGGACGGCTGGGCCGATCGAGCGATAGGTGTAACAAGCAACGAAGACCCGGCGCTCTTCCTGCCGTCGCCGTCGACGTCCAGGAGGAACAGCGTGAGCTCTCGAGGTCAGCACAGGGGCCCAACCCTCGGTCGGGCCGGACTGATTCTCGTCGGGTTGGTCGCCGCGGCCGGGCTGTCCGGGTGCGGGACGGCTGCCCCGGCTTCGGTGTCCTCGACCTCGCCGTTGACCACCACGACGACCGAGGTGCCCGCCACCACGTCCTCCTCGGGCTCGTCGTCCGGGTCCGCCTCGTCCCTGTACGGCTCCAGCTCGTCCGGCTCGGGGTCGTCCGGCACCGGCTACTCACGATCGTCGGGCACGCGCTCCGGTGACTACACCAATTCGGACGGGCAGCAGGTCGAACGCCCCGACGGCAACTCCTCGGGGGCGACCGCGATCTGCAAGGACGGCTCCGACAGCCACTCGAAGCATCACGCCGGTACCTGCTCCGGCCACGGCGGCGTCGAGCAGTGGCTCTGAGGTCGGTCACGCACGACCGGTCTCGGACTTCAGTGGCACGAAGGCGAGTCAGCTGCACCCGTTGCCACTGAAGTCCGCGCCGCCGATCGGTCTCGCCCGACGACGACGCGTCGTTCCTGCCACTGGATGACAGCAACGACGCTTTCCTGCCAGGTGGGGGCCTCAGGCGCTACGGGACACCCGGAACCGCGCCACCACGTCCACCCCACACAGCACGGCGGCCGTGGCCAGGACCACCGCGGCGGTCACCCAGGCGCCCAGCACGCGCGTCAGCTCCACCGGCGCCACGAGCAGGCCGCCGGTCGACGGGGCGGTGTCGAGGCCCCGCGCCAGGCAGAAGCCGGCGGCCACCAGGAGCAGGACCGCGACGACCGCGGTCACCAGGGCGCGGCGCCGCGCCGGTCGAGCTCCGCTGCGCTCCGTCTCCCCCTGGTTCACGACGACGGCTCGCGCTCGGCCAGCACCGACGCCAGCGCCGCGTGCAGTCCCTCGGCGTCCCGCGCCCACGCCGCGCGCCGGGTCCCGTCGTCCATCGTCACGACGACCGCCCCGAGGTGGCGCAGCACCGACGGGTGGTCACCGAACGGCTTGATGCCGAACCGGCCGCTGCCGTCGGGCGGACGGACGCCCACGAGCCGCTCGAGCGGGACGACCTCCTCGCCCTGGACGAGTTCGGTGTCGGTCAGGCGCACCTTCAGCAGCCGACGCCGGGTCCGCACGATCAGCGCGATCGGGGCGAGCAGCACCACGCCGATGACCACCCACGCCCACGGGGTGGCGCCGCCGGGCGCGAGCCGATCGAGGAAGGGTCCCCCGACGGCCACGACGGGGCCGATCAGCACGGGCCACCAGGGCGCACCGGCCTCGGCGAATCGCACCGGATCGTCGTCGGGACCTGCACCCATCACGCGAACCAGGCGCGCGCCGCCGGCAAGTGCAGCAGCAGCGCTCCGGCGGCGAAGGCGACGAAGTACACGCCGCCGACCCCCAGGAACGTGAGCTGGACGAGACCCGCGACGGCGAGCACCACGCCGATGGCGGTGAGCGTCGCGCGGGCCGGCCGGGACCGGGCCGCGAGCCCGCGGGTGGCCCACAGGGTCGCCACGCCGAGCGCGGCCAGCACCACCGCGGTCAGCACCAGCGAGCCGACCCCCGTGTTCGGATCGGTGTTCCCGACCGCCAGCGCGATCGCGAACAGGACCGCAGTGCCCACGAGGAGCACGCCGAGCACGGCCCAGAGCACCAGCGCCACCGTCACGATCGTGGGGCGGTGCGGCTCCTCGCGGGGCGGGGTGACCTCACGCACGTGCTCGCTCATGTCGCGCTCAACGATCGAGCCGGGTCGCCAGTTCGGTCGCCCAGTAGGTGAGGACGATGTCGGCCCCGGCGCGGCGGATGCCGGTGACGCTCTCCAGGATCGTGCGGTCGCGGTCGATCCAGCCCCGCTCGGCGGCGGCGGAGATCATCGCGTACTCGCCCGACACCTGGTAGGCGGCGACCGGGACGTCCGAGAGCTCGGCGACCGAGCGCAGGACGTCCAGGTAGGCCATGGCCGGCTTGACCATCACCATGTCCGCGCCCTCGGCGAGGTCCAGCGTCGTCTCCCGCAGCGCCTCGCGGGCGTTCGCCGGGTCCTGCTGGTAGGTCCGGCGGTCGCCCGTCAGCTGCGAGTCCACGGCCTCGCGGAACGGGCCGTAGAACGCGCTGGCGTACTTCGCGGAGTAGGCGAGGATCGCGGTGTCGGTGTGGCCGGCCGCGTCGAGGGCGGAGCGGATCCGCCCGACCTGGCCGTCCATCATCCCGCTGGGGGCGACGACGTGGGCGCCGGCGTCGGCCTGCGCCACCGCCATCTCGGCGTACACCTCGAGCGTGGCGTCGTTGTCCACCGTGCCGTCGGGTGCGAGCACGCCGCAGTGGCCGTGGTCGGTGAACTCGTCGAGGCACGTGTCGGCCATGACGGGGAGGGCGTCGCCGACCTCCTCACGGACCTCGCGGAGGCCGACGTTGAGGATGCCGTCGGGGTCGACGGCGCCGGAGCCGGTCGCGTCGTGCCGCGCCGGCACACCGAACAGCATGATCCCGCCGAGGCCCGCGGCGGCGGCCTCGGCGGCCGCCTTCCGCAGGGTCTCGCGGGTGTGCTGCACGACGCCGGGCATCGAGCTGATCGGCTTCGGCGCGTCGAGGCCCTCGGCGACGAAGACCGGCAGCACCAGGTGCCGCGGCCGGACGTCGGTCTCGGACACCAACCGGCGCAGGGCCGGGGTGGTGCGCAGCCGCCGCGGGCGGTCGGTGGGGTACATGGTCACCGCCGGCGCGCCTTCGTCTTGCGCGGCGGGGGCAGGGCGCCCTCCGCGCGCAGCTTGTCCGCGTGCGCGGCGAGCGCCTCGACCAGCGCCGGGACCTCGGCCACGTCCGGCTTCACGTCGACCCGCAGGCCGAACTCGACGGCGGTCTCGGCCGTCTTCGGGCCGATGCAGGCGACGATCGTCCGGGCGTGCGGCTTGCCGGCGATGCCGACCAGGTTGCGCACCGTGGAGGACGAGGTGAAGCAGACCGCGTCGAAGCCACCGGTCTTGATGGCCTCGCGGGTCGGCGCGGGCGGCGGCGCGGCCCGCACCGTGCGGTACGCGGTGACGTCGTCGATCTCCCAGCCGCGGGCCTGCAGCCCCTCGGCGAGGGTCTCGGTGGCGATGTCGGCCCGCGGGAGCAGGACCCGGTCCACCGGGTCGAGCACGTCGTCGTGCGGCGGGAAGATCTCGAGCAGGCCCTCGGAGGACTGCTCGGTCTGCTCGGCCGGGACCAGCTCGGGGTGGACGCCGAACGCGCGGATCGCCGAGGCGGTGGCCTCGCCGACGCAGGCGATCTTGACTCCGGAGAAGGCGCGGGCGTCGAGGCCGAACTCCTGGAACTTCTCCCAGACGGCACGGACGGCGTTCTGCGAGGTGAACACCACCCACTGGTAGCGCCCGTCGACCAGGCCCTTGACCGCGCGCTCCATCTGCGCGGGCGAGCGCGGCGGCTCCACCGCGATCGTCGGGACCTCCTCGGGCACCGCGCCGTGGACCCGCAGCCGGTCGCTCATGGCGCCCGCCTGGTCCTTGGTGCGGGGCACCAGTACGCGCCACCCGTAGAGCGAGCGCGACTCCCACCACGACAGCGCGGCGCGGTCGCCCGCGGCCTCACCGATCGTCAGGGTCAGCGGGCCCTCCAGGTCGGCGCCGTCGGCCGCGAGCTTCTCCACCGTCGAGGTGACGGTCTTCTGCTTCGACTCGGTGCCCTGCGAGGTGACCAGCGCCGCGGTGTCCGGCTTCCAGCCGTTCTCCACCAGCGAGGCCGACGTCGACGCGAGGTCGGCGGCGGTCGCGGTGAGCACGAGCGGCCCGGGCGCGACGGCGAGCGTGGTCCAGTCGAGGCCGCCACGGACGTCCGCGGCGGTGTGGGCGGAGCCGAGCGCGACCCCGGCGTACGCCGGGACGGCGGTGCTGGCGGGCATGCCGGGGACGACGTCGAAGGGGACGCCCGCCGTGGCGACGGCCTTCACCTCGGTGATCACGGTCTCGCGCGTCAGCGGGTCGCCGCCGACGAGGCGCACCACGGAGTCGCCCTCGCGGGCGCGGGTCACGAGGTGCTCGGCCAGCGCGGCCGGGTCCTCGGGCAGCGGCGCCGCGATCTCGGCGCCCTCGGCGAGCGAGCCCGCGGCGTCGTCACCCAGGGGCGAGACCTCCGCGTCGGCCCCGACGCGACGCACCGTCACGGTGCTCTCCGGTCGGCCCGCGTCGAGCGACGCGACGATCTCGTCCGGCACGCCCGGGTCCGCCACGACGTACGTCGCGGAGGACAGCGCCTCGCGAGCCCGGACGGTGAGCAGGCCGGGGTCACCGGGCCCGCTGCCGACGAAGGCGACCCGGCCGGCGGTGGTGGAGGGGGGTGCGGTCATGTCGTTGTCTCGTCCTTATCCGTCTTCTTCACTGCGTCGGGGGGCTCACGGCGCCGAGAGCGCCGCGCGGCTCCGCCCCGTCGGCGAGCAGCTCGGCGGCCAGCGACCGCCCGATCTGCTCGGCATCCTTCGTCTCCCCGGTGGCCGAGTTGCGCACCGGCGCACCCTCGGCCGTGGTGGCGAACGCGCGCAGGGACAGCCTCTCCACGATGCGTCCGTCGTCGTCCAGATCCTCGACGATGTCGGCGAGTGCACCGATCGGGGCGCTGCACGGTGATCCGAGCTCCTGCAGGACCGCCCGTTCGGCCGAGACCGCGGTGAACGTCGACTCGTCGTGCAGCGTCGACCGGAGGAAGGTCTCCAGGTCGGTGTCCGCCGCGCGGCACTCCACGGCGAGCGCGCCCTGCGACGGGGCGGGCAGCATCTGCAGCGGGTCGAGGACCTCGGTGGCCTCGCCCGCGCGCCCGATCCGGGCCAGGCCCGCCCGGGCGAGGATCACGCCGTCGACCTCGCCGTCGGTGACCTTGCGGATCCGGGTCTCCACGTTGCCGCGGATCCCCACCACCTCGAGGCCGAGCCCGAGCGCGTTGAGCTGCGCGGTCCGCCGCGGCGACCCGGTGCCGATGACCGACCCCGGCGGCAGCTCGCCCAGCACCATCTGGTCCCGGGCGACGAGGACGTCCCGCGGGTCGGCGCGCTCGGGCACCGCCGCGAGCACGACCCCGGACAGGCCCGCCGTCGGGAGGTCCTTGTAGGAGTGCACGGCCACGTCGATGCGCCCGTCGAGCAGCGCCTCGCGCAGGGCCGAGGTGAACACCCCGACGCCCGAGCCCGCGAGCGGGATGTTCGCGGCCTGCGTGGCGTCGCCGTCGGTGGCCACGTGCACGATCTCGACGGTGGCGCCGGCCGCGGCGAGCGCGTCGGCGACGGTCTGGGTCTGGGTGCGGGCGAGCAGGCTCGCCCGGGTCCCGATCCGGACGGTCCCGAGGTCGGGGCCGGTCACCGCGGCGCCGCCTCTCCCCTGCTCCGGGCCGCGAGCGCCTGGTCGACCTCGGTGCCCTCCAGACGCGACGACTCCCCGGTGACGATCTCCGCCACCGGGCCGGACGCGACGGCGGCGGGCGCCTGCGGGTCGAGCTCGAACAGCTCGCGCAGCGCCTCGGCGTAGGTGTCCCCGCCCGGGGACTGCGCGAGCCGCTTCACCTGCACCGTGGGCGTGTGCAGGAGCTTGTCCACGACGCGGCGCACGGTCTTGGCGACCTCGCCGCGCACGTCGGCCTCGAGCCCCGGCAGGCGGCCGTCGAGGCGGAGCAGTTCGGCGTCGACCACCTCGGCCGCGCGTCGGCGCAACGCGGTGACGGTGGGGGTGACCTCGGCGGACCGCTGGGCGGCGAGGTAGGTCCGCACCTCCTCGGCCACGAGCGCGCGGGTGGTCTCGACGGCGTGCCCGGCGGCCGCGTCGCGCAGCCGCACCCCGAGCGTCGCCAGGTCGACCAGCGTCACGCCCGGCAGGTCGGCGACCTCCGGCGCGACGTCGCGCGGCAGGCCCAGGTCGCAGACGACGAGCGCGCGGTCGGTGCGCGTGCGGGCGGCACGGACGGTGCCCAGGTCGACGACCGTGCCGACGGCGCCGGTCGACACCATGACGACATCGGCGGAGGCGAGCGCCGCGCCCAGCCCGTCGAGCCCGACGGCGCGGGCGGGCGTGCCCTCCGCGGCGGTGATCTCGGCCAGGCGCTGCGCGCGGTCGGGGGTCCGGTTGGCCACGACGACCTCGCCGATCCCGCGGCGGCGCAGGGCCGCGGCGGAGAGGCCGCCCATCGAGCCCGAGCCGACGACGAGGGCGCGGCGCCCGACGAGGCTGCCCAGGGCGGCCTCGGCGTCGTCGAGGGCCTCGGTGACGACCGACGCGCCGGCCGCGTCGATGCCGGTCTCGCTCTGCACGCGCTTGCCGACCCGCAGCGCCTGCTGGGCGACCTCGTGCAGGACGGTGCCCACGGTGCCGAGTTCCCGGGCCGTGGAGTAGGCGGTGCGGAGCTGGCCGAGGATCTGGGCCTCGCCGACGACCATCGAGTCGAGGCCGGCGGCGACGGAGAACAGGTGCTCGACCGCGGAGCCCGCGTAGTGCACGTAGAGGTGGTCGGTCAGGTCCGACACCTCGGTCTGCGCGTGGCGCGCGAGGACACCGGAGACCTCGGTCAGCCCGCCGTGGAACGTCTCGACGACCGCGTAGATCTCGATGCGGTTGCACGTCGAGAGCACCACGGCCTCGGAGACGTACTCACCGCTGATGAGTTCGTCGAGGACCTTGGCCGTGTCCTCGCCGGAGATCGCGACCTGCTCCAGCACCGACACCGGTGCCGTGCGGTGCGACACACCCACGAGCAACAGACTCATCGGAACACCTTTCCCGTCGCTTCGCGGCCCGAGGCCGCCACGCTGCCGTCGTGGCGGGAGACGTGGAACGCCAGGATCTGCATCTCCACCGCCAGGTCGACCTTGCGCACCTCGACGCCCGCGGGGACGGACAGCACGGCCGGGGCGAAGTTCAGGATGCTGGGCACCCCGGCCGACACCAGCGCGTCGCAGACCTGCTGCGCCGCACCCGCGGGTGTCGCGATCACCCCGATGGTCACCCCTCGGGCGGCACACACGCGGGGGATCTGCGCCACGTCGAGCACCTCCACCCCGCCGATCGTCGTCCCGACGAGGCCCGGGTCGACGTCGAACAACGCCGCCACCCCGAATCCCCGCCGGGCGAACCCGCCGTAGCCCGCGAGCGCGTGTCCGAGGTTCCCCACCCCGACCAGCGCCACCGCGTGCGAACGGGTGAGACCGAGCACGCTCTCCACCTGTTCGGTCAGGCGGGGGACGTCGTAGCCGACCCCGCGCACCCCGGACGACCCGATGTGCGAGAGGTCCTTGCGCAGCTTCGCGGCGTTGACCCCGGCCGCCGCGGCGAGCACGTCCGAGGACACCGTGCGGACGCCCTGGGCGAGCATCTCGGTGAGGACCCGCAGGTAGACGGCGAGCCGCGCCACCGTGGCCTGGGGGATGCGCTCGGGGTCGACACGCGTCCCGGCAGGGCGGGACACGCCCCCGTCCACCGTCACGCCGGGAGCCTCCCTGCCCGCACCACGCGTACCGCTCGTCGTCACCGGTTCAACACCCACGAGGGTACCGCTCGTGAACGCACGCACAAAGTCGCTGGTCAGGCCCTCAGACCGCGGTGACCGCGACAGTGTGCCAGCCCGTCGCGCCGTCCGGGATCGAGAGGGCCTGCGCGCCCGTCTGGACCGCTCCCGAGCGGTCGGTGGCCCGCACCCGCAGGCGGTGCTGCCCCGGCGCGAGGGTCAGCGGCAGCCGCCACATCCGCCAGGAGTCGACGGTCGGCTCGGCGGCGAGCTCGGCGGGCTGCCACGGCCCGTCGTCCACCGAGACCTCGACCCCGGCGATCCCGGTGTGCTGGGCCCACGCCACGCCCGCGGCCACCGTGCGACCCGCGGGCACGGTGGCGCCGTCACGCGGCACGTCGATGCGCGAGGACGTCTTGATCGGGCCGAACTTCCCCCAGCCCCGCTGCTCCCAGTAGGAGGTGAACGCCGCGAACGTCGTCACCTCGATGTCGGTGATCCACTTCGTCGCGGAGACGTAGCCGTACAGACCCGGGACCACCATGCGCACCGGGAACCCGTGCTCGACCGGGAGCGGGGCGCCGTCGAGCCCGATCGCGAGCATGGCGTTGCGGCCGTCGGTCAGCGGCCCGAGCGGCGTGTTGCAGTTCCACCCGTCGACCGAGGTCGAGGCGATCTGCTCCGCCCCGGGACGCACCCCGGCGAGGGCCAGCACGTCGCTCACCGGGACGCCGAGCCACTGGCCGTTCGAGATCAGCGAGCCGCCGACCTCGTTGCTCACGCAGGTCAGCGTCACGGGGGCCTCGATCAGGCGCATCGCCCGGAGCTGGTCGAACGTCAGCGTCACCTCGCGGTCGACGAGACCGTGGACGCGCAGCGACCAGTCGCTCGTGGAGAGCCGCGGCACGGAGAGCGCGGTGTCGATGCGGTAGAAGTCGGCGGGTGCGGTCAGCCAGGACGGCGTGCCGTCGGCGACGAAGTCCGCGCCCACCGGGGGCGGCGCCGCGCCGGCCGGGGCCGGCGGCAGGGTCACCGAGGCCGGGCCGGCCGCGTTCGCGGTGACGATCCGCCCGACCGTGCCCGCCGCGACCGCCCCGACGGCGGTCAGCCCCGCCGTGGTCAGGAACCGCTTGCGGCTCACCCCGGCCGCGCCCGCGTCCGGAAACGCGGGGACCCGCACCGCGAGCCCGTGCAGCAGCCGCCAGACCCCGACGCCGACGAGCACGGCGACCGCGGGCGGCACGAGGTCGAGCGGCGCGAAGGTCGGCGCGGTGACCGTGGCGACCAGGGCGAGCAGTCCCATCGCGACGACGAGCACGAGACCGGGGCGCCGGTCCCGGCGGGAGAGGACCCCGGCGAGCACGGTGATCGCGGCGATCACCACGCTCATCCCGACGAGCAGCGCCACCTTGTCGTAGGTGCCGAACCACGCGATGGCCGTCTCCTTCAGCCACTCCGGCGTGAGACGGATCGCCCCCTGCCCGACGGCCAGGAACGGCGACGCGGCCGGCGACACCACGGCCGCGACGAGCTCCCCGACGCCGATCGAGGCGCCGACGGCGAGCACGGCGGCGACGACGGGACGCCCGCGCCCGCCGTCGGTGGCCGCCCCGTCCGACGCGGCCGGGCGGTCGGCGGTGGGGATCGCCATGGGGACTCCTGTCGTTCGCGGGTGGCCCGTGCGATTCGGTTGCCCACCGTCGAACGGTTCACCCCTGCCGCCGTCCCCCGACGACGGATCGCGCCCGCTACGTCGTCAGCGCGTCGAGCCCGAGCGGTGCGCCGGCCGCGCTCGGCGTCGCGCCCGTGGGTCGACCGAGCAGGAAGGAGGCGGTGGCGCCGTGCATCGCGGCGACGGGCGCGAGGGTGGCCGCGAGGGCCGCGGCACCCGGATCGGTGAACTCGGCGGCCCGGGCGGTCACGGTGCCGCCCACCATGGCCTCCACGTCGACCGCCAGCGTGAGCAGGTCGGTGGGCGCGGCGGCCCGGCCGAGCGCCGCCCGGCGGTCGCTCTCCACCGTCAGCGGGGTCCCGGTCACCGCCGGCCGACCGGCCGCGGTGAGCAGCGCGTTCCACGCGGCGGCGTGCTCGGTGTGTTGCGCGCCCGCCCCGGCCAGGAACGCCGTAATCACGCCGGGCACCTGGCCGAGCCGCCCGTCGCCGGCCGCGAGCACCGCACCCGAGTACAGGCTCGCGGCGAGCGCCGAGGTCGCCGCGCACAGGGCGACCGCGCGCTGGTCGCCGACGTAGGGGACGCGGGCGGTCGTCGTCGTGGTGGGCGCCGGCGGGTTCGGTGTCGTCGCGGGCGCGGCCGTCGGCGGCGCGTCGGAGCAGGCGGCCAGCGCGCCCGCGCCCAGCAGGCCGACCGCGGAACCCAGCAGCACCCGTCGTCGGGACAGCATCAGTTGCCCTCCTCGGGTGGCGCGGCCTTCGCGGTCGGGAAGCGGGTGTCGGGGAAGCCGACCGTGCCGACCCCGCCGGGCAGCGACGCCAGGTCCGGCGGCGCGACGACGAGGTCGGCGCGGCCCGCCGAGAGCAGCGAGTTGACCACCAGCAAGGTCGCCTTGCGCGCCGCGGCCGCGGACCCGAGGCGCAGCGCGAGGGCCCGCAGGGCGGGGGTGGACAGGGCGGCCGCGTCGGCGACCAGGGTCTGCGCGAGGACGTCCTCGAGGGTGAGGACCAGCCCGACGACGTCGGCCGGGGTGCGCACCGTGGGTAGCGCCGCGTCGACGACGGAGCCGTAGGTGGGGTCGGGGGCGGTCTGGGCGCGCCCGCCCGCCCCGGTCGTCGCGGAGGTCAGGGCGGCCCGCGCGTCCCCGAGCTCCACGACCGCGGCGGCCAGCAGGTCGCGCACCACGGGGACGGCCGTGGCACCGGCGCCCGCCGGGTTGGTCTGCAGAGCCCGGTAGGTCGACTGCGCGAGGACGACGAGCGCGGTCGCGGTCCGCAGCGCGGGGACGTCGGCGCTCGCGGTCTGGGTCCGGATCGCGCGGCTCACGCGAGCGCCCGCCGCAGGTCGTCGGGATCGACGCGCCACGAGGCCAGCTCCTCGCCGTCGACGAGGACCACCGGGACCCGGTCGCCGAACTCGCCGCGCAGCTCGGGGTCGGCTCCGGCGGCGTCCACGTCCACCGTCGCCCAGTCCTCCCCGGCCTCCTCGCAGACGGCGCGGACCACGAGCGCCATCCGGTCGCAGGTCCGGCAGTCCGCACGCACCAGCACCGTCACCCGGACGGTGTCGGACGACTCTCCGACCGACTGAGACAACCCGGATCCCTCCTGCTCGCGTACGGAGGAGTCTGGCAGACCCCCGCCGACCGCCGACGGCGCGGTCGGGACCTCTCACCGCAGGTCAAGGGCATGTCAACGAGCCCGGGTCGGGTGGGTGGCGCTCCGGTGACGAGGGCCTCCGCGCCGCACGTATGCTCCGTCCCCAGCGTGGTCACGGGAAGGTCTCGGTCTGCCACGGACCGGGAGGCCCGGGACGCACCGGTGGAAGCGAGTGGTCGTCCAGCGAGGGAGAACGCCTTGTCCGCTGTCGTCGGCGCCGGCGTGACGGCGGGGTCCGTACGGGCCCTCGTCGCGCCCGCGGCCAGCGATGGTCGAGCTGCGCTCCGCTCCGTCTCCGGCGGAGTGCGATGACGGCTCGCGCCGGCGGGAACCCGCCCGAGCCCGGCCGCCGCGACCGCGTCGTGCGCCCCGGCCGCTCGTTGACCGACACCCCGCCCGAGCCGCTGGGCGCCTTCGCCGGCGGCCCGCCGGAGCAGGGGTTCGCCGCCCCGTACCCGGAGCAGCGCGGCCGCGACGGCGGTCGGCCCGCTCCCGGGCCGCACCCGATGGACCACCCGTCGCACCCGGACCTGCCCCGGATCAGCGGACACCCGGGCCCGGTGCGCCAGGCCCCGCCGCCGACCGGGCCCGCCCCGGTGCGCCCGGGACCGGGGCACCCGCTGCCCCCACCCCCGCCTCCGCCGCGTCCCGGCGCGGGCGGCCCGCCCGTCGCCGGACCCGGCGTCCACCCCGGCGCGCCCACCGGACCCGTGCCGGTCCCGCAGGCGGCGCCGGCCACCGCACCGCTGACGGCGGCCGAGCCGGTCGAAGACGGACCCGGCACCGAGGACGAGGTCGACCAGTCCGAACTGGACCAGGCCGGGCTCGACGAGGCCGACGAGTCGGTCGCCGACGGCTGGGCCCTCGTCCGCGCCACCCAGGACGGTGACGTCGAGGCCTTCGGCACGTTGTTCGACCGGTACCACGACGTCGTCTTCCGCTTCGTCTTCTACCGGCTGGGCGACCGTGGCGTCGCCGAGGACCTCACGCAGGAGACGTTCGTCCGGGCCTTCCGGCGCATCTCCTCGGTGAGCTACCAGGGCCGGGACATCGGCGCGTGGTTCGTCACCATCGCCCGCAACCTGGTCCTCGACCACGTGAAGTCGAGCCGGTACCGCCTCGAGCAGGCCACCCCGGAGATCACCGACGTCGCGCCCGACCAGCACCGGCCCGGACCGGAGAGCGAGGTCATCGCCGGCGCCACCCACGAGGAGCTCCTGCGCTGCGTCGCCAAGCTCGGCGACGACCAGCAGGAATGCATCACCCTCCGGTTCCTCCAGGGACTCTCCGTGTCGGAGACCGCGCACATCATGGGCCGCAACGAGGGCGCCGTGAAGGCGCTGCAGCACCGGGCGGTGCGCCGGCTCGCTCAACTGCTCCCTGAGGGTTTGCGGTGAGTGACACCGATGTAGTTCCACCCGTCGCAGTGAAGGACGTAACCGGTCGCCTTTCCGGTCGTTCTTCTCGACGACGGGTACGGCACGTGCCGGAGGGCACGGGCGCACGATGAGGACGGACGACATGTCGAGCGGTCGCGACGAGGCAGACGAGCGGTTCGCCGCTGCCTGGGACGAGCAGGTGCGCGCACGCGCCACCGGCCGTCCGGCGCAGACCACACCGCCGCTGGGCGATCCAGCTCGCGCCGGTAACGATCCAGGGGTCCGCGGACGAAACCGTGCCGTGGACACCGACCTCGCCGACGATCTCCGGATCGCCGACCTGCTGCGCGACGTCGCGGCGGCCACGCCCGGTCCCGACGCCGCGGCCTCCGCCCGCATGCGGGCCTCCGTCATGGCCGCGATCACCGAGCAGGCGCCGTCGGACGCCGGGACGACCCGCACGGTCGCCGCGACCGACGCCCCCGCCCGGCCCTCGCAGGGACGCCGCCGCGCCGACCGCCGCGGGGGGACCCGCCCGGCCGACCGCCGTCCGGGGACCGCGTCCGGCTCCACCGGGCCGGCCCGCTCCGCGATGCGTCGGCTCATGTCGACGACGGTCGCCGGGGTGGCCTGCATCCTGGCCCTCGGCGCGCTGACCGTGCTGCTCTCCCGCGGCTCGCTGCCCGGGGACATGCTCTACGGGCTCAAGCGGGCCTCGGAGTCGGCCGAGATCGGTCTGACCTCCGGCCAGGAGGCCAAGGGCCAGAAGCACCTCGACATCGCCGCGCTCCGGCTCGACGAGATCCAGGAGCTGATCCAGCGCGACGCGGCCACCGCCGCGGGGCCCCGCCCGACCGCCGCCGGCCTGGACGACTCCGACGCCGCCCTCGTCGCCGACAACCTGCGCGCCTTCGACCAGCAGGCCCGTACCGGGTCCAAGCTCCTGCTCGGCCTGGTCAACCGCCCGTCGGGGCCGTCGCCGAGCACGCTCACCCAGTGGGCCGCGAAGCAGCAGCAGACGTTCGACTCCTTCTCGCCGTCGCTCTCGCCCGAGGGCCGGGAGCAGGCCGCCTCCTCGCAGCGCCTGCTCACCCAGCTCCAGGACCGGGCCGCGGCCTTCGAGTCGGACCCGTCGTGCAGCACCGCGTCCACCGACGAGCTCGGCCCGCTCCCGTCGGACACGTGCCGCAGCGCCCGCTCGGACGCCACGAGCACCACGACCGCCCCGGAGACGTCCTCCTCGACGCCGTCGTCGACGACCCGGTCGACCACCTCGACCGAGCCGACCACGACCACCACGTCGGGCACGGACTCCACCCGCGCCTCCAGTTCGTCGTCGGGAAGCACGTCGCCCTCGACGAGCACGCCCGCTCCGGTCAACGTCCCGCTGCCGGTGCCGGGGCTCCCCAAGGTCGAGCTGCCCCCGCTGCTGCCCGGCCTGCCGGGTCTGTCGATCGGCTGACGAGCGGCACACCCGTCCCGCTCCATTAGGGTTGCCGGAGGACGTCCGGCGTGTGAGCGGGAGGGTGCAGGCGGTGGGACGACGGCGTGACCGCCGGGCCTCGAACAACGCTGACGACGCGTTCGAGGCCCTGGATCCCTCCTCGCTCGCCGCCTCGGGGATGGCGGACGGCGGGGCGGCGCGCGACGCCGGTGCGGCGGCCGCCGCGGCGGCCGACACCGAGGTCCCGACGACGTCGAGCGTCCCGCCGGACCTCACGGCCGCCGCGTTCTTCGACGTCGACAACACGATGATGATGGGCGCGTCGATCTTCCACTTCGCGCGGGGACTCGCGGCGCGGAACTTCTTCTCCGGCGCCGACCTGCGCGGCTTCGTCTGGCAGCAGGTGAAGTTCCGCCTCGGCGGCGAGGGCACGCCCGAGGACATCCGGCAGCACCGCGAGGCGGCGCTCTCGTTCGTCGCGGGCCGGGAGGTGTCCGAGCTCGTCGAGCTGGGCGAGGAGATCTACGACGAGCTGATGGCCGACCGCATTTGGGAGGGCACCCGTTCGCTCGCCCAGATGCACCTCGACGCCGGCCAGCGCGTCTGGCTGGTCACCGCGACCCCGCTGGAGCTCGCCGGCATCATCGCGCGCCGGCTGGGGCTCACCGGAGCGCTCGGGACCGTCGCGGAGCACGAGGACGGCGTCTACACGGGGCGGCTCGTGGGCGAGCTGCTGCACGGCCCTGCGAAGGCGCACGCCGTCCGGGCGCTCGCCGCCCGCGAGGGGCTCGACCTGCGCCGCTGCTCGGCCTACTCGGACTCCATCAACGACGCGCCGATGCTCTCCGTGGTGGGCACCGCGGTCGCCGTGAACCCGGACGCCGAGCTCCGGGCGCTGGCGCGCAAGAAGGGGTGGGAGATCCGCGACTTCCGCTCCGGCCGCAAGGTCGCCCGGATCGGCGTGCCGTCGGTGCTCGGCGCGGGCGCCGTGGCCGGGGCGGTCGCGGGCGCCGCCGCCTATCGCCGTCGGGGGTAGACCACTCCGCGAGGTCGACACCATGCAGGTCCGGCGGCCTCGGAACCTGCCCCACGTCACCCTCGCGGTCAGGTACGTCCCGACGGCGGGTCGGTGCCGGCCCCGGGGCGCGCCCGCGGCGCGCGACCCCGAGATGCACATCAGGCAGGTCGACCGGCCGTCGGGCCTGCCTCAGGTCACCCTCGCGAACGGAGCAGCCCCCGAGGTCGACATCAGGCAGGTCCCGGCGCCCGGGACGCTGCCCCACGTCACCCTCGCGGGACGTGGCGCGGCCTCTTATCCGAGGAACGCGTTCCGGCGACCCGAGAGGAGCCGGTAGAGCGTCTGCTGGATGTTCTCCCGGACCTGGTCGGTCAGGTTGAACACGAGCATCGGGTCGTCGGCGGCACCGGCCTCGTACTCGTCGGTGCGGATGGGCTCGCCGAACTCGATGTACCACTTCGACGGCAGCGGCACGAGGCCGAGCGGACCCAGGAGCGGCCAGGTGGGCGTGATCGGGAAGTACGGCACCCCGAGCAGGCGGGCGAGCGGGCCGAGGTCGCCGATCTTCGGGTAGATCTCCTCCGCGCCGACGATCGAGCACGGGATGATCGGCACACCGGTGCGCAGCGCGGCCGAGACGAAGCCGCCCCGGCCGAAGCGCTGCAGCTTGTAGCGGTCGGCGTAGGCCTTGCCGATGCCCTTGAACCCCTCCGGCCAGACACCGACGAGCTCACCGTCGCCCAGCAGGGCCTCGGCGTCGGGGTTGCAGGCGAGCGTGTGGCCGGCCTTGCGGGCCAGCGCCCCCGCCCCGGGCAGGCCGAAGACGAGGTCCGCGGCCAGCATGCGCAGGTTGCGGGGGGTGGGCAGGTCGTCGTGGGTGGCGACGACCGTCATCAGCGCGTCGAGCGGCAACGTCCCGGAGTGGTTCGCCACGAGCAGCGCGCCGCCCTCGGCGGGCACGTTCTCCACCCCGATCGTCTCCACCCGGAACCAGCGCTCGTAGAGCGGCCGGAGCGCGGGGAGGATGACGTTCTCGTTGAGGTCGGGGTCGAAGCCGAACTCGTCGACCGTGTACCGGCCCGCGAGCCGGCGCCGCAGGAACGCGGCGACCTCGGTGACCGTGCGCTCGAGCTCGGAGGGTCCCGCCGGCACCGGGAGGGCGGCAGCTGGCGGCTCCTCCTCCACCGGGGGCTCCGGCGGGGTCTCCGCGGGCGGTGGGGTGAGGCTGCGGCGTCGCGGGGTCGGCCGGGGGCGCGGCCGCCCGCCCGGTCCGTGCAGCGGGATGACGTCCGCCTCGCCCATCGGGTCGTTCCTCCTGCTGCTCACGGTCGATTCCCCTAGCGCACCGGTGCGAGGGCGGGCTGGTCCGGCGCGGCCTCGAGCTGGACCGCCTCCGCGGCGCGGAGACCGGGGAGGTAGTGCGCGGCACCGCGGACGACGGACTCGCCGACGGTCACGATCCGGTCGGTGTCGACGACGGGACGCAGTGCCTTCCCGGCGACGAAGTCGTCGAAGGCCTGCACGGTCGTCCACCGCGGCTCGAAGCCGAACTCGGTCTTGAGCTTCGTGGTGTCGACGACGCGGCCGTAGTTCAGCAGGCGCATCTGCTCGGGCGAGAAGTCCACGAGCCGGGCCCGCCGCGTGATCCGGCCGACCCAGGGGACCAGCGGCTCCGGGATCGGCAGCGCCACCCGACCGGCCCGCCGGATCGCCTGCGAGAGCATCAGCACGCCGTCGGCGCCGACGTTGAACACGCCGGGCAGGTCGTGCGTGGTGGCCCGCTCGAGCACGGCGACCGCGTCCTCGTGGTGCAGCAACTGCACCCGGGCGTCGAAGCCCAGCACCATCGGTACGAGGGGCAGCGAGAAGTAGTGCGCGAACGCCGTGTCCGCCCGCGGGCCGATGAAGTTCACGAACCGCAGGGTGGTCACCGGGATGTCGGGCCGCCGGCGCGAGAAGCTGCGGACGTAGCCCTCGATCTCCACCGCGTCCTTGGCGTACCCGCCGGGCGGCAGCGCCTTCGGCTCGGTGGCCTCGGTGAACGTCGCCGGATCGCGCTTGCTGGCGCCGTACACGCTCGTCGTGGAGCGGACGACCAGCCGGCCGACGGTGTCCGACTTCTGGCACGCCGCGAGGAGCTGCATCGTCCCGATGACGTTCATCTCCATCATCATCGAGCGCCCGCCGGAGGCCGACGGGTGCCCGGACAACGACGCGTGCACCACCGTGTCGACCTTCGCGGTGCTGATGACCTTGCCGATCAGCGGGTTGCGGATGTCGACGCGGACGAACTCCGCGCGCCCCATCCGCCGGCGCGTGTCGCGGCTCGGCGGGGTGGTGTCCACCCCGAGCACGCGGTCGATCGACGGGTCCGCCGCCAGCCGTGCCGCCAGGTCGCCGCCGAGTTGGCGGCTCACGCCGGTGACGAGGACGACGGACGGCGGCATGGCTCTCCCGGACGGGGCTGGCGGTGTCGGTGGCGACCCTCGGCTCAGCCCCGGCCGGGACCGATCACTTGCCGAGCTTGCGACGCTGCACGCGGGTCTTGCGGAGCAGCTTACGGTGCTTCTTCTTCGACATCCGCTTACGACGCTTCTTGATGACCGAGCCCATACGGGTTCCCTTTCGCTACTGCCTGGGATGGAGATCCGGGACGCCGGGCCCCGGAGCGCAAGGCTCCACCGTACCGGTGACCCGGGCGGCCGTGATGCACCGCCCGGGTCCCGGGGTCCTAGCCGGCGTCGATGTACGAGCCCCGGAGGTACTCGTGGACGGCCTCCTCCGGTACACGGAAACTGCGGCCGACGCGAACCGCCGGCAGCTCTCCGTTGTGCACCAGTCGGTACACCGTCATCTTCGACACCCGCATGGTGGCGGCGACCTCGGCCACGGTCAGGAACTGCACCCGCGAGAGGTCACCCTCGTCCCTCCGCCCAGCGGCGGCGGCGTTCTGCGGCATGGTGGACCGCCTTCCGAGCACCCGTCGTGCCGCCGGTCTTCCCCTCCGGCGGTTCGACACGCACGTGCTGATCGGAGAGTAACGAGACGCGTGTGACGGATGAATCGCTCGACGTGATGGTGCGGTGGCCGTGCCGCCCCGCGCGTCAAGCGCACACGCCGCACGCCGGGCGCACGGCCCGTTCACGACGAGCGGTCGTCGGACGGGGCGAGCGGAGCGACGGGGGTCAGCTGCCGTAGGCCGAACCCAGTGCCTGCGACCGGTCCCGGCACGCCTCGACCGCATCCGCGAACGCCGCCCGCAGGCCGTGCGCCTCCAGGACCCGCAGGGCCTGCGCCGTGGTGCCGCCCGGGGAGGTCACGGCCTCGCGCAGCAGCGCCGGGTGGTTGCCGGGTTCGGTGAGCAGCCCGCCCGCCCCGTCGACGGTGGCCGCGACGAGCTCGGTCGCGGTCGGTCGCGGCAGACCGAGCGCGACGCCCGCCTCGATCATCGCCTCCGCGACGAGGAACAGGTACGCGGGCCCGGAGCCGGACAGCGCGGTCGCCAGGTCCTGCTGCGCCTCCGGCACGCGCACCGTCCGCCCGACGCTGCGCAGCAGGTCCTCCGCCGCGTCGAGGGCGGCGTCGTCGGCGTGCGCCCCGGGCGAGAGCACGCACATCGCCCGCCCGACGAGCATCGGGGTGTTCGGCATGACCCGGACGACCGGGGTCCCCGCGGGCAGCCACGCCTCCAGGGCCGTCGTCGGGATGCCCGCCGCGAGGGAGACGACGAGGCGCTCCCGGCCGCCGTCCACCGCGCCGAGGGCGCCCTGCACGTCCTGCGGCTTCACCGCAACCACCAGCACGTCCGCGCGGGCGGCGGCGTCGGCCGCGTCGGTCGCGGTGATCCCGAGCCGCGCCGTCAGCTCCTGCGCCCGGGCGGCGTCGCGCTCCACGACCAGCATCGACCCGGCGTCGTGGCCCGCCGCCAGCAGCCCACCCAGGAGGGCCTCGCCGATCCGTCCCCCACCCAGCACCGCCACCACGGTCGTCGTCATGGCCGGCAGTCTTCCCGACGACGGCTCCGGTGCCGTCGGCGACGGCACGAGGGACGGGCCGGGACGCGCTCAGGCCCGCGGCCGCGGCGTGCGCGACCCCAGGTGCTGCCGGGCGAACAGCAGCGACTCGGCGAGCGCGTCGAGGCGTTCGTTGCGGGTCCGGGCGCGCCGGGTCGAGATCTCGACGACGACGGTGCCCCCGAACCCGGTCAGGGCGAGGCGGCGCAGCACGTCGGCGCACGGCTGGGTGCCGCGGCCGGGGACGAGGTGCTCGTCGTGGGACTCGCCGGTGCCGTCGGCGAGGTGCAGGTGCACCAGCCGGTCGCCCATCCGCTCGAGCAGCGCGAAGGCGTCGTCGCCGGCGACGGCGGTGTGCGAGAGGTCGAGGGTGTAGTGCCGGGCGCCGGGGACCGTCGGGTCGTGGCCCGGCGTGTAGCTGGACACCCGGACCCGGCCGCGGCGCAGCGGGAACATGTTCTCCATGGCGACCTGCACCCCGTGGGCGCGCTCCAGCTCGTCGATCTGACGCGCGAGCCCGGCGGCGTAGCGCCGCTGCCAGCGGAACGGCGGGTGGAGCACCACGACGGGGGCGCCGAGGCCGGCCGCCAGCACGACACTGCGCCGCAGCCGCTCCGCGGGATCCGTGCCCCACACCCGCTGGGTGATCGCGAGGCAGGGGGCGTGCACGGCGAGGACCGGCATCCCGGTGCGCTCGGAGTGCCGGGCCACCGTGCGCAGCTGCCGGGACTCGGGCTCGTTCCACACCATCAGCTCGACGCCGTCGTAGCCGAGCTCGGCGGCCGCGTCGAACGCCGCGGACATCGGCTCGGGATAGACCGACGCGGTGGAGAGCGCGACGGGGACCGACGGACCGTCCGGGAGGCTCAACGAGCGAGGAGGACGAATGCGGCCGGCGACACGGTGACGACGAGGCCGACGACGATCGCGAGCGCCATGGTCTGCAGGTCGTCCGACCGCCGCATGGCCCGGACCCCGAACACGAGCCCACCGGTCGCGGCGGCCGCGAGCACCAGGGCGATGACGGGCTGGGACTGCCACAGGTAGGAGAAGCCGATCCAGAGCAGCGCCCCGAGGACGGCGCCGACCACCAGCTGCGCGGCGATCACCGCCCACTCCTTGGCGGACGGCCGCTCGGCGGGCTCGTCGTCGTACTCGTCGTCCCAGTCGTCGTCGTCCAGGTCGTCGACGTCGAGGTCACGCTCCCGGCCCAGGCCGGCCGGGGCGTCGGTGCGCGTGGCGTCCGGACGTGCGGCGGGCGAGGCGGCCGTGGGCGGACCGCCGTCGGCGTCCGGTCGGGGCGTCGCCGTGGTCGGCGCCGACGCGGCCCGGGCCGCGGCCGGCTGGGCCTGCGTCGGCTGGGCCTGGGTCGGTGCGGCGGGCTGCGCGGTGGTCGGCGCCTCGGGAGCCGCCGGGCGGGAGGCCGGGGTGACGGTCGTCGGCGCGATCGCGGCCGCCGGCCCGGAGGGCGCGGACGGCGTCCAGGACGGCGGGCTCGTCGGCTGCGGCCCGGACCCCGCGGGCGGCCCGGCCTGCCGGGGCACGCCCGTCGGCTGGCCGTAGGCGGACGGCGCGGGCGCCGGGGGGTAGCCGTAGGACGAGGCGCCGCCGTACCCGCCGTACGGGTCCTGCTGGTAGGGCTCCGGGGCGTACGACTGCTCGGGGGCGTAGGGCTCCGGAGCGCGGTCGGCGTAGGACGACGACCCGTACCCGGGCGACCCGTACGACGACGAGCCGTAGGACGAGGTCCCGTAGGACGGGGCCCCGTAGGACGAGCCGTACGACGAGGACCCGGAGGACGACGAGCCGTACGGGTCGCTCCCGTAACCCGAGCCGGACGGAGCAGAGCCGGTGGACCCGTAGCCGTTCGAGCCGTAGCCGTTCGAGCCGTAGCCGCTCGATCCGTACCCGTTCGAGCCGTAGCCGCTCGAGCCGTAGCCGTCGTCGTAGGACGAGCCGTATCCGCCGGAGGCGTAGCCGCCCGACGAGTACCCCGGCTCGGACGCGTAGCCCGACGAGCCGTACCCGGCGTCGTAGCCCGACGAGCCGTAGCTCGACGATCCGTAGCTCGACGATCCGTAGCCCGACGACTCGTACCCGTCGTCGTACGAGCCGCTGCGGCCGTATCCGCCCTCGTAGGAGGAGCCGTACGAGCGGTCCGACGAGCCGTACCCGGCGTCGCCGTAGGGATCCTGGGCCGGCGGCTCGGGGGGTGGGGCGGGCGACGCCGAGCGCGACTCCGCGCCGTACGCGGCGAGCAGTTCCGCCACGCTGCGCTGGGAGCCCCGCGGAGGGGGACCGTCGGTCGTCATCGGTGTCACCGTGCCGTCATCGGGGTCGATCGTCCAGTCGCAGCAGGACGACCGGTGGTGTACGTCCCGTCAGCGGCGAAGGGGCCGCCCTCCAGCGGGACCTGGTCGAGCCGCCCGAGGATCACGCCTTCACGCAGGGCCCACGGGCACACCTCGACCTCCTCGAGCCCGAGGGCGTCCATCGCGCCCCGGGCGACGACGGCGCCGGCCACGAGCTGGTGGGCCCGGGAGGCGCTCACGCCCTCGAGCTCGGCGAGGTCCGCGGAGTCCATGCGGCTGATGAAGGCGACGACCTGGCGCAGCCCGGCCACCGTGAGCCGCCGCTCGACCCGCGGCCCGGCCGAGCGCGGCGCCGCGCCCGTCAGGCGCGCGAGCGAGCGGAACGTCTTGGAGGTGACGACGGCGCGGTCGGGGGTCCCGCCGTCGAGCAGCGCCGCCGCCGCGGGCGCCACGGTGTCGTGCACGTACTCGGCGAGCGCGCGGGTCTCCTTGCGGTCCGGCGGGTCCGCGGTGAACCAGTCGCGGGTGAGCCGGCCCGCCCCGAGCGGCAGGGACAGCGCGACGTCGGGTCGCTCGTCGCGCCCGACCGCCATCTCCAGCGAACCCCCGCCGATGTCGAGCGAGAGCAGCCGCCCGGCCGACCAGCCGAACCAGCGGCGCACGGCGAGGAACGTCAGCGCGGCCTCGTCGGGCCCGGTGAGGACCTGGAGGTCGACGCCCGTCTCGTCGCGCACCCGCGCGAGGACGGCGTCGGAGTTGTCGGCGTCGCGCACCGCCGAGGTGGCGAAGGCCAGCAGGTCGTCGCAGCCGAGGGCCCGGGCCTCGCGGCGGGCCTCGGCGATCGCGGACACCAGCGCGTCCGCGCCCTTGCGCGAGAGCTGGCCGCCGACGACGTGCTCGGCGAGGCGCAGCGCGGTCTTCGTCGAGGACTGCGGTGTCGGGTGCGCACCCCGGTGCGCGTCGACCACGAGGAGGTGAACGGTGTTCGACCCCACGTCGAGAACCCCGAGACGCACGACGACCAGCCTAGACGGTGCGCTGCATCACTCGATCAGGCGTCCAGCTTGTAGCCCAGGCCCCGCACCGTGAGCAGGTGCCGGGGCTGCGAGGGCTCGGGCTCCAGCTTGGCGCGCAGCCGCTTGATGTGGACGTCCAGGGTCTTGGTGTCGCCCACGTAGTCCGCGCCCCACACCCGGTCGATCAGCTGCGCCCGGGTGAGCACCCGCCCGACGTTGCGCATCAGGTACTCGAGCAGGTCGAACTCCTTGAGCGGCAGCGCGACCTCGGTGGCCTGGCCGCCCGCGTCGACGGTGACCACGTGCCGGCCGACGTCCATCCGCACCGGTCCGGCCTCGAGGACCTGGCGGTCGGAGCCGCCCGACCCCCCGTCGGGAACGCCCTCCGCACCCTCCCCGCGGCGCAGGACCGCGCGGACCCGGGCGATGAGCTCGCGGGCCGAGTAGGGCTTGGTGACGTAGTCGTCGGCGCCGAGCTCGAGGCCCACGACCTTGTCGATCTCCGCGTCCCGCGCCGTCACCATGATCACCGGGACGGACGAGCGCTGGCGCAGCGCCTTGCAGACGTCGGTGCCGCTCATCCCGGGCAGCATGAGGTCGAGCAGCACGATGTCCGCGCCGTGCCGCTCGAAGTCCTCGAGCGCGGCCGCGCCGGTGCCGGCGACGCTCGCCTCGAAGCCCTCCTTGCGCAGGAGGTAGGCCAGCGGGTCGGCGAAGGACTCCTCGTCCTCCACGATCAGCACCCTGGTCATCGGTCACCTCTGCTCGTCGGTTCCAGCACGGTCGTTCCGTTCCGGTGGTGGTGCGGGGACTCGTTCCCGACGACCGCCGGGTCGGCCGGGTCGGGCGGTTCGGGCGGCGGGGCGGGCAGGCGCAGCGTGAAGGTCGACCCGACGCCGGGCTCGCTCCAGAGGCGCACCTCGCCCCCGTGGTTCGCCGCGACGTGCTTGACGATCGCGAGCCCCAGGCCCGTGCCACCGGTGGCGCGGGAGCGGGCCGGGTCGACGCGGAAGAACCGCTCGAAGACCCGTTCCTGGTGCTCGGGGGGAATGCCGATGCCGCGGTCGGTCACCGAGATCTCGACCCGGTCGCCCACCGCCCGGCGGCGCACCGACACCGTCGAGCCCGGCGAGGAGTAGGCGATGGCGTTCTCCAGCAGGTTCGCCAGCGCGGTCACCAGCAGCGTGGAGCTGCCCGCGACCTCCAGACCCTTCGGCGCGTCGAGCGTCAGGTCGGTGCCGGCGGCCTCCGCGGACACGCGCACGCGGGCGACGGCCTCGCGGACCACGTCGTCGACCTCGACCGGGTCGAGCTCGGGCAGCGGGTCGCCGCCCTGCAGCCGGGAGAGCTCGATGAGTTCGGTGACCAGCGAGCCGAGCCGGCGCGACTCGTGGAGGATCTTGGTGGTGAAGCGGGTGACCTCGGCCGGGTCGTCGGCGTCGAGCGCTGCCTCGGCCAGCACCGCCATGGCACCGACCGGTGTCTTGAGCTCGTGGCCGACGTTCGCGACGAAGTCGCGCCGCACGGCCTCGAGGCGCACGGCCGCGGAGGTGTCGGAGGCCTCCACCACCACGAAGCCGTCCCCGAGCGGGCCCAGCCGCGCGATCACCGACTGCGGGGCGCGGCGCGACGCCACCGGCGGCGACAGGTCGATCTCGGCCGTCCCGCCCTGCGCGGCGATCCGTTCCGCGGCCGCCGCGACCCGCCCGTCCGGCCGGGAGTCGACGACCGCGCCGAGGACCTCGGCGCGGTCGTTGGAGAGCACCACGTCGCCGAAGCGGTTGATCACCGCGAGCCCGGCGTGCGAGCGGCGCACGATCCTGGCCAGCAGCTCGGCCACGGTCGGGCCGGCCGCGACGACCGCGGCGCGCTTGCTCCGCGCCTTCCACCGCACCCCGGCGGCGCCGACGACGACGCCCACGACCGCCGCGAGGACGACGGCCAGGACGGTCACGGACGCCGGCACGGCCACGAGGGCGATGGTAGGGCCGCCATCGGGATTTCCACCCCCGTCGGACCGCCGTTGGTGACCCGTCCAACCCCCGGGCGGGTGACTGTTGGCAGCCCGTTCAGGTGGCGTTCATCGACGCCGGTCCGACGCCGGACTCACCGGCCCTGGTTCGCCACCGCCGCGATCGCGTCCTTCGCGGCCTCCGGGTCGAGGTAGGTCCCGCCGGGGTTCGTCGGGCGGAGGTCGTCCCCCTCGGCCTGGAGGTCGTAGCGCAGCGGGATGCCCGTGGGGATGTTCAGCCCGGCGATCGTCTCGTCGTCCACGCCGTCGAGGTGCTTGACCACCGCGCGCAGCGAGTTGCCGTGCGCGGCGACCAGGACGGTGCGGCCGGCGCGCAGGTCCGGGACGACGGCCTCGCTCCAATACGGCAGGAGCCGCTCCAGGACGTCCTTGAGGCACTCGGTGCGCGGCATCGCGGCGCCGAGGTCGGCGTAGCGCGGGTCGCCGGTCTGGGCGTACTCGTCGTCGGGGTCGATCGGCGGCGGCGGGGTGTCGTAGGAGCGGCGCCAGATCTGGAACTGCTCCTCGCCGTACTCCTGCATCGTCTGCTTCTTGTCCTTGCCCTGCAGCGCGCCGTAGTGCCGCTCGTTGAGGCGCCAGTCGCGCCGGACCGGGATCCAGTGGCGGTCGCAGACGTCGAGGGCGATCTGCGCGGTGGCGATGGCGCGGCGCAGCAGCGACGTGTGCAGCACGTCGGGGAGCAGCCCGGCGTCGCCGAGGAGCTGTCCGCCCCGCCGGGCCTCCTGCTCACCGGTCGCGGAGAGCGGGACGTCCACCCATCCGGTGAACAGGTTCTTCTCGTTCCACTCACTCTGCCCGTGCCGCAGCAGCACCAGCGTTCCGACGCTCATGGCCTCGGACCCTAACGGGCCGGGTCGGGGGCGTAGGACGAATCGGCCGGGGGTAGCCGTCCCGCGACCGGGCGGCCTGGCCGCCCTCCCCGTGATCGAGAAGGAGCAGGGATGAACGACGACGACATCACCACCTCCGGGTCGAACCCCGGCCACGGCCCCGCTGACGGTGGCGCCTCGGGTGGCGGTGCCGACGGCGGTGCGGACGGTGGCGCCGACGGCGGTGCCCACGGCCCGGCCGACGGTGGCGCAGCGGGCAACGGTGCGGACGGCGGCGCCGACGGCGGTGCGGGCCACGGCCCGGCCGACGGCGGCGCGGCCGGTGGCGGCGCCGACGGTGGTGCCGACGGCGGCGCGGACGGTGGCGCGGACGGCGGTGCCGGTCACGGCCCGGCCGACGGTGGCGCGACCGGCAACTCCGCCGACGGCGGCGCGGACGGCTCGGCCGGGCACGGCCCGGCCGACGGCGGCGCCCGCGGTGGCGGCTCCGACGGTGGGGCCGACGGCGGCGCGTAGGTGCTTCGCAGGTGAGCGGTGGAGGTCGTGACAGCGACCTCCACCGCTTCCCTGTCCGACTCCGGAGGACACACACCCCATGACCGACCGCCCGTTCCTGCGCCGTTGCGTGGCCGGCGACCTCGACGCGTTCGCCGACGAGGCGTGGGGCCGACAGGCGGTGCTCTCGCGCGCCGACGACCTCGCCAAGCACGACGAGGCCGACCGTTCCGGGTCCTTCGCGGACCTGTTCTCGCTCGACGCCGTCGACGAGCTGCTGGCCCGCCGCGGCCTGCGCACGCCGTTCCTGCGCGTCGCGAAGCAGGGCACGGTGGTCGACTCGAAGCACTTCACCGGCGACGGTGGTGTGGGCGCCGAGGTGTCCGACCAGGTCCGCGACGACCGCGTCGCCGGCCTGTTCGCCGACGGCCACACCGTGGTGCTGCAGGGCGTGCACCGCACCTGGGATCCCGTCGCCCGCCTCGCGAGCGGCCTGAACGCGGACCTGGGTCACCCGGTGCAGGTCAACGCGTACATCACCCCGCCGTCGTCGACCGGGTTCTCCGCGCACTACGACGTCCACGACGTCTTCGTCCTCCAGATCGCCGGCACCAAGCGCTGGCACGTCCACGCCCCGGTGCACACCGACCCGCTGCGCGACCAGCCGTGGAACGACCACGCGGCCGCCGTGCGTGAGCAGGCCGCCGGCGAGCCGCTGCTCGACGAGGTCCTCCACCCCGGCGACGTCCTCTACCTCCCGCGCGGGTTCCTGCACTCGGCGACCGCGCAGGGCGAGATCTCCGCCCACCTCACGGTCGGGATCCACGTCCTCACCCGGCACGCCGTGCTGCAGACCCTCCTCGCCGGCCTGGCCGACGACCCGGAACTGCGCGCCTCGCTGCCCCTCGGCGTCGACGTCGCCGACCCCGCCTCCCTGGCCCCACACGTCGAGGCGGTCGCCCGGAAGGCCGCCGAGTACTTCACCCGCACCCCCGACGCCGCGCGGACCTCGCGGGGCCTGCGCGGCCGCGTCTGGAACGGCAACCGACCCGAGTCGCTGCTCCCGCTGCGGCAGGCCGCGGCGATCGCCGCGCTCGACGCCGACACGGTGGTGCAGCCGCGGCTCGGCCTCCGACACCGGCTCCTGCCCGACGCGGGGTCGGGGAAGGTCGTGCTCGACCTCCCGGACCGCTCGCTCGAGCTGCCCGCCGCGGCCGCGACGCCGCTCGCGGTGCTGCTCGCGGGCGACCCGGCGCGCCTCGGGGACGTCCCGGAGGACGAGCCGGGCGACGCGCTCGTCGTCGCGCGACGTCTGCTCAGGGAAGGTGTGCTGGTGACGCCGGAGTCGGTCGCTGGCGCCGAGCGGGTCGCAGGAGGTACGACGGACCGGTGACGGCGGACGCTCTGACCCGACAGGACCCGGCCGACGACCCGGCGCAGTTCCGCTGCTCGGCCGCCGCGCGGGAACGGAACGACCCGCTGTTCGCCTCCGCCCCGCCGGCCCGCCGATGGCTCCTGGTGGAACACCCCGGCCCGTGGGGCTTCCAGGCCCTGGGCGGCGCCGGCTTCTCCGCCGGCGTCGTCGAGGCGGTGGACGAGTTCTGCCGCGCCCACGAGGCGCGGTTCCAATTGATCCGGCGCACCGCGGTGCGCGGCGCGCCCACCGAGGCCGGCGGCCGGTTCGCAGTGGTCGACTCGCGGATCGGGCACGAGTCGGTGCGGTGGGGTCGGGTCGACTCGCCCGAGGCGCTCCCGGCCGCGCTGGCCGACCTCGAGGCGTCCACCGAGCCGTCCGCCGAACCGATCTACCTGGTGTGCGCGCACGGCCGGCACGACGCGTGCTGTGCGATGCGCGGCCGGCCGGTCGCCGCCGTGCTCGCCACCGAGTACGCCGACCGCACCTGGGAGACCACGCACACCGGCGGCGACCGCTTCGCGGCCAACGTCGTGCTGCTCCCGCACGGGCTCGTGCTCGGGCGGGTGCCGGCGACCGAGGCGGTGCGGGTGGCGGAGCGCTACGACGCCGGGGAGGTCGACCCGACGCTCGTCCGCGGCCGTGCCGGTCTGGCCCCGGCGGTCCAGGGCGCCCAGCACCACGCCCGGCTCGCGCTCGGCGAGCACCGGGTGGCGGCGCTCGCGCCGCTCGACGTCACGCCCGACGCGACCGAACCCGCCGTCGTGACCGTGCGGCTCGCGGGGCCGGAGGGCCCGCTCGAGGTGACCGTGCGGGAACGCTGGGTCCCGTCAGCGACCCCGTTGACCTGCAGTGCGGGCCGCACCGCGTCGATGCGGACCTACGACCTGGTGTCGCTGACCCCGACCCGCCCGTAGCGGGCGGGGCCGGCGTCCCACCACGCCATCAGGCGGCGGTGCACCGGGCGTTCGACCGCCTTCGTCAGGAGCCACCCGCAGAGGACGCCGGTGACGATCATGAGACCGGTCTGCAACGTGGGCCCCACCCCGAGCTGCTGGGCGCGGCGCATGACGACGTAGCCGACCGTCTGGTGCGTCAGGAAGACGCCGTAGGAGATGCCCGCGCCCCAGGTGACCGCACGGGTGACGCGGTCGGGCAGCCACCGACCCCAGTCCGGGCCGACGGCGGCGAGGGTCATCGCGACGACGCCGAGCCCCACGAGCACGACGGCGGTCCAGTCCGTGTCCCAGCCGGCGGTCGGGTCGAGCGCCGAGGTCTGGAGCGCGTGCTCACCGATCGCGGCGACCTCGAGCGCGAGGAAGTGCGGCAGGCGCAGGCGGCCGGTGGAGTACATCCAGACCGCGACGCCCGCGACGAACAGGTGCCACCGGAAGATGCCGAGGCCGTCGACGACGAACGCGTACGTGGTCCCCGGGGGCAGGGTGGCGCGGTAGTACCACTGCGCGGCGGGCACCAGCACCGCCAGCCACATCACCACCCGCAGCGCGACGCCGCTCCCGAGCGGGCCCCGCCACATGACCGCGGCCAGGCAGAACGCCATCAGCTGCAGCGGGATCGTCCAGTACGAGCCGTCGACGAACCCCCAGCTCGGGTCCCAGTGCCAGAGCATCGCCAGGTTGGCGAGCAGGTCCTTCTTCCCCGGCAGGTACCAGCCGTCGGGGGCGAGGTAGCGCAGGAAGAGCCAGGCGTTCACCGTCGCGACGAAGAACGCCGGCAGCAGCCGCGCGAGCTTGCCCCACCACCACCGGGCGGTCCCACCCCGGCGCGCACCGCCGCGGCGCACCGTCGCGGCGATGAAGTACGCGGACAGGACGAGCAGCAGGCTCGCCCCGACCTGGTGGGGGAAGGTGTAGTTCTTCGGCAGGATGTCGTGGTAGACGAGCGGGCCGATGAACGTCGAGTGGTAGAGCATCACCAACAGGACGAACCCGCACCGCAGGACGTCCCAGCTGACCCGTCGCGCCGAGCCCCCGGGGGTCCGCGGCGGCCGGGCGGACCCGTCCGGGGGCGGTGTCGGGGTGCGCCACCGCGTCCGGGCGTGCGGCGACGGCGAGGCCGGTCGCTGCACGATGTCGGTCACCGGCGGCACGGTAGCAACGCACGGCGACCGTCAGCTCACGAGGCGTGGCGCTCCGCGCTCGGCGGGTCCTGCGACGCCGCGGCCGGTCGTGTGCTCCCGTTCTGGCTCACGGGCTCTTCACCCGTCGTCCGACCGGACTCGCCCGGACGGCCGTCCTCGGCCATCGCACGGCTCTCCGCCTTGAGGATCCGCATGGACTGCCCCAGGCCCCGGGCCATGTCCGGGAGCTTGCGCGACCCGAACAGCAACAGCACCACGACGAGCACGATCGCCCAGTGCACCGGGCTCAGTGAACCCATCGTTCCCACCTCGCATCGATCCGCGGCCGCAGGTGCGGCCGTTCGGAGGCGAGGCTAGCCCCGAGATGGTGAGCATCGGGCAAAGACCGTCGGAAACCCTCGACCGGGAGGTTTGATCACGGCGCGGACGGGGCGAATCGGTGACTGCATCGTCACCTCGCCCGGAAAGGCCTCGTCATGGTCGTCTTCACCATCATCGGCTGGATCATCTTCGGCCTCATCGTCGGCTTCATCGCCCGCGCGCTGGTCCCCGGCAAGGACAACATCGGGATCCTCCCGACCATCGGCCTCGGCATCCTCGGGTCGGTCGTGGGCGGGCTCGTCTTCTCCCTGTTCACCGGGCGCATCACGCTGTCGAACCCCGTCGGCTGGATCGGGTCGATCATCTTCGCGATCATCCTGCTGGTCATCTACAACAAGGTGACGGGACGCAAGACCCGCGCCTGACCCGGACCTCTCCGAACGGAGGGTTCCCCGGCTCGTCGGGAATCCCGGCACGGGCCCGTTCGGTTGTGTACGACTGAACGATCCCACGATCTCTTGGAGGCAACGATGCCGAGCCGCGACGCCACCACCCACTGGGAAGGCGGCCTGCAGGACGGCAAGGGCAGCGTCACGCTGGACTCGTCCAACGCCGGACAGTTCAACGTCTCCTTCCCGACGCGCGCCGAGGACCCCAACGGGCAGACCAGCCCGGAGGAGCTGATCGCCGCGGCGCACTCGTCGTGCCTCGCGATGAACCTCTCCGGCGTCCTCGGCAGCGAGAACCTGACCGCGAAGTCGATCGACGTCAGCGCCGAGGTGACGCTGTCGCCGGCGAAGGGCGGCGGGTTCGAGATCAGCGGCATCGCCATCACGCTGCGCGCCACCGTCGACGGGGTCGACGAGGCGAAGTTCAAGGAGCTGGCCAAGACCGCCGAGGAGACCTGCCCGGTCTCCAAGGCGCTCGCCGGCACCACGATCACGCTGGACGCCGCGCTCGACAGCTGAGCAGCGGTCCCCGAACGGGCCGTTCGTCACCGTCATCGGTGACGGACGGCCCGTTCGTCGTTCCGGGGGTCACCTCCGTCCCGAGCGAACGGCACTGTCGCAGCATCTAGATGCGCGAACGGGCCGTTCGCTCGTTCCGCATCGGGGTCCCACCCCGCGCCCAGCTCCTGCACAGGGCGGTGTCCGAGCCTCGGGAGCATGGGGATCACGTGGGTGCTGCTCGCGGCCGTGCTGTTCGGCGCCGGCTCCGTGGCGCAGGCGACGGCGCTCGCCGCGTCGGGGCGGTCGTGGACCGCGATGCTGCGCCACCCCGCCTTCGTTGCGGGCACGGTGGCCGAGGGCCTGGGCGCGCTCGCCCACGTGCTCGCGCTGCAGACGGTGTCGATGGCGGTCGCGCAGTGCGCCGTCAGCGGGAGCCTCGCCGTCACCGCGCTCGCCGCCCGCTGGTGGTTCGGGACGCGGCTGGGCCTGCGCGGGATCGGGGCGGTCGGTGCGCTGTCGGCGTCGCTGGTGGTGCTGGCGTCGGTCGCCGGGGAGTCGGGCACGGCGACGGACACGGTGGGCCTGGAGGTCGGGCTCCTCGTGACGGCGGCCGTGGTCGGGCTGGCCGGGCTGGCGGGGTCGGTGGCCCGGCGGGCCTGGCTCGTCGGGGTCTGCTCCGGCCTGGCCTTCGCCGCCTGCTCCACCGCGGTGAAGCTCGTCGACCTCACCCACCCGCTCGCGGCCCTCACCTCCGCGCCCGCGCTGCTGGCGGCCGTGACCGGTGCGCTCGGCTGCCTGTGGTGGACGGTCGCGCTGCGGCTCGGGTCGGTCACCACGGTGACGGCGGTCGTGGTCGTCGCCGAGGTCGTCCCACCGTCCCTGCTCGGCCCGTTGCTCGGCGACGAGGTCTCGGCGGCGTTCTACCTCGTCGCCCCGCTCGTGCTGGCGGTCGCGGCGCTCGCCTGCGTCGTCCTGGCCCGCAGCGCGCCCGCCGAGGCGCCGGCACCCGTCGTCGGGAAACGCCTCCCCGAGCCGATTCCGGCGTAATCTGGGGCCATGGTGTCGACGGGCAGGCGTGCGGTCGTCGAACCCGGCGAACCCGCCGGGGACCTCGCCGAGCGCCTCGGGCTGCACCGCCCGGAGCGCGAGCAGGCGTTCGTGGCGGCGCTGCGGCGGGTGCGCGACGCCGAGCTGCGCGCGGAGTACGAAAGCGACGGCATCCGGCTGCGCTGATCGTCGTCGGGCCCCCGTGATAGGTCTGGCCACGTGAGCGAGTGGCCCTTCCTGGCGTGGTCGCCGGACGACGCGGCGGCCGCCGTGTACGACGTGACCGTCGACGGCACGTGGGAGCAGCTCGTCGACTTCTACGCCGGCGGCGCCCCGAGCGCGCCCCTCGAGCGGATCGTCGCGCTGGCGCGGGAGCACGGGGTGCGGTCGCTGGTCGTCGAGCAGCGCCACCTCGACGCGGACTGGCGCAGCGAGCACGCCGCCTTCCACGGGCGGCTCTTCCGCCGCCACCCGTCGGTGACCCACCGCTGGCACCTGTTCACCGGTGAGGTCGACCCGGCGGACGTGACCGCGCTCGACCCGTCGTCCTACCGGGGCTACACGACGCTGCGGCCGCTGCCCGCGACGCCCGTCGGGCCGACGATGATCACGCCACCACCGGGGCTCGACGGCGGGGTGCGGTGCGAGGCGACCGAGCGGGTGTCGCTGTTCGGCACCGCGCTCACGGTGCGCGGGATGCCGTTCCTGTCGCAGGACGCGGAGTACCTGCGGTGCGCGCACGCGACGCTGTGGATGGCGCTGCGGCACGCGCACCTCGCGCACGGCGTGCCCCGGCGGCTGACCGCGGAGGTGCACGACGCGGCGCTCGGCGGCGTGATCGTCGGCCGCCAGGTGCCCAGCGAGGGACTGTCGGTGCAGCAGATGATGGCGGGCGCGACCCGGCTCGGACTCTCGCCGGGCCTGGTGCACCTGCCCGGCACGCGGGCCGAGGACGACGAGGCCGGGATGCTGACGCTGGGCGGCATCCTCTGCCGCTACGTCAACTCCCAGGCGCCGCCGGTGGTGATCTCCCGGACACACGCGTGGGTGGTGGTGGGCTATCGACGGGTCTCGCCGGAACCCGGGGCCGGGGTGAGGCTCTGGCGCCACGACGACGCGCGCGGCCCCTACCTCGAGGTGGCCGACCCGTTCGACGAGGTCGACGACGCGCACCGCCCCTGGCAGACGGCGCTGGTGCCCCTGCTGCCGCAGGTCTACGTCACGGCCGAGCGCGCCGAGGCCGCGGGCGAGCACTGGTTCCACGGCTACCTCGCGCAGGCCGACCCCGACGAGCCCGTCGCGCGCGCCGACCTGACGTGGCGGACGTACGTGACCCGGTCCGACGAGTGGCTGGAGCGCCTCGCCGAGCGCGGCCTCGACGCGTCGCTGGTGCGGTTGTACCGGCTCACCCTCATGCCGGAGTACGTGTGGGTGGTCGAGGCAGTCGACCGGGACGCCCGGGCGCGCGGCGAGCCCGACGTGCTCGGCGAGGCGGTGCTCGACTCCACCGCCTCCACCCACCACGAGCCCCTGCTCTCCGGGCTCATCGCGCTGCACGTCGGGCGGCTGGCCCACCGGGTGGGGCCGGACCACGGGCAGCGCCGGGAGGTCCGGATCGCCGCGCCCGGCCACTACGTGACGGGGCGGCGCGGGCGGACCTGATCTCCGCTCCGTGGCAGCGAAGCCCTATCGGCGTGCTCGTCCCACTGCTGTCATCCAGCGGCAGGAACGCCCCTTCGTCAGGTCGGCCCGGCTCCCGAGATCACGCCCGCCGAGACGTCGGCGCCCGCGATCGGCCGCTCCGTGGTGGCCGGGGTGGAGTCGGTCCCGGCCGAGAGCGGGCCGAGCGTCAGCGTGATCCGGTTCGTGCTCGTGCGCTTCCGGCTGCCCTCGCCGGACGCCGAGCCGGAGAGCACGAACCACTTCGCGCCGACCTCGCCGTTCGCGCTGACCCTGCGACTGATCTCCACCGAGAGCTCGATCTCCACCGACTGCACCGCCAGCCCGGTGGTGGGTCCGCCGTCCTGCTGGGCCTCGAGCAGGTCGTGTCGCAGGGCCTTCAGCACCGTGTCGAGCCCGAGCCCCTGCTCGTCGTCGTCCGCCATGGCGCGCACGGTAGCCGTGGAGCCCGACAGCGAAGCGTCGTTGCTGCCACTGGGCGCCGGTGACGACGCTTCGCTGTCACGACGAGGTCCACGCCCCCGGTCGGTGGACCCGCGCCGGCAACGTGGTCGACGCGTCCCCACGCGCCGAGGTGACCTGCGGATTCGTCAGGAAGAGCACCGACCGCAACGAGGCCCCGCGCAGGTCCGCACCCCGCAGGTCGGCGCCGAGCAGGTCGGCCCGCCCGAGGTCGACGCCCCGCAGGTCGGCGCCCATGAGCAGGGCGCCGCGCAGGGAGACGTCGGCCAGCCGCCGGCGCCGGAGGTCCTTCCCGACGAGGTCCGCCCGGGCCATCGAGGGCGCGTCCGCCCCGCGGACGACCTCGCTGGTCCGCCCGAACAGCTCTCCCGCCTCGCCGCGCACCGCCGCGACGTCCGCCTCCGGGCCGAGCGCCGCGACCCGCTCGGCGAGGGCGGAACGCTCCGCGGCGAGCGCGTCGACCGGCTCGGCGAGGTACCAGAGCACCTCGTGCAGGGCCCGCATCACGTCGAACGCGCCGAACGCCTCGTCCGGGGCGACGCGCCAGTCGGCCCACGCGGTCACGCGCTGCCCGGCGCCGAAGCAGTCGAACGTGACGCAGCCGGGGAAGCCGCGCTCGGGCAGGACGTCGTGGATCGTGCAGGGCGCGGGCTCACCGGGGACGCCCACGGCCAGGTTCGGACACGGGGTGCGGGCCGGCTTGGAGATCGCGAAGTCCGCCGAGCGCGTGAACGCGGGCGCCACGCAGCAGAGGCCGGCGCACCGTCCGCAGTCCGCGGTCAGCTCCACGTCCGCCTCCTCGGTTCGACGATGTGGCACTCCTGCCACTGGGTGACAGCAACGACGCTTCGCTGCCGGATGGGGCGGGCTCAGCGCTCTCCCGTGAGCGGCAGCTCCGCGAGCACCCGCCACGAGTCGGGTTCGCGCGAGCCCACCAACAGGTGCAGCGACTCGATGCGCGCGTCGAACGGCAGGTGCGGCACCACCCGTGCCTCGACCGCGCGCAGCGCCTCCATCGTCGCGACCGAGCCGTAGCCGATCGTCAGGTGCGGCAGCGGCTCGTGCTCGCCGCGGTAGGGCGGGCAGTCGGGGAAGGCCTCCCACACGCACGCCGTCAGGTCGGCGAACGGCGCCGACGGGCGCGGGGCGAGCCAGAGGTAGTCCTCGCCGAACCACCCGGTCGTCGGGAAGGAGCAGTCGATCGCACCGGCCCCCGCGACCGCGTGCCGGAGACGCGCGACCACCGCGTCGTCGATCTCCGCCGGCGGCAGGAAGGGGTAGAGGACGGTGACGTGCGCGGGCACGCCCGTCGCGGTCGTCGGGTCCAGCTCCCGGCGCGCCGTCCCGACGACGGGTTCGGCCTCCGGTACCAGCGCGAGGACGGCGGACTCGGTCGGTGTGCTGCTCACCGGGCCATCCTGCCGTGACGGATCGTCGCGGGGCAGATGCTGATCATCGCCCGGCGCGCTCCTCCATCCACGCCACCGCGAACGCGCACATCGGCGCGGCGTCGACGACGAGGCTCGGCGCCTTGCCGACCCGTCCCTCGCGCCCGCCCCCGGCGGCGACGAAGTCACCGACGATCGTCGCGAAGTAGTCCTCCGTGAAGGCCTCGACCACCGGGTCGGCCGTGTCGAACTCCTCGACCCAGCGCCAGGTGACCCCGTCCGCCGTCGCGAAGGGGACCTCGTAGCGGATGACGCGCTTGCCGGGGAGGTCGGCGAGGTGCTCGGCGTGGTGCAGGAGCGTCATCGTGTCCCACGGCGCGCCGATCAGCGCGACCTTGCCGGCGCGCTCCACGAGCTTCGCCAACGGCGACCCGGGCCCGTAGCCGTAGTCGAGCGGGTGGTCGGCGGTGAACCACGCGGCCTCCGCGCCGAGCGCCGCGAACGACGCGCCGGCCGCGGCGCTGCGGCACGCACCCGGCGTCGTGCGGAGGAATTCCGGGAGCACGCCGTTCTCGCGCATCGCGCGGGAGGACGCGGCGTCGAACGGCGGGACGTGCGGGCGCAGCGCCTCCGGCACGCGCCCGGCGTCGTCGAGCTCGTCGGCGTACGGGGCGTGCCAGTCGGTGTAGGCGAGCACGGTGCCGCCGGGCGAGACGGCGTCGAGGAGGGCACCGATCACGGTGTCGGGGCCGCCCACCGTCGGGTCCAGCGCGCCGAGGGCGCCGTGCGCGAGGACCGCGTCACCGGGGGCGAGGCCGAGTCCGCGCAGGTCGGCGGTGAGGTCGGCGCGGGTGATCAGCACGGCCCGACGATAGCCGGACATCCTGGACAGGCAAGCGGATACTTGCCTATGCTCCCGCGGTGGGCGACATCTACCGCGCGCTGGCCGACCCCACGCGTCGCGCGCTGCTCGATGCGCTCACCGCGACCGACGGCCAGACGTTGTTCGCGCTGTGCGGCGCGCTGCTCGAGCGCGGCCTCTCGCCCACGCGGCAGGCCGTGTCCCAGCATCTCGCCGTCCTCGAGGAGGCCGGGTTGGTCCACGTCCGCCGCGAGGGCCGCTACAAGTTCCACGATCTCGACACCCGCCCGCTGCGCGACGTCGCGCAGCGGTGGCCCGTCCCGGAGGAGTGAGCGATGCCCCAGGTGTCCTACTGCAGCGTGTTCGTCGACGACCAGGAGCGCGCGCTGGGGTTCTACCGCGACGCCCTCGGGTTCGAGGTCAGGCACGACGTGCCGATGGGCGAGCACCGGTGGCTCACGCTGACCGGGCCCGGCGACCCCGACGGCGCCCAGCTCCTCCTCGAGCCCGCCGAGCACCCGGCCGTGAAGCCGTTCCGGGAGGCACTCGTGGAGGACGGCATCCCGGCGACGGCGTTCGAGGTCGACGACGTCGCGGCCGAGGTGGAGCGCCTGCAGGGCCGGGGCGTCATGGTCGTCCAACCGCCGACGCCGGCCGGGCCGGTCACGATCGCCGTCGTCGACGACACGTGCGGCAACCTGATCCAGCTGTTCTCCGCCTAGATCGCCTCGATGATGCGGATGTCGCGGATCGCGCCGTCGCCGAGGGCCGCCAACGCCGCCTGGTAGGCCGGGCTCTCGTAGGCGGCGACGGCCTGCTCCACGCTGTCGAACGCGATCAGCGTCGTCCGCTCGGTCGTCCCCTGCTCGAACGCGGCCGCCGGTGTGCCGCGGGCCAGGAAGGTCCCGCCGCCGTCGCGCATCGCCGGCCCGGCGAGCGCGACGTACGCGTCGAGCTTCTCCTGGTCCCGGATCTCGCGGAAGGTGTTGATCCAGTAGGCGCTCACGGGCTCAGCCTGCCCGGCGTGTCCACCCCTTCGTCCCGACGGCGGGTGCGGGCACCCGGGCGAGCGCGAGGTTGCGGTGGGCGTTGATCGTCGTCGCGAGGATGTGGGCGTTGCGGGCCACCACCGGGTTGTGCCGGCCGGACACCCGTTCGACCGCGCCCTCCAGCAGCTCCACCGCGTGCGCGAGCTCGGCCAGGACGTCCCGCGACCACTGCGTGCGGTCCACCCCGGCCGGGCACAGGCCCGCTCCGTGCTCGGTGAGCTCGAGCAGGTAGTCCACGACCTCGTCCATCGATCCGACCTCGTTGCGCATGCCCCCGTCCTACGCCGCGGGCGGTCGCCTGGCCGGACCGTTGACGCGATGGGGACGGGTCGGGCTGGGTCGTTGCCGGGACGTGGACGCCGCTCATGATCCGGACGAGCCGAGCGACGTGTTCGCTGACAGGCTGTTGCCAATTCGCTCTTCTGTTGATCTTCGGTGGTCGGGAAGATCTTGGGGTGGCAAAGGGGTATCGGCCGGTGCGGCGGGATCAGGGGTTCCTGCTGCCGCCGGACATGCGTGAGTGGCTGCCGGCGGATCATCTGGTGTGGTTCCTGCTCGAGGTGATCGCGGCGATGGACACGTCGGTGTTCGCGCGGCGGCCACGGCGCCGCGAGCAGGGTCCGGACACGGGATCGACGGCGGGCCGGGCGGGCTACGACCCGGACCTGCTGCTCGGCCTGTTGATCTACGCGTATGCCAACGGGCTGCAGTCCTCGCGGCGCATCGAGCGGCTCTGTCACACCGATGTCGCGTTCCGGGTGCTCTGCGCCGGTGACATTCCCGACCACACGGTGATCGCCCGGTTCCGCGCCGCGCACCAGGAGAAGTTCGTCGAGGTGTTCGCCCAGGTCCTGCGGTTGTGTGCGCGGGCCGGGCTGGGGCAGGTCGGCACGGTCGCGATCGACGGGTCGAAGTTCACCGGCGACGCCTCACCCGGGGCGAACCACGGCCGCGACTGGTTCGCCCGCCAGGCCGCCGAGCGGGTCGAGGCCGCCGCGGCCACTGACGCCGCCGAAGGACAGCGACTCGACGCCGGAGGTGACCCTGAGGGTGGCGATCGGGGCCCGGCGGGGTGGGCTGAGCAGGGGGCCGGAGACCGGCAGGCACGGATTCAGACGTGTTTGGCCGAGCTGGAGGACGCCGGGCAGAGCGCGCAGGCCGACCTCACGGCGAAGGCCGCGAAGCTCGAGGTGCGGGTCCAGGCCCGCGAGGCCGACGTCGCCCGGCTACGCGCCGAGCAGCAAACCAAGATCGACCGGTGGCACCAGGGCTGGGCTGATCACCGGGCCCGCCCGCTGTTCTACTACGCCCCCCAGGGCGCTTGCCCCCGCCCGGTCGACAAGGCCGTGGTCGTGGTCCGCGCCGAAGCAGCGCTGGCCCGGGCCCGGGCCAAAGCCGAACACCTCGCCCGCCAACTCGCCGCCGCGTCCGCCGAGCCGCAGGCGGGGTCGGGGTCGGGGTCGGGGTCGGGGGCTGGGGTGCTGCGGAATCTGACCGACCCCGACTCGCGGTTGATGAAGACCAGGCGGGGCTGGACCCAGGGCTACAACGTGCAGTTCGTGGTCTCGGACGATCAGCTCGTGCTCGCCGTCCGCGCCACCAACGACCCCTTCGACGGGGCCTGGTTCACCCCGATGACCCAGGCCGCGGTCGCCGCCGCGGTCGAGATCGCCCTGGCCCGCGACCCGCAGGCCTGCCCCGGTGAGCACGGCGGGATCGGCGTCGTGCTCGCCGACGCCGGCTATGCCAGCCACGCCAACCTCACCGCCCCCGGCCCGGACCGGCTGATCGCGCTGGGCAAAGGCCGCGCCGTCGAGCGGGCCGCCCGCGAACACCCCGCCGAAGGCGAGCCGCCGCCCGAGGCGACCGCCCGCGAACGCATGGACCACCGACTAAGGACCCCCGAGGGCCGGGCCACCTACAAACGCCGCGGCGCCACCGTCGAACCCGGCATCGGCAACGTCAAGAAACTCCTCGCCCGCATCACCCGCCGCGGACTGGCCGCCGCCGACGCCGAAGTCACCCTCGCCGCCCTGGCCCACAACCTACGCAAGCTCCACCGCCTCCACGCCGCCCCCACCTGAGACAACAGCGCGGGGGCGCCCGCTTCGCGGGCACCCCGGCGCGGGCCGCGAACCCCCCACCAGCGGTCAACCTCAACGCTGATCGCTACCGGACTGAGCCGACGCAGGACTAATTTGGCAACAGCCTGCTGAGCGAGCAGATCGCTCCGCAGAACGAGATCTTCCCTGACGGCCCTACGCTGCGCGGCATGCCCGCGACCTTCGACGAGTCGTTCGCCGGCCCCGACCTGGACCTCGACGTCTGGACGCCCGCGTACCTCCCGGCGTGGAGCTCCCGGGCGGCGGCCGCGGCGACCTACGCCCTGCACGACGACGGCCTGCACCTCACGATCCCCGACGACCACCCGGTCTGGTGTCCCGACCTGCACCGTCCACCGCTGCGGGTCTCGGCCGTGCAGTCCGGGAACCGGTCCGGCCCGGTCGGCAGCACCGACGGCCAGCAGCCGTTCCGGGAGGGTCTGGTCGTCGCCGAGGAGCAGCCGGAGAGTCGCGGGTTCGTCCCGCTGCGCGGGCGGATCGAGGTCGAGTGCCGCGCGACGCTCGGACCGCGGTCGATGTTCTCCGCCTGGATGATCGGGATGGAGGACCGACCGGAGCGGTGCGGTGAGATCTGCCTGGTCGAGGTGTTCGGGGACGCGGTGGACGGCCCGGCCGCGGCCGTCGGGCAGGGCGTCCACCCGTTCCGCGACCCGGCCCTCGTCGAGGAGTTCTCGGCCGACCCGCACGAGATCGACGTCGCGGCGTTCCACCGGTACGCGGTCGAGTGGCGGGCCGACGGCATCGACTTCCTGCTCGACGACGCCGTGGTCCGGCGGTCCCGGCAGTCACCGGACTACCCGATGCTGCTGATCCTCGCGGTCTTCGACTTCCCCGACCGCGCGGTCCCGGGGGTCCCCGACCCGATGCCGGAGCTCGTCGTCCGACGGGTGAGCGGATCCGACCTCAGCCGGTGAGCGACCGGACGTCGGCCACGTCGTACTCGGCCACCGACGCGGCCAGGATCCGGGCCGCCTGGTCGTCGCCCGTCCCCGCGCCGCGGAACGCCTCGACGTCGGCCTGCGACGCCCACCGCTCGAGGATGTTGATGCGCCCGGGGTCCAGCAGGTCCGCCGACAGCGCGAAGTCCAGGCATCCCCGGGCCGCGCGTGCCTGCTCGACGACCGCCACGCATCCGGCCAGGTAGGCGTCCCGCTGCTCGGGTGCGACCACGAGGTGTCCCGCCACGATGACCATCGGGCCGGTCACGGCACGATCTCGCTGTCGTGCCGCTGGTAGATCGCGGCCAGGCGTGCCGGGTCCGGCGGCCCGGACGCCGGGAGGGCGGCCCCGATCTCGGCCATGAACTCGAGGGCCGTCGCCGGGCTCCACACCGCGAGCACCTGGACCGCCTCGTCCGTCGGGTTCGCGAACGTGTGCCGCACGCCGCGCGGGGCGAGGATCAGCCCGCGCTCCTCGACCGGCTCGGGCTCACCCCGGTCCCGCACCATGGTCAGCGCACCGGTCAGCACGTAGATGGCCTCGTCGAACCCGTGGTGGACGTGCGGCGGCGGCCCGGCGAACCCGGCCGGCACCGTCAACCGGCAGACCGCGAGGCCCTCGCTCTTCCCGAGGACCCGGATGACGTCCCCGGCGTACGGGATGAACCGGGACCCGTCGTGTGCGGTCATCCTCCGAGCCTGGCCGGACTGTCAAGGACCGCCTCCCACGACGGGAGCCGCGCGGGCTCCCGTCGTCGGGGACCGTCAGGCGTTCTCGCGGGCGCGGAGGTCCTTGCGCAGGATCTTGCCGGAGCCCGACTTCGGGATCTGGTCGATGAACTCGACCACCCGCACCTTCTTGTGCGGGGCGATGCGCTCGGCGACGAACGACATCACGTCGTCCTCCGAGATCTCCGCCCCCTGCTGCTTCACGACGAACGCCTTCGGGATCTCCTCACCCTCGGCGTCCTTCACCCCGATCACGGCGGCATCGGCGATGCGGTCGTCGGTGAGCAGCAGCGCCTCGAGCTCGGCCGGCGGCACCTGATAGCCCTTGTACTTGATGAGCTCCTTGACGCGGTCGACGATGTAGAAGACGCCCTCGTCGGTCACGGTCGCGACGTCACCGGTGTGCAGGTAGCCGTCGGCGTCGAGCGTGTCGGCGGTCGCGTCGGCGTTGTTCAGGTACTCGCGCATGACGTTGGGGCCCTTGACCCACAGCTCGCCGCGCTCGCTCTCCTCGCCCGTCTCCGGGTCGACGATCTTGCACTCGATGTTGGGCAGCGCCACCCCGATCGAGGAGAGGTCCATGTCCGGCCGGTCCTCGGGCATCGCGTGGCTGACCGGCGACAGCTCGGTCATGCCGTAGCCCTGGTAGACCTTGCAGTTCAGCCGCTTCGCGACCTTGTGGCCGAGGTCGGCGTCGAGGGCCGCGGCGCCGGAGAAGACGACGTCGACGCAGTCGATGTCGTACTGCTCGACCATCGGGTGCTTGGCCAGCGCGACGGCGATCGGCGGGGCGATGTAGATCCGGTCGACCCGGTGCTCGGAGACGATCCGCAGGAACTCCGCCAGGTCGAACTTCGGCATCGTGACGACGGCGGCCCGCTGGTAGATGCCGTTGTTCATCATCACGGTCATGCCGTAGATGTGGAAGAACGGCAAGACCGCGAGGATCTTCGACTCGGTGGTCGTCCTCTGCATCTGCGCGAACTGCACGAGGTTCGCGACGAGGTTGCGGTGGGTCAGGACGACGCCCTTGGCCCGGCCGGTGGTACCCGAGGAATAGGGCAGCGCGGCCACTTCGTCGCCGGTGAGCTGGACCGACGGGCGCTCGGCGGTCGTCGTGAGCAGGTCGGCCAGCGCGTTCTCCGGCAGCGGGGTCGAGGCCTCGTCGCGAGCCGCGTCGAGCAGCACGACCTCGGTCACCGCGAGGCCCTCCTCGCGCAGCGCGGCGCGCGCCCGGTCGAGGAACGGCGACACCGTCACGAGCATCTTCGCGCCGGAGTCGCGCAGCTGGAACGCGAGCTCGTCCGGGGTGTAGAGCGCGTTCACCGTGGACACCGCGACACCGGCGGCGAGGGCTCCGTGAAAGACCACCGGGTAGTACGGGGTGTTCGGCGCGAACAGCGCGATGACGTCACCGCGACCGAGCCCGCGCTCGCCCAGCGCTGCGGCGAAGCGGTCGACGCCCTGCGCGAGCTCGCCGAACGTCATCGTGCGCCCCGACGGCCCGTCGATCAGCGCGACCCGGTCCGTGTGCTCGCCCAGGTCGGAGAAGAGGAACTCCGGGAGCCCGACGTCAGGGATGTCGATGTCGGGAAAAGGACTACGCACGGTCATACGACAGCTCCTGGTTCTGCGTCAGCTGGGTCACACCAACCTACCCAGCAGTACGGCCGCGGGCACGTGCTGTCACTCAGGAATCGGACACCAGGTGCTGGAAGGCCCTCAAGTTCGCCAACGACTCACCGCGGGACTCCCGCCACGCCCATTCGCGGCGGATCGACGTCGCGAAGCCGAGCTCGATGAGCGTGTTGAAGTCGCCGTCGCCGGCCTCGAGCACCTGCCCGAGGATCCGGTCGAGCTCGTCGTCGGTCACCGCGTGCCGCCCGATCCGGCCGACGAGGTGGATGTCGCCGACGTCGTCGAGGCAGTAGTGCACGCCGTAGAGCCGGGTGTTGCGCTGCAGCAGCCACCGGTAGACGCCCTCGAAGTTCTCGTCCGGGCGCCGGCAGACGAAGGCCTCCATGAGCAGGGCGTGCGGTGTCAGCACGAGCCAGCAGTTGGTCTGCAGCTTCTTGGTGCCGGGCAGCGTGACGAAGAAGCTGTCCTCGTCGCGGCGCTGGTAGGCCAGCTCGCGCTCGTCGAGCGCGGCTGCGATGACGTCGGAGAGGCTCACACCGCCACCTCCCGCGGCGCGCGACGGGCCGCGGCCGCCTCGGCGTAGGTGGCCAGCAGGGCGTCGGTGGTGCGGTCCCAGGAGAACGCCTGCGCGTGCTCGATCGCGCCCGCCGCGAGCCGGCCGCGGGTGACGCGGTCGACCGCGGCGCGCTCCAGGGCCGAGGCCCAGGAGGCGGCGGAGTGGTCGGCGACGAGCAGGCCCGACCGGTCGTCGGACACGGCCACCGGCAGCCCGCCGACGGCCGCGGCGACGACCGGGGTGCCGCAGGCCTGCGCCTCGAGCGCGACGAGGCCGAACGACTCGGAGTGGCTCGGCACGGCGACCACGTCGGCGGCGCGGTAGACCTCGGCGAGGGCGGCGCCCGCCCGGGGACGGAGGAATCTCACGACGTCGGTGATACCCAGTTCCGCGGCGAGATCGACGAGCACACCCGGCTGGGCGAGGCCCGATCCGGAGGGGCCGCCGACGACCAGCACGGTCAGCCGCGACCGCAGCTCCGGACGACGGGCGATCATCTCGGCGGCCGCGCGCAGCAGCACGTCGGGCGCCTTGAGCGGCTGGATGCGCCCGACGAAGGCGAGCACGACGTCGTCGTCACCCATGGGCTTCCCGGCCTCGTGGGCGAGGGCGGAGCGGGCCGCGGCGCGGTCCCGGGACGGGGTGAAGGTCTGAAGGTCCACGCCGGGCGCGACGGTGCGCACACGCTCGGGGTCGGCGTCGTAGGCCGAGATCAGGGCCTCGGCCTCGGCCGGGGTGGACGCGACGAGCCGGTCGGCCTCGGCGACCACCTGCTCCTCCCCGACGACCCGACCCAGCGGCTCCGGGGTGTCCCCCGCCGCCAGCGACGCGTTCTTGACCTTGGCGAGGGTGTGCGCGGTGTGCACGAGCGGCACGCCCCACCGGTCGCGCAGCAGCCAGCCGACCTGGCCGGAGAGCCAGTAGTGCGAGTGCACGACGTCGAACCAGCCCGGCTCCTGGCGGGCCTCGTCGCGCAGGACGCCCGCGGTGAACGCGCAGAGCTGGCTCGGCAGGTCCTCCTTGCCGAGCCCGCCGAACGGGCCGGCGACGACGTGCCGCACGAGGACCCCGGGCGCGAGCTCGGCGACCGGCGGCAGGTCCGACGCCGTCTGGCGGGTGAAGATCTCCACCTCGACGCCGCGGCGCGCCATCTCCTTCGCGGTCTGCACCACGTAGACGTTCATGCCGCCGGCGTCACCGGTCCCCGGCTGCGCCAGCGGCGAGGTGTGCACCGAGATGACGGCGACCCGGCGCGGGGACCGCCGCACGGATGCCAGGTTCCGCGGCCGGGCCCGCGATGGGGCCGTGCCGTCCGTCGCCGCCCTCGCCGCCGGAATCACGGTCCACAGCCTAGGCAACGACCAGATCGCCGTCCGCCCGAAAGCGGCCCTAGGGTGGGTCGCCGTGACCTCTCCCACGGACAGACCGCTCGTCGTCGTGACCGGAGCGAGCTCCGGGATCGGGGCGGCCACCGCCCGCGCCCTCGCGGCCGACGGCTGGCATCCGGTCCTCGGAGCCCGTCGGCAGGACCGCATCGAGGCCCTCGCCGAGGAGACCGGCGGCACCGCGGTGCCCCTCGACGTCACCGACGCGGACTCGGTCGCGGCGTTCGCCGCGCGGGTGGACGAGCTCGGCACCGTCCGCGGGCTCGTCAACAACGCCGGCGGCGCCAAGGGCACCGAGAAGGTGATCGAGGGCGACGAGGAGCACTGGCGCTGGATGTGGGAGTCCAACGTCCTGGGCACGATGCGCGTGACGAAGGCGCTGCTGCCCGCGCTCATCGCCTCCGGCGACGGGCACGTCGTCACGATCACCTCGATCGCCGCCCTCGAGGTCTACGACGGCGGGTCCGGCTACACCGCCGCGAAGCACGCCGAGGGCGCGCTGCACCGCACGCTGCGCGGGGAACTGCTCGGCGAGCCGGTGCGCGTCACCGAGATCGCGCCGGGCGCGGTGGAGACGGAGTTCGCGCTCGTCCGCTTCGACGGCGACCAGGAGCGCGCCGACAAGGTCTACCAGGGCATCACGCCGCTGGTCGCCGAGGACGTCGCGGCGACGGTCGCGTTCGCGATGAGCCGCCCGTCGCACGTCAACATCGACACCATCGTGCTCAAGCCGCGCGACCAGGCGACCGGGATGCGGTTCCACCGCACGTGAGCACTTTCCGTGGCCCCGGCCACGGAAAGTGCTCACAAGGCGCAGCCACCGACGAGCACCGGCTCGGGCACCAGCCGCACCCCGAACGTCGCCTCGACCCGGTCCCGCACGTCACGGGCCAGGTCGAGCAGCTGCGTCGTCGTCCCGTCGCCGCGGTTGGTCAGGGCCAGGGTGTGCCGCGTGGACACCCGCACGGGCGCGTCCGGACCCGGGTAGCCGCGTGTCACGCCCGCGCGCTCGATCAGCGCCGCGGCGGAGAGCTTGACCCGCCCGTCGTCGGTCGGCCACGCGGTGACCGGTCGCTGGTCGAGGGCCGCCACCCGCCGCGCCACCTCGTCCGCGGTCTCCGACCCGACGACGGGGTTGGTGAAGAAGGAGCCCGCGCTCCACGTGTCGTGGTCGGCCGGGTCGAGGACCATCCCCTTGCCGCGGCGCAGCTCCAGCACCGCGGCCCGGGCGTCCGCCACCGGCACGCGCGTGCCGGGCTCGACGTCGAGCGTGCGCGCGAGCTCGGCGTAGCGGACCGGGGCGGAGAGCCCGTCGGTGGTGAGCCGGAAGCGCACCGCCAGCACGATCTCGTCGTCGGCGCCCTTGAGCCGGCTCGTCCGGTACCCGAGGCCCAGCTCGGCGGCGGGGACGGTGTGCACGGCGTCGGCGCGCCGGTCGAACAGCTCGACGTCGACGAGCAGGTCGGCGACCTCCACGCCGTAGGCGCCCACGTTCTGCACCGGCGTCGCGCCGGTCGAGCCCGGGATGCCGGAGAGGCACTCCAGCCCGCCGAGCCCCTCGTCGACGGTCGCCGCCACCAGGGCGTCCCAGTCCTCGCCGGCCTCGACCGTGACGAGGGCCGTGCCGTCGGCGGCGGCCACGGTGTGCCCCCGGGAGCCGATCGCGACCACGGTGCCCGCGAACCCGTCGTCGGGAACGACGAGGTTCGAGCCGCCCCCGACCACAAGCAGTCGCTCCCCCGCGGCGTCCGCCTCGCGGACGGCCGCGACGATCCCGTCCCGGTCGGACGGCCGCACCAGTCGTCGGGCCGGGCCCCCGAGGCGCAGCGTGGTCAGCTCGGCCAGCGAGGCGACGGTGGTGGGCACCGCTCGACGGTAACCTGCCGCCCGTGGCCCGCCCCATCGAGCACGACGCCTCGTTCCCGCACCCGCCCGACGCCGTCGTCGGCGCCCTCACCGACGACGCGTTCCTGAACGCGCGGCTCGCCGAACTGGGCGGGAAGGACGCCGCGCTGGTCAGTCACGACGGCGGGCGGATCGTGCTGCGTCAGGGCGTGCCGGTCGAGTTCCTGCCGTCGGTGGTGCGCCGCTTCACCGGTGACGACCTGGTCCTCGACCGCACCGAGACCTGGCACGGCTCGAGCGCCGACGTGCAGGTCGACGTCCGCGGCCTGCCCGGCTCGATCACCGGGACCCAGGAGGTCGTCGGCGAGGGCGAGGGGTCGCGGTTCACCGTGCGCGCGTCCACGACGGTCCCGGTCCCGATGGTCGGCGGGAAGATCGAGGGCGTCGTCGCCGAGCAGGTCTCCGAGCTCCTGCGCTGGGAGACGGAGTTCCTCACGCGCTGGCTGGACGGCTAGACCCGGTCGGCCGGGATCGCGCCCAGGCGGCCCTTCGAGAAGTCTCCGAACGCGTCCATGACCTCCTCGCGGGTGTTCATGACGAAGGGCCCGCCCCACGCGACCGGCTCGCGGATGGGGCGGCCGCCGAGCAGGACGACCTCGAGCTTCGGGTGGCGCGCGTCCTGCGTCCCGGCCGCCGCGACGCGCAACGACTCCCCGGGGCCGAACAGGACCAACTGCCCCGTCGTGACCGGGCGCTGCTCGGCGCCGGCGAACCCGTCGCCGGCGAGCACGTAGACCAGCGCGTTCTGCTCGCGGTCCCACGGCACGTGCAGGCGCGCGCCGGGCTCCACGGAGGCGTGGGCCATCGTCATGGGCGTGTAGGTCGAGCCCGGGCCCGCGTGCCCGTCGAGCGACCCGGCGATGACGCGGACGAGCGCGCCGGCGTCCGACGAGGTGACGAGCGCGGCCTGCCCCGCCCGCAGGTCCTGGTACCGCGGGTGCACCCACTTCTGGGCGCGCGGCAGGTTCACCCAGAGCTGCAGGCCGTGGAACAGCCCGCCCGAGGTGACCAGCGCCTCCGGCGGCCGCTCGATGTGCAGCACGCCGCCGCCCGCCGTCATCCACTGCGTGTCGCCGTTGGTGATGAGCCCGCCGCCGCCGTGGTTGTCGGCGTGCTCGAAGGTGCCGTCGATGAGGTAGGTGACGGTCTCGAACCCGCGGTGCGGGTGCCAGGACGTGCCCTTGGGCTCGCCGGGCGCGTACTCGACCTCCCCCATCTGATCCATGTGGATGAACGGGTCGAGGTCGGCGAGGTCGACGCCCGCGAACGCCCGCCGGACCGGGAAGCCCTCGCCCTCGAACCCGCGCGGCGCGGTGGTCACGCGGCGCACGGAGCGCTCGGTGGCGCCGGTGCTCGCGGGCACCTCGAGGCGCGGGAGGACGGTCAGGTCGGGGACGGTGAGCGCGGGCACGGCGACCTCCAGGTGCTTGAAGGTTGAACCATACCGCGATCCGCCGTGGCAGCAACGACGCTTTGCTGTCATCTGGCGACAGCAACGACGCTTTGCTGCCACGGAAGTCGGCACCGGCACCGGGCGGTGCTCAGCGCCCCAGGCCCTCCGTCGCCTCGGCCCCGGGCAGCAGCCCGAGCACCGACCCGGGCACCACGAGCTTCGACCCCCGCACACCGCTCCCCACGACGACGGCGGGTGCGGCCAGGACCGCGGGGTCGACCAGGACCGGCCAGTCGGCCGGCAGCCCGAAGGGCGTGATGCCGCCGTACTCCATGCCGGTGAGCTCGACGGCGAGGTCCGTCGCCGCGAACGAGGCCTTCCGGACGTCGATGCGGCGGCGGACCACGCCGTTCACGTCGGCCCGCGTCGTCGCGAGGACCACGCAGGCCGCGAACCGCTGCTCGCCCGACCGCGCACCGGTGACGACGACGCAGTTCGCGGAGAGGTCGAGCGGGGAGGAGTAGGCCTCGCAGAACGCCGCGGTGTCGGCGAGGTCGGGGTCGATCGCCGCGACCCCGCAGGAGCGGGCCACGTCGTCGGGAAGGGCCGTCAGCGCCGCGACGACGGAGGGGGCGAGCAGGTCGGGCCGGTCCGGGGCGGGGACGAGCTCGAGGGTGCCGGCGGCCGGCTCGAGGCCGGTCACCACCGTCCGCCCTGCTGCACCTCCGTGACCTTGGGCCGCACGTCCACGAGGTAGACGAGCACGGCGCAGAGGGCGACCAGCCAGAGGATGGCGAACCCGGACACCGGACCGCCGAAGGAGACGACCAGCAGGAGCGCCCCGACCCCGGTGATCGCGCACCAGGCGGGCTTGGTCAGCTTGTCGACCGCGGTGAAGGCGTCCGCCCGCTGGAGCAGGGCGTGGATGAACGCGTAGAGGCCGACCGGGATCGCGACGACCCAGATCAGCAGCGACAGGTAGTAGTCGAGGTTCAACCACACGGACGGCACGGACAGACCCACGCCGCGAGGATACGTGCTGGTGACGGCGGCTCCGATCCACCCACCGGCGACGGACCGGACAGCGCGCACGACGACGGCCCCGCCCCCGCGGGTGCGGGGACGGGGCCGTCGGAGGGGGGAGCGTCAGGCCTTGCCGGTCGGGGCCTTCGGCGCGGCGGCCTTCGTGGCGGCCGACTTCGGGGCGTTCTTCGGGCCCTGCTTCTTCGGCGCCGTGCGCGCGGCGGCCTTGCGGGTGGTCGAGCGGGTCTCGTGCGCGACCTCCTCGCCGGCCTCCTTCACGGACTCCGCGAGCTCGTCGCTCACCTCGGAGATGGTCTCGGCGGCCTGGCCGGTGACCTTCTGGGTGTAGCGGGCGGCACGCTCGCCGACCGAGCGGGTCTGCTTGGTGACCTCGGCGAGGGCGGCCTCACCGCGGACGCGGAACTCCTCGGTGGCGTCCTCGAGCCGGCTCTCGAGCTCGCTCGAGACCGAGTCGATGTTGTCGAGGGCCTGCTTGACCTGCGGCTGCGCCTTGATCTGCCCGTAGGCGGTCTCGCCGCGCTTGACGAGGTCGCTGTAGACGCTGCGCACCGCGGCGACGTAGCTGTCGGCCAGCCGGCGGAAGTCCTCGGCGGTCAGCTTGCCGCGCAGCTCCTGCAGCTCCGAGGGGAGGTCCTCGACGCGGGCCTGCACCTCGGTGGCGCCGGCCTGGACCTTGGCGAAGGCCTCCTGGGCGCTCGCGACGGCGTAGTCGCCGAGGCCGAGCAGGGCCAGCGCGGGGGCGCGGAACGGGTCGACGACCTCGGTGACGACCTTGTTGGCCTGGTCGCGGGCCTCGCGGACGTCGAACTTGGTGGGGAAGGTGACGGGCATGACGATCACTCCTCTTCGGACGGGATACGGGTGAGGTCGGGGGCGACGGCGAGGGCCGACGTCCCCGTGTAGGCGCCGGAGGCGTCATCGCGCTCGGCGGGCGCAGGAGCCGTGACCCCGGCCGCGCGGTTCTCGCGGCGGAACGACTCGTAGATGTCGTGCAGGACCTGCTTCTGGCGCTCGGTGAGCTCCGGGTCGCAGGCCAGTGAGTCGAGGACCGCGGAGCCGACTCGCTCCTCGAGGATCCCCGCCTTCACGTACAGCGCCTCGGCCGAGATGCGCAGCCCGGTCGCGATCTGGGCCAGGATCTCGGCGGACGGCTTGCGCAGCCCGCGCTCGATCTGGCTCAGGTAGGGATTCGAGATCCCGGCGACCTTGGCGAGCTGACGCAGGGACACCTGCGCCGTCTCACGCTGCTTGCGGATGTACGAGCCGATGTCCTCCACGGCCTGACCGAGTGCCTTGTCGACACCGTCCACACCGGACATCGTGCTCACCTCCTCGCCGTGACTGACATCCACGCTAACACGAGTGCTAGCTGATGCAAGCACTCTGTTTGCGCAGGTGGCGTGGGCTGTGCCACATCATCGGAGATCGATTCGAGGCACCGCCGTGCGCTGCGGAAACGCGCGGACTACCGTCTGCGGCGATGGCGGTGGGGCCCGCCGACAACCGCGTCGATCCGGCGCCAACGGTCCCTGGAGCCCGGTTCCGCGCGCCCAGGGAGAGCCTCGTGTCCGATCGTCCCGAGATCGACGACGACGTGATCGCGGGGCGCCCACCGGTCGAACCTCTGCTGCGTCGGCAGGGCGCGGCCGTCGCCGCGGTCGCCCTCGGCGGGGCGATCGGCGCCCTCGCCCGCTGGGGCCTCGGGCTCGCGTTCCCCACGCCGCACGGCGCCTTCCCGACGACGACCCTCGTCATCAACGTCGTCGGCTGTCTGCTGATGGGCGTCCTCGTCGTGCACGTGGCCGAGGTGCGGACCGCGCACCCGCTCGTGCGCCCGTTCCTCGGGGTGGGCGTCCTCGGCGGGTTCACGACGTTCTCCACCTTCGCCGTCGACGCCCAGCAACTCCTCGCGGCCGGACACCTCGGGACGACCCTGGGCTACCTCGCGGCGACGACGCTCGGGTCGGTCGGGGCGGCCTGGCTGGGGCTCGTGCTCGCCCGCGCGACGACGGGTGGGGTCCGATGACCGCGCTGACCGGCCTCTGGGTGGCGCTCGGGGCGGCGGTCGGGGCGCCCACCCGCTATCTGGTCGACCGCGCGCTGCAGCGCACCCACGGGACCTCGTTCCCGTGGGGCACGTTCACCGTGAACGTGGTCGCCTCGCTCGTGCTCGGCGTCGTCCTCGGGAGCACCGCCCCGTCGGCGGTGGTCGCCGCGGTGGGCACCGGCTTCTGCGGCGGGCTGTCCACCTGGTCGACGCTGGGCTACGAGACGGTGCGCCTCGCCGAGGCCGGCGAGCGCACGCACTCGGTGATGAACGTGCTGATGTCGACGTTCGCCGGCCTCGGCGCCGCCTCGCTCGGCCTGCTGGGTGGCTTCGCCCTGTGAGTACTAATCCGTGCTCGAGCACGGATTAGTACTCACAGGCGCGCAGCGCACCTACCCGACCAGCACCTCGCCGATCGTGTAGATGATCAGGCCGGCGAGGGCGCCGACCACCGTGCCGTTGATGCGGATGAACTGGAGGTCGCGACCGACCTGCAGCTCGATCTTGCGCGAGGTCTCCGGCCCGTCCCAGCGCTTCACCGTGTCCGAGATCAGCGCGGTGATCTCCGGGGCGTAGCGGGTGACCACGTAGGCCGCGGCGTCGACGATCCAGTTGTCGACCTTCTCGCGCAGGCCCTCGTCGAGCACCATGCGCTGCCCGAAGCGCGTGACGCCGTCGGTCACCCGCAGGCGCAGCTCGCTCGACGGGTCCTCGGCCGCGTCGAGGATCATCGCCTTGCCGGTCGCCCACGCGCGGCTGATGAGGCCCTGGACGTCGGGGTGGGCGAGCAGCTGCGCCTTGATGGACTCGACCCGGGCGATCGTCTCCGGCTCGTGCTGCAGGTCGCCCGCGAAGCTGGTGAGGAAGCGGTCGATGGCCTTGCGCAGCGGGTGGTCCTGGTCGGACTTGACCGCCCAGGCGAAGGAGAGCGCCTCGGCGTAGAGCCGGTCACCGATGAGGCCGTCGACGAAGCGGGGCGACCAGCTCGGCGCCTGCTTGCTGACGAGCGTCATGACCGTCTCGTGGTTCTGGCGCACCCAGTCGTAGGCGCGGTCGCAGATCAGGTCGACGACCCGGCGGTGCGACCCGTCGTCGAGGATGCCCTCGAGGAGCTTGCCCATCGGCGGGCCCCACTGCTGGGCCACCACGCGCCGGGTGACGGTCTGCTCGATGACCGCCTGGACCTCGTCGTCACGCAGCACGGCGACCGCACCGCGGACCACGGTGGCGGCCTCGGCGGTGACCCGCTCGGCGTTCTGCTGCCGCGAGAGCCAGGCCCCGACGCGGTTGGCGATGCGCGCCGAGCGCAGCTTGTCGCTGACCACCGGCACCGAGAGGAAGTTCTCGCCGACGAAGTCGGACAGGCTCTCGCCGAGCTGGTCCTTCTTGCGCGGGATGATCGCGGTGTGCGGGATCTTCAGGCCGAGCGGGTGCCGGAAGAGCGCCGTCACGGCGAACCAGTCGGCGAACGCGCCCACCATGCCGGCCTCGGCGGCCGCACGGACGAAGCCGGTGAAGGCCGGGCCGCCGTTCCGCTCCCAGGTGAGGAACACGATCCACACGATCGCGGCACCGACGAGGAAGCCGGTGGCGACGATCTTCATGCGCACCAGGCGACGACGCTTGCCCTCCTCGTCGGCGAGACCGGTCAGGCCGGGCGTGCCTGGTCGGGGGCCGTCACCCGGCACCGGGATCTCGTCCGTCGTGTCCGACGCTCGCGCCACACTGCTCACACCCGTCGATTGTGCCCCGACCCGACGGAGTGAACCGTCGGGGCTCGTCGTGCGAAGCGACCGGACGGGGACCGAATCACCCGCATCGTCGGTGGAGTCCGGGACGTTGAGTCCTACAGCGTCGCGGGCGCCCCACGTGCTGGTGCGCCCGGTCACCGCCCTCGAACGCCCCGTGCGACCGACCGCGCCCGGCCGCACGGGGTTCCGCGCCCCTCGGCCGCCGTGCTGCCCCACGGTGGTCGGGGGGCGCCCCTCCGGCCGGTCCGCGGACACCCTCTGCACGAGCGAGCGGCACTCTCGCGCGCTCTATGCGCGCGAGAGTGCCGCTCGTTCGAGTCAGGGACGGGTCAGCTCGTCTCGATCGTCGGGGAGTAGCGGCGCATCCACGCGTCGAGCTGGAGCACGTTCTCCATCTGCGCCCGGTCGACCTCGAGGCTCGTCGTGGCGTTCGCGGCCGGCGCGTCGATCGCGTCGCGCACCTTGTCGACGTCGATCAGCGAGCGGACCGGGGCGGCCGTGTCGGCGATCAGGTCGGCGAGGTCACCCCGCACGGCCTTCTCGTAGGCCGGGTCCTGCGTCGAGGGGTACGGGCTCTTCACCCGCTCGACGATCGAGGCCGGCAGCACGTCCTTCGCCGCCGCCCGGAGCAGCGACTTCTCACGGCCGTCGAAGGTCTTCAGCGACCAGGGCGTGTTGAAGACGTACTGGACGAGCCGGTGGTCGCAGAAGGGCACGCGCACCTCGAGGCCGCTCGCCATCGACATCCGGTCCTTGCGGTCGAGCAGGATCTGCACGAACCGCGTCAGGTGCAGGTAGCAGACCTCCCGCATCCGCCGCTCGGTCGCGCTGACGCCGTCGACGTGCGGGACCTCGGCCAGCGCGTCGCGGTAGGACTGGTCGATGTACCCCGGCAGGTCGAGCTCGGCGAGCAGGCCCTCGTCGAAGAAGGACCGGGAGTGGTCCATCGGGCCGATCCGGCCGGCCATCCAGGGGAAGGTGTCGGCGTTGACGGCCTCCGCGTCGTGGAACCAGCGGTAGCCGCCGAAGACCTCGTCGGCCGACTCCCCGGAGAGCGCGACCGTCGACCGACCGCGGATCGCCTTGAACAGCAGGTACAGGGACGTGTCCATGTCGCCGAGCGACAGCGGCAGGTCGCGGGCCCGGAGCACGGCGGCGCGGGCGTCGGGGTTCATCAGGTCGTCGTTGGAGAGCGTGATGGCCTCGTGGTCGGCCTTCACGAACTCCGCGAGCTCGCGGACGTACGGGCCGTCCGGGGTGTCGCGCATCGGGTCGGCGGCGAAGGAGTCCTCGTAGCCGACGAAGTCCACCGAGAACGAGCGGACCGGGCCCCCGCCCTGCGCCTTGAGCTGCTGCGCGGCGAGCGCGGTGATCGCCGAGGAGTCCAGGCCGCCGGAGAGCAGCGAGCACAGCGGCACGTCGGAGATCAGCTGCCGGTGCACGATGTCGTCGAGGAGCTCGCGGACGTGCGCGACCGAGGTCTCCTGGTCGTCGGTGTGCTCGAGGGCCTCGAGCTGCCAGTAGCGGCGGATGGAGAGGCCCTCGCGGCGGATGCGGACCAGCGAGCCCGGGCGCACCTCGTGCATGCCGCGGTAGCCGCCGTGGCCCGGCGTCTTGACGTGCGAGAGGACCTCACGCAGCCCGTCGAGGTCCATCACGGCCTCGGCGCGCGGGTGGGCGAGGATCGCCTTCGGCTCCGAGCCGAACAGCACCCCGTCGGGGGTCGGGTAGTAGTAGAGCGGCTTGATGCCCATGCGGTCGCGGACGAGGTAGAGCGCGTCCTCGCGGACGTCCCAGAGCGCGAAGGCGAACATGCCGTTGAGCCGCTCGACGACGTCCTCGCCCCACTCGAGCCAGCCGTGCAGGACGACCTCGGTGTCGGAGTCGGTGCGGAAGCGGTGACCGCGCTGCTCGAGCTCGGCGCGCAGCTCGGTGAAGTTGTAGGTCTCGCCGGAGTAGACGATCGCGAGCCGGGTCTCGCCGCTCGCGGGGTCCTCCACGGTCATCGGCTGCCGCCCGCCCGGCACGTCGATGATGGCCAGCCGGCGGTGCCCGAGGGCGGCGTGGCGGGTCGTCCAGAGACCCTCGTCGTCCGGTCCGCGGCAGGCCATGGTGTCCGTCATCGCCTGGGCGTCGGCCGCGGCCGCGCGGTCCTCGGCGAAGTCCCGGGTGAAGTCCACACATCCTGCGATGCCACACATGGGGTCTGCCTCCTGTCGTCGTCGACAGGTCAGGCATACCCCTCTTGTTTAGGGCATGTAACAAGATGTGACGCGCTGGTGAACCGGACGATCAGCCCAGAGGCAGACGAATCTCGAACGTCGTGCCGGCGGGCGAGGTGTGCACCCGGATGTCCCCGTGGTGCTTGGACACGACGATCCGCCACGAGATGTCGAGACCGAGGCCGGTGCCCTCGCCGACGTCCTTCGTCGTGAAGAACGGCTCGAAGATGCGCGGCCGCACCTCCGCGGGGATGCCGGGCCCGGTGTCGGCGATCTCGACGACGGCGGTGTCGGACTCGCGCCGGGTGCGGATCGTCAACGTGCCTGCCCCGTCCATCGCCGAGCAGGCGTTGTCGATGATGTTCGTCCAGACCTGGTTCAGCTCGGCCGGGAAGCACGGCACCTGCGGCAGGTCGGGGTCGAACTCCTTGACCAGCGTGATGCCCTCGAGCTTGCGGGAGAGCATCGTGACCGTGGACTTGAGCAGGACCCGCAGGTCGGAGGCCTGGTAGGGCGCCCGGTCGAGCTGCGAGTACTGCCGTGCGGCGTTGACCAGGGTGCCGATGCGGGCGGTCGCGTCGGTGATCTCGCCCATCAGGGTCTCGGTCTCGACCGCGTAGGCGATCCAGCGCACGGCGGCACCGAGCGTGCCCTCGGGCACGGTGCGCTCGACCTTGCCGAGCCACTCGGCGTCGAGTCCGCCGGCCACGAGCACGGCCGCGAGGTCCCACGCCCCGCCGACCTCGCGCTCGTCGAGCCAGTCACCGAGCTCGTCCTCGGCGTCGGAGGTCTGCATGGCGGTGAGCTCGGGGGCGGTCGCCACGCCGAGCACGGCCTCCTCCTGCAGCTCCACGAGCTGGGCGACGACCGCGCCGTCGAGCTTCCCCGAGGCCAGCATCGCGAGCTTGTGGCGCATGCCCGCCACCCGGTCGCGCAGCGACTCCGTCGCCCGGATCGCGGCCGCGGCGGGGTTGTTCAGCTCGTGCGTCAGGCCCGCGGACAGGGAGCCCAGGGCGAGCAGGCGCTCCCGCTCACCGATCGCGGTGCTCGACCGCTGCATCCCGACGGCGAGGCCCTCCACCAGGTGCATCGCCAGCGGGAACCACTCGCGCAGCTTCGCGCCCCAGTCGCGGGCCGGGATCGCGAGGAACCGCGAGTCCGCGCACGCCCGCAGCGTGTGCTTGTAGCGGAGGTCCTCGCCCTCGACGTAGGCCTCGGTGGCCCCGCCGTAGGTGCCGGGCCGGGCGCTGCGGCTGACCTCGACGTCGTCGCCGCGCACGGTGCGGATCACGGCGATCTCGCCGTCGCAGAGCACCCAGAAGCAGCGGGCCGGATCGCCCTCGCGGCAGACGTCCTCGCCGGCGGACGCGTCGACGACGTCGGCGTGCTCCGCGATCCAGGCGAGCTGCGCCTCGTCGAGGGACTCGAAGAGGAAGAGCCGCTGCAGCGAGGCGGGCTCGAGTTCGGTTCTCATCGGTTCTCCAACCAGCGGTGCACCAGGCTCACCGCCATCGCGCCCTCGCCGACGGCGGAGGCCACGCGCTTGACCGACCCGCCCCGGACGTCGCCGACGGCGAACACCCCGGGCAGGGAGGTCTCCAGGTGCAACGGTTCCCGGTCGCCGTTCCTTCCCGGGGACGTCGCGGTCAGGTCGGGTCCGGTGAGCACGAACCCGCGGTCGTCGCGCTCGACGGTGCCGTCGAGCCAGTCGGTGCGGGGCTGGGCGCCGATGAAGACGAACAGCCACTGCGCGTCGACGCGCTCCTCCTCACCGGTGGCCCGGTTCCGGAGGGTCAGCTTCTCGAGGTGGCCCTCGCCCTCGGCGGCCACGACCTCGGTGCACGTCCGCACCTCGATGTGGTCGACGCCCTCGATCTGCTCGATCAGGTAGTGCGACATCGACGCCGCCAGGGACTCGCCGCGCACGAGCATCACCACGCGGCTCGCGTACCGGGCGAAGTTCATCGCGGCCTGGCCGGCGGAGTTCGCGCCCCCGACGACGTAGACCACGTCGTCGGTGCACGACGGGGCCTCCGTGGTGGCGGCGCCGTAGAACACGCCCTCCCCGGCGAACGCGGTCAGGCCGGGGACGTCGTCGAGCGTGCGGTACGAGACGCCGGTCGCGAGCACCACCGCGTGCGCGGCGATCTCGGACCCGTCGTCGAAGGTGAGGACCCGCACGCCGCCGCGGACCCCGAGGCCGGTGACCGTCCTCGTCGTCAGGACCTCGACCCCGAACTTGACCGCCTGCCGGCGGGCGCGGTCGGTGAGCTGGGAGCCGGAGACGCCGTCCGGGAAGCCGAGGTAGTTCTCGATGCGGCTCGACGTGCCGGCCTGGCCGCCGGTGGCGAGCGACTCCACGAGGACCGTCCGCAGCCCCTCGGACCCGCCGTAGACCGCGGCGCCGAGCCCGCCGGGGCCGCCGCCGACGACCGCGAGGTCGTAGAGCTCGGCCGTGGCGTGGGTGGACAGCCCGACCTGCTCGGCGACCTCGGCGTCGGTCGGCTCCACCAGTGCCCGTCCCTCCCCGGTGACGACGACCGGCAACGACCCGCCGTCGAGTCCGGCGGCCTCGAGCAGCCGCGCGCCCTCGGGGTCGTCGGCGAGGTGGAACCGGAAGGGAACCTGGTTGCGCGCCAGCAGGTCCCGCAGCTCGTAGGAACGCGCCGACCAGCGGTGGCCGACGATCCGGGTGTCGGTGCTGGGCCGGTCGGGCGCCCGCCGCCACGCCTCGAGCAACTGGTCGACGACGGGGTAGAGCTTCTCCTCGGGCGGGTCCCACGGCTTGAGCAGGTAGTGGTCGAGGTCGACGACGTTGATCGCGGTGATCGCGGCGTCGGTGTCGGCGTAGGCGGTGAGCAGCACCCGGCGGGCGCGCGGGAAGAGGTCCATCGCGCGTTCCAGGAACTCGACGCCGCTCATCCGGGGCATCCGCTGGTCGGCGAGGATCACCGCGACCTGTTCGCCGCGCAGGGCGATCTCGCGCAGCGCCTCGAGCGCGGTCTCGCCGGAGTCGGCGCGCACGATGCGGTGGTGCTCGCCGTACTCGCGGCGCAGGTCGCGGGCCACGGCACGGGACACGCCGGGGTCGTCGTCCACGGTGAGGATCACGGGGCGGGGCACGGGTTCCAGCCTAGGCGCGCGAACCGGTCATCCGGACCCCGACGAGGCACGGGGCGGCATCGGCCGTCAGTCCCACGTCCAGCTGCTGTCGGTGAGGTCGACCCCGGCACCACCGGAGCCCGCGGCGGGGTCGGGGACCACGGTGTCGCGGACGTCGGCCAGGACGGCGAGCACGAAGGCGGCGCCGACGGGTGAGAGCTCGTCGGGGAGCCGGGCGGCCACCCGGCGCTTCCCGACGTCGGCCCGCCAGGCCCTCCCGAGGTCGTCGAGCAGGGTGCGCCGGGGCGGGTGGCGCCGGACGTGGGTGCGCATCCGCAGCAGGCGCCCGTCGACGTCGATCTCCCAGTCCCGCCACGGGCCGCGCTTGCGGGGCGACGCCGTGGCCACCACCTCCCGGCCGTCGACCAGCTCGAACGTGTTGCCGCGCCGGTCGAGCCAGCGCTCCTCGGTCCCGACGACGACGGTGCGCCCCTCCCGGCGCTCCTTGCGGGTGCGGCCGGGCCGCTTCCCGAGGCGCGACACGGACCCGTCGAGCCGGCCGTCGAAGGAGAACGGGGCGTCGGCGTACTCGCTGGTGTGCAGGACCGACCCGATACCGACGCCGTAGGCCCGCACGTCGTCGTCCACGCGGGAGTCGACGGCCGCACCGATCGCGGCGCCGATCGCGGCCAGCAGGAGAGGCAGCAGGATCACGAGGAGCACGAACAGGGTGATGCCGGTGTCGGTGATGCCGTGCCGGACCCAGGCGGTGATCACGGCACCGAGCACGCCGAGGGAGGTGACGAGCAGCAGCGCCCAGATCCAGAAGAAGCGGCTAGAGATCCGCTGCGGGCGCCACCGGGAGGCCGGGCCACCACCGGGCACGGAGGGTGACGACTCCAGTCCCAGGTCGTCGTGCACGCTGCTCATGTGACGCAGCGTGCCCGATTTCAGTCACTCTCGGCAAGTAGATTCGACTGTTCGTGGACCAGTCAGGTGACGAGCGCAGCCACGACGAGCGCCAGGCCCGCGACGCCGGAAGCGGCCCCACCCCACGCCCACCGTCGCTGGAGCAGCAGCGAGTCCTCGCGCAGCGCATTGGGAGCGCGGGTGGAGAGGATGAACGCCTCGGCGGCCGGCGCGGCGATCGTCAGCGCGCCCTCGCGGTCGTGCACCTCGCCGTGGACGTAGAGCTCGGTGCCCGGGCGCAGCACCCACTCCTCGTGCACCACGGCGCCCTCGGGACCCCACGTCGTCGCCTCGGCCACCTTCTCGGGCTGCACGGCCACCGTGCCGCGCGGGTCGACGGCGATGTTGCCGGTCTCCTCGACCAGCACGAACGGCCGGTCCGAGGCCTCCTCCTCGAGTGTCCGCGAGCCGCCGTCGTGGCCGTAGGGCGTGCGGACCACCCGCCGCCACCAGACGCACTCGGTGCCCGTCTGCGGCGACCGCAGCGGGCCCTCCTCGGCCGGGTGCGCGTGCCCGACGACCGCGGCGGTCCGCGAGAACCCGCCGACCGTGCCGAGCTCGACGAGGGCCTCCCGCTCGACGGCGAGGTCCTCGACCGGGGACGCGGCCGCGCCGATCATGGCGTGACGCAGGTCGACCCGGCGGTTGGCCGCCACGACGGCAGCGGCGGCGAGGGCGATGAGGACGATGCCGAAGAGCAGCATGGGGACTCCCGAGGTCGTCCCTCCATGGTCCACGACGAGCGCTGGGGCCGCGGTGAAGCGAGGGCGTCACCCGGGTGCGGTGGAAGCGATCACCTGTCGGTGACGCCGGAGGAGCCGTCTACTCTGACCGGTGCCATGAGCACCGTCTTCGTCGTGACCGGGACCTCCTCGGGGGTGGGTCGCGCGCTCGCGCAGTTCCTCTCCCGCCACGGCGTCACCGTGATCGGCCTCGACCGGCGGGAGCCGCCGGACCGCGAGATCGCGCACGTGCGCTGCGACCTCACCGACCCGCGGTCGATCGACGCGGCCGTGGACCGGCTCGACGACCGGGTCGACGCCCTCGCGAACGTCGCCGGGGTGCCGGGGACCTCGCCCGCCGAGACGGTGCTCGCCGTGAACTTCCTCGGCATGCGGCACCTCACCGAGCGGTTGCTCCCCCTCATCCAGCGCGGTGGGTCGGTGGTCAACGTGTCCTCCGCCGAGGGTCGGCACTGGGTCGCCCACCTCGCCGAGCTGCGCCCGCTCCTCGCGACCACCTCGTTCGAGGACGGCCTGCGCTGGTGCCGTGAGCGTCGACCGGACCGCTCGGTCTACGAGGTCTCGAAGGAGGCCGTGCTCGCGTACACGACGGCCTCGTCCACGCTGACGTGGCCCGACGGCGTGCGGATGAACGGGGTCGCGCCGGGGCCGGTGCGCACGCCGCAGCTCCCCGAGGTCGAGCGCTCGTCGGATCCCCGACGGCTCGCCCGTCAGCGCACCGCCGCGGGCCGGGACGCCGAGGCCGACGAGATCGCCGCCGTCGTCGCCTTCCTGATGTCGAACGAGAGCCGGTGGGTCAACGGGCAGACGCTCGCCGCCGACGGCGGGGTCGCGGCGGCCACCACCTGGGCCGCGCTCCAGACGCGCTGAGCGGCGGACCAGCACGCGCGGATCCGGTGCCGGTGGCATCGGTTCTGCCAGGCCCTCGGCAGAGGCCGTCACCTCCGTGCCCCTGGCCCGTTGTGTCGCACAAAGGGATCGACCGGACGGGTGAGGTGGCCGGGTGCGGCACGGACGACGGATCACGACGGTGCTCGCCGGCGCGGCGCTCCTGCTCGGGACGGCCACCGGTGCCGCCTGGGCCGACCCGACGCCGCCGCCCGCCCCGCCGGCGCCGAGCGCGGTCACCGTGCCCGGCCCCGCGGTGCCGCTGCCGGCGCCGGTCGCCCTGCCCGACATGGCCGCCGCGCTCGGCGGCTCGATCCACCCCGGCGTGCAGCTGCGCACGGACGGCGCCCAGTGCACCGCGAACTTCGTGTTCACCGGCGGTGGCCGGACCTTCATCGGCCAGGCCGCGCACTGCTCGGGCACCGGCGCGGCGACCGAGACCGACGGCTGCACCTCGCAGTCCCTCCCACTGGGCACGCCGGTGGAGATCAGCGGCGCGACGAAGCCCGGGAAGCTCGTCTACAACTCCTGGCTCGCGATGCAGGGCGCGAAGGAGACCGATCCGGACGCCTGCGCGTACAACGACCTCGCCCTGGTCGAGATCGACCCGGCCGACGTCCCCGCCGTGTCGCCCGCCGTCCCGTTCTTCGGCGGGCCCACCGGCATCGACACCGACGGCCTCGCGCCCGGCGAGCGGGTCGCGAGCTACGGCAACTCCGAGCTGCGCGGGGGCGTGGCCGCCCTGTCGCCGAAGGTCGGTGCCGCCCTCGGCGACACGGGCAACGGCTGGAGCCACCCGGTCCTCACCCTCACCCCCGGGGTGCCCGGCGACTCCGGCAGCGGGTTCCTGTCCCCCGACGGCCGGGCCGTGGGTGTGCTCTCGACGCTGAACGCGCTGCCGGTGCCCGGCTCGAACGGGGTCGGCGACCTCGCGCGGATGCTCGCCTACGCGAAGGCCCACGGCGCGCCGGGCGACCTCGCGCTCGCCCTCGGCGGGCCGTTCCGCAGCCTCGGCCTCGTCTGACCGCACGACGACGGCCCGGCCACCTCGACGAGGTGACCGGGCCGCGGACGTCGTCGGGAACTACTTCTCGAAGGACGCGACGTCGATGACGAACCGGTAGCGGACGTCCGAGTCGACGACGCGGTCGTAGGCGGAGTTCACGTCGTCGACCGTGATGGTCTCGATCTCCGCGCCGATGTGGTGCTCGGCGCAGAAGTCGAGCATCGCCTGCGTGTCGCGGATGCCGCCGATCTTCGAGCCGGCGAGGCGACGACGCCCGTTGGCCAGCGAGAACGCGTGGATCGAGCCCGGGTTCGACGGGATGCCGACGTTGACCATCGACCCGTCGAGCGCGAGCAGGGCCACGTACTTCTCGAGATCGAGATCGGCCGACACCGTGTTCACGATCAGGTCGAACGTGCTGTCGAGCGTCTCGAAGGTCGACTCGTCCGAGGTCGCGTAGTAGTGGTCGGCCCCGAGGCGCTTGCCGTCCTCCTGCTTGGAGAGCGTCTGCGAGAGGACCGTGACCTCGGCGCCCAGCGCGTGCGCGATCTTGACGCCGACGTGGCCGAGGCCGCCCATACCGATGATGGCGACCTTCTTGCCGGGGCCGGCGCCCCAGTGGGTCAGCGGGGTGTAGAGCGTGATGCCCGCGCACAGCAGCGGCGCGGCGACGTCGAGCTCGATGCCCTCGGGGATGGTCAGGACGTAGTTCTCGTCGACGACGACCGACTGCGAGTAGCCCCCGAAGGTCTGCTCGCCGGAGTACTCGCGGCCGTTGTAGGTCTGCACCTCACCCCGGGTGCAGAACTGCTCCTCGCCCGCCTTGCAGTTGTCGCACTCGCGGCAGGAGTCGACGAAGCAGCCGACCCCGACGCGGTCGCCGACGGAGAAGTTCGTGACCTGGTCGCCGACGGCGGCGACGGTCCCGGCGATCTCGTGGCCCGGCACCATCGGGAACTCCGCGCCGCCCCACTCGTCGCGGGCCTGGTGGATGTCGGAGTGGCAGATCCCGGCGTAGGCGATGTCGATGACGACGTCGTGCGGCTTCGGGTCCCGGCGCTCGATGGTCGAGCGCTCGAGCGGCTTCGAGGCGCCTTCGGTGACCAGGGCGGAGACGGTGGTCGGCACGGTCCGATGACCTTCCTTCGGGGGTCCGGGGCCGAACCACGCGGGTCCGGCCGTTGTTCGTCACCGGGTTGTCCACGATTGAACGACCTGAACCGGAAGCGTTCGCCAGCTCACACGGCGCGATACCCGGCAGGAATGAGCCGCTCGGCGTAACGCGCACGGCTGATCGACACGACTCCGGGGTGACGATCAGTGAGCACCGGGGGGAGAACGACGATGGGGACGGTCGGGCGAGGACGCCTGCGACGGTGGACGGCGGTGGCGGCGCTCGCCGTGGCCGCCGTGGTGATGGCGGGGACCCAGGTGCTCACCGCGCCACCGGCCCGCGCCGCCGACCTCACGGCGGACACCGTGCGCCGCGACCTCGCGTTCGCGGAGGCCCGCCTCGCCGCGACCGCCTCCCGCACCGCGACGAACGCCTACCCGGTGCGCACCGGGACGAACGGGGCGTGGGTGAACGTCGGCGCCGGCGACTGGACCAGCGGCTTCTTCCCCGGTGCGCTGTGGCAGGCCTACGCGCACACCAAGGACCCGGTGTGGCAGCAGCGCGCCGAGGCCTGGCAGGCCGGCGTCGAGTCCAACAAGACCGACGACACCAGCCACGACGTCGGCTTCCAGATCTTCAACTCGTTCGGTCAGGACGCCGTACTCACCGGCGACCCGAACGCGAAGGCCGTCGTCCTGACCGCCGCGCGGACCCTGGCCTCGCGCTACAACGCCAAGGTCGGCGCGATCCGCTCCTGGGACGCCCGGACCGACACCTCGAAGTACCAGGTGATCATGGACAACATGATGAACCTGGAGCTGCTCTGGTGGGCGGCCCAGAACGGGGGCGACGCCTCCTGGGCCACGATCGCCACGACCCACGCGAAGACCACGGCCCGCGACTTCTTCCGCAGCGACGGCGGCAGCTGGCACGTCGTGAACTACAACCAGACCACCGGCGCGGTGATCAGCAAGTACACCCACCAGGGCTACAGCAACGACTCCACCTGGTCACGCGGCGAGGCGTGGGCCGTGCACGGCTTCACCATGGCCTACCGGTTCACCAAGGACGCGCAGTTCCTGACGACGGCCCGGACGGCCGCCGACTACTTCCTCTCGCGACTGCCCGCGGACAAGGTGCCCTACTGGGACTTCACCCTTCCCTCGACGACGGGTCAGCCGCGGGACTCGTCGGCGGCCGCGATCGCCGCGTCCGGGCTCGTCGAGCTCTCGACCCTCGAGCCGGACGCCACCCGCAAGCAGACCTACCTGGCGGGCGCCCGCGACATCATCGCGTCGCTCTCCACGTCGGCCTATCTCGCCGACGGGACGACGAACCAGGCGGTGCTGCTGCACGGCACGCAGAACAAGCCGTCGGGCAGCTACGACACCGGCATCATGTTCGGCGACTACTACTTCATGGAGGCGCTGCGCCGGTACGCGGCCGCCACCGGGATCGACCTGGGCACCGCGCCGCCCGCGACGACGACGCCGGCCCCGACGACGGTGCCGACGACCACCACCGCGCCCCCCGCCACCACGACGACGAAGCCGCCGACGACCACGACGACCGCCCCGGCCACCGACCCGGTGACGGCGTACTACCAGAAGCTGGGCGGGGCCTCGTCGTACCTGGGCGCGCCCAAGGCCGCGGTCTACACCGTCGCCGGCGGGCGGGCGCAGGACTACGCGGGCGGGTCGATCTACTGGTCCACCGCGACGGGGGCGCACGCGGTGCGCGGCGCGATCCTCACGCGGTACAAGGCGATCGGGGGACCGTCGAGTGCGATCGGCTTCCCGACGACCGACCAGTACGCCATCTCCGGCGGACAGCGCAGCGACTTCGCCAAGGGCACCATCATCTGGTACCAGGCGAACGGGCAGACCTACGTGTTCACGCGCTGACGCCCCGCCGCGAGGTCCACGTCAGGCATCCCGGCGGCGCCCGGGCGCTGCCTCACGTGGACCTCGCGGCGGACGCGGCGGGCCCCGTGAACACGAAAGCCCACCGGGCGGGACCGCCGGGTGGGCTGAGGTGGCCAGGGGCGGGGTCGAACCGCCGACCTATCGCTTTTCAGGCGATCGCTCGTACCAACTGAGCTACCTGGCCTCGTCGGCCAGGTCCACGAGCGACGCCAGCACGACCGTGCGACCCAGACGGGACTCGAACCCGCGACCTTCGCCGTGACAGGGCGACGCGCTAACCAACTGCGCCACTGGGCCTTGCTGATGAAACTGTACTGCGTACCCCCAACGGGATTCGAACCCGCGTTGCCGCCTTGAAAGGGCGGAGTCCTAGGCCACTGAACGATGGGGGCTCGGTGCGAGAACCTTACCCCCTCCGGTGGTGACCGGTCCGCTCCGTTGGGTGCGGTGTGAACTCTACGGGACGGGGTCGGACCCGCTCTCAGGCACCCCCGCCAACGGGTGTCCGACCGGCAACGACGCCATCCCGCCGGCCGCCTCCCAGCGCTCCGACCAGGCCGGGTCGGCCACGCACCCGAGCAGCAGCGCCCACGACGCGACGGCCCGTTCCCGCAGGTCGGTGGACCCGGTGACGGCCATGGAGACCACGCGGTGGCCGTGGCCGAGCGCGACGACGGTCCGCGCGAGATCGCGGGAGTCGACCGACGGCCGGAGCAGGCCCTGGTCCGCGGCGCGCCCGAGCAGGTCGATGAAGACGTCCTCCCAGTAGCGGTGGGGCCACGGGATGCGGTCGGGCCCGAGGGCGCCGTCGGCGATCACCCGCAGCCCGCCGATGCAGTACTCGTCGGCCTCGTAGATGTCCGCGAGTCCGATGGCCAGGTGGACCGCCGTCCGCAACGGGTCGTACCCGAGGCCCTCGAAGGCCGCCGTGATCTCGGGGAACCGTCGCTCCATGACCGCCGCCACCGCGTCGGCCATCGCCTCCTTGGAGGAGAAGTGGAAGTACAGGGCGCCCTTCGTGACGCCGCTGCGCTCCAGGATCTTCGACAGCGACGCCGCCTGGTAGCCCGCGGTCGCGAACTCGTGGGCGGCGGCGGCCAGGATCGTGTCGCGCGTGGCCTGGGCCCGCGCCTGCCGAGGGGCGGGGCGGGAGGGGGAGACCGGGGAGTCGACCATGACGGCACCACGCTAATCGGGTTCGGGCCGCCCCCGCGCGGCCGACGCGCCGAGCGCGGCGCGCCCGGCGGATCTCCCTCCGGTCAGCGGCGGACGGGCGGCGGCTCACCGGGTTCGCCGATGAGCCCGAGCATGTCGAGCAGATCGCGGCAGTCGTCCGAGTCGAGCGCGTTGCGGGCGACCGCCATGCGCGCGCGGTGCACCTGCTCCTCGCTGACCCGGTAGACGTCCGCGGCGGTCCGCTGGGCCGGCACCCCGGCCAGGGCTCCCGGTTCGGAGCCGCGTGGCGCGGGGACGGCCGTGGTCGGGGCCTCCGGATGCGGTCCGGCTGGCCGTCGTCGTGGACCCGGCGTCACGTTCATCCGTCTCCTGAGCACCCGTTCCCTCGTCCACCGCGAGGCAGGGCTGGACGCTACAGAGCAGGAGGGCCCCGTGCAGCCCTCTCTCAGGGTGACCCGGGGACTCCTCAGGAACGTGACGCAGCGTGGCGCCGTTGGTCACGTAGAGCGTCAGTCCACGAGCGCCTGGTAGACGAGCGACCTCATCTGGCTGCGGATCGGGTAGGCGCTCGAGGGCAGGAGCTGGGTGAGGAACAGCGCCGTGACCTCCTCGACCGGGTCGACCCAGAACGCGGTGCTCGCCGCACCACCCCAGGCCATCTCCCCTGCTGAGGCGAGGGTCCGGTACGCCGCCGGGTCGAGCACCACCGACACCCCGAGGCCGAACCCGACGCCGTGGAAGGGCATCTCGGCGAAGAGCGGACGGCCGACCTGCTCGAGGTCCTGTCCCCCGGGCAGGTGGTTGCGGCCCATGTAGGCCACGGTGCGCGACCCCAGGAGGCGGACCCCGTCGAGCTCCCCACCGCGAGCGAGCATCTGGGTGAAACGGTGGTAGTCGGCCGCGGTGGAGACCATGCCGCCACCGCCCGAGAGCCACGTCGGCGGCCGGAGGAAGCCCTCGCCCATCGCGTCGGACCGCACCCGGCGCCGTCCCGGTCCGAGCGCGTAGAGCGCGGCGGTGCGCGACGGGTCGTCCGAGGCGAAGCCCGTGGAGGTCATGCCGAGCGGGTCGAGGATCTCGGTCTGCAGGAAGGTGTCGAGGGACTGCCCGGAGACGACCTCGACGAGGCGGCCCAGGACGTCGGTGGCGTGGCTGTAGTTCCACTCGGTCCCGGGTGTGTGCACGAGCGGCATCGCGGCCCAGGCGTCGACGCAGGCGGCCAGGTCCATGCCGTCCGGGACGCCCCACTCGAACCCGCGCGCCCGGTACAGCTCGTCGACCGGGTGGGCGTGGTGGAACCCGTAGGTCAGCCCGGCGGTGTGGGTGAGCAGGTGCCAGACGCGGATCGGCTCGGGGCTCGGCATCGTCAGGGGCGCCGTCGCGCTGCCCTTGACGTAGACCTGCGGCTCGGCGAAGGCGGGCAGCCACCGGCTGATCGGGTCGGTCAGCTCGAGCTCGCCGCGCTCCCACAGCATGAGGGCGGCCACGGAGGTGATCGGCTTGGTCATCGAGTAGATCCGCCAGCGGGTGTCGGAGGCGACCGCCAGACCCGCCTCCTCGTCCGCCATCCCGTACTCCGACGCGTGCACCACCTGCCCACGCCGCGCGACGACGGTCTGCCAACCGGCGAGACGCCCGTCGTCGACGTAGCGCCGGAAGTGGTCGTCCACCCGGGCGAGGCGGGCGGGGTCGAAGCCGAGGGCGGCCGGGTCGGCCTCGACGCCGATCGTGCGACCCGGGGCGGTGTTCGTCGCTGCGGTGCTCACACCGGCCATCCTGCGCCCGTCGCTCAGCGCTCGCCCACGATCTCCGCGACCTCGTCCACGGCCTCGCGGGCCCACAGCCGGTCGCGCAGCCGCCGGGTGAGTCCCTCGGCGTGCGCCAGGGCCGCGAACTCGGCGACCTGGGCGGCGCAGGCGGCGCGGGCGGCCGCGCGCAACGCCTCGTAGCCCTCCAGGCCCGGCAGGATGCGGCCGTCGAACCGGTCGAAGGCGGCACCGAGCGCGTGCGCGTCGAGCAGCGCCTGGTTCTCGTCCTCGCCGGCGTGCGGCAGCAGGGGCTGCGCGGCCGCGCCGACGACGGTCAGCCGGTGCCGGGTCCAGCGCGGCAGCGGACGCTGGTGGGCGACGACCTGGTCGGGCTCGCGCACGGCCACCCCGGACACCGTGCGGCGGACGTCGGGGTCGAGGCGCGAGACCAGCCACTCCCGCTCGGCCGGCGGCAGGTCGGCGCGCGTCACGAACATGACCTCCGCGCCGCCGTTCGGCGACGGCATGCGCGTGACCTGCAGCGCCGGCGCCGACCAGACCTTGAGCTCCGGATGGGCGGGCTCGCCCGCGACGGCCGCCACGGTGCCGCGCCGGACCACGAACGTCGGGGAGAGCGCCCCGGCGCCCCCGTCGAGCAGCGCCCGCACCCGGCTGGACGCGCCGTCCGCGCCGACGAGGGCCTCGGCCCGCCACTCCGCACCGCCCTCGAGGGTGACCAGCGCGGCGTCCCCGATGTCCTCGACGCCGGTGAGGCGGCTGTCGTAGCGCACGGAGATCATCTCGTCGCGGGCGCACGCCTCGGCGAGGCACCGGCGCAGGTCCTGGCGCCCGACGATGAGCACCGGGTAGCCGAAGCGGGCCCGCACGTGCTCACCGAGCTCGACCTTGCGCAGCGGCTGGCCGGTCCCGGCGTCGGCGTGCGTGAGGCGCTGCAGCTCGAGGGTGCGCCCCTGCAGGGGGTCGAGCAGCCCGAGCCCGTGCAGCACGCGCGTGGCCGCCGGCCGCAGGAGCGTCGACCCGCGCAGGGCCGGGTCGTCCTCGATCGCCGGATCCGGCCCCCGGTCGAGCACCTGCACCGGGAAGCCCTGGTGGGCGAGGCAGAGCGCGGTCGCCAGCCCGTCGATCCCCGTCCCGAGGACCAGGAGCGGGACCTGCTCCATGGTGGGCCCCCGATTCGTCTCAGCCACGGACAGCATCGCCCGTTCGTCCCGGGAACATTATTCGGGGCATTCGAGTGACGCCATGCTTCGCCCGTTCGAGTGGACAGGCATCCGTGCGTCAGGCTACCGGCGCGTCAACTGATCCTTTCGAGGGATGGATCTTCGCGGGGCGGGCCTCGAGCACTGCCGCGAGTGCCACCGCCAGTGCGGCGAGGGCGCTGCCGAGCATCCACCCGGCGAGGACGTCGGTGGTCCAGTGCACCCCGAGGTAGGCGCGGCTGACCCCGATGAGCAGGACGATCAGGGCTCCGACCAGCGGGATCGCGATGCGCACAACCGAGTTGTCGCGGCCGGCCTCGCGCAGCAGGAGGAGCACCGCGAGGACCGTCAGGCCGATCCCGAGGGCGGACATGAGGGCGTGGCCGGACGGCAGGGACGCGGAGGTCTCGACGGCCAGCCGGGCCTCGACGGGCGGCCGGGCCCGCTCGACCGCGGTCTTCAGGAGTCGGATCGTGAGAGATCCCACAGCCACCGCGCCGACCCACACGAGGGCCCGCGCACGCCGTCCCCGCAGCGCCAGGACGAGCGCGGCGAGCACGGCCAGGCCCCCGGTGAAGAAGGTCCCGCCGAACAGCGAGGCGGCCTCCGCGAGGTCGGTGCGCCCCGTGGTGCGGTGGGCCACCATCCACGCCAGGACGGGCGCGTCGGTGTCCGCGAGGGTCTCGTCCCGCGCCACCAGCGCGAACACCGCGGCGGACAGCCCGACGAGCACGCCCGCCACGACGAGACAGACCGGCACCGGACGCGGGGTGCGCCGCCGGGCCCATCCCGTCCCGACCAGGAGCACCACCGCCGCCACCGCGAGGCCGACCGCCACCGTCACCGTCGTCGACTCCCGCCGCTCCAGGGTCTCCCGACCCGCCGTCAGGAGTGCCTGTACCCCGTTCCGGGGGACGACGCGCGCGCCGATGAGCGCGTCCCACGCTCGTGCGACGGGCAGACTCGGCCCGGACGGGTCGACTGGCTGGAGGTGGCGGTGCTGGTCGTCGGGCTCGTCGCCGCCCTCGTCGCCGCGGGGGCGAACGCGGGCGCCGCCCTGCTCGAGGCGCTCGCGACGCGGCGGGCGACCCGGGCGGTCGGCGTGATCACCAGCCCCGTCTACCTGGCCGGCCTGCTGCTGGACATCGTCGGCTGGCTCCTGACCGTGCTCGCCCTGCGGTACATGCCGATCGTCGCGGTGCAGGCGATCGTCGCGGGCCAGGTGGTGATCACGGTGATCGCCTCGCACTGGGTCTTCGACACGCCGCTGCGACGGATCGACCTGTACGCGGCGGCCGCGAACGTGGTCGGGCTGGGGCTGCTGGTGGGCAGCGCGCGCACCGGGGAACTGCCGCACACGGGTCTCGCCGGGACGATCGCGCTGCTGGTGGTGCTGGTCGTGCTGGCGGTCGGGGGCATCACGCTCGCGGTCCGCAGCCGACGGGCGGTGCCGACCGCGTTCGTCGCGGGGCTCGCCTTCGGCGGCACGGCCGTCGCCGTGCGCCTGATCGACCTCGACGGCCCGGTCGGGGAGATCGCCCGCGCGCTGCTGCTCGACCCCGTGGCCTGGGCGATGCTGGGCTTCGCCGCCCTCGGGCTCGCGCTCTACACGGTGGCGCTCGCGCGCGGATCGGTCGGGCCGGTCGTGGCGGTGCTCGCCGTGACCGAGACCCTCGCTCCCGGTCTGCTCGGCCTCGCCCTGCTCGGCGACGGCATCCGCGAGGGGTGGGCCCCGGGGTTCGTGCTCGGACTGCTGCTGGCCCTCGGCGGCGTCGTCGTCCTCGCGCGCTCGCCGGCGCAGGCGTCGCTCGCGGGCGACGACGGCGTGGCGCGGCCGCCGCTCAAGCGGGCGTGAGTACCCCCGTCCCGGGTGGCAGCGAAGCGTCGTTGCTGCCACTGGCTGACAGCAACGACGCTTCGCTGCCGAGGGGGTAGGAGGGGACTCAGCGCACCGTGCGCACCACGTGGTCCTCGGCGGCCGGCCCGAGCACCACGTCGTAGGCGCTCGCGTGCTCGCTGACCGCGACCCGGCCGACGTCCGGCGCGCGGCCCTGCGCCCGCACCACGAGCTGGTAGGACCCGGGCCGCGGCGGGACCAGCCGGAACGCGCCGTGCGGGTCGCCGTCGGCGCGGGCGGCCTGGTGGCCGGTCTCGTCGACGAGCGTGAGGACCGCCCCCGGCACCGGCTCGCCGTCCTCGGACCGGACCACCGTCCCGACGACCGCGGGCCCCAACTCCTCGACGGGGTCGTCGGCGGAGGTGACCTCCGTCGGCTCCGGCCCCGACCGGTCGTCGCCGGGAACGGGGGTACGACGACGCGAGAAGCGCCCGGCGACGAGGTCCGCGATCCCGACCAGCAGTGCCAGCACGACCAGCCCGACCGTGATGACGAGGCCGCGGCTGATCGAGGTGGCCCAGTCGCCGCGGCTGGACGCGAGCGTGGAGAAGAACACCGCGCCGACCGCCGAGATGCCGATCGCCGACCCGATCCGCTGCCCGGTCTGCAGCACGCCGGCGGCGGTGCCGCCCTCGCGGGCCGGGACCTCCTCGAGCGCGAGGGTCTGGTTGGGCGCGATGACGAGGCCGCCGCCGATGCCCGCGACGAGCAGCGGCAGCGCGATGGCCCAGCCGACGCTCGACGGGTTCATCCGCAGCACGACGTCGGTGGCGATCAGCCCGACCACCACCGTCAGGAGGCCACCCACGATCAGCGGCTTGCCGAGCCGGGAGATGAGCCGCCCGCCGATCGCGGAGGACACGGCGGAGCCCACCGCGAACGGCGTGAGCGCGAGGCCCGCCTCCAGCGGGCTGAACTGCCGACCCTGCTGCAGGAACAGCGTGAGCACGAAGAAGATCGAGGTGAAGCCCGCGAAGTAGAGCAGCCCGAGCGTGGTGCCCAGGGCGTAGCTGCGGGTGCGCAGGAGGCCGAAGTTGACCAGCGGGTGCCCGTGCGTCCGCTTCGCCCGGCGTTCCCACGCGACGAAGAGCAGCCCGAGCAGCACCGCGACGCCCACGAGCCACCAGGGGGCGCCGGCGAAGTCCTGCTCGGAGAGCACGAGCGGGAGCATCAGCGCGACGACCGCGCCGCCGAGCAGCAGCGCGCCGACGAGGTCCAGCGGTCGGCGTTCGCCGGTCGGGGCCTCGTCACGCGGCAGCCAGCGCAGCCCGAGCAGCAGCGCGACGATGCCGATGGGCACGTTGACGTAGAACACCCAGCGCCAGCCCTCGGCCTCCCCCACCCACTGGAGCAGCAGGCCGCCGGAGAGGGGGCCGACGGCGGTGGAGACCCCGATGACGGCGCCGAACAGCCCGAACGCGCGGCCGCGCTCCCGGCCCGAGAACAGCTGCTGGATCACCCCGATGACCTGCGGGTTGAGCATGCCGCCGGCCGCGCCCTGCAGGAGGCGGGCGATCACGAGCATCCTCGGGTCGACCGAGAAGCCGGCCACGGCGCTGGTGATCGTGAAGAGCGCGAGCGCGATGAGGAACATCTTCTTGCGCCCGCGGTCGTCGCCGAGCCGGCCCGAGGACACGAGCACGAGCCCGAAGGTCAGGGCGTAGCCGGAGACGACCCAGGACAGCTCCGCCGCCGACGCGCCGAGTCCGCGCTGCATGGACGGGAGGGCGACGTTGACGATGCTGACGTCGAGCAGCGTCATGAACCCGGCCACCAGGCACACCACGAGGGCGCGCCAGCGGCGGGGATCGGGTGCTGCCTGGCCGGGAGAGCTCACGACGGTCAGGATGCCCCCGCCCGGCCGACCGAACCACGAAAGGTGGGACCTCACGTGGAGGTGCTGTCCAGCCGCACTCTGATCCGGCCCCGCGATCCGGAGGCCGCGTGGGCCTTCTACGGCGGCACGCTCGGGCTCGCGGTCGCCCGGGAGTTCCCCGGCGGCGTCGTCTACTTCCTCGGCACCGGCTACCTGGAGGTGTCTGGACGGGGTGCCTCCGACGCCGGGTCGGGCCCGGACGCCCTGTGGCTGCAGGTCCGCGACGTCGAGGCGGAGGAGGCGTCGTTGCGCACCGCCGGCGTGGAGGTCACCCGGGGAACCCGGACGGAGCCGTGGGGGCTGCGGGAGTGCTGGATCGCCGACCCCGACGGCCGCGCCCTGGTGCTCGTCGAGGTCCCGCCGGACCATCCGATCCGGCGGGACGTGCGCCAGCGCATGTGAGCACTTTCCGTGGCTCCAGCCACGGAAAGTGCTCACAAGCTCAGCACCTTCGCGAGCTCCTCCAGGGTCGGGCGCGGGTCGTCGAAGGGCGAGTCACCCAGGGGCTGGATCAGCACGTGGTCGGCCCCGGCGTCGAGGTGCGCGGTGATGGAAGCGGCGGCCTGCTCGGCCGAGCCCATGCCGACCAGGGCCCGCTTGAGCCGCTCCGACCCGCCGCGGACCAGGTCGGACTCCTCGAAGCCCTGCCGCAGCCACGAGTTCCGGTAGTTCGGCAGGCCCGAGTAGATCTCGAGGTGGGAGTGCGCCCGGCGCAGGGCGGTCTCCTCGTCGCCGAGGGCCACGGCCTGCTCGGAGATGACCCACTTGTCCGGGCCGAGCGCCTCGCGGGTGGTCCGGGTCTGCTCCGGCAGCACCAGGTACGGGTGCGCGCCGTCGGCGTTCGTCCCCGACAGCTCGATCATCTTCGGGCCGAGGGCGGCGATCACGCGGGTCGGGCGCGCATCCGGCTCCACCTCCGCGGGCACGGCGTCCATCCGCTGCAGGTAGTCACGCATCGTCGCGAGCGGCTTCGCGTACGTGCCGCCCCGGCCCCGCTCCACCAGCGGGGCGTGCGACACCCCGAGCCCGAGCACGAACCGCCCCGGGTGCAGCGAGGTGAGGGTGCGGGCGCCGGACTCGGCCGCGATCGGGTCCCGCGCGTGGATGTTCGCGATCCCGGTCCCGACGACGAGGCGCTCGGTCGCGTTCAGGAACGCGCCCGCCTGCGTGAAGGTCTCCTTGCCGTAGGCCTCGCCGTACCAGAGCGAGCCGTACCCCATGCCCTCCAGGTCGCGGGCGACCTGCGCGGAGTCGGCGATGCGCCAGGAGTCGCTGGTCCACCAGACGCCGACGCGGGACGGGAAGTCGATGCGTGCCTGAGCCATGATCGCGACGCTAGCCCCGCGGGTGGGTCGGCGCTTCCCCGAGCAGGCGCAGCGACTGGTGCTGCTGTGCGAGCCGGCGGACCGCGGCGAGCAGGGTGTCGCCGAGGACCGTCCCGACGACGACGCCCTCCACCGTCCGGGCGCGGTCGCCCCGGTCCACCACCGCCGCGACCTCGTGTGCGGCGACCTCCTCCATCGTGCGCATGTAGAGCCCGAGCTGGTTCGCGAGGTCGGCGTCGCCGAGCCGGATGTACGTGGCGAGGACCCCGACCGCGTTCCGCCAGGCCGGGTTCTCCGCCGAGACCTGCCAGCCGCGCTCGGCGACGTGCTCGGCGAGCGTCCGCTCGGCCTGCTCCCACGCCTCGTCGGGCTCGTCCTCCGGCTCCACCGACGCCGGGGCGGCGGTCGTCGTGCCCGAGGCCCGACCCAGCGCCTGGAACAGCGGGAGGTCGGGGTCGTCGACGGCGGCGAGCACGTCGCGGGTCGCGACGACGGACAGACCGCCGACGTCGATCAGCGCCCGGATCATGCGCAGCCGCCGCAGGTGCCCGTCGTCGTAGGCGGCCTGGTTGGGGCTGGTCCGCTCGCCGGCGGGCAGCAGCCCCTCCCGCAGGTAGTACTTGATCGACGCGACGCTCACGCCACTGCGCCGGCTCAGCTCGCCGACCCTCATCGGACTCCCCTCGACTGGACAGGCTGGACGGATAGTTCTACTGTCCATTGCTGTTCGGACAGTGCCGCTATCCAATCACGGGAGAGCCGATGCGCGCCTGGAACCGTCCCCTCGTCCTCTTCACCGGCGCCATGATCCTGCTCGTCCCGCTCTGCGCCGCCGGTCTCCTCCTCGATCCCCGGGCGCTCGGCGGCGCGCCGATCTGGGCGAAGCCGCTGAAGTTCTCGATCAGCTTCGTGCTCTACGCCCCGACGCTCGCGTGGATGGTGTCGCTGGTGCGCGCCGACCGGGCCCACCGTGTCGCCTCCGGAGCGGCCACCGTCGTCGCCGTCGCCTCGACGGTCGAGATGGTCGCCATCGTCGGGCAGGTCCTCCGGGGTCGGGCCAGCCACTTCGACGTCGCCACGCCGTTCGACACCGCGGTATGGGCGGTCATGGGTGTCTCGATCGCCGTGCTGTGGGTGGCGAACCTCGTCATCGCGGTCGTGCTCCTGCGCGAGCGGTCGCTCACGCCGTCGGTCGCGTGGGGGGTGCGCCTCGGCCTCCTGGTCTCGCTGCTCGGGATGGCCGTGGCGTTCCTCATGACCGGCCCGAGCGGGGCCCAGGTCGCGGCGGCGCAGGCCGGGGACGGGATGCCGGCGGTGGGCGCGCACGCGGTCGGGGTCCCCGACGGCGGGCCGGGCCTCGCCCTGCTCGGGTGGTCCACGACGGGCGGCGACCTGCGCATCGGGCACTTCGTCGGGCTGCACGGACTACAGGTGGTCCCGCTCGTGGCGCTGGGCCTGCTGCTGCTCGTGGGGCGGGTCCCGGCGCTGCGGTCGGAGCTCGTGCGGGCCCGCCTCGTGATGGTGGCCGCGGCGGCCTGGACCGGCCTCACCCTGCTCCTCACGTGGCAGGCCCTGCGCGGTCAGCCGCTGTTCGCGCCGGACGCGCTGACGCTCCTGGCCGCGGGAGGGCTCGTCGTCGGGACCATGCTCGCCGTGAGCGCCGTGCTCGCCCGGGCGCCGCGTCCGGTGGTGCGCGAGGCGGTGGCGGCGTGAGGTACGGCTACCTGGTGCTCGCGGTGGTCGGGCTGGTCGGGACGTGGTGGTTCAACGTGGCCTCGTTCGCGGCCGGGGAGGACTACCTCGCCGGCTGGTTCGCGAACGCCGCCTCGTCCTCGGCGGCGGTCGACATCCTGGTCGCGGGACTCGCGGCCTGTGTGTTCATGGTCGTCAAGGGTCGATGCCTCGGGTGGCCGACGTGGTCGCTCGTCCTGCTCGTCGTCGGGAGCGCCGCGATCGCCGTCGCGTTCGTGTTCCCGTTGTTCCTGTTCCTGCGCGACCGTGCGCGAACCCTGGAGGAGGTCCCGGCATGAGTGCCTACGTCCGCCGCAGCGCCGACATCGAGGGCGACTTCGTCGTCTTCCTCATCGGCACCCACGTGAACCGCTGGACCGACGTGCGCGCCTGGCTCCCGGTGTTCCGCGCGATGCCCCGGATGCTGCGCGAGCTGGAGCGGCACCCCGAGCTGGGCCTGCTGCAGGCGCACTCGGGCTGGATGTTCGGGGGACCGGCCGTCGTGCAGTACTGGCGCTCGTACTCCCACCTGGAGGCGTACGCCCGGAACGCCCAGGCCGAGCACCTCCCGGCGTGGCGGGCGTTCAACCGGGCCGCCCGCACGTCACCGGACTCCGTCGGCATCTTCCACGAGACCTACCGCGTGTCCGCGGGACAGTGGGAGACGATCTACGGCGCGATGCCCGAGATCGGTCTCCTCGCCGCGAGTCGCGCGGTGGACCTGTCGTCGGGAAGCACCTCGGCGACCCGGATCGGCGCGCGGACCGACGACACGGCGCCGGTCGAGACGCCCTGACCCTCCCGCAACGAACGACGCGTTCGTGCAGCTAGAAGCCACGAACGCGTCGTTCGTTCCGCAGCGGGGCCGCCTTGAGCCGAGCGAGCGGCACTGTCGCAGCATCTATATGCGCGAGAGTGCCGCTCGTTCGGAACGGCTAGAGCCCCAGACGCTTCGCGATCAGCATCTTCTGCACCTCGGAGGTGCCCTCGCCGATCTCCAGGATCTTCGAGTCCCGGTACTGCCGGGCGACCGGGTACTCGTTCATGAACCCGTAGCCACCGAAAATCTGCGTGGCGTCGCGGGCGTTGTCCATCGCCGCCTCGCCGGAGACGAGCTTGGCGATCGCCGCCTCCTTGGTGAACGGCACGCCGGCGGCCATCTTCTCCGCGGCGTGCTGCCAGGCCAGGCGGGCCGTGTGCGCCCGGGTCTCCATCTCGGCGATCTTGAACTGGATGGCCTGGTAGGTGCCGATCGCCGCACCGAACGCCTGGCGCTCGCGGGCGTAGCGGACGGACTCGTCGACGCAGCCCTGGGCCGCGCCGGTGGCCAGCGCCGCGATCGCGACCCGGCCCTCGTCGAGGATCGACAGGAACTGCGAGAAGCCCTTGCCGCGTTGCCCGACGAGGTTCTCCTCGGGCACGCGGCAGTCGTTGAACGCCAGCTCGTGGGTGTCCGAGGCGTTCCAGCCGACCTTCGAGTAGCTGGGTGCCACGGTGAAGCCCTCGGTGCCGCTCGGCACCAGGATCGCCGAGATCTCGCGCTTGCCCTCGGTCTGCCCGGTGACCGCCGTGACCGTGACGTGGGAGGTGATCCGGGTGCCGGAGTTCGTGATGAAGGCCTTCGAGCCGTTGATGACCCAGTCGCCGTCGTCCTGCTTCGCCGTGGTCCGCGTGGCGCCCGCGTCCGAGCCGCCGCCGGCCTCGGTCAGGCCGAAGCCGCCGAGGGCCCTGCCGGCCGCGAGGTCGGGCAGCCAGCGCTGCTTCTGCTCGTCGGACCCGAACCGCACCAGCGGCATGATCCCCAGCGACACCCCGGCCTCGAGCGTGATCGCGACCGACTGGTCGACGCGGCCGAGTTCCTCGAGCGCGACGCACAGCGCGACGTAGTCGCCGCCCATGCCGCCGTACTCCTCGGGCACCGGCAGGCCGAACAGGCCCATCTCGCCCATGGTCGCGACCAGGTCGTACGGGAACTCCTCGCGGATGTAGTAGTCCCCGATGACCGGCGCGACCTCCTTCTGCGCGAACTCCTCGACGGTGGCGCGCAGGGCCTCGTGCTCCTCGGACAGCTGCATGACTACTCCGTGACCTCGGGTGTGACGGTGACGAGGGGCGCGTCGAGCGCGACGGTCGCCCCGGGCTTGGCGGGGAGCTCGGTCACGATGCCGGCGACCGGCGCGGTGAGCACGTGCTCCATCTTCATGGCCTCGACGACGACGAGCCGCTGACCGGCCTCGACCTGCTGGTCGAGTTCGACCTCGAGGACGGTGACCGTGCCCGGCATCGGGCTGGTGACGGCGCCGTCGGAGGCTTGAGCGGTCCGCGCCGCCGACAGGCGTTCCTGCTCGCGAAGAGCCCACGTCCCGCCGTCGCGGGAGATCCACAGGACCCCGTCGGCGAGCGCCGTCCGGTACCGGCGGGTGACGCCGTCGAGCGTGACGGTGAGCGCCGTCGAGATGGCGCTGGTGGGGGCATGACCGTCTGCCGGGGACCTATGAGCGCCATCTCGATCGAGGGTCCCGACGACGGGTCGGGAGGCTCCGTCGTCCACCGTCACCGTCGCGGCGTCGGCACGGCCGCGCAGGGCGACGTCGAACGTCGTGTCCTTCTCCCCGAGCGGCACGAGCGTCCAGCGCGCGGGGGCGGGCTCGCCGCCGATGCGCCAGCCGCCGAGCGTGGCGAACGGGTCGTCGGACTCGGGCAGGCGCAGGAGCCCGGCGAGGGCTGCCGCGACCACGACGTCGTCGGGAACCTGCTGCTCGGGCACCCCGAGCCGGGCGATGAGGCCGGTGTCGAGCCGACCGGCGCGCACGTCGTCGTGGGCGATCAGCGTGCGCAGCCAGGCGAGGTTGGTGGTGACGCCGAGGACCGTGGTGCGGGCGAGAGCCTCGTCGAGACGGTCGAGGGCCTCGGCCCGGTCGGCGCCGCGGGCGATGATCTTCGCGAGCATCGGGTCGTAGGCGCTGCCGACCTCCTGGCCGACCTGGACGCCCGCGTCGACCCGCGTGTCGGGCCAGTCGAGGCCCAGGATGCGGCCGCCGGTGGGCAGGAAGCCGCGCGCCGGGTCCTCGGCGTAGAGCCGGACCTCGACGGCGTGGCCCTCGAGCGTGACGTCGTCCTGGTCGTAGCCCAGCGGCTCGCCGGCGGCGATCCGGAGCTGCTCGGCGACGAGGTCGAGCCGGCCGCCGCGCACGCGCACGACCTCCTCGGTGACCGGGTGCTCGACCTGCAGCCGGGTGTTCATCTCGAGGAAGAAGAACTCGCTCGCGTCGGCGTTCGTCACGAACTCGACGGTCCCGGCGCCGACGTACCCGCAGGCCCGCGCGGCGTCGACGGCGGCGCGGCCCATGGCGTCGCGCTGCTTCTCGTCGAGGACCGCCGAGGGCGCCTCCTCGACGACCTTCTGGTGGCGGCGCTGCAGGGAGCACTCGCGCTCGCCGAGGTGGACGACGGTGCCGTGGGTGTCGGCGAGGACCTGGATCTCGACGTGCCGCGGGTTGGTCACGTAGCGCTCGAGCAGGAGCGTGTCGTCGCCGAAGGAGCCGCGGGCCTCGCGTCGGGCGGCCGCGATCGCGTCGGCGAGGTCCTCGTCGCGTTCGACGACGTGCATGCCCTTGCCGCCGCCACCCGCGCTGGGCTTGAGCAGGACGGGGAAGCCGGTGGTGCGCGCGACGTCGGCGAGCTCGGCGTCGGTGAGGCCCTTCGCGGAGCTGCCGGGCACGAGCGGCACCCCGGCCGGCTCGACCGCCGCCTTCGCCGAGATCTTGTCGCCCATCGTCTCGATCGCGGCCGGCGGCGGGCCGATCCAGGTCATCCCGGCGTCGGCCACCTGGCGCGCGAACGCGGCGTTCTCGGCGAGGAAGCCGTAGCCGGGGTGGACGGCCTGGGCCCCGACCCGGGCGCCGGCCTCGACGATCGCGGCGCCGTCGAGGTAGTTGCCCACCCGCACGGCGACGTCGGCCGCCGCGACGTGCGGCGACGACGCGTCGGCGTCGGTGTAGACGGCGACGCTGCGCAGTCCGCGGGCGCGCACGGTGGCGGCGATGCGGACGGCGATCTCGCCGCGGTTGGCGATCAGCACGCTGGCGAACACGGCGTCCTCTCGGGCGGGTCGACGAAGTGGGCTTTCCTGTCACTGGGTGCAAGCAGTGACGCTTTGCTTGCACCCGGGCGAGGGGCTACATCCGGAACACGCCGAAGCGCGGGTCGTCGAGCGGGGCGTGGGCGCAGGCGGACAGGGCCAGACCGAGCACGGTGCGGGTGTCGAGCGGGTCGATCACGCCGTCGTCCCAGAGCCGGGCGGTCGAGTAGTACGGGTGGCCCTGGTGCTCGTACTGCTCGCGGACCGAGTCGGCGCTGGAGGAGCCCACCGTGCCCAGCACGGTCGCGGCCTGCTCGGCGCCCATCACCGAGATGCGCGCGTTCGGCCACATGAACAGGAAGCGCGGCGAGTAGGCCCGCCCGCTCATCGCGTAGTTCCCGGCGCCGTACGAGCCGCCGATGACGACGGTCAGCTTCGGCACCCGGGTGGTCGCCACCGCAGTGACCATCTTCGCGCCGTCCTTGGCGATGCCGCCCGCCTCGTACTCGCGACCGACCATGAACCCGGTGATGTTCTGCAGGAACACCAGCGGGATGCCGCGCTGGTCGCACAGCTCCACGAAGTGCGCGCCCTTGAGCGCAGACTCGCGGAAGAGCACACCGTTGTTCGCGACGATGCCCACCGGGTGCCCGTGAATGCGGGCGAACCCGGTGACCAGCGTCGTCCCGTACTCGGCCTTGAACTCGGTGAACCTCGACCCGTCGACGACGCGGTCGATCACCTCGCGCACGTCGTAGGCGCTGCGCCCGTCGACCGGCACCACGTCGTAGAGCTCGCCCGGGTCCTTCGCCGGCGGCACCGAGGCGCGCTTCTCCCACGGCGGCGCCGGGTCGGCGGGCAGGGTGTCGACGATGTCGCGGACGATCGCCAGCGCGTGCGCGTCGTCGTCGGCGAGGTGGTCGACCACCCCGGAGGTGCGGGCGTGCAGGTCGCCGCCGCCGAGCTCCTCGGCGGTGACCTCCTCGCCGGTCGCGGCCTTCACCAGCGGCGGGCCGCCGAGGAAGATCGTCCCCTGGTTGCGGACGATCACCGCCTCGTCGCTCATCGCCGGCACGTAGGCCCCACCCGCGGTGCACGAGCCCAGCACCGCCGCGACCTGCGGGATGCCGAGCCCCGACATCGTCGCCTGGTTGTAGAAGATGCGGCCGAAGTGCTCGCGGTCGGGGAACACGTTGTCCTGCTCGGGCAGGAACGCACCGCCGGAGTCGACCAGGTAGACGCACGGCAGCCGGTTCTGCAGCGCCACCTCCTGGGCGCGCAGGTGCTTCTTCACCGTCATCGGGTAGTACGTGCCGCCCTTGACGGTGGCGTCGTTCGCGACGACCACGCACGTGCGCCCGGCGATCCGGCCGACCCCGGTGATGATCCCCGCGCCCGGCGCGGCGTCGTCGTACATCCCGTGCGCCGCCAGCGGCGAGAGCTCCAGGAACGGCGACGACGGGTCGAGCAGGGCGTCCACCCGGTCGCGCGGGAGCAGCTTCCCGCGTTCGACGTGCCGTGCCCGACTGCGCTCCGGCCCGCCCAGCCGCACCGCGGCGAGCTTCGCCCGCAGATCGTCGACCAGCTCCGCGTGCCCGGATCCAACCGTCGCCGTCACCGCGTCCTCCTCGATGTGAACGTTGGCTAACACGAGACGTTAGCGATCGTTCACATCGCGGCGCAAGAGTCGTACTGTGCCTCGGGTGGAGCTGATGGCACGAACCCCACCGACCCGCCGGCGGGACCAGATCCTGGTCGAGGCCGCGCGGCTGTTCGCGCGCCAGGGCTTCCACGGCACCTCGATCGACGGCATCGGCGCGGCCGCGGGCGTCAGCGGCCCGGCGATCTACCGGCACTTCCCGTCGAAGGAGGGCCTGCTCGCCGAGATGCTCGTCGGGATCAGCGAGCACCTGCTCGAGGGGGCGCAGGGGATCGTCGCCGCCCACCCCGACGCGGCGGGCCGGCTGGCCGCGCTCATCGACTTCCAGGTCGACTTCGCCCTGCACCGTCCCGAGCTGATCACGGTGCAGGACCGCGACCTCGCCTCGCTGCCGGACGAGGCCCGACGACGGGTGCGCGCGCTCCAGCGCGCCTACGTCGAGATCTGGGAGGACGCCATCGCCCGGGTCGGCCCGGGGCGCAGTCCCGACGAGGTGCGGACGGCCGCCCACGCGGCGTTCGGCCTGATGAACTCGACGCCGCGCAGCGCGGCCCACACCTCCGCGGAGGTGGCGGGACCCGTGCTGGCGTCGATGGTGCGGGCCGCCGTCGCGGCGTGAGGCGGCCCGCCACGTCGTGCGGGTGGCGCCACCCTGCCATCAGGTGGCAGCGATGCGCCGTGCCCGACCGGCGCCGTCAGAGGCCCGCGGCCTCCGCCGCCCGCGCCCGGCGCACCCGCATCTCCTCGAGGCGGGAGCGGACCGAGATGCGGCGCTGCACGAGCTCGCGCACGTAGTCGTCGCGGCCCTGCTCCTGCTTCTCGTGGATCTGCCGGGTGAGGCGTCGCTCGAAGTTCTCCAGGATCGTGAACTCGCCGTTGAGGCGGCGGTACTGGGCCCGGGCCTCCTCGAGGCGCGCGTGCTCGGCCTCGTCGCGCGATCCGATGACCTGCTCGGGCACCATCGCGTCCGGTCTCGTCATGGCGCACCGTCCTTCCGTCGTACGGACGTCCAGCGTCCTCCCCGTCCTCGGCGACGAAAAGTCCCTCAGAGGACTTATGTACGGTCGCCGACCCGAGGCGGACCGATCCTGTCCGCCTCGCCCGCGACGCTCGTCGTCATGACCGAGCTGACGCCGTTCACCGTCGAGGTCCCGTCGTCCGAGCTCGACGAGCTGCGGCGACGGCTCGCCGCCGTCCGGCTGCCCGACGCCCCGGCCGGGATCGGCTGGTCGCACGGCGTCGAGCGCGACCACCTCGCCGAGCTCGTCCGGGTGTGGCGGGACGAGTTCGACTGGCGCGCCGTCGAGGCGCGGCTGAACGCCTGGCCGCAGGTGACGACGACGATCGAGGGTCAGCCCGTGCACGCCGTCCACGCCCGGTCGGCGGCCCCGGACGCGGTGCCGCTGCTCCTGCTGCACGGCTGGCCCTCGACCGTGGCCGACTTCCTGCCCGTGCTCCCGGAGCTCGTCGAGCGGTTCCACGTGGTGGCGCCCTCGCTGCCCGGGTCCGGGTTCTCCGGGCCGACGCTCGAGGTGGGCTGGGACCTCGACCGGTACGCCCGCACCCTGCTGGAGCTCATGACGCGGGCCGGCTACGACCGGTTCGTGGTCCAGGGCGGGGACTGGGGCGCCCTGATCGGCTCGCACGTCGCGCGGCTGGCCCCGGAGCGGGTCGCGCTGGTGCACGTCAACGCGCTGGCGACACCCGTCGACTGGACGTCGGGCGACCCGACGGCGGGCCTGTCCGGGTCCGACGCCGCGGCGGTGCACGCGCTCGGCGCGCTGTGGGAGGAGCGGTCGGGCTACGCCACGATCATGGGCACCCGACCCCAGACGCTCGCGTACGCCCTGGCCGACTCTCCCGTCGGCCTGCTCGCCTGGCACCTCGAGTGGTTCGTCGACTACGACCCCACGACGACGACGCAGACCCCCGTCGACCCGATGGCGGTCCTCGCCGACGTGACCACCGCGTGGCTCACCGGGACCGCCGGCTCCTCCGGGCGGATCTACCGCGAGTGCCACGGGGCGTTCACGGCCCACGACCCGTCGGGCGTGCCCACCGCGGTCGCCTGCTTCACGGGCGACCACACGGTCCGCGGGCTCGCCGAGCGCGCGCACCGGATCGTGCGCTGGCGCCGGTACGACACGGGCGGCCACTTCGCGTCGTTGCAGGCGCCCGAGGTGCTGGTGGCCGATCTGGTGGCCGCGGTCACCGAGGCGGGCGTGTAGTCGATCGGCGGAGTCGGGCATCTGCGGCCGATCCCGAGCCCATCGTCACCCACCCGGAGAGCTCTCTCATGGCCGACCGCCACGTCCGCGCCGCTGCCGTTCGACGAGCCGGTCGACTACGGCCTGGAGGGGGTCTGCGACCGCTGCCAGGCGTGCGGGGACGTGCGGCTTCTCCCCCGGCGGGTAGTGGCGGCCGTCGAGCGGCCAGTCGTAGCCCTCGAGGGCGTCGGTGTGCGTGATCACGGTGAGCCAGCCGCCGACGTAGCGGTCCGAGAGCGGGTAGAACGCCGAGGCGAACACGCCGTCGAGCTGGTCGGAGACCGCCTGCACCGAGCCGGTGAGGCCCCAGCCGGTGACGAACGCGTACGAGACGACCATGTAGAAGATGCCGAGCCCGACGACGCTGCCGTAGGTGGCGATCGTCGCGATCCGGTGCGGATCGCGGGACTCCTCGGCGTAGTTCGGTGCCATCTCGAAGCCGACCCACGACCAGAACGCCGCGAACAGCGCGATGCCCGCCGCGGTGGTGCCGAAGACCTGCAGGGCGCCCGCGTTGCCGAAGACCTGCGTCGGGTCGAACGGGGCGGCCGAGAAGCCCTCGGCGCCGCCCTGGACGAAGACGGCGACCGCGAGCACGGCCAGCGCGAGGACCTCGGCCACGAGCATGACCCCGAGGACCTTCGCGGTCAGTTCGATGTGGAACCACGCGAGCAGGCTCATCACCGCGAGACCGACCGCCATGTACAGCCAGGCCGGCAGCGCCGGCCCGGTGAACGTCTCGACGGTCGAGGCGGCGAAGTAGCCCATGACGCCGATGACGGCGCCGACGAAGATCATGTAGCAGAGCGCGATCAGGAGGCCCGCCCCGACGCCGACCACGCGCCCGAGGCCCCGGCTGACGAACGTGTAGAAGCCCCCGGCGCTCGTCACCCGCCGGGACATCGCGATGTAGCCGACGGAGAAGACGGTGAGCGCGACGGTGGCGATGCCGAACGCGGCGGGGGCGGCCCAGCCGCCGCCGTTGACCGCGACGGGCACGTTGAACAGCATCGCGGTCAGCGGGGCGGCGCCCGTGACGATGCAGAAGAGGACCGAGGGCAGGCCGAGCGCGTTGTCGGCCAGGCGGCCGTGCCGGACCTCGGGGGGCGCGGTGGGCGGAGCGGTGGCGGTCATCGAGCTCCTTCGAGCCGGGGCGGGGGCCCGTCCAGACTCAGAAGGTCATGTGTCGTCCAGGTCACCGGACTGCTAAGCCGCACGCCTGCGACCTGCGGGAACCCGACGAATCGGACCCGTCGTGACCGCGGGTGCCCGCAGTGTCACGCCGCGTCGGCCAACCCCTCCAGCAGTCGGTCGACGTCGTCGTCGGACGAGTACGGCGCGAGCCCGATCCGCAGCCCGCCCGCGTCCCCGAGGCCGAGCCGACGGGCCGGTTCGAGCGCGTAGAACGACCCGCTCGGCGCGAACACACCACGGTCGGCGAGCAGCGCCGAGGCCCGCTGGTCGCCGCCGGGCACGCGCACGAGCAACGTCGGCGTCCGGTGCCGCGCCCGGCTCAGTACCTCGACGGGCAGCGCCGCGAGGCCCTCCTCGATCCGCCGCCGCAGCCGGTCCTCGTGCGCCTCCACCGCCGCCATCCCGACGACGAGGCGGTGCCGGCGGGTGCCCTCCTCGCCCCCGAGGGACGCGAGCACGTCGACCGCGGCCGTGGTGCCGGCGAGCAGCTCGTAGGGCAGCGTGCCGAGCTCGAAGCGCTCCGGCACGGCGTCGGTGGACGGCAGCAGCTTGTCCGGCCGCAACGTCTCCAGGAAGGCCGGGTCGGCGGCCAGCACGCCGCAGTGCGGCCCGAGGAACTTGTAGGGCGAGCACAGGAAGACGTCCGCGCCGATCGCCGCGACGTCGATCGCGGCGTGGGCGGTGAGGTGCACGCCGTCCACCACGAACAGCGCCCCCGCCGCGTGCACCTGCGCGGCGATCGCCGGCAGGTCCGGGCGGGTCCCGACGAGGTTCGACGCGCCGGTCACGGCGACGACCCGCGTCCGGTCGGACAGCACCGTGGCCACGTCGTCGAGCTCGCAGGTGGCCGGGTCGAGGTCCAGCCAGCGGACCGTCGCCCCGGCCCGCTCCGCGGCGATCACCCAGGGGCGGACGTTCGCGTCGTGGTCGAGCCGGGTCACCACGACCTCGTCGCCGGGGCCCCACCCGTCCGCCAGGGTCCGCGCGAGCGTCATGGTCAGCTCGGTCATGGAGCGGCCGAAGACGACGCCGCCGGGGTCGGCCGCGAGCAGGTCGGCCATCGCCTGCCGCGCGGCGAGCACCACGAGCTCGGCGTTCCGGGCCGCCGCGTAGCCGGTGCCCCGGTTCGCGATCGGCGCGGTCAGGGTGTCCGCGACCGCCTGCGCCACGTCGAGGGGCACCTGCGAGCCGCCCGGCCCGTCGAAGTGCGCGTAGCCCGCGTCGAGGGCCGGGAAGCGGGCACGCAGGGCGGCGAGGTCGTAGGTGGGCTCCGACACGCCGCCATCCTCGCCCCTGCGGGCGGCCCGGGCACGGTGCTCGACGCCGGCCGGGCGCTCACCCGATCCGGGGAGCCCCGGGTTTCGGGGTAACGAATCATGACCATCCCGCGGATACACGTGCGACGAACGGCGCGAGGGTCGCGTCGAACGGGAGCGGGGTGGACGAGATGAACGAGCGGATCACGGGTCAGGACGACGCGGTCACGCAGCGCTCCCTCGCCCCGGTGCCCGCCGTGTCCGAGCGCCCCCGCCCGCGCTGGCGTGAGGCCGTTGGCGCCGCGGTGCTGCTGTCGGTCGTCGAGACCGTGCGCACCCAGGAGACCGCCGCCAGCGCGTAGGGGACCACGGCCGGCGCGTAGCCGCGATCGGTAGCGGGAACAACCTCCTCCGTCCGACCTGACGGAGGTCCATCATCAGCACGACGTCCGAGACGGGCACGAGCCGCGGCCTGCGGGGTCCGGCCGCCGCCGTCGTCGTCGCCCTCGCCTTCCTCGTCACCATGCTCGGCGCGACGCTGCCGACGCCGCTCTACCCGCTCTACGAACGTGAGCTGGGGTTCGGCCAGGTCGTGGTGACGCTGATCTTCGCCGCCTACGCGGTGGGCGTCGCGGCTGCGCTGATCTTCTTCGGACGGCTCTCCGACCAGCTCGGACGCCGCGCGGTGCTGCTGCCCGGGCTCGCCCTCGCGGCCGTGTCGAGCGCGGTGTTCCTGATCCCGGACAGCCTCACCGCACTGTTCGTCGGCCGCGTCCTGTCCGGTCTGTCCGCCGGCATCTTCACCGCGACGGCCACCGCCACCCTCGTCGACCTCGCGCCCGCGGGGCGGCAGGCCCGCTACAGCCTCGTCGCCGCCTGCGTGAACATGCTCGGTCTCGGGCTCGGCCCGGTGCTCGCCGGCGCGCTCGCGCAGTACGCGCCGCTGCCGCTGTTCCTCCCCTACGCCGTGCACGTCGTGCTGGTGGTGCTCGTGGCCGTCGGGGCCTACCTCGTCGCCGAACCGCTCGACACCACCGGCCGCACGGTCTCGTTCGCCCCGCAGAAGCTCGGGGTACCGGCGGAGGTGCGCGGCGTCTTCGTCGGCGCCGCCATCGCGGGCTTCGCCGGATTCGCCGTGCTGGGCCTGTTCACCGCCGTGTCGCCGGCGTTCCTGACGCAGGTCCTGCGGATCGAGAACCACTTCGTCGGCGGCCTCGTGGTGTTCACGCTGCTCGGGTTCTCGACGCTGGGCCAGATCGCCTCGTCCCGGCTCGCGCTGCGTCCGGCCCTGCTCACGGGGTGCGTCGGCCTCGTCGTGGGAGTCCTCGTGGTGGGCCTCTCGATCGCCCTGGCGTCGCTGCCGGTGCTGCTCGTGGGCGCGGCGGTCGCGGGCGTCGGGCAGGGCATGTCGTTCCGGGCGGGGCTCGGCGCGGTCAACGCGGGCAGCCCCCAGGAGCGGCGCAGCGAGGTGGCGTCGAGCTTCTTCCTCGTGCTCTACGTCGCGATCTCGGTGCCGGTCATCGGCGAGGGCATCCTCTCGGCGGCCATCGGGCTGGTGGCGGCGGGCGTCATCTTCTCCGTCGTCGTCGCCGTGCTGGCCGCGATCGCGTTCGTCAGCCTCCTGCGCGTGCGGATGACCTAGACGGCCGCGAGCACGCGCTCCGCGGTCGGACCGTCGCAGACGACCCGTCCGCGGAGCTCGCCGACACTGCGCCGCGCGGACAGGGCGAGCAGCAGCGCCACCGCGTCGGCCTCGAGGACCTCGGGGGCCCGGCGACCCGTCGTCGGGAAGGCCCGGTCGACGACCACCGGCCCGGCGGGGACCGAGCGGACCACGATCCGCAGGGCCGACGCCCGTGGCTCCGGCGTCCGCGCGAGCAGGCGGGGGATCATCCCGACGACGAGGCGGCACGCCTGCGCGGCCGCGGGCCCGGCCTCGTCGGCGTCGAGCTCGCGGTCGAGCGCGGCGAGCAGGTCGTGCGTGTGCAGGCACATGTCGAGGCACTGCGCGGCGAGCTCCTCGCCGTGCGGGGCTGCGTGGGTGAGCTGGTGGCCGGCGCGCGCGTGCGCCGTCGCTAGCGCCGCGCGCAGCCGGTCCGGGCCGAGGTAGTGCACCCCGCCGAGGTGCACCACGAGGTCGGTCACGTCGGTGCCGCCGGTGTCGAGCGCGGCGCAGGCCCGCGCCCGGTCGGTCCGCGCCAGCGGCCGGCCCCAGTCGGCCGGCCCGAGCCCGTCGACGGTGTCCTCGGTGGTGTCCCAGAGCTCGAGCAGTGCCCGGGTCGCGTCGTCCATGGTCGGCCCCCTGCCGGTCCGCGAGCCTCCACCGTAAGTGACCTGGACCATACCTCACAACGACCACCGCCTTGCCCCGTGCCGGTGCGCGTGTTGTGGTCGGTGCACCGCCGACGAAGGAGTCCCGCGTGCCCGTGCGACGCCAGCTCCCCCGCTACCGCGACCTCAAGCCGCTGGTGCGGGTCCGGCCCCCGCGCCTGGACCCGACCCGGCGTCGCCTGGAGTCCTCGTTCACCGTCGCGGACCTGCGCGAGGCCGCCCGGAAGCGGGCGCCGCGCGCGGTGTTCGACTACGTCGACGGCGCCGCCGAGCAGGAGATCGGCCTGCGCCGCGCGCGGGACGCGTTCTCCCGGGTCGAGTTCTCGCCGCGGGTGCTGCGCGACGTCGGCTCCATCGACACCTCGACGACGATCCTCGGCGAGTCCGCCTCGATGCCGGTCGTCCTGGGTCCGACCGGGTTCACGCGCATGGCCCACCACGAGGGCGAACGCGCCGTCGTCCGCGCCGCGGAGTCCGCCGGCGTGCCCTACGCGCTCTCCACCATGGGCACCACGTCGATCGAGGAGTTCCGCGACGAGGCCCCGCTCGCCCGGCACTGGTTCCAGCTCTACCTCTGGCGCGACCGCGACGCGTCGGGCGAGCTCGTCGAGCGGGCCCGCAAGGCCGGGTTCGACACGCTGGTCCTCACCGTCGACACCCCGGTGCCCGGAGCCCGGCTGCGCGACAACCACAACGGCCTGACGATCCCGCCGTCGCTCACCACGCGGACCCTGCTCGACATGGCGCGCCACCCGGCGTGGTGGGCCAACCTGCTGACCAGCGAGCCGCTCACGTTCGCCTCGCTGAGCTCCTGGAACGGCACGGTCGCGGACCTCGTCACGCACATGTTCGACCCGACGGCCGTCGCCAAGGACGTCACGTGGCTGCGCGAGCAGTGGCCCGGACACCTCGTCGTGAAGGGCATCCAGCACGTCGACGACGCGCGCGCCGTCGTCGACCTCGGCGCCGACGGGATCGTGGTGTCCAACCACGGCGGCCGGCAGCTCGACCGGGCCCCCGTGCCGCTGGAGATCCTCCCCGACGTCGTGGCCGCCGTCGGCGACCGCACGAGCGTCTTCCTCGACACCGGCGTCATGACCGGCGCCGACGTGGTGGCCGCGAAGGCGTTCGGCGCGCAGGCCGTGGTCCTCGGCCGCGCCTACATGTACGGGCTCATGGCGGGCGGCGAGGCCGGGGTGACCCGGATGCTCGACATCGTCCGCGCCGAGATGACCCGCACGCTCGCGCTCATGGGCGTGGAGCGGATGGACGAGCTCGACCCGTCGCGGGTGCGCCTGCGGCCTGCGTGAACGCCGACGTGTGGGTGGTGGCCGGGGCGCCGGGCGCGGGGAAGTCGACGGTGGCCGCGCGACTGGCCCACCTCCTCGACCCGCACCCGGCCCTGCTCGACAAGGACACGCTCTACGGCTGCTTCGTCGGAGCGACCCTGGCCGCGGCCGGTCGGCCCGACGGCGAGCGCGAGGGGCCCTGGTACGACGAGCACGTCAAGACCCACGAGTACGGCGGCCTCACCGCCGCCGCCCGGGAGATCCGCGCGCACGGCTGCCCGGTGCTGCTCGTCGCGCCGTTCACGGGCCAGGTCCGCGACCCGGCGCGGTGGTCGGCGTGGGTGGACGAGCTGGGCGGCCCGGCCGTGCACCTGGTGTGGGTGCGGATCGGCCCCGCCACGCTGCGGCAGCGGCTCCTCGCCCGGGGCCGACCCCAGGACGCGGGGAAGCTCGCGGCCTTCGACGCCTTCGTCGCGCGGATGCGCCCGGACGAGCCGCCGCCGGTGCCGCACCGCGTCGTCGACACGTCGGGCGGGACGGAGGCAGGGATCGACGACCAGCTCCGCTAGACACGTGATCATGTCGACTGCCTGGCGGGTCGGACGCGGGTGCCGGTCCCGCCGGCCCTCTAGCGTTCCGCCCGTGGACGCACCCCGGGTCGGCGCCGTCCTGCGCGCGACGCAGCCGCTGTACGTCGTCGTGGAACTGCTCGTCGCGGCGGTCGTCCCCGGCCCCTACTCCCTCGTGCGCAGCACGATCAGCGAGCTCGGCGTCGCGGCGGTCTCCCCGGGGCACGCGGTGATCAACGGGGCGTTCGTGCTGTTCGGCACCACCCTGGCCCTCGGCGCGCTGCTGTCGCGGCCCGGCCGGACGGCCACCGTCCTGTGGGTGGTCGCGGGCCTGTCGTCGATCGCGACCGGCCTGGCCCCGCTCGACACCGCCCCGGTCGCCCACCTCGTCGTGTCCGCCCCGGTCTTCCTCGCCCAGCCGGTGGCCCTGCTGCTGACCGGCCTCGCCGCCCGCAGCCGCGTGGCCGCCGGGCTCGGCGTCGTCGGCGTCGTCGCGAGCGTCCTGTTCCTCGTCGGCGTCCTCCCGGACCTCGCCGGCCTGCTCGAACGCCTCGCCCTGTGGCCCGGCTACGTGGTGCTGGGGGTCCTCGGCGTGCGCACGCTCGCCCGGGCGTCGGCCGCCAGGGCCGGGTAGGCGTTCCCGACGGCGGGTGTGGTCACCAGGTCCTGCAGGAACTGCGCCTGGGCCTCGACGTTCAGGTCCGCGAACCGGTCCGTGGCCGCCGCGCGCCAGTCGTAACCGGTGCGCGAGCGCTGGGCAGCGATCGCGTCGAGCGCGTACCGCGCGCCGAGCCGGTGGTACTGCCAGACGTGCACCGCCTCGTGCACGAGCAGGCCCGGGTCGGAGCGGCCCTTGAGGTGGATCGTCGTGCCGAGCGTGACCGGACGCCGGCTCACCCCCAGCAGACCGGCCCGGCGGGGTACGACGACGATCCGGTCGAGATCCAGCCCATCGCGGAAGACGGCCTCGAGCACGGACCGTTCGGCGACGGTGAGGCCGCGTCGGTCGCGCCCGCCGACCGCGTCACCCGCCCGGAGCAGCAGCCTGCCGACGGCATCACGCACCCGGGCAGTCTGACCCGAGGACCCCGCCACCGCGGAAGTTGAAAGTGACACACTGAGCGGCGACGATGTCGACGTCGGCGGGAGCACCATGAGCATCGAGCGACCGGCCTCTCCGAGGGCCGCGGCGACGATCGACCGGACGCGCGCGAGCATCGCCCGGGTCTACGACTGCGCGCTGGGCGGCAAGGACAACTTCGAGGTCGACCGCGAGGTCGTCGAGAAGCTGAAGACGGTCGCGCCCGAGATCGAGCAGTTCACCGTCGACCACCGGCAGTTCCTCATCCGCGTCACGCGGTTCATCGCGGGCCAGACCGGCATCCGGCAGTTCCTCGACCTCGGCTCCGGGCTGCCCACCGCGGAGAACACGCACCAGGCCGCGCAGCGCATCGCGCCCGACGCGCGGGTCGTCTACGTCGACAACGACCCCTCCGTCGTCGCGCACGGCCGCGCGCTGCTCGAGGAGAACGAGCTGACGCGCTTCTCCCCGGCGGACCTGACGCAGCCGGAGGAGGTGCTCGCCGACCCGATCGTCCGCGAGCTCATCGACTTCTCGCAGCCGCTCGCACTGCTCCAGCTCGGCACGCTGCACCACTACGTCGGCGCGCGTCCCCCGGCCGACATCATGCAGACCTACGTCGACGCCCTGCCCTCGGGCAGCTACGTCGCGCTCTCGCACTTCTACGACCCGCAGGACGAGAACTCCGAGCTCGCGCGCCGCATGGAGGAGGTCTTCGTGCACAGCCCGCTGGGCAGCGGGGTGTTCCGCACCCGCGACGAGATCCTCGGGATGCTGCCGGGTCTGGAACTCGTCGAGCCGGGCTTCTCGCTGCTCGTCGACTGGTGGCCCGACGGCCCGCGCATGCAGGACCTGCTCCCGGCGCAGAAGTGCCTGGCGGGTGCCGTGGGTCGCAAGCCCTAGATCGCTCCCGACGGCGGTGCGAGACTCGCGCCCGAGCCGTCCGACGACGGCCTCTCCGGACGAGAGTGACGCCGTACCCGGACCCCGACAAGACGGCGCTCCGGTATGGAGGTGCCGTCGTGGCGTGGATCGTGCTGGTCGTGTCCGGGCTGCTGGAGGCCGTCTGGGCGACCGCCCTGGGCCGCACCCAGGGACTGTCGAAGCTCGCCCCGGTCGTCGTGTTCGCCGTGGCGGTGGTCGCGAGCATGGTCGGGCTCGGGTACGCGATGCGGGACCTGCCGACGGGGACGGCGTACGCGGTGTGGGTCGGGATCGGTGCGGTGGGCACCGTCGCCTACGCCATGCTCACCGGGGACGAGCCGTTCACCGCGGTCAAGGCGCTGCTGCTCGGCGGGATCGTCGTCTGCGTGGTGGGGCTCAAGCTCGTGGAGTGACCGGTGGGTGGCGCTCCTCGAAGCGGCCCACCCGCCAGAGGAGCGCCGGGTTGCGGTTCGACCACGAGTACGCGACGGACATGAGCAGGCCGTCCGCGGGGTCGAACGCGCTCATCCCGGCCGCGAAGAGCAGCGGCAGGGTCAGCGCGGCCAATAGTGAGGCGCCACCGCGCACGGTACGGCGATCGTCGTCAACCGAGCGCTCCTTCTCGACGGCGGGTGGGTCGCGCGTCATCTCAGCATGTCGATTGATGTTGCTCCGTGCAGTGGTTGAGCGGGTCCCGACGACTTCCTACGGTGACCGGGACCACGTCACGCGCCCCGGGGAGACCCTCATGCCGCCACTGCCCCCGCCGGACCACGACGCCCTGGCGGCGGTCGCCGCCGGGTACGGCCTCGGCCTGTCCGACGCCGAGGTCGACGAGTACGCGCCCGTCGTGGCGGGTCTGCTCGGGTCGTGGGACGCGGTCGCGCAGCTGTACGAGGCCGAGGCCCCGACGCCGCCGCAGCGGGCCTGGCAGCGGCCGGAGCCGTCGGAGAACCCGTACAACGCCTGGTACGTCACGACCTCGATCGCCGGGGCGTCCGACGGCCCGCTGGCCGGGCGGACCGTGGCGGTCAAGGACAACACCGCCGTGGCGGGCGTCCCGATGACCAACGGCTCCGACACGATCGACGGGTACGTCCCGAGCGCCGATGCGACGATCGTGCGCCGCCTGCTCGAGGCCGGGGCCACCATCACGGGGAAGTCCGTCTGCGAGAACCTCTGCTTCTCCGGGGCCGGGATCACCGCGAACACCGGCGACGTGGAGAACCCCTGGGACCCGAGCCGCCACGCCGGCGGCTCGTCGGGTGGCAGCGCGGCGCTGGTCGCGGGCGGCCAGGTCGACATGGCCACCGGCGGCGACCAGGGCGGGTCGATCCGCATCCCGGCGTCGGACTGCGGCGTCGTCGGGCACAAGCCCACCTGGGGCCTGGTGCCCTACACCGGCGCCTTCCCGATCGAGGCGACCATCGACCACGTCGGGCCGATCACCCGCACCGTCGCCGACGCCGCGCTGATGCTGTCGCTGATCGCCGGGTCGGACGGCCAGGACCCGCGTCAGCCCACCGACGTCGCGGCCGACGACTACGTCGGCGCCCTGTCCGGTGGTGCGGGCGGGCTGCGGGTCGGGGTGCTGCGCGAGGGCTTCGGGCTCGCCGAGTCCGAGCCCGAGGTCGACGCGGCGGTACGCGAGGCGATCACCGCGCTCGCCGACGCCGGGATGGAAGTCTCCGAGGTCTCGGTGCCCTGGCACCTGCACGGGCCGCGCATCTGGGACGTCATCGCGACCGAGGGCGCCGCGTCGCAGATGATCGAGAACTCCGGCTACGGGCTCAACTGGAAGGGGCTCTACGACCCCGCCGTCATGGAGCACTACGGCCGCCGCTGGACCGAGGACGGCTCCCGGTTCCCCGCCACGGTCAACCTCGTCCTGCTCGCCGGGAAGTACGGACTGAACACGACCCACGGTCGGCACTACGCCATGGCGCAGAACCTCGCCCCGAAGCTCGCCGCCGCCTACGACGCCGCGTTGGCCGAGGTCGACCTGCTGGTCCTGCCGACCCTGCCGATGCGCGCCACCGTCCGCCCGGGCCGCGACGCCCGGCCTCCGGAGCTGCTCGGCCGCGCGCTGGAGATGCTCGCCAACACGTGTCCGTTCGACGTCACCGGCCACCCGGTGTGCTCGGTGCCCGCGCCGCTCGCGGGTGGGCTGCCGGTGGGGATGTCGCTTGTCGGGCGGCAGTTCGACGACGCGACCGTGCTGCGGGCCGCGCACGCCTACGAGCAGGCGGTGGGCGGCTTCCCGTCGCCGGCCCCGGCGGTCGCGCAGGCGTAGGGGTCTCGTCAGGCAGCCTCCCGGTGGAGATCAACGGTCCCGTGGCGGGCCGGAAAAGGTGCCGCGAGCCCGCCCGGGGACCGTTGATCATCGGGAGGGGTGCGGGCTGAGCCCGACCGGACCACGGCGGGTGCCCCGAGCACCCGCCGTCGGGCAGGGTGGGCGGCGTGTATCTGATGATCGCCGACGACGGTGTCACCCTCCACCAGCCGGAGCGGGTGAACGACTTCTACGCCTCGTACAAGCAGCGGCTCACCCCGGCGCGGCTGCACGAGGTGATGGTCGAGCACGCGGGCGGGGAGTTGCTCCCCGACGGCAACCACGTGATGGTGCCGGTGGAGACCCTGCGCCGCCTCGCTGCGGGCCAGGTCGACGAGGGCTGGGACCACCAGTTCGCCGGGATGCTCGACTACGCCCGGGACAAGGGCTGGATGAGCGAGGACGGGACGGCGGTCCGCGCCCATCTCGAGCGCGAGATGTGAGCTCCCGGCGCACCGTTGCCGAGTTGTTCCATCCTGAGACGGCCAGTGACGTGGGACACATGCAAGTGTCGGCATGGCAGATTTCAGAGACGAGATCGGAGGCCACCGGTGGCCGACACCATGCGCGCACTCGCCATCCTCGGGCAGGGCAAGGTCGGGCTGGTCGAACGGGAGATCCCGACGGCGGGCCCGGGCGAGGCGGTCGTGAGGACCACCGCCGCCCTGATCTGCACCTCCGACGTGCACACCGTCGCGGGGCTGCTACCCGTGCCCGACGGGCGGCTCCTCGGGCACGAGAGCGTCGGCATCGTGCACGAGATCGGCGCGGGCGTGACGTCGGTGCAGGTCGGGGACCGGGTGGCGGTCAACGCCGTGACCCCCGACGGCACGTGCGACAACTGCCAGGCGGGCTACACCTCGCAGTGCCGTGGCGCGCTCGGCGGCTACCGCTTCACCGTCCAGAAGGACGGCAACATGGCCGAGTACTTCCACGTCAACGACGCCGACTACAACCTCGCCCCGATCCCCGAGGGCCTGTCCGACGAGGCCGCGGTCTACGCCTGCGACATGCTCTCCACCGGCATCATCGGCGCCGAGAACGCGAACATCCCGGTCGGCGGGACCGTCGCGATCTTCGCGCAGGGCGCCGTCGGGCTCTCCGCGACGATCGGCGCGAAGCTGCGCGGGGCCGGGCTCGTCATCACCGTGGAGGGCATCCCGAACCGCCAGGAGATGTCGCGCCGCTTCGGCGCGGACGTGGTCATCGACCCGTCGTCGGGCAACGTGGCGGAGCAGATCCTCGAACTCACCGGCGGGGGCGCGAACTCGACCGTGGAGGCGCTGGGGAACCAGGTCACGTTCGAGGCGGCGCTCTACGCGACCGCGCCGGGCGGGACGCTGTCCAACGTCGGCTACCACGGCGAGTCGGGCCCGACGGTGACGATGCCGCTCGACGCCTGGGGCCTCGGCATGGCCGGCAAGAAGATCGTCACCGACCTCTGCCCCGGCGGCCGCCTGCGCATGGAGCGCCTCATGCGCCTGATGGCCAACGGCAAGATCGACCCGACGTCGATGACCACCCACCGGATGGGCATCGACCAGGTCGAGGAGGCCTTCGACATGATGACCCACAAGCGCGACGGGATCATCAAGCCGCTGATCACCTTCTGACCCGGTCCGGTGATGTGAGCAGCGTCCGCACCGTCGGTACCGGCCGGTCGTCGTCGGCCGACCTACCGTGCGGAGGTGCTCGAGTACCCGCGCCCCGAACCCCGTCCCGCCACCCTGCTCGAGCGGTTGACGGGGGCGGGGATCGGTGAGGAGCGGGCGCGCTCCGTGATCACGGCGGGCGGCGTCCGGGTCGCCGGGCACGAGGAGCCCGTGACCGACCCGGAGGCCTCCGTGCCGTGGCCGACGCCGTGGGAGCTGCTGCCGTCCTCCTGATCCGCGTCACCCGCCGGGACGTGCGACGTTAGGCCGGTCGGATGAGTCCCCCGACAGGTTGGCGGTCGAGATGAGCGGTCCGATGCAGGGTCACGTGGAGCTGGTCATCGCGATCGTCGGGCTGGTGATCACGGTGGTGCTCGCGGCGATCGGCGTCGTCGCGCTGGTCTCCCGCCGCGGGGCGACCCGGTGGTTCGCCGGCGCCGTCGTGGCGATCGCCGCGACGATGGGCGTGCTCAGCTTCGTCTAGTCCGCCTCACACGCCGAACGCGGACGGATACGCGACCGTGCCGGTCGGGACCGGGCGTGACGCGTCGAGCGCGAGGGCCATGAAGGCCTCGTCGGGAACGTCGAACGGGGCCCGGACACCCCGCGTGGAGGCCGGGGCGAAGCCGAACCGCGGGTAGTACCCGGCATGCCCGAGCACGACGACGAGGTTCTCGCCCGCCTCCCGAGCCGCCCCGAGGGCGGCACGGATCGCAGCGGCGCCCGCACCACGGCCCTGGTGCGACGGGAGGACCGCGCACGGGGCGAGTGCGAGCGCCGGCGCACCGTCGACGTGGCAGCGGGTGAGCAGGGCGTGGCCGACGACCTCGTCGTCGTGCGTGACCACGAACGACAGGTCGACCCAGGCGCCCCCGTCGGCGCGGAGGGCGTCGACCAGCTCGGCCTCGTCCGGCGTCGGGAAGGCGGCGAGGTTCACCGCGTGGACGGCGGCCCGGTCCTTCGAGCGTTCGCGGCGGGTGCTCCACACCGTGGGCAGTGTGGACACCGACCCCGCAGCACGCGAGGCGTTTCCGGTGTGCCCGGGGAGGAGGTGGTCATGTGTTCGAGCTGATCCCGCGGCCGCGGCGGACGATCGCACCGGGCGTGGTGCACGTCCCGGACTGGCTCGAGGTGGACACGCAGCGCCGGCTCGTCTCGCGTGCCCGGGAGTGGGCGGCCGAGGGCCCGGGCGCCCGACACGCGATGCTGCCGGGCGGGGCGCGGATGAGCGTGTCGTCGGTGTGCCTCGGCCGGCACTGGATCCCGTACCGCTACAGCCGCACCCGCGACGACCAGGACGGATCCCCGGTCCAGCCGTTCCCGGAGTGGCTGGCCGACCTCGGTCGGGCGGCGCTCGCGGACGCGTACGACGACCCCGCCGTGGTCTACCGGCCCGACGTGGCCCTGGTGAACTCCTACCGAGGCGACGCGCGCCTCGGCCTGCACCAGGACCGCGAGGAGCGGGCGCCCGACCCCGTGGTGTCGCTGAGCCTCGGCGCGGCGTGCGTGTTCCGCATCGGGAGTCCGCACCACCGCCGCGGCCCCTGGCACGACGTCGAGCTCTGCTCCGGCGACCTGATCGTGTTCGGGGGCGAGCACCGCCTGGCCTTCCACGGTGTGCCGAGACTCCTCCCCGACCGCGACGTGCCCGAGATCGGCGTCGCCCCCGACGAGCGGATCAACCTGACGCTGCGGGTGTCGGGCCTCGGGTGAACGCCCAGCGGTCGTCGGTGGCGCGCTGCTCCCACGGGACGCGAGCAGCGCGCCATCGTCGTGCCGGACTATCCGGCCCAGCGCTCCAGGAACTCGACGGCCGCCGCGTTCACGTCCTTCGCGTGCGTGGAGCTGAGGAAGTGCTGTCCGCCCTCGACGACCTGCAGGTCGGCCTGCGGGGAGTTCACGAACAGCCGGATCTCCTCCTCGGCGTTGGCCACGGAGTAGACCTCGTCGGCGGTGCCCTGCAGCCAGCGCACCGGGCAGCGGACGTCGTCGAGCCGGGCGTGCAGGCCGTCGCGGTCGCGCAGGTTGATCGACGCGACGCGCAGCCGGTGGCGCCCGTCGTCGCCGCGGTAGTTGCGCTGGTGCTCGGCGTGCCAGAAAGCGCGCTCGTCGTCGCTCGTGTCGGCCCCGAAGCCGGCACCGAGCACGGCGTCGACGAACTCGGTGGGCACCACCCAGTCGTCACCGACGGGGGCCGCGAGGTCGTCGATCGCGGGAGTGCAGAACGCGACGCCGTCCCAGCAGCCGAGGCGTCGGCTGCGCTCGCTCTCGTCGTCCATCGAGGTGCCGAGCGGGAGGATGCCCGCCACGACGTCGGGCGCGAGCATCGCCATCCGCGCGGCCACCCACCCGCCCTGCGAGGTGCCGAGTACGAACGCCCGGCGGATGCCGAGGGCGTCGAGCACCTGCAGGTTGGCCACCGCGCTGTCCCAGTAGGTGAACTGCCGCCACGCGGCGCGGGTGTCACCGTGGCCGTACAGCTCGATCGCGAGCAGGTTCGCTGCGCCGTCGAGGGCCTCGTCGGCGAACTGCGGGCGGTACAGCTCGACCGAGGTGCTGAAGGAGTTGACCAGGACCAGCGTGGGCTTGCCGGGGTCGTACGCCCGGGAGAACGCGTACGCGACGGTGGACCCGCCGAGGTGGGGCACGGACACGGTCTGGCGCTCGATCGGCACGGGTTCCTCCATCGTCGGCGGTGTCGAGAACTGTGCCGGGCGATCGCGGTGGCGGGAAGGGTGTCTACGGTCGGGGCCGTGCCCGTCTCGCCGGACCTCGCCGCATGACGCTGCGCTCGGTGGCCCTGTTCGTCGTCGCCGCCGTGTTGGAGATCGGCGGGGCGTGGCTGGTCTGGCAGGCCGTGCGGGAGGGCCGCGCGTGGTGGTGGGCGGGCTTCGGCGTCCTGGCGCTCGGGGCGTACGGCTTCGTCGCCGCGTTCCAGCCCGACGCGCAGTTCGGCCGCATCCTCGCCGCGTACGGCGGCGTGTTCGTGGCTGGCTCGTTGGTGTGGGGGATGGTGCTCGACGGCTACCGCCCCGACCGGTTCGACCTGCTCGGCGCGGCCGTCTGCCTCGTCGGCGTCGGGATCATCATGTACGCCCCGCGCTGACCGGTCAGGTCCCGCGGACGTCCGTCCCGTGCTCGGCGAACGCCTTGAAGTCCGCCATGTGCCGCCGGGACTGCTTGCGGAACATCGGGCGCATCAGGGGCGCCGCCACCCGCATGACGACGCCGTCGAACCGGTACTCGTTCTCGCTCTCCCAGAGCGTGGTCCCCGGCCCGGACGCCGTCAGCCGCTCGCGCGCGGCGTTCCACATGCCGTCGGCGACGATCTCGCGCTCGTAGTGGACGGGGGTGTCGGCAGGGAGTTCGTGCAGGTCGGACGGTTCCCGGCGGGTGATGGTCTCGGTGGCCGCCATCTCCTGCTGCCCCATCTGCAGGACCACCCGCGACACGGTGCCGACCTGCCCGTGCTCGCCGTCGACCGGCTCGTGCGACACGAGCCCTCGCAGCCACTTCGGCAGGTGCACGGGGTCGGCGAGCAGCGCGACCACGGTCTCCCGCGGCGCGGCGATCTCCATGGAGACCGTGTACCTCATGGGCGATTTCTCCCGTTGCTCCGGATTCGTGGGAGCGAGGGAGGTTAGCGGGATCGTCCGGTGCAGGACCAGTCTCGGGTGGGCCCCGTGGGACTCGAACCCACAACCAGCGGATTAAAAGTCCGATGCTCTGCCCATTGAGCTAGAGGCCCGCGCGACCGAGCCTAGCCGGGCACAGGGGGCCGAGGCAGGGGTCGGGTCGAGCGGGACCTCGAGCACCGGTTTCAGTGGCACGGGGTGCCCCTGAGGGCGCTCCGTGCCACTGACTTCCCGGGCGGTCCTGACGATGTCGGTGGCCGATCCGTGTCACTGGACGCCACGAAGAGGTCACCCACTCAGGCGACCGCCCGCGACGCGCGCCCGGACATCGCCGGCGCCACGAGCACGATCCCGATCACCGTGATCACGATCAGCACCGCGAGCGTCACCCACAGCGCGCCCTCGACCCCGAAGATCAGCGCCGGCACCGCCAGGAGTGCCGAGAGGGCCCGGAGCACCACGGCGCCGATCAGCAGTCCCCGCGTCCGCCGCGCCCACCACACCGCGAGCAGCACGACCGTCAGGGCGCCCAGCACCAGACCCACCGCGTCCGTGCCGGGCGGCGCCTCCGGCGGCGCCGGGAAGAGCCAGAAGCTCAGGGCATCGGCCAGCCCCAGCACCGCCAGGACGACCACGCCGATCTCGACACGCCTCATCACGACCTCCTCGACAGGACACGAGCGTCCGCCGGGGCGCGGGCGGTGTCTGCCGTAGTGCACTACGGCACCGTTCGCCCGTCCGGCGCACTCGCGCCTCCGCTCGGCGCCGGCACCGACCTGACGTCGGGACAGGGGATCCGGACACCGCACGCGAGTCGCCCACGACGACGCCACCCGAGCGCTGCGACGCGCCCACCGCTCGGCGGAGACAGGGCTCACCACGACACGAGTTCGAGACGTCGTCGCAGGTCAGACGGCCGAGATCCGCTCGGATGACCTACGCACGACACCACGGTCCGTGACCCCACCGAACGCGATCGGTGACCTGGCCGAGACGTATGGTCACCGCCGCACTGCCCCTCACGACCGTCGGGGAAGGACACGAGTTGGGTCGTCACCAGAAGCACTCCGAGCGCCGTCTCGCGCGGACCGCGCTCACCGCCGGAGTCGTCGGCGCCGGGGTGCTCCAGGCCGCGGTACCCGCGTTCGCCGCTCCGGCGGCGGCACCGGGTGCGCCGCCGTGCGAGGTCACCGCCAAGGCCTGCGTGAGCATCTCGCAGCAGAAGGCGTGGATCGGTGACGGCCAGGGGAAGCTCGTCCGCGGGCCCGTCCCCATCACCACCGGCGGCCCCGGCCACGAGACGCCGACCGGCATCTTCCACGTGATGTGGAAGGACCAGTACCACCACTCCCGCGAGTACAACCAGGCGCCGATGCCCAACTCGGTGTTCTTCGCACCGGGCGACGCCTTCCACGGCGGCAGCCTGCAGCGCGCCTCGGCCGGGTGCGTGCACCTCGGCGACGAGGACTCGAAGGCGTTCTTCGACTTCCTGCAGGTCAACGACGAGGTCCAGATCCTCCCGTAACCCGATTGGAGGCCACGCATGTCGATGGCCCTGGTCATGTCCGAGATGCCCGACCTGGTCCGCCGGGTCCTGGCCGAGCACGTCCCCGACTCCGCCGGTCGTTGCGGCGGCTGCCGCGACACGGCGGGGCGCACGGCCTCGTGGCCGTGCCAGACCTATCGGGTCGCGCAGGAGGCGGAGTGGGTCGGGCAGGGCAACCTGCCCGGCACCGGCCCGCACGGTCCCCTCGTGCCGGGGGCGGCCCGCCCGGAGCGGCCGCGCCGGCGCCCCGAGGCGCCGTACTCGCTCGACTTCCCGCCCACCGGCGACACCCCGAGCATCGCGGGCACCGGCGGTCGCCGTCGTCGTCGTGACGAGGACGCGGTCCCCTTCCCGACGACGGGTGGGCACGCGCGGCACGCCGCGCTCTGAGCCGGCCGGCCCGCGGCCTCGTGAGCAGTGCACATGGAAAACCCCCGGGGCATGCTTCCCTCGAGCGGTGCTCGAGGGGCTCGGATGGACAAACTCCGAGCGCCCCGGGGGTCCGGTGTCCGTCGGGAATTCACCAGCTGACGTGTCCGCCCTCCGAGGGCGGAGCCGGTCAATCCACGACCTGACGTCGGCTAGCTGACGGACACCTCACGAGTCCTGTCGTTCATCAACGTCGGACCACCTCCTCTCCCATGTAATCACCACGCTAAGCCTGGATCCGCTGATCCGCAAACGACTTGGTTTGCCCTGCTCAGAGGCGACTTCGCCACGCGAGGAGGTCGTCGACCGACCGCGTGTTGACGATCTTCTCGACCGGCACCTCGCACTCCTCCGCCCGCTCGCAGCCGTAGGGCTGCCAGTCCAGCTGACCGGGCGCGTGGGCGTCGGTGTCGACCACGAACTCGCACCCCGCCTCGACCGCCTGGCGCAGCAGCGTCCGCGGCGGATCCAGCCGCTCCGGCCGCGAGTTGATCTCGACGGCGACCCCGTTCTCCAGGCACGCCTCGAACACCGCCTCGGCGTCGAACGTCGACGGCGGCCGCGTCCCCCGGCCGCCCGTGACGAGCCGGCCGGTGCAGTGCCCGAGCACGTCGACGTACGGGTTCGACACCCCGCACACCATCCGCGCGGTCATCTCCTCGCTCGGCGCGCGCAGCTTCGAGTGCACGCTCGCGACGACGAGGTCGAGCTCGGCGAGCAGGTCGTCCGGCGCGTCGATCGAGCCGTCCTCGAGGATGTCGACCTCGATCCCGCGCAGCAGCCGGAACGGCGCCAGCTCGGCGTTCACCTCGTCGATCACCGCGAACTGTTCCCGACGACGCGCCGGGCTGAGCCCGTTGGCCACGGTGAGGTTCTGCGAGTGGTCGGTCAGCACCATCCAGGCGTGGCCGAGATCGCGGGCCGTGCGGGCCATCTCGAGGATGTCCGACCCGCCGTCGGACCAGGTGGAGTGCGTGTGGCAGTCGCCGCGCAGCGCGGAGCGGAGCTCGATCCCGCCCGCGACCGGCGCCTCGTGCTTCGCGGCCAGCTCCTCGACTGCCGACGACGTCCCGGTCGCGACCACCTCGGCCACCACGCCTGCCGTCTTCTTCCCCACACCCTTGAGGTCGGTCAGCGTGCCGGCGGCGGCCCGCGAGGCGACCTCGTCGGCGGACAGTTCGGCCAGACGGTCGGCGGCCGTCCGGTACGCCTTCACCCGATAGGTGTCGGCCCGTTCACGCTCGTAGTAGAAGGCGACGGCCCGCAGGGCGGCGATCGGGTCTCCGTCGACGGGGAGTCGGGTCACGTGCTCAGGGATACCCCACCCGGGCAGCCTCCGGGACCCGGTGACGCGGACAATCGGGGACGAGCTGTCGAGCTGGAGGAGGTCTGCTGGTGCGGGTCACCGGAACCGGGCACGCGGGAATGCGCTTCGAGACGACGGGCGGCAGCGTGCTGTGCGACCCGTGGACCAACCCGACCTTCTTCGCGTCGTGGGTGCCGTTCCCGGACAACACGCAGCTGGACTGGGCCGCCCTCGGGCAGTGCGACTACCTCTACGTCTCCCACCTGCACCGCGACCACTTCGACGCCGAGAACCTGGCGAAGAACGTGTCGAAGGACGCGCGGGTGCTGCTGCCCGACTTCCCCACCGACGAGCTCGAGAACGAGCTGCGCGAGCTCGGCTTCCGGCACTTCGTGCGCACCCGCACCTCCGAGCCCGTCGAGCTCGACGGCGGCCTCCGCATCATGATCACCTCGCTCAAGGGGCCGGGCGACGGCCCGATCGGCGACTCCGCGCTCTCCCTCGACGACGGCACCGCCCGGATCGTCAACCAGAACGACGCGCACCCGCTCGACATCCCGGAACTGCTGGAGTTCGGCGCCTACGACGCGCACTTCACGCAGTTCTCCGGCGCGATCTGGTGGCCGATGGTCTACGACCTCCCGAAGGCCGCGAAGCGCGAGTTCGCCCGCCGCAAGCGCATCGGCCAGGAGGACCGCGCGATGCGCTACATCCGCGAGGTCGGCGCCCCGAACATCTTCCCGACGGCGGGTCCGCCCTGTTTCCTCGACGACGAGCTGTTCCGCTGGAACGGGCTGGGCTACGAGGGCGTCGAGAACGAGTCGATCTTCACCGACCAGTGGGAGTTCCTCGGCCGGATGCGGGAGCTGGGCCACGAGGGCGGCCACCTGCTCCTGCCGGGGACGACGGCCGAGATCGACGGCCCCGTCGTCGGGAACCTGACCCACCCGATGTCCGACGACGAGGTCGAGCGCATCTTCGTCGACAAGGAGAACCACCTCCGGGAGTTCGCCGAGCGCGCCCGCCCGACGATCGCGGCGCAGAAGGCGAGCTGGTCGGCGCCGCAGCCCGACATCCTGCGCCAGCTCAAGGAGTGGATCGAGCCGCTGATGAAGCGGGCCGACCACATGTGCGACGGCATCGGCGGCGTGGTCCGGATGGACCTGACCGGCATGCCCGCGGGTGCCCCGGGCGTCGACGACGAGGGGACCCTCGCGCTCGCCTTCGACTTCGCCGGCCGCGAGATCCGCACCTGGGACGGCGAGCAGGCGCGCTACCGGTGGACCATCCCGGCCACCCTGGTGCAGACGAACATCGACACCGGCGAGGTCGACTGGTCGAACTCGCTGTTCCTCTCGGTGCGCTTCGCTGCTACCCGCGTGGGCCAGTACAACGAGTACCTCTACACGTTCTTCAAGTGTCTGTCCGAGGAGCGGATGGACTACGTGGAGAACTGGTACGACGCGGCGAACGACGACGGCCGCGACATCGAGCTCGACGGCTGGAAGGTCCAGGCCCGGTGCCCGCACCTGTCGGCCGACCTGTCGAAGTTCGGCGCCGTGGACGGCGACGTGCTCACCTGCACGCTGCACAACTGGAAGTTCAACCTCGCCACCGGACGCTGCCTCACCAGCGCCGGCCACGAGATCCGGGCCGAGAAGCTCTGAGCTCTCTCCCCCGCGTGAGGGGAACCCTCGAGCGCTCGTGTCGCACCAGGGTTCCCCTCACGCGGGGCGGGCGGGCGGGACGCGCACAATGGGAACCGTGAAGCCACTCCGCATCGGTCCGCACGAGCTGGCCGCCCCGGTCGTGCTCGCGCCGATGGCGGGCGTCACCAACCCGCCGTTCCGGCGACTGTGCCGTGAGCAGGGCGCGGGTCTCTACGTCTGCGAGATGATCACCGCGCGGGCGCTGGTGGAGAAGCACCCGGGCACCGCCGAGATGATCGCGTTCGACGACGACGAGCGGCCGCGGTCCATGCAGCTCTACGGCGTCGACCCGGTGACCATCGGCCGGGCCGTCGAGCGGATCGTCGCCGAGGACCTCGCCGACCACGTCGACCTGAACTTCGGCTGCCCGGTGCCCAAGGTGACCCGGCGCGGCGGCGGGGCGGCGCTGCCCTACAAGCGGCGGCTGTTCGAGTCGATCGTCCGGACCGCGGTGGCAGCGGCCTCGCAGGGCGGCCTCCCGCTCACCGTCAAGATGCGGATCGGCATCGACGACGACCACGTGACCTTCCTGGACGCCGGGCGCATCGCGGCCGCCGAGGGTGCGGCCGCCGTCGCCCTGCACGCGCGCACCGCCGCGCAGCGCTACTCCGGACAGGCCGACTGGAGCCGCATCGCCGAGCTGCGCGACGCCGTGCCCGCCGAGGTCCCCGTGCTGGGCAACGGCGACATCTTCGCCGCCGACGACGCGCTCGCGATGGTCGAGAAGACCGGGTGCGACGGCGTCGTCGTCGGCCGCGGCTGCCTCGGCCGCCCATGGCTGTTCGGCGAGCTCGAGGCGGCGTTCGCGGGACGCGAGCGGCCCACCCCGCCGACGCTGGGCCAGGTCGCCGGCGTCATGCGGCGCCACGTCGAGCTGCTCATCGCCCACCACGGCGAGCGCAAGGGTGTGCGCGACTCGCGCAAGCACATGTCCTGGTATCTGCACGGCTTCGCCGTCGGGTCCGAGGTGCGCCGCGAGCTGGGCATGATCGACGGGCTCGAGCGTCTCGACGAGCTGCTCGCGCGCCTCGACCACGACCAGCCGTTCCCGCCCGACGCCGACGGCCCCCGCGGCCGTCAGGGCTCCCCCGGCCACGTCACGCTGCCCGAGGGCTGGCTCGACGACCCCGAGGACGCCACGGTGCCCGTCGGCGCGGACGTCATGCACTCCGGCGGCTGACCCGCGTGCGCGTCGCCGCCGCCGTCGTCGTCGCCGTCCTGACGACGGGTCTCGCCGGCTGCGGCTCGACGGTGCCCGGGACGCCCCGGGCCGCGGCCGTGCCGCCCGCCGACCGCGCGCTCATCAGCGCGTACGTCGACGCCTCGAACCGGGCGGGCGCCGCCGGCGCCCGCGAGCAGGCCGACTTCCTGCGCGGCACGCAGGCCGAGGGCGCGCCGTTCCCGCCGGACCGGTGCTTCGGCGAGCTCACGCTCGACACCCGGCTCGTCGCCCGCACCCTGCGTCCCGACCCCGACTGGCGTCCCCCCGCGACCCTCCCGGACGTCGGCCGGCCCGCGGGGGCGATCTACGTGGCCGCCGCCGCCGTGACCGTCCGCCGCGGGGCCGCGGAGATCCGCGAGGACGTCGGATCGAAGCACTTCGTGATCCAGGACACGCGGGTCACCAGCTACGCTCCGTGTGCTGACTGAGACCTCACAGTACGAGCGGTCACGTCGCCGGACCTTGAGCACCCGGTCGGGCACGGATCTGGGGCCGAAAGCGCAGGCGACCGAATCCACAGTGTCTTTCACGCAGAGTCACGTCGACCGGACGGTGGATTCGGTTGGCGAGCGGGCTGCGGACGTTGCACAGGATCGTTCGGGCGTCACACTGGAGGGAGCACGGACGCGAGGCATCGAGGGAGCGGCGGGTGGTCGTGAGGGGCTCCACGGTCGGCAGTGCGCCGGACCGGGTGTCGACGGGTGCGCCCGCCACGACGGCAGGCGCACCGGCTCCGGAGATCCCCTCCGACGACCGTCAGGGGCCCGCTGCCAGCACGTTCGACACCGCACCGATCGTCGGGATCGACGAGGCCCTCCGCCTGGACGCGGCCACCGACGACGCGGGGACGGCCCGCGCGGCCCAGGCACGGGCCCACGAGGCGGCCGCGGAGGTGCTCGCCGACCGCGGCGACTGGCGGCGCGCCTACCAGCACCTGCGCGCCGCGATGGCGCTCGTGCACCTCGGCGACACACCGCCGGTCCACGTGCCCGAGCAGTTACGCCGCGAAGTCGACCGTCTCCGGCGGGAACGGGCCGAGGCGCGCGAGCAGAGCCGGCGCGACAGCCTCACGGCCACCTGGAACCGCCGCTACCTCGACGAGCGACTGTCCACCCTGCGTGACGGCAACGACGGCGCGGTCTGCGTGGCCCTCGTGGACGTCGACCACTTCAAGCTCGTCAACGACACCTACGGGCACGCGATCGGCGACGCCGTCCTGCGCACGCTGGTCGGCCTGATGCGCGCCGAGCTCGATGGCCGCGTGCCCGACGGGTTCTGCGCCCGCTACGGCGGCGAGGAGTTCGCGCTCGTCCTGCCGCGGCCGGCCGACGCGGACGCCGTCGCCCTGTGCGAGTCGATCCGGGCGCGGATCGAGCACCACGACTGGTCCGCGATCGCCCCGGAGCTGCGCGTCACGGCGAGCCTCGGGTTGGCCTGCCTCGACCCCGACGACACGGGCGGCACCTGCGACGGCCTCCTCGACCACGTCGACGAGCTGCTCTACGTCGCGAAGCGGACCGGGCGCAACGCCGTGGCGTTCCGCGACGACACGGGGCAGGTGCGGCTCGCCGGACCCGCCGCCGGACGTCGGGGGATCGCCGCCATCGCCCGCGCGGTGGGCCACCAGGCCCGATCGGGGCGCGCCCTGCCCTGAGTGCGGGCACGCAGAGGGCCGAACGGACGACTCCGTCACGATCGAGTGACGATGCTTGCCTCCGACGAAACTCCGGAGTAACCCGCGCGCGCGACCCGGTGACCGCCTCAGTACGATCCGTGCACCCCGGACGGCCGCCGGTCTCCGGATGCGTTCCTGACCATTCGGGGGTCCCGTGACCGACGACCGTGAGCGCGGCGCCGGTCCCGGCGTCCCCGCGGCCCGGTCGTCGGAGACGGTGCGGACCGGACCGCCGTCGGTGCCCACGCGGGTCGTCGTCGGTGAGACCGCGGTCGACCGGCGCGGCGGCGTCGCGCCGACGATGGTGCCGCTCGCCCGCAAGCGCCCCGGCCGCCGCAGCCTGCGCCCCGCCGGGGCGGCCGCCGAGACCGAGCCGATGCGCGACCTCGTCGCGGCCGCCGCAGCAGCCGACGAACCCGCGGGGCCGCCCTCGGAGCTCCCGACGATCCGCACCGCCGCTCCCGTCGTCGGGAAGCCCGGGCCGCGAGAGGCACAGCAGGCAGCCCCTGCGGCCCCGGACCCTGCCCCACGTCCCGCTCGTGAACCGGCTGCGCCACCCGCCGTCGGGAAGCCTTCCGCGCCGCCGGCCACCACCGCGGAGCCGGCCCCACCGCGAGAGGCACACCAGGCAGCCCCCGCCGCCCCGGAACCTGCCCCACGTCCCCCTCGCGAGCCCGCCGCACCGACAGCCGCCCCGCGCGCCGTGCTCGTCCCCGACGGCGACGCGACCGGGTTCGCCGCCACGTCGGCCGTGCTCTCCGGGGTCGGGACGCGCGTTCGCACCCGAATCGGCCCGTGGACGTGGGCGCGGACGCTGCGGCTGACGACCGTCGCGATGTCGACGGTCATCGTCCTGGTCTGCGGCGTCGCGTGGGGGGCGACGTCCTGGTTCGAGGCCGCCGTGAAGAAGATCGGCGCGCTGGACCCGACGTCGGCCTCGATCATCGACCCGGCCGCCCAGGCCGGGGACCAGAACTTCCTCGTCGTCGGCTCCGACACGCGCGTCGGCGCCCCGCCGAGCGAGGACGTCGGCGACGCCACCGACGTCCCGGGCGCCCGCTCCGACACCGTGATGATCGTCCACGTGCCGGCGAACCGGGCGCGGATGACCGTGGTCTCGTTCCCGCGCGACCTCGAGATCGACCGCCCGGCCTGCGAGCGCTGGGACTCGGTCTCCGGGGCGTACACCGGCCAGACGATCCCCCGCGCGCCGCGGATGAAGCTGAACTCGGCGTACCAGGTCGGCGGGCCGCGCTGCGTGACGAAGGTGGTCCAGGAACTCTCCGGGCTCGCCGTGAACCACTTCCTCGGTGTCGACTTCTCCGGCTTCAAGGACATGGTCGACGCCGTCGAGGGCGTCCCGGTCTGCCTCGAGAAACCGCTGCGCGACACCGTCCTGGGCACCGTCGTCCCCCGCGCCGGCACCTCGGTCCTGACCGGCGACCAGGCACTCGGCTTCGTCCGGGCCCGCCACGTCGTCGGGGACCCGACCAGCGACTACGGCCGCATCAACCGCCAGCAGATCTTCCTGTCCGCCCTGCTGCGCAAGACCCTGTCGGCCGGGACGCTGCTCGACGTCGGGAAGCTGCGCGGCCTGGTCGACGCCGTCGGGCGCTCCACCTACGGCGAGAACATCGAGGCGGCGCAGCTCCTGTCCCTCGGGCAGTCGCTCTCCGGGCTCGACGCCCGCGCGGTCACGTTCACGACGGTGCCCACCACCGGCGTCGCGAACGCCCGCGGCAACGAGGTCCTCCGCACCGTCGACAACCGCTCGCTGTTCGACGCGATCATCAACGACACGCCGCTCCCCGGACAGCCCGGCGCCACCCCCACCGGGCCGCCCCCGGCACCGCCGGTGCCCGCCGAGCGGGTCGCTCTCCGACTCGTCGACGCCCGCTCCGCGACGTCCACGGGCGACGACGGCAGCGGCGACGCCACGGAGGTGAGCGCCTCCGGGGAGTCCGGCAGCACCCGCTCCGCGAGCGGGTCGGACGACGACGGGTCGGGCAGCAGCGACGACGGCGGCGGCGACGGCTCCCGCGACGACGAGGGTTCCGGGTTCCGCCGGGACGTCGGTGGCCGCCTCGGCGCACAGCAGGGGCCGTCCGCGGGCTCGGTCGCCGGGTCGCTGCGCGGGTACGGGTTCACCGTCACGAGCGACGTCCGCGGCTCCACCGCCGCCGCCGCGACCGACTCGCGCACGACGATCCGTTTCACGCCCGACCAGGCGGGTGCGGCCGCGACGCTGCAGAAGGCGGTCCCCGGCGCCGTCCTCGACCCGCGCGCCGGGGCCGGAGCACTCGTCCTCGAGCTCGGCGACGACTTCGACGGCCGGGTCGTCGACCCGACCGCCCCCGCGCCCACCGCCCCGCTGCCGACGCTGGTCAACGCGGCGGACAGCACCTGCCGTTGACCTGCTCACATTCGGCGGCGTTCACCTCTGATTCATGCGGGCGACGGGTGACCGACCGGCCCTCCGCCTAGTCTGCGCCCATGCGCGCGGCCTACCACGAGAAGCTCTCGTCGCTGAACGACGAGCTCGCCCAGATGTCCCTGTTGGCCGGCGAGGCCATGAAGAAGGCCACGAGCGCCCTGCTCGAGGGTGACCTCGACCTGGCCGAGGAGGTCATCTCCTCCGACACCGAGATCGACGCGATCCGCACCTCCGCCGAGGACCAGGCGTTCGGGCTGCTGGCCCTGCAGGCCCCGGTGGCGGGCGACCTGCGCTCGGTCATCGCCGCCATCCACTCCGCGGGCGACCTCGAGCGCATGGGCGACCTCGCCCTGCACGTCGCGAAGGCCGCCCGGCGTCGCCACCCCGAGCTCGTCCTCCCGCAGGAGGTCGCGCCCTACTTCGCCGAGATGGGCCGGGTCGCGCTGGACCTGGCCCAGGACGCCCGCCGGGTGATCCTCGACCGCGACATCGAGCTCGCGTTCACCATGGAGTCCGACGACGACGCCATGGACGACCTCCACCGGCACCTGTTCACCGTGATGATGACCAAGGACTGGCCGCACGGCGTCGCCCCCGCGGTCGACGTGACGCTGCTCGGCCGGTTCTACGAGCGGTTCGCCGACCACGCGGTGGCCGTCGCCCGCCGCGTCGTCTTCATGGTCACCGGCAAGATGCCGGACCCGCCGCTGGCCTGATCGGAGCGACCCCGTTCCGAACGAACGGCACTCTCGCGCACAGAGAAGCTGCGGGGGTGCCGTTCGTTCGTCATGGGGTGAGGCGCCCACGAACGACGACGGGCCCTGCCGCACCGGGTGCGGCAGGGCCCGTCGTCGGGAAAGGGAGAACTCAGCCGAAGCGGCCGGAGATGTAGTCCTCGGTCTCCCGCTCGGTCGGGTTCGAGAAGATCTTCTCGGTGTCGTCGATCTCGACGAGGTGGCCCGGCTTGCCGGTGGCCTCGAGGTTGAAGAACGCCGTCTGGTCGCTCACCCGCGCGGCCTGCTGCATGTTGTGGGTGACGATGACGATCGTGTAGTCCTTCTTGAGGTCGCCGATCAGGTCCTCGATCGCGAGCGTCGAGATCGGGTCCAGGGCCGAGCAGGGCTCGTCCATGAGCAGCACGTCGGGCTGCACGGCGATCGCCCGCGCGATGCAGAGACGCTGCTGCTGGCCGCCGGAGAGGCCGCCGCCGGGCTTGTCGAGCCGGCCGGAGACCTCCTTCCAGAGGTTCGCGCCGCGCAGCGAGGCCTCGCAGACCTCGTCGAGCTTCTTCTTGTCCCGCACGCCCTGCAGCTTCAGCCCGGCAACGACGTTGTCGCGGATGGACATCGTCGGGAACGGGTTGGGGCGCTGGAACACCATGCCGATGGTGCGGCGCACGGCCACGGCGTCGGAGCCGCGGGCGTAGATGTCCTCGCCGTCGAGCTGGATCTGACCCTCGACGCGCGCGCCGGGGATCTCCTCGTGCATCCGGTTCAGGGTCCGCAGCACCGTGGACTTGCCGCAGCCCGACGGCCCGATGAACGAGGTGACGCTGCGCGGCGGGACGGAGAGGTTGACGTTCTGCACGGCGTGGAACTCGCCGTAGTAGATGTCGACGTCCTTGAGGTCGAGACGCTTGGCCACGATGGTCCTTACTTCGAGATCGCCGAGTAGCGGGAGATGAGGCTGGCCGCGAGCTGGAAGAGCATCACGATCAGGATCAGCGTCAGCGCGCCGCCCCAGATGCGGAGCTGGCCGGCGGCCGACGGGTTCGTCGAGAGCTCGGTGTAGATGAGCAGCGGCAGCGACGCCTGGTTGCCCTCGAACGGGTTGAAGTTGATCGCCCGGGCGTAGCCGACGAGGACCAGCACCGGGGCCGTCTCGCCCATCACGCGGGCGAAGGCCAGCATGACGCCGGTGACGGTGCCGGACAGGGCGGTCGGCAGCACGATCCGCAGGATCGTCTTCCACTTCGGGATGCCCAGCGCGTAGGAGGCCTCGCGCAGCTCGTCCGGGACCAGCCGCAGCATCTCCTCGGTGTTGCGGATGACCACCGGGAGCATCAGCAGCACGAGGGCCAGGCCGACGAGGAAGCCGCTCTGCTCGAGGCCGATGATCGAGACGAACAGCGCGAAGACGAACAGCGCCGCGACGATCGACGGGACACCCGAGAGGATGTCGACCATGAAGCTCGTGGTCTTCGCGATCTTCCCGCGGCCGTACTCGACGAGGTAGACCGCGGCGAGGATGCCGATCGGCACCGCGATCACGCCCGAGATCACGGCCTGGACCAGCGTGCCGACGATGGCGTGGTAGACGCCGCCGCGGACCTCGTCCGGCGTGACACCGGAGAGCGAGCGCGTCCACCAGTCGGCCGAGACGATCGCGGGAAAGCCCTTGATCAGCACGCTGACCAGCAGCCACACCAGCGGGACCACGGCGATGAGGAAGGCGAGGGAGACCAGGACGGTCGCCGCCCGGTCCTTGACCTTGCGCGACGTCGAGACGTTGCGGAAGGTCGGCGGCGCAGCCGGCTGGTCGGGGGCGTCGAGAGTGGCGCTCATCAGCCGTTCACCTTCCCGCCCGCCACCACGCGGGCGACCGCGTTGACCACGAAGGTCAGGATGAAGAGCACGAGGCCGGCCGAGATGTAGGCGCCGGTCGGCAGCGGCTGGCTGAACTCGGAGGCGGCCGACGCGATCAGCGAGGCGAACGTGTAGCCGCCGTCGAACAGGCTGCCGGTCGACGGCGAGGTCGCCGCCCGGATCACCAGCAGCACGGCGATCGTCTCGCCCAGCGCCCGGCCGAGACCGAGCATCGAGGCCGCGATGAAGCCACTGCGCCCGTAGGGCAGGACGGCCATCCGGATGACCTCCCAGCGCGTGGCACCGAGGGCCTGGGCGGCCTCGATCTGGAAGCGCGGCGTCTGCGCGAAGACCTCACGGGTGGTCGCGGTGACGATCGGCAGGATCATGATCGCCAGCACGATGCCGCCGGTGAAGATCGTGCCGGTGAGCACCGGGAGGTTGCCCGGGGCGAAGAGGAAGAACCAGCCGAGGTAGGTCTGCAGGAACGCCGCGATCGGCTCGATCGCCGGGGCGAGCACGAGGATGCCCCAGAGACCGAAGACGATCGACGGGACCGCCGCGAGCAGGCCGATCACGTAGGAGAACGGCTGCGCCAGGCGCTTCGGCGTGTACTGCGTCAGGAAGAGCGCGATCCCCATGCCGATCGGCATCGCGATCACGAGCGCCATCAGCGACGACAGCAGCGTGACCACCAGGAGGTCACGGATGCCGAAGCGCAGGTTGGACGCGTCGGTGGTGTTGAAGACGGGGCTCGTCAGGAAGTTCGCGTTGTTCGCGAGCAGCGACGGGACGGCCTGGACGACCAGGAAGAGGCCGATCAGGGCGATCGCCGCGACGACGACGAGGCCGGATCCGGTGGTGAGCCCGCGGAACACACGCTCCCCGGTGCCCCCGGAGGTCGTCCGGGAGGAACCGGTGGTCGGGGGCTTGGTGTCGGTCACAGGGGACATGGTGGCCGACCCGGCCGGACGACCCCGGGTCTCGGGGTCGTCCGACGGGGCCCGCTCGGTGGTGCGTTCGCTCACGGTGTTGGAATCCGCCTCGTCGCCGTCGGGGGTCACGCTGCGTTCGATCTACGCGATCAGGAGATCGAGTTGATCGACGTGGTCAGGCGCTGCTTGAACGCGTCCGGGATCGGCACGTAGCCACCGGCGGTCAGCGTGCCCTGGGCCTGCGGCGAGAGGGCGGTCTGCAGGAACGCCTTCACGGCCTGGCCGGTCTGCGGGTCGGCGTACTTGGTGCAGACGATCTCGTAGGTCGCCAGCGCGATCGGGTACGCACCCGGGGTGGTGGTCTTGTAGAGGCTGTTCAGGTCGAGGGTCAGGTCGTTGCCCTGCCCGGTGACCTGCACGGCGTCGATCGCCTTGCCGACGTTCTCGGTGGAGAGGGCCACCGGCTGGCCGCCGCCCGAGTTGATGATCTGCGCGGCCGGGAGCTGCGCCTTCTGCGCGAAGGACGCCTCGACGTAGCCGATCGAGTTCGGGGTGTTCTTGGTGGCGTCGGTGACGCCCTGCGAACCGCGGGCGCCGGCGCCCACGCCGCCGTTGAACGTCTGGGTGGCCTGCTTGCCGTAGGCGTTGTTCGACGCGGCGTTCAGGTAGGTCTGGAAGTTCTGCGTGGTGCCCGACTCGTCGGAGCGGAAGTTCACGACGATCGGCGCCGCCGGCAGGTTCTTGCCCTGGTTGAGGGCGGCGATCCGCGGGTCGTTCCAGGTGGTGATCTGGCCGTTGAAGATCGCGGCGACGGTCGGGCCGTCGAGAGCCAGGTCGGTCACGCCAGCGACGTTGTAGGCGACCGCGATCGGGCCGAAGACCAGCGGCAGGTTGAGCGCCGGGGAGGCGCAGCGCTGGGCGGCGCGCTGGGCCTCGTCGGCCTTCAGCGCGGCGTCGGAGCCCGCGAAGTCGGTCTGGCCGCCGATGAACTCGTTGCGCCCGGCGCCGGAGCCGCTCGCGGTGTAGTTCACGGTCTGGCCGTTGCAGGTCTGCTCGAACGTGTTGACGAAGCCGGTGATCGCGTTGGCCTGGGCGGTGGAGCCGCTGGCCCGCAGATCCTGCTTGCCGCCGCAGGTGACACCCGACGCCTGCTCGGTGGAGCCGCCCGAGTTGTTGTCGCTGCCGCACGCGCTGAACAGGAGCGCCCCGGCCGCGATCATGCCGATCGCCGCTGCGCGCCGCTGGAACCTCACAGAGATCTCCCGTCTCGTCCTCGAGCCCGGTCGCCGCGTCGGCGATCCGGTCATTTCGGCCGGACCACGCGTCGTGACGGCCGGACGCGGACATTAGGCAGCCGGGATGGACGACTCCGGGTGAGCAGGTGAACGCGAGGTGAACACGCCCGTGGAGGGCCACCGGAACGGGTTGATGCTGGTCACACGACGTGTGCGTGTATACGGACCGTGGTTGAACGTTCACCTGTCGCTGCTGGGGTGACCGTCAGGTGACCGCCAGGTGTCGCGCGTCGATCAGGTCGGCGGCAGCCGGTAGGACACGTCGGTCGCGTCCACCTCGAAGCCCAGGTGGCGGTAGGTCGCGACCGCCGGGGCGTTGTCGGCCTCGACGTAGAGGATCACCTCGTCGAGCCCGCGGCCCGCGAGGTGGTGCAGCCCGGCGAGGGTGAGGGCACGGCCGAGGCCCCGCCCCTGCGCGTCCGGGTCGACGCCGACCACGTACACCTCGCCGACCGGCCCGTCGTCCGTCCGCGCACCGTCAGGATGGCGCTTGGTCCAGTGGAAGCCGAGGAGTCGGTCCGCGTGGTCCTCGCGGGCCAGCAGGAAGCCGGCCGGGTCGAACCACGGCTCCTGCTCGCGGCGCCGCACGTCGTCCGCGGTCATGCCGCCCTGTTCCGGGTGCCACGAGAACGCGCGGGCGTTGACCGCGACGACGTCGTCCTCGTCGCGACCCGGTTCGAACGCGCCGATCGACACGCCGTCGACCGGCCGCTGCTCGGGCAGCGCCCCGGCGTCGGCCGGTCGGCGCATCATCCACAGCTCCCGCTCGCGCACCAGGCCCTCGCCGCCGGCCAGTTCCGCCGCGCCGGGACGGTCGCCGTGGGCCCAGACGCGGATCCGGCCGGGACGCGCGACGTCGTCGGCGGCGAGCGCCCGGGCGAGCGCCCGCCCGACGCCCTGACGACGCGCGGTCGGGGCCACCCCGAGCTCGACGACGACGTCCTCGGGGTCGGCCGCGTCGACGTGCGCCCAGCCGAGCAGGGCGCCGTCGTCGGCCCGCGCGACGAGGTAGCGGCCGTGCCCGGTGGGCGTGGCCAGGTCGAGCAGGGACGCCTCGGAGAACGCGGCCACGCCGTCGGCGTGCGCGAGGTCCGCGGCGAACCGACCGAGCTCCTCCCGGTCGGTCGACGTCGGCTCGATCCACTGCGGCGTGATCACACCGCGCCACGGTACGCGCTGGTCAGACGCGTCCGGCCCACACCGCCGGACGGACCACGCGGTCGTCGCGCGACCCGGCCCCGGAGGGCTCCTCGTCGTCGGAGGACTCGTCGAGCGCGAGACCGCCCCGGGCGCCGTCGCCGCCGCCGAGGACCCCGCGCACCGGCCGGACGAACTTGTAGCCGACGTTGCGCACGGTGCCGATCAGCTGCTCGTGCTCGGCGCCGAGCTTGGCGCGCAGGCGGCGGACGTGGACGTCGACCGTGCGGGTGCCGCCGAAGAAGTCGTAGCCCCAGACCTCCTGCAGCAGCTGCGCGCGGGTGAACACGCGGCCGGCGTGCTGGGCGAGGTACTTGAGGAGCTCGAACTCCTTGTAGGTGAGGTCGAGCGGGCGGCCGCGCAGCCGGGCCGCGTAGGTGGCCTCGTCGATGACCAGCTCGCCCAGGACCAGCGCGCCGTCGCCGCCGGCCGCGTCGGACGAGCGCCGGGCGCGCAGCAGGCGCAGCCGGGCGTCGATCTCGGCCGGGCCCGCGCCGGGGAGCAGCACCTCGTCCACGCCCCACTCCAGCGAGACGGCGACCAGGCCGCCCTCGGTGAGCACGGCGATCACCGGGACGTCGAGCCCGGTGGAACCCAGGAGACGGCACAGGCTCCGGGCGGCGGCGAGGTCGTGGCGGGCGTCGACGAGGACGGCGTCGTGCGGTCCGGCGTCGAGCAGGGCGGCGACCTCGGGGGCCGCGGTGCGCAGCCCGTGGGGTAGCAGGGTCAACGACGGCAGCACTGACGTCGGTTCGGGGTCGGCGGTGAGCAGCAGCAGCTCCACGCGAGTCTCCCTCCACAGTGGTGGGGAGACCTTAGCGCCGTTCACCGCGCCGTCACCCCGGCGCGCGTTCCATGTCACGTGGGCCGGCACGTGGAGCCCGCGTGCGCCGGGCCGGAGAGCCACTGCCTACCGTGGGAGCGGGCGTGGACGGGCGGGTCCACGGCCGTGGTCGGAGAGGGGCTGGAGCGCATGACGGCGGCCGTCGTCACCCTGGTGGTCATCGTCGCGCTCGGCGCGGTCGTCCTCGTGGTCGGGCTGCTGCTGCGCCGTCGCCACCGCGTCCCCGCGCCGCCCGCCGCGCAGGAGGGCGCCGTGCCCGCCCCGCGGCTGCCGGCCGACCTCGCCGCCCGCGACGGCGGCCTCGTACTGCTGCAGATCTCCGCGGCGTTCTGCACCCACTGCCGCGACACCCGCAGCGTGCTCGGGGACGTGGCGGCCGAGCTGCCCGGGCTGGTGCACCGCGACGTCGACCTGGCCGACCGCCCCGAGCTCGCGCGGCTGCTCGGGGTCGCCCGCACGCCCACCACGCTGCTCGTCGACGGCCGGGGGCACGAGCTGCTCCGGGTGGACGGCGTGCCGCGCCGGGCCGCGCTGGTCACGGCGATCGAGCCCCACCTCGGCCGATCGCACGGACACGGGTGACCTGCGCGGGCAGGTTTGGGTAGCGTGGCGCCCGTGGACGAGGGCCTGACACGGCGGCGCGCGGTCGACCTGTGCCGTGTCGACAGCTGCCTGTGTCCCGGCGCCCGTCGCGCGGCCTAGCGGAACCCGCTCTCCCCGTCGTCCTTCGACGAGCCGTCGCGACCCCCGGTGTGTCCCTTTCCCGGCGGCGCCGTGACGGCGCCGTCCGTCTTTCGATGAGGAGTCATTCATGAGCCGCCAGGACGCCCTGGTCACCGCCGACTGGGCGGAGGAGAACCTCGACGCCAACGGTGTGGTGTTCGTCGAGGTCGACGAGGACACCAGCGCCTACGACGGCGGGCACATCCCCGGCGCCGTCAAGATCGACTGGAAGACGGAGCTGCAGGACCAGGTCCGCCGCGACTTCGTCGACAAGGCGGGCTTCGAGAAGCTGCTCTCCGCCAAGGGCATCTCGAACGACGACACCGTGGTGCTCTACGGCGGCAACAACAACTGGTTCGCCGCCTACGCCTACTGGTACTTCAAGCTCTACGGCCACACCGCGGTCAAGCTGCTCGACGGCGGCCGCAAGAAGTGGGAGCTCGACGGCCGCAAGCTCGACACCGCCGTGCCGGAGCGCCCGCAGACGACCTACTCCGCCAAGGAGCAGGACCTCTCGATCCGCGCGTTCCGCGACGAGGTCGTCGACGCGATCGGCTCCAAGAACCTGGTCGACGTCCGCTCGCCCGACGAGTTCTCCGGCAAGCTCCTCGCGCCGGCGCACCTCCCGCAGGAGCAGGCGCAGCGCGGCGGCCACATCCCCTCGGCGCTCAACGTGCCGTGGTCGAAGGCCGCGAACGAGGACGGCACCTTCAAGTCCGACGACGAGCTGCGCAAGCTCTACGAGGCCGAGGGTCTCGACTCGTCGCGCTCGACGATCGCCTACTGCCGCATCGGCGAGCGGTCGTCGCACACCTGGTTCGCCCTGCACGAGCTGCTGGGCGAGTCCGACGTCAAGAACTACGACGGGTCGTGGACCGAGTACGGCTCGCTCGTGGGCGTGCCGGTCGAGACCGGGGATGGGAAGTCCTGATGTGCGGAGCTCCTGAGCAGACGGCCGAGATCCCGGCCGGGGTCGACCTGACCAAGGAGTCGGTGCTGGTCGGCAAGGTCACCAACGGTGGCTCGCCGGTCGGCGGCGCCTACGTGCGTCTCCTCGACGGCACCGGTGAGTTCACCGCCGAGGTCGTGTCCTCGGCGACCGGCGACTACCGCTTCTTCGCGGCGCCGGGCAGCTGGACGGTGCGGGCGCTCTCGCGCTCGGGCAACGGCCAGGCCGACGTCGCGGTGCAGGGCCCCGGGCTCTACACCACCGAGGTGCCGGTGGGCTGATGTCCCCGGTGGCAGCGAAGCCCTATCGGCGTGCTGCGTAGGACTGCTGTCGGATCCAGTGGCAGAGAATCCACATCGTCGGACACCCGTCCCGCCCCTCCCGGGTGAGGCGGGTGTTCGTCGTTAGGGTGGTCGGGTGGCCTGGGTCTACACGGTCCTCCTCGCCGCGACCAGCGCCGGGATCCTCTCCTACGCGCTCGTCCTGACGAGGCGGCTCTTCCGCGACGAAGCTCCCCGCGACCTCTCCGGAGGTGCGTCGTGAGCTCCGAGGTCCCCGAGGTGCCCGAGGGCCTCGCCGGCAACGAGGCCATCCGCGCCGCCGAGGAGCGCGCCGAGCACACCCGGGGCGCCAACCGCCCGCAGTGGGCCGACCTGCCGATCGCGGACGACACCGCCAACCTGCGGCAGGGCCCGGACCTGAACGACGCCCTGCTCCCCGTCCTCCCGCTCGTCGGGGTGTGGCGCGGGGAGGGCGAGGTCGTCTACCCGACGATCGACGGCCCGTTCCACTTCGGCCAGCAGATCACCGTCGCCCACGACGGCCGCCCGTTCCTCTCCTGGGAGGCCCGCGCCTGGCTGCTCGACGGGCCCGGCGGCGCCGTGGTCCGCCCGGCCGCCCGCGAGACCGGCTTCTGGCGCCCACAGCCCGACGGCACGATCGAGCTGCTGCTGGCCCACGCCACGGGCATCGTCGAGATCTTCTACGGCACGGCGCGCACGCAGACCTCGTGGGAGCTCTCCACCGACGCCACGGTGCGCACCGCCAGCGCCAAGGACGTGCAGGCCGCGAACCGGCTCTACGGCATCGTCGAGGGCGACCTCTTCTACGTCGAGGAGCGCGCGATGATGGGCCAGGAGATGCAGCCGCACGTCTCGGCCCGGCTGCAGCGCATCGTGGGATGACGGGGTCCTCGGCTGCGGGACGAACGACCCGTTCGTGCACCTAGAGGCCACGAACGACGCGTTCGTCCGGCCAGGAGGGGTCCCCGACCGCGGGTTCAGCCCGGCTCGAGCACCCCGAGCCGGGTGGCGACGACCTCGCCGAGGTCGGCCGCGTCGATCCCGGTGAGCCGGGCGACCCCGGTCGCCGGCACACCGGCGCGGAGCAGGGCGATCGCCGTCGCGCACGGCTCGTCACCGCGGCGCAGCGCGGCGAGCGCCTCGTCGGGATCGGCGACCAGCGCCGCCACCAGGCGCCGCGCCGCGTCGTCGGGAACGGCCCGACGCGCCCGGCGCCGGGCGCGCCACCCGAGCACTGCGGCGAGCAGCAGCAGGACCACGGCGATGCCGATCAGCACCGCCGCGGCCCGGATCCAGGACTCCGGCGTCGAGAGCCACGACTGCATGGCGACGGAGCGTACCCGCCCACCACGGAGCGCAACTGCGGCGCGAGCGGAGCGCGATCAGTTCTCGGCGGCGAGGTCCGAGGTGTCCTCGATGTCCTGCGGCGGCACGGGCCGCGGCGGACCCGGGGGCGGGTAGGGCGGCGGGCCGAAGGGACGGCGCTGCGGCGGACCCGGCCAGGGCCGCGACGGCCGGCCGGAGTTGGCCACGAGGTCGTCGAGATGGCCCTTGACCTTGACGAGCTCGTCGAACACCGCGTCGCGCTGGGCGCGCAGGTCGGCCAGGGCGGCGCGGGACTCGGCGTGCTCGGCCAGCAGCGACTCGGCGGCCTTGCTGCGTACGAGCGCGGCCTCCTGCTCGGCGGCCTGGAGGATGCCGCGCAGGCGTTCGTTGAACGCCCCGACCTGGTCCGGGTCCTGCGACGGAGCCGCCGCCGGCGCGCTCGGCGAACCCTCCTGCAGCGTCGCCGCGAGCTCACGGCGCGGGGCAGGCGGCGGCTCGGGCGCCCGGCGCCGTTCGCGGACCGCGAGCTGGGCCCGCAGCTGCGCCACCATCCGGCGCAGCCCGGCCACGTGCTCGTCGACCTGGGTCCGGTCGTACCCCCGGAGCACCACGTCGAAGTGCGGCCCGTCCGCCTCCTCCGGTGCGTCCGGCAGGTCCAGGTAGTGCTCGGCGTCGGGGGGAGTCCGCCCCCGCTCACCCGTCGTCATACATCACCTCGTCACCGCCCCGATCCCGTCCGTGATCGGGCCCCACCGATGGTAGGGACCGATCCGGAGCGGTGCGAGACGCCGAACGGCCGCCGACGGCGCGTTCCCGGCGTGTCGCGGCGGCCTACCATCGACGGCGTGGACACCGAACTGCGGCAGACGCTGCACCGCCGCGGCCTGCGCATGACCCCACAGCGCCAGCTCGTCCTCGACGCCGTGTCCGAGCTGGGGCACGCCACCCCGGAGGCCATCTGCACCAAGGTGCAGGAGATCGCCCCTGCGGTGAACATCACCACGGTCTACCGGACGCTCGACCTGCTCGAGCAGCTCGGGATCGTGCGCCACACCCACCTCGGCCACGGCGCGCCGACCTACGCCACCGGGGAGCACGAGCACGTCCACCTCGTGTGCCACCGCTGCGGCACGGTCGACGAGGTCGACGCGGAACTGCTCGACGACCTCGCCGAGGTCCTCGCGACGCGCACCGGGTTCGCCCTGGACGCGACGCACGTGGCGCTGTCCGGGCTCTGCTCGCGGTGCGAGTCGTCCGACACCGACGACCCGGAGGAGGAGGCATGAGTCGTTCCCCGCTGCTCGACACCCCGCACGCCATCGGTCACCCCGACGGCGACGACGCGCGCCCCGACGGGGGTGTCGCCTCGCACTACGGCGACCCCTTCGCCGAGCAGCGCGCCGCGACGCGCCGCGCGGTGGTCGTCGACCGGTCCCACCGCGGGCTCGTCGTCGTCACCGGCGACGACCGGCTGAGCTGGCTGCACCTGCTGGTCTCCCAGCAGGTCGCCGACCTGCCCGACGGCGCCGGCACCGAGGGCCTCGTCCTCGACGTGCAGGGCCGCGTGGAGCACCACGCGGTGATCAGCCACGTGGACGGGGCGATCTGGCTCGACGTCGAGCCCGGCACCGCCGAGGCGCTCGCGGCCTACCTGTCGTCGATGACCTTCTGGTCGAAGGTGGAGGTCCGGGACGCCACCGACGAGTTCGCGCTGCTCTCGCTCGTCGGTCCGGAGGTCGCCGAGGTCCTGACGACGGGTGGCGTCGAGCTGCCCGCGTCCGACGCGGGGCCGCTGTCCGGCGGCGGGATCGTCCGGCGGAAGGACTGGCCGGAGCACGCCGTGGACCTCCTCGTCCCGCGCGCGGCCCTCACCGACTGGTGGCGGCGCCTCACCGGCGCGGGCGCGACACCGGCCGGCCTCGACACCTTCGAGGCCCTACGCGTCGCGTCGCTGCGGCCGCGGCTCGGCCTCGACACCGACGACCGGACGATCCCCCACGAGGTCGGGTGGATCGGCTCGGCCGTGCACCTGGCGAAGGGCTGCTACCGCGGCCAGGAGACGGTCTCCCGCGTGGCCAACCTCGGCCGGCCGCCGCGGCAGATGGTCCTGCTGCACCTCGCCTCCGGCGACGACGCCCTGCCGCCGCCCGGGACGCCCGTGCTCACCGCCGAGGGCGGCCGGGCGGTCGGGCGCATCGGCACCGCCGTCCGGCACCACGAGCTGGGGTCGGTCGCGCTGGCGCTGGTGAAGCGCTCGGCCGTCGCGGGCGGCGCCGAGCTGTGGGTCGCCGACGACCGCGAGGAGGGCACCCCCGGGCCCGCCACCGTCGACGCCGACTCGGTCCCCCCGGACACGGGCGAGCCGCCCGGGCGCACGGCGGTCCGCCGGCTGCAGGGATGAGCCGGGCCCTCGTCACCCGCTCCGACGTCGAGGCGGCCGCGGCGATCCTGGACGGGGTCGCCGTGCGGACCGCGCTCGAGCCGCTGGACGCGGTCCCGGGGCTGCGGCTCAAGCGGGAGGACACGCAGCCGATCGGCGCCTTCAAGCTGCGCGGGGCGTTCCACGCGGCCTCCCGGCTCGACCCGGAGGTCCGGGCGCGCGGCCTCGTCACGCACTCCAGCGGCAACCACGGCCGGGCGCTGGCCTGGACCGCGGACCGGCTCGGCGTGCCGTGCACGGTGGTCGTTCCCGACGACGCCGTGGCCGCGAAGGTCGAGGCGATGGCCGCGCTGGGCGCGACGCTCGTCCCGGTGCCGCCGTCGGACCGGGCGGTCCGCGCCGACGAGATCGTGGCGGAGACGGGCGGGGCGCTCGTGCCGCCGTTCGACCACCCGCACGTCATCGCCGGCCAGGGCACCGTGGGGCTGGAACTGCTGGGCGAGGACGTCGACCGGGTCCTCGTGCCCGTCGGGGGCGGCGGCCTGATCTCGGGCATCGCCGCCGCGCTGGCGGGCAGCGGGGTGTCGGTGGTCGGCGTGGAGCCCGAGCTCGCCGGGGACGCCGCGGCGTCGAAGAAGGCCGGCGAGCTGACCTCCTGGCCCGCCGCCGACGTCGCGCGCACGGCGGCCGACGGGCTGCGCGCGCAACGGCTCGGGGCCCTGCCGTGGCAGCACGTGGCGGCCCTCGTCGACGACGTGGTGACCGTGGGCGAGGACGCCATCGAGGACGCCGCGCGCCTGTTGCACGCCGCCGGGGTCCCGGCGGAGGCCAGCGGCGCGGTCGCGACGGCCGGGGCGTTGACCCACCCCGACCTGGTGGGCGGCCGCACCGTCGCGATCGTCAGTGGACGGAACGTGGACCCCGCGTGGGTCGCGCGTGTGCTCGCGGCCTGATCCGCCGGGTCCGGCGCCCTCCGACGACCGGCGCCCGCGCACCGATGCCCGGTCGACGCCCGCTCCCGCTCCGACGGGTGACATCGGACGGGTGGGTCGGTCACCATGGAGGCCATGATCGAGTTCCGGCAGGGTGGTCGGCGGCGTCTCGACCGCGTCCTCGACCCCGCGTTCCTCGCCGCGATCGGTGACCGCTCGCTCGACGAGCTCCGGGCGATGCGCGACGACGCCGCCCAGGAGGAGACCGACCTGTCCTACCTGCGTCGGCTGCTCCACGCGCGGATCGACATCGTGCGCTTCGAGGAGCACCGGCGCGCCGGGACCGGCTCGGCCGAGGAGTCCTCGGTGGTCGACGCGCTGCCCCGCATCCTCGCCGACAACGCCATCGGCCCGGCCGCCGGTCGCGGGCGCCACCACACGGTGCAGCCGTCCCGCGCCGAGTCCCACCGTCGCCACGTCGAGGCGCTGCTGGCCGACACCGGGCTCTCCGACGTCGCGAGCCTCTCCGACGCCGAGCTGGCCGAGTCCGCCGAGGCCTACGCCGCCGAGGAGGCCTCGGTCTCCGACCACCGCATCCGCGTGCAGCAGGTGATGGACGCCTGCAACGAGGAGATCGGCCGCCGCTACCGCACCGGGTCGGCGAGCATCGACGAGCTGCTGCGTCGGGAGCGCGAAGGCGCCTAGCGGCCTCGTCCCGACCGTCCCCGTCCCCATCCCGAGCGAACGGCACTCTGGCGCACATAGATGACGCGAGAGTGCCGCTCGTTCGCTCCAGGGGTGCGGCCGAGCGGTCTAGTTCGCCCTCTCCCGGATCGCCCGGCTCGCCCAGAAGTCGCGGAGCCGGCGGTAGCTCTCCATCGCCTTCTCGGCGTCGCCCTCGCGCAGCGCGTCGAGCGCGGCGGCGACGTCCTCGGCGGAGGTGTCGCCCGCGAGCGTCTCGTCGTCCACGAGCTGCACGAGCCCGCCGTAGTCCAGCTCCACCAGCGAGCCGGCGTCGAAGTGGCGCAGCCAGCGGGCGGTGTCGCGCAGCACCTCGGCCGGTCCGCCGTCGCCCAGGGTCGAGCTCAGCAGCTCGGCCGCCGAGTCGGCGCGCGCCAGGGCGTCCGCCATGGACACCCGCCAGTAGCAGCGCCGCCGCAGCCCCGGGCCGTCCGCGGTCGCCGCGTCGTCGTGTGCGAGGACGAGCACCCGGTCGGCCGCCTCGACGAGCACGAACCACGGGAGCGGCACCGTCCAGGTGGCCGACACGATGTGCGTGGCGCCCTCCCCGAGCTCCGCCACGACGGCCTCCGCCCGGGAGCGCACCGTGGACTCCTCGTGGTGCAGCGCGGCCGTCCGCAGGACCGGCGACTCGCTGGAGAGGAAACCGACCAGGGCCGCCGCCGCCCGCGGGCGGGTGTCGAGCGGGCAGACCATCGTCGTGGGCCCGAACCGGGCCGGCGCGGGCGAGCCCTCCTCGGCCGCCGGGGCGTCCGCGCCGTCGGCCAGCAGGACGTCGACGGGACCCTCGGTGGCGGTCCCGTCGACCCGCTCGCCGGGCAGCAGACGCACCGGGACACCCAGCTGTGCCCTGAGACACACATCCCGTTCCCGGGCCCCCACGCGGGTGACGGGGATCGCACCCCGGGCGAGTCCGGCCCGCACACGCTGGGCCAACGGCCCCGGGAGCGCCCCCAGCGGCTCGTAGACGCGGAGGTAGCAGACGAAGGGGGCGGGCACGGGCGCGATGGTGCCACGTCACGTCGCACGCGCGTTCGGACACACGGTATGCTCGTGCCACGAGCATTGCTATGAGATGAGGGGGGCCGCCGGTCTGACCGGCCGCCCCCCGCCCTGTTCGAGGGGGTCATTGCCCATGGGACGCGGACGAGCCAAGGCGAAGCAGACGAAGGTCGCTCGCGAGCTCAAGTACAGCTCCCCCAGCACCGACTTCGACGCCCTGCAGAGGGAGTTGGCCAGCGGGGACCCGTTCTCGCGGCACACGGTCGATGACGACGACCAAGTGGACTCCCGCTACTCCGAGTACAGCTACGACGAGCGCTGACACCTCGGACGGGTCTCCGTCCCGCGCTTCACCGCCCCGCCTCGGGGGCACCCCGCCCCGTCGAGCCGCCCACGTCACGGGCCTCGACGGGACGCGATGCCGCGTGTTCCGATGCGGACGGGAGAGTGCGATGACGAAGGCCTTCAGCAAGGGTGACCAGGTCAAGTGGAACTGGGGCAACGGTGAAGGTGAGGCCCAGGTCGACGAGGTGCACACGGAGCGCGTCGAGCGTCAGATCGACGGCAAGAAGCAGACGCGCAACGGCACGGAGGACAACCCGGCCTACGTGCTGAAGCAGGACGACGGGCAGCGCGTCCTCAAGCTCCACAGCGAGCTCAAGAGCGGCTGACCCGTCCCGACGAGAGACACATCAGGCAGGTCCGCGGGCTCGCGGACCTGCCTGATGTGCTTCTCGCGGAGGGCGCGGTCCCTCAGAACCGCGGGTGGTCCCCGTACAGCGTGGCGCCCGCGATGTCGCCCCGGACGACCTCGCCCAGCACCCACGCGGGCACGTGCTTGGCGGTGAGGACGGCGAGGGCCCGGTCGACGTCGTCGGGCGGCACGATCGCCACCATCCCGACGCCCATGTTGAACGTCGCCTCCATCTCGGCGCGCTCCACGCGTCCGCGGCCGGCGATCAGCTTGAACACCGGCGCCGGATTCCAGGTGGTCCGGTCGAGGTCGGCGTGCAGCCCCTTCGGGATCACCCGCGCGAGGTTCGCCGTCAGCCCGCCGCCCGTGATGTGGGCGAACGTGCGGACGTCGGTCTCGGCGGCGAGCGCCAGGCAGTCCCGTGCGTAGATGCGCGTGGGCACGAGGAGTTCCTCGCCGAGCGTGTGGCCGAACTCCTCGACGTGCCCGTCGAGCGACATCCGACCGATGTCGAGCAGCACCCGACGGGCCAGCGAGTAGCCGTTGGAGTGCAGCCCGGACGAGGCCATGGCGATGACCTGGTCCCCGGCCCGCACCCGCTCGGGGCCGAGCACGCGGTCGGCCTCGACGACGCCGACGCCGGTGGCCGACAGGTCGTAGTGGTGGGGCTCCATGACGCCGGGGTGCTCCGCGGTCTCGCCGCCGAGCAGGGCGCAGCCGGCGATGCGGCAGCCCTCCGCGATGCCGGACACGATGGAGGCGACCTTGGCCGGGTCGACCTTGCCGATGGCCAGGTAGTCCTGGAGGAACAGCGGCTCGGCGCCGCAGACCACGAGGTCGTCGACGACCATGGCGACCAGGTCCAGGCCGACCGTGTCGTGCTTGTCGGCGGCCTGCGCGACGGCGATCTTGGTGCCGACGCCGTCGGTGGAGGCGGCCAGCAGCGGCTCGGTGTACTTCCCGGTCTTGAGCGCGAACAGCCCGGCGAACCCGCCGATGCCGCCCCGCACCTCGGGCCGGCGGGTGGCGGCCGCCAGTGGCTTGATCAGGTCGACGGCGCGCTCACCGGCGGCGACGTCGACGCCCGCCTCCGCGTAGCTGCTCCCGCCGCCGTTCGCGGTCCCGCTCACGGGCGCGAGAGGGCGTCCTCGGCGCCGTAGCCGGGGGTGGTCCGCGAGAGCGGGAGACGCAGCGCGGCGGAGCCCGACCCGTCGGGACCGCTCGGCACCGGCGGCACGCCCGCGCGGGTGCCGTTCTGGTGGACGACGTTGCCCGAGTCGCCGCAGGCGGTGCCCGCGACGTCCTCGAGCAGGTGCTTGCCCACCATGGCCTCCTCGGGCAGGGGGATCGGGTACTCGCCGGAGAAGCACGCCGTGCACAGCCGGGAGCGGGGCTGCTCGGTGGCCGCGATCAGGCCCTCCGAGGAGATGTAGCCGAGGCTGTCGGCACCCACGGAGCGCCGGATGCCCTCGTTGTCGAGCCCGTTCGCGATCAGCTCCGCCCGCGAGGCGAAGTCGATGCCGTAGAAGCAGGGCCACCGCACGGGCGGCGACGCGATGCGGACGTGCACCTCGACCGCGCCGGCCTCGCGCAGCATGCGGACCAGGGAGCGCTGGGTGTTGCCGCGGACGATCGAGTCGTCGACCACCACGAGCCGCTTGCCCCGGATGACCTCGCGCAGCGGGTTGAGCTTGAGCCGGATGCCGAGCTGCCGGATCGTCTGCGAGGGCTGGATGAAGGTCCGGCCCACGTAGGCGTTCTTGACCAGGCCCATGCCGTAGGGGATGCCCGAGGCCTCGGCGTAGCCGACCGCGGCGGGCGTCCCGGACTCCGGCACGGGGATGACGAGGTCGGCCTCGGCCGGGTGCTCCTTCGCCAGCTTGCGGCCGATCTCGACGCGGGTGGAGTGCACCCCGCGGCCCGAGATGGAGGTGTCCGGCCGGGCGAGGTAGACGTACTCGAAGATGCAGCCCTTGGGCTCGGGCGCCGCGAAGCGCGAGGAGCGCAGCCCGTCGGCGTCGATCGCGATCAGCTCGCCGGGCTCGACCTCGCGGACGAACGAGGCGCCGACGATGTCCAGCGCGGCGGTCTCGGAGGCGACCACCCAGCCGCGGTCGAGCCGGCCGAGCACGAGCGGGCGCACGCCGTGGCGGTCGCGGGCGGCGTAGAGCGTGGTCTCGTCGCAGAAGGCGAGACTGAAGGCACCGCGCAGGTCGGGCAGCAGGCGCAGCGCCGCCTCCTCGACCCCGAGGTCGGTGGCGGACTCGGCGAGCAGGCCGGTGACCACGTCCGAGTCGGTGGTGGCGGTGACGCGGCTGCGCGAGGGCGCGGCCTCGGCGCGGCGCGCGACGAGCTCGGCGGTGTTCACCAGGTTGCCGTTGTGGCCGAGCGCGATGCCGGTGCCCGCGCTCGTCGTCCGGAAGGTCGGCTGGGCGTTCTCCCAGGTCGACGAGCCGGTGGTCGAGTAGCGGGTGTGGCCGACGGCCATGTGCCCGCGCAGCGACGACAGCGTCTGCTCGTCGAAGACCTGGCTGACCAGCCCGAGGTCCTTGAAGACGACGATCTGGCGGCCGTCGGAGACGGCGATGCCGGCCGCCTCCTGGCCGCGGTGCTGCAGGGCGAACAGGCCGAAGTAGGTCAGCTTCGCGACCTCCTCGCCCGGGGCCCAGACACCGAAGACCCCGCACTCCTCGTGCGGGACGTCGTCGTGGGGGGATGTGGGTGCCGACGGACCGGGATCGGCTTCGACCACCGAGGGGCTCCTCGAGACGGGGGCGGGGCGCAGCGACCAGGGTACGTGCGCGGGAGGGCCCTGCGGAGTCGCGCTGGCAACATCCGGCGTCCCGGAGGGCCCGCGAAGCTCACGAAACGGACGAAGTGACCCGTCCGCCGATCGGGTCCCCGGGTCCGGGCCAGGACCGGGCGTCGGGCCGCTGGAGCACGTCGCGGATGTCCTCGCGCGGCAGGGCGGCCGCGAAGTGCCAGCCCTGGCCCTCGTCGCACCCCAGCCGGCGCAGCCGCTCGGCCTGCGCCCCGGTCTCGACGCCCTCGGCGCACACCGTCATCCCGAGCGCGTGGCCGAGGTCGACCAGCGTGCCGACGATCCGCTCGTCGACGGTGTCGGTGACCTCCTCGTCGCGCAGCCGCTCGCCGAACGAGCCGTCGAGCTTGATCACGTCGACGGGGAGGGTGCGCAGGTAGGAGAGGTTGGAGTAGCCGGTGCCGAAGTCGTCGATGGCGATCCGCACCCCGAGCTCGCGCAGGCCGTCGAGCGCCTTCAGCGGCGCCCCCTCGTCGGTCGTGAGGGCGCGTTCGGTGAGCTCGATCTGCAGCAGGCGGGGCGGGAGGCCGGTCTCCGCGAGCACCTGCTCGACGTCGGCGAGCAACGACGGTTCGTGCAGCTGGCGCGGCGCGACGTTCACCGAGACGAAGGGGGCGTCCTCGCCGAACTCGTCGTACCAGCGCCGCGCGTCGCGGCAGGCGCGGGCGAGCACCCAGTGCCCGAGCGGCACGATCGCGCCGGTCTCCTCCGCGAGGCCGATGAACCGGCCGGGGCCGAGCACCCCGAGCCGCGGGTGGTGCCAGCGCACGAGCGCCTCGACGCCGCGCATGCCGTGGTCGCCCATCGCGACCAGCGGCTGGTAGAGCACGAAGAACTCCTCGCGCTCGATGGCCGAGGGCATCGCGGCCGAGAGCGCGAACCGGGTGATCTCCGCCTCGTCACGGCTGGGGTCGTGCAGGGCCCAGCGGCCGCGGCCGTCGGCCTTCGCCGAGTACAGCGTGATGTCGGCGGCCCGCATCAGCTCCGAGGGGTCGCCGCCCGCCACCGGACGCTCGACGATGCCGATGCTCGCGGAGACGGCGAGCTCCTGGCCCGCCAGCTCCAGCGGCTCGCCCAGCGCGACGAGGATGCGCTCGGCGAGGGTGATCAGCTGGTCGACCCCGCGGGAGTTCTCGACGAGGACCACGAACTCGTCGCCGCCCATCCGGGCGACGAGCTCACCGTCGGTGGCCTGGTCGGCGAGCCGCTGCGCCACCTCCTGCAGCATGATGTCGCCGACGTCGTGGCCGAGGGAGTCGTTGACCGCCTTGAAGCCGTCGAGGTCGAGGAAGCAGAGGCCGACGCGCCGGGACGAGCCCGGCGCCGTCGTCGTGAAGATGTGCTCGACCCGCTCCGCGAACAGCGCGCGGTTGGGCAGCGTGGTGAGCGTGTCGTGGAAGGCCTGGTACTCCAGGTGGGACTGCAACGCGTGCCGCTCGGTGACGTCCTCGAGCATGGCGACCTGGTAGGACGGCCGCCCGCGCTCGTCGCGGACCAGCGAGAGCGTCAGGTTGCAGATGATCTCCTCGCCGTCCTTGCGGTAGAACCGCTTCTCGATGCAGAAGTTGTCGAGCTCGCCGGCGAGCAGCCGCTCGTAGAGCACCCAGACCGACGGCAGATCCTCCGGGTGGGCGAGCTCGCCGACGCTGCGGCGACGCATCTCCTGCGCGGTGTAGCCGAACATCTGGGTCAGCGCCGGGTTCACCTCGACGATCCGGCCCTGCATGTCGCCGAGGCCGATCCCGATCGCGGCCTCGTAGAACATGGCCCGGAAGCGCGCCTCGCTGGCGTGCAGCGCCTGCTCGGTCTGGTGCCGCGCGACGATCACCGCGCGGCGGATCGCCTCCTGCTCGTCGAGCGTGCGGTCGCGCAGCGTCGTGGCGTACCCGGCGGCGAGCGCCCCGACGAGGGCGAGGACGTCGTCGCGCAGCTCCTCCCCGAGCAGCTCGGGCAGGCGTCGGCCCAACAGCATCAGGGTGCGTTCGACCGTGGAGGGGCCGGTGAAGTGCGCCTGCACCAGGCGACGGCCCGCGTCGTGCCCGGCGGCGCCGGCACGGGCCGGGCGGGCCCGCAGCGCGGCGACGAGGTCGGCGCTGATCTCGGTGAGGTACTCGACGAGCTCGTCCGAGCCCATCGGCACGTAGCTGGTGCCCTCGACCTCGACCGCCCACTCGCGCGCGAGGGTGTGGACGACGAGCGGGTCGACGGTGTGGGCGCGGATCTCAGTCACGGCGACCCGCCGTGCCGGGGACGTGCGCGCTGCCCCGGTGGGCCCAGTCCGCTCGCGTCACGGCGTCACCATCCTCCGTCGAGGCGAGCATACGGACCCCGGCACGCCCACGGACGGGGTCGGCCACCCGGACGGTGGGATCAGCCCGGGGAGACCAGCGGCAGCCACGCGGCCACCTGCCCGGCCCGGTGCCCGGAGGCCGAGACCGCTCCGGAGGCGACGGCGGCGTCGAAGTCGAGCCGGCCGAGCGCGAGGGCACACCACGTCCGCGGATCGGTCTCCACCACGTTGGGGGGAGTCCCACGGGTGTGACGGGGCCCATCGATGCAGTGTACTGCTCCGAATGGAGGTACGCGCACTTCCACGCTGCGCCCCGGAGCCACCTGCTCGAGCGCAGCGAGTGACATCCGGACCGCCGCGGCCCGGTCCGGCCGGGGCGGGGCCTCGTCGACGTCGCCGTCCACCCAGGGGGCGACGGCGAGCAGGGCGGCACGGACCTCGGCGGGCTCGGGCGGACGGCGACTCGGCATGGTGTGTGTGAATGTAGGCGGCGTGATCCACCGCGTGCTCGGTGTCCTGCCCGTGATCCGGCGCGTGCTCGGTGTCCTGCTCCTCGCGGTGCTGGTCGCCTGGGGGCGTGGCCTCGCCGCGGCGCAGACGATGGAGGCCGATCACGCCGCCTACTGGCGCCGCCGCCGGCGCTCGCCCGGTGAGCTCACGCTGGTCGCGCTGGGCGACTCGCTGTCCCAGGGCATGGGTTCCACCGACCCGTCGTCGTCCTGGGCGGGCCGGTTGGCCGCAGCGTGGGAGGAGCGTTCCCGACGACGGGTGCGGGTGGTCGTCCTCGGGGTGGTCGGGGCGACCGCGGCGGACGTGCTGCGCGACCAGCTGCCGGACCTGCCGCCCGCCGACCTCGTGGCGCTCGGCATCGGGACCAACGACGCCGCGCAGGGGGTGTCCCCGGAGGAGTTCCGGGCGAGCTTCACGGCGCTGTGCGCGGCCCTGCCGGCCGGATCGCTCGTCGCCGACGTCCCGGACCTGCAGCGCGGGTCGGTGCGTCGGGCCGGGCTCGAGCTCTCCGCCGTGGCCCGCGAGGTGCTGGCCGAGCACCCGCACCTGCGCCCGGTCGCCCTCGAGGCCGCCACGCACCGGATGTGGCCGTGGCAGTTCGGTCCGGACCTGGCCCACCCCAACCGGCTCGGCTACGCCCGGCACGCGGCGGCGTGGATCGCGGCCCTGCCACGGGCGTGAGCACCTCCCGGTGCCAGCAATGCGGGCACTGGGCGAGGGGTGAGGCCCCCGGTCAGGCGTCCAGGACCGCCGGCAACGTGGCCGCGTGCGCGATGACCAGCTCGGCGACGTCGAGCGGGTCGACCCCGTCGATGGCGAGCGCGTCGCCGCCGACTTCGCCGAGCCGGGCGGCAGGCTGCCCGACCTCGACGCAGAGCCGCGCGAGGTCGGCCTCGGCCGCGGCCGGCACGGAGACCAGCATGCGCGCCGCCGACTCGGAAAACAGCGCGGCGGCCGGGTCGAGCTCACCGGGCGGGAGGGTCACCACGGCGCCGACCCGGGAGTCGACCGCGCACTCCACGAGCGCCTGGGCGAGGCCGCCGTCGGAGAGGTCGTGGGCGCCGGAGAACAGGCCGCGCGCGGCCCCGTCGGCCAGCACGCCCGCGAGGCGTGCCTCCGCGGCGAGGTCGCAGCGCGGGGGACGGCCGCCGAGGTGGTCGTGCACCACGCCGGACCAGGCGGAGCCGTCGAGCTCGTCGGCGGTCTCACCGAGCAGCCACACCGCGTCGCCGGGAGCGCCGAAGCCGTGCGGCACGGCGCGGTGGACGTCGTCGACGAGGCCGAGGACGCCGACGACGGGGGTCGGGAGGATCGCCGTCGTCGCGGTCTGGTTGTAGAAGCTGACGTTGCCGCCGGTGACCGGGATACCGAGCTCGGCGCACGCCTGCGCGAGGCCGTCGACCGCCTCGGCGAACTGCCACATGACCGCGGGGTCCTCCGGCGAGCCGAAGTTCAGGCAGTCGGAGACGGCGACCGGGCGGGCCCCGGACGCCGCGACGTTGCGGACCGACTCGGCGAGCGCGAGGCGGGCACCCTCGCGCGGGTCGAGCAGGCAGAAGCGGGCGTTGCAGTCGATCGCCAGCGCGATCCCGCGGTCGCTCGACTCGTCGATCCGCAGCACCCCGGCGTCGGCGGGGGTGGCCGCGGCGGTGTTCCCGCGGACGTAGCGGTCGTACTGCTCGGTGACCCACGCGCGGGAGGCGAGCTGCGGCGACGAGGCCAGCCGGACGATCTGCTCCGCGAGCTCCGCGGGCGTGCCCGGCCGGGCCAGCCCGGTCGTCGTGGCCGCCTGGAGCTCGTCCTGGGCGGCGGGGCGGGCGTAGGGGCGGGAGTACACCGGGCCGTCGTGCGCGACCGTGCGCGGCGGGACGTCGACGACGACCTCGCCCGCGGCGTGGATGCGGAGGTTCTCGCCGTCGGTGACCTCACCGATGACCCGCGCGGTGACGTCCCAGCGCTCGCAGACGGCGAGGAACGCGTCGACGTTCTCCGGCGTGACGACCGCGCACATCCGCTCCTGGGACTCCGAGGAGAGGATCTCGGCCGGGGTCATGCCCTCGGCGCGGAGGTGGACCTGGTCGAGGTCGATCTCCATGCCGCCGTCGCCCGCGCTGGCCAGCTCGCTGGTGGCGCAGGAGAGGCCGGCGCCGCCGAGGTCCTGGATCCCGACGACGAGGCCCGCGGCGTAGAGCTCGAGGCAGCACTCGATGAGGACCTTCTCGGCGAAGGGGTCGCCGACCTGGACGCTCGGGAGCTTCTTGCGACCCGTGCCCTCGCCGAAGGTCTCCGAGGCCAGGACGGAGACGCCGCCGATGCCGTCCAGCCCGGTGCGGGCGCCGAACAGCACGATCTTGTTGCCGACGCCGGAGGCGAAGGCGAGGTGCAGGTCCTCGGTGCGCAGGACGCCGACGCAGAGCGCGTTGACCAGCGGGTTCCCGGCGTAGGTGGGGTCGAAGACGACCTCACCGCCGAGGTTGGGCAGGCCGAGGCAGTTGCCGTAGAAGCCGACCCCGGAGACGACACCGGGGAGCACGCGGGCCGTGTCGGGCGCGTCGAGCGGACCGACCCGCAGCCCGTCCATGACGGCGACCGGGCGCGCGCCCATGGCCATGATGTCGCGGACGATGCCGCCGACGCCGGTCGCGGCGCCCTGGTGGGGCTCGACGTAGGACGGGTGGTTGTGCGACTCGATCTTGAAGGTGACCGCCCAGCCGTCCCCGACGTCGACCACGCCCGCGTTCTCGCCGATGCCCGCGAGCAGGTGGCGGCGCATCTCGTCGGTGGTGGTCTCGCCGAAGCGGCGGAGGTGGACCTTGGAGGACTTGTAGGAGCAGTGCTCGGACCACATGACCGAGTACATGGCGAGCTCGGCGTCGGTGGGACGGCGGCCGAGGATCTCCCGGATCCGCGCGTACTCCTCGTCGCGCAGCCCGAGCGCGGCGTAGGGCTGCTCGTGCTCCGGGGTCGCGGCGGCGTTCGCGACCGTGTCGAGGGGCGGAGTACCGGTGGCCTGGTCCTGCACAGTCACACCGGGAACCCTACTGACGCGCGTGTCGCGCCGCCGCGAGCGTGGCGGTGCCCACTGGTCCGGTGAACGAAACACGCCGAACGACTGACGGAAGATCAAAACGTGTTCGACCGGTCACTCGTCGTGCGTCACCGACCGCACATCTCGGTCGCTCCCCGTGTCCGTCGTTCGGGTGGCCGCTCACGGCCCGACTACGACGTCTCGGCGAGTTCGCCGCGTGGCGTGTCGCGCAATCAGCGTGACTGTCGGACCCCCCGTCCATGATGTCCCCATGACCGCAGCCTCCGTGAGTGCTACCGCACAGCGGGCCGCCGCCGTGCGTGCGCAGTGGGTCGCGCCGATGTCCGCGGACACCGTCGCCCCGGCCGCGCCCGTACCCGCCACCGCGGTGGCGGACGCCCCGTGCACCGACCCGCTCTCCGCCCTGCCGCTGGTGCTGGACCGTGAACTCGTCGCGGTCCGCCGGCACCGGCTCGACGTCGAGGGCCGCGTCCCGGCCGGCGTCGCCCGCTACATCGACCCGTCGCAGGGCATGCTCGAGTTCGTCTTCGCCGGGGCAAACGACGAGCCCGTCGTCCTCGCCGTGGCGCCCGGGTCGCGGGGCGACACCGTGGTGCCGGTCCTCCCCGCGCCGGTCGACGACGACGAGGGCAAGCCGATGAGCCGGTTCGCCCCCTTCGACGAGGTCGTCGGGGACGCGCTCGAGGACGTCGACCGCGTCGTCTCCCACGTGGAGCGTCCGGACGAGATGCGGGGCCTGGTCCTGCACCTCGGCGGACGGATGCTGATGGTCTACGCCGACCTGTGGGAGCTGCGGGTCACGCTGCTGCCGTGAGGCGCTGCAGGACCGAGGTGAACAGGCCGAGCCCGTCGACGCCGGGACCCGTCAGCGGGTCGATGGCGTGCTCGGGGTGGGGCATGAGCCCCACGACGCGTCCGTCGGTGGAGCAGATGCCGGCGATGTCGCGCAGCGCGCCGTTCGGGGCGGGCTCCGCGTAGCGGAACACGACCTGCCCCTCGCCCTCGAGCCGGTCGAGCGTCGCCTCGTCGGCGACGAAGCGACCCTCGCCCGACTTCAGCGGCACGGTGATGGCCGCGCCCGGCTCGAAGCCGGCCGTCCAGGCGGTGTCCGCGTTCTCGACCCGCAGGCGGATCTCCCGGCAGATGAACCGCAGGCCCGTGTTGCGCACGAGCGCGCCCGGCAGCAGCCCCGCCTCGCAGAGGATCTGGAAGCCGTTGCAGATGCCCAGCACCGGCATTCCGCGCCGAGCCGCCTCGACCACGGGACCCATCACGGGTGACTGCGCGGCGATCGCGCCGGCCCGCAGGTAGTCCCCGTAGGAGAACCCGCCGGGCACGACGACCGCGTCGACCGACTGCAGGTCGGTGTCGCGGTGCCACAGGCCGACCGCCTCGGCACCCGCGTAGCGCACGGCCCGCGCGGCGTCGACGTCGTCGAGGGTGCCCGGGAACGTGATGACCCCGATGCGCGCGCTCACTGCTGCGTGCCCCTCTCCCGCCGCACGACCCACTCCTCCATCACCGGGTTCGCCAGCAGCGACTCGGCGATGCGCTCCAGCTCGGCGTCGTCCACCGAGTCGTCGACCTCGAGGACGAAGTGCTTGCCCTGGCGGACGTCGGCGACCCCGGACACTCCGAGGCGGCCCATCGCGCGGGCCACCGCCTGGCCCTGCGGGTCGAGGATCTCAGCTTTGGGCAGGACGTCGACGATCACTCGTGCCACCACATCAGGGTAGCGGGTTGCCCGGGGCGGCCCCCGGGGAAGTCCGCCGACGTGACCGCCACCGAACTCGTCCACCTCGGGCACGCCTGCGTCGTCGTCGACACCGGATCCGCCCGCATCCTGCTCGATCCCGGGGTCTTCTCCGAGGGCTGGCAGACGCTCGAGGGGCTCGACGCGATCCTCGTCACCCACCAGCACTTCGACCACCTCGACGTGGAGAAGCTCCCCGCGCTGCTCGCCCAGAACCCGGACGCCGAGCTGATCGTCGACAACGGGACCGCGGACGTGCTCCGCGAGCGCGGCATCGACCACACCCGCCGCGAGCCCGGGGAGACCTTCACGGTCGCGGGAACGCCGATCGAGGTCGTCGGGGCCGAGCGGGGAGAGCACGCCGTGATCCACCCGGACATCCCCGTGATCCCGAACAACGGCTACGTGCTGCGCGCGCAGGGCGCCACGGTGATGCATCCCGGCGACGCCTACGTCCCGGCCCCGGCCGGCGTGGACGTGCTGCTCCTGCCGACCGGGGCGCCGTGGCTGAAGGTCGCCGACGCCGTGGACTACCTGCGCGCGGTCGCCCCGCCGGTGGCGGTGCCGATCCACGAGGCCGTGCTCGCGAACCCCGACCTGCACTACGGCCTGTTCGACCAGCTCTCCCCGGACGCGACCGACGTCCGCGTGCTGGCCCGCGGGGTGGCGGCGAGCCTCTAGACCGCCCGCAGCGCGCGCACCCGGGCCGCCATCGCGCGCTGCGACACGGCGGCCTGCGGGGCGAACACCTCGAAGGCGTGCGGAACCCCGGGGTAGAGCTGCAGCTCCACCCCGACGCCCGCCTGCGCGAGCCGCGCCGCGTAGTCGACGTCCTCGTTGCGGAAGATGTCGAGCTGCCCGACGTCGATGAACGCCGGCGGCAGGCCGCTCAGGTCGGTCTCGCGCGACGGCGCGGCGTAGGACGGGACGTCCGGGCCGCCCGCGGCGGCGCCGAGCAGACAGCCCCATCCGGTGATGTTGTCGTCGGTCGACCACATCGCGTACGGCTCGATCTCGGCGTCCGGCGTCGTGGTCCGGTCGTCGAGCATCGGGTAGACGAGGATCTGGGCGGCCAGCGCGGGCGCCCCGCGGTCCCGCGCCATGAGCGCGACGCCCGCCGCCATCCCGCCGCCCGCGGAGTCGCCCATGATCGCGATGCGCGCCGGGTCGACGCCGAGCTCGTCGGCGTGCTGGGCGGCCCAGACGAGCGCGGCGTACACGTCCTCGACCGACGTCGGGTACGGGTGCTCGGGCGCGAAGCGGAAGTCGACCGACAGCAGCGGCACCCCGGAGAGGTGGGTGTAGACGCGGCAGACGGGGTCGTGCGTGTCGATCGAGCACAGGAACATGCCGCCGCCGTGCACGTACACGGCGAGCGAGCCGGGCTGGTCGCCCTCGCGGCGGTAGAGCCGCATCCCGATCGAGGTGCCGTCCGCGGCGGGCGCCTCGAGCTCGGTCACCGTGACGTCGGCCGGGGGCACCCACGCCCCGGTGAAGGCGCCGATGAGCTCGTCGACCGCGGCCCGGCGGGTCTGCCAGTCACCGGCCGGCGGCGGGGTCTGGTTGGCCGCCGCCTCCGCGATCGGGGCCATCGCGGCCGCCACCTCGGGGTCCATCTGGATCGTCACGCGGTGAAGTGGACCACAACGGGTGCGCGGGGCGCATGTGAGCACTTTCCGTGGCCCCAGCCACGGAAAGTGCTCACATGGCGAAGCCACCTACGCGGTCGTCGACCAGAACTCCGGGTCGACCGAGCCGTCCGCGGAGCGACGGGTCCGGCGGCGCCCCACGGCGTCGACGGCCGACACCGGGAGGGCGCCCCCGTCCAGGGCGGCGTCCACCGCGTCGAGCATCGGCCGCGCGGACCGGCCGGCGAGGTCCACGGTGAGGTGCACCAGGTCGCCCACGGGTTCCGAGAACAGGGGAGCACGCCGATAGGGGCTGCGGGCCACCCGCGAGCGCCAGCCGACCGGCGCGGGCCGACCGGGCTCGACGACGGGACCGGCGAGGCCCGACGTCGGGACACCCAGCCGGTGCACCCCGGCGTCGTCGAGCAGCAGGTCGAGGCCGGCCTCGGCCAGGGCCACCCGGGTCCCCGGCGAGACCGTCCAGCCCGGCGCGGCGAAGCCGTCCACCGGCAGGCCGAGCGCCTCGGCGGAGCGCGAGGCCCCCGCCAGGCGCAGCCGCGCCTCGAGGACGGGCAGGCGGCGGTAGGGGCGGGCGTCGTCGTGCACCGAGCGGAAGCCGTGCAGCAGCACCGCGTCCCCGGCCCGCCGCCGCGCGGCGGCGAACGTGGCCACCTCCGGGTGCGGGCGCGGTCCGACCAGCAGCGTCAGCGGGACCCGGCGGGCGTCGAGCGCGTCGCAGAGGGCGACAGCCGACGCCAGGGGTGCGCCGGGGGCGAGGCCGGTGACGGAGACCAGGAGACGCTGCACGCCACCATCAAGCCCGACCGACGTGCCGAGCAGGTGAACGCGGTGTGCCGGTCGCTCAAAGAGCCGGGGGCCACTGCTGCCCGGTGATCCGGGTGTAGGCCTCGACGTACCGGTCGCGGGTGGCCTCGACCACCTTCTCGGGCAGCGGCGGCGGCTCCTCGCCGGAGTGCCGGTCCCAGCCGGACTCCGGGGAGGTGAGCCAGTCGCGCACGTACTGCTTGTCGAACGACGCCTGCGGGTGCCCGGGCTCGTAGGCGTCGGCGGGCCAGAACCGCGACGAGTCGGGGGTGAGCACCTCGTCGCCGAGGACCAGCGCGCCGGAGGCGTCGCGCCCGAACTCCAGCTTCGTGTCGGCGAGGATGATCCCGCGGCTCGCGGCGTACGCCGAGCCGCGCGCGTAGACGGCGAGCGTGGCGTCGCGCAGCGCGCCGGCCAGCTCCGCGCCGACCAGGTCGGCCACGTAGTCGAACGACACGTTCTCGTCGTGCTCGCCCACCTCGGCCTTCGTCGCCGGCGTGAAGATCGGCTGCGGCAGCATCGAGGCCTCGGTCAGCCCGTCCGGCAGCGGCACGCCACAGACGGCGCCGGTGGCCCGGTAGTCCACGGTGCCCGAGCCCGCGAGGTAGCCCCGCGCCACGCACTCCACGGGCACCATCTCGAGGCGGCGCACGAGCAGCGCCCGGCCCCGGACCTCGTCGGGAATGCGTTCGTCGCGGGCGGCGACGAGGTGGTGGGCGACCGGCGGAGCGGCCGCGTCGGCGCCGCCGAGCAGGCCGAACCAGAACACCGACAGCGCCGTGAGCACCCGACCCTTGTCCGGGATCGGGGTGGAGAGCACGTGGTCGTAGGCGGAGATCCGGTCGGACGCGACGAGCAGCAACGTCTCGTCGTCGACCTCGTAGAGGTCACGCACCTTCCCGGACGCCAGGTGCGGGTAGTCCGCCAGGGTCACCACGGCCGGAGACGCTAGAGGATGCTGCCCGGGGAGTACGCCGCCGCCTCGGGGAACTTCGCGACGATGCCGCCGACCTGCTCCGCGATCGTCGCGAACTGCGCTCCGGCGGCGCCGACGAAGGCCGACGGGTCGGCGACGGCGGTCTGCAGGTCCGCCTCGGAGACGCCGAGCCGGGTGTCCGCCGCGAGCCGCGCGAGCAGGTCGTTGCCCTCGATCCCGCGCTCGCGCATGTCCAGCGCGACCGCCCGGGCGTGCTCGCCGACGATCTCGTGTCCGGTCTCGCGCCCGACCCCGGCGCGGACCGCGGCCATGAGCACGGCCGTCGTCGCGAGGAAGGGCAGGTAGCGGTCGAGCTCGCGGGCGATGACCGCCGGGTAGGCACCGAACTCGTCGAGCACCGTCAGGAACGTCTCGAGGAGCCCGTCGATCGCGAAGAAGGCGTCGGGCAGCGCGACCCGGCGGACGACCGAGTCGGAGACGTCGCCCTCGTTCCACTGGTGCCCGGCGAGCTCGGCGACCATCGAGGCGTTGCCGCGGAGCACGATCGCGAAGCCGTTGATGCGCTCGCAGGAGCGGGTGTTCATCTTGTGCGGCATGGCGCTCGACCCGACCTGGCCCGCCTGGAAGCCCTCGGTGACGAGTTCCTGCCCGGCCATCAGGCGGATCGTCGTCGCGAACGACGACGGACCGGCCGCCAGCTGCACGAGCGCGGAGAGGACGTCGTGGTCGAGCGAGCGGGGGTAGACCTGGCCGACGCTCGTGAGCACCTCGGAGAAGCCGAGGTGGCGGGCGACGCGCTGCTCGAGCTCCGCGAGCTTGCCGGCGTCGCCGTCGAGCAGGCCGAGCATGTCCTGCGCGGTGCCGACCGGGCCCTTGATCCCGCGCAGCGGGTAGCGCTCGATCAGCTCGGTGACCCGCCGGTACGCGACGAGGGTCTCGTCGGCCGCCGAGGCGAACCGCTTGCCCAGCGTGGTCGCCTGCGCCGCGACGTTGTGGCTGCGCCCGGCCATCACGGTATCCGAGTACTCGGTGCCGCGCCGAGCCAGGCGCGCGAGCACCGCGACCGTCTTGTCGGCCACCAGTCGCAGCGAGTCCCGGATCTGGAGCTGCTCGACGTTCTCGGTGAGGTCCCGGCTGGTCATGCCCTTGTGGACGTGCTGGTGGCCGGCGAGGTCGTCGAACTCCTCGATGCGGGCCTTCACGTCGTGGCGGGTCGTACGCTCGCGGGCGGCGATCGAGTCCAGGTCGACCGTGTCGATCACCCGGCGGTAGTCGTCGAGCACGCCCTCGGGCACGTCGATCCCGAGGTCGCGCTGGGCGGTCAGCACCGCCAACCACAGCTCGCGCTCGAGGACGACCTTGCGCTCGGGCGACCACAGGTCGCGCAGGGCGGGCGAGGCGTATCGGGCGGCGAGCACGTTCGGGATCACGATGATTGAGGATAGATACGTGCTCGACCTGCGCTCCGACACCGTGACCAAGCCGTCCCCCGCGATGCGGGAGGCGATGGCGGGCGCCGACGTCGGCGACGACGTCCTCGACGGCGATCCCACCCTTGCTGCGCTGCAGTCCCGGGTGGCGTCGGCCCTCGGGGTCGAGGCGGCGCTGTGGACCCCGACGGGCTGCATGGCGAACACGATCGCGCTGATGTGGCACCTCGAGCGGGGTGACCGCTTCCTCGCGCCGGTGGGCGCGCACGTCCTGGAGGCGGAGCTGGGCACGTCGGCGTGGCTGGCGGGCGGGTTGCCGTCGCCGCTGCCCTGGACGTCCGGGCCGGGCCGGCCGAGCCCGGAGGACGTCGTCACGACGGCGGGTCACGCGGGCCCGTACTTCGGACTCCGGTCGCGGCTGCTGTGCCTGGAGAACACGCACAACGCCGCGGGCGGGGCGGTGACCCCGGTCGGCGAGCACGTCGCGCTCGTGGAGGCCGCGCGCTCGGTGGGGCTGCGGATCCATCTCGACGGGGCGCGGCTCTGGCACGCGGCGGTGGCGCTCGACGTGGCGCCGTCGACGCTGGTCGCGGGCGTGGACACGGTCAGCGTGTGCCTGTCGAAGGGACTCGGGGCACCGATGGGGTCGGTCGTCGGCGGTTCCACGGAGTTCGTGGCGGCGGCGTGGCGGCTGCGCAAGATGCTCGGCGGCGGCATCCGGCAGGGCGGCGTCGTCGGCGCGGCGGGGCTCGTGGCGCTGGACCAGCTCGACGCGCTGCGGGCGGACCACGCGAACGCCCGGCGCCTCGCGGACGGCCTGCGCGAGCAGGGGTGGCCGGTGTCGACGCCCGACACCAACATCGTCCTCGTGACGACGGCCGAGCCCGGCCCCGTCGTCGGGAAGCTGGCGGACACGGGCGTGGCGGCGGTGCCGTTCGGGCCCGGCGTGCGGTTCGTGACGCACCGGGACGTGTCGGCCGACGACGTCGAGGCGGTGCTGGAGCGCACGGCGGCCCTGCCGGTGCCGGCCTGACCCCAGTGCAAGCAATGCCCTATCGGCGTGCTCCCCTGAATTGCTTGCACCCAGTGACAGGAAAGGCGGCATCGTCGGCCGACGAACGCGCTCAATCCGACGGTGCGGCGTTCCTGGCGTCCAGTGCCAGCGATTCAGGGGAGCACGCCGATAGGGCATTGCTTGCACGGGGGAGGCCCTCGAGCGCGTCGATCCGCGCGCGGAGGAGCCGGATCTCGGCGATCAGCTGCTCGGTCTCGCTCGGCTCGTCGGGATGCAGCGCCTCGGAGGCGTCGCGGGCGCCGACCTGCTCGAGGAACCACGAGGCGATCGCCGCCGTCACGGTGCCGAGGATCGCGATGCCGCCGAGCATGAGCCCGGCCGCGACCATCCGGCCCTCGGTGGTGACGGGGTAGCGGTCGCCGTAGCCGACCGTCGTGATCGTGGTGAGCACCCACCAGGCGGCCTCGCCGAAGCTGGTGATGGAGGCCTCGGGGGCGTCGCGCTCGACCTCGTACACGGCGAGCGCGGCGACGAACCCGACCAGCGACACCGAGACGATCAGGTAGCTGCCGACCCGGCCGCGGAAGTCGTCGCGCAGCACCCGCGCCAGCGAGGAGACCACGGCGACCAGCCGCAGCAGGCGCAGGAAGCGGAAGAACGGGGCGAGCACCACGAGCAGGTCGAACGGGTGCCGCGCCACGAACCGCCACTTGCGCCGCGCGAGGGTGAGGCGGCCGAGGAAGTCGACGACGAAGACCGCCCAGATCACCCACAGCACGACGTCGAGCGCGTACCACTGCGGGTCGGTGCCGCGGAACGCGAGGACCTGCACGGCGTACACCGTGAGGTAGGTCAGCCCGACGACCGTCAGCGCCGCGTCGGTGCGGCGTTCCCAGGCCTCGACGCGCGGTTCGTCGGACTCCTCCGGCATCGGCGCAGCGTAAGCCCGTCGTCGGGAATGTCCAGAGCCTCCGACCCGGTTCCCGGGCCGCGCGGACCCGTGGTTCTCGGGCCCGACTCCGGCCGGAGCTACAGCGTCGGGATCCAGCGGCCGAGCCGGTCGAGGGCCTCGCGGACGTCGTCGGTGGCGCCGGCGAAGGAGAACCGGATCCAGGTGTGGCCGTCGACGGGGTCGAAGTCGATGCCCGGCGCGACCGCGACGCCGGTCTCGGCGAGGATGCGCTGCCCGAAGGCGAGGGTGTCGTCGGTGAGGTGGCCGATGTCGGCGTAGACGTAGAACGCGCCGTCGGCGGGGGCGAGCCGGGTGATCCCGATCTGCGGCAACCCCTCGAGCAGGAGCTGGCGGTTGATCGCGTAGCGGCCGACGTGGGCGTCGGCCTCGGCGTAGGCCGCGTCGGTGAACGCGTGCAGGGCGGCCATCTGCGCGGGCACGGGGGCGCAGACGGTGAAGTTGCCGGAGATGACGTCGACGGCGCGGCGCAGCCGCTCGGGCACGAGCAGCCAGCCCAGCCGCCAGCCGGTCATCGACCAGTACTTCGAGAAGCTGGTGACGACGACCGCCTCGTGGCTGGTGCTCCACGCCGACGCGGTCGCGGGGCCGGTCTCGTACTCGATGCCGTGGTAGATCTCGTCGCTGATCAGCTGGGTGCCGTGCTCGTCGCACCAGCGGGCCAGCGCGGCGAGCTCCTCGGGGTCGATGACGGAGCCGGTGGGGTTGGCGGGGCTCGCGACGATCAGCCCGGCCGGCGGCTCGGGCAGGTCCTCGAGCATCGCCACGCTGGGCTGGAATCGGGTCTCGGGCCCGGCCGGGAGCTCGACGACGTCGCAGCCCAGGCTCGCGAGGATGTTGCGATAGCAGGGGTAGCCGGGCCGGGCCAGCACGACGGTGTCGCCGGCGTCGAACGCGGCCATGAAGCTGAGCAGGAACCCGCCGGAACCGCCGGTGGTGACGACGACGTCGTCGGCGGTGACCTCCTCGTCGCCGTAGCGGCGGCGGTGGTGCGCGGCGATCGCCTCGCGCAGCTCGGTCACCCCGAGCGACCCGGAGTAGCCCAGCACCTGGGTGGCGAGCGCGTCGGTCGCGGCCTGCCGGACGTCGACCGGCGCCGGCGTCGACGGCTGCCCGGCCGAGAGGTTGACCAGGTCACCGTGGGTGCGGGCCCGGATCGCGGCCGCCGCCCAGACGTCCATGACGTGGAACGGCGGGACCTGGGCCCGGGTCGAGGGGCGGCGCATCGTGGTCACGCGTCATCAGTACCCGACGTACGAGTCGCCGCGGGCCACCGCCTCCACGCCCGGGACCTGGCTCACCGACCCGTAGCGCCGGATGGCGTAGCGGACGGCGGCGATGATGTTGTCGACCGGGTCGGTGATGTCATCGTGCCCCGGCAGCTTGTTCGCCTCGAACGTCGGGCCGATTGTCTGCATCAGGCCCTTCGACGGCGTGCCCTTGTCGGCGTTGGAGTCCCAGTTGTTCACCGCATCCGGGTCGCCGCCGGACTCGTGCTCGATGATCGTCGCGATGTCCTCGGCCTTCATCGTGTCGGGGTCGACCCCGTTCTCGGCGAGGATCGCGGTCGCCTGCCGGATCCAGTCCTGCACGCCGCCCCGTCCCGACGACGGCTCGGTGCCGGTCTCCCGCTCGGCGCCGGCCGAGCCGGTCGCGTCGGCGTCGTCGTCCCCGGTCACGTCGTCCCCGGTCACGTCGTCCCCGTCCTCGTCGTCCTCGCTGCCCGTGCCGGCGTCGGCTTCCGCGGTCGTCCCGGCGTTCTCGCCGGAACCGGTGCCGCCGGCATCGGCGCCGGAGTCGCCGTCGTCGGCGTCGGAGTCGGCGTCGGCGGTCGTCCCGGCGTCCTCGCCGGAACCGGTGCCGTCGGCATCGGCGCCGGAGTCGCCGTCGTCGGTCCCGGTGTCGTAGCGCCCGGCGTTGCCGGGATCGGCCGCGTCGGCGCGGGAGCCGCGGACGCCGTCGTCGGGCGGATCGCCGTCCCCGCCCGCGCGCTCCGCAGAACCGGTGCCGCCATCACCGGTCCCACGGTCCACCTCGCCGACCGGGTCGTCCGCGTCCGACCCGGCACGCTCCTCCGAGCCCTCCGCAGAACCGGTGTCGCCGTCATCGGTCCCACGACCCGACCCACCCGACTCGCCCGACTCGTCGTCGGGAACGCGGGCCTCCCGGACCGGGTCGTCGGCGCCGACGACCGCGCCCTGGCGGTCGGTCCAGCGGGAGGTGGCGCCGGACGCCGACATGACGCCCGCGTCGGGCGAGCGGAGGCGGGAGAAGCCGGTGAAGCCGTCGGCGAGGTCGCGGAGGCGGCGGGCGCAGTCGGCGACCTCCTGTTCGGCGCGGTCGAGGGCGGCCCGGGCGCGGGCGGTCGGGGTCGCGACCGCCGTGCGGACCTGCTCGGGGCGGGCGCGGGCGAGGTCGAGCGCGTCGGACACGTGCCCCGCGACCTCCTCGCGCAGGGCGGCGAGGGTGCGACCGAGCCCGGCGAGCTCGCCCTGGATGCGGCGCGCGGCGTCCCCGGTGTCCGTCCCGGCCCGGGCGAAGTCGGCGGCGTAGCGGGCGAAGGCGTCGGCGCCCGGCCCCTGCCAGGCGCGGCCGACGCCCTCGCCGCGGTCGGCGACGGCACGGGCCGAGGTGTCCATCCCGTCGGCCAGCGAGGCGTAGCGGCGGGCGAGATCGGCGAGCGCCCCGGTGTCGACCCGCTCGACGCGGGCCGCGACGGCACGGAGCTCCTCGGTGCCAGGGGTGGCGTCCAGCGCCCCCACCACGTCGTACCCCCAGCCGGCCACCGTGCCCTACCCGAGCGAGGCGAAGCCTCGCGCGCCCGAGGCGAACGGGCGGGCACCCAGCGAGCCGGCCGCGTCGGTGTCGGCGGACTGCATGGCGCGCAGCGTGGCGTCGAGGGCCCGGTCGGTCTCGTCGAGCCGGGCGCCGCCCGCGGTCAGCTCGGTCTCGAGCGCCGCGCGACAGTCGGCCAGCGCCCCGGTGAGCAGCGCCGCGGACTCGAGCCCGACGACCCCGGCCGACTGCCCCGCCGGCCCCAGCAGGTCGGCGAGGGCGGGGATGCGGCGGGCGTGCGCGGCCACCTCCGAGCGCGCCTGCTCGATCGCGGCGGTGCCGTAGACGACGTCGGGCATGCGGAGCAGATTAGGTCGGCCCCGCACCCCGTGGTGGCCGTTCCGGAGATCCCCCCGACGATGTGGCGTTGCTGCCACTGGATGACGGCAACGTCCAGCTGAGCACGCCGACAGGGCTTCGCTGCCACAGAGGGGGAGGAGCCTCAGGGCGCGGCGACCCGGCCCTCGACGGCGGCGAGCCCGATGTCGGTCCGCCAATGCGCGCCGGGCAGCTTGATGCCGTCGATCCGGCGGTAGGCGTCCGCGCGGGCCTCCTCCAGCGACTCCCCGGTGCCCACCACGGACAGGACCCGCCCGCCCGAGGACACCACGGCCCCGTCGTCCCGGCGTCGCGTCCCGGCGTGCAGCACCCCGTCGCCGTCGGCGCCCGTGATCACCTCGCCCGTGCGCACCGCGCCCGGGTAGCCCTCGGCCGCGACCACCACGGTCACCGCCGAACCGTCCGCCCAGGTCGGGGCGGGTTCCTCGCCGAGCCGGCCGGTCGCCGTCGCGAGCAGCAACGACGACAGCGACGACCGCAGCAGCGCCAGCACGGCCTGCGTCTCCGGGTCGCCGAAACGGCAGTTGAACTCGACCACCTGCGGGCCGGACGACGTCAGCGCGAGCCCCGCGTACAGCAGTCCCGAGAACGGCGTCCCGCGGCGCACCATCTCCTGCGCCACCGGCCGCACGATCGTCGTCACCACGTCGCGCACCAGCCCGGACGGCGCCCACGGCAGCGGGGCGTAGGCGCCCATCCCGCCGGTGTTCGGCCCGACGTCGCCGTCGCCGAGCCGCTTCGAGTCCTGCGCGGGGACGAGCGGCACCACGTCGGTGCCGTCGACGCAGCAGAACAGCGACACCTCGGGGCCGTCGAGGTAGGACTCGAGCAGCACCGGGTGGCCCGCCTCGAGCACCGTCATGGCGTGGGCGCGGGCGTCGTCGTAGTCGACCGTGACGAGCACGCCCTTGCCCGCGGCGAGACCGTCGTCCTTGACCACCCACGGCGGCTCGAAGCGCGCGAGCGCCGCGTCCAGCCGCGCCGGCGTGTCGACGACCTCCGACGACGCGGTCGGCACGTGCGCCGCCGTCATCACGTCCTTGGCGAACGCCTTCGACCCCTCGATCCGCGCCGCGGCCGCCGACGGACCGAAGCACGGGATACCCGCCTCCCGCAGCGCGTCGCCGACACCGGCCACCAGCGGCGCCTCCGGCCCGATCACGACGAGGTCGGCGCGCCAACGCCGCGCCAGGTCCACCACGGCCGTTCCCGACGACGGGTCGGCGAGGCCGGGGTGCTCCGCCACGGCCGCCGTGCCGGCGTTGCCGGGTGCGGCGGCGAGCGCGGTCACCGCAGGGTCGGCCGCCAGGGCGAGCAGCAGGGCGTGTTCGCGGGCGCCGGACCCGATGACCAGGACTCGCACGGGTCCGGACCCTACGGGGTGCCGCCGTCCGCACCCCACGTGGCAGGAGAGCGTCGTCGCTGTCGTCGGACGACAGCGACGACGCTTCGCTGCCAGCGGTGGTGGCGCGACCCGTCGTCGCCCGGGCCCCGGCGCGAGCGAGCACCCTCGGCGGCCACGGCACCCGGCCCCCCACCGCAGGTGCTCGCTCAGCGCAGCGACGGGCGCACGCACCCGCTGTTCACCCGCGCCCGGTGGCGGCGCGACCCGTCGTCGGGACAGCATGCCGCCCATGCCGTTCTCCCGACGCGCCGCGCTCGCCGCCGCAGGCGGCCTCGCCGCGACCGCCGGTCTCGCCGCCTGCTCGGACTCCGCCCCCGCCGCCGCGCCGGCCGCGTCCACAGCGCCGGCGAGCCCCGCGCCGGGACCGGGCCGCGGGCAGGTGACGATCGTCGGGCACCGCGGGGCCTCGGGTTACCGCCCGGAACACACGGCGTCGTCGTACTCGCTGGCCGCGCGGATGGGCGCCGACGCCGTCGACGTCGACCTCTGCTCGACGAAGGACCGCCAACTCGTCGCCCGGCACGAGCCGGAGATCGGCGGCACCACCGACGTCGCCCGGCGGCCGGAGTTCGCGTCGCGGCGGCGCACCGTGGTGATCGACGGGGCGTCCTACGACGGCTGGTTCACCACCGACTTCACCCTCGCCGAGCTGAAGACCCTCCGCGCCGTGGAGCGCATCCCGGCGACGCGCCCGCACAACACGCTCTACGACGGACGCGACCCGATCCTCACCCTCGACGAGGTGCTCGACCTGCTCGCGGGCCTGTCGCAGGAGCTCGGGCGGCGGGTCGGGGTGCTGCCGGAGATCAAGCACTCGACCTGGCACGCGTCGGTGGGGCTGCCGATCGAGCCGGTGTTCGTCGACGTCCTGCGCCGCCGGAACCTGGCCCAGGACCCGCAGGTGATCGTGCAGTCGTTCGAGGTGGCCAACCTCAGGGCGCTGAAGTCCCAGATCGGGTGCCCGCTGCTGCAGCTGATCGACTCGACGGGCAAGGCCCCCGCCGACTTCGTCGCCGCCCGCGACCCGCGCACGTACGACGACCTGGTGTCCGCCCGCGGCCTGCAGGAGGTCGCCACCTACGCGACGTGGATCGGCCCGTCCAAGGAGCGGGTGATCCCGCCGACCGGAGCGCCGACGACGCTGGCCGGCGATGCGCGGGCTGCTGGCCTGAGGACGATGCCCTACACGTTCCGGAACGAGAACGAGTTCCTCCCGCCTCGCCTGCAGCGGCCGAACCCCGAGCGCTCCACCTACGGCGACGCGTTCGGCGAGTACGCCCAGTACCGCGCGCTCGGGATCGAGGGACTCTTCAGCGACAACCCGGACACGGCGATCGCCGCATGGTCTTGAGGTGCGCTCCGCGCCCGTGAGTACTTCTGACGGCTATCACCGTCACAAGTACTCACGAGGCCGCAGGCCACCTAGGGAAGCAGCCGCCGGTCCAGGTAGCACCAGCGCCACGACTCGCCCGGCTCGAACGACTCCATCACGGCGTGCCCGGTGTCGGTGAAGTGGTTCGACGCGTGCCGGTGGGGGCTGGAGTCGCAGCACCCGACGTGCCCGCAGGTGAGGCACACCCGCAGGTGCGCCCACACCTCGTAGCCGGCCTCGCGGCAGTCCGGGCAGATCAGGCCGGGCGTCCCCCGTTCGACCTGCGGCACCGGTGCGTCGACGTCCTTCGAGGCGATGAGGTGTTCACAGGCTCCCACCCGACCAGGTTACGTGAGCCGTCACACCACCGAGGTCCGCCGTGTGATGGTCTCGTCGCGACCGGGCCCGACGCCGATGGCCGAGACCGGCGCCAGCGAGAGCTCCTCGATGCGCTCCACGTAGTCCCGTGCGGCCTGCGGAAGGTCGTCGAAGTCGCGGCACGCCGAGATGTCCTCGAACCAGCCGGGCATCCGCTCGTACACCGGCTTCGCGTGGTGCAGGTCGGACTGCGTCATCGGCATGTCCTCGACGCGCTTGCCGTCGATCTCGTAGCCGACGCAGATCGGGACCTCGGGCAGGCTCGAGAGGACGTCGAGCTTCGTCAGGAAGATGTCGGTGAGCCCGTTGACCCGGGTCGCGTACCGCGCGATGACCGCGTCGAACCAGCCACAGCGGCGCGAGCGGCCCGTGGTCACGCCGAACTCGCCGCCCTGCTTGCGCAGGTACTCGCCGTCGGCGTCGAAGAGCTCGGTCGGGAACGGACCGGAGCCGACACGGGTCGTGTAGGCCTTGAGGATCCCGATGACGCGGTCGATGCGCGTCGGGCCGATCCCGGAGCCGGCGGACGCGCCGCCCGCGGTCGGGTTCGACGAGGTCACGTACGGATACGTGCCGTGGTCGACGTCGAGCAGCGTCCCCTGCGAGCCCTCCAACAGCACCGTCTCGCCACGCTCGAGCGCCTGGTTGAGCGCGAGCCGGGTGTCGGCGATGCGGTGCGCGAAGCCCTCGGACCAGGCGAGCACCTGGTCGGCGACCTCGTCGGCGTCGAGCGCGCGGCGGTTGTAGACCTTGACCAGCACCTGGTTCTTGAGGTCCAGCGCCGCCTCGACCTTCTGGCGGAGGATCTTCTCGTCGAGCAGGTCCTGCACGCGCACGCCGACGCGCGCGACCTTGTCCTGGTAGGCCGGGCCGATCCCGCGACCGGTCGTCCCGATCTTGGACTTGCCGAGGAAGCGCTCGGTGACTTTGTCCATCGCCACGTGGTACGGCATGATCAGGTGCGCATCGGCGCTGATCAGCAGGTTCGTCGTGTCGACGCCGGTGGCCTCGAGGCCCGCGAGCTCGTCGAGCAGCACGGCCGGGTCCACCACCACGCCGTTGCCGATCACGTTGGTGACGCCCGGCGTCAGGATCCCGCTCGGGATGAGGTGCAGCGCGAACTTCTGGCCGTCGGGGAGCACCACGGTGTGGCCCGCGTTGTTGCCACCCTGGTAGCGGACGACCCAGTCGACCTCGCCGCCGAGGATGTCCGTCGCCTTGCCCTTGCCCTCGTCACCCCACTGGGCACCGATGAGGACGATCGCGGGCATGTGAGACTCCCTCGGGTCGCGTGCTGATCTCCCGCACGAGTCCGCCCCGTGCACCGGAAGGGTAGTCGTCGTTGTCCACCCGAGACGCACCCCCGCCGGGAACGGTGCTGCTGACCTGCGGTGACACCCCCTTCCCGACGACGACGGCGGTCGCCTGCGCCGCGGTCCCCACCCGTGCCGAGGTGGATCCGCTGCTCGACGGGGCGACGCGGCTCGTCGTCGCCGGCTCCGACGCCGCCCTCGCCGCCGTCGTCGTGCGCCTGCTGCGCCGCGAGCGCCTGGACCTCGCGGTCGCCTTCGTGCCGACGGACCCGTCGTCGGAGGCCGCCGCCGTGTGGGGCCTGCCGACCGATCCGGACGCCGCGCTGACACTCGCGTTCGACGGAGCGGCCGCGCCCGCTCCGCTGGTCCGCGACGACCGGGGCAGCGTGATCGCGGGCGTGCACCGGGTGGGCCCGTTCTCCGGGGTGTCGTTCTGCGACGAGCACGAACTCGTGCGCGGCGAGGCCGAGGGACTCGCCGTGCGCGCCGATCCGCAGGCCGACACCCGCGGCGGGCTCGGCCCCGGCGGCGGGGGCGTGGCCGTGACCCTGCACGAGCGACGTCGCTGGCTGCGTGCACGTGCGCATACGACGTTCGGGCGGGCGGCCACGGTGGGCATCCGCCCGGGCACCGTCGCGGCGGCGAGCCGGGACGGCGTCGACGATCCGAAGCCGCTGGAACGACGCTCGTGGTACCGGCACACCGAGGACTGGCACCTCGTGCGCCCGTGACCCTGGGTGAACGCCCGGGAAACGGGTGTCGTCATCGGCGGACAGCGGACGTGAGCGCTACCACACCTGCCGTAACGGTCGATGCGACGTTCGGACCGACCTCGAAACGATCAGGTTCAGGCTCCGCGCGACGGGGGTAGGTTCTGTTCATGCTGGTCGCGGTCCTCATCCCCCTGGTTCTGCTGATCGCGACCGTGCTCCTCGAGCGTTTCGAGTCCCGCGTGCTCGACGTTCCCACGCGTCGCCGGACCGTCCGCCCGCCGCTGCGCCTGGAGGCGCCCGCATCGCGCGCCGTCGCTCAGCGTCACCTCGCCGCCGTGCCGGAACCGCTGGTCGTCGACGTCGTGCCGGCCGAGGTGACCGACCGCCCGCTGCCGAAGGCGTCGTAGGCCGCGCTCCCCTCTGTGGCAGCACCGGCACAGCGCTGCCACCTGACGTCGGACGGCGCCACTCGCACATGTGCACACCTACGGACCGGGTGCCGGCGATGGCGCATCGCTGACATCGGCGTCAGGTAGGCGCCACTTGCACGTCCGGGCTCAGCGGCGACTGGCGGACGCCGCCGAGCGTGCCGCCTCCCGGTCCATCCCCGTCGCGCACAACAGGTCGGTGACGATCGAGCGCATCTGGGCCACGACGACGTCCGCGGAGAACCCACCACCCCGGCGGGGCAGCCGCGCCGCGACGTCGAGCACCGCCGATTCCGCGCCGTCGAGCCGGTGGCCGCCCGCCAGGTCGACGCGCAGCAGGTCGACCGCGTCGGCCAGGCCCCGCAGTGTCGGCGCGACGTCCGGGCCGACGGTCTCGTCGTCGGTCTCCGACGACACCGCGCGACGGACCAGGACGCGGGCGTTGCGCACCGCGAGATCGAGCGGCCCGGTGGCGGCCCGGAGCCGGGACAGCTCGCCCCGGTGACGACGCCGACCGGGCGCGATCGCGGTGATCTCCAGGCCCGCGTCGACGGCGCTGTCGAAGGCGTCGACGGCCCGCTGGCTCGCGCGGATCCGGTCCAGGACCCGGGCGCCGGTCTCGGGGTCGGACGCCTCGAGGCTCTCCGCCGCGCCGCGCAGGGCCTCGGACAGCTCGGCGAGCAGGGTGTCGACGGTCCGCCGCGCCGCGGTGAGCGGGTTCGACGGCAGGACGGCGGCGACGAGGAGCCCGAGTGCCGCCCCGATCAGGGTGTCCACCCAGCGGGAGAAGGCCGCCGAGGTGCCGGGCGGCTGCAGCGTGGCCACCAGGACGGCGGACACGGCGGCCTGGTTGAGCAGGAGCGCGCCGACGTCGAAGAGCAGCGCCACGAGCAGGGCCAGGGCGACGACGACCGCGATCTGCCACCAGCCCGAGCCGATGACCAGCACGATCGCGTCGCCCACCCCGACCCCGACGCTCACGCCGACCGCGAGCTCGATGCTGCGCCGCAGCCGGTTCGTCAACGAGATGCCGAGGACCAGCACGCACGCGATCGGCGCGAAGAACGGCACGGGGTGGCCGAAGACCTGCTGGGCGATGGCGAACGCCGCCCCGGCCGCCAGCGCGCACTGCACCACCGGCCACGCCGACTCGCGCAGACGTCGTCGTCGGGTGTCGAGAAACGTGCCGAACCGGCTCATGGGTGCACCCCCTGCGGAACGAACGGCACTCTCGCAGCATCTATGTGCGCGAGAGTGCCGTTCGCTCGCATGGGCTCAGACCACGCCGAGCGCCGGCGCGGCCTCCGGGTCGCAGTCGTCGAGCAGGTCCCGGCACCGGGCGGCCTCGTCGGCCTCGCCGATCGTGCCGGACGCCTTGGCGAGCACGGCCACGGCGCGCAGGAAACCCTGGTTCGGCTCGTGCTCCCACGGCACGGGACCGAAGCCCTTCCAGCCGTTGCGGCGCAGCTGGTCGAGCCCGCGGTGGTAGCCGGTGCGGGCGTACGCGTAGGCCGCGATCGTCTGCCCGCCCGCCAGCGCCTGCTCGGCGAGCGTCGCCCAGGCCGCGCTCGACGTCGGGTGGTCCGCGGCGACGGCCGCCGGGTCCTCCCCGGCGGCGAGGCGGTCGTTCGGACCCGGGTCGGCCGGCAGGTACGTGGGCTGGGGGCCGAGCAGGTTGTGGCCGTGCCCGGCGGAGGGACCGGTCGGGATCGTCATGACCCCGATTCTCCCCGGTCCCCCGCGACCGGCCCCGACCCGCCGTCAGGAAGGGGCGTTCCTGCCACTGGACGACAGCAACGACGCTTCGCTGCCACCGAAGGGGGCGACTACTTCGCCAGCGACTGACCCGTCGAGCGCAGGTTCTCGCAGGCGACGACGACCCGCTCGGCCATGCCCTTCTCGGCCGCCTTGCCCCAGGAGCGCGGGTCGTAGACCTTCTTGTCGCCGACCTCGCCGTCGACCTTGAGCACGCCGTCGTAGTTCTGGAACATGTGCGCCGCGACGGGCCGGGTGAAGGCGTACTGGGTGTCGGTGTCGACGTTCATCTTCACCACGCCGTAGTCCAGCGCCTCGTGGATCTCCTCGAGCAGCGAGCCGGAGCCGCCGTGGAAGACGAGGTCGAACGGCTTCGAGTCCTCGGACAGGCCGAGCTTGCGCGCCGCGACCTGCTGGCCCTCCTTGAGCACCTCGGGGCGGAGCTTGACGTTGCCCGGCTTGTAGACGCCGTGGACGTTGCCGAAGGTCGCCGCGAGCAGGTAGCGGCCCTTCTCGCCCGCCCCGAGCGCGTCGACGGTGTGCTCGTAGTCGCCGGGGGCGGTGTAGAGCTTGTCGTTGATGTCGTTGGCGACGCCGTCCTCCTCGCCGCCGACCACGCCGATCTCGATCTCCAGGATGATGTGGGCCTTCGCGGCCTTCTCCAGCAGCTCCTGCGCGATCTCGAGGTTCTCGTGGAGCTCGACCGCGGAGCCGTCCCACATGTGCGACTGGAACAGCGGGTTCCGCCCGGCGTCCACCCGTTCCTGCGAGAGGTCGATGAGGGGCCGGACGAAGCCGTCGAGCTTGTCCTTCGGGCAGTGGTCGGTGTGCAGCGCGACGTTGATCGAGTACTTCTCGGCGACGACGTGCGCGAACTCGGCCAGGGCCGTCGAGCCGGTGACCATGTCCTTCACCGCCTGGCCGGAGCCGAACTCCGAGCCGCCGGTGGAGAACTGGATGATGCCGTCGCTCTCGGCCTCGGCGAACCCGCGCAGCGCGGCGTTGATCGTCTCCGACGAGGTGCAGTTGATGGCCGGGTAGGCGAAGCGGTTGGCCTTCGCCCGGTCGAGCATCTCGTTGTAGACCTCGGGGGTCGCGATCGGCATGAGGTGGCTCCCTGCGTGACTGTGTTGGCTGCGCTGCCGTCCCCGGCGGCCGCAGTATGCCCGTCACGCGAGGATGTCCGCTGCCGCTCGCGACAGGCCGGGACGTGACCGATCTCCCCCGTTCGGCGGTGCCCTCCGACAAGCGGTGGCGTTCTCCCGTTTCATCGTCCGGCAGGACGGAGAGGTGTCGGGGGGCTGGTCTATCGTCGGAGACGTGGTCGAGCCGGTCGAGAGCGCGATCGAACGCACGCTGGGCAGCCTGCGCGCGCTCGACGCGATGACCGGCGCCGAGGCCTCGGTCGTGCACCCGGCCGCACCTCCTGCCCGCGGAACGAACGGCGCACCGCCCCACGCGCCGCCGAACCGGCCGCCGATGCACCCCGGTGCCGGACGCCCCGCGGGCCCGCCCGGGCCTCCGGCTCCCCCGGGTCCGATCCCGGCGGGGCCGCCGCCCGCGGGGCCCCCGCAGCCCTCGCCGGACGGCCCGCGCACCCTCGAGGACCTCTACCGCGAGCACCGCATGCGCTTCGTGCGGCTCGCGATCCTGCTCGTGGACGACCCGGCCACCGCCGAGGACGTGGTGCAGGAGGCGTTCACCGGGCTGCACCGGCACTGGTCGCGGCTGCGCGACGAGAACGCCGCGCTGGGCTACCTGCGCACCGCCGTCGTCAACGGCTCCCGGTCGGTCCTGCGCCGCCGGCGCACGGCCCGGGAGTACACCCCGCCGCACACCGCCGACGCCCGCTCCGCCGAGTCGCTGGCGATGCTCTCGGCCGAGCACCAGGCCGTGGTGTCCGCGCTCTCCCAGCTGCCCCGCCGCCAGCGCGAGGTGCTCGTGCTGCGCTACTACGGCGGGCTCTCGGAGGCCGAGATCGCCGAGGCCACGGGCATCAGCCGGGGCACCGTGAAGTCGACCGCCAGCCGCGGCCTCGACGCGATCTCGAAGATCGTGGGCGGGACGCCGTAGGGCGCACGCATCCCCCCGGCCGTCCGGAGCACCCCCGGCCGACCCCTGGGGCAGCGCGGCCCGACCTGGTTACCATCCCCGGCGATGGATGACGAGCGACTGCTGTCCGAGGCGCTGCGCGCCCACGCGGCGGGCGGCGTGTCGACGCCGCGTGCGGTCCCGCCGTCCGACGCACCCGCCACGGCCCCGGCCGAGACCTCGTCGGCGCGACCACGGCGGTTCCGCCCGCTGGGCCGCCGCAGGGCCGAGGCGCCCGCGTCCGGCACCGGGGAGACCACGGTGCGCGCCGACGTCCCGGCGCCACGCACGAGCGGCGTCGCCGCCCCGCCGCCGGGCCGTCCGCTCGCCCCGCACCCCGGCCCGCCGCCCGCCGGGCCGCGGCAGGGCCCGTCGTCGGGACCCGTACCCGCCTACCGTCCGTACCCGGCCGGTCAGCCGTACCCCCCGCGGGCGGTCGCCCCCGTGGAGGGTCCCGGGACCTGGACGACGGGGACGGTCGCCTGGTGGGGGTTGGTGTCGCTGCTGGCCGGGGGCACCGTCGGCGCCGCGATCGGCGTGCTCTCGCTCCTGCTGCCGGCCTGACACGGCGTGATGGGGCGGGCCCGCCCCGGACACCGACGGGCGCTTCGACGGAGGCACACACCGGACACCTACGCCGGGCCAGTACCGTGACGAGGCGTGACGCTCGCCGACGCGACGACGGTCGTGGCCCTGGGCCCGCAGTGGCTGGACCCGCAGTACATCATCTCCAGCCTGGGCCCCTGGGCCCTGCTGGGCGTGGCCCTGATCCTGTTCGCGGAGTGCGGGCTGCTGATCGGTTTCTTCCTGCCGGGTGACTCGCTGCTGTTCATCACCGGCCTCGCGGCCACCACGGGGCTGATCGAGACCCCGCTGTGGCTGGTGTGCGTGGTGCTGGTGATCGCCGCCTTCGCGGGCAACGTCGTGGGCTACGGGATCGGCCGCAAGGCCGGACCGGCCATCTTCGACAAGCCCGACTCGAAGCTGTTCAAGCGCGAGAACGTCGAGCGCACGCAGAAGTTCTTCGACAAGTACGGCAACCGCGCCATCGTGCTCGGCCGGTTCGTGCCCATCGTGCGCACGTTCATCACGGTCATGGCGGGCGTCGGCAGGATGGACGCCAAGCGGTTCTTCACGTTCTCGGCGATCGGCGCCGTGCTGTGGGCCGCGGGCGTGACGCTGCTCGGCGCGGCGCTCGGCCAGTTCGACGTCGTGAAGAACAACATCGAGCTGATGCTGATCCTCGTCGTGGTGATCTCGATCCTGCCGATCCTGGTCGAGGTGATCCAGGCGCGGCGGGAGAAGAAGCTCGGCGCCTCCGGGCTCGCCGAGCAGACCCTCGACGGCGCCAACGCTGGCGAGGCGGACGCCCCCACCCAGCAGATCCGCCGCCCGAACGCCTGACGGTCAGGGAGCCGCGTGCTCCCGGACCCAGGCGTGCATGGCGATCCCGGCGGCGACGCCCGCGTTGATCGAGCGGGTCGAGCCGAACTGGGCGATGGACACCACGAGGTCGGCCGCCGCCGTCGCCTCCGGGGTCAGGCCCGGGCCCTCCTGCCCGAACAGCAGCACGCAGCCGCGCGGGAGCACGGTGGTCTCGAGGGGCGCGGCGCCCGGTCCGTTGTCCACCGCGACGACGACGAGGCCGGCGGCGCGTGCCCACGCGACGAGGTCGGCCACCCCGGGGTGGTGCCGGACGTGCTGGTACCGGTCGGTGACCATCGCGCCCCGACGGTTCCAGCGCCGCCGGCCCACCACGTGCACCTCGGCCGCGAGGAACGCGTTCGCCGTCCGCACGATCGTCCCGATGTTGGCGTCGTGGCGCAGGTTCTCGATCGCGACGTGGAACGGGTGCCGCCGGGTGTCGAGGTCGGCGACGATCGCCTCGCGCCGCCAGTAGCGGTAGGCGTCGACGACGTTGCGCCGGTCGCCGGTGGCGAGCAGCTCCGGGTCGTACCGTTCGTCGGTGGGCCACGGGCCCTCCCACGGCCCGACCCCGACCTCGGGCGCCGTGGTCCACTCGGTCGGGCCGGGGCCGTCGTCGGGGAGGGTGCCGGTCACCCCAGGCCCAGGTCCGCGAGCCCCAGCAGCGCCCGGTAGGGCACGCCCCGCTCCTCGATGACCCGGTCGGCGCCGGTGGCACGGTCGACGATCGTCGCGACCCCCACCACTTCGGCACCCGCCTCCCGCAGCGCGTCCAGGGCGGTCACCGGGCTGCCGCCCGTGGTGGAGGTGTCCTCGACGACGAGCACCCGCCGGCCCGCGACGTCGGGTCCCTCCACCCGCCGCTGCATGCCGTGGCCCTTGGCCTCCTTGCGCACCACGAACGCGTCCACCGGTCGCCCCGGCGCGTGCATCATCGCCGCGCCCACGGGGTCGGCGCCCATGGTCAGCCCGCCCGCGGCGTCGTAGGCCCAGTCGGCGGTCATCTCCCGCAGCAGCCGCCCGATCAGCGGCGCCGCCTCGTGGTGGAGGCTGATCCGCCGCATGTCCACGTAATAGTCCGCCTCGCGGCCGGAGGACAGCGTGACCCGGCCGTGCACGACGGCGAGCTCGCGGGCCAGGGCCGCGAGCCGGTCGCGGGCCGGGCGGTCCACGTCGGGCCCGCCGCCCACGGCGGCGACGGCGCGCTCGGCGGGGGCTCCGGGCAGGGGGGCGTGCGGGGTGGGCATGCCCCCATTGTGACGAGGTCCCCGCTCAGGACCGGACGGACGCCCGCGGGTCGACGGCGGCGCGCAGCCAACGGTGGCGCCGGCTCGCCGGATCGGTGGAGGCGGCGGCCATGAGGCGTTGGCGGACGGTGGTGAACGGCTCCCGCACCAGGCCGGCCACGACGTCGCGGCGGCGGACCACGTCGTGGTGCCGGTCGCGCAGCTCGCGGAGGAACTGGTGCTGCAGGGCGATGTTGCGGCGGAACGCGCTGGAGGTCACCGACCCCGTCGCCAGCCGGAACGCGGAGAGCGTGCGGGGCATCCCGTAGAACCCGCCGTGCTCGACGAGCCGGGCGGCGAGCCCGATGTCGAGCGCGTAGGGGTTGTCGGGGAACCCGCCCGCGGCGTCGTACGCCGAGCGGCGGAACAGCATGTTGCCGGGCACCCCGAGCGGGCTGCCGCGGTGGCGCACGATCCGCCGGATGACCGTGGTCGCGTCCTGCCGACCCAGCAGGTCGGGGCTGCGCAGGGCGCGGTCACGGGACATCACGTGGTCGTCGTCGTCCACCAGGTCGTGGCGGCAGGAGACGAGCGGGAGGCCGGGGTCGTCGTCGAGCACCGGGACCTGTTCGGCGAGCGCCGTCGGGTAGATCAGGTCGTCCGCGCTGAGCACCTTGACCAGGGGCGCCCGGGCGAGCTCCACCGCGCGCCGGAAGTTCTGCGGCGCCGGGATCGTCTCCGGGTTGCGCTCGAGCCGCACCCGCGGGTCGGTGAAGGAGCGCACGACGTCGGCCGACCCGTCGGTGCAGGCGTTGTCGAGGACGACCACCTCGTAGTCGTCGAACGTCTGGGCCAGCACGCTCGCCAGCGTGCGCCCGATGTAGCGCTCCTTCTGGTAGAGCGGGATCACCACCGACACTCGTGGCGTCACCGACGGGGCCCGCAGCTCATGGATGCCATCGTGACCATCGCCCGACATACGGTCAACGCTTCGGTGACGGTCCGTCGCTAAGTGTCCGCTTCGTCCGGAATCACCCACGCCCGGAGGCACTCCGGCGGGCCAGTGCGTGCACGAGGCGTGGCGGCGCGAGCCGGGACGCGAGCACGATCGCCTTGTAGAGCGGGTGCGGCACCGACACGGGCCGACCCCGCTCGAAGTCGGCGAGGGCGGTCCGCACGACGTAGTCGGCGTCCATCCACGCGAACGCGGGGCCGGTGCGGGCCTGGCCGAAGCGCTGGTGGAACTCGGTCTTCACGAAGCCGGGGCACAGCGCCATCACGTGGACCCCGGTGCCGGCCAGGACACCCGCGAGGTTCTGCGACAGCATCGTCACGTAGGCCTTGCCCGCGCCGTAGACCGAGCCGCGGCCGGGCAGGAAACCCGCGACGCTGGACACGTTGAGCACGCCGCCCCGACCGCGGGCGATCATGCCAGGCAGCGCGACGCGGGTCAGGCGCAGCACCGTGGTCACGTTGACCTCGTGGTTGGCCGCGAGCACGTCGAGGTCGGTCTCGACGAACTCGCCCGCCGTGCCGTACCCCGCGTTGTTCACGAGCAGGTCGACCGGACGGGTCTCGTCGGCCAGCCGCGCCTCGACGGCGTGGCGGGCCTGCGGGTCGGCCAGGTCGGCGACCAGGACCTCCGCGTTCCCGAGTCGGTCGGCCAGGGCGCGGAGCCGGTCCTCGTCGCGCGCCACGAGGACGAGCGCGTAGCCCGCCGCGGAGAGCTGGACGGCGAACTCGGTGCCGAGGCCCGAGCTCGCCCCGGTGACCAGGGCGGTGCGCGTCATCGGCCCGTCACCGGCCCCGGAACTTCCCGCTGCGCCAGGTGCTGCCCTGCGACGACCGCGGACCGTCCGCCCGCGGCGGGTCGGGCTCCGGGTCGTCGCTCTCGAGGTCGTAGGGGATGTCGGCGGGCCGGTCCCGGTGGGTCGGGCGTCCACCGCGCTCGCCCTCGGCGGCGCGGTAGGGGCTCGTGTCCTCGTCGCCGGAGGCGAAGGCCTCGAACTCCTCGTCGAAGTCGTCGTCGTCCTGCTCGGCCCTGCTGGAGGTGTCGGACCGGTCGGCCCTGCCCGAGGTGTCGGCCCTGCCGGCCGGGTCGGCCCTGCCGTCCCTCGCCCCGGCGGCCGCGCCGACGGGCCGGCCCACGGTCGTGGTCGGCGCGTCGTCCTCGTCGCGCCGGTCACGGTCGCGGCCGCCGCGGTCGACCACCGTGGTCGGCGCGTCGTCGTCTCGGTCCTCGCGCTCCACGGTCTCGGTGCGGGACTCGTCGGCCGGGCTGCCGACCGGCGGCACCGCCCGCTCCGGGTCCCGCCTCCCGACGACGGACGTGGGCGCGTCGTCGCCCGGGCCGCCGGCCGGACCCTCGACGGCCTCCTTGATCGCGGCCGAGACCTCCACGAGTGACTCGATGAGCCCCTCGACGCGGTCCGGGTCGGCCTCCGGGTCGATCGAGGCCAGCACCCAGGTGTCCTCGGCCCACACCAGCGGCACGTCGGCGCCGACGCGGTCCGCGGCGTCGGTGACCTGCCGCGTCAGCAGCCGCCGGCCCTCGAGCGCGTTCGAGACGAAGGCGTAGCGGCGGCCGACCTGCCCGAGGTTGTCGAGCTCGTCGTCGTCGGGCCGGGGCGACTCGGGGAGCCGCAGCTCCAGGGCCACCGGCACCGCGACGGTGCCCCGCACCGCGGCGATCGTGCCGATCGTCCGGCCGTCCTGCTCCTGGTCGAAGATGCAGCCGAGGCGGCGGCCGCCGGGACCGGGGACCGCGCCGGTGGCCACGTCGTACGCCTGCCGGGGCCCGTCGCCGCGCAGCGTCCCGTAGCGCCAGGCGTGCGGCGGCGAGGACAGCGCGTCGGTGAACTCCCAGCCCTTCGACGCCGCCCACTCCCGCCGGTCGTTGCCCCGGCGGTCCGGGCGCGCACGGTCGTACCAGAGCAGCAGCGCACCGCCGGCTGCGGCGACGAGCGCCACGACGAACCAGATCCAGGCAGGCACCCACCGAGCGTAGGCCCGACCCCCACCCCGATGGGGGAGGACACTCGGAGTGACCATGCATTTCCGCTCGAGCACTACGCTCGGGTCGTGCAGGCCACCCTCGTCGCCCGCGACGTCTCCGCCGTCCACGGCGCCCGCACCGTCTTCTCCGGTGCCGACCTCACCGTCGCAGCCGGTGACGTGATCGGGCTCGTGGGCGCGAACGGCGCCGGCAAGTCCACCTTCCTGCGCATCCTCGCGGGGCTGGAGTCCCCGGACACCGGTGGCGTCGAGCTCGCGCCGCCCTCGGCCACCGTCGGGCACCTGCCCCAGGAGCCGTCCCGGCGGCCGGGCGAGACGATCGAGGGGTTCCTCGCGCGCCGGACCGGCGTCGCCGACGCGCAGGCCGAGCTGGACGCCGCGACGGCGCTGCTCGAGACCGGCGACGACGGCGAGCGCTACTCGGTCGCCCTGGAACGGTGGCTCGACCTCGGCGGCGCCGACCTCGCCGACCGTGTCCCCGAGGTGGCGGCGGACCTGGGCCTGGGGCTCGGCCTCGACACGCCCATGACCACCCTCTCCGGCGGCCAGGCCGCCCGGGTGAACCTCGCCGCCCTGCTGCTCGCGCGCTTCGACGTGTTCCTGCTCGACGAGCCGACCAACGACCTCGATCTCGCGGGCCTCGACCGGCTCGAGCGGTTCGTGCGCGACCTCCGCGCGCCGACGGTCGTGGTCAGCCACGACCGCGAGTTCCTCGCCCGCACCGTCACCGGGGTGCTGGAGCTCGACCTCGCCCAGCGCCAGGTCACCTCCTACGGTGGCGGGTACGAGGCCTACCTCGCCGAACGTACGGTGGCCCGCCGACACGCCCGGGAGGCCTACGAGGAGTACGCCGACAAGCGCTCCGCGCTCGAGAGCCGCATGCAGACCCAGCGCAACTGGCTCGAGCACGGCGTCCGGAACGCCCGCCGCAAGGGCGCGGGCAAGAGCGACAACGACAAGAACGCCCGCAAGGTCCGCGCCGAGAGCACCGAGAAGCAGGCGTCGAAGGTCGCCCAGTCGCAGCGGCGGATCGAGCGCCTCGAGGTCGTCGAGGAGCCCCGCAAGGAGTGGGAGCTGCGGATGGCGATCGCCACCGCACCCCGCTCGGGCACGGTCGTGGCGTCCCTGCACGACGCGGTGGTCCGCCGCGGCGGCTTCACCCTCGGTCCCGTCACGCTCCGGCTCGACTACGCCGACCGCGTCGCGGTCACCGGCGCGAACGGCGCCGGGAAGACCACGCTGCTCGGCCTCCTGCTCGGGCGGATCGTTCCCGACGACGGGGCGGCGCAGCTGGGCTCGGGCGTCGTCGTCGGGGAGGTGGACCAGGCCCGCGGGCTGTTCGCCGGGGAGCGGACGCTGCTCGACGCGTTCTCCCGGGAGCCGGAGGTCGACCGGTGGCCGACCGCAGAGGTGCGGACGCTGCTCGCCAAGTTCGGGCTCGGCGCCGAGCACGTGCACCGGCCGGCCGACTCGCTCTCCCCGGGCGAACGCACCCGGGCGGCACTGGCGCTGCTGCAGGCGCGCGGGGTGAACCTGCTCGTGCTCGACGAGCCCACCAACCACCTCGACCTGCCCGCCATCGAGCAGCTGGAGTCGGCGCTCGACTCGTTCACCGGCACGGTCCTGCTGGTCACCCACGACCGCCGCATGCTCGACACGGTGCGGACCACTCGGCGCTGGCACGTCGAGGGCGGGCAGGTCCGCGAGGCCGGATGAGAGTCCTCTCATCGAGGCGTCATCGACGCCTCACCCCCGACACCCACGCTCGTCGTCGTGACCCGATCCCGCCTCGCCGCCGCCGCCCTCCTCGTGGCCCTGACCGGTCTCGCCGCCTGCGACACCGCGGGGGCTCCCACGCTGCCCGCCCCGGTCTCGGTGCCCTCCGCGGTGCCGGGGGCACCGCAGGGCGACGGGGACGACGACGGCACGGTCGCCCCGCCGCCGGCCGGACAGGACCAGGATGACGACGGGCCCGACGGGCCCGACGACGACGGGCCGGACGACGACGACTGAGCCCGGTCCGTCGCGGGGGCGGCTCTCCGCCCGGCTCCGGATCGTCGCCTGGGTGCTGCTCGTGGTGCTGGCGAGCCTCGCGGTGGTTACCGTGGTGACCTGGCGGCTGTCGGTGCGCGAGACCGACGCGCGCATGGACGCGGCGCTGCGCACCGAGATCGACGAGTTCACCGGACTCACGGCGAGCGGCCGGGACCCGTCGTCGGGAACGCCCTTCGGCACGGTCGACGCCGTCCTGCAGACCGCGATCACCTACAACCTGGCGCGCCCCAACGAGAAGTTCCTCGGCTACGTGGACGGGGTGTTCCGGTTCCAGAGCCGGCAGGCGAGCCCGGTGCTGCTCTCCGCGGACCCGGCGTTCACCGCGCTCGTCGGCTCGGTCGACGCCCCGACGTCCGGGCGGTACGCGAGCGCGGCGGGCGAGGTGCGCTACCTCGCGGTGCCGGTCAGCCTGGCCGGCGCGCCGGGCCGCGGCGTGCTCGTGGCGGCCTACTTCGCGGACCAGGAGCGGGCGGCCGCCGACGACGCCGCGCTGCTCATGGTGGGCGTCGGCGCGGTCACCGCCCTGCTCGCCGCGGGCGGGGCGTGGTTCGTGGCCGGCCGCATCCTCGCGCCGGTGCGCTCCGTCGCCCGCATCGCCCGGGCGATCACCGAGACCGACCTGTCCGCCCGCATCCGGATCGAGACGGGCCGCGACGAGATGGGGGACCTGGTGGGTGCCGTCAACGCGATGCTCGACCGGCTCGAGGCCGGCGTCGCCGAGCAACGGCGCTTCGTCGACGACGCCGGACACGAGCTGCGCACCCCGATCACGATCGTGCGGGGCCACCTCGAGGTCCTCGACGCGTACGACCCGGACGACGTCCGCGAGGCGGTCGCGCTGGTCGACGACGAACTGGAGCGGATGAACCGCATCGTCGCCGACCTCCTCGTGCTCGCGAAGGCCGAACAGCCGACGTTCGTGCGCCCGGAACCGACCGAGGTCGACGTGCTGGTCGAGGAGACCCTGGCCAAGGCGCGCGGGCTCGGCGACCGGAGCTGGGGCGCCGTGTCGTCCGTGGGTGGCGTCGTCCAGGCCCTCGACGCGCAGCGGATCACCCAGGCACTGCTCGCGCTGGCCGACAACGCGGTGGCGCACACCGGGCCGGCCGACCGCATCGTGCTGGGCGCGTCGATGGAGGGCGGCGTGCTGCGGCTGCGGGTGTCCGACACCGGCCCCGGGGTCGCGCCGGCCGACCGGGACCGCATCTTCGGCCGCTTCGCCCGCGGCTCGGGCGCGCGCCGCACCGAGGGCGCCGGGCTGGGGCTGGCCGTCGTCGCCGCCATCGCCGGCGCGCACGGCGGACGGGTCGAGGTCGCCGACGGCATCGGCGACGGCCGCCCCGGCGAGAGCGGCCCGGGCGCGACGTTCACCCTCGTCGTCCCGTACCGGGCGGAGTGGACGTGAGCAGCATCCTCATCGCGGAGGACGAGCCGCGGATCGCGTCGTTCGTCGAGAAGGGCCTGCGCGGGGCGGGGTTCGCGACGACGGTGGTGGCCGACGGCCCGGCCGCCCGCGACCAGGCGCTGTCCGGGCACTTCGACCTCCTCGTGCTCGACATCGGCCTGCCGGGGATGGACGGGTTCGCCGTGCTGTCGGAGCTGCGCGGGTCGGGGTCGCGGCTGCCGGTGATCGTGCTGACCGCCCGGGACTCGATCACCGACACCGTCGCGGGCCTCGAGGGCGGCGCGGACGACTACATGGCCAAACCGTTCCGGTTCGAGGAACTGCTCGCCCGGGTGCGGCGCCGGCTCGCCGACACGTCGGTCGAGGTGACGGTGCTGCGGCACGGGTCGCTGTCGCTCGACGTGCGGACGCGGCAGGCGACGGTGGACGGGGTGGTCGTCGACCTCTCGGCCCGCGAGTACGTGCTCGCCGAGACGTTCCTGCGCCACCCGGGGCAGGTGCTCTCCCGTGAGCAGTTGCTCTCCCGGGTGTGGGGCTACGACTTCGACCCGGGGTCCAACGTCGTCGACGTCTACGTCCGCTACCTGCGCCGCAAGATCGGCGCCGAGCGCATCGCGACCGTCCGCGGGATGGGGTACCGGCTGGTCTGATCTCCCGCCCCCTCGTGGCAGCGAAGCCCTATCGGCGTGCTCAGCTGGACGTTGCTGTCATCCAGTGGCAGGAATGCCACATCGTGGTGGGCGCATGCTCGGGTGGCGGCGGGCCGTGGCCTGCAGGCCGCCTTGTCGCGCTCTACCGACCGCCACCCGCCACCTCGTCGCAGTGCTTCACGACGACGAGGTGCGAGCGGGCCGGGGGTAGGCCGCGGTAAGGCGCGCCGGGTCAGTCGTCGCGGTCGTCGTCGCGGTCGTCGTCGAGGTCGTCGTCGCGGTCATCCAGGTCGTCCCGGTCGTCGTCCCAGCGGTCGTCGAGGTCGTTCCGGTCGTCGTCCCGGTCGTCCCGGTCATCCAGGTCGTCGTCGACCGGCACCCCGGGCGGCGCGATCGGCTGGTTCTGCGACGCCTCGGTCACGCCCGGCACGGCGACCCCCGCCGGCAGCGGCAGGTCGTCCCCGCCGCTGCAGCCGGAGAGCAGGACGACGCCGGCGGCCGCGAGGCCGAGGACGAGGACGAGCAGGCGGGTACGGGTCACGGTGGTCTCCCGGTGATCGTGGCGGGCACCTCGCCCGCCGTCGTGGACCACTCTCGGAGCGGGCCGTGAGCCCTCCGGGAGACCGCGATGAGGGCGCTCTCATCGCAACAATTTCCTGATTCAGGACCATTCTGTTAGTTTTCAGGACAATGACCGACCGACGCGCCTGGATCGGCCTCGCCGTCCTGGCCCTGCCGACCCTGCTGCTGTCACTCGACATGAGCGTGCTCTACCTCGCCCTGCCGGCGATGAGCGCGGACCTCGACCTCGGGCCCACCGAGCAGCTCTGGGCCATGGACGTCTACGGCTTCATGATCGCCGGGTTCCTCGTCACGATGGGCACGCTCGGCGACCGCATCGGCCGCCGACGGCTGCTGCTCGTCGGCGGAGCCGCGTTCGCGCTCGCCTCCGTCGTGGCGGCCTTCGCCGACTCCGCCGCCACCCTGATCGCGGCGCGGGCCGTGCTCGGCGTCGCCGGTGCGACCCTGATGCCGTCGACGCTCGCCCTGATCAGCACGATGTTCCCCGACCCCCGGGCCCGGGCCACCGCGATCTCGATCTGGATGAGCTGCTTCATGGGCGGCATGACGGTCGGGCCGCTCGCCGGGGGCCTGCTGCTCGAGACGTTCTGGTGGGGCGCGGCGTTCCTGCTCGGCGTCCCGGTCATGGTCGTCCTGCTGATCGCCGGTCCGCTGCTCCTCCCCGAGGCCCGCGACGAGGCCGCTGGTCGCCTCGACCTCGCGAGCGTCGCGCTCTCCCTCGCCACCGTCCTGCCCGTCGTGTACGCCCTCAAGGAGTTCGCGACGACGGGGCCGGACGCCCGCTCCGTCGGCGCGCTGGCGGTGGGCCTCCTGCTCGGCGCGGTGTTCGTCCGCCGTCAGCTGCGCCTCGACGACCCGCTGCTCGACCTGCGGTTGTTCCGCCGCCGCGCCGTGGCGGGGGCGCTCGGCGTGAACCTCGCGGCCGGCGTCGTCATGGCGGGCACGTTCCTGCTGGCCACGCAGTGGTTCCAGCTCGTCGCCGGGCTGTCGGTGCTCGAGGCCGGCCTGATCCTGGCGCCGCTGCAGCTCGCGATGATCGTCGCGACGCTCGCCGCGCCGCGGTTCGCCGGCCGGTTCCGGCCGGCGCACGTGGTGGCGGCCGGCCTGCTGCTCGGTGCCCTGGGGCTGACGGTGCTCACCGGGCTCGCGGCGGACAGCTCGCCGTGGCTGCTGGTCGGCGCCTTCCTGCTCACCTCGATGGGGGTCGCCGCACCCGCCGCGCTCGGCACCGACCTCGTGGTCGGGTCGGTGCCCCCGGAGAAGGCGGGCTCGGCGGGCGCGCTGTCCGAGACCAGCGGCGAGATGGGCATCGCGCTCGGCGTCGCGACGCTCGGCAGCCTCGCCGCCGTCGTCTACCGCTCGACGCTCGCGCTGCCCGCGACGACGCCGGCGCCCACGGCGGACGCCGCCCGACAGAGCCTCGAGGCCGCCGCCGGCACCGGGGTCCCCGACGTCGTCGCGGCCGCGCAGAGTGCCTTCACCACGGGTCTCGTGACGACCGCCGGGGTCGGCGCCGCCTTCTTCGCCGTGCTCGCGGCGGTCGCGGTGTGGGCCCTGCGTGCCGTCCCGCCGATCACCTCGTCGCCCGACGAGACCGCGCGGGACGGCGAACCCGTCGCAGCGTGAGGGGAGGATCCGCGCCTCCCACCCGCGTGAGGGCTCCCCTCACGCGGGTGGGGCGGGCGAATCCTCCCCTCACGGCTCCCGACGATCAGGCCCGCGACACCGTCAGCGCGCCCGCGCCCTGGTCGGCGTCCTTGTCGAGGTCGACCCGCACGGAGTCGCCCTCCCGCACCTCGCCGCCCAGCAGCTCCCGGGCGAGCTGGTCGCCGATTGCCGACTGCACCAGCCGACGCAGCGGCCGCGCCCCGTAGAGCGGGTCGAACCCCTGCAGGGCCAGCCACTCCTTCGCGGCGTCCGAGACGTCGAGCGACAGCCGGCGCCCGGCCAGCCGCGACGCGAGCCGGCCGATCTGGATGTCGACGATCGAGGTGAGCTCCTCGGTCGAGAGCGCGTGGAACACGACGACGTCGTCGAGCCGGTTGAGGAACTCCGGCTTGAACGAGCGCCGCACCACGTCCATGACCTTGTCGCGCCGGCCCGCGTCGTCGAGCGAGCTGTCCATGAGCGCGGCCGACCCCAGGTTCGAGGTCAGCACCAGGATGGTGTTGCGGAAGTCGACCGTGCGGCCCTGGCCGTCGGTCAGCCGCCCGTCGTCGAGCACCTGCAGCAGCACGTCGAACACGTCCGGGTGGGCCTTCTCGACCTCGTCGAGCAGCACCACCGCGTACGGCCGACGCCGCACGGCCTCGGTGAGCTGGCCGCCCTGGTCGTACCCGACGTAGCCGGGGGGCGCCCCGACGAGCCGGGCGACCGAGTGCTTCTCGCCGTACTCGCTCATGTCGATGCGGATCATGGCCCGCTCGTCGTCGAACAGGAACGCGGCGAGCGCCTTGGCCAGCTCCGTCTTGCCGACGCCCGTGGGGCCGAGGAACAGGAAGGAGCCGGTCGGACGATCGGGGTCGGAGATCCCCGCGCGGGTGCGGCGCACGGCGTCGGACACCGCCCGCACCGCCTCGGTCTGGCCGACCACACGGCGACCGAGCTCGTCCTCCATGCGCAGCAGCTTCTGGGTCTCGCCCTCGAGCAGGCGTCCGGCGGGGATGCCGGTCCAGGCGGACACGACGTCGGCCACGTCGTCGGGACCGACCTCCTCCTTGAGCATCACCGGCCCGGCCGCCGTCGTCGCGGCCTCCGCCTCGGCGAACTGCTTCTCGACGGCGGGGATGTCCCGGTAGCGCAGGCGGGCGACGGTCTCGTAGTCGCCGTCGCGCTCGGCCCGGTCGGCCTCCCCGCGCAGCGACTCGAGCCGCTCCTTGAGGTCGCGGATCGAGTTGATCGAGTCCTTCTCGCCCTGCCACCGGGCGGTGAGCGCCGACAGCTCCTCGCGCTTCTCCGCGAGCTCGGCGCGCAACGCCCCCAGCCGCTCGACCGACGCGGCGTCGGACTCCTTGGCGAGGGCCATCTCCTCGATCTCGAGGCGGCGCACCGCGCGCTCCACCTCGTCGATCTCCACCGGCCGGGAGTCGATCTCCATGCGCAGGTGCGAGGCGGCCTCGTCGACGAGGTCGATGGCCTTGTCCGGCAGGAACCGCGCGGTGATGTAGCGGTCGGAGAGCGCAGCCGCGGCGACCAGGGCGGCGTCGGTGATGCGGACGCCGTGGTGCACCTCGTAGCGCTCCTTGAGCCCGCGCAGGATGCCGACCGTGTCCTCCACGGACGGCTCCCCGACGAGGACCTGCTGGAAGCGGCGCTCCAGCGCGGGGTCGGACTCGATGTGCTTGCGGTACTCGTCGAGCGTGGTCGCCCCGACCATGCGGAGCTCGCCGCGGGCCAGCATCGGCTTGATCATGTTGCCGGCGTCCATCGCGGACTCGCCCGTGGCCCCCGCGCCGACGATCGTGTGCAGCTCGTCGATGAACGTGATGACCTGGCCGGCGGAGTCGGTGATCTCGCCGAGCACGGCCTTGAGCCGCTCCTCGAACTCACCGCGGTACTTCGCCCCGGCGACCATCGAGCCCAGGTCGAGCGCGACCACGCGCTTGTCGCGCAGCGACTCCGGGACGTCGCCCGCGACGATCCGCTGGGCGAGGCCCTCGACGATCGCGGTCTTGCCCACGCCGGGCTCGCCGATCAGCACCGGGTTGTTCTTGGTCCTGCGGGAGAGGACCTGCACGACGCGGCGGATCTCCGCGTCGCGCCCGACGACCGGGTCGAGCTTGCCGGAGCGGGCGCGCTCGGTGAGGTCCTGCCCGTACTTCTCGAGGGCCTGGAAGGTGCCCTCCGGGTCGGGCGAGGTGATGCGGGCGGAGCCGCGGACCTTGCTGAACGCCTCCTGCAGGGCCTCCGGCGTCGCGCCGTGGCGGGTGAGGACCTGCGCGGTGCGGCCTCCGGCCGCGGCCAGCCCGACGAGCAGGTGCTCGGTGGAGACGTACTCGTCGCCGATGTCGGCCGCGAGCTGCTGGGCGTGCGCGAGCACCCGGGCCGAGTCGCCGTCGAACTGCGGGGCGGCCACGTTCGACCCGGTGGCGCTCGGCATGGAGGTGATCAGCCGCTCGGCCTCCGCGCGCACGGCGTCGGGGTCGGCCGACACGGCGCGCAGCAGCGGCAGCGTGATGCCGTCGGTCTGGTCGAGCAGGGCGACGAGGAGGTGCGCCGGCGACACCTGCGGGTGACCGGACGCGGTGGCGGCGCGGACCGCGGCGGACACCGCCTGCTGGGTCCGGGTCGTCGGCGAGAAGTCCATCGGGGCTGGCCTTTCGGGCTGAGGGTGGTCGAGAGGTGACGCTCGCTGGATCCAACCTACGCGAAGTTGAGCGCATTCCGCTCAAGTCTGCGAATTCTTGTCGTGTTCGTACCGCCGCGATGTCGCCCACAGTGACGACATGGCGCCAGTTCGCCGTGTCTCGGCACGCTCTGTCATGATGCTCTCGACTCGGGCGAGGGACGGGACCTCGCCGGGGGCGAGGAGGGAGTCGGCATGTCGGCGGAACCGGCCGAGCCGATCGGCCCAGCGGGACGCGGTCGTCGTCCCGACGACGGCTCCGTGCCCGCCGCCGCGCACCCGCCGGAGGCCCCGCGCCGCCCGGCCCGGGCGCTGCGCCTCGTCCCCACCGCCACGCGCCCCGCCGCCTCGACGCTCGCCACCTCGGTCATCCCCGCCGCTGCGCCCGCCACCGGCGCGACCACGGCGCTCGTCGCCCCGGTCACGGTGCCGCCCCCCACCGCACCGTTGAGGGCCGCGGACCCGACCCCGCAGCCCGTCGCACCCGGCGTCGGCACCGCCACGACCACCACCGACCTGACCGTCGTGCGGGCCGCCGAGGCCGTGCGCACCGCCTGGTCGCGGCTCGTCGGCGCCGAGGCCGAGGTCGCCCACTGGTTCGGCGCCCTGCTGTTCAGCCTGGCTCCCGCCCTGCGCGGCCACTTCCCCGCCCAGGCCGACCCCGCCGCCCGCCGACTGCTCCGCGCGACCATCGGTGCGATGTCCGCCGTCGACCGGCCCGCCGACCTCACCGCCGCGATCCCGCCGCTGGCGCGCGAACTGCGCGCCCTCGGCCTCGACGCGGCCGCCGACGAGCCGCTCGGCGTCGCCCTGGTCGGTGCCGTCCGGCGCTTCGCCGGGGACGACTGGGCGCCGGACGCGGACGCCGCGTGGTGCCGGGCCTTCTCGCTGGCCACCCGCCCGGCCCGCGTCGCCGTGGCCGCGCTGCCCGGGGTCGTCGGCGCCACGGTGGTCAGCCACCGCCGCCTGAGCTGGGACCTCGCCGTGGTCGAGGTCGAGCCGGACGTGGCGGTCGACTTCCGGCCCGGGCAGTCGGTCACGGTCGAGATCCCGCAGCGGCCGCGGATGTGGCGACACCTGACGCCGGCCGGGGCGCCCCGGGCGGACGGGCGCCTCGAGTTCCACGTGCGGGCCGTCGACGGCGGGTGGGTGAGCCGCTCGCTGGTGGCGCACAGCCGCGTCGGCGAGCGGTGGCGCATCGGCCCCGCCGAGGGCGGGATCGTCGTCGACCCGGGCGCCGAGCGGGAGCTCCTGCTCGTCGCGGGCGGCACCGGCGCCTCGGTGGCGCTGGCGCTGTGCGAGGAGCTCGTCGGCCAAGCGGCAGCCGGGGTGGACGTCCGACCCACCACCGTCGTGGTCGGCGGCCGGACGCCGGAGGACCTGCACACCCTGGACCGCTTCGCCGACCTCGCCGTCGGGGAGCCGTGGCTCGCGGTCGTCGGGGCGTGCGAGTCGGACCCGCTCGACACCGAGCTGGCCCCGGGCACCGTCGTCGAGGCGGTGAGCCGGTCGGGTCCGTGGCTGGACCACGACGTGGTGGTCGCCGGCTCGCCGGCGATGATCCGGGCGACCACGGCGGCCCTGCTCGTCGACGGCACGCCCCTGGACCGCATCCACTACGACCCCTTCACCGACGACGAGGCCTGAGCGCGCCCGCCGTCACTCCTGGCCCGGGTCGTCCGGTGCCGGCCGGCGGCGCTGCCACACCACCACCGACTGCGTCCGGCGCACCGGCAGGAGGTCGCCCGAGCGCCCGGCCTGCTCGGCCAGGGCCTGCAGCCGGGTCTGGCTGCGGGCGAGCTCGTCGGTGACCTCGGCGAGCCGGTCGGTGAGCTGGTCGACCTCGCGCTCGAGCTCGATGATCCGCTTGATGCCGGCGAGGTTGACGCCCTCCTCCTGGGAGAGCCGCTGCACCTCGCGCAGCAGCGCGATGTCGCGCACCGAGTAGCGCCGGCCACCACCACTGGCACGGCCGGGGCTGACCAGGCCGATCCGGTCGTAGGACCGCAGCGTCTGGGCGTGCATGCCGGAGAACTCGGCCGCGATCGAGATGACGAACACCGGGGTGTCCTCGTCGGCCCACGGCGGGAGTCCGGGGATGGCGGAGTCGGCGCGCGGGGCACGACGGGCGCCCTGCGAGCCCGTGTCCCCGCCGCTCACGACGCCGCTTCCTTGTCCGCGTGGGCCCGGTCGGCCCGCTCGGTGAGGTGCGCCCGCGGATCGTGGTCGGCGGTGGCGCGCGCGTACGCGTCGAGGGCGTCGCTCGCCTCGCCCGACAGCCGGGCGGGCACCGCCAGCTCGAGGGTGACCAGGAGGTCGCCCGTGCGGTCCTTGCGCTTCACCCCGCGGCCCCGGACGCGCAGCGTGCGTCCGGCCGAGCTGCCCGGCGGCACCTTCAGCGAGATCCGGCCGTCGAGGGTCGGCACGGTGACGGTGGCGCCCCGCACCAGCTCCGGGTAGGTCACGGGCAGGGAGAGCGTCAGGTCGTCGGGGTTCTTCGCCGAGCGACCGAACACGGCGTCGGCGCTGACGTGCACGATCACGTACAGGTCGCCGGACGGGCCGCCGGCGGGCCCCGGCTGGCCCTTGCCGGCCAGTCGGATGCGCTGGCCGTCCTCCACCCCGGCGGGCACCCGGATCGTCAGGGTGCGCGGGCGGGAGCTGACGCCGTCGCCGCCGCACTCGGGGCACGGCTCGTCCACGAGGTGGCCCGTGCCGCGGCAGTCCGGGCACGGCTCACTGAAGGCGAAGGCGCCCTGGCTGCGGGACACCAGACCCGCGCCGCCGCAGCGGGTGCACGTGCGCGGCGCGGTGCCGGGCTTGGCGCCCGATCCGTCGCAGGTGCCGCAGGTCATCGGGGAGGTCAGGCGCAACGGCAGCGTCGCACCGTTCACGGCCTCCGCGAAGTCGATCCGGACCTCGGTCTCCACGTCGGCGCCGCGGCGCTGGCGGGGCACGCCGCCGAAGCCGCCCACCCCGCCGCCCATGCCGCCGGTGGGATCGGTGGCGGTACCGCCGCCCATCCCGCCCATGCCGCCGAAGATGCCGCCGAGCAGGTCGCCCAGACCGCCGGCACCCCCACCGCCGCCACGGCCGGCGCTGCCGAACAGGTCCTCGAAGCCGCCGCTCTGGCCGCCCCCGGACCGGCCGCCGCCGAAGCCCCCGAAGCGACCGCCCGCGAAGAGCGTGCGGGCCTCGTCGTACTCCTTGCGCTTGGCCGCGTCGGACAGGACGCCGTAGGCCTCGCCCGCCGCCTTGAACTTCGCCTCGGCCCGGGTGTCGCCGGGCTTGGCGTCGGGGTGGTTCTCCCGCGCGATCTTGCGGTAGGCCTTCTTGATCTCGTCGGCCGAGGCGTCCTTCGCGACGCCGAGCTCACGGTAGAAGTCCTTCTCGAGCCAGTCGCGATTGCTCAACGGTCTCTCCCTCCTCCCGTGAACCCGGCGTCGGCCGGGACGTGCCCACTCTGCTCCATCGTCAGGCGGAGCCGGAACCGCCGGTTCCGCTGTCCGCCGTCACCGCGTCCGGGTCGTGGTCGGTGACCTCGACCATCGCCGGCCGCAGCACCTTCTCGCCGAAGCGGTAGCCGCGGCGCATCACCGTGGTGACCGTCGGCCCCTCGACCTCGGCGGACGTCGCGCTGGCGACCGCCTCGTGCACCGAGGGGTCGAACGCGTCACCGACCTCGCCGAAGCCCGCGAGCCCGCTCCGGTTGAGCGTCTCGGTGAGCCGGTCGGCCACGACCTTGAACGCGCCCGTGAGGTCGCCGTGCTGCCGGGCCCGCTCGACGTCGTCGAGCACCGTCAGCAGCTCCCCGGCCACCTGGGCCTTCGCGCCGTTCACGGTGGCCTCGCGGTCGCGCTCCACCCGGCGGCGGTAGTTCGCGTACTCCGCCGAGAGCCGCTTGAGGTCCTCGGTGCGCTCCTCGAGGTCGGTGCGCAGCCGGGTCAGCTCGGGGTCGGCCGCGACGCCGTCGGCGGTCTCGGCGGCCCCGTCGGCCGACGTGGGCGTGCCGCCCACGGCCGCGTCCGGCACCTCGACACCCTCGGTCGACGCCACGGGGTTGCCGCCCGGGCCGTCCGACCCGGCGCCGAACTCCTCCTGGTGGTCCTCCACCGACACGTCCTCACGGACGTCCGTCGGGTCCTGCACGATGGCCTCCTCCTGGAGTCCACCGCGCCCGGCCACGCGGGCCGGGCGCGGTACCCGTCGTCGGTCTGTCGGACTTACTTCTTGTCGTCGTCGACGATCTCGGCGTCGACGACGTCGTCGTCGGCCGCACCGCCCGCGGCCCCGGCTCCCGCCGCACCGCCGGCCGCGCCCGCGGCACCGCCCTCGGACTGCGACTGGGCGTAGATCGCCTGGCCGAGCTCCTGCGAGTCGGTGGCGAGCTTCTCCACCGCGGACTTGATCGTCTCGGTGTCGTCGCCCTCGAGGGCCTTCTTCAAGTCGTCGAGCGAGCCCTGGACCTTGTCCTTGGTCTCGGCCGGCACCTTGTCGGCGTTCTCGGAGAGGACCTTCTCGGTCTGGTGGACCAGCGACTCCGCCTGGTTGCGGGTCTCGGCCTCCTCGCGGCGCTTGCGGTCCTCGTCGGCGTGCGCCTCCGCGTCGGAGACCATGCGGTCGATCTCCTCCTTGGACAGGGCCGACCCGCCGGTGATCGTCATGGCCTGCGACTTGCCGGTGCCCTTGTCGACCGCGGACACGTTGACGATGCCGTTCGCGTCGATGTCGAAGGTGACCTCGATCTGCGGCACGCCCTGCGGGGCCGGGGGCAGCCCGGTCAGCTCGAACATGCCGAGCTTCTTGTTGTAGGCCGCGATCTCGCGCTCGCCCTGGAACACCTGGATCTGCACCGACGGCTGGTTGTTCTCCGCGGTGGTGAACACCTCCGACTTCTTGGTCGGGATCGTGGTGTTCTTCTCGATCAGCTTGGTCATGACGCCGCCCTTGGTCTCGATGCCCAGGGACAGCGGCGTCACGTCGAGCAGCAGGACGTCCTTGACGTCACCGCGCAGCACACCGGCCTGCAGCGTCGCGCCCACGGCGACGACCTCGTCCGGGTTGACGCCCTTGTTGGGGTCCTTGCCGCCGGTGAGCTCCTTGACGAGCTCGGTGACGGCGGGCATGCGGGTCGAGCCACCGACCATGACGACGTGGCTGATCTGCCCGATCGAGATGCCGGCGTCCTTCACGACCTGGTTGAACGGCTGACGGCAGCGGTCCAGCAGGTCGGAGGTGATCCGCTGGAACTCCGAGCGCGAGAGCGTCTCGTCGAGGAACAGCGGGTTCTTGTCGGCGTCGACCGTGATGTAGGGCAGGTTGATGCTGGTCGACGACGAGCTGGACAGCTCGATCTTGGCCTTCTCGGCCGCCTCGCGGAGCCGCTGCATGGCCATCTTGTCCTTGGACAGGTCGATGCCCTGCGAGCTCTTGAACTTGTCGACGAGCCAGCTGATGATCCGCTCGTCCCAGTCGTCGCCGCCGAGGTTGTTGTCGCCGTTGGTGGCGCGCACCTCGACCACACCGTCGCCGATGTCGAGCAGCGAGACGTCGAACGTGCCGCCGCCGAGGTCGAAGACCAGGATCGTCTGCTCGTCCGAGCCCTTCTCCAGCCCGTAGGCGAGGGCGGCCGCGGTCGGCTCGTTGACGATGCGGAGCACGTTGAGGCCCGCGATCTGGCCGGCCTCCTTGGTGGCCTGGCGCTGCGCGTCCTCGAAGTAGGCGGGGACGGTGATCACCGCGTCGGTGACCTCCTCGCCGAGGTAGGACTCGGCGTCGCGCTTGAGCTTCATCAGCGTGCGGGCGCTGATCTCCTGCGCGGTGTACTTCTTGCCGTCGATCTCGGTGGTCCAGTCGGTACCCATGTGCCGCTTGACCGACCGGATCGTGCGGTCGACGTTGGTGACGGCCTGGTTCTTGGCCGACTGTCCGACGAGGACGTCGCCGTTCCGGGCGAAGGCGACCACCGACGGGGTGGTCCGGCTGCCCTCGGAGTTGGCGATGACCGTGGGCTCGCCACCCTCGAGGACCGCGACCACGGAGTTGGTGGTGCCGAGGTCGATGCCGACCGCTCGCGCCATGTCTGTTGACTCCTTCCAGGAGCTCGAAAAACTCGTCCGTGAGCCCGTCGCGCTCAAGTCTACCGATCCCCGCTGCGGACGGCGAGCCGGGGATGAGCCCGAGACGCTCAACTTGCTCTCGTCCGGCACAACGAGTCGGTCACGGGACTTGTTCCCGGTCGGCTCAACTATGCCCGGGGTGCCGTACCCGGTCGGGTGGCCAGCGGAACCAGGCCCTTCTCCGACCAGCTCACCGAGCGGGTGCCGAGCGGCACGCCCGTCTGCTGGGCCTCCATCATCTTCCCGTCGCCGAGGTAGAGCGCGACGTGGTGGATGGTGTCCGGGTCCGAGGTGTCGTAGGCCCAGAACAGCAGGTCGCCGGGCTGCGCCTGCGCCACCGGGACGTGCGCGCCGGCCCCGTACTGGTCCCGCGAGACCCGCGGCAGGACGATGCCCGCGGCCTGGAACGCCCGGAGCATGAGCCCGGAGCAGTCGTAGCTCGACGGGCCCGTCGCGCCCCACACGTAGGGCTTGCCGGTCTCGCGGGTCGCGAACTCGATGGCGGTGCGGGCGACGCCGGGCGGGAGGGCGGTGGCGACCCCGGCGGTCGGGCCCTCGGCGCACGGCCGGATCGCGCCCTGGACGCCGGCGAGGTCGCTGACCAGCGACGCGGCCAGCGGCTCCCACTTCGCGTAGGCGTTCGGGAACGCCGAGCGCTGCACGATCTGCGCGGCCCGCGTCACCGGCATGTCCGCCCAGCCCGGGACCGCGAGCAGGCGGGTGAGGAAGGTGCGGGTGGCGTAGACCGGGTCGCGCACCTGGGCCGGGGTGCCCCAGCCCTGGCTCGGTCGCTGCTGGAACACGCCGAGGGAGTCGTGGTCGACGGCGACGTCGATGCCGACCACGCCCATCTGCGACTCCTGCATCGCGGTCGCCAGCGCCACCACCCAGGCCCGCGGCGGCGCCTGCATGCCCTTGGCGACCCCGATGATCGTCCCCGCCGTGTCGCGCTGGACCTGGTCGAGGTCCGCCCCGGTGCGCGGGACGCCCCGGGCCGCCCGGCCCGCGCCCGCGTCGCAGGTGCCCGCCGCGTCCGGGTCGCCGCCGCCGGTGAACTGCCCGACGACGAGCAGACCCATCATCAGGACGACGACGAGCCCGACCGCGAGCACGCCGACCGGGACGAGCAGGCGCAGGAAGCGCAGGCGGACCGGGAGCCGCGGGAGCCGGGGCGGTCGGGGCGGGCCGCCCTGGTCGGGGGGACGGAGGAGCGTCGTCACGGTCAGCCCGCCCGGTCGTAGCCGGACACCCGCCAGTCGCCCGACCCGGTCCGCACCAGCAGCAGCTGCAGGGTCACGGCGTCGGTCGGCACCTCGACGCGCAGGGAGTCGGGCCGTACCTCGATCGCCCGCGGCGGGCCGGTCACCCGGGTGCCGGGCACGTTCGCGGGGTCGACCTCGGCGAGCGTCGGCAGGTACTCGTCGGTGGTGTAGGGCCGGAGCCGGTCGCTCCACTGCGCCGACGTGGTCCCCGGCGGGTGGTCGGCCCAGGCGGTGACCCAGCGCTGCGCGACGCCGAGCGCGGCCGGGGGCGCCGCGGACAGCGGCAGGGTGGTCGGGGTGAGCTCGGGGGGCGCGGACGCGGGCGGGCCGACGGTCACGGTCGGCGCCTCGGGCACGGGCCCGAGCGCGGTGCCGGAGCCCGACGACGCCGGGGACAACCAGCCCGAGAGGGTCGTGATCCCGAGGACGAGCACCGCGGCGACGGCGAGCACCAGCGCGAGCCGTGCGGGGCTGTGCAGCGGCCACTCCCACAGGGCGCGGTAGGCCCCCGAGCGGCCGCGCCGGGTCCGGATCGGCACGTCCGCGCTACCCCCCGTCGCCCCGCGGCTCGGGGGTCACGCGACTCTCCAGCACCCGCCCCTCGACGACGGGGCCGCTCCCGCCGCCCGCGCCGGCGCGGCGGGCGGACGGCCGGTAGATCCGCTGCGCCGGCGCGCCGTCGACCTCCACGACGCGGGGTGCCCCCGCGGGCAGCGCCGGTCGGGCGGCGTCGATCTCGCGGCGCGGCGTCCCCGGCGACGGGTCGGGCCGCACCACCTCGGACTCCACGTGCACGGTGCGGGTCCGCGCGGCGCGCTCGGTGACCGGGTCGGTCTCCTCCGGGCGGATCCGCGTCCCCTGCGAGTGGCGCTCGGCCCGCTCGCCCCACCACGAGTTCTCGCGACGGTCGGGGCCGCCGAGCCGACCGAGGGCGCGGCCGATCGCGCCGTTCCCGGTCGCCGGCAGGAACCCGCCGACCTGTTCCCGGGTCAGCGACACCATCGAGGTCAGGCGCCGGAACGGCCGGGACACCGCCCAGAGGATGACGGTGACGACGCCGGTGACCAGCAGCGCGAGCCACGTGTCCACCCCGCTGCCGGGCCGGAAGAGCGAGATGACCATCAGCGAGTGCAGCCCGGCCAGGGCCCCGACGAGCAGCGTGTTGACCAGCGCCGCCCCGCCGACCCGCAGCATCGCGGGCAGCACCTCCGGGCGCAGCAGCGCCACCACGGCCAACGCGGGCGCCACCATCACCAGCAGCCGGATCATGAGCATCGAGACCAGGATCAGGACCTTGCTCATCAGCTGGAACAGCCCGATGCAGGCGGCCTGGACGAGCGCGAGCACCCCGGCCCCGACCCGCGAGCCGGACCGGCCCTGGAAGTAGGAGTAGCGGTCCCCGACCCGATTGGCGACGTCGGTGAACTGCGCTTTCTTGGCGTCCGCCTGCGCCTGGCCGTCCTGGCCGGTCGCGACCTCCACCTTGGAGAAGGTCTGCGCGTCCAGCAGCGGCCGTCCGAGATCCCGGGCCTGGGGCACGTCGGCCGACCCGAACTCACCGCGCAGCCAGTTCGAGTAGACGATCTGGTCGGAGAGCACCGTCGGCAGCGTGTTCTGGTCGCCGACGCCGACCTGGCGCAGGAACCCCTGCTGCATCGCCGTGACGCCGTCGAGGAGCACGCCGTCGAGCGCCCGGGACCACTGGATCGGCGCCGCGTACGCCCCCGCCGCGAGGCCGAGCGCCAGCACCGCCACGAACCCGCGGCGTGCCTGCTGGGAGAGCTCCCCGCGCAACGCGAGGAGCAGGAGGATCGCGGCGAGCGCCGCCAGCGCGACCCCGACCCACGTCGTGAAGACCGCCTCGTACATGGCGCGGGTGCCGGTCTGGATGACCTGGTCGAGCGGCGTGAGCAGGCTCGAGCCGCGGGCGATCAGGTAGTGCGCCCAGTTCACGCCTCCGACGACGAGCTTCGCGACGTTGAAGACCTGGTTGCCCAGCCACGTGTCGGTCGCCGCCGCCGGGTCGCGCGCGCCGCCCGGGCCGCAGCCGAGGTCGTAGGTCCACCAGACCTGCCCCGCGTAGCCGACCTCGTCGTACACCGACCCGGGCACGCCGACCCCGATCGGCGCCGGGTCGAGCGAGCCGACGAGCCCGGTGCCGGGCCGGTCGGGGTCGGGCGGCGCCTTGCAGTCGAACGCCTGCGCCGAGGCCGTCCCCCCGATCACGGCGAGCCCCGCCACCAGCGAGCCCACGACGAGGACCGAGCGCAGCCGCCCCCGTCGGGCACGACCCGGCGTCAGGAAGGGGTCCCGGCGGGGCCGGCCCGCCCGGCGCCAGCCGATGACGACGGCCGCGGCGATGATGCCGAGGACGAGCACGGCACCGCTCACCCGTCGCCGCCCCAGCCGGACGACCGCGCGGCGGGCACGCCGTCCTCGGCCCCGGGCTCGTCGGGGTCCGGCTCCGGCGGCGTCCGGGGACCGTCGTCGACGGGCAGCCGCGCGCGGGGGGCGTCGGGGGCCGGGGCCGGCGGCAGGTGGGCGCGCTGGGCGTTCGGGTTGGTGTCGAGCGCCGTGCGCAGGTGGCCGAGGTGCTCGCCCTCCAGGTCGACGCGGATCTTCTCGACGCCGCCGTGGCCGTCGGAGAAGACGAACTGGCGCGGGGTGTCGTCGGGCCGGTCGTCCTGCGCGGCGGCCGTCGGGCGCGGGGAGAGCGTCCCGAGCATCTCCTCGTACCCGACGTCGGTGGGCACCCGGAGCAGCCGCAGCGCCTCCGCCTGGGCCTCGGCGTCGTCCGTCCGCCCGACGAACACGGCGTCCACCAGCGAGGCGAACCCCGGCACACGGAGCAGGTCGCCCGCGAGCTGCGAGGCGAACAGCGCGCGGACGTTGAACTTGCGGGAGTCGCGGGCGAGGCGGTCGATGAGCACCTTGCCGGTGGGGATCTGCGACAGGAAGTGGGTCTCGTCGAGCGCCACGCCCTTCCGCAGGTCGCGGTCGGCGGTGTAGACGGTGCGCTGCGTGAGCCACGACGCGAGGTTCAGCAGCTCGACGGCGAGCGACTCGCCGTCGGTCCACTCCTCGCGCGGGCTGCCGGGCCGGGGCAGCGACATCCCCTGCATCGTCAGGACGGTGAGGCGGTAGTCCTCGTCGAGGACGCCCGGGTCGCCGACGGGGCTCTCGTCCGGGCCGCGCGGGTCCTCCGGGTCGAGGGTGCGCTCCGGGAACAGCAGCGCGGCCTGCGGCAGCTCACGGCGCTCCTCGAGGAAGTCGGCGACGACGTCGGCGTGCTCCTCGCCCTCCCGCGCGTGGCGGCGCAGTGTGGCGATGACCTGGCCGGGGTCGCGGTGCTGCCCGCCGCCCACCTCGCGGACCGCCCGCAGCAGCACGATCCGGGTGTGCGGCAGGCGCGCGACGTCGTAGGGCAGCAGCCCGGTGAGCACGTCGAGCACCAGCCGACGGCGGGTGGCCGCGGCCAGCGACCGCTCGCGGCGCCAGGCCTTCTCCGGGTCGTCCTCGTCGAGGAAGTGCTCCCGGCGGGGCTCGGCGACGACGCGGTACGGGTTGAGGATGCCGGGGTCGGCGCCGAGCAGGTGGATGTGGCGGGAGAAGGGGGCGAGCTCCGGCACCCGGGTCAGCGCCGCGAGCGGGCCCGACGGGTCGAGCACGGTCCACCGCGCCCCGGCGCGCAGCGTCTTGTAGACCATCAGGCCGGTCAGGAACGACTTGCCGGAGCCGAGGCCGCCGACCACCGCCGTGAGGCCCGAGGCGCGGCGGACCTCCTGCGCCATCCACGGGTCCCAGGCCACCGGACGACGGGTCGCGGTGCAGGTCTCGCCGAGCAGCACGCCGCGCCGGTCGCCGACGCTCGCCGACGCGGCCGGCACCCCGGCCGCGACCCAGGTGACGGAGCCGCGGCGCCGGTAGGCCGTCGAGGCGAGCGGCTCGCCGGGGATGAACTCGCGGGCGTAGGCGTACTGCGCCTCGGGGTGCTCGAGGGCGACACGGGGCCGGTAGAGGTCGAGCAGCTGCTGGGCGCGGGTGAGGGTCTCGGCCTCGTCGCGACCGGCCACCGCGACCCGCCACCAGCCGTAGACCCGCGTGTTGAGCTGGGTCAGCCCGCCGGAGAGCTCGTCCTCGATCTGCAGCACCCGGTCGGCCTGGCGCTCCAGCGACATCGGCGGGTCGAGGTCGTGGTCGTGGGTGTAGTGCCGGATCTGGCTGCGCACCTTGCCCATCTGGCGCTGCAGCTCCCCCGACACCTCCTCGGGGCGGCGGACGTAGATCCGCGCCGACCACTCCACCGGGAACGGGAGGCGGTCGCTGCGCTGCATCCAGGGGTCGTCGGCCTCGGGGATGCGCAGCGAGTCCATCAGCCCGACCGAGAGCACCGCCACGTGGCGGGACACCGGGTGCAGGCCCTGACGTCCCTCGACCTGCACCGTCGGGGCGTAGGGCTCCTGGTGCATGGACACGCCGTCGGTGAACGCGGCGAGGTCCTCGGTCTCCCAGGCCGTGCCCGGCTCCGCGCTGACGTGCTGCGGCGCGGGCAGCCCGAGCGCGCACGAGCGGTGCATCAGCCAGGCCATGTCCTCGGCCGTGCACGGCACGCCGTCCAGCCCGGGCCCGCCGACCAGGGCGTCGACGTGCGCGATCTCGGTCTCCAGCGCCGTGAGCTCGGCGTTCGCCGCGCTCGGCAGCACCCGGTGCAGCACCGGCGCCGCCGTCTCCAACCAGCGGTCGACCACCGAGCGGCCCGAGACCTCGACGCCGAGGAACACCTCCTTGTCGGCCATCGACAGGCCCATCAGGTGGTGCTGCTCGCCGGTGACGAACTCCTCCCAGGACAGCGCCCCGGGCACGTCGGGCAGCCGGCCCGGCGAGTTGCGGTCGAACGCCTCCGCCCACCGGGCGACCGGGAACGGCCGGCTCGTCACGCGCAGGTGCACCCAGCGACCCTGCAGCTCGCCGAGCTGCGTGGCGATCCGTCGGATCAGCGACTCGCGCTGCGGGTCGGACCGGAAGCTCCAGGGCTGGGCGGCCAGCCGGTACCACGCGGTGACGGTGGAGCCGGTGCGCGCGATGTTGCCGTCGATCGAGCGCAGCGCGATCGCGGAGCGGTACCCGGGCGCGGCCGAGGCACCCGCCAGCGACCGGCCGCGGCGCGTCGCCCTCGGGCGCGGCCGTCGCAGCCCGGTCGGCTCCGCGGGGGCGGGCGTCTCGATGCGGTCGGGGTCGAGCGGCCGGTCGTCCGCCGGCGCGGGGTCCTCCCGGTCGACGGGCACGACCTCCGCCGGGGCGGCCGGGAAGCCCCCCGGGAACGTGCCCCAGCCGGCGTCGGCGGTGGTGTCGGGGTCGGGCTCGCGGGCCTCGGGCCAGGGCGCGCGGCGGCCCCACCCGCCGTCAGGACCTCCCCGGCGCACCGTCGCCCTCCCCGTCCGTGCTCCCGTCCGTCCTGCCGGCTGCGTCCCGTCCGGTCGCCCCCGGTCCGTACCGCCGCGGCGATCCCGACGACGGGTCGCGGCGCGGGCGGTCCGCCCGGCGTGCCCGGACCCGCACGATGCCGTCCGGGTCGGTCTCCGGCGTGGCGGCGGTGCCGGCGGGCGTGGCCCGCCGGGTCGGGGCCGTGCCGCCGCGCGTGGTCCACGACCGCTTCGTGCGCTTCGGACGCCTCGGGCGCCGACGTGCCGGTCGCGCGGGGGCGTCGTCACGGACCGCCATCGCGGCGTGCGGGTCGGTGCGACCCGGCGGCAGGGCCGCGCGCGGGCGGGCCGGCTCGATGGCGACGTGCCCCGCGCTGACGGTGCTGCCCGCGCCGCGCGTGCGGCGCCGGGGTCCGCGCACCTCGTGCCAGAACAGGGTGAGCCACTCGAGGAGCGGCCGGTCCTCGTTGATCCGCTTGCTGACGAACCGCACCACCACGACGGTGATCAGCAACGCCCAGGCCACCGAGAAGAACCCGATCTCGATGCCGAGGCGGCGCTGCACGAACATCACGACGATCATGACGATGAGGCCGACGCCGTAGCTCGAGTAGCGGGCGCGCCACGGGAAGGTCGCCCGCGGGGGGCCGAGCCAGACGGCGTCGACCCGGTACACGTCGTCGTCGGTGCGGATCTGCACCCGTTACCCCGTGATCAACTGGGCCAGGAACTGCCCGACCGCCGGGCCGTTGCCGGAGACCGCGATGCCGAGGGCCACCAGCCCCACGAGCAGGCCGACGCCGCGTCGCGCCACCCCCGCGTTGTCGCCGCGGCCGCCGATCCACAGCATGATCACGGCGATCCCGAGCAGGAGCAGCGGGACGATGTTGTCGCGGATCCAGCCCTGCAGGCCGTTCGTCCCCAGACCCTGTGCGGTGATCTGGGTGTCGAGGAGGTGCGAACCCAGGATCGTGAGGGTCATGCGGAGGTCCTCCCGGACGGTGGCGTGCTGGTTCGGGGTCGGCCGGTCTCGACCGGTTGAGTAAACACGGCGGGCGCACGGGTCGGTACCCCCGGTGGTGCCGTACCGCGACCACGCTGAGCCGTGGGTGTCACCGGCGTCCTCCGACGTCGTAGGCCATCGTGGCGTGCCGGTGCGGACAACGGGGGGATGATCGCTCGCACGGGCGTCGCGCGTGTCGCGTCACCCCACCGGAGAGTGACGTCGGGTCCGTCTGGTTACCGGTGAGTAGAACCTCACCCGGCTCGTCGGGCCGGGTGTCGGCACCAGCCGTTACAGTCCCCCTTGATCCGGGTAGGCGGCGCGACCACCACGCAGCGCGTCCGCAGGCCCGCCTGAACGTGACGGATCCTGCGCCGAGCCGCAGCGGTCCGCGGGGAGGTCTCACCGTGCTCGTCCGATTGATCCTGGGTCTCGCCCTGACCCTGGCCGTGGGGGTGATCGCCGCCCGCCGCGCGTGGTGGCTGTACAGCCTCATCAAGTCCGGGCAGCCCGACGCCAAGCGCTCCGAGGGCCTCGGCGCCCGGTTGCGCACCCAGATCGTGGAGGTGGCGGGCCAGCGCAAGCTGCTGCGCTGGTCGATCCCCGGTCTCGCCCACCTCTTCACGATGTGGGGCTTCGTCATCCTGCTGACGGTCTACATCGAGGCCTACGGCGCCCTGTTCGTCGAGGACTTCCACATCCCGCTGATCGGGCGCTCGCCGATCCTGGGCTTCCTCCAGGACTTCATCGCCGTGATGGTGCTGCTCTCGATCATCACGTTCGGGATCATGCGCGTGCAGCAGGACCCGGAGCGCAAGCAGCGGTCGTCGCGCTTCTACGGCTCGCACACGTCCGGCGCGTGGATCGTGCTCTTCCTGATCTTCAACGTGATCTGGACGCTGTTCGCCTTCCGCGGCACCTCCTCCGCGGCCGGCAACCTGCCCTACGAGTCCGGCGCCTGGGTCTCGATCGCGGTGGGCCAGCTGTTCACCGGCCTCTCCCCGACGACGCTGTTCGTCCTCGAGACGATCTTCCTGCTGCTGCACATCGGGGTGGCGCTGGTCTTCCTGGTGCAGGTGCTCTACTCCAAGCACCTCCACATCTTCATCGCCCCGATCAACGTCGCCGCCAAGCGGCTGCCGAAGGCCCTCGGCCCGCTGCAGCCGATCGAGTACGACGGCAAGCCGATCGACTTCGAGGACCCGCCCGAGGAGGCCTCGTTCGGTCGCGGCAAGATCGAGGACTTCACGTGGAAGGGCATGCTCGACTTCGAGACGTGCACCGAGTGCGGCCGCTGCCAGTCGCAGTGCCCCGCGTGGAACACCGGCAAGCCGCTGTCGCCGAAGCTGCTGATCATGGACCTGCGCGACCACATGCTCGCGAAGGCGCCGTACATGATCGGCGGCAAGGACATGCCCGACGGCGGGGGCATCGACTGGGACGCGGGCCTCGCCAAGAACGAGCACGGCGGCCACGGCGTGCCGGAGTCCGGCTACGAGCGCCACACCGGCACCGACGACATCCAGGCCGCGCGTCCGCTGGTCGGCACCGCCCAGCAGCTCGGGGTCATCGACCCCGAGGTCCTCTGGTCCTGCACCACCTGCGGCGCCTGCGTCGAGCAGTGCCCGGTGGACATCGAGCACGTCGACCACATCGTCGACATGCGTCGCAACCAGGTGATGATCGAGTCCGAGTTCCCCGGTGAGCTCGGCGTGCTCTTCCGCAACCTGGAGAACAAGGGCAACCCCTGGGGCCAGAACAACTCCAACCGCATGGACTGGGCGAAGGACCTCCCCTTCGAGGTGCCCGAGTTCGACGGCGAGCTGTCCCCGGAGACCGAGTACCTGTTCTTCATCGGCTGCGCCGGCGCGTTCGACGACAACGCGAAGAAGACCGTGCGGGCCACCGCGGAGCTGCTGCACATCGCGGGCGTGAACTACACGGTGCTCGGCAAGGAGGAGAGCTGCACCGGTGACCCGGCGCGGCGCTCGGGCAACGAGTTCCTCTTCCAGATGATGGCGATGCAGACCAAGGAGATGCTGGACACGGTCTTCGAGGGCCGCGAGCCCGGCACCCGCAAGATCGTCACCACCTGCCCGCACTGCATGAACACGCTCGGGCGCGAGTACCCGCAGCTCGACGGCCACTACGAGGTCGTCCACCACACCCAGCTGCTCAACCAGCTGGTCCGGGAGAAGAAGCTCATCCCGGTCGCCCCGGAGTCCTCGCCGGTGCCGCAGGCCAAGCTCGACATCAACCCGTCGACCAACCTGCAGTACAAGGGTCCGCAGGCCGACGGCACCGAGCGCGGCCTGGTCACCGCCAACGGGCACTCGACGGGTGGGCACCCGGACGACCAGGCGGCGCCGGCCTCCGAGGTCGTGTCCTCCAACGGGTCGTCCAACGGCCACACGAACGGGTCGTCGAACGGCCACGGCCCGAAGACCGTGACCTACCACGACCCCTGCTACCTGGGTCGGCACAACGAGGTCTACACCCCGCCGCGTGAGCTGGTGGAGGCCGCGGGCGCGGTGCTCAAGGAGATGCCGCGCCACGCCGACCGGGCGCTGTGCTGTGGTGCCGGTGGTGCGCGCATGTGGATGGAGGAGAACATCGGCAAGCGCATCAACATGGAGCGCGTCGACGAGGCCATCTCCGTCGAGCCGGACGTCATCGCGTCGGGCTGCCCGTTCTGCCGCGTGATGCTCACCGACGGGCTCACGGAGCGCCAGAGCGAGGCCAAGGCCGTCGGCACCGAGGTCATGGACGTCTCACAGATGCTGCTGGCCGCGGTGAAGCGCGGGCAGCCGGCCGACGGGGACAAGCCGGGCGAGTCCGACCCGGCCACCACCGCCACCTCGGCGAACGTGCAGAACCCGGCGGAATAGCCCTCCCCGGTCCCGGACGAAGGGGCCCTCCGGTCGACGCAATCGACCGGAGGGCCCCTTCGTTCGTTCGGGGGTCGACGACACGAGATCCACTCCTGCGGAGCGACGTGCTCGCGCAGCGAGCACATCGCTCGGCTCGTCGCGATCTTCGCCACGGCCGACGACGGGTGGCCCGGACCGGCGTGTCGGGTTGCGCCGATAGAGTGCACCGGTGCTGCTCTCCGACCGCGACATCCGGGCCGAGATCGCCGCGGGACGCGTCGCGCTCGAGCCGTTCGACGAGACGCTGCTGCAGCCCTCGAGCGTGGACCTGCGTCTGGACCGGCACTTCCGCACCTTCAACAACCACGCCTACACCCACATCGATCCGGCGCTGCAGCAGGACGACCTGACGCGGATGGTCGAGCCGCCGGAGGACGAGGCGTTCGTCCTGCACCCGGGCGAGTTCGTGCTCGGGTCGACCTACGAGGTCATCTCGCTCCCCGACGACGTGGCCGGGCGCCTGGAGGGAAAGAGCAGTCTCGGCCGTCTCGGGCTCCTCACGCACTCCACGGCCGGCTTCATCGACCCTGGCTTCTCCGGGCACGTGACGCTGGAGCTGTCGAACGTCGCGAACCTGCCGATCCGGTTGTGGCCGGGGATGAAGGTCGGGCAGCTGTGTCTGTTCCGCCTGTCCTCGCCCTCCGAGCACCCGTACGGCTCGGCGATCTACGGGTCGCGCTACCAGGACCAGCGCGGCCCGACGCCGTCCCGCTCCTACGTCAACTTCCGCAAGGGCCTGTCGTAGGGCGCCACCCCGAGGTGCGCACCAGGCAGCGCCGAAAGGCCCACGGCCTGCCCTGCGTCACCCTCGTGGGGGGCGGCAGTGGCCGGCCGGCTCAGCCGACGAGCTGCCCCGCCCGGTGCACCCGGTTCCGGCCCGAGTTCTTCGCGGAGTACAGCGCCCGGTCGGCCTCGGAGACCAGTCCCTCGCCGTCGCCGGCGTGGTGGGGCAACGTCGCGATCCCGAACGACGCCGTGACCAGTTGGCGGCCGCCGCGCTTGAAGTCTGCCTCCACCCGCTCGCGCAGCCGCTCCGCGAGGGCCGCGGCGTCCTCGGTGTCGCCGTGGGTGATGAGGATGGCGAACTCCTCGCCCCCGTACCGGTAGGCGGTCTCACCGTCGCGCATGGACGCCCGCAGCGTGCTCGCGACCTCCTGCAGGACGACGTCGCCCTGCTGGTGGCCGTACCGGTCGTTGAGCTCCTTGAAGTGGTCGAGGTCGAGCATGATCACCGACATCGCCTGCCCGTGCCGCTTCGCGTTCGCGACGGCGGTGTCGAGGTCGGCCCCGAGCCGTCGGCGGTTCGCGAGCTGCGTGAGCGGGTCGAACTGCGAGAGCCGCTCGGTGGCGGCGTGCAGCCGGCTGGCCTCGATGGCCGACCCGGCGAGGGTCGCGAGCATCTCCACCGCCGACAGCGACTGGCCGTCGACCTCGCCCTCGGTGCCGTCGAAGCACTCCAGGACGCCGATCACCCGCGCGCCGACCACGAGGGGCACGGCCACCGCGGCCTCGTCGTCGGTGTCGGGATCGCCGCGCGAGATCTGCCCGTAGCGGGCCGACCGGCCGACGACGCCCACGCCGAGGCTGCACTGGCGCTCGAGCGGCGGCACGGCGCCGCGCTCGGAGTCGTAGGCGAGCTCCAGGCCGGAGCCGTCCTCGTCGAGCAGCCACAGCAGCACGCGCCCCTCGGTGACCGCGACGGCGGCCTGGACGGTGGAGTCGACGACGTACCGGGTGTTCAGCGACCCCGCGATCTCGCGGGTCATGATCAGGATGGTGCGCAGCCGGTCGGTCTGGGCCTGCAGCCGCTCGGCCTGCGCCTGGGACTCCTCGCGCTGGTGACGCAGGGCCACGGTCATGTCGGCGAGGCCGTCACGCAGGGCGACGAGTTCGGCGGAGCCGGCGACCGGTTCCGGCGGGTGCAGACGTCCCTCGGAGATCCCGCGGACCGAGGCGAGGAGACCGTCGACGGGCGCGACGACGTGCCGCTCGAGCCGGCGACGGCCACGCAGCGCGACGACGAGGGTGCCGAGGCCGACGAGGACCAGCAGGACGCCGACCGACCACTGCATGATCGAGGACATGCGCTGGTTGTCCTCGATGGCCACCAGGGTCGCCGCGCGGGTGTCGTCCTTGCGGCCCTGGTAGTTGTCGAAGATGGCCTTGCCCTGGAGGAGGAAGGCCTCGACCCCGCCCGGCGGCGGCACCTGCCGGGCCCGGTCGGCCCACTCGGTCCGCCACCGCTGCTGGGCGAGCAGGAGCTGCAGGACGCTCTGGCGCAGCGCCGGTTCCTCGAGCAGGTTGACCATCTGGGTGTCCGCGGTCGCGAGCTCGGGGCTCGCCTTCGTCGCCTCGTCGGAGAAGAAGCGGTCGCCCGTGGCGAGGTAGCCGCGCAGCGAGGAGTCCATGGAGAGCATCGCCTGGTGCGAGTCCTCGACGGCGAGCAGACCGGCCTGCAGGCGGTCCTCGGCCGGTGAGGTGACCGCGGCGCTGTAGAGCACCCGGAACACGACCAGGAGCACGATCACCAGCGCGGCGACCGACACCGTGACGCCGAGGCGCTGGACCTCGGTGATCAACCTCGGTGCTCGTCTCACCCGCACACCCTCCTGGCCCGATGTCCCCCGGGGAGTCCCGTCGGGAGCCTCCGACGAGCGTGCACTCTGATGGACATCCCCCACCGGCGGCATGACGTTAGCCGGTTCCGGGTACGGGTCACAGCTTTACGGGCCAGGGACGAGTGGATCCGTGCTCAAGGAGCACGATTTTAGGCTGTTCGGCGTAGCGGCACGCGCGGAACGCCTCAGGCCGAGAGCGAGTTGCGCGGGCCGCGCGACGCCGGCATCCGCACGACGTTGGGGTCGCTCGCGTGCCGCGGGCGGGGTGGCGCGGGCGCCAGGCGCCGGTGCACGAGGAGGTCGAGCTCGGTCGGGTACGGCCGTCCGCCGTCGGGCGAGGTCTGCCAGGCCGCGAGTTCCGCGATCATGGCGGCGGTCGCCGCCGTGCGTGCGTCGGTCGGCGGGACGGACAGGTGCAGCAGCGGCACGCCGATCCCGGCGGCGCAGCGGGCTGCCGCGAGCGCGGCCTCCGACCCACCCCGGACCACGACGCCGGCGGGCGGCTCGCCCGTGATGAGGGCGTCCAGCCGCACGATCAGGCGAGCGGCCTCCTCGGCCCACCCGTGTGCCGGCCCGTCGAGCAGGAGCAGCCGGCCCGCGGGGGCCTCGAGTTCGTCGAGGGCCTCGTCGACCGCGAGCGGATCCACGCCGGTCGCGACGAGGACGGGCCGGACCGGCTCGTCACCCGCGTCGACACCCGGACGGCCCAGCGGCGCCAGCGCCCGGGCGTCCTCCGTCGAGGCGACGACGATCAGGAGTTCGGGTAGCTCCGGCGCGAGACCCGGGTCAGCGTGATCACCGAGCGTCATGGGCACCTCCCCACGGTCGTCCGCTCCACCCACGTGAACAGCACACACCAATCCGTCTCAACCCGACAGACGAGTGCGACAGGATTACCGCTTGGGCGCAATCGGATCCACGCTGCGTCACCGTTTCGGCCGCAACCGGACCGAGACCACAGCGTGATCCGAGTGAGTTACATCGGTGTGGTTGCGGTCCGCGTGAGCCGTTCGTGGCTCCGGAGGGTGCCTGGCGGACGGCCGCGGGAGCCGGTGTATCGTGATGATCGCAGCAGGCGAGTGTAGTTCAATGGTAGAACATCAGCTTCCCAAGCTGAGAACGCGGGTTCGATTCCCGTCACTCGCTCCACCAGCATCATCGCAGGTCAGCGGCCCGTCGCCCGGACATCCGGAGGCGGGTCGTCGTCGTTCGTGCCAGGGTCGCCTCCGTGAGCGCCCTGGACCCGGACCTGGCCGCCGGCATCGGGAGACTCGAGGCGGACGGCTGGTTGCCGATCACGCGCGAGACCCCCGACGAGGCCCGCCGCAACTACCGCGAGCTGTCCCTGCTGCGGCGGGGATCGGCCGACCTGCCCGTCGCGGAGGTCCACGACGACGTCGTCACCGACCCGACGACCGACACCGACGTCGTCGTCCGCGTCTACGAGCCCGAGCAGCCGAGCGGCGTCACCGTCGTGTGGTTGCACGGCGGTGGCTGGGTGGTCGGGGACCTCGACACCGGCGACGCCTCCGCCCGCCGCGTCTGCCGCCACCTGGGTGCCCGCGTCGTGTCCGTCGACTACCGGCTGGCCCCGGAGCACCCGCACCCCGCACCGCTGCAGGACGCGCACACCGCCCTGCGCTGGGCGGCGACGCAGGTCGGTGGCCGGCTCGTCGTCGGCGGCGACTCCGCCGGTGCCGGCCTCGCCGCGGGGGTCGCCCTGCTGGCCCGCGACTGGGGGCCCCGCCTGGACGGGCAGCTGCTGCTCTACCCGGGCCTCGACCCGACGATGTCGTACCCCAGCGTCGCCGCGAACGCTGCCGGCCCCTTCCTGACGGCGGCCGACATGCGGTGGTTCTGGGACCGCTACCTGCCCGACCCCGCCACGCACGCCGACCCCTCGGTCAACCTCGGCGAGGCCGCCCGGCTCGGCGAGCTCGGCGACCTCGCGCCCGCGGTGCTCGCCGTGGCCGAGTTCGATCCGCTGCACGACGAGGGCGTCGCCCACGCCGAGGCGATGGCCGCCGCGGGCGTGCCGGTCCGGCTGCTGCGGGGAGCCGGCCTGGTGCACGGCTTCTTCGGGCTCGGGTCCCTCTCGGCCGCCGCCCAGGCGGAGGGCGACCGCGCCCTCGACGCCCTGGCCGAACTCCTGGGCCTGAGCGCTTCCTGAGCCGGCTGGGCCGGACGCGCGGCCGACACCCCCGGACGCGCCGGGACACGACGAGACGTCCTGTCGACTCGCCGGAAGGTCCGCCACGGGCCACTCGTCGACCGCTCGTCCGGTGACCCGCTCGGCGCCCGTCGTCGTCGACCGTTCGACACGGCGGGACCGGCCGGTCGCCGCCGCGCGATGGACACGATCGGGGCGGCCGATCGCCACGTGGGCACGTTTGTCGACGCACGCGTCGTCGGGAACGGCCGTGACGCGCCGGGGACGGCACCCGCCCGGCCCGCGCCGACCGGGACCCCGCTATGTTCCGGCGGTCCAGATCACGACGAGGTCACGGCATCGCGCCGATGCCATCGCTCCCCGGCGGCCTCGTCGTGCCAGATCCCTGCGGCGAAGGGCGAAACACGTGGCGCGACACGGGCATCCGGCCTCCGGTCATCGGGTTACCCGCCCCGGTCTGGGCCACACCCCCGCGTTCGCCGCTCCCGCCCCGATGCGCCCGATGGCCTCGCGGGCGACGGTCTGGGCCCCCGCGCCGGTGCCCGCCCGGCCGCGCCCCGCACGGACGCTGTCCGGCGCGACCTCCGGGAAGATCCTCGTGGCGGCCGTGGCCGCCGGCGCGGTCGTCCCCGCCGTGCAGACCCTGGACACCACCCACACCGCCGACGCCGACCCCGGCACCGCGCAGCTGTCCGCGGCGCAGATGGCCCTGGCGTCGCAGCAGGGGCCGACGGCCCGGCCCGCCGCCACCGCGACCTCGGCGATCAGCGACGTGACCACCGTCGCGATGTCCACCGCCGACCTCGACGCCGCCGCGAAGGCCGCCGACACCGGCCCGGACGACCTGCAGAAGGCGATGTTCGTGGCCCGGGAGAACGGGCCGGTGGAGTTCGGCCGACCCTATGCGGCCGGCAACGACGACACGCTGAACGGGCAGATCGCGAAGGCGCTCGGGCTGATGGGCCTGCCGCAGAAGCTCGCGCCCGGCGTCAAGCAGATCATCATGCGGGAGTCCACGGGCAACCCGCGGGCGATCAACAACTGGGACTCCAACGCCGCGGCGGGCACCCCGTCGAAGGGCCTCATGCAGCTCATCGACACCACGTTCCGCAACGCGGTCCTGCCGTCGCTGGCCGACAAGGGCATCTACGACCCGGTCGCCAACATCACCGCCGGCGTGCGCACCATGATCGCCAACCACGGCCTGGACGCCGTCGTCGACGGCGGACTGCGCAACTCGGCGGGCAACTACATCGGCTACGGCGGGGCCAAGCTGCCCGACGACGGGTTGGGTCGCGCCGGCTAGACCGCTGACACTGTCGGTGTCGCCCCGTATGTTCCCTCTGTCCGGTTCGGGCGGAGGAGGGCGACATGACGGCGGTGTCTTCGGGCGACTCGGCGGCGGGCTCCGTCACCGAGCTTCCGCCCCCGGCGGTGGACGACGAGGTGCTCGAGGCGCAGCGCCGGCGGTGGACGCCGCTGCGGATCGCGGTGTGGACGGCGATCGCCCTCGTGGGCGGCCTCGGCTGGGTGATGCTCGCGCTCGTCCGCGGGGAGACCGTCAACGCGATCTGGTTCGTCTTCGCGGCCGTCGCCACCTACCTCATCGCGTACCGCTTCTACTCGGGCTACATCGAGCGGACGCTGCTCAAGCCCGACGACCGGCGCGCCACCCCGGCGGAGCACTCGGAGAACGGGCAGGACTACCTGCCCACCGACCGGCGGGTCCTCTACGGCCACCACTTCGCCGCGATCGCCGGCGCCGGGCCGCTCGTCGGGCCCGTCCTCGCGGCGCAGATGGGCTACCTGCCCGGCACGATCTGGATCATCGTCGGCGTCGTCCTGGCGGGCGCCGTGCAGGACTACCTGGTGCTGTTCTTCTCGATGCGGCGCGGCGGTCGCTCGCTGGCCGGGATGGCGCGCGACGAACTCGGACGCGTCGGCGGGGCGGCGGCCGTCCTGGCCACCCTCGCGATCATGATCATCCTGATCGCGGTGCTGGCGCTGGTCGTCGTCCAGGCGCTCGGGGAGAGCCCCTGGGGCGTGTTCTCGGTGGCCATGACGATCCCGATCGCCCTCTTCATGGGCTTCTACCTGCGCTACCTGCGGCCCGGGAAGGTCGGCGAGGTCTCGGTCGTCGGCGTCGCGCTGCTGCTGCTCGCCATCGTGGCCGGCGGCTGGATCTCGGAGAGCGGCGCGGCGGCGTTCTTCACCTTCGACCGCACCACGCTCGCCTGGGGCGTCGTCGTCTACGGCGTCGTCGCCGCGATCCTGCCGGTGTGGATGCTGCTCGCGCCCCGGGACTACCTGTCGACCTTCATGAAGATCGGCACGATCGTGCTGCTCGCCGTGGCGGTCGTCGTGGTCCGGCCGGACGTGATGGCCCCCGCGGTCAGCGAGTTCGCCGGGAACCCGGCGGGCGGCCCGGTCGTGCCCGGCCCGCTGTTCCCGTTCCTGTTCGTGACGATCGCCTGCGGAGCCCTCTCGGGCTTCCACGCGCTGATCTCCTCGGGCACGACGCCGAAGCTGCTGGAGAAGGAGCGCCAGACGCGCTTCATCGGCTACGGCGGCATGCTCATGGAGTCGTTCGTGGCGATCATGGCGTTGGTCGCGGCGGTGTCCATCGACCGCGGCATCTACTTCGCGATGAACTCCCCCGCGGCCATGACGGGCGGGGCCGTCGACTCGGCCGCCATGTTCGTGAACTCGCTCGGCCTCGCCGGGGTGAACGTCAGCCCCGAGCTGCTCGCGGGCACCGCGCAGTCGGTCGGCGAGCAGACCATCGTCTCGCGCACCGGTGGGGCGCCGACGCTCGCGCTCGGCCTCGCGAACATCCTGTCCGGCCTGTTCGGCGGCGCCGCGCTGATGAGCTTCTGGTACCACTTCGCGATCATGTTCGAGGCGCTGTTCATCCTCACCGCCGTCGACGCCGGCACGCGGGTGGCGCGCTTCATGCTCCAGGACGCGGTCGGCAGCTTCGTCCCGAAGTTCAAGGACATGTCGTGGCGGCCGGGCGTCTGGATCGGCACCCTCGTCATGTGCGGGGCCTGGGGCGGCATCCTGATCATGGGAGTCACCGATCCGCTCGGCGGGATCAACACGCTCTTCCCGCTGTTCGGCATCGCGAACCAGCTCCTCGCGGCGATCGCACTCGCGGTGTGTCTCGCCATCGTCGCGCGCCGCGGGTCGATCGGGACGCTGTGGATCGTGCTCGTGCCCCTCGTGGCGGTCACCGTGATCACGGTGACGGCGTCGCTCTACAAGATCTTCTCGTCCGTGCCCGCCGTCGGCTACTGGGCCCAGCACAACGCCTACCGCGAGGCCCTGGCGGCCGGGCGGACCAGCATGGGCGCGGCGCGCACGCCCGAGGCCATGGAGGCGGTCGTCCGGAACACCTTCATCCAGGGCTCGCTGTCGATCCTGTTCCTGGTCCTGGCGCTCGTGGTGATCGTGACCGCGGCGATCGCGGCGATCGGCTCGCTGCGGGCAGGCGGTCGGCCGAGCCTGGAGGACGAGCCGGTGCCGTCGAAGCTGTACGCGCCGTCCGGGCTGGTGCCTCAGCCCGCGGAGAAGGAGCTGGAGGCCCGCTGGCTCGCCGAGGTCGGGCCGCCGTCGCGGGGCGGTCACTGATGGCAGCGGTACGCGGCCTCGTGCAGTGGTGGCGGGGCGTGATCGGCGCCGACGCCTACGAGCGCTACCTGGAGTCGCACCACCGGCGCGGGCACACCCACCCGCCGATGGGCGAGCGCGAGTTCTGGCGGGCCAAGGTCGACGCGCAGGAGACGAACCCCGCGGGTCGGTGCTGCTGAGCGCTCACCCCCGAGCGTGAGGGGAACCCTCACGCCGATAGAGCGCTCGGATCCTCCCCTCACGGTCGGCGCCGCCGGATCGTGAGGGGAGGAACGGGCCGCCCCGACCGCGTGAGGGTTCCCCTCACGCGGAGCGGGCGGGCCCGGGCGGAGCGGATCAGCCGCCCGCCTGCGGCCCCTTCTGCAGCACCGGACGCAGGGTGTCCAGCACGGAGGCGTCGTCGATGGTCGAGGGCACCATGGCGTCCTGGCCGTCGGCGATCTGCCGCATCGTCTTGCGCAGCACCTTGCCCGACCGGGTCTTCGGCAGCGCCGGCACCACGGCCACGTTCTTGAACGACGCGACCGCACCCACCTCGCTGCGCACCAGGGCCACGAGCTCCGGCGCGATCTCGTCCTCCCCGCGGGTCACGCCCGCCTTGAGCACGACGAAGCCGCGCGGGACCTGGCCCTTCATCGCGTCGTGGACGCCGATCACGGCGCACTCGGCGACGTCGGGGTGCCCGGCGAGGACCTCTTCCATCGAGCCGGTCGACAGGCGGTGGCCGGCGACGTTGATGACGTCGTCGGTGCGGCCCATGACGAACACGTAGCCGTCGGCGTCCACGTAGCCGCCGTCGCCGGTGAGGTAGTAGCCCTCGTAGCGCGACATGTACGACTCGCGGAACCGCTCGTCGTCCTCCCACAACGTCTGCAGGCAGCCCGGCGGCATCGGCAGCTTGATCACGATGGCGCCCTCCTCCCCGCGCGGCAGCTCCGTGCCGTCGACGTCGAGCACGTCGACCTGGTAGCCGGGGACCGGGACCGACGGCGAGCCGGCCTTGAGCTCCATCGGCTCGAGCCCCCGCAGGTTCGCCGCGATCGGCCAGCCGGTCTCGGTCTGCCACCAGTGGTCGACGACGGGGACGCCGAGCGTCTCCGACGCCCACGTCCACGTCTCCGGGTCGAGGCGCTCGCCCGCGAGGAAGAGGGTCTGCAGCGAGGAGATGTCGTAGTCGCGCAGGAGGACCGCGTCGGGGTCCTCCTTCTTGATGCCGCGGAACGCCGTCGGTGCGGTGAACAGGGCCTTGACCTGGTGGTCCTGGATGACCCGCCAGAAGGCGCCCGCGTCCGGGGTGCCGATCGGCTTGCCCTCGTAGAGCACCGTCGTCGCCCCGGTCAGCAGCGGCGCGTAGACGATGTAGGAGTGCCCGACGACCCACCCGACGTCGGAGGCGGTGAACATGACCTCGCCCGGCCCGACGTCGTAGATCGCCGGCAGCGACCAGCGCAGCGCCACCGCGTGCCCGCCGTTGTCGCGCTGCACGCCCTTGGGCTTGCCGGTGGTCCCGGAGGTGTAGAGCACGTAGAGCGGGTCGGTGGCCGCGACCGGCACGCACTCCGTGGGCTCGGCGTCGGCCATCGCCTCGGCCCAGTCGAGGTCCCGCTCGGTCATCGGGGCCTCGTACTGCGGGCGCTGGAGCACGACGGAGCGGCCGGGGTCGTGCTCGGCCAGCTCGATGGCCTTGTCCAGCAGCGGCTTGTACTCGACGACGCGCTTGCCCTCGATGCCGCAGGACGCCGACACGATCGCCGAGGGCTTCGCGTCGTCGATGCGGACCGCGAGCTCGCGGGCGGCGAACCCGCCGAACACCACGCTGTGCACCGCGCCGAGCCGCGCGCAGGCGAGCATCGCGACGGCGGCCTCGGGCACCATCGGCATGTAGATGATCACCCGGTCGCCCTTGCCGACGCCCACCGAGCGCAGCACGCCCGCGAACCGGGCGACGAGGTCGCGCAGCTCGGTGTAGGTGAACCGCTGCTGCGAGTCGGTCACCGGCGAGTCGTGGATCAGCGCGACCTGGTCGCCGCGACCCGCGTCGACGTGCCGGTCCAGCGCGTTGTGGCAGGTGTTCAGCTCGCCGCCGACGAACCACCGCGAGAACGGCAGCGCCGAGGCGTCCATGATCGTCTCGGGCTCGGTGTACCAGTCGATGAGTGCCGCGGCCTCGCGCCAGAAGCCGTCGGGGTCGGTCATGCTGCGGTCGTAGGCCTCGCGGTACTCGCCACTCATGCGCGCGAGATTGCCACGCGAGGTGACCTGGCGCACCGTCCGGACGGTGTGGGTGGAACCCCTCAGCCCTTGATCCGCCGCCCGGCCGCCCGGGCTGCGCCGAGGATCTCCGCCGGGTCGACGCGGACCGGTGTCCCGTCGGCGAGCACCGCGTCGCCCGCGACCCACACGTCGCGCACCGAGCGCGACCCCGCCGACCAGACCAGGTTCGACACGAGCTGCGCCGGGTCGTCGGGGTCGACGAACGCCGGGTCGTCGAGGTCGACGTGCACCACGTCGCCCCAGGCTCCGGGGCGCAGCCGCCCGAGGTCGTCGCGGCCCAGCGCGTCGGCACCGCCCGCCGTCGCGAGCAGCAGCACGTCGGCGGCGGTCAGCGCGGTCGCGTCGGCGTGCCGCTGGCGGGCGAACAGGGAGGCGAGACGCTGCTCCTCCCACAGGTCGAGGTCGTCGTTCGAGGCCGGCGAGTCGGTGCCGAGCCCGACCCGCAGGCCCGCCGTCAGCATCTCCCCGACCCGCGCCACCCCGGCGGCGAGCTTCGCGTTCGACCCCGGGCAGTGGGCCACGGCCACGTCGTGCCGGGCGAAGATCTCCAGGTCCTGGTCGGACATCTGGATCGAGTGCGCCGCGAGCACGCGACCGCCCAGGCTGCCGGTCGTCTCGAGCATGGCCGGCACGGAGCCGTAGACCGCGCGGACCTCGTCGTCCTCCCCGACCGCCTCCGCGACGTGGATGTGCAGCAGCGCCCCGCGCTCGCGGGCCGCCGCGGCCGTCGTCGCGACCGCCTCCGTGGACAGCGTGTACGCCGAGTGCGCGCCGTAGCCGAGCTCGACGCGCTCGCCCGGCCCGAACCGCAGACCGTCGGCGTCGATCCAGCGCGAGACGCCGTCGCGCATCTCCTCCCACGTGCCCAACCGGTCCATCCCGGGCGCGGTGATGATCCCCGGCGTCATGACGACGCGGGAGCCGAGTTCGAGCACGGCCTCGACCACCGTCTCGGCCCAGAAGTACATCTCGGTCGAGGTGGTGACGCCGGCCCGCAGCATCTCCGCGCCGCCCGCGAGCATGCCGGTGCGGACGTCCGCTGCGTCCAGCCGCGCCTCGGCCGGCCAGACCACCTCGGTGAGCCAGCGCATCAGCGGCAGGTCCCCGCCCATCCCGCGCAGCAGCGCCAGCGGCGTGTGCGCGTGCGTGTTGACCAGACCCGGCATGAGCAGACCCGTGCAGTGCGTCGTCGGCGCGTCGGTCGCCGGGGCCTGCGCGGCCGGCCCGACGAAGGCGATCCGCCCGGCCTCGTCGACGTCCACCACCGCGTCCCGCAGCGGCACCGGCGGCCCGTCACAGGTCAGGACGAGCGGGGCGGCGAGACGGCGCGCGGTCATGCGTCCAGTCTGATCAGCGCGCCGCGAGCGCGCACAGAAGGGTCAGCTGGCGGCGCATCATCACCAGGTCCCCCCACGCCAGCGCCTTCCCGACGACCGCTCCGGCGCGGTCGAGCACGACGGTGGCGGTCAGCCGGGAGCCGGCCGGGTCGGGGTGCACGGCGTAGGTGACCGCGAACTCGCCCACCGGGCCGCGCGTCGACCGGCGCCGGATCGTCAGGTGCTCGCCGGCGACGAACGAGTCGATCACGAAGATCATCAGCAGCCGTTGACCGACCTGCAGGTCGTCGGCGCCCGGCGTCAGCGTGCGGGGGCTGCGGCGACCCAGGTTGTCGACCAGGTCGTAGCTGTAGGGCGCGACCGTGAGCTGGCCGAGCCACCGCCAGAGCGTGGCCGGGTCGGCGGTGCTGGTGGCGCCGCGGGTCCAGCGGGCGGAGGGCGCGGCGACGAGGTCGTCGGCCGGCGTGCGGCGGGCCCGCTCGTCAGGCGTCGTGCCCCAGTGCTCAGGCAGGTCCACGGATCCCTCCCCGGCCGCGTCGACGAAGCGGCGTTCCTGCCACTGGATGACAGCAACGACGCTTTCCTGCCACAGGAGGTGGGGCCTACCGGTCGAGCAGCGACCGCAGCGACCGGAGCGGCTGCAGCCAGGCACCACCGGGGGGCAGCGTGTCGAGGCTGACCCGCGGCAGGGGCTCCCGGAAGACGCCCTCGATCTCCTCGAGGTCGAGGAACGCGAGGATCTCCGACGCCACCGCGAACGCGGCGTACTCCCGGAAACCGATCACGGTGACCCGGATGCCCTGCTCGACGAGGGCCTCGAGCGGCTCGCGGAAGGCCCGCCCGTCCCCGGAGGCCACCACCACGTGCTCGAGACCGCCCTCGGCGTGACGCGCCTGGATGTGGGCGAGCATGTCGTCGTCGACGTCGGAGTCCTCGGCCGTCTTCGGCTTGGCGAAGACCGCGAACCCGACGTTGCGCAGCGCCTCGACCCAGGGCCGCACGATCTCCGTGGACCCGGGCACGACGTTGGTGAACACCGTCGCCTCGGCCAGGCCCTCGGGCCCCGCGAGGCCGAGCAGCCACCGGCCGACCGCGTCGAACCGCGGGCGGAACGCCGAGGTCGGTCGGGCGCCGAGCAGCGAGCCGAGGCTCATGTCCATGTTCGGGGCGTCCCAGACGAGCAGCGTCCGGGCCGGCGGCGGGGGCACGTCGGCGTCGACGTCCGCGTCCGGGTGGCTCCCGCCCGCCAGCGTCACCGGGCCCGTCGCGTGCGCGAGGTCGGCCGGGGAGGGCGCGGGGGAGGGTGACACGTTGTCGACTCTAACGGCCCGCCGCCGACGCGTCCGGCGCGTTCCCCCGTCGCTCCGCTCGCCCCGGGACTGCGTTCCCCCGTCGCTCCGCTCGCCCCGCGACCGGCTCCCGTCCTCGTCGTACCGGATGATCACGCGGGGTCCCCGGTGCGGACCAGCAGCAGGTCACGGCTGGGTCGGCCCTCGCGCTCGGCCCGGGTCTCGAACTTCGTCAGCGGCCGCCAGTCGGGCCGCGGCGCCCAGCCGCCGTGCGGGTTCTCCAGCCTCGGCTCGGCGTCGGTGACCTCGAGCATCCACTCCGCGTAGTCGGCGACGTCGGTCGCGAGGTGCAGCGTGGCGCCCGGGCGCAGCCGGGACGCCATGAGCGCCACCGTCGACGGCTGGATCAGCCGCCGCTTGTGGTGCCGTCGCTTCGGCCAGGGGTCGGGGTAGTAGACGCGCAGGTTGTCCAGCGAGTCGGGGGCGACGTGGTCGCGCAGCACCACCACGGCGTCGCCGCGCAGCAGGCGGAGGTTGGTGAGCTCCGCGGCCTCGATGCGCATGAGCAGCTGGGCCAGGCCGGGCGGGTAGACCTCCACCGCGACGTGGTCCGCCTCGGGCTCGGCCGCGGCGAGGGCCGCCGTCGTCTCCCCCATCCCCGACCCGATCTCGAGGCGCAGCGGCGCGGATCGGCCGAACCAGCGGGCCGCGTCGAGGTGTCCGGCGTCGTCCAGGACGTCGGAGAGCTCGGCGAGCTCCCGGCCGTAGAGCGGCCACGCGCGGTCCCAGGCCCGTTGCTGGCCCGGCGTCACCCGGCCTCCGCGGTCGGCGAAGCTCACGATCCCGCGACGCTCGTCGAGCCCCGCGACGTCTCCTGCTGGCACGGGGTCGATCCTCACATCGGGCACGGACGGACGGCGCGGCGGGAGGATGCCGCGGGGCGGATCGTCAGGAGCCGCCGGGGCCGAGGGCCTGGCTCGGCCCCGGGTCGCGCGGCGCACGTCGGCCGCCCCGGAGGTTCGCGGCCATCTGCTGCACGCGGCTGTTGTTCCGGATGCGCGCGAGGACCACGAGCGTGACCACGTGCAGGATGCCGAGGAACACCAGCATCGAGCCGATCTTGGTGACGACGTACTGGACGGTCCCCTCGATCTCGAAGGGATCCCACGTCGACATGAGCGCGATGAAGCCGACGGCGACGGTGTAGTAGGCGACCGACAGCAGCCGGCTCACCGACTGCGCCGCGTCGTGGTCCTCGAACACCTCGCGCAGGAAGCCGAGCCCCGAGCGCTGCAGGACCAGGCCGACGAGGACGGCCATGATCGTTCCGATGGCGACGACGAGCAGGTAGGTGCCCGTATCGGCGCTGGAGGCCACGGCGGAGCCCTTTCGTCTCGATGGCCCGGGGTGCCCCGGTCGAGACACACCATCCCCTGAACGGGGAGCGCGCGAAACCCGGCACGCAGGGGAGTCCGGGGCGGATGTGGCTGGTGAGGTCCGCGGAACGGCCCCCACGGCCGGCTCCGGCTCCCTACCCTGCCCGGTGTGGGTCGATGGGCGGAGGACACGGCACGGCGCTGCCGCGCGGTCTCGCCCGCGGTCGCCCTGCCGATCGCGGACGCGCTCGACACCGTGGCCGCGCGGGCCGTCGCCACCCCGGCGATCGTGGTCACCGGGCCGGTGTCGTCGGGCAAGTCCACCCTCGTCAACGCCCTGGTCGGACGCCGGGTGGCCCCCACCGGCGCGGGTGAGTGCACGCGGCTGACGGCCCGGTACGTGCGCGGTCCGGTCGACCGGCTCGACGTCGTGCTCGCCGACGGGTCGCGGCGTCCGCTGCCGCTGGCCGAGGGCGGCCGCGTCCCCGCGGCGGTGGGCGACCGGCTCGGCGTCGACCCCGCGGACGTCGACCACCTGCTGGTGTCGCTGACCAGCGAGGCGCTCGACGGGCTGACCGTCGTCGACACCCCCGGCACCGGCTCCGCCCGGCGCCCGCGGGGTCCGGCCCGCGGTGCGGCCGACGCGGCGGAGGCCGCGCTGGTCGTGCTGCCGGCGACCGCCCGCCCCGACGAGGTCGCGGGGCTCGCCGACGCCGCACGGCACGGTCCGGCCGGTGTGGTCGCGGTGCTCGGCCGGGCCGACACCGTCGGGCCGGAGGTGGACGCGGTCCGGACGGCCGGGGAGCTCACACGGCGGCTCGCCGCGCAGGTCGGGCCGGTGACGCCCGTCGTCGGGCTCCTCGCCGAGACCGCCGTGACCGGTGCCCTGCGGACCACCGACCTCGCCGCCCTCCGCGCGCTCGCCACCGACCCGGGGGCCGACGCCGCCCTCGCCGACCCGGAGCTGTTCACCACGGCCGCGCTGCCCGTCGACACCGCGACGCGCGCCCGCCTGCTCGACCTGCTCGACCGCCGCGGCGTCGACCTCGCCCTGACGCTGCTGCGGGACCGTCCCGACGCCGGGGTCGGGGACGTGTGCGCCGTCCTGCTCGCCGCCTCCGGGCTGGACCGGGTGGTCGCCCGGCTGCGCGCCGAGGTCCGCGGGCGGGCCGACCTGCTCGCCGCGGTCGCCGCCGAGCGTCGGGTCGCGGCCCTCGCCGCCGCCGAACGGGCCGCGCTGCGCGCGGACCGACGCCGCGACGCCACCGGACCCGCCCGGCCACGGGCGGACGACCGGGACCTCGTGCTGCTCACCGACCTGCTCGAGGACCTGCAGGCCCGCCCGGTCCACCTCGACCTCGCCCTCGTCGAGGCCGCCGCCCGGCACGCGGGCGGGGTGCCGGCGCTGCCCGACGACCTCGCCGCCGAGCTCGCGCTGCTGGCCGACCCGCCGCCCGACCTGGCCCGCCACCTCGGGACGACGCCGGGCGACCTGACCGGACACGCCGCCCGGCGGGCCGCCGCCTGGCGGAGCTACGCGACCTGGGGCACGCCGCCGGCCCGCGCCGACGTCGCCGAGACGGTGCACCGCGGCTGGGCGCGGCTGTGGGGCGAACTCACGCGGTGAGCGGCCCCTGGGCCACGCTGCCCGAGGAGGTGGCCGCGGCGCGGCGCGAGCTGGACCGGTTGCTCGCGGGGACCGGGGTCCCGACGCCGGGTGCCGTCGGCACGGGTCGGCGTCCGGCGGTCGCCCTGGTCGGCGCACCCGGGCGCGGGCGGCGGGCCCTCGCCGCGGCCCTGGTCGACCGGGGCGGACTCGCGCGGGAGGTGACCCGGCTGGACCCGGCCGGCGTCGACGTGCCGCTGCTCGAGGAACTCGACCTCCTGCTCCCGCCCCGCGCGCCCGACGCCGGATGGACGACCGGCGACGCCTCGGCCCTGCTGGTCGTCCTCGGCGCCGGGGCCCCGCTGGACCGCCACGAGCTCGACCGCATCGCCGCCGCGGCCGGCACGGTCGAGGCCGTCGGGTTCGCCCTGGTCGGCACGGAGGCCCACCGCGGCTGGCGCACGGTGCTCGACGCCGACCGGGACCTGGTCGCCGAACACGTCCCGCGGCTGGCCGACGCGCCGTGGTTCCCGGTCTCACCGGTGCTGGCCGCCGCGGCCCGGGGCACGGGCACCGACGGCGAACCCCTCCGGCGGCGGGCCGGCGTCGCCCCGCTCCAGCAGTACCTGCACGGGCTCGTCGCGCGGCGTCGACGGATGCTCGACGAGGCGAACGCGCTACGGACGGCCGTGACCGCCGCGCGCTCGCTCCCGGTCGTCGCCGCTCCCGCGATCGCCGCACCGCGGGGGGTGGTCCGGCGGGAGCACCACGTCCGCTGGCGTGCGGAGATCGCCGCGGCGCGGGTGGCGGTGGTCGACGACGTCGCCCGGCACGTGCGTGCCCTGGCGACGTCGTACCGGGACCGGATCGACCACGCGTCCCGGCGGGACCTGGCCGACGTGCCGACCGACCTGGCGCGCGACCTCGAGGGTGTGGCGGGCGCGGTGGTGGCCGCCCTCGGGGACCGGCTGCGGGACCTCGTCGTCACCACCCTGGCGGATCTCCTGCCGCCGGCCGACCTCGCCGAGCTGCGGATCCCCGCCCCCGTGCCCCGGTCGGACCTGCCCGCCGGCCCGACACGACCCGCGGACCGCATGCTCGTGGTCGCGGGCGCGTCGGGCGGCCTCGGGCTCTCCCGGCTGGCGCTGCTGCCGCTGCTCGCGGTCCCCGTGGCGCCGGTCGTCGGGGCGGCGCTGGTGCCGGTGTCGGTCGGCCTCGGGCTCGGCGCGGCGGGCTGGCTCGCCCGGGTGCGCCGCCGCGCGGCCGACCGGGCGCACGCCCGCGCGTGGCTGGCCGAGGCGCTCGGTCAGGCCCGCAGCGACCTGGAGCGGGTGCTCTCCGAGGCCCTCATCGTCGCCGACCGGGAGATCACGCTGGCGCTCGACCGGGCGCTCGACGACCGCGGCCCCGCCGTGACGGCCGATCACGGCCACCCGGCGCGGGCCGCGGCGACGGCGCGGGCGGAGGCGGTGCTCGACCGGGTGGCGGCGGCGATACGGACCGGCCCGGGTTCTCCCGAACCGCCCCCACCGGCCCCGGCTGCCGCCTACCGTCCTCGGTCATGACCGAGGACGAGGTCGCCCCGCTCGAGCCGGCGGTGTTCCCGCACCCGCCCGCCGCCCCGTCCCTGGCCACCGGGGACCTGCTGGCCGGGTCCCCCGAGCTCGCCGCGCCCACCGTCGACTCCGACGTCGACGGGATCGCCGACACGACCGTGGCCCCCTGGGGCGACGGGCTGGTCCTGGCCACGGACCTCGACCACGACGGGCACGCCGACGTCGTCACGCGGGTCGGGCCCGAGGGCGTCGTCACCACCCGGCACGACGAGGTGGAGGAACGCCCGTGGGGCGCCCCTCCCCCGCCTCCGCCGTCGATCGACCCGCGGACGGGGGCCTGGGTGCGCGGGTGATGTCGGTCCGGGCCGCTACCGTCGCGGCGTGAGCACCGGTGTCCACCCCGTCGACCCGGACTTCCTCGCCCTCCCGCTGCGGGGGGTGGCGGACGCGGCGCTGCAGGTCGCGCGGGACGCCGGGGTCGAGCACGCCGACGTCCGCGTCCACCGCCTGCGCAGCCGCGCCCTCGAGCTGCGCGACGCCCGGGTGGTGAGCTCCTCGGACACCGACCGCGTCGGCCTCGCCGTCCGCGTCCTGCGCCGCGGGGTCTGGGGGTTCGCCGCGCACGTCGACGTCACACCCACCACCGCGGCGGCCACCGCGCGGCGGGCGCTGGAGGTCGCCTCGACCCTCGCCGCGGTGGCCCGCGAGACGGTGGAGCTGGCACCGGAGCCGGTGCACCGCGACGTCACGTGGGTGTCGGAGTACGCGATCGACCCGTTCGAGGTCGACGAGGCCGAGCGCATCGGGCTGCTCGCGCAGCGCTCGGCGACGCTGCTCGCCGCGCCCGGCGTCGACCACGTCGAGGCGAGCTGCCTGGAGGTCAAGGAGCAGGCCTTCTACGCCGACCTCGCCGGCACCGTCACCACCCAGCAGCGGGTGCGGGTCGACCCCGGCGTGGGCGTCACGGCGGTCGACCGGGACGCGGGCGGCTTCGAGTCGCTGCGCACGGTCGCCCCGCCGGTCGGACGCGGGTGGGAGTACCTCACCGGCACGGGCTGGGACTGGCACGCCGAGCTGGCCGAGCTCCCGGAGCTGCTCGCGGAGAAGCTGCGCGCCCCGGCGGTCACCGCCGGGCCCACCGACCTCGTCATCGACCCCACCAACCTCTGGCTGGTGATCCACGAGTCGATCGGCCACGCCACGGAGTACGACCGCGCCATCGGCTACGAGGCCAACTACGCCGGCACCAGCTTCGCGACACCGGACCTGCTCGGCACGCTGCGCTACGGCAGCGAGGTCCTCCAGGTCACGGGCGACCGGACGGTGCCGCACGGGCTCGCGTCCGTCGGCTGGGACGACGACGGGGTCGCGACCGGCGAGTTCGACCTGATCCGCGACGGGGTCCTCGTCGGCTACCAGGTCGACCGCTCCTTCGCCCCGCGCCTGGGGCTCGAGCGGTCCAACGGCTGCGCGTACGCCGACTCCGCCGAGCACGTGCCGCTGCAGCGGATGGCGAACGTGTCGGTGGCTCCCGCCGCGACCGAGGTGAGCACCGCCGACCTGATCGCGGGCGTCGAGGACGGGCTCTACGTGGTGGGCGACCGGTCCTGGTCGATCGACATGCAGCGCTACAACTTCCAGTTCACCGGGCAGCGCTTCTACCGCATCCGGGGCGGCGAACTGGCCGGGCAGGTCCGCGACGTGGCCTACCAGGCCACCACCACGGACTTCTGGGGCGCGCTGGAGGCGGTCGGCGGACCGTCGACCTGGCGCCTCGGCGGCGCGTTCACCTGCGGCAAGGCCCAGCCCGGGCAGGTCGCGCCGGTGAGCCACGGCTGCCCGTCCGCGCTGTTCCGCGGCGTCAACGTCCTCAACACCGCGAGCGAGGGTGGCCGATGAGCCTCGTCGACCGGGCCCTGGAGACGGCGGCCCGCATCCGCCCCGACGCGGGCGCCGCGGTGATCCTGCGCGAGACCAGCGAGGTGGTGCTGCGCTGGGCGAACTCCACCATGACGACGAACGGGGCGACCACCGACCGTTCGCTCGGCCTGGTGCTGCTCGTCCCGCTCGCGGGCGGTGGCACGGGCGCCGGGGTGGTGCGGGTGTCGGCACCGGACTCGCTGCTCGCGGGGGGCGCCGAGGCCGACGCCCGGCTCACCGACGCGGTGCGCGCGGCCGTGCGGGCCGCGGAGGACTCCGGGGCCTCCCGCGACGCCGCGGAGCTCCCGCCGCCGACCGGGCCCGGCGACGCCTTCGACGAGCCGGCCGCCGAGACCTCGATCGGGGTCTTCGCCGACCTCGCCGCCGACCTCGGCGACTCGTTCCGCACCGACCTCTCCGCGGGTTTCGCCGACCACCACGTGACCACCACCTGGCTCGCCACCTCCGCCGGGGTGCGACGCCGCTGGGTGGAGCCGGCCGGGGCCGTGGAGGTCAACCTCAAGGAGGCCGGCAGCTCCGTCTGGGGCGGGACGTCGACGCGCGACTTCGCCGACGTCGATCTGCCCGCGATCCTCGGCGACCTGCGCGGCCGACTGGCGTGGGGACGCCGGCGGATCGCGCTCGGGCCTGGGCGCTACGAGACGATCCTGCCGCCGTCGGCGGTCAGCGACTTCATGATCTACCTGGCCTGGTCGATGGGCGGGCGGCCGGCCCAGGAGGGCCGCAGTGCCCTCTCACGGGCCGGCGGCACCCGGGTCGGCGAGCAGCTGACCGACCTGCCGCTGACCCTGGCCGGCGATCCGGACGCCCCCGACTTCCCGACGCTGCGCTACGAGCCGGTGCTCGCCACCACGTCGTCGGGCGACGAGGTGTCGGTGTTCGACAACGGGGCGAGCACCCGGCGCGTGGAGTGGCTGCGCGACGGCGCCGTGGGTGAGCTGGCCTACCCGCGCGCGGCTGCGGCCGAGTTCGGGACCCGCTTCGCCCCGCCGTCGGACAACCTGCTGCTCACCGGCGGGTCGCCGGCGTCGCTGTCCGACCTCGTGGCGGGGACGCGCCGCGGCCTGCTGCTGACCTGCCTCTGGTACATGCGCGAGGTCGACCCGGAGACCATGCTGCTCACCGGTCTGACCCGCGACGGCGTCTACCTCGTCGAGGACGGCGAGGTGGTGGGCGAGGTGAACAACTTCCGCTTCAACGAGTCCCCGCTCGACCTCGTGCGCCGCACCACCGAGGCCGGCGCCACCGAACGGACGCTGCCGCGCGAGTGGAAGGACTGGTTCACCCGCGTCGCGATGCCGCCGCTGCGCATCCCGGACTTCAACATGTCCTCGGTGTCGCAGGCGTCGTGATCACGACCGCGGTGCGATCACCCGGGTCAGCCCGGGCGGGGCGCCGAGCCCCTCGGTGACCGGTCCCTCGAGCACGCTGCCGTCGGGCGCGAACCGCGAGCCGTGCAGCGGGCAGTCCCAGGTCGCGGCCGCGTCGTTCCAGACGAGGATGCCGCCGAGGTGCGGGCACACGGCCCCGACCTCGTGCTCCACGCCGCCGACCCGGCAGCGACCGACCTTGCCGCGCCGCGTGGTCTCCACCCGGCCCTCGCCCTCCGCCAGCGGCGTCCCGGAGGGCAGGTCGGGCTTCGCCCACCCCGTCGCGAGGTAGCGGGCGACCTGGCCGTTGAAGCTCGCCAGGGACGGGACCGAGTTCAGCTTCGGCGCGCGGTCCGCGGCGAACGTCGGCGCCCAGGGGTTGTCGCGGCCGACGACGTGGTCGGCGAGCGCGAGCCCGGCCGCGGTGCCGCCGGTCATGCCCCACTTCGCGAACCCGGTGGCCACCAGCACCCGCGGCTGCAGCGGCATCGGGCCGACGAACGGCAGGCCGTCCTCGGGCTCGTAGTCCTGCGCCGACCAGCGGTGCGTGATCTCCGCGAGCGGCCAACGCTGCGCGGTCCAGTCCGCGAGGTCGCGCTCGTGGTGCGACATCGGGGTGTCGGTACCGACCCGGTGGCCGAAGCCGCCGGTCTGCAGGAGGCGCTCGCCGTCGCGGACGACGGTGCGGATCGACACCGTCGGCGAGTCCGCGGACAGGTACATGCCCCGCGGGAGGGTGTCGGCGTCGCGCACCCGCGCCGCCTGCGCGTAGGAGCGGGCGGGTTCGACGCGGGCGAAGTAGAGGCCGCGGTCGAGCACCGGGAGGCCGGTCGCGAGGACGACCCGGTCGGCGAGCACCCGGCCGTGCTCCGTGCGCAGCTCCGGGGTCGCCCCGAACGAGGCGCCCAGCGACACCGAGCGCACCCGGGTCCCCTCGAACACCGGCTGCCCGGCGTCGACGAGCTCGCGGGCGAGGTCGTGCAGGTAGGGCACCGGGTCGAACTGCGCCTGATCGGCGAGGGTGACCGCCTCGGAGACCCCGAACGGCAGGTCGAGGTCGGCGTCGAGGGTGGCGGGCAGGCCCGCGGCGCGCAGGGCGTCCGCCTCGGCCCGGACGGCCCGCGCTCCCGACGAGTCGCGACCCGTCGTCGAGAAGGTGACCGCCGAGGCGCGCTCGAAGCCGCAGTCGACACCCTCGGCGCGGGCAGCGAGCCAGTCCAGACCGGCGGAGTGCGCGGCGACGTAGGCGTCGACGACCTCCTGCGGGTGGCGCTGCGCGAGCGTCGAGGCCCGGGTGCCCTGCAGCACCGACACCTTGGCCGTGGTGTTGCCGCTGGCCACCGCGCCGAGGTGCCGGGCCTCCAGCACGGCCACCGAGCAGCCCGCCCGGTGCAGGGCCACCGCCGTCGTCAGGCCGGTGATGCCGCCTCCGACCACGGCCACGTCCACGCGGAGCTCGCCACGCAGCGCGGGGTGGGAGGGCAGGTCGCGGTCGAGCCAGACCGAGCGGTGGCGGGCCGGCAGTACGGGGGTGGTGGGCACGGGCAGGAGTAGCCGCTGCGCCGCCCGGCGCACACGAGGACCTGGCCGTGACGCAGTCGTGATGGATCGGACGCGCACCGCGGCCGCCGAACGGGCACTCCCCCACCATGGCCGACCTCGACCGCCGTCCCCGCTCCGGCAATCCCGTGACGGGCGCCGTCCGCGGCGTGATCGGGCTCGTCGCCGGACTCGTCCGCCTCGTGACCGGGCTCTTCGCCGCGATCCTCGTCGTGCACATCGTGCTGCAGATCCTCGGCGCGAACCCCGACAACGGGCTGACGCAGTTCATCGCCTCCGCGGCCGACGCGCTGACCCTCGGCCTCGCCAACCTGTTCGTCGTCGGGAACGGGACCGCGCAGGTGCTGCTCTCCTACGGCATCCCGGCGATCGCGTGGCTCGTCATCGGCGCGGTGGTCGTGGCGATCCTGCGCGTGTTCGCCCGCCCGCGCTCCGGGCTCGCCTGAGGTCGTCCGGGCCGACGCCCGCGGCCCGACGGGGGCACCATGGAGCCCGTGGGCAAGGTCGTCATGCGCTATCCGGGCTCGGTGCTGCAGGAGAGCTGGGACGCCGAGGTGCCGCTCCGGGGTGACCTCAACGACCTCGCGGCGCTGGTGGGCGCCGGCGGGGTCTGCGTGCTCTCGGGCGCCGGGATGTCCACCGACTCGGGGATCCCCGACTACCGCGGTCCCTCGAGCGCAGCACGTCGGCACACGCCGATGACCTACGAGGCGTTCGTGCACGACCCGGCGGCCCGCCACCGGTACTGGGCCCGCAGCCACGTCGGGTGGCCGCAGATCGAGCGCGCCCGTCCGAACCCGGCGCACGAGGCGGTCGCCGCGCTGCAGCGCTGCGGGCTCGTCGGGAGCGTCATCACCCAGAACGTCGACGGCTTGCACCAGGCCGGCGGGGCGCGCGACGTGGTGGAGCTGCACGGCGCGCTCGGGCGGGTCGTCTGCCTGGCGTGCCGGGCGGAGCTGGACCGGGCCGCGGTGCAGGCCGAGCTCACGCGGGTCAACCACGGGTTCGACGTCGCCGTGTCGGGCCTGCGCGACGCGCAGGTCAACCCGGACGGCGACGTGGAGCTGCCCGACGAGCTCGTGGACGCCTTCTCCATGATCGACTGCCCGGTGTGCGGGGACGGCCCGCTCAAGCCGGACGTGGTGTTCTTCGGCGAGTCCGTGCCGCGGCCACGGGTGGAGCGCTGCTTCGACCTGGTGGCGCGGGCGCGCTCGCTCGTCGTCCTCGGATCGTCACTCGCCGTGATGTCGGGCCTGCGCTTCGCCCGGGCCGCCACCCGCTCGGGCACGCCCGTCGCCATCGTCACCGGTGGGCCGAGCCGCGCCGACGACCTCGCGACGGTGCGGCTCGCGTCACCTCTCGGTGAAGTCCTTCCGGGCCTGGTCAGGGCCCTGCGAGCCTGAATCGTTCAGCTTGATCGTGGAAGTGGTGCCTCGAACACCGCTCAGCGGTTCCGTGTGCAGCATCTGTCGTTAACGTCGTTGTACTCCGACGGGGCCACACGGCGATGTGTACCGGCCGCCGACTGCCCGCACGCCGGTGCACTCAGGCCGTGACCCCGTTGCGTGACGACCTCTGGTCGTCGCTCGACAGTGACCGGCGAACGAGGAGTGACACGACGCATGACGGCCGCACCGACCATCCCTGGGCTCGACAACCCGCCGCTGCAGCGCCGCGAGGTGCTGGAGTGGGTGGCCGAGGTCGCCGAGCTCACCACGCCCGACCGGGTGGTGTGGTGCGACGGTTCGCCGGAGGAGTGGAAGCGCCTCACCGACGAGCTCGTGGAGGCGGGCACCTTCACCCGGCTCGACCCGGAGAAGAAGCCGAACTCGTTCCACGCCGCGTCCGACCCCGATGACGTCGCCCGGGTCGAGGAGCGCACCTTCATCTGTTCGGCCGACCCCAAGGACGCCGGGGTCACGAACAACTGGATGGACCCGGCCGAGATGAAGGCCACCATGACCGAGCTGTACCGCGGGTGCATGCGTGGTCGGACGATGTTCGTCATCCCGTTCTGCATGGGCCCGACGAACGCCGAGTCGCCGAAGCTGGGCGTCGAGATCTCGGACAGCCCCTACGTCGTGGTCTCCATGCACATCATGACCCGCATGGGCGCCGAGGTGCAGGCGCGCCTCGAGGAGGCCGGGACGGAGTGGGTGCCGGCGCTGCACTCCCTCGGCGCCCCGCTCGAGCCGGGCCAGGCCGACGTGCAGTGGCCCTGCAACGAGACCAAGTACATCAGCCACTTCCCGGACACCCGGGAGATCTGGAGCTACGGCTCCGGCTACGGCGGCAACGCCCTGCTGGGCAAGAAGTGCTACGCGCTGCGCATCGCCTCGGTGATGGCGCGCGACGAGGGCTGGCTCGCCGAGCACATGCTGATCCTCAAGCTGATCAGCCCGGAGGACAAGGCGTACTACGTCGCGGCGGCGTTCCCGTCGGCCTGCGGCAAGACGAACCTCGCCATGCTCCAGCCGACCGTGCCGGGCTGGCGCGCCGAGACCGTCGGCGACGACATCGCCTGGATGCGCTTCGGCGAGGACGGCCGCCTCTACGCGGTCAACCCCGAGTTCGGCTTCTTCGGCGTCGCGCCGGGCACGAACTGGAGCACCAACCCGAACGCGATGCGCACCATCGAGCACGGGAACGCGCTGTTCACGAACGTCGCGCTGACCGACGACGGCGACGTCTGGTGGGAGGGCCTGGAGGGCGACCCCCAGCACCTCACCGGGTGGACCGGCGACGACTGGACCCCGGGCTCGGCCAAGCCGGCCGCGCACCCGAACTCGCGCTACACCGTGCCGATCTCGCAGTGCCCGGTCGTCGCCTCCGAGTGGGACGACCCGCAGGGCGTGCCGATCTCGGCGATCCTCTTCGGCGGTCGTCGCAAGACGACGATCCCGCTGGTCACCGAGTCCTTCGACTGGCAGCACGGCACCTTCATGGGCGCCACGATGTCCAGCGAGATGACCGCCGCGGCCAAGGGCGGCAAGGGCCAGGTCCGCCGCGACCCGATGGCCATGCTGCCGTTCCTCGGCTACAACGTCGGCGACTACTTCCAGCACTGGGTGAACGTGGGCAAGAGCGCCGACGCCACGAAGCTGCCGAAGATCTTCTACGTCAACTGGTTCCGCCGGGGCGAGGACAACCGCTTCCTGTGGCCCGGGTTCGGCGAGAACAGCCGCGTCCTCAAGTGGATCATCCAGCGGCTCGAGGGCACGGCCGCGGCGACGGAGACGGCCATCGGTCACGTCCCCAGCGCCGACCAGATCGACCTCGAGGGGCTCTCCGAGCCGCGCGAGGACATCGAGGCGTCGCTGCGCGTCGACCTCGACGAGTGGCGCGAGGAGCTGCCGCTCATCGACGAGTGGTTCGACAAGATCGGCGACGCCCTGCCGACCTCGATGCGCGACGAGCTCGAGGCGCTGAAGCAGCGACTGGCCTGATCCTGATCTGACCGAACGGCACTCTCGCGCACATACGGTGCGCGAGAGTGCCGTTCGCTCGTTCCGGAGGCCTCTCTCCCGACGACGGGTCGCCCGGCTGGGGCACGATGATCGCGTGCTCGAGTTCCTGCGCGGCGTCGACGAGAGCGTCGGCGGATGGCTGTACGTCATCGCGGGCGGCCTGGCGTTCGCCGAGGCTGCGATCATGGTCGGCGTCGTGCTCCCCGGCGAGACGGCGCTGCTCGTCGCCGGGTTCGCCGCGCACGAGGGGATCATCGCGCTCGTCCCGATGATGATCGTGGCGATGGCGTGCGCGATCGCCGGCGACTCCGTGGGGTACGAGGTCGGTCGTCTCGTCGGACCGCGCCTGCAGGCCTCCCGCGCCGGCCGTCTCGTCGGCGAGCACCGCTGGCAGGAGACCGAGGACTTCCTGCGCCGCCACGGTGGGAAGGCCGTGCTGCTCGGCCGCGGCGTCGCCCTCCTGCGCGCCCTCGTCCCCGGCATGGCCGGCATGGCGCGCATGCCCTACCTGCGCACGTTCCTGCCCTGGAACGCCGTCGGCGGCATCGTGTGGGGCGGCGGCTGCGTCCTGCTGGGCTACGTGTTCGCGCTCTCGCTGGAGACGGTGGCGCGCTATCTCGCGTGGGGTCCGATCCCCGTCGTCGTGCTCGTCGCGGGCGTGCTGATCTGGCGGGAGACCCGTCGTCGGAAAAGAAATCGGACATCGGGGACGGAAGGGGTTACCCAGCAGTAGAGCCTCTGGTGCGTACCTGTACGCGCGCCTAACATCCGCGCGTCCACCGACCGAGTACGCCCCGACGAGGACCGCCGATGTCGTCATCTCTCGCGGATCCGGAGACCCCGGACCCCGCGCCCGCGAGGCCGCACTTCCGCTTCCGGGCCTGGAACCTGCTCCTGCTCGTCCCCCTGATCAGCCTGATCACGCCGCTGTTCAACCAGGCGGAGCCGACCCTGTTCGGGCTGCCCTTCTTCTACTGGTTCCAGATCGTGGTGATCCCGATCGGCATCGTCTGCACGCTGACCGTCCACCTCGTCACCCGGGACCGCGACGAGGAGGGTGACCGATGACCGGCGCGCAGGTCGTGCAGCTGGTGGTCTTCCTGCTGCTGTTCGTGGCCGTGGCGGTCATGGGGTTCATGGCGAGCCGCTGGCGGCGCGCCGACGACCTCGAGCACCTCGACGAGTGGGGCCTCGGCGGGCGCCGCTTCGGCTCGTGGGTGACCTGGTTCCTGCTCGGCGGGGACCTCTACACGGCGTACACCTTCGTCGCGATCCCGGCGCTGCTGTTCTCCTCGGGTGCCCTGGGCTTCTACGCGGTGCCCTACACGATCATCGCGTTCCCGCTGGTCATGCTGCCGCTGCTGCGACTCTGGTCGGTCTCCCGGGTGCACGGCTACGTGACCCCGGCCGACTTCGTCCGCGGCCGCTACGACTCGCCGCTGCTGGCGCTCGCGATCGCCGTCACCGGGATCGTCGCGACGATGCCCTACATCGCCCTGCAGCTCGCCGGGCTCGAGGCGGTGCTGCGCACGATCGGGCTCAACGGGTCCGGATTCTGGGGCCACGCGCCGCTGTTCGTCGCGTTCGTGGTGCTCGCGGCCTACACCTACCAGTCCGGGCTGCGGGCGCCGGCGCTGATCGCGGTGGTCAAGGACATCCTGATCTACATCGTCATCCTCGTCGCGATCATCTACCTGCCGATCAAGCTCGGCGGGTTCGGCGCGATCTTCGAGGCGGGCGCGACGAAGCTCGCCCAGCCTTCCCCGACGACGGGCCAGGCGGCCGGCTCGACGCTGCTGACCGCGAACAACCAGCTCCAGTACGCGACGCTGGCCCTCGGCTCGGCGCTGGCGCTGTTCCTGTACCCGCACTCGGTGACCGGCGTGCTGTCGTCCTCGAGCCGGGCCACGATCCGCCGGAACATGACCGCCCTGCCGGCCTACTCGTTCCTGCTGGCCCTGCTCGCGCTCCTGGGCTACGTCGCGATCGCGGCGGGCACGAAGCCGATCGTCAACGGCTCCACCGGCCGCCCCGACTCGAACACGATCGTCCCGGCGCTGTTCGCGGGGCAGTTCCCGTCGTGGTTCGCGGGTGTCGCCTTCGCCGCGATCGGGGTCGGCGCGCTGGTGCCGGCCGCGATCATGTCGATCGCCGCCGCGAACCTGTGGACGCGGAACATCTACAAGGAGTTCCTGCGCCGCGACGCCACGCCCAAGGACGAGGCGCGGCAGGCCAAGCTCGCCTCGCTCGTGGTGAAGGTCGGCGCCGTCCTGTTCATCGTCGTGGTGGACCCGCAGTTCTCGGTCGACCTGCAGCTCATCGGCGGTGTGATCATCCTGCAGACGCTGCCCGCGGTCGCGATCGCGCTCTACACCCGGTGGTTCCACCGGTGGGCGCTGTTCGCCGGCTGGGCGGTCGGCCTGATCTGGGGGATGATCATGCTCTACGGCATCCCGAACCCGGTGAACGGCAAGCAGCACTTCGGCGGGTCCGCGCTCGCCCTGGGGAAGCTGGACCTCTTCGGCTGGACGCCGTTCGACGGGTCGAAGGTGCAGATCTACGTCGGCGCCGTGGCCCTGATCGGCAACCTGGTCGTGGCCGCGCTGGTCACGCTCGCCCTGCGGGCGGCCGGGACGCGCGAGGGCACCGACCACACGCGCGGCGAGGACTACCACGCCACGCGGGTGCCGGAGTCGACGACGCCGGAGGCCGTCTCCTCGGTGTAGGTGGGCGGCGCCCATGTGAGCACTTTCCGTGGCCGGAGCCACGGAAAGTGCTCACACGGCGGAGCCTCCCTACGATCCCCCGGCATGACCGAGCGCCCGTTCCTCCCTGCGTACGGGCACGGCACGCTCGCCGAGGTCATGCCGTCCACGGCGGCCGCGCTCGGGGTGCCCGGGTTCGCCGACACGCTCGGCGTGGCCCGCCATCCCGACGACGTCACCGCCGTCGCGGTGCTGCTCGTCGACGGTCTCGGCGCCGACCTGCTCACCGCCCACCCGCACGACGCCCCCGCGCTGCACGACCTGGCGCGCGGGGCGTCCTCGCGGGACCTCACGGCCTGTTTCCCCGCCACCACCGCCGTCAGCATCACCTCGCTCGGCACGGGCCTGCCGCCGGGCGTGCACGGCATCGAGGGCTACTCGATGGGCGTGCCGCCGCTCGCGGAGCCCGAGGCGGCCCCGGACGTCGTCCTCAACACCCTGCGCTGGTGCGCCCACGGCGCCACCGACCCGGTCGACCTGCTCGCCGACCTGCCCCCCGAGCAGGTCCAGCCCCGCCCCACGGTGCTCCAGCAGGCCCTGCGCGCCGGGGTCGCGGTGACCCAGGTGGCACCCGAGATCCAGCGGCGCTCCGGGCTCACCCGGGCCGCCCTGCGCGGTGGCCGGTTCCACGGTGTGTCCGCGCTCGGCGACCTCGCCGCCGAGGTGCTGCACGGGCTCGACGTCGAGGCCGAGGAGCGGGCCCTCGTCTACGCCTACCACGGCGATCTCGACACGATCGGCCACCGGCACGGCCCCGGCTCGCTGCCGTGGCGGCTGCAGCTGCAGGTCGTCGACCGGCTCGTCGCCGCGATCGCGGAGTGCCTGCGGCCCGGCGCGGCGCTGCTCGTCGTGGCCGACCACGGCATGGTCGCCACCGACCGCGGCTGGCAGGTCGACCTCGACCACTCCCCGACCCTGCTCGCCGGCGTCCGCCGCCTCGCGGGCGAGACCCGGGTGCGCCACGTCCACGCCGTCCCCGGCGCCGCCGACGACGTCCTGGCCGCGTGGCGCGCCGAGCTCGCCGACGCGGCGTGGGTGGTCTCGCGCGAGGAGGCCGTCGACGGCGGGTGGTTCGGCCCGGACGTCACCGACACCGCGCGGGGCCGGATCGGGGACGTGGTGGCCGCCGCCCGCGGCGCCTGGACGCTGGTGCGCTCCCGCAACGAGCCCCGCGAGACCGCCCTGGTCGGCCACCACGGCTCGCTGACCTCGGCGGAGCAGCGGGTGCCGCTGCTCCTCGCGCGGGGTTGACCCGGTCGGGCGCCCCGCTTCCGGGGTGGCCGGTCGCGGTCGCGAGGATCGCGCCATACGCTCTCTTCACCAGCAGGACGGGGGTGGCCGAGTGGACCGGCACACACACGACCGGGGCGACGCCGGGGCGGGCAGCCACGACGACGACGGCCGCGACTCGCTCCTGGTGCGCGTCCGCGCCGCGATCGCCCACCACCCGCTGCTGGCCGGGGGCCCGCTGATCGCCGTCGCGATCGTCGCCGGGTTCTCCGACGCGCACGACGCGAGCCTGATCTCCCTCGGCGCGGTGCTGGTGTTCATCGTCGTGCAGCTGTTCACGCTCGCCCACGACGACCGCCTGTGCCTGCGCTGCATCGCGGACAGCCCGGAGAACCCGGCCCAGGTCGTCGAGCGGCGGCGGCGGTGGCTGCGGCTCTTCCACTCCGCCACCACCACGGCCGGCATCGTGCTGCTCGTCGTCGCGGCCGCCGTCGGCGTCGCGGCCGGGCTGCTGTTCCGGCCCGGCTGGGGCGACCTCGTGCTGCTGCTCCCGCTCGGCACGATGGCGCTGACGGTGCTGCACCGCCGCGTCGAGCCGTGGTGCCCCTACTGCGGCTGGGGCCGCGACGACGACGGCGAGGACACTTCCGACCCGACGCCCGACCCGGACACCGCGGCGCCGCTGTCGCGCACGTGACCGGGCCGTCCGCGGACGTCGCCGAGCTCGCGGGCCGGATGTTCGACCTCGCGCGCCGCGGCGACACCGACACCCTCGCGGCCTACGTCGACGCCGGGATGCCGGTCGACCTGACCAACGGCTCCGGCGACACCCTGCTCATGCTGGCGGCCTACCACGGGCACGCCCCGACGGTGCGCGCGCTGACCGCGCGGGGCGCCCACGTCGACCGGCTCAACGACCGCGGTCAGGCCCCGCTGGCCGGCGCGGTCTTCAAGGGCGAGGACGACGTGGTGGCGGCCCTGCTCGAGGCCGGCGCCGACCCGCTGGGCGGGCACCCGACGGCCGTGGACACCGCGCGGGTCTTCGGCCGCGACGACCTGCTGGCGCTGCTCGCCCCGCCGGAGTGAGGGCGGATCCGGGGCCCGGCGGGGAATCCCGGCCCGGCGATCCGGCGTTGCACTCCCACATGGGCATCCCGATCTCGGTCCTCGACCTCTCCCCGGTCCCCTCCGGTACGCCCGCCTCGCAGGCCCTGCACGACACCGTCGAACTCGCCCGCACCGCCGAGGCCGCCGGCTACCGCCGCTACTGGCTCGCCGAGCACCACGGCATCGCGAGCGTGGCCAGCTCCGCGCCCGAGGTGATGATCGCGGCCGTCGCGAGCGCCACCAGCACGATCCGCGTCGGGTCCGGCGGGATCATGCTGCCGAACCACAGCCCGCTGAAGGTGGCCGAGACCTTCCGCGCGCTCGCCGGGCTGTACCCGGGTCGCATCGACCTCGGCCTCGGCCGGGCGCCCGGCACCGACCCGCGCACCGCGATCGCGCTGCGCCGCTCGCACGAGGCGCTCACCGCCGACGACTTCCCGGACCAGTTCGCCGAGCTGCGCGGCTACGTCGACGGCTTCGGGGCCGACCACCCCTTCGTCGGGATCGTGGCCGCTCCCGACGACGTGCCGCTGCCGCCGGTCTGGATCCTCGGGTCCAGCTACTACGGCGCCCAGGCCGCCGCCGCGTTCGGCACCGGCTACGCCTACGCGGGGCACTTCGGCGGCGCGGACGCCGGGGAGGCCACCCGCATCTACCGGCAGTCGTTCCGGCCGAGCACCGCGGCCGGCGCCCAGGAGCCGCACGTCGTCCTCGGCGCCGCCGCGATCGCCCACCCCGACCCGGAGCGCGCCTACGCCCTGGGCCGCGCGAACGCGCTGTCGATGGCTCGCCTGCGGACCGGCAACCCGTGCCCGCTGCCCAGCCCCGAGGAGGCGCTGGCCCACGACTGGAGCGCCGCCGAGGAGCACATCGCCGCCTCGATGGCGTCGAAGGTGTCGGTCGGCACGCCCGAGCAGGTCGCCGAGGACCTCGCCCGCAAGGCCCGCGAGGCGGACGCCGACGAACTGATGATCACGACTGCGATCCACGACCCGGCCGAGCGCCGTCAGTCGGTGCGGCTGGTCGCGGAGGCGCTCGGCGCCGTGTCGCTGGCGGCCGCCTGAGAGACCACCCCGACGTGAACGAACGGCACTGTCGCGCACATGGATGCTGCGACAGTGCCGTTCGTTCGTCCTGGCAGGGGTGCTACAGGGCCGTCAGGATGTCCTCGACCCGCTTCTTCGCGTCACCGAAGATCATCGACGTGTTCTCGCGGAAGAACAGCGGGTTCTGCACGCCCGCGTAGCCGACGGCCATCGAGCGCTTGAACACGACGACGTTCTTGGCCTCCCACACCCGCAGGACGGGCATGCCGGCGATCGGGCTGCCGGGGTCGTCCATGGCGGCCGGGTTGACCGTGTCGTTCGCGCCGATGACGAGGACGACCGAGGTGGAGGCGAGGTCGTCGTTGATCTCGTCCATCTCGAGCACGATGTCGTAGGGCACCTTCGCCTCGGCGAGCAGCACGTTCATGTGCCCGGGGAGGCGGCCGGCGACGGGGTGGATGCCGAAGCGGACCTCGACGCCCTTGTCGCGCAGCTTGCGGGTGAGGTCGGCGACCGGGTACTGCGCCTGCGCCACCGCCATGCCGTAGCCGGGGGTGATGACCACCGACGACGCCTCACGCAGCATCTCGGCGACCTCGTCGGCCTGCACCTCCCGGTGCTCGCCCTCGACGTCCGCGGCCGCGGTGCCGGACTCCACGCCGAAGCCGCCTGCGATGACCGACAGGAACGAGCGGTTCATCGCCTGGCACATGACGTAGGACAGGTACGCACCGGACGAGCCGACGAGCGCGCCGGTGACGATCAGCAGCGTGTTGTTGAGCAGGAAGCCCGACGCCGCCGCCGCCCAGCCGGAGTAGCTGTTGAGCATCGAGACGACGACGGGCATGTCGCCGCCGCCGATCGAGGCCACGAGGTGCCAGCCCAGCGCGAGGGCCACGGCGGTGATCGCGATCATGACGCCGAGCGAGGGCGCCAGCACGAACGCGACGGTGAGCGCGGCGAACGCGACGAGCGCGGAGAGGTTCAGGGCGTTCTTGCCCGGCAGGGTCAGCGGCCGGGACTTCATCCGCCCCGAGAGCTTGCCGTAGGCGACGATCGAGCCGGTGAAGGTCACGGCGCCGATGAAGACGCCGACACCGACCTCCACGGAGTGGATGCCGAGCAGCTCCGGCGCCACCGTGGTCTGGGCGGCGCCGACCGCCTCGACCTCGAGGTAGCCGTTCCACCCCACGAGCACGGCAGCGAGGCCGACGAAGCTGTGCAGCAGGGCGATGAGCTCGGGCATCCCGGTCATCTCGACGACGCGGGCGCGCCAGAGGCCGACCCCGCCGCCGATGACGAAGCCCGCGACCATGAGCGCGACTGCGCCGGCCTCGAGCGAGTTCGCCGCGAGGACGACGGTGGCGACCAGGGCCACCGTCATGCCGGCGATGCCGTAGACGACGCCGTTGCGGGCGGTCTCATGCTTCGAGAGGCCGGCGAGGCTCATCACGGTGAGCAGCGCGGCGACGATGTAGGCGGCGGTGGCCGCCGTTTCCGGGCTCATGCGGCCGGACCCTTCGTGAACATGGCGAGCATGCGGCGGGTCACCGCGAAGCCGCCGACGATGTTGATGCTGGCGAGCACGATCGCGATGAACGCGAGGACCGAGACGAGCGTCCCGTGCGCGCCGAACTGCACGAGGGCGCCCACGATGACGACGCCGGAGATGGCGTTGGTGACCGACATCAGCGGCGTGTGCAGCGCGTGGTGCACCTTGCCGATGACGTAGTAGCCGATGACGACGGCGAGCACGAAGACGGTGAGGTTGGTGGCGAGCTCGGCCGGGGCGAACGCGGTGGCCACGAACAGCAGCGCGAGCCCCACGGCGATCGCGCCGTAGCGCCAGGCGGCGGAGCGGGGCTTCGCCGGTTCGACGACGGGCGAGGGCACCTCGGGCGCCGGGGCCGGCGGTGGGGCCGCCGAGACCGACACCGGGGGCGGCGGCCAGGTCACCGCCCCCTCGTGGGCCACCGTCATGCCGCGCTGGACGACGTCGTCGAGGTCGAGGACGAGCTCGCCGTCCTTCTCGGGGGTCAACAGCTTGAGCAGGTTGACCAGGTTCGTGCCGTAGAGCTGCGAGGCCTGCGCGGGCAGGCGGGCGGCGAGGTCGGTGTCGCCGATGATCGTGACGCCGTTCGCGGTGGTGACGACCTCGTCGGGCACCGAGCCCTCGACGTTGCCGCCCATCCCGGCCGCCATGTCCACGATCACCGAGCCGGGCCGCATCGCGGCGACGTCGGCGGCGGTGATGAGGCGCGGCGCCGCACGGCCCGGGATGAGCGCCGTCGTGATGATGATGTCGACGTCGGCGGCCTGCTCGGAGTAGATCTCCGCGGCGCGCCGGTCGTAGGCCTCGGAGGTGGCCTTCGCGTAGCCGTCGGTGGAGCGCTCCTGCTCCACGTCCACCGTCAGGAAGTCCCCGCCGAGGGAGCTGACCTGCTCGGCGACCTCCGGGCGGGGGTCGGTGGCGCGGACGATGGCGCCCAACGAGGACGCGGCGCCGATCGCGGCCAGGCCGGCGACGCCCGCCCCGGCGACCAGCACCTTCGCCGGCGGGACCTTGCCGGCCGCGGTCACCTGGCCGGTGAAGAAGCGCCCGAACCGGTTCGCCGCCTCGATCACCGCGCGGTAGCCCGCGATGTTCGCCATCGAGCTGAGGACGTCGAGCGACTGGGCGCGCGAGATGCGCGGCACCGCGTCGGTGGCGAGCACCGTGATGCCGCGGGCCGCCAGGTCGGTGAGCAGTTCGGCGTTCTGGGCGGGCGCGACGCGGCAGACCAGCGTCGCCCGTTCCCGTAGGCGGGCGAGGTCGGCCGGCGCCGGCGTGTTGAGCGCGAGCACGACGTCGGCGCCCCAGGGGTCGCCGAGCTCGGCGCCCGCCGCGACGTAGGCGTCGTCGGGGAAGTCCGCCCGCACCCCCGCGCCCGGCTCGACGGTCACCGTCCAGCCGAGGTTCTGCAGCCCGATCACCGTGGCGGGCGTGGCCGCCACACGGGTCTCGCGTTCCCGGGTCTCCCGGGGGACACCGATGCGCACGCTCGCGCCCCTTCTCGTCGGGCCCCGGAGGTGGGGCCTGCTCCGGCCGCCGGGTCCGCCGACAGCCGTGTGGCGGACAGTAGACCGGGGTCCGCGTCCAGCATGTGACCTGTCTCGCTCCGAGGCAGGCTGAACGATCGAGATGACCTGCGTCGCACCCGATCACGGTCACCTCACACCGCCTCCGGGACGTGTAGCGCCCGCGTAACGGCGGCGAAACGACCGGCCCGCAGCGTAGAGACGTGACCGCCACCCACTGCCCCTACTGCTCGCTGCAGTGCGGCATGACGCTGACGCCGCGCCCCGCGAGCGCGGGCGGGGGCCACGAGGTGGCGGGCGCGAACTTCCCGACGAACCGCGGGGGGCTCTGCGAGAAGGGCCTCAGCGCGGCGGAACTGCTCGCCCACCCCGACCGGCTGACCACGCCGCTGGTGCGCGACCACCGCGACGAGCCGTTCCGCGCGACGACCTGGGACGAGGCGCTCGACCGGGTCGTCGCCGGGCTGACCGTCGCCCAGGAGCGCTTCGGCGCCGACGCCGCCGGGCTCTTCGGGGGCGGCGGCCTGACCAACGAGAAGGCCTACCAGGCGGGCAAATTCGTCCGGGTCGCGCTGCGCAGCGCCTCGATCGACTACAACGGCCGGTTCTGCATGTCGAGCGCCGCGGCCGCGTCGAACCGGGCGTTCGGCCTCGACCGGGGCCTGCCGTTCCCGCTCGCCGACATCGCCCGCGCGGACACGGTGCTGCTCGTCGGCTCGAACCCGGCCGACACGATGCCGCCCGCGATGCGCTGGTTCGCCGCGGGCCGCGAGCGCGGGGCCCGCCACGTCGTGGTCGACCCCCGGTACACGGCCACCGCGGCCGCCGCCGACGTCCACCTGCAGCCCGCCCCCGGGACCGACCTCGCGCTGGCCAACGGGCTGCTGCACCTGGCGATCAGGCTGCGGCTCGTCGACACCGCCTACGTCGCGGACCGGACGACGGGGTGGGACGCGGTACGCCGCGCGATGCGGCAGTACTGGCCGGACCGGGTCGAGCGGATCACCGGGGTCCCGGTGCGCGTGCTGGAGCGGACCGTCCGCATGCTCGCCGAGTCCCGGGCCACGATGATCCTGTCCGGCCGCGGCGCGGAGCAGCACGCGAAGGGCTCGGACACCGCGCTGGCGTGGATCAACCTCGCGCTCGCCCTCGGCCTGCCGGGCCGGCCGTACTCGGGCTGGGCGACCGTGACCGGCCAGGGCAACGGGCAGGGTGGCCGCGAGCACGGCCAGAAGGCCGACCAGCTGCCCGGCTACCGGATGCTCGCCGACCTCGCGGCCCGCGCCCACGTCGCCGGGGTGTGGGGCGTCGACCCCGACGAGCTCCCGCAGCCCGGGGTGTCCGCCTACGAGATGCTCGACCGGCTCGGCACCGACGGCGGCGTGCGCGCGCTGATGGTCCTGGCGTCGAACGTCGCGGTCAGCGCCCCGCGGGCCGCGCACGTGCGCGAGCGGCTGTCCGCCCTCGACTTCCTGGTCGTCTCCGACCTCTTCCTCTCCGAGACCGCGGAGCTCGCCGACGTCGTCCTGCCCAGCACCCAGTGGGCCGAGGAGGAGGGGACGATGACCAACGTCGAGGGGCGGGTCCTGCGACGACGGCGGGCCGCGACCGCGCCCGAGGGCGTCCGGTCCGACCTGCAGGTCCTCCACGACCTCGCCGGCCGCCTGGGGCGCGGGGCACACTTCTCCGACGACCCGCGGACGGTCTTCGACGAGCTGCGGCGGGCCTCCGCTGGCGGGAAGGCCGACTACGCCGGGATCACCTACGAGCGGATCGAGGCCGAACGGGGCGTCTTCTGGCCCTGCCCGGACGAGCAGCACCCCGGCACACCACGGCTGTTCCGCGACCGGTTCGCCACCCCGGACGGGCGCGCCCGCTTCCACGTGGTGCACCACCGGGCCGCCGCGGAGACGCCCGACGACCACTACCCCTACCGCCTGACGACGGGGCGCTCCCGCTCGCACTACCAGTCCGGCACCCAGACCCGGCGGACGAAGGCCCTGCTCTCCGCCGAGCCCGGACCCGCCGTCGAGATCCACCCCGATCTCGCCGCGCGCCTCGGACTCGCCGAGGGCTCCGACGTCCGGCTGCGCACCCGGCGCGGCACCGCGCGGATGCGGGTGCGGCTGTCCCGGGAGATCCGCGCCGACACGGTCTTCGCGCCATTCCACTGGGCCGGCGACCAGACGGTCAACCACCTCACCAACCCCGCGCTGGACCCGGCGTCACGCATGCCGGAGTTCAAGGTCTGCGCGGTCGCCCTCGACGCCGTCACCGAGGAGAGCACCACCGGATGATGACCACACCACGCTTCCTGCAGGGCGCCTTCGCCTTCGAGGGGCAGGGGCTCGACAAGCCGGCTCTGCTGCACCCGTCCCTGACCTACACCGTCCCCGAGGGCGTCACCGGCCAGGTGCTCTACGTCCGTGCGGGCAACTCCTCCGAGGAGCTGGCCACCGTGGTCCTCGCGTTCGACGGCGCCCCGTCGCGGTGGCTCCCGGTGGGTGCGCGCTCCGACATGCACGTGTCGCTGCGGGTGGTCGAGGACCTGCTCGCGGGCAGCACGGTGGAGATCCACTACGCGGCGCCCGCCGGGGTGTCCGGGACGCTCGTCGTGGACTGCGGCCTGGTGGAGGTCTGATGACGGCGACGGAGACGGAGCGCAGCGGAGCTCGACCATCGGCAGGCGCGGAACCGACGCAGCGCGCGGACGGCGGCGGGAGCCGCGCGAAGCTCGTCGTCGTCGGGAACGGGATGTCCGGGGCGCGGGCCCTGGAGGAGATCCTCGCCCGCGGGGGCGGGGAGCTCTTCGAGATCACCGTCTTCGGCGACGAGCCCTACGGCAACTACAACCGGATCCTCCTCTCCGAGGTGCTCGCCCAGGCCGCCGGCGAGGTGGTGGACGACGCCGACGACGACCTGTTCCTCAACCCGGTCGACTGGTACGCCGAGAACGGCATCACGCTGCACGCGGGCGTGCGGATCGTGCGGATCGACCGGCACGCGAAGGTGGTGCTCGGGGACGACGGGTCGGTGACCGGCTACGACACGCTCGTCCTCGCGACCGGCTCGCGCTCGTTCTTCCCGCCCATGGACGGCATGTGGGCCTCGAGGACGGAGCTGACGTCGGGCGTGTTCGGCTTCCGCTCGCTGGACGACGCCCACGGGATGCTCGCGCACATCCGGGAGCACCGGACGGCGGTGGTGATCGGCGGCGGGCTCCTCGGGCTCGAGGCGGCGGCCGGGCTGCAGGCGCACGGGGTGACGGTGCACGTCGTGCACCCGACCGAGGTGCTGATGAACCAGCAGCTCGAGGCCGAGGCGTCGACGGTGCTGCGCTCGAAGCTCGAGGACCTGGGCATGCACCTGCACCTCGGGGTGAGGACGAACGAGATCCTCGTTTCCGACGGCGCCGTGGCCGGGGTGCGGTTCACCGACGGGTCCGACCTGCCCTGCGACATGGTCGTGGTGACGGCCGGGATCCGGCCCAACATCGGGCTCGCGATGGTGAGCGGGCTGGAGACGCAGCGGGCGATCGTGGTCGACGACCGGATGCGGTCGGTCGACGACGACTCGATCTTCGTGGTCGGCGAGTGCGCGCAGCACCGCGGCGAGGTCTACGGCGTGGTCGGGCCGCTGTGGGAGCAGGCCGAGGTGCTGGCCGACGTCGTGACCGGGGCGAATCCCGACGCGGAGTACCACGGATCGCGCCTGGCCACGAAGCTCAAGGTCGCCGGCGTCGACGTCGCGCAGATGGGGGTGAAGGGCCCGGAGCGCGCGACCGACGAGTTCGTGCGGTTCTCCGAGACCGGCCGCGGGGTCCACCAGACGGTGATCATCCGGGACGGGACGCTGATCGGGGCGACGCTGGTCGGGGACGTCTCGAAGGTCGCCGCGCTGACGCAGGCGTTCGACTCGCGCTCGGCGCTGCCCGAGGAGCGGGTGAAGCTGCTGTTCGACCTGGGGTCGGCGGACGACGCGGCCTCGGCGGCCGACCTGCCCGACGAGACCCAGATCTGCCACTGCAACGGGGTGTCCAAGGGCGACCTCGTCGCGTGCGTGGCCGACGGCGCCGGGTCGGTGTCGGCGTGCATGGGCGCGACCCGCGCGGGCAAGGGGTGCGGGTCGTGCAAGGGGCTGGTGACGGAGGTCGTGGAGGCGGCGCTGGGCGGGGCGGGCGCCGTGGACCCGGCGGACTCGTACTACGTGCCGGCGATCCCGCTCGACAAGCCGACGCTGATGGCGGAGATCCGGTCGCGCGGCCTGACGAGCGTCTCCGCGGTGTTCGAGGCCCTCGCGCCCGACGGTCGGGACCACGTCGGCTCGAAGATGGGTCTGACCGCGCTGCTGCGGATGATGTGGCCCGACGAGTTCGTCGACGAGCGCGACGGCCGGTTCATCAACGACCGGGTGCACGCCAACATCCAGCGCGACGGCACGTTCTCGGTCGTGCCCCGGATGTCCGGCGGTGTGACGACACCCGACCAGCTGCGGCGCATCGCGGACGTCGCCGAGAAGCACGACATCCCGATGGTCAAGCTGACCGGGGGCCAGCGGATCGACCTGCTCGGCGTGCCGAAGGAGAAGCTGCAGGAGGTGTGGGCCGACCTCGACATGCCCTCCGGCTGGGCGTACGGGAAGTCGTTCCGCACGGTGAAGACCTGTGTGGGCACCGACTTCTGCCGGTTCGGGCTGGGCGACTCCACGCGGCTCGGCATCGACCTCGAGGAGCGCTACAAGGGCATCGAGGGGCCGGCGAAGATGAAGCTCGCCGTCTCCGGGTGCCCGCGCAACTGCGCGGAGTCGATGGTGAAGGACGTCGGGATCGTGGCCGTCGAGGGCGGGAGGTGGCAGATCTACGTCGGCGGTGCGGCCGGGGCCACGATCCGCCAGGGCGACGTCCTGGCCACCGTCGACTCCCACGAGGAGGCCGTGCGGATCACCGGGCGGTTCCTGCAGTACTACCGGGAACAGGCGAACTGGCTGGAGCGCACGTACGACTTCGTGCCGCGGATGGGCCTCGACCACCTGATCGCCGTGGTCGTCGACGACGTCGAGGGCATCGCAACCGACCTCGACGCGCGGATGCAGGAGGCGGTGGACGCCTACGTCGACCCGTGGGCGGCCGACCAGCAGGAGGCGACCCCGGGTCAGTTCCACGACGCGCTCCCGATGGTGCCGCTGCCGCAGGTCCCGGTGCGGTCGTGACCGGGGCCGTGTCGGTCCGGCTGGGGCCGGTCGACCAGATCCCCCTCGGCGAGGGGCGGGCGTTCCTCGTGGGCGACGAGCCCGTGGCGGTGTTCCGCCCCCGCTCCGGTGGCCTGCACGCGCTGCGGGCGATCTGCCCGCATCGCGGCGGGCCGCTCGCGGACGGACTCGTGGACGGTGAGGTGGTCATGTGCCCGCTGCACAACCACCAGTTCGCGCTGGCCTCGGGCGCGTGCGTCTCGGGCGGCGGGGTGGACGACGTGGCCGCGTACACCGCGACCGACGAGGACGGGGAACTCGTGGTGAGCCTGGTGGCGCCGTAGGGCAGGCTCACGGTCGTGCACGACCAGCTGCTCCTCCAGGCCACGGCCTTCGCCGACGCGGTCAGCGCGCCGGCCGCCGGTGACGACCTCTCCGCGCCGGTGGCGACCTGCCCCGACTGGACCGTCCGCGATCTCGCCCGGCACCTCGGACAGGTCCACCGCCGCGTCGTCATGACGATCGACGGCGGGGCGGAGCGCATGGTGCCGCGCGACGCCGAGATCCCTGACGGCGAGCCGCCGGCCACCCGCGACGACGTGGCGACGTGGCTCCTCGCCGGCGCGTCGGCGCTGGTCGCGAGGCTGAGGGCCGAGGACCAGGAGCGCGAGGTCGGCGGGTTCGTCGGGCCGGTGACGATCGCCTTCTGGGGCCGCCGGCAGCTGCACGAGACGTTGGTGCACCGGCTCGACGCCGAGCTCGCCGTGGGGTTCGAGCCGCTCGCGGACGTGTCCCCGGAGCTCGCGGTCGACGGGATCGCCGAGTGGTACGACCTGCTCACCGCCTACCGGAGCACCTCGCGCCGCGTCCGGGGTGACGCCTCGATCCACCTGCACGCCACCGACACCCCGGACGGCGAGTGGCTGATCCGCCGGAGTGCCGACGGGGTCACGATCACGCGAGAACACGTGAAGGCGGACGTAGCCGTGCGCGGGCGCGCGGTGGACCTGCTCGCGGCGGTCACGGGGCGCCGGACCCTCGAGGGCCTCGAGGTGTTCGGCGACCCGGCGGTGGCCGAGGACTGGTTCCGGGTGTCGGCGCTGGGCTGATCCCTGCTCCTCGCCGGTCATGGTCCGGCGCGGCTGGTGTAGGTGTGGCCGGTGGGGGTGGTGGTGCGGACGGTGTGGGGGTGGGGTCCGAATCCGTCGTGGAGCAGTTCGGTGATCCAGCCGGGCAGTTCTTTGAGGTGGTTGCCGCGCACGCAGTTGCCGCGCCCGTTCCCGAGGCTGGTGGGGCCGCCGGCCTTCTTGCCTGTGATGTGGTCGGTGTGTCGGATCGGGGCTCCGCAGAAGGGGTCGCGGCACATGCCGTGGTCGCGGAACGCGATCAGTTTGGCGAGGAACCCGTCGAAGTAGCGGCGGGTGGGGTCGCCGCCGACGAGGGTGCCGTGGGCGGGGTGGGCGAACAGGCGCCGCCACCAGCGGTGGCCGCCGGTGTAGCGGAGCAGGTCGGTGACGATCCCGGCCGGGAGCGGGCCGTGGCCGACGAGTTCGCCGGTGCTGGTGCTGTCGGGGTCGGTGATCGCGTCGAGCGGCAGGACGATGCCGACTTCGACGTTGACGTCCTCGGCGTAGACCTGTCCGGTGAGCCGCTCGACCAGGGTGTCGGCGACACTCACAGATGATCTAGTCGCGGGTGCGGTCGTCGGTGTCCCCGGTCGCGATCAACGAGTCGGCGTATGTGCGGAGTGCGGCGATGCAGGCGACGCCCTGCTCGACCGGCAGCAGGCCCGAGAGGACGCTCATGGTGTCCGGGGCCGGCCGTAGCGTGACCCGACGGTGTTTGCGGGCGTTCCGGGCGCGGTCGGTGAACCCTTGTGGGTCGGCTTCGTAGGCGAGCTTCTTGACCGCCGCCTCGGCCTGCCTACGGCCCATGTCCTCCAGGCCGGTCTCGGCGAGCTGCTTGTCCACCACCGCGCGGGTCTCCGGATCGAGATGCGACGTGGTGGAGACGATGTGCTCGGCGAGCTGCTCGGAGATCCGCCCGGCCACCAGCAGCGCCCGGGTACAGGGCAGATCCGAGGCCAACGCTCGGGCGACCCCGAGCCGGCGGTCCCCGACGGAGGGGGAGACGTGCGCGGCCAACGCGATCTGGTCGGCGATCCCCCGGCCGAGCTTCTCCGGGTCCAACCGACCCTGCGCGACGAGTTCAATCTGTTCTTCGACCTGGGCGCGGCCGAACGACACGATCGCGGTGTGCTGCGCCGCCGCCACCACGGACCGGGCGCGTTCGAGCAGGGCGATCCGGTCGATGCACGCCGCACCACCATCGGACTCCGGGTCGGTGGGGAGCTCGGCGAGTTCGGCGAGGCGCGTGAGCAACGCGGTCAGCTCCGCGCTGACCGGGTCCACCGCCTCGTTCGAACTCATGTTCGCAAGCTAGCAGCGACCCCCGACATCTAGCGTCGGTGGCAGCTCCAGGAGGTCTGGGGTGAGGTTCGCGGTACGGGTGTCTACGGCTGGCCCCGACTGGATCGGCAGTCCTCTGTACTGATCGTCGAGGCGCCCGTGCCGCGGCCGTGTCAGGCCGGGGCCTTGTTGGGAACGCGGAGCCGCGCTGCGGACTCCTACTCAGATGTCCGGGTCGAAGCCTGCTGCGGTCGCGGAGTCACCGGGACCCGAGGAGACGACGAGGAAGGAGAGCCCGTGCGCGAGCTCCGGCTGGGTATCGACGTGGCATGCCGGGAGGCCCACCGCGCGGCGCTGGCCGATGAGACCGGCGCGCTGCTGTGGACCAACCGCCGCTTCCAGACCGGCAGCGAGGATCTCGAGACGCTCTGGAGAACGGTCGAGGCGGTCCGCGCCGACCAGGGTGACGTGCCGGTCGTGGTCGTGATGGAACCGACCCGCAACGCGTGGGTGGCGCTGGCGGCCTGGCTACGTCATCGGGGCGCGCAGGTGCGACTGGTCCCCCCGGAACAGTCCGCGGACTTGCGGAAGTACTACAACAAGCACGCCAAGACCGATCGGCTCGACTGCGAACTGCTGGCTCGAATACCGCTGCTGCACCCCGACGGGTTGGTCGAGACCCCCGGACTGGGACCGGCTGAGGGGTTGCGCCGCACCGTCGGCCGTCGCGCCGGCCTGGTCGCGCGACGCACCGCCTCGCTGCAGCGTCTCGACGCGCTACTCGAGCTACTCGGACCCGCCTGGACCGCCGCTCTGGGCACCGACCCGGGGAAAGCGGCCTGCAGCGTGCTCGAGCGCTACAGCGATCCGCACGCCCTGCTCAGACTGGGGCGGGCCCGGCTGACTCGGCTGCTGATCCGCACCAGCCGCGGGGCCTGGCGCGAGGACAAGGCCGATGCCCTGCTCGCCGCCGCCCGCGCGACGCTGTCGCTCTGGCCCGAGGGCGCCATCGACTTCGCCGAACTCGCCGAAGACATCGCCGCCGAGACCCGCCTGCTGCGCGGACTCGACGACGAGATCGACCACGTCGACGACCGGATCGCCGCGGCCTACCAGGACGCTGATCCCACCGGCATCCTCGCCTCGGTCCCCGGACTCGGTCCGGTCCTGGCCGCCGCGATCCTGGGCCGCCTCGGCGACCCCAACCGCTTCCGTGACCTGGCCGCGGTCCGCGCCTACACCGGACTGGTCCCCAAGATCAGTCAGTCCGGCACCTCCGAGACCCACCAGGGCCCCACCAAGGCCGGCGATCACGTCCTGCGCTGGTCGCTGTTCATCGCCGCCGACCACGCCCGAAAGACCGACCCCGGCCTCGCCGCCCGCTACCAGCGGCTACGCGACCGCGGCAAACACCACAACAGCGCACTCTGCACCCTGGCCGCGGTCCTGGTGACCCGCATCGCCGCATGCTGGCGCAGCGGCGAGCACTACCGCCTCCGCGACCTCGACGGCCGCGAGATCACCGAACCCGAGGGCCGGGCGCTGGCCAGCAGGATCAACACCGAAGCCACCCGCGCCCGGACCACGACAGGGACGGGCCGGCGAAGCAAGGAGTCGCACAGCGCTCCATCGACCGGCCCGTCAGCGACGCACTCTACGACCCACCCCGCGGCTTGACGTCCCTTAGGAACTCAATCATGGCCGGGATCGTCAGGTCAGAGCGTCAGGCCCACCACCACAGCTGCAGCACCCAGGCAGGCGGCACCGACGCCCAGGTAGAGCGAGCGCCCCACCCCGTCCGCGCGGAACATCGCGAAGGCGCCGATCCCGAGAGCGGCCACCCCACACAGCGCGCCGACGAGGCTGAGCAGAGGCGTGCTGCCGAGCGTCTCGTTCGGCAGCACCCGCGGCAGCAGCCCGGACCATGGCGCGAGCCCGAGCAGGACGCCGACCGCCCCGACGATCGTGCCCACGAGACCGACACGGCCCTCGAGCCGCTGCTCCCACGGCAGGGGGCGGCGCGCCGCGACCGGGGTACGGCTCCGCGCGGGCCCGACGCCCGACGACCCGTAGGTGCCCGCACCGAAGGCCCCCGGGCGCACCGCCGACGCCCGGTACGGACGCACGGCGAGCGGCGTCAGGGCCGGCGCCACGGGCTCGTCCGCCGCGCGCCGCTGCCGGGGGAGCGCTGCCTCGCGGTCCTCCTGGCGGCGGGTGCGGTCGAGGTCCGTCCGTCGCACCGGGACGGTGACCGGCTCGTCCTCCACCTCCGGGAGCGACCCCGAGCGTGGCGACCTGCTGTCGTCCGGTGCACGCCGCGTGCCACCGCTGACACCGGCCGACCCACCACCCGCCGCCGGCAGCGGGCCCGACGGATGTGGCGACCTGCTGTCCTCCCGTGCACGCCGCGTACCACCGCTGACACCCGACGACCCACCCTGGACCGGGATCGCACCGGAGGGCGCCGGGAAGGCCGGGGGCAACCGTCGGAAGCCGGAGGGCGGGGAGTCCAGGGAGCCGCGCTGCTGCATCGGGACGTCGGCGAACTCCGTCGACGGCGCCTCCGGCGCACGGTGGCGGCCGCCCTCCCGGCGAGGCGGCGTGTAGTCGGCCGGGCCCGCCGTCCCACCGGCCTCGCGGCCGTAGCCGCGTCCACCGGTGGCCCGGTGCCGGGCCTGCTGCGACTCCTGCGCGTGCATGTCGACCACTCCCCCGAACAGACGTACGCACACCGCCACGTGCGCGGTCCTCGCCACTCTGTCCCCAGGAGCACCCGCGGCGTTACCGCTGCCACCCGCCCGGCCCAACAGGTGTGCCGGACCGGGGGACCCGCGCCCGGGAACGCCGACGACACCCTCCGTAAACTGGCAGCATGACGCAGTCCCCCCGGGTTCCCGAGAAGCCGACGCTCGACGGTCTCGAGGACACCTGGGCCGCCGTATGGGAGGAGCAGGGCACCTACGCGTTCGACCGGACGGCCCAGCGCGCCGACGTCTTCTCCGTCGACACGCCGCCGCCCACGGTCTCCGGGTCCCTGCACGTCGGGCACGTCTTCAGCTACACGCACACCGACGTCGTGGCGCGCTTCCAGCGCATGCGCGGCAAGTCCGTCTTCTACCCCATGGGCTGGGACGACAACGGCCTGCCGACCGAGCGCCGCGTCCAGAACTACTACGGCGTGCGGTGCGAGCCGAGCCTGCCCTACGACCCCGACTTCACCCCGCCGGAGAAGCCGGGCAAGCAGCAGCTCGCGATCTCGCGGCGCAACTTCGTCGAGCTGTGCGAGACGCTGACCGCCGAGGACGAGAAGGCCTTCGAGGCGCTGTGGCGGCGCAACGGGCTGTCGGTCGACTGGTCGCACACGTACCAGACCATCGACGCCCGGGCCCGTGCGATCAGCCAGCGCGCGTTCCTGCGGAACCTCGACCGCGGCGAGGCCTACGTCTCGATGGCGCCGACGCTGTGGGACGTCACGTTCCGCACCGCCGTCGCGCAGGCCGAGCTCGAGGACCGCGAGCACACCGGCGCCTGGCACCGGATCGCCTACCACGGCGCCGACGCCCCGGTGTTCATCGAGACCACCCGGCCCGAGCTGATCCCCGCCTGCGTCGCGCTGATCGCCCACCCCGACGACGAGCGCTACCAGCCGCTGTTCGGCACCACGGTGCGCTCCCCGCTGTTCGACGTCGAGGTGCCGGTCCTCGCGCACCCGGCCGCCGAGATGGACCGGGGCGCGGGCATCGCGATGTGCTGCACCTTCGGCGACCTCACCGACGTCCAGTGGTGGCGCGAGCTCGACCTGCCCAACCGCACCGTCATCACCCGCGACGGCCGGCTGCTGCGCGAGACCCCGGAGTGGATCACCTCCGAGCAGGGTCGTCGGCGGTACGACGAGATCGCGGGCGCCACGGTCTTCACCGCCAAGGAGAAGATCGTCGCCATGCTCGCCGAGACCGGCGAGCTGGAGGGCGACGTCCGGCCGGTCACGCGGCCGGTGAAGTTCTTCGAGAAGGGCGACAAGCCGCTCGAGATCGTCTCCTCGCGCCAGTGGTACCTGCGCAACGGGGGCCGCGACACCGACCTGCGCGAGGCGATGCTGCGCCGCGGCGACGAGCTGGTCTGGCACCCGGACTACATGCGCCACCGCTACGCGGACTGGGTCCGCGGGCTCAACGGCGACTGGCTGGTCAGCCGGCAGCGCTTCTTCGGGGTGCCGATCCCCGTCTGGTACGCCCTCGACGCCGACGGGGAGGTCCTGGGAGAGCAGGTCCTCACCCCGGCCGACGACGCGCTGCCGATCGACCCGACGACGGACGTCCCGCCCGGCTACACCGCCGACCAGCGCGACGCCCCCGGCGGGTTCACCGGCGACCCGGACGTGCTCGACACGTGGGCGACCTCGTCGCTCACCCCGCAGATCGCGGGCGGTTGGACCGTCGACGACGACCTCTTCGGTCGCGTCTTCCCGATGGACCTCCGCCCCCAGGGCCACGACATCATCCGCACCTGGCTGTTCTCGACGGTGGTCCGCAGCTCGCTCGAGTTCGGGGAGCTGCCCTGGGCGCACGCCGCGCTCTCGGGCTGGATCCTCGACCCGGATCGCAAGAAGATGTCGAAGTCCAAGGGCAACGTCGTCACGCCGATGGGCCTGCTCGAGGAGTTCGGCTCCGATGCGGTCCGCTACTGGGCGGCCGGCGGGCGACCCGGCGTCGACACCGCGTTCGACCGCGGCCAGATGAAGGTCGGCCGGCGTCTCGCGATGAAGCTGCTCAACGCCTCGAAGTTCATCCTCGGGGTGGGCGTCGGCGCCGGTGAGCCGGACGTCGCCGCCGTGACCGCCCCGATCGACCGGGCCCTGCTCGCGCGGCTCGCCGGCGTCGTCGCGAAGGCCACCGACGCGCTCGAGCGGTTCGACTACGCCGTGGCCCTCGAGGTCACCGAGCAGTTCTTCTGGTTCTTCTGCGACGACTACCTCGAGCTGGTCAAGGCCCGGGCCTACGGCGAGTTCGACGACGCCGGACGCGACTCGGCGCGGGCCGCGCTCGCGGTGGCGCTGCGGGTGCTGCAGCGGCTGTTCGCGCCGGTGCTGCCGTTCGTCACCGAGGAGGTCTGGTCGTGGTGGCAGGAGGGCTCGGTCCACCGCGCCGCCTGGCCGACCACCGCCGAGCTGCCGGCCACCGACGGGGTCGACGAGGCGGTCCTCGACGTCGCGTCCGAGGTCATCTCCGGCATCCGCAAGGGCAAGTCCGACCAGAAGCTCTCGATCCGCACCGAGGTGGAGTCGCTGTCGGTGTCCGGCCCGGAGCAGCAGCTGGACGCGCTGCGCGTCGTGCTGGGCGACGTGCAGGCGGCCGGGCGCGTGCGGGACGTCGAGCTGGTGCCGTCCGCGGACGGCGAGCTGGTGACCCGCGTGGGCGGGCCCGTGGAGGCGGTGCAGGCCTAGCGGTGCGGGCGGTCGGGCCCCGGATCACCGGGGCCCGGCGCTCAGCCCTGCAGCTCGGACTGCGGCGTGATCGCGAAGCGGTACTCGTCGCCGGAGCCGTCCGCCTCGTTCTCGGGGATGCGCTCGACGTCGAGGACCTTGTCGTCCAGCGCGGAGGCGGCCATCGGCTCGAGGAAGATGACGGCGCCGCCGCCCTCGAGCACGGTGTCGTCGGCCGCCGGGTTCGGCGCGACGGAGAGCTCGAGACCCTCCTCCGCCATGTTCGGCGTGGCGGCGATCCGGAGCCCGGACCCCTCGGGCATCTCGTTGGTCTCGAGGATGTTGGAGATCGCCTCGGCCGCCGTCTCCGTCAGTGCCAGCATGCCCCGTTACCATACGGATCACGGAAAGGTCACGCACGTCATCGCGCGCGCCATCACACGGGTTGGTCCACCGACCCGGCGCTTGGTCACGGAGGAGAGCGGCCATGGCACTCCCGGTCCCCGAATCGGCCGCCGGGACACGGGAGGACATCCTCCGAACGCTCGGCGACCATCCCGAGGGCCTCTCGGACCGTGAGCTCGCCGAGGCGCTCGCCGGGCAGCACCCGGGGATCGACTACAAGGCCGTGAACCACCAGTGCCGCAAGCTGGTCGCCCTCGGCGCGGTCGAGCGGGTGGGCGAGAAGCCGGTGCGCACGCGGCTGCGGGCGGGCTGGGTTCCCGACGACGCGTCGGGGGACCCCGGCCCCGCGTCGCCACCCGACCGGCCCATCGAGGAACCGGACCCGTCGTCCGATGCGCCTGGTGTGTCCCCCGCGCCGACGATCGCCGGTCTGCCGCCCGTGCAGGCGGGCATCCTCGCCGCCCTGGCCGACGCCGCCGACGGACTGACCGACAACGAGATCGCCGCCGCGCTCGCCCCGGGGCACCCGGACGTCGACCCGAAGGCGTTCAACTACCAGTGCCGCAAGCTCGTGAAGGCCGGCCTGGTCGAGCGGTCCGCCCGGTCCAAGGACGCCCCGATCCGCACGCGGATCACCGACGCCGGCCGCGCCGAGGCCGCGTCGCTCGCGGAGTCCGCGCCCGCGGCGGCGGAGGTCGCACCGGACCCGGAGCCCGGGACGGCGCCCGAGCCGGTGCCGCGGTTCACCGACCCGACGGTCTTCACGGCGGACTCCCGCGACGAGCAGGACCCCGAGCCGACCGCGCCCGCCGTCGGGAACGGGCGCCCCCGGCCCCGGCCGAAGGCACCGAGCGACGACATCGCCCGCAGGCGGCGCTCGGAGCGGGCCGGGGACGACCCGGACGAGACGCCGCTGCGGTTCCTGCCCTTCTCGGCGTCGGCGTCGGTGGTGCTGCGCGAGCGCCTGGCGCAGCGGGCCGCGCTGCGGGCGACGCCGGCCCGGTCGCGGGAGGTCGTGCTGCCGGTCCGGGACGTGCTGCAGGGCTGGTCGCGGACCCAGAACGTGGCGGCCGCGGTCGCCACCTGGTTGACCCACCGCGGGGGCACCGTGCGCCGCGCCGCGGCGCAGGGACCGGCCCTCGACCTCGTGGCGGCGCTGGACGGCGAGGACGTGCACGTCGAGGTCACCGGCTGGCCGCCGGACGGGGCCCGCACGCACCCGAGCACGGTGGCCGCCGACTGGTTCCGCGCGGCGAGCGCGGCGGCCGTGCAGCGGCGGCGGGCGCACCCGCGCAGCCGCGTGGTGATCGCGTTGCCGGACACCCGCCGGTACCGCAGCCTCGCCGCCGACGCGGCCCCGGGCCTGGCCGACGCGCGCGCGGAGGTCTGGTTCGTCGACGCCGCCGGGCGGGTCCAGCTCTCCTGAGCCGATTGCCCTCCGGCGGCCCGGGGTAGCTCCCACGGACCACCACCGAAGGAGTGCCCGTATGTCCGCGGACATCACCGAGATGATCCTCGACGACCACGACTGGTTCCGTCGCCAGTTCCTCCGCCTCGCGGACCTCCGGGACCACCCGGACACCCTCGACGAGGCGAAGCAGGTCTGGGACGCGCTCGCCCGCCACCTCGAGGTGCACGCCTCCGCCGAGGAGGAGCACTTCTACCCCTCGATGGCCCGTCGCGCCGACGACGACGACGCCTCGGCCACCGAGGACGCGATCGGCGACCACGACGACATCCGCGCCGGCGCCCGGAAGGCCTTCGACGAGGAGCCGGGCAGCGAGGCCTGGTGGAACGCGATCGACGAGTGCGACAAGGCCAACAACCACCACATGTCCGAGGAGGAGAGCGACGACCTCGCCCCGTTCCGTCGGGTGACGTCGCTGGCCCTCCGCCAGGAGCTCGGCGCCAAGTTCGAGCAGTTCAAGGCCGAGCACCCCGGTGCGAAGGGGCTCGACTTCGCCGACAAGGACCCGGACGCCTACGTCGAGGCCGTCACCAGCTGAACCACGCCGGTCCCGAGGCCGCCGAACGCGGCGGCGACCCCGCCGGGACCGAGCACGAGCACCCCGACCGCGGCCAGCACCGCGACGAGCAGGAGCACCACCAGCACCGGGACCGCACCCCGCGGCGCACGGGCCGCCGTCGCGGGGGCGGCGACCGGCTGCGGGGCGGTGTCCGGGCCGCGGCGCGCGCGGACGAGCGGTCCCGTGCCGGGAGTGGCCGCGAGCGGCGACGGCCCGGCGTCGGGCTCCGGGTGTCGGAGCGGCGCCGGGCCCCCGGGCGGTGCGTCGGAGGTCGGCCGCGCGTCGTGCGGGCGGGCGGCGGCCAGCGCGGCGTGACCGGCCACGCCGGTCCCGTCCATCGCCCGGCCCGACCCGGAGTCGGCCACCAGGGCGGGCGTGCCCGCGGACGTGCCGAACGCCCGCGGCCGGCCGTCCGGCCCGCGCTGCGCCTGGACCGGGGTGGACGGGACCCGGGCCGCGGGGATCTCCGGGACCGACCGGCCGGCGTCGTCGGGAGCCTCGGCGGCGTCGGGGGCGTCGGGGACCGTGGCGGCCACCGGCTCGCCGCCGACCACCGTGCTCTCCTCGGGCCGCTCCGGCTCGGTGGGACCGAGCGGCAGCCCCTGCGGCGGGGTCCGGTGCTCGCGGGGCGACGGCGGGTCCTCGAGCGCCGGACCCGCACCCACGGCGGGGCCTCCGACCGCCGCGCCGACCCCGACCGGTGCGGACGGGCTGCCGACGCTGCGGCGGGCGCGGATCGCCTGGGCGCCGGAGGCCGCGCGCGTGGCGCGGGGTCGCGGCGGCGTGAGGAGGGCGGCGAGCCCGAGCACCCCGTCCTCCGACGCGCCGGGCACGACCGGGGTCCCGCGGCCGACGAGTTCGGCGAGGCGCCGGGCGAGCGGGGTGTGACCGTCGGCGAGCACGTGGACCGCGGTGGGCCGGTCGGCGTCCTCCGGGCCCGCACTCCGCTCGACCTCGGTGAGCGTCTCCCGGACGGCGTGCTCGACGAGCTGGTCGAACACGCCGCGGTCGACGGTGACGGTGTGGGCGCCGGCGGCCACCCGGGCCTCGGCCGCGTCGGTGTCCGCGAGCCGTCCGCGGGCACGCCGCACCTCGCGGCGCAGCCGGGCCGCCTCGCCGCGGGTGTCGCCGTCGCCGCCGCGAACGCCGGGGCGCGGCCCGCCCACGTCGCCGGCCGCGGGGTCGAGCGAGCGCAGCTGGGCGCGGACGACGCCGAGCAGGAGCTGGTCGAGCCGGGTGCCCGTGGCGACCGGCCCGCGCGCGCCGACCTCGGCACCGTCGTCGGTGCGGACCACCGGCCACGCGGTGAGGGCGCCGCCCCGCGCGTCGAGGACGAGCGAGCGGTCGCCGACCGCGCCGTCCGCGACCCGGGCCCCGACCGCGGCGACCGGGCCGGGCAGCCACGCCGGCGCGGGCAGCCCCACCAGGGCCGTGGCCTCGGCGATCTCCTCGAACCGGCGCCGCTCGGTGTCCGCGGGGGTGGCGACGACGAGCCGTGCCGGGCGCCCCAGGCCCTCGAGCAGCACCGTGAACGCGTCGGCGAGACGGTCCACGGCGTCGCCGTCCGCCCCGAGGGGCGCGGTCCGCGGCGTCCGGGCGGGGTCCGCGGCGCCGTCGGCACCCGGGTCCACCTCGACCGCGACCAGCTCCGACGACGTCACCTCGACCGCCATCACCCAGCTGCTCACCGGACTCCTCCTCCTCGTCGGCCCGCGGCGATCCGCACCGGACCCGGATCCCGTCGCGGGCGGCGTCCACGGTAATGGGGCCCGCTCCGGGCCCCACCACCGGTGACGGCGCCGTCACCGGTCGGGGGGACGAAGCGGACGACGGTCATGGTCGATGTCACACCGGTGCGGCATGCTGACGCCCCGGGAGTCCGGAACGCGAGGGTGCCGCACCCGGAGGAGGGACGCGGCCGACCCGGTGGGATGACGCGACCGCGGGCGGATCGGCCCGGGGGACGAGGTGAGGGGGCGCTCGGTGGTCACGACGGGGACGGTGCGCGCGCCGCGCCGGGGTGCGACCGTCGACGTCCACGCCACGTTGGCCCCGCTGTGGCGGGGCCTGGTGCTCTACCGGGTGGTGGCGTTGGCCTACGCGATCGCCAACGTCGTCCGGTTCGCCGAGGAGTACGCGCGGCCGGCCCTGGGCGTCGGGGTCGTGGTGTTCATGGCCGCCTGGACGCTGGTCACGTCGGTCGCCTACCTGCGCGGGGCGTCGCGGCTCGTCGTCGTCGACCTGGTGGTCACGGTCCTCACGACGATGACGACGGTGCTGGTCGACGACCCCGCACGGATCGCCGCCGGGCAGCCGGTGATCACCACGGTGTGGTCGGCGGGCGCGGTGCTCGCGGTGGCGGTCGCGCACGGCGTCCGGCCCGCGGTGGGGGCGGTCGCGGTGTCGGTGGCCGCCCTCGCGTTCACCCGCGGGGCGCTCGACGCCGCCCTGCTCTCGGACACCCAGTTGCTGCTCGTCGCCGGCGTCGCCGTCGGGTTCGCCTCGGTGGCGATGCGGCGCTCCGCGCAACGCCTGCAGGAGGCGATCGCCACCGAGGCCGCCGCGGCGGAGCGCGACCGGCTGGCCCGCGACATCCACGACGGCGTGCTGCAGGTCCTCGCCCTGGTCCGCCGCCGGGGGCCCGCGCTGGGCGACCCGGAGCTGGTGCGCGAGGCCGCCGAACAGGAGGTCTCGCTACGCCGCCTGATCACCCGCGGACCGCCGGGGCTGGACGGTCCCGACGACGAGCCGGTGGACCTGGGCGCCGCCATCGGCGCCGCCCTGCCGGCGCGGGCCGTGCTCGCGGTGCCGCCGGAGCCGGTGACGGTGACCGGGGCGCTGGCCCGCACGGTCGTCGCGGTGGTGCGGGAGGCCGCGGCCAACGCGGACGCCCACGCCGGGCCCGGGACGGGGTTGTGGGTGCTGGTGGAGGACGACGACGAGGCGGTGACGGTGAGCGTCCGGGACGACGGGGTCGGGATCGCCGAGGGGCGGTTGGAGACGGCGCGGGAGGAGGGCCACCTCGGGGTGGCGTCCTCGGTCCGGGGCCGGGTCGAGGAGCTCGGCGGCACCGCAACGCTGGTGACGGCGCCCGGGCAGGGCACGGAGTGGGAGTTGGTGTTCCCCCGATGACGCGGGAGACGGAGCGGACGACCCGGGTGATGGTCGTCGACGACCACCCGATGTGGCGCGAGGGCGTGGCCCGCGATCTCGGCGAACGCGGCTTCGACGTGGTGGCGACGGCGGGCGACGGGGCCGCCGCGGTCCGGATCGCACCGGCCGCGCGACCCGACGTCGTGGTGATGGACCTGCAGATGCCGCACCTCGACGGCGCGGGCGCCACCGCGGCGATCCTGGACGCCCTGCCGGGCACCCGGGTGCTCGTGCTCTCGGCGAGTGCCGAACAGGGCGACGTCCTGGGCGCCGTGCGGGCCGGGGCCTCGGGGTACCTGCTGAAGTCCGCGCAGGCGGCCGAGCTCGTCGACGCCGTCCGGCGCACCGCGAACGGCCAGGCGGTGTTCGGCCCCGAGCTCGCGGGCCTCGTCCTCGGTGAGTTCCGCCGCCGGGAGAGCGCGGCACGCCGGGAGTCGGCCCGGGACCCGGGCCGGGAGACCCGACCCAGCGGCGAGCCGGCGCTCACCCCGCGCGAGACCGAGGTGCTGCGGCTCGTCGCGAAGGGTCTCACCGCCCGGCAGATCGCCGAGCGCCTCACGCTCTCCCACCGCACCGTCGAGAACCACGTGCAGAACGCGCTGCGGAAGCTGCAGCTGACCAACCGAGTGGAGCTGACGCGCTACGCGATCGAGCAGGGGCTGGACGCGGACGCCTGACATGTCAGAGTTGACATGTCGTAAGTGACAGGTGCAGGCTGACTGGTGTCACCCCGACCGGAGGAGCCCACCATGACCGCCACCGCCGACCCCCTGACGGTTCCCGCCTCGCCGTCCGCGAGCCGCCTCGGCCCGCTCGTCGGCCTCGCGTGGGACGTCGGGCTGCCGCTGGTCACCTACTACGTCCTGCACGCCCTCGGGGTGTCGGACTGGACCGCGCTGCTCGCGGCGACGATCGCCGCGGGGGTGCGGCTGGTGTGGGTCGCGGTCCGCAGCCGACGCGTCACCTGGTTCGGCGCGGTCATGTTCGCGGTGTTCGGCATCGGTCTGGCGCTCGCCTTCGTGGGCGGCGACCCACGGTTCCTGGTCGTCAAGGACTCGTTCACCACCGCGGGCGTGGGCCTGGTCTTCCTCGCGAGCCTGGCGGGTCGCCGGCCGTTGACCTTCTCCGCCTACCGGGCGTGGCAGCCGCGCGAGGCCGAGGAGCTCGACACCGTCTGGGACGACGAACCCGGGGTCCGGCACACCTTCCGCGTCAGCGCCGTCGTCTGGGGCCTCGGCCTGCTCCTCGAGGCCGGGCTGCGCGTGCCGCTGGTCTACGCCCTGCCCCTCGACGTCGCGGTCGGCGCGTCCACCGCGCTGCAGGTCGCCGCCTTCGTCCTGCTCGGCGGCTGGAACGCCGTGTACGCCCACCGTGCCCAGCAGCGCTTCTCGGCGGGCCGGGAGTGACGGTCTCCGTCCGACCCGCGACCGCCGCCGGGACCCCGGCGGCGGTCGCGCTGCTCGCGCGGGCCTTCCACGAGCACCCGGTCTACCGCCACGTCCTCCCGGACGACGGGTCGCGGCGCCGGCGGCTGCCCGGCCTCATGCGGACCATGGTCGTGACGATGCACGGCGACGCCGGCCCCCTCGACGTCGCGCACGACGGTGAATCCCTGGTCGGGGCCGCCGCCTGGCACGAGCCGGGGGCGACGGAGCCCGGCGGGCTCCGGTCGGCCCGGGCCGTCGTCGGGATGGCGTGGGCGACCCGCCGGCACCTCGGCCGGTGGTCGGAGCTCGGTACGGCGATGGCGGCGCTGCGTCCCGCCGAGCCGCACTGGTACCTGTTCCACGTCGGCGCCGAGCCCGGACGCCGGGGCCGAGGGGTCGGGTCGGCGCTCGTCGAGCACGGCCTCGCGCGGGCGGACCCGCTCCCGGTCCACCTCGAGTGCGCCCGCGACCTGGTGGGCTACTACGCCCGCTTCGGGTTCGCCGAGGGCGACCCGGTGCCACTGGCGGGCCTCGACCTCGTGACGATGACCCGTCCCGGCCGGGCCTGACCGCCGGTCAGGCCCGGCCGGCCTTCTCCGCCGCCGCGAGCCGCTCGAGCGACCACGCGGCCCACCCGGCCACGGCCTCGTACTGCCGCAGGCCGTACTCGCCGGCGAGTCGCCCGAAGGGCAGGGTGTCGACCCCCTCGTGCTCGTCGAGGTCGTCCATCACCGGCCGCAGGCGCTCGATCTCCGCCACGCAGTGCTCGGCCACGGCCTCCAGGTAGCGCCGGGCGTCGGCCGGCTCGAGGGCCTGGACCAGGAACATCCGGAGCACCGTCTCGTTGCGCACCGCCCCCTGCTCCGGCGGGTCGAGCAGCCAGCGGCGCAGCTCGGTGCGGCCCGCGTCGGTCAGGGCGTAGCTCTTGCGCCCCCGCGCGCCCGTGGACTCGACCGCGACGAGGCCCTCGTCGGCCATCTTCACGAGCTCGGGGTAGATGCGCGTGTGCCCGGCCTGCCACGCGTACCGACCGAGGTCGCCGTCGAACGCCCGCGCGAGGTCGTACCCGCTGGCCGGGGCGTCGGAGAGCAGACCGAGCAGGGCGTGCCGCAGGGACATGGCTGCACCCTATCGTCCCACCTCGACATGTCTGCATTGACATGTCGAGAGCGACAGGTGCAGGCTCGGGGGATGACCACCGCCGGGGCCCGCCCCACCTACCTCACGGGGCAGTACGCCCCCGTGCCCGACGAGATCGACGCCGTCGACCTGCCCGTCGAGGGGACGCTGCCCCCCGAGCTGGACGGCCGCTACCTGCGCAACGGCCCGAACCCGCTGCCGGGCGAGGACCCCGGGCACTGGTTCCTCGGCCACGGCATGCTCCACGGCGTCCGCCTGCGGGGCGGCCGCGCCGAGTGGTACCGCAACCGCTGGGTCCGCACCCGGGCGCTCGCGGGCCTGCCCCACCGGACCGCCGACGGGGTCGACCTCTCCGTGGTCGTGGCCAACACCCACGTGATCGAGCACGCGGGTCGCCTGCTCGCACTCGTCGAGGGCGGCCTCCCCTACGAGGTCGACCGCGACCTCGGCACCGTCGGGCCGTGCGACTTCGACGGCCGGCTGCACACCGCGATGACCGCGCACCCCAAGACCGACCCGGACACCGGGGAGCTGCACTTCTACGGGTACTCGCCGGTCGCGCCGTTCCTGACCTACCACCGGCTCTCGGCGGCCGGCGAGCTCGTCGTCTCCCGGCCCGTGGAGGTGCGGGGGCCGACGATGATGCACGACGCCGCGATCACCGCCCACCACGTCGTCTGGCTCGACCTGCCGATGACCTTCTCGTGGGAGCGGCTCGCGCAGGGCATGCCGTTCGGCTGGGACGACTCCTACGGTGCGCGGATCGGCATCATGCGCCACGACGACCCGACGGCGACCGTGCAGTGGTTCGACGTCGAGCCCTGCTACGTCTTCCACGTCGGGACCGCGCACGAGGACGAGCAGGGGCGGATCGTCCTGGACGCCGCGCGCTACGCCGCCGCGGACGCCGTCGCCATGTGGTCCGGCACCGACGGGGCGGTCTCGAACCACACCGCCCTCGATCGGGACCGGGCCTCGCGGGCCGCGGCCACCGGAGCCGCGCGGATGCACCGCTGGACGCTCGACCCGACGTCGGGTTCCGTCACCGAGACCCCGCTCGCGGAGCGCCCGGTGGAGTTCCCGACGCTGTCCGACGCCCTCGTCGGCCGCGACGCGCGGTACCGCTACGCGGTGTCCGCCGGGACCGGGCGGCACGCGGTGGTCAAGCTCGACGTGCACACCGGCGAGACGCAGGCGCACGAGCTCGGCGCCGAGGTCGCGGCCGGGGAGGCGGTGTTCGTGCCCGCCGCCGACGGGACCGCCGAGGACGACGGGTGGCTCCTGACGATCACGACCCGGGTGGACGGGTCGGCGTCCCGGCTGCTCGTGCTCGACGCCGGCGACGTGACCCGGCAGGTCGCGGCGGTCACCCTCCCGCGCGGTGTCCCCGCGGGGTTCCACGGGAGCTGGGTGCCCGCGGTCAGTTGAGGTGCGCCCGCCAGACGCGCGCGGCCCGGGCGAGCGCCGCCGCGTGCCGGGGCAGCCGTTCGCCCCAGGAGTCGAGCAGGCGCGCGGCGTCGAGGTACTCCCCGCGCCGGCCCATGGTGGCGGCGAGCTCGACGACCTCCTCGGCCGTGACCCCGGGCAGGTGCATCCGGGCCTCGAGCACCCGGCGCAGCTCCGGGACCCGGCCGCCCGCGCGGTGCACGACCCGCAGGTTGGTCAGCATCCGTACGAGGATCGCCTCGGTGGTGACGGGCACGAGCAGGTCCGGGTGGAACGGCAGGCCGGGATTCGCCCCGGTCGAGGCGACGAACAGCGCCCGACAGTCCGCCTCGTCGAGCAGGGTCCCGGTGAACGGGTCGACGTACCAGGCCGAGCCCGCCGGGTGCACCAGGAAGTGGCCGGGCATGCCGATCGGCTCGATGTCGAGGCCGGCCCGCCGACCCACCTCGATCAGGACGACGGCGAGCGTGATCGGGATGCCCAGGCGCCGCTCCAGCACGTCGACCAGCGAGGAGTTGCGCGGGTCGTAGTAGTTCTCGCGGTTCCCGGCGAAGCCCTCCTCGGTGTAGAGGCGCAGCACCAGCTCGTCGACCCCGGTCACGCCGGCAGCGAGACGGTCGAGCTCGGCGAGCGCCCCCGCGACGTCGGCGTCGGGGCGGGCGAGCCGCGCGATCTCCAGGGCCGCCCGGTCCAGGGGCGGGTCGCCGGCCTCCACGAGCGCCGCGAACCGGGTCACGGCGTCGGCCGACCCCTGGGGGTCCGGCGGCGGCGTCCGGTCCTCGGGGTCGTCGGGCACGCGCGCATCCTCCCCCGCCGGACGCCCGCCCGCTCAGCTGGGCGTGACGTCGACCGCACCGCCGGCGCTGCGCAGGCGCAGCACACCGTGCTCGAAGGCCTGGGCCCGGCCGGTCGAGGTCGCGTACTCCTCGCCGGTGGGCAGCCCCAGGTCCGAGCGGTCGGCGCCGCGGGTCCGCCACGCGTCGAGGATCGGCCCACGGATCTCGTGCGCGCCCGTGTCCGGCGACCAGTACACCGAGCCGTGGGCGAAGTCGGTGAAGCGTCCGCGGCCGTCCGCCGTCGGCTGCTCGACCCGGCCGGGGTCCCCGAGGTCCGGCCGGTCGGCCCACGCGGCCCGGACGTCGGTGCCCGCGGCCGCGACCAGCTTGTTCACCTCGGCGCGGATGGTGTCCATCGCGGCGAACCCGGCGTTGCCCGGACACGCCGTGTTGCCGACGTCGCGGTGGGCGAAGACGGCGTCGACCTCGGCCTGCCTGCCCTTCGCGTACTTCGAGGTGCCGCCGCCGTTCGAGGTCAGGGTGACCTTCGCGGCCGCGTCCCGGTACATCCCGCCGAGCTTCCAGGCCGCCAGCTTCTCCACCGAGGTCAGCGCGGCCGGGGTGGGGGCGACGTCCGAGAGGTTGCCCATCATGGCGATCCCGAACGTCTCGCGGTTGAACCCGCCGGCGTGCGCGGCCACGACGGGCCGGTCGAGTCCGCCGGCGCGCCCCTCGTAGATCGTGCCGTACTTGTCGACGAGGGCGTTGTAGCCGATGTCCCCCCAGCCGTTCTTCGTGGCGTGGTAGGCGTAGATGCCGCGGACGATGGCGGCCGACTGCTCGGGGCTGTAGTCGTTCGACTCGGCGGTGTGGTGGATCGTCACCGCCTTCGTGGTGGGCGAGTACTCGGGCGGCCAGGTCATCATCCGCTCGTCGGCGCCCCACTGCGCCCGCGTGACGTAGGCCGGTGCCACCGGGGCGCCGTCGCGGGCGGCGGTCTGGCGCTCCCGGGCGCGGGCGCCGATCGCCTCGTCGTTGCCGGAGGTGCCGGGGTCGATGCGCTGCACGGCGAGCCCCTCGGTCACGGGCCGACCGTCCCGGGTCGCGCGCACCTCGACGGCGGTGCGCTCACCGACCCACACCGGGTCGGTCCCACCGGGCGTGGTCGCGCTGCGCGCGGCCGTGCTGCCGTCCCGCTCGTCGCTGTTCGCGTCCAACGGCAGCCAGGCGCCCCACGCCCCGCTGTCGTCGGTGGACCGGAGCGAGATCGTGTCCGGGTCCGGTCCGGTCCAGGTGACGGCGACCAGCTGCAGCGGCGCCGAGGAGCGCGCGACCTGCGTGCCGGTGCCGTCCCGACCCTGCGGGGCGAGGGGCACCGGGCTGATCGACGGGTCGGTCGCGTCCGCCGGCGGCAGGGTCGCCTCCGGCAGGGACGACACGGCGGCGGCGGAGACCGGCGCCTGCTCGGTCACCGCGACGGCCGCGGGGGCGGCCACCGCGAGCGCCGTGAAGGCCCCCAGTCCCAGCAGGATCCGCCGGAGCCGGCGACGTGGCGGCCCGGGCGGGGACACCCGCCGTCGGGAACCGTCCGACTCCGACCACCGCGACATCCGCCGTCCTCCGCTCCACCGTCGTTCCGCGCCGGGAGCGACTGTGTCACCCACATGCACCCCAGGAGTGCGGCGACGCACCACCCGCGTGGGTGATCCTCTACGCGGAGCGGGTCCAGAAGGCGACGTCGGCGTAGGTCGCGACCGACCGGGCGGTGATGGAGTCGGCGCCCGCACCGATGGGTCCGGCGACGACCGGGATGAGCTTGGTCAGGTTCAGCACCCCGCGGCGGCCGGCCCGGCTCGCGAGGCGGTAGCCGATCCGCCGGTCGAGCTGCTCGCGGACCTCCACCGGGAGCCGGCGCAGGCCGGTCAACAGCGAGACCTCCTGCAGGTCGATCCCGGTGTGCTCGGCGAGTTCCGAGCCGTCGGGGCCGAGGACGCAGAGCAGGACGGCGGTCCGCACCACGGGGTCGTCGAGGTCGTGGCCGCGGACGTGCGCGATCGAGGCGGCGAGGCGGGTGCACACGAGGTACAGGCCGGTCGCGCCCGCCGGCGCGGTGAGCAGCATCGTGGCGGCCCCGCCGAGGCTGGTGAGGAGCCCGGAGCTCGCGGCCAGCCGCACGTGGGTGGTGGTCAGCCGACGGATCGCGGTCCCGACGTCGCCCTCGGCCTCGGCGAGGTGATCGTCCCCGACGCGGCGCGCGGGCGACCAGGGCCCCGCCCCGCCGATGCCGCGGCGCAGCAGTTCACGGACGAGCGGGTCGCCGGTCCAGGTCGCGGGGAGTGGCCTGTCCTCGTCCACCGGCCAAGCCTGTCACGGATCCCGGACGCACGACGGCCCGGCCACCCTGGGGGCAGGGGTGACCGGGCCGTCGAGCAGCGAGGACGCGACTAGAGCAGGTCCAGGCCGAGCTCGTTGCCGTTCACGTTGTGGTTCAGCACCGAGTTGCAGGTCAGGTTGGCGGCGTTGAGCCCGCCGACCGGCGCCTGGGCGATGATGTTCCCGAGCAGGGCGTCACCGTTGACGGTGTTCCCGGCGCCGGCGCTGCCGCCCGTGACCGAGCAGGTGTCCCCGCCGCCACGCCCGTGGTGGTCACCGTGGCCGCTGTGGTGGCCGTGGCTGCTGTGGCTGCCCTGGTCCCCGCTGTCGTGGCTCGGCATGTCGCCGGCGAACGCGAGGGGCGCTCCGCCGATGAGGCCGGCGCCGGCGCCCAGCAGGACCGCGGCGATCTTGGTCGTGTTCATGGTGTCTCCGCGCGCGTCAGCAGGGGGTCAGAAGGGGAGGCCGGGCAGCTCGGTGCCCAGGATGCTCACGGCGAGCGAGTTGCCGTTCAGGTTGTCGTTCAGGATCTCGTTGCAGGTCAGGTTGAGGACGTTCGCGCCACCGATCGGGGCCTGCGCGACGACGTTCGCCAGGGCGTCGCCGTTGATCGTGTTGGCGGCGCCGGCCTCGCCACCCGCGACCGAGCAGGTCGAGGAGGCGTGGCCACCGTGGCCGCCGTGGCCGTGGTGGTCGCCGTGCGACTCGGAGGCGGAGGCCAGCGGGGCGACGGCCGCGAGGCCTGCCAGCACGCCGACACCGACGATGCCGAACTTGGTGATCACGTTTTCTCCTGGGGAGCGTCACGGGTGGGTACCGCCGGGTCGGCGGCGTCACCAGAGGAAACGGGACTGTGCAGAAAACGTGACTACAGGTCACCGGAAGGCGTTGTGCACTGCTGCAACCGTGGCGAAAAGGTGTCGTTCGGCCTCACTGCCGGCTCAGGTCGTGCCATCTGCGTCACCGGATCGAGGAGCTGTCCGGGTCAGCACATCGGGTGGCCTGTCCACGCAGAGCAACGTCGGCGAGTGGATCTCCGTCCGGCAAACGTCCCGATCAGGGGATCAACCGTGCCCCCGGACGCCGACGGCCCGGCCACCGTGCGGTGGCCGGGCCGTCGACGGAACGGTCTCGGGGCTCAGAGCAGGTCGAGGAGGACCAGGTTCCGGCTGAGGTTGTCGTTCAGGATCGAGTTGCACAGGATGTTGCCGACGTTGGCGCCGCCGATCGGGGCCTGCGCGACGACGTTCGCCAGCAGGCCGCCGCCCTCGCCGCCGTTGGCGGCGGTCGCGGTGCCGCCCTGCGCCGAGCAGGTGGAGCTCGGGGCCGGGGCGGGACGGTCGCCGTCGTGGTGGGACTGGTGGGCCGAGGCGAACGGCGCGAGGGCGACGAGGCCGGCGGTGACGCCGAGGGTGATCACGGCGGGCTTGCGGAGCTGCATGACGTGTCCTTCCGGGTGGTCGCGGGTCAGAGGCCGAGCAGGCCGAGGAGGTCGAGGCCGTCACCCAGGACCGACACGTCGACGACGTTGTCGGAGATGTTGTCGTTGAGGATGCGGTTGCAGACGATGTTGGCGGCGTTGAGCCCGCCGACCGGCGCCTGGACGACGGCGTCGATCAGCCCGCCGCCACCACCGGCGTTGTTCGCGACGGCGGAGCCGCCGGCGACCGAGCAGGTCGAGGAGCCGGCGCCGCCCTGCGGGCCGCCGTGCGACTCGGTGGCGGACGCGAACGGCGCGAGCGCGACGAGGCCGGCGGCCACGCCGACGCCCGCGATACCGAGCTTCGTGATCATGGGGAGTCTCCTGAACGGTCGTGTCGTGGGGAGCTGCCGCTCCGGGGTGCGGCGTCGGCAGGTCAACGACCGTTGCGTCCCACGTGTGACCCTCCGTCACCGGAAGGCGTCAACAGGTCGCCGCTCCGTGCTCGGACGGCTCCTGCGGGTCACGTAGAGAGACCGTGACCCGCGCCCGTCGCGACCGATGTGGGGGGTCGCCGGCCCCCTCGACCTGGGATGTCGACCACGCTCGGCGGTCACCGGGCGTGGAATGTCCGGAAAAGGGTGTCGCTAATTCGGGTCGACCGCGAGGAGGTCGAGCGCCGCTCCCAACGCGCCCGCCCACGGCTCGTCGCGGTCCCGCCGGGCCGCCCGGTCGAGGCGCTCGCGCTGCACGCGCGCCCGCGTCCACGCCACGACCACCGGGTCGACCCGGGCGCCGTAGTGCGCGTCGATGACGAGCTCCGCGAGGTGGTGGTCCGCGCTCGCGGTGTCCTTGTACTCCCAGATGCCGAGCAGGCGCCCCGGACCGTCGCCGAGCCCGGAGGCGTCGTCGAGGAAGGAGGTGGCGGTGGCCACGGGCAGATCCGGGTGCGGCCCGGGATGCCGGTCGAGCAGCGCGACCCAGAGGGTGTCGACGAAGTCGCGCACCGCGGTGCGCTCGGCGGTCGTCCAGTCGTCCCAGAACACCGCGATCCGGGAGAGGACCGAGTGCAGGTCGACGCGGTCGTCGGTGACGACCGCCCGCAGCAGCCAGGGCGTGAGCGCGCGGACGTCGTCCGGGGCGCCGATCGTGGTGCCCAGTCCGAGGGCGAGCGACAGCGGGTCGGCCTCCGCCAGGACCACCGGGCCCTGGCGCGGGGTGCAGCTCTCGAGGACGTCCCGGGCGGGGTGCGCGACGAAGGCAGCCTCGACCTGCCACAGCGCTGCCGCGACCTCCGCCTCCACGTTCGCGATTCTGGGGCTTGACAAGCCGACACGCCCCACTGATCGGGCGCATCCCACCTGATGGTGTCACTCTTCGTGTTCTCGCGTACGGCCGAGCGGGGAGCGCCGTCGGGGGGTGACCACGAGTGGCAGAGTGGGCGAGGTGGAACGCACGCGTACCGATGCCGAGGTGGTCACGACGACGGGCGCGCTGCGGGGACGCGCTCGCGGTGCCGTGGTCACGTGGCGGGGCATCCCCTATGCGGCACCGCCGGTGGGCCCGCGCCGGTGGCGCGCCCCCGAGCCGCCCGCGCCGTGGGAGGGCGTGCGCGACGCGTCGCGCTTCGGACCGGTCCCGCCCCAGGAACGGACCGGGGAGTTCCTGGGCGCCGGGAAGCAGACCCCGATGGGCGAGGACTGCCTGACCCTCAACGTCGTCGCCCCCGCCACGCCCGCCGACCGTCCCCGCCCGGTGATGGTGTGGTTCTACGGCGGCGCCTTCGTGGTCGGCGCCGCGTCCGCCTCCACCTACCGCGGCTACGGCCTCGTCGAGCACGGCGACGTGGTCTTCGTGAGCGTCAACTACCGGCTGGGGGCGCTCGGGTACCTCGACTTCTCCGCCCTCGGCACCGCGGACCGGCCGATCGAGTCCAACCTCGGCCTGCGCGACCAGATCGCCGCGCTCGAGTGGGTCCGCGACAACATCGCGGCCTTCGGGGGCGATCCCGACGACGTCACGATCTTCGGTGAGTCCGCGGGCGCGATCTCGGTGACCACCCTCATGACGGTGCCGCGGGCGCGGGGCCTGTTCCACCGGGCCATCGCGCAGAGCTCCGCCCCCGGCGTCGCCTACTCCCGCGAGCGGGCCACCGGGTGGGGCCGGCGCTTCGTCACCGAGCTCGAGCACGTGCTCGGGCGGTCCGGCGAGCCCGTGGAGCTCCTCGACGCGGCCTCGACCGACGAACTCCTGCACGCCGCCCGACGGTTCCGCCACGCCGCGGACGACACCCCGGGCGTCCTGCTCACCGCGCCCACCGTCGACGGGGACCTGCTGCCCGAGGCGCCGCTCGACGTGTTCGCCGCCGGCGGCGCCCACCCGGTCCCGCTGATCATCGGGACCAACGACACCGAGGGCCGCCTGTTCGAGCTGCCCGGCCTGCGCCTGGACCTGCTCGTGTCCGACGAGCGCGCCGAGGCCGTGTTCGCCGCGACGCAGCCCGAGCTGCGCGACCAGGTCCTCGCGGCCTACCGCGGGACGCCGCACCGCAAGGACCTCGGCGGCGACTACCTGTTCTGGTACCCGTCGGTCCAGGTGATGGAGGGACACAGCGCGGCCGGGAACGCCGTCTACGCGTACCGCTACGACCTCGCGCCGCGCCTGCTGCGGCTGCTCGGCCTGCGCGCGACGCACGGCTCCGAGCTGTACACGGTGTTCGGCCTGGCGAGCTCGCGGGCGGGCCGGGTCCTGACGATGCTCGGCGGGCGCCGTGCGCTGCGCCTCGTGTCGCGGAGCGTGCAGCGGGACTGGACGACGTTCGCCCGCACCGGGGCGCCCGCCTCGCACTGGCCGCGGTACTCGGCCGAGGACCGGCTCACCCGGATCATCGACGCCCACGACCGCATCGAGTCCGACCCCCGCCGCGGCCGTCGCCTCGCCTGGGCCGGCTACCGGGGTTACCGCTAGGGCCGCCCCGCGCTCGGCCGCCCCCGGCGCGAGAGGCACACCACGCAGGATCCGCGGGCCGGGAAGCTGCCCCGTGTACACCTCGCGAGGTGGAGCGCGGGCCGCGGGCGGCCACCCTCGGCGCGAGGTCCACACCAGGCAGGATCCGCGCGCCGGGAACCTGCCCTGTGTACATCTCGCGGGTCGGGGCGGCCGGGCGTCCGATGCCGGCGTTGCGAGGTCCACACCACGCAGGACGTGCGCGCCCCGGCCCTGCCCCACGTGGACCTCGCGGACACGACGGCACGTGCCCGGGGGACCATGGCCGGCGTGACGGAGATGACCGGGGCGGAGGTGCGGGCGCTGCTCGCGGCGGGCGGGACCGTGCGGGACGTCGTGGCCGAGGAGCCGGACCTGCACGGGCTCGATCTGTCGGGGGTCACCCTCGAGCAGTGCCGACTCCCGGGGGCCGACCTGCGGGGCGCGACCCTCGACGGCGTCACGGTGCGCAGCGGCTCGCTGGCCGGGGCGATCCTCGTCGACGCGGACCTCACCGACGCGGTGTTCGAGTCGGTCGACCTCTCCGGCATCCGGCTCACCGGGGCCCTGCTCACCGAGACCCGCTTCACGGAGTGCCGCATGATCGGCGCCGACCTGTCGGGGCTGCGCGGGCTCGCCGTGTCCTACCGCCTCGACGGCTGCAGCCTCGGCCTGGCCAACCTGCAGGACGTCGTCTGGCGCGGCGTCCGGCTGCGCGGCGTGGACCTCTCCGAGGCCGACCTGCGCGGGGCCGACCTCCGGGACGCCGTGCTCGTCGACTGCGTCCTGCGCGACGTCGACCTCGGCCACACCCGCCTGGTCGGCGCCGACCTGCGCGGAGCCGACCTCGGCGGGCTCTCCGACGACTCCCCGCGCACGCTGCGCGGGGCGATCATCAGCGAGGCCCAGGCCGCGGCGGTCTGCCGGGCCCTCGGCCTCGTCGTCGTCTGAGGAGAGGCTCCGGCCTCAGTGCCCCGCGCCGGAGGAGTTCGCGCGCGCCTTCTTCAGCCGCCCGTAGAAGCGGAACGTCACGGCGGCGGACACGATCGTCACCACCAGGAAGATGATCGACAGGATCGGCTCGTCGACGGGCGTGAAGAAGATGATCGCGCTGAACAGCGACAGGATCGTGCCGATGATGCCGATCCCGACGTTGAGCTTCAGCTCGCTCTGCTTCTCCGGCGACGTGTCGGGTGCTGCCGCAGGGTTCCGGGCGAGGGCGGGGTCCATGGCTGCTCTTATACCCGGCCCGCCCCGTCCGGTCACCGGCGACGTGCGAAGCCCGACGCCCGTGAGATCGGTCGCCCCACCGCGGCGCGCACCGACTCCGCCGACCCGACCACCCGCACGCGGTCCCGCGCGCGGGTGACCGCGGTGTAGAGCAGCTCGCGGGTGAGCAGCGGTGACTCCGGTGGAGGGAGCAGCACCGTCACCTTCGTGTACTGGCTGCCCTGCGCCCGGTGGACGGTCATGGCGTGGACGGTGCTGACGTCCCCGAGCAGGGCGGGCACCCGCTCCAGCGGCACGTCGCCCCGGCTGAACACGGCCACCGTCCGGGACCCGCGCGCCACGATGACGCCCGTGTCGCCGTTGTAGAGCCCCAGGTCGTAGTCGTTCTCGGTGATCAGCAGCGGCCGCCCGGGCCACCACACGGCCCCGTCCTCGCGGTCCGCGTCGACCCCGCCGTCCTCGTCGAGCCACCGCTCCACCTGCGCCGCCCACCGGGTGACGCCGTAGGGCCCGCGGCGGTGCGCGCACAGCAACCGGTGCTCCTCGCCGGCGAACAGGGCCTGCCGGGCGTCGCCCGCCCGCGCGGCGGTCGCCACCTCCCGGGCCCCGCCGACGACCTCCTCGCGCAGCCCCTCCAGCCCGGCGGGCTCCCGGTCGGTGAGGTCGGCCGACTCGACGAACTCCAGCGAGTCGGCCCCGCGCAGGCACGCCAGCGCCCGGTCGGCGTCGCCCTGGCGGATCGCGAGGGCGAGGGCGGCGATGTCGGCGTTGTTGCGGTAGTTCCGGTCGAGCCGCACGACCCCGTTCGCGCCGGGGCGGGCGCTGCAGCCGACCGCGTCGAGCTCGGCCGGGTCGGGTCGGTGCCCGCCGAGCTCGGGAGCCGTGACGAGGTCGCCCAGCACGGCGCCCGCCTCGACCGGCGCGAGCTGGTCGGGGTCGCCGACGAACACCACCCGGGCGTCGTCGCGGACCGCCTCGAGCAGCCGCGCCATCAGCGTCAACGACACCATCGAGGTCTCGTCGACGATGACCACGTCGTGCGGCAGCCGCCGGTGCCGGTCGTGCTGGAAGCGCGACGAGGTGTTCGCCTTCGCCCCCAGCAGACGGTGGATCGTCGAGGCGGTCACCTCCCCGACACGGCCGCGGTCGGCGGCGGGCAGCGCCTCGGCCGCCACCGCCTCCCCGAGCCGGGCCGCCGCCTTGCCGGTCGGCGCCGCGAGCGCGATGCGGCAGTGCGGGTCCTGGTCGCGCAGCACCGCGAGCAGCCGGGACACCGTCGTCGTCTTGCCGGTGCCCGGGCCGCCCGCGATCACGGCGGTCCAGCGCAGGGTCGCGACGGCGCACGCGAGCCGCTGGTGGTCGTCGGGCGCGGCGCCCACGAAGAGCCGGTCGAGGGCGGCGCGCAGCCGTTCGGGGTCGACATCGGGTCCCGGTGCGGTCGCGCGCGCCGTGAGACTCGCGTGGACCTCGTCCTCCTGGCGCCGGTAGCGGTCGAGCCACAGCAGCCCGTCGTCGAGCCGCAGCGGCCCGCCGGTGCGGGTGAGCGGGCTCGCCGCGAGCCGCGCCGCCCAGGCGCCCGGGTCGGCGGGCCAGGGCAGGTCGGAGGTGTCGTCGAGGGTGCCGTCGTCGGTGAGGACGACCCGGTCGACGTCGGCCAGTTCCAGGCACACCGAGCCGCTGCGCAGCGCCCGGACGGTGAGGGCCGCCGCGAGCAGGACCTCGTCGTCGTCCTCGCCGCCGAGCCGGCCGAGCCGCCGGGCGACCGCCGCGTCGGACGGGGCGAGCACGCCGCGGTCGGTGAAGGTCGCGAGCAGCCCGGTGGCCCGCACCGCGTGGCGCACGCCCTCCTCGGCCGACAGGTCCACCGTCATGCCGTCCCTCCCGCCAGCAGATCGGACAGGGCGACCACCAGCGCCGCGGGCGGCGACCACCGGAACACACCGCTCGTGGTGCCGTCGACCACCGGCGTGTCGGGGCCGCACATGCCCCGCAGGAACAGGTAGGCGACGCCGCCGAGGTGCCGCTCCGGGTCGTAGCCGCGCACCCGCCAGCGCAGGAAGCGGTGCAGCGCGACCCCGTAGAGCATCGCCTGCAGCGGGTAGTGCGCCCGGATCATCGCGCTGCGCATCTGCTCGGGGCCGTAGTGCGCGGTGGTCAGCGGGTCGGGCACGCCCGTCGTCGACACCGGCCCGAGCCAGTTCGTCTTGTGGTCGACGATCACGAAGCGGCCGTCGGGGTCGCGCAGCACCGCGTCGATGCTGCCGGTCAGGTAGCCCCGCAGCACCTGCCCGGAGAGTCCCTCGAGGACGTCGGCGTAGTCGGCCAGCGGGTCGTCGGCGGGCAGATGGGCGCGGAGCAGGGCGGCGGCGCCGCCGAGGGTGACCGTGGTCGACGACGGGCGGTCGCCGCCGGCGAGCGGCAGCTCGAAGTCGAGTTCCGCCAGCCGGTCGGCGGGGGTCACGTCGCCGTAGGTCCAGGGCCCGGACGACGCCGTGCCCACCGGCGTCCGCAGCACCGGCTCGAGCGCCGCGGCCAGCTCGGCCGCCCCGACGCCCGCGACCGGCCGGTGGGCGACGGCCTCGGCCGCCGCCTCGACGAGCGCGGGCCCGTACTCCCCCGTGGACGTGTCGACCGTCTCCAGCACGGTGTGCACGAGCACGCCGAACGCCGCGCCGACGGGCAGGTCGGCCATCGGCGAGGGCAACCCCGGCGCCGACGCGGCGGTGACCTCCAGGTCGGCCTCGTCGGTCAGCGCCGCCTCCTCCGGCTCGGAGGTCGCCGTCTCGGCGGCGTGCGCGGCGTGGGCGTCGGCGGTCAGCGAGGAGTACGACGACCGCCGCCACGCGAGGTCGAGCTCGCGGTCGAAGCGCGCGACGCGCAGGGTGCCGTGCTCCTCGGCCCCGGGCACGTAGGGCACCGGCGGACGCCGCTCCACGGGTTCGACGGCGAGGTCGGGGCCCGCGAGCGTGGTGAGCTCGTCGAGTACCGCGGCGTCGTCGGCCAGCGTCACCATGGGGTCCGGCTCCCGGCCGGGTCCGCGTCCCGGGCTGCGCAGGAGGCGGTTCAGCGCGGACGCCGCCGTGTGCGTGGACGGCGCCCACCACGCGACGACCTGGCTCCGGGCCCGGGTGAGCGCCACGTAGAGCAGCCGCAGGTCCTCGCCGTCGTCCTCGTGGCGGTGCGCCCGGCAGTGCTCGCCCCAGGCCGCGCCCTCGGAGGGGCCGCCGACCGCGCGGACCCGACGCCCCGCCTCGTCGTGGTGGAGCACCTCCTCGGGGGTGTCCCGGATCCAGCGGTCCCAGCCGAACGGCACGTAGACCACCGGGAACTCAAGGCCCTTGCACTTGTGGACGGTGAGGATCTGCACCGCGTCCGCGTCCGATTCCAGCCGACGGGTCCGCTCCGGCCGCGCGTCCGCGCGCCGCTGCTCGGCCTCCACGATCCGGAGCCGCAGCCACTCGGTGATCGCGACGACCCCGAGCCGCCCGGCCGAGGCCTGCGCGTGCAGCACCTGCCCGACGTGGCGCACGTCGGTGAGCAGCCGCTCGCCGCCCACCGTGCCCAGCACCCGGCGGGTGAGGTCGGTGGTGGTGGACACGGCCTCGAGCAGCGCCGCGACCCCGCGGTCGCGCAGGACCGCGGCCCACCGGCGCAGGTTCTCGCCCACCTCCGCGAGCTGGGCGACCTCCCCCTCCCACCCGTCGGTGTCGAGATCCGCCGCTCGGGTGCCGACGAAGCACGTGAGCGCCGCCGCGCGCACCCGGGTGGTCCGGCCGGGCTGCTCGAGGGCCTCCAGCAGCGCGAGCCACTCGCGTGCCGCCGTCGTCGAGAAGACGCTCGCCGCCCCGGCCAGCACCGCGGGCACCCCGACCTCCGCGAGGGCGTCGCGGACCTGGTCGGCCTGGGCGTTGGTGCGCACCAGGACCGCGACGTCCCCGGGCCCGAGGGACCGGCCGTCCCAGGTGGAGTCGGCGGCGAGCAGCGCGGTCAGGTCGGCGACGAGGTCGGCGACGACCGCCTCCCGCACCGGCCCGATCTCGGGCAGGCCGGTCTTCCAGTTCGCCCGCAGCCCGGCCCGGGGCAGCACCCGGAGCCGGAACGGGGTGTCGGCCGGGGTGCCGGCGAGCCGCGGCGCGGGGTGGGCGGCGCCGACCGGCCGGACGACGATCCGCTCGTCGCCGAGGGCCGCCCCGGCGAAGACCCGGTCGAGCGCGGAGAGCAGGCCCGCGTCACTGCGGTGGTTCACCGCCAGGGTGGCCCGTGCGTCGGCGGAGTCGGCGGCGGCGAGGTAGCTGACGACGTCGGCGCCGCGGAACGCGTAGATGGCCTGCTTAGGGTCGCCGATCACGGTGAGCCGGGAGTGTCCCTGGAAGGCCACCCGCAGGATCTCCCACTGCATCGGGTCGGTGTCCTGGAACTCGTCGACCAGCACGACGCGGTAGCGCTCCCGCAGCCGCGCGCGGGCCGCATCGCCGAGGACCGTGTCGGTCAGCGCGGCGTGCAGCCGCGTCAGCATGTCGTCGAAGGTGAAGAGGCGTCGGCTGCGCTTGCGTCGCTCGACCTCCGTGCGCACGGCCGCGGCGAAGCGCGCGCGGGCGTCGGCGGGGCCGGTGGCCTCGCCCGGGGCCGGGGCGAGCCGCGCCGTCGGGTCGCCGATCGCGGCCCGGCCGAGCACGAGGGCCGTCGCGCGGTCGAAGGGCGGCGGGCCCGCGGACTCGGGGGCGTAGGCGCGGACGTAGAAGTCGTCGACGACCTCGGACACCACGTCGTCGATCGACTCGACGAACACCGCGTCGGCGTCGGTGTCCCCCGCGACCCCGAGCCCGGCCAGCATGTCCTGGCAGAACTGGTGGGTGGTGGCGATCGTCGCGGTGTCGAAGTGGGCAAGCGCGTGGGCCAGTCGGCGCCGCCGCCGGGCGCGCTCCGCGGGGTCGACGCCCACGATCAGGGCGGTCACCGGGTCGGTCGGGACCGCGTCGGTCCGCAACGCCCGTTCCACGGCGACGAACCGCTCCCGGACCCGCTCCCGCAGCTCGCGGGTGGCCTCGCGGCCGAAGGTGACGAGCATGAGCTGGTCGAGCGTCGTCCGCCCCTCGGCGACGAAGCGCACCGCCAGGGCCGCGATCGTGTAGGTCTTCCCGGTCCCGGCGCTGGCCTCCAGCACGGTGGTGCCCTCGGGGAGCTCGCCGAGGACGTCGAAGGGACGGACGGGGACGGCCGTCTCGGTCATCGGTAGTGCTCCTCCCGCCCCGTCTCGGCCTCGCGCAGCGGCTTCCAGAACCGCACCGCCAGCTCCCCGAACCGGGTCGACTCGACGTCCCCGGCGGGGCCGGCCACGTCGTCGAGGGTCCGGTCGCGGCCCCAGACCAGCACGTGCGGCGGGTCGTTCGCCTCACCCCAACGCGACGACCACTCGCGGCGCGCCGTGTCGAACGCCTGCTTCGTGGTCCGGCGGGGCCGGTCGGCGACGTAGCGCTCGGAGACCTTCGCGAACAGCGGCAGCGGCTCCCGCAGCCCCTCGGCGCGCAACGCCACGAGGTCGGCGAGGACCGCGCGGGCGTGTGCGGGGTCGATCCCCGGGACGTCGGCCCGCGCCGTCGGTTCGTCCCGTCCGCCCTTGCCGATGGTGGCGGCCGACCACCGTTGATCGGGGTGCGCGGCGGCCAGGGCGAGCAGCTGCACCCACGCGACCGCGCGGTGCTTCGGCGCGAGGCGGGAGAAGCTCACCGAGGCGAGCGTCGACCCGCGGACCCCGGACACCGTCCCGACGACGGTGGGGCCGTCGTCGAGCGCGACCGCGACCGTGAGGTCGCGCGCGGGCTCCGCCCACAGCGGCTCCGCGGCGACCTTGATCGCCTCGGCCTGCCGACCGACCCGGCGCAGCAGGGCCACCCCGAGCGCGCCCGGCGGCAGCGTCCCGCGGCGCCGCTCGGCCTCCATGCAGGCCGTGACGTCGTGGCCCGCGAGCCGGTCGGTGAGCAGTCGGTCCCCGATCCCCCAGGTGGCGAGCTGGTCGGGGGCGACGGGCAGGGCCTCGTCGGGCTCGTCCTCCTCGCCCCGCGCGACCAGGGAGAGCCGCTGGCGCAGGAAGGCGCGCACGGGGTGCTCGACGAACTTCACGAGGTCGGCGAGGTCCACCTCGGGCGCCGCCCGCGGCGGGAGCGGCCCCTCGAGGAACACCGGGCGCGTCCGGCGGCCGGTCACGAGCGAGCGGGCGCCGTCGAGGGCGCCGGCGTCGAAGCTGAACGGGCGTCCGCCGGCCGTCGTCCGGAAGTTCCGCGGGGCGAACGGCTGCAGGGGGTGGCGGCGCACGACGTGCTCGCGCGCGGGGCGACCGCCGACGGTGGCCGTCGCGTCGAGGGTGTCGAGCAGCTCGCCGACCGGCACCGACGGGGGCCGCGGGGCGCCCGTGCGCTCGTCGGCCCCGGAGTGCACGACGACGAGCCGCTCGGTGGCCGCGAGGACGGCGTCGAGGAACAGCTGGCGGTCCTCCGCCCCGGCGTCCCGCTCGCCCACGTGCGGGTCACGGGCCAGGACGTCGTCGCCGTCGGTGGCGCGCTCGCGGGGGAAGACCTGGTCGTCGAGACCGAGGAGGCACACGACGCGGTGCGGGACGCTGCGCATCGGCAGGAGCGTGGCCACCGTCAGCGTGCCCGTGCGGAAGTTCGCGCGGGTCGGGCGGCCGGCGAGGTGGTCGGACAGCACGGCGCGGACGTCGTGCAGGGTCAGCACCGGCGGGTCGGCGGCGGACGCGGTGTCGCGGACCTCGGCGAGGACGGCGCGGGCCTGGGTGAGCTGCCAGACGTCCGCCGGGACGGTGGCGGTGAGTGCGTCGAGCGCCCACCCCAGCGCGTCGAGCCAGGCCCCGAGCGGCTGCCCGCCGTCGGCGCCGCCGCGCATCCGTCCGAGCACCTCGCCGACCCGGTCGACCAGCTCGGCGAGGCGTCCGACCAGGTCGGCGTCGCGGGAGTCGACCTCGTCGAGCGGCAGGGCGGAGTCGAGCCAGACCTGCTCGTCGCCGGACATCGCGACCCCGACGAGCAGCCGGTCGAGCCCCGCCTCCCAGGTGTTCTCGCCGACCCGCCCGAGCTTGTAGTCCGCGCGGTGCGCGCGGTCGAGCCCCCAGCGCACGCCGGCGCGGTCGGCGAGGACGCGCAGCCGTTCGAGGTCGTCCGCGTCGAGGCGGAAGCGCCGGCGCACGGGCTCGCTCTCGGCGAGGTCGAGCAGCTCGCTGCGGGTGAGCCGGGCGTCGGCGAGGTCGAGCACCGTGCCGAGGACCCCGAGCACGGGGTTGACCTGCGTGAGCGCGCGGTCGGCCACGCGGACCTGCAGGCGGTGTCCCGGGTGCGCGGTGCCGGTGTCGTCCCCGCCGAAGGCCGCCGTGATCAGCGGCGCGAACGTCTCGACGTCCGGGCACATGACGACGACGTCCCGCGGCTCCAGCGTCGGGTCGTCCGCGAGCAGGCCCAGGACGGCCTCGCGGAGCACCTCGACCTGCCGGTCGGGCCCGTGGCAGGAGTGCACGACCACGCTCTCGTCGGGCGGCAGCGCGACCCCGGCCGGCGCACGGTCGTGGCGCAGGTCGTCCTGCAGCTGCTCGAGCAGCGTGCCCGGGGGCCGCCCCGACGACGGGTGGTGCACCTCGAGCGCGTCGGCCGGCAGCCGGAGCTGCAGCTCGCGGGCGTCGCGGGCCAGCGAGCGCAGCAGCGGGTGGGCGGCCACGTCGGCCGTCGGGTCCTCGCGGCGACGCACGACCGGCCCGTGCCCCCGCACCGCGTCCCACAGGGCGGGCGAGGGGTGCGGCAGCCAGAGGTGGACCTCGCGGTCGGCGCCGAGTGCGCCCAGGACGGCGAGCTCGGTGGTGGACAGCCGCGTCGGCCCGAACACCGAGACGCGGGCGGGCAGGTCGGCCCCGGCCACCGCGGCGGGCAGCGTCTCGGCCGGATTCGGCTCGCCCAGCCGCTCGCGCAGCCGCCGGAACAGCTCGGACTGCCAGCGCAGGTCGGCGGGGACGTCGGTGTCGTCCTTCGCCGCCCAGTCCCGCACCATGGCGGGCCGGTCCTCCGCGTAGGCGTCGAGGAGCCGCGCGAGGTGGCGGGCGGCGGCGAAGCGCCGGCCGGCCCGGGTGCCGGTGGTGTCGCCGACGACCCCCAGGTAGGTGTCCAGCGGCGCGAGCCAGGGTTCGCCCGCGCAGGAGTCGATCGTCTCGAGCAACGGCCACACGAGCCGCTCGGGCCGCCACGCCCCGTCGTCGGCGAGGCCCCGGGCCCGGCGCACGAGCTCCCGGGGTGACGGGAAGCGCACGTTGGCGCAGACCCCGTCCTCGCCCGCGCCCGCACCGAGGTGGTGGGAGAGCCGCTGCGCGAGCCACCGTTCGACGCCGCGGGTGGGCACGGCCACCACGTCGGGGGCGAACGGGTCCTGCGGCGGCGTGACGAGGACGGCCGCCAGCGCCTCCGCGAGGGTGTCCGCCCGTTCGGCGCGGTGGACGTGGAGCGCCATGCCCCGGGACGCTAGCCGCGCCCCCCGACAGCCTCGGAGGTGGCGTCGCCATGTGAGCACTTTCCGTGGCTGGAGCCACGGAAAGTGCTCACATGGCGCAGCCTCAAGGGCAGCCGGAGGAGACCTTGACCCGCCACCACCCGGCGAGCCGCCCGACCACGCCGAGCACGGGCGCGACCTGCCAGCGGCAGCAGCCGGGCAGACCGAGGTCGTCGGTGGTGAGCCGGACGCCGCGGTGGGCGTCGGGGTCGTCGAACATCCGCTCGAGCAGCGCGCGGTTCTCCGCGTGCCGGGCCCGCCGGGCGAGCACGGCCTCGCGGACGGCGTCGAGCGAGGCGACGAGGTCGTCGCGGACCCGCTCGAGCTCGCCCAGGTCGAGCAGCCGCGGGCGGTCCGCCACCGGGACGACGGCGGCCGCCGCCAGCACCTCGGGCGCCCAGTCGGCCTCCAGGACCTGCCGCAGCCGCTCCTGCAGCGCCGCGACCTGCTCGCGCAGACCGCGGCGCGAGGCGACGGTCTCGGGCGCATCGAGGATCGCGAGCGCGAGATCCGGGCGCGGTTCGGTGGACGTCACGACACCCCTCCTCCCGTGAGACCCCGGTGAGTGTGCGCGTCCCCCGCGCGACACGCCAGATCAGGTCCCGGCGAGGTAGTTCGCCGCCCGCCACACCGCCTCGCTGACCTCCCAGCTCGCCACCCCGGGCACGCGCACCGCGTAGAGCACCACCTCGCGCACCTTCGGCCCGGCCGCGAGCCGCCGTGGCGGGTCCCCGACGACGGGTGCCACCGGCCCCACCGCGTCGGCCACCACCAGGTCGCCCGCCGTGGTCGGTGTGCCGTCGCGGTAGGGCTCGCCGTGGGTCGCGGTGAGCCGCCAGGGTCCGGTGGTGGCCGCCGCGTGGAGCGCGCCCAGGGGGACGCCGACCTCGGCGAGCACGGCGAGCCGCACGTCGTCGACCGGGTGGGTCGACGCCAGCGCGCCGGTGACCACGACCTCCCGGGCGTCCCGCTCCAGCGCGGTGGGCGGGACGGTCGGGTCGAGACCGGTCTGCCGCTCGAACGTCGGGTAGGCGACGTCGAGCAGCCGCCCGCCGCGTTCGCGGATGCGCTCGGCGGCGTGGAAGGACCCCGAGAGGCGCCCCAGCCGCTCCCGCCCCGCACGAGCGGCGGCGCGGACCACGACCACGGTCGCCGTCCACAGCTCCAGCGCCCCGAACTCCGCGACCAGGACCGGGTCGACCTCACCCGCCCGGACGTCAGCCACGGGGCCAGGATGGCGCCATGAGCGACTTCAACGAGCGGGTCATCGAGGACTTCCGTTCCCACGGGGGACGCGTCGGCGGGCAGTTCGAGGGCTCCCCCATCCTCCTGCTGCACCACGTCGGGCGCCGCAGCGGCGCGGACCGCCTCAGCCCGATGATGTACCAGCAGGTCGGGGACGCGTACGCGGTGTTCGCCTCGAAGGCCGGCGCGCCGGACAACCCCGACTGGTACCACAACCTGCTCGCCCACCCCGACGTCTCGATCGAGGTCGGCGACGGTTCCACCATCGACACCGTCCCGGTCCGTGCCCGCGAGCTGCCCGCCGACGAGCGCGACCCGGTCTGGGAGACCCAGAAGCAGCGCCACCCCGGATTCGCCGACTACGAGGCGAGGACGAGCCGGACGATCCCGGTCCTGCTCCTGGAACGTCGCTGATCGTCCCGACCTGGGGTTTTCGTCCCCACGATCGAGGGTCGGCGCCCGGACCCGCGCCCGGTGGCGGCGCGGGCCGTGGCTACCGTGGGCCGGTCCTGGTCCGCCGTGGAGAGAGGAGCCGCACCATCGCCTCCCGCCACTCCGCCCGGACGCGCGTGCGGAGCCACCGCTCCCCCGCCCGCCCGACCCCGATCGAGCCCCGGCCGTCCGGCCGCGCGGCCCCGCGTGGCCGGACCGGCGCCGTGGCGCCCCGACGCCCCCGCACGGCTCCCGCCGACCGCCCCGCGCTCCCGGCACCGGCCCGGCGGACCGCCGCGGCCCGTCCCGCCCGCGGCCGGCGCACCGTCCCCGTGGGGGTGGCCGCCCTCGTGGTGCTCCTGGCGATGGGCACGGTGCTCCTGCTGTTCACCGAGCACCGCACCTCCGCGCCGACCGCCGCGGCGATGACCGCCGCCCCGACCGCCCCCGCGGCCGCGGCCGCACCGCCACCCGCGGCACCCGCCGTCGTGACCCCGGCGGAGCTCGCCCGCTGCCCCGCGACCTCGAGCGCGTGCGTCGACCTGGTGGCGCGGAAGGCGTGGCTGCAGCACGACGGGACGGTCACCGTCGGCCCCGTCCCGATGCTGCCCGGCGCCGAGACGTTCCTGCGCCCGCCCGGGCCGACGTCGTCGGCGACCCCGACCGGCTCGTTCCACGTGCTGTGGAAGGACGCGAACGCGTTCAGCTCCGAGTTCGACGAGCCGATGCACCACGCCGTCTACTTCGCCAAGGGCGGGATCGCCTTCCACGAGGGCAGCCTGACGACGTCGTCGAACGGCTGCATCCACCTCTCCGCCGCCGACGCCACCACGTTCTTCGACCACCTGCGCCCGGGCGACGGGGTCACCGTCTTCTAGTGGTGGCCGGACTCTCAGGAGCCGTTGTGCAGGCCGGGCCCGTTCCGCATTTCCTGCTCGCTGAAGGCGAGCCGGTTGGGGACGCCGGCGATCTCGATCCCGTAGGACCTCGACCCACTCGGCACGTTGTCCACCGTGAAGGCGAACGCACATTCGGTGGCGTACCCGAGACGTCCGTAGGTGGAGTCGGAATCGACCATGGCGATGCCCTCGTCGAGCGTCCCGGTGGCGACCACCGCGCCCGTGTCGTCGGTGACGTCGACGCGGGTGCCCGCCGTGTACATCCGGGTGTAGCAGGACGCGCCCGGGGTCAGCATGCTGCTCGAGTCGGTGTGGCGGAAGCTGCCCTCCACGGTGATCGCGGACGGAAACGCTGTGCCGGCGATCAGAGCGAGGGCGAGAACGACGAAGCCGACCAGGGCGCCCACGGCGATCAGAGGGTGTCGGCGAACCGGGCCCGGGATCTGCTCGAGGGCGTCAGGACCGATCGCGTCGCGAAGGCGGTCCTGCAGACGAGCTCCCCGCGGCGCCAGCGGCGTCGAGAGGCCGGCGGGCGGCGCACTCCATGCGGCCGGGCGCCCCGCTCCGACCGGCGTCGGTCCGGACCATGACCACGCGACGCTCGTAGCCGGGATCGGGGGGCGGCCGACCGTCATGTCCGGAGCTTCCGGTCGAGCATGACGTCCCGGTCGTCCGGGAAGCTGGAGCGCGACCGTCGGCGCGTCGTCGCCGTGCCCACCGATCGACCGAGCAGGCCGCCCGTCCAACACCGTCATGCTTCCCCCGAAAGCCGATGCCTCGCACGCCCGAATGGACGCCGCGCGAGGACTATCGCCGCAGACACGGGCCTGTTACGAGCCGGTCTCGGGAGTCGCGCCGGTCACTGGTGGTGGGTGCGCGTCCCGGCGCGCTCGCCGCCCGGCGGCGTCAACCCGATCGCCCGCTCGAGCAGCCGGTAGCGCAGCGCGAGGGTGAGCACGACGAACCAGCCGACAAGGGCGATCCCGCTGACGTAGACCACGGGCGGGTCGGGCGCGGTGAGGCCGAAGTACGCCCGGGTCGCCGGCACCACGAGCACCACCGCGAAGGCGACGAACAGGCCCGCCGCGAGCCAGGTCGGCCGCCGGTCGTCCGAGACCGGACGCCAGGCCGTGAAGATCCGGTGCGGTGGCTCGAGCAGCAGGATCAGCACGATCGCGGTCGTCGAGACGAACACCGACAGCCCGCTCTGCGCGCCGAGGGTGGCCGCGGAGGTGACGAACGACGGGTCGGTGCGGGCCAGGCCGGTGTAGCGCTCCCAGATCTCGACCCCGCGCGTGCCGCCGTCCGACAAGCCGTCGGACACGAGCCGGTAGAGGTAGGCGTACACGGCCGTCGCGAAGCCGGCGGTCAGGATGCCGACCGGCAGGACGAACCGGGCGAGCGAGACCAGCAGGTCCTCCGACGGCGGGGCCGGGCGGGCCCACATCGTCAGGAAGAACGTGGGCAGGCCGACCGTGAACAGCGTCAGCCCGACCTGGGTCGGGGTGTACGGGAAGCCCAGCCCGAGCAGCGTGACCGTGAGGATCACGAGCATCTGGGTCGTCACCCGGGCCAGGAACAGGTACATCGACGAGCCGACCCCGGCGACGATGCGCCGCCCCTCGGTCCGGGCGGGCGGGAGCGTGGCGAAGGAGTCGTCGAGCAGCACGATGTCCGCGACGTCGCGGGTGACCGAGCTGCCCGAGCGCATCGCGACGCCGACGTGGGCCCGCTTGAGCGCCCGGGCGTCGTTCACGCCGTCCCCGACCATCGCCACGTGGTGGCCGCGGCGGCGCAGCGCGCCGACGATCTCCTCCTTCTGTTCCGGGGCGACCCGCCCGAACACCGTGGTGGCGTCGACGGCGTCGTCGAACGCGTCGCCGGACAGCGCCGCGAGCTGGGCACCGGAGAGCGCCGCCCCCACCAGGCCCGCCCGGCGTGCGAGCGCGGCGACCGTGACGGGGTCGTCGCCGGAGATGACCTTGACCGCCACCCCGTCGGCCGCCAGACCCGCGAGGGTGTCCTCGACCCCGGGCCGCAGCTCGTCACCGAGCACCACCAGCGCCTCGGCCCGCAGCCGCGGGAGGGCCGGGCGGCCGTCGGCGTCGCGCAGGGGTCCCGACGACGAGGCGAGCACCAGCACCCGGAACCCGCGCTCGGCCCGGGCGCGGGACTCGCGCTCGACCAGGTCGACGGTCACCTCGTCGTCGGCGAGCCGGTCGAGCACCGCGGACGGCGCCCCGAGCACGAGCGTGCGACGCGCCGACGCCTCGGGTGCCGCCTCGGTCGGCAGCACCAGGCCGCTCCAGCGCAGCGCGGACCGGAACTCGACCTCGTCGTCGGGGACGACCCGGCGTCCGGGGAGGTCGACGAGCGCCGCGGTGGTCGCGTTCGTGCTGCGCGCCGAGCGGGCGAACGTGCCCAGCAGCGCCGGCACCGGCGACTCGCTGATCTCGACCATCTCGACGAGCGCGAGGTACCCGCTGGTCAGGGTGCCGGTCTTGTCGGTGCAGACGACGTCGACGCGGCTGATGGCCTCCACCGCGTTGGTCTGCTGCACGAGCGCGCCATGCCCGGCGATCCGCGCGCCGCCCACCGCGTAGGCGACGGCGATGAGGAAGAACAGGCCGTAGGGCACGAGGCCGGAGAGGACCGCCGAGGTCTGCACGAAGCGCAGCACGGTCGAGCCCTCGAGCAGGGCCTGGGCGAGGATCGCGCCGCTCATCAGCAGCACGAGCAGGATGACCAGCCGCACCACGAGGTCGATGCGCCACTGCAGCGGGGTGACGTCGGTCGTGTCGGCCCGCGCGGCCAGCGTGAGCCGCCCGGCGTGGCTGTCGGTGCCGACCGCCTCGGCGCGCTGCAGGCCCTCGCCGGAGGAGATGGCGCTGCCCGAGAGCAGCGTGGCCCCGACGGCCTTGGGGACGGGGTCGGACTCCCCGGTCAGCAGCGACTCGTCGGCCTCCACGGCGCCCTCGACGAGCGGCCCGTCGACCACCACCTGGTCCCCGCCGCGCACCCGCAGCAGGTCGCCCTCGACGACGTCGGCCGGGGACATCCCGGTCTCCTGCCCGTCGCGCAGCACCGTCACCGGCTCGCGCGCGAGCAGCTGCAGCCGGTCGAGCGCGCGGCGGGCCCGCAGCTCCTGCACCGCGGCCAGGGCTGCGTTGATGATCCCGAGCCCCACGCTGACGAGCGCGTCCGAGTAGCGGCCGAGCGCCAGCAGCGCGATGCCGATGACGAACAGGACGTTGTTGTAGAACGAGAAGACGGTGGTCCGCAGGATGGTCGCGGTGGTCCGGCTCGAGCCGCGGACCGGTGTGTTCGCCCGACCCTCGCGGGCCCGCCGGGCGGCCTCGGCGGCGGTGAGACCCGCCGTCGTCGCGGTGGTCATGGTCGAAGATCATCCCAGACCCGCTCAGAACGGCTCGGCGGAGCCGTCCGCCCACACCACGAGCCCGGTCCGCCCGACCCGGCGGCGCAGCCACGTCAGGGCGCCGCGACCGAGGGCGTAGGCCGCGGTGGCGTCGACGTCGGCGTCCGTCAGCGAGGCGGCGAGCACGGTCACGCCGGCGATGCCGGTGGGCGGGATGCCGGTGCGGGCGTCGACGAGGTGCGCGCCGCGGTGGGCGGTGCCGGAGGAGGCGACGGCGCCGTCGGTGACGGGGACCTTCGCGATGAGACGGGTCGGGTCGCGGGGGTCCTCGATCCCGACGTGCCACGGCTCGCCGGCCGACCACGCCACCAGGTCCCCGCCGGCGGAGAGGCAGACGTCGGTGTCGGGCAGGTCGCGCAGGAGCGCCGAGGCGCGCTGCACCGCCCAGCCCTTCACCACGCCGTTGGGGTCGAACGAGCCGCCGCGCCACACGGAGAACGCGCCATCCGTGGCCCGCTCGGCGCGGGCGGCGATCGCGAGCACCTCGTGCACGTCCGCCGGGGCGTCGTCGAGGGCGAGCTCCCCCCGGTCGATCCGGCGGACGACGGAGTCCGCGCGGTAGGTGCTGAACACCCGGTCGGCCTCGCGCAAGGAGGCGAGGACGGCCGCCCACGCCGCGTCGGCGGCCGGTCCCGCGCTGTGCCGGCCACGGAGCGCCAGGCTGATCGGCATGCCCATGACGTGCTCCACGCGGCGGGCGACGGGAGCGGTCGCGGCCGTCACGCCAGCCCCGCCTGGTCGAGGGCGCTCTGCAGGGACTGCACGTAGCCCTCGGAGGTGTAGGTCGCGCCGCTGACCGCGTCGACCTGCGCGCTCTGGGCCTGCAGGGTCTCGCTGACGAGCTCGGGGACGGCCTGGGCGTTGATCTCCTCGTCCCGGCCGTTGCTGTCGGGCTGCTGGACGACGTCGACGGCGGTGATCCTCCCGCTCGCGACGGTGACGCGGACCTGGACCGGGCCCCAGCGGGTGTCGGCGGCCGCCCCGGTGACGGTCCCGGTGTAGGTGCTGGTGCTCGCCGTCGAGGGCGCTGCAGCGGTCGTGGTGCCCGTCGTCGGGGTGGTGGTCCCGGCCTCGGCGGACGTCGAGGACGAGGTGGAGGTCTTGTAGGAGAACAGCAGCGCGACGGTGCTGATCGTGGTCAGGCCCCACAGGGCGATGCGGCGGGCGCCGCGGTCGAAGCGCAGGGGAGGCACGCTCACCATCCGAAGGTCTCGGTGTGGATGCGGTCGGCGGGCACCCCGGCCGCGTGGAGGGTCCCGACGACGAGGCGGGTCCACGCCTCGGGGCCGCAGACGTAGGTCTCGCGCTCCGCGACGTCGGGGACGCGGGCGCGCAGGGCGGCGAGGTCGTCGACGCCGCCGATCCCCGACCCGAGCCAGGAGTCGTGCGCGCGGCGGGGTCCGGGCAGGGGCACGAGACCGAACCCGCGTTCGGCCGCGAGGACGGCGAACTCCCGGGCGAAGACGGCGCTGCCGGTGAAGCGGTGCAGGACGACGACGTCGCCGGTGAGTTCCTCGGCGAGCGCGCGCATCGGGGTGATGCCGATCCCGGCGCCGACGAGCGCGACCTTGCCGGCCGTGCGGGCCCGGTCGGTCAGGCGGCCGTAGGGGCCCTCGACGAGGGCGCGGGTGCCGGGACGCAGCCCGGCGACCCGGCCGCTGCCGTCCCCGAGGTTCTTGACGGTGATCCGCAGGCTGCGCCCGTCCGGGGCCGCCGACAGCGAGTACGGGTGCGCCCGGGTCCAGCCGGTGCCGGAGAGGAACCGCCAGGTGAGGAACTGCCCGGCACGCACCGGCAGGTCGGCGAGGTGCCGGCCCGCGAGGTACACCGACGAGCAGCCGTCGCCCTCGTCCACCACCGAGGTGACGACGAGGCGGTGGCGCAGGCTGCGCCGCAGGGGCAGGGCGACCCGGAAGACCAGTACCGCGGCGGCGGTCAGGGCCCACAGCGCCCACCAGAACACCGTGCGGGCGGTGGACGCGAGGAACTCCTGCCCGGCCCAGAGCTGGTGGGGCAGGGCGAGCCCGACGCCGAGGTAGGCGTAGAGGTGCAACAGGTGCCACGACTCGTAGCGCAACGCCGCCCGCGCCGCCCGCACGCTCGTCACGACCACCAGGACCAGGCACACCGTCCCGGCCGCCGCGAGCAGCATGCCGGGGTAGGAGACGGTCAGGTCCCAGAGCTCGCCGGGGGTCGCGGCCAGGTCCCCCGCCGCGTAGCCCCAGGTGATCAGCCCGACGTGGGCGAGCATGCCGGTGAACGAGGTGAACCCGACGATGCGGTGGATGACCGCGAGCCGGTCCTGCCCGAAGGCGCGCTCGAGCAGCGGAATCCGCGCCATCAGCAGGACCTGGACCAGCAGCAGGACCGAGGCGAGCAGCCCGGTCAGCCGACCCACCGAGGTGAGGCCGCTGGCCCAACCGCCCAGGTCGGAGAGCCCGCCCCCGGTGGCCCACCAGAACGTGACCAGGACGAGCGCGGCGCACAGGGCGGCCTCGGCGGCGGTGCGGATCCGGCGGTCGACGACCGCGGGGGCGGCGGTGGGGGCCGACGGCGCCGCGTGCCGCGCCGGTCGACCCAGGACGGTGGTCACGCGCCGGTGACGGCGGAGCCGGGCTGCACGGACCCGGGCTGCACCACCCCGGGCTGGGCGGGCCCGGGCTGGGCGAGCGCCGGCTGGGCCGGTGCGGCGGGCTGACCGGGCTGGGCCGGTGCGGCGGGTGCTCCCGGTCGGCCGGGGCCGCCGCGGTCGCCGTCCCGGTCGCCGCCGCGGCCGCCGGCCCGGTCGCCGCCGTCGCGGTCGTGTTGGCGTCCGATGCCCGGACTGCCGTCGCGCGGACCGTGGTCGCCCACCGCGAGTCCGGCCAGGAAGCCGCCGCCGACGAGCACGAGGGCGGCGACGACCGCGCCGACCACGCGCAACCAGCGCGGGCGCGTACGGGACGACGCAGCCGGGGCGGCCTGGGCAGCCTGGGCGGCGACCGGGGTCGTCTCCTGGGCGCCCGGCTCCCAGCGCGACCCGCTGCGGTGCGCGGCGTCAGCCGCCTCGGCAGGGGTCTCGGCGATGGGCTCGTCGGCGGGACCGGGGGTCGGCTCGCGGTCGGGCTGGTCGTCGGCGCTCACGGTGGGGACCTCTCGGGGCACGGGATCGCCCACGGCGGGTCGATCAGGTGCCACCCACGGTCGTGTCCTGCGGTGAAGCGCCGACGTGGCCCGCTTCGGAGTCCGGTAAGAGCCGCTCCGGCGCGACCGTGAAGCCGACCTGCGCGCCGCCCCCGGCGGGGGAGGTTACGAACGCCTCACCGCCGTGCCGGTCGGCGACGTCGCGGACGATCGCGAGCCCCAGCCCGGAGCCGGGCAGGCCCCGCGCGGCGGCGGCGCGGTAGAACCGGTCGAAGACCCGCTCGACGTCGCCGACGTCGATCCCCGGCCCGTGGTCGCGGACCGTGACGCCCCCGGCGTGCACCCGGACCTCCGGCGGCCGGTCCGAGGAATCGAACTTGGCGGCGTTCTCGACGAGGTTGCCGACGGCCCGTTCCAGCGCTCCCGGCACGCCCCGCACCATCGAGCCGTCCGAGTCGACGACGACCTCCCGGCCGGTGCGCCGACCGATCCGGGCCGCCACGCGGCGGACCACCGCGTCGAGGTCGACGGGGCCCTCGGGCTCCTCGGCGTCGCCGCCGGAGAGCGCGAGCGCGACGAGCTCGTCGACGAGGTGGGAGAGCTCGCGGGTCTCGCCCTGGACGTCGGCGAGCAGCCGGTCGCGGGCCTCGGGCGAGAGCTCCGCGAACCGCGCCAGCACGCTCGCGTTCGTCCGCAGGCTGGTCAGCGGGGTGCGCAGCTCGTGCGCGGCGTCCTGCACGAGCCGGTCCTGCGCCTCCCGCGACGCCGCGAGCCGACCCACCATCGTGGCGAAGGAGGCGCCGAGCCGACCGACCTCGTCGCGGCCGTCGACGGGCACCTCCGCGGGACCGCCGCCGCGGGCGGTGACCTGCTCGGCGAGGCCGGTCAGCCGTTCCAGACGACGGGTGATGCGCCACGCCACCAGCCACCCGGCCCCGGCGGCGACCACCAGCACGACGAGGCTCACGACCGCGATCTCGTTCGCCATCCCGCGCAGCACCCGGTGGCTCAGATCGACGTCCATCGCGACCTGCCACGCGCCGCGTCCACCGCCCTCGGAGGTGGTGAGCACGCGGTAGGTGTCGTCGCCGACGGTGGTCTCGACGGTGTCGGTGACCCCCGCGACCGACGTGGCCGCGAGTGCGCGGTCGGTGTCGGTGACCGGGAGGGCGACGTCGCGCCCCCCGAGGAAGGTCGCCGTCCCGTCCGGGGCGATGCTCCGTCCGACGAGCTCCTGCAGCCGCCCGTGGTCGTCCCCGCGGCCGGGACGGCCGTCGCGCGGTCCGCTGCCGGGACCCCCGGGTCCCCCGCGCGGATCCCCGCCCGGCCCGTCGCCGGAGGACGGCGGGGCGATCGGCGCGAGGACCCCGGTCTGCCCGTCCGCCACCGCCGTCGTGGCGGCGGCGAGCGTGGTGTCGGTCGCCTGGGTGATCCGCTCGGCGGCCGCGTGGTAGCTCAGCACCCCGACGAGCCCCGCCACGATCACGCTGACCAGGGCGAACGCCAGCGCGAACCGCGTCCGCAGGCTCATGGCCGGCGCACCGTGTAGCCGACCCCGCGCACGGTGTGGATCAGTGCCGGTGCCCCCGCCGCCGCGAGCTTGCGCCGCAGGTAGCCGACGTACACGGCGAGGTTCTTCGAGTCCGCACCGAAGTCGTAGCCCCAGATGCGCTCGTACACGGTGGTGTGGTCGAGCACGATCCCCTCGTTGCGCACGAGCAGCTCCAGCAGGTCGAACTCGGTCTTGGAGAGCGCGAGCTCCTCGTCGGCCCACCACGCCCGGCGCGCCGCCGGGTCGACCAGCAGGGCACCGACCCGCAGCGCGCCGCGCTCCTCCGCCTCACCGGTCGTCGCGAAGGACGCCCGGCGCAGCAGCGCGCGGAGCCGGGCGAGCAGCTCGTCGAGCTCGAAGGGCTTGGGCAGGTAGTCGTCCGCGCCGGCGTCGAGCCCGGCGACCCGGTCGGCCGTCTCCTGGCGGGCGGTGAGCATGAGGACGGGCGTGTGGTCGCCGTCGGCGCGCAGCACGCGGCACACCGCGAGCCCGTCGACGCCCGGCATCATCACGTCGAGCACCAGCGCGTCGAAGCTCTCCCGGCGCACCCGCGTCAGCGACTCGACGCCGTCGACGACCGGCACCACGTCGTACCCCTCGAGCTCGAGGGCGCGGGCGAGCGACTCCCGGATGGCACGGTCGTCGTCGGCGACCAGCACTCTCTGCGGCACGCCGACCAGCATGCACCCCGGCGCTCAGCGCGCCTCCGGCGTGAAGGCCACCGGCTGACGCTTCACCCCCCGGATGAAGTTCGTCCCGAGCAGCTCGGGCGCGGCGGTCACGTGGATGTCCGGCACCCGGGTGAGGAGCTGGCGGAACAGCGCCCGCAGCATCGTCTTCGCGAGCTGGTTGCCGAGGCAGTAGTGGGTCCCGCCGCCGCCGAACCCGACGTGCGGGTTCTCCTCCCGCGACAGGTCGAACGTCCCGGGGTGGTCGAACACCGCGGCGTCCCGGTTGCCCGACGCGTAGAACATGACGACCTTGTCGCCCTCGGTGATCCGGCGGCCACCGAGCTCGGTGTCCTGCGTGGCCGTCCGGCAGAAGGTCATCACCGGCGACGCGTACCGGATGAACTCCTCGACGGCGGGCCCGATCCGCCCGTCGAGGTCCGCGACGAGCCAGTCGCGCTGGTCGGGGTGCTCGGTGAGGTGCTCGACCGTCAGCGTCGAGGTGTGCTTGGTGGTGTCGTTGCCGGCCACCGAGAGGAGCACGAAGAAGGCGCCGATCTCGGCGTCGGTGAGCCGCTGCCCGTCGACCTCCGCCTGCGCCAGGCCGGTGAACAGGTCGTCACCCGGGTTCTCGCGGCGGTCCGCGACGATCTCGCCCGCGATCTCGTGGAGCGTCTGCGCCGCCCCGACCTGCACCTGAGCCGGGTCGCGGCCCGCGAGGTGCTCGGGGTCGGCCCAGCTCACGATGTCCTGAGCGGCCGCCGCCGTCCGCTCCTGCAGGTGCTCGGGCACCCCGAACATCGCCGAGAACATCCGCAGCGGCAGCCGCGCGGCGCAGCCCTCGACGAACTCGAGCTCCCCCGCCGGATCGCCCGCGAAGGCGTCGACGACCTCCCGGGCCGCCTGCTCCACCTGGTCCTCGATCCGCCGGATCCGCTTCGGGGTGAACGCCGCCTGCACGAGCTTGCGCAGGTCGTTGTGCCGCGGGTTGTCCATCGCGAGGAACGACTGCGTCATCTCGAGGAACTCCGGTGTCAACCGGTCGAACATGACGCCCTGCCCCGAGCAGTAGACGTCGCTCGTCGTGCTGACCTCGCAGATGTCGGCGTGCTTGACCACCGCCCAGTAGCCCGTGTCCTCCGGGTCGGGCGCGACCGCGTTCTCGATCGGCCGCTGCCAGGAGACCGGTTCGTGCTCGCGCAGGTGCGCGAACGTCCGCTCCTGCTCCTCGACGGTCCCCGCCCAGAACGAGGCCGCGGAGATGTCGGTGGTCGAGTACTCGTGTCCGCTCATCGTCTGCTCCCGACGGTCGTCCATCCGTGCCTCACCTGTGCCACCGGTCACATCGGCGTGAAACCCGGGGACTCTCGAACGAGGGACGCCGGATCACCCCCCGGTAGGGTCCGACCATCGAGACGATCACCGCTGCGGACCTGCTCGCCCGGGCCCGGACGTCCGGGCGACGGGTCGGGTCGACCGTCGTCGTCGTGATCGACGGGTTCTCCGGGGCGGGCAAGACGACCCTCGCCCGTGCGCTGCGCCGCGCCGACCCGGAGGTCACCGTCCAGTCGATCGAGGCCTTCTACCTGGGCTGGGACGGCCTCGCGGCCGGGCCGCGGCGGGCGGCCGAGCAGCTCCTGGAGCCGGTGCGGCGCGGCGAGGTCCCCGAGGTGAGCCCGTGGGACTGGCGTCGGGACGAGGTCGCCCCGGCCCGACGACGGGCCGTGTCCGGTCTGCTCGTCCTCGAGGGGGTGGGGTCGGCCGCGCGCCCGCTGCGGGACCTCGCGTCGCTGTCGGTCTGGGTCGACGCGCCGGCCGCGACCCGGGACGCCCGCCTGCGGGAACGCGACGACTGGGCCGGCTACGCGCCGCACCGCGCGGCCTTCGAACGCCAGGAGCAGGCCCTCGCGGCGGCGGAGCACACGCGGGACGCGGTGGACGTCGTCGTGACGCAGGTGGGCCCGGAGTGGGTACGTTCCGTGACGTGACGGCCGAAACGACGGAGCCCGTGCCGGCCACCGACGCCGACCAGTGGCGTGAGGTGCAGGAGTGGAAGGAGCGCGTCAACTCCACGAGTCCGCTGCTCTCCCCGCTGCGCGACTCGGTCGGGGAGATCCGCGCGCTCGTGCAGTCGGGGCTGCGCCGCGTGCCCGGGATCCAGCAGGTCGACGACGGGGTGCACGACGTGCTGCACCAGCTCGCGGCGGCGGGCGCGGGCGCCGGGGCCGCGACGGTGCGCCGCGACGCGGTGTTCGCCCGCTACCGCGCCCTGGGGCACGACGTCACGGACTTCAAGGACATCCGCCGGCTCGAGGTCACCGACGTCCAGGCCGCCATGCCGCGGCTCGACCTCGCCTACCCCACCTTCGCCGCGATCCAGGGCGGCACGACGTCGTTGCTGCTCACCTCGGGGGCCACCGCGGTCACCGGCGGGTCGTCGCTGCTGGGGATCGGCGGCCTGCCCGGCGTCGCGGTGATCGCCGCGTCCCTGACCGGCGACGCACTGCTCACGGTGGCCACGTGCACGCGGGCGGTCGCGCACGTCGGGGCCTACTACGGCTACGACGTCACCAAGCGCTCCGAGCAGGTGCTCGCGCTGGCCGTCCTCGCCGTCGGGCTCTCCAGCGACGCGGACGCCCCGGAGGCCTACGAGGAGGTCTCCGGGCTGATCAGCCAGGCCGCCGAGGGGGTCAAGAAGAAGCGCCGCCAGCGCCAGCTCCGGCGCCTCGCGGCCGCGGTGCACCAGCGGCTGCTCTCCCAGATCGGGCAGCGGGAGCTCGCGCAGCTCGTGCCCGTCGTCGGGATCGGGATCGGCGCGGTGCTCTCGGCCCGGCTGCTCGGACGGGTGGTCGACGCCGCCGAGCACCTGTACCGCGAGCGCTTCCTGCACGACAAGTACGACGTGCCGTTCACCGAGGATCCGCCCGACTGGGTGAGCGCGACCTAGGCCACAGCCGGAGCGATACCGCCGGTTCACCCGCCGTCCACGTGTCCTCCACGGCGTGTCCCTCCGGAGTCCCTACCGTCCGGGCCGTGACCGTCGTCGTGGGGGCGAGCCGCATGTCCGACGGTGATGCGCGCGCCTGGGACGCCGTGGAGCGGTGGCGGTCGCGCACCGACGCCGGGCCGGGGTGGTGGGGCCGCCTCGGCTCGTGGGTCGTGACGGGCCTGCGGCACGTGCCCGGGGCCGGTCTCGTCGACCACGTCGTCGAGAGCACGGTCGTCGGCGTGATCGGCGAGCCGCTGCGCGACGCCGGGCTCGCCCTGGGCTGGTGGACCGCCGGGCGCGCCGACCGGGTCCTCGCCCTGCTCGCCGAGGCCGGGCACGAGGTCACCGCCCTGCCCGACCTGCGTCACCTCGACGTCGACGACCTCCGCGCCGTCCGCGGCCCGCTGGCCCGGGTCCACGTGGCCGCCGCCGGGCTGCGCGGCGGGCTGACCGGTGCGGCCGCCGGGGCCGCCGCGGGCGCGTCGAGCGCCGCCACCGGCCTCGTCGCGGGGGCCGCGGCCCTCGCCCTGGACACCGTGCTCACCACCGCGACCTGCGCCCGCGCCGTCGCCCGGGTCGCCGCGCACTACGGCTACGACTGCGCCGAGCCCTCCGAGCGCGAGTTCGCCCTCGCGGTCCTCGCCGCCGGGCTCACGCCGGCCGCTCCCGTCGTCGTGAAGCCGCTGCCTGCGGTCGGCATCGGGCTCGGAGTGTGGCTCTCCGCGCGTCAGGTCGGGCAGGTCCTCGAGGCTGCCGAGCACCTGTACACCGAGCGCTTCCTGCGGGAGAAGTACGCCCTTCCCGACGACGAGTCGCTCTCCTACGCTGCGTCGTAGGTCGCCCCGGACGGAACGAACGACGCGTTCGTGGCGTCTAGCTGCACGAACGCGTCGTTCGTTCGGGCCATCGGGACCCGTCAGGCCGCTGTGGTGGGCAGCACCAGCAGGCGCAAGCCGTCGTCGGGGAAGCCGGGGAGGTCGGCGACCCGCTCGGGGACCTCGAAGCCCGGCGGCACCTCGTCGCGCAGGGGCCCGACGACGAGCAGGCCCACCCCGGAGCGGTCCCCGACCAGCGACGGGACCGTGACCACCGCGTCCGGCGGTTCCTGGCGGGCGAGCCACGCGACGGCCCGGCGGTGGGACCAGGCCTGCGACCAGCGGCTCTCCCGCGGCGCCCACGTCTCGTCGGAGGTGTCGGCGTCGAGGGCCTCGAGCAGCGCCGGCCACTCCGCGAGACGGGCGGCGAGGCGGTCGGAGCGGAGCAGGTCCCGCTGCTCGGCCCGCGCGTCGTCCACCGCGTCGGCCGCCGCGGCGTAGGCGTCGACGTCGAGGCGCAGCAGGGCGGCGAGCAGGGCCCGCAGCTCCGGCGCCTGTTCGGCGGGCAGCGCCCCGTCCTGCAGCCGGGCCACGACGTCGCCGAGCTCACGGCGGGCCAGGTCGGCGCTGGGCCGCGAGGTCAGGCGGCGTCCGGTGGCGACGACGCGGCCGACGGCGGGCAGCGAGTCCGTCGCCGGGCGGACCTCGGCGGGCAGGCCGACGAGGAGCCCGCGCAGCACCCCGACGGCGTCGAGGACGTCCGCGACCCGGCGGCCGATCTCCCGCAGCGACAGCAGCCGGTGCACGAGGATCGCCCGCTGCTCCGCGGGGCGCACGACCCGGCCGAGCGGCGCGAGCGCGGCGGCCACGCCGGCCTCGACGTGGCGCAGGCGCAGGTGGTGGGCCACGGCCCGCGCGCCCTCGATGGTCAGCGGATCGACCCGGTTGACGGCGAGGGACGGCAGCAGGGCCTCGACGGCGCGCTGCTCCTCGGACTTGAACATGCGCCGCAGCGAGCCGCCCGCCGCCAGGTTCGCGGCGAGGGCGTCGAAGGTCGCGGCGGCGGCCTCGAGGTCGACGGCGTCGTCGGTGACGCGGACCTGCGCGGCACCGGAGCCCCGGTCGAGCTCGGGGACGCGGTCGACGGCGGTGAGTGCGGCGGTGGCGCGGGCCCAGGACGGGGCGGCGCGGCCGTCGAGGACGGCGTCGATCGTGGCGCGGGCCCAGGCCGCGTCCTCGCCCCCGCGGCCGAGCGCGACGACGGCCGCGTCGATACGCAGCAGGGCGGGGCCGAGCGCGACCGCCGCGTCGGGCGGCAGGCAGGCGAGCGCGGCGATCAGGGGCCGGGCGGCCTCGCGGGCGGGCGAGCCGGCGGGGCCGACGACGTCGAGGAGCTCGGCGGCGAGCTGGTCGACGTGCGGCTCGGGCGGCAGCTCGGCCGGCGGCGGGAGGACCTGGTGCCGGCGGGCGGGGTCGAGGGAGCGGACCCCGCCCCCGCCCGGCTCGCCGTGCTCGGCGTGCAGGAGACGGCGCAGGGCGGCGAGGTCGGCGGCGTCGAGGGGCGGCGTCGGGCCGGTGGCCGTCGGCGGGTCGAGCGGGTCGTCGGGACCGAGCAGCCCGGTGAGCCACCCGTCCTCCGGGTGCGCGGCGAGCTGCTCGGCGATGTCCTCGACCGAGCCGACGACGCCGGCCGCGACCCGGTGCGACCCGAGCGGCTCCTCGCCGAGCGCGGCCCGCCACCGCCGGGCGAGCTCGGGCGTGGGGGCGACCACGCGGACCCGGCGACCGGCTCCCCGCAGGCCCTCGACCAGGGCGGTCCGGTGCTCGTCGTCGAGACCCGTGACCACCAGCGGCCCGTCCTCGAGGCGCTCGAGCACGGTGCGGTGCGGAGGCGGTGGCGCGCTCGGGCGCACCGCCGCGGTGGGCGCGGCCAGGTCCGCTCCGGAGGTCTCCGCCGTCCCGGGCACGTCGTCCCCCGTCCGGCTCCGCTCCGCCATCGCCGTCACTACGACCCACCTCCTGCGGGCTCAACGGCGCAGGGCCGTCAGCGATTCGGCCCAAGTTCACCATCCGGTGCGGGATCGGTGGGAACCGTGGGGCGCGTCGCGGAGTCGGAGCCCGTGACGACGATGATCGGAGCCCGATGCGCGCACGTGAATCCCGGGACCAGGTCGCGGTGGCGGCCGCGCTGATCACCGAGCTGGCCCGGGGTCGGCTCACGCCTGACGGCCTCGCGGGGGCCCGGGCGGTGCTCGACCGCCGGATCCCGGCCGCCACGCTCGACCACGCCGCCGAGACCGCCCTGCTCGACGCGGTGGGCCCGCTGTGGGACCGCGGCTGGACGCCGCGCGACCTGGTGGAGGTCGTCCGGCGCCGGATCGGCAGCGCCGCCGCGCCGCTCGCCGCGGACGTGATCGCCGCCGACGCCGCCCGCCGACCGGCCACCTGGTCGACCGCGGGGGTGGAGACGGCGCCGCGGGCGGGTCCGCTGCTGACCGGCTGGCGCGCGCGGCCGGGGGTCGACGGGCCCGGCGCCGTGCTGCGCCTCGTCGGGACGATGCTGGGCCTGCCGCCGCTGCCGGGGGTGCCACCGGAGGAGCCCGACGTGTCCGGCATCGACCCGAAGGTCCTCGCGCGGGTCCGGGGCCTGCTCGCGAAGGCGGAGTCGACCACGTTCGCCGAGGAGGCCGAGGCCCTCTCCGCCAAGGCCCAGGAGCTCATGGCCCGGCACGCGCTGGCGGCGGCGGTGGTCACCGGGATGTCGGAGGCCGCCGCCTCCGCGGGGGTGCGCCGGCTCTGGCTCGACGCGCCGTACACGTCGGCCAAGTCGTCGCTGGTGCACCAGGTCGCCACGGCGAACCGGTGCCGGGCCGTGAGCCTGGACGCGCTGGACCTCGTGACCGTGGTGGGCCACCCGACCGACCTGGACACCGTCGAGCTGCTCACCACGTCGCTGCTGGTCCAGGCGGGGCGGGCGATGGCCGGCGCGGGCGGCGGGTCACGCACGCGGTCGTTCCGGCACGCCTTCCTGCTCTCCTACGCCACGCGGATCGGCGAACGGCTTCGCGCGGCCGGTGCGGAGGCGGAGGAGGCGGCGCGGGCGGAGAGCGGGGACGCGCTGCTGCCGGTGCTCGCCGCGCGCGGGGAGGTGGTCGAGCGGACGGTCGCGGAGCTGTTCCCCCGGCTGACCACGAAACGGTTCACGGTCGGCAACGCGGCGGGCTGGCAGGCGGGCCGGGAGGCGGCCGACGCCGCGAGCCTGCGGGTGGGCCGGGAGGCGCTGCCCGACTAGATGCCACGATCGCCGCATGGGCCTGTCGAATCGCGAGCGGCGCGCGGCCAAGCAGCGCAGGCGGGACGCCAAGCGCGGGGTCACGGAGCCCGCCGCGCGCACCGACACCGGGCGGGGGCTGCCGCCGGAGACGCTGCAGGCCCTGCTCCGCCGCGCCGGGGCCGACCTGGCGCAGGGTCGCGAGGAGGCCGTCGGCGAGCTGCGCGGCGTCCTCGCCGAGCACCTGGCCCGGCGTCGGACCGAGATCCTCGCGGCGTGCGACGCGGTGCTCGCCGACCTCGCCCCGACCGCCGGGGACGGCCTCGCGGGGGCCCTCGGCGGGGAGGCCCCGGCGTCGACGTGGGCGGCGTCGAGCGGGGCGACGACCGAGGAGACCGCGATCGCGACGGTGCGCCTGCTGGCCACGTCGGGTTGACGACACGTCTTCCGCACGCTCCGGTTCGCCCGACCAGGCGACATCGCGTCGCAGGCCGTGCTCCCCGGCCGCCCCGACCGTTGGGTGGCCCGTGGGTGGAGGGCGAGCTCCCACCCACGACCGGGGGACCTCCGCCGTCACGCGGCGGACCCGGGCGCAGGCGGGACCGGGGGGTCCGCCGACTCCGCCCGGGCCGGACCCGGTGACCGGACGTGTGGTGCGTCCGGTCACCGGTCCGGACTCCCTTGACCTCGACCATGCTCGACGTCCACGGTCGGGACATGACGCCAGGCGCCGGCGAGCTGTCCGTCGGGGAGGTCGCGCAGCGCAGCGGGGTCGCGGTCTCGGCGCTGCACTTCTACGAGCGCGAGGGCCTGATCTCCAGCCGCCGCACCGCGGGCAACCAGCGCCGCTTCCGACGCGACGTGCTGCGCCGCATCGCCTTCATCCGGATCGCCCAGCGCGTCGGCATCCCGCTGGCCCAGGTCCGGGAGGCGCTCGACGAGCTGCCGGACGCCCGCACCCCCACCCGGGCCGACTGGGAACGCCTCTCCGCGTCGTGGCGCACCGAGCTCGACGACCGCATCCGCCGCCTCGAGCAGCTCCGCGACGACTTCTCCGGCTGCATCGGGTGCGGGTGCCTGTCGATCGACCGGTGCCAGCTGGTGAACCCGGGCGACACGCTGGGGGCCGCCGGTCCGGGGCCGCGGGTGCTGCGCATGTGAGCACTCACAGGTCGTTGTCACGACCGTTGGTGCTCACGTGCGCGCAGCGCACCTCCTCCGGCTCCGGCACCGCCGTCGGGTGCAGCGCGTGCGCGAGCGCCTCGATCCCGTCGACCAGCCGGGGGCCGGCCCGCACCACGTAGGCCGCCGAGTCGATCGCGATCACCGGCACGTCGGGGAACCGCCCCACGATCGGCCCGGCCTGGGCCACGGCACCGTCGAGGTCGTAGCCGCACGGGGTGACCAGCACCGCGTCCGGGAACTCCAGCTCCTCCCAGGCCACCGCGCGGCTGCGCCCGCCGTCCACCCCCGCCGTCGGGACGGCCCCGGCGCGGCGGACGAGCTCGGGCACCCAGTGCCCCGGCAGGAACGGCGGGTCGGTCCACTCCAGGACGAGGGTGCGCGGGCAGGGCTCGCCGACCAGGGCCGCGTCGAGCGCGACGAGGCGTCGACGCAGGTCGGAGAGCATCGGTGCGGCGTCCGCGCCGATCGCGGCGGCCAGCCCGGCGATGCCGTCGAGGACCTCGTCGAGCGTGTGGGGATCGAACGAGTGGACCGCGACGTCGGGCAGGCCGATCTCGGTGAGCGCCTCGGCGACCGTGTGGCCGGGCAGCGCGCAGACCCCGCAGAGGTCCTGGGTGAGGACGACGTCCGGCGCGGCGGCCCTGAGCGCCTCCCGGTCGAGGTCGTACAGCGGGAGGCCGGCAGCGGCGCGCTCGCGCACGGTGCGGTCGATCTCCGCCGGCGTCATCCCCGGCTCCAGGGCGGACCGCACGACGACGGGTGCGGCGAGGCCGGGCGGGTGGTCGCACTCGAAGGTGATCGCCACGAGGTCGTCCGCGTGGCCGAGGGCGGCGACGATCTCGGTGGTGGCGGGCAGCAGCGACGCGATCCGCATGACCGCGAGGCTAGGCGCGTCGTCCGCGCGTTTCCGGCCAGGTGAAGCGCAGACCCGGCGCGTCGACCCCGAGCGCCCACCAGTCGGTGCGCAGCCGCCGGAGCTCGCGGACGGCGCGCTCCGCCTGCTCGACGGTGAACGGGCTCCGGCCGGTGTGCGTGATCCCCCAGGCCCGGTCGAGCTCACGGTGGGTCGCGGCGCCGTCGCGGTCCAGGCAGTTCTGCAGCGTCCCGACCACGACCTCGGCCTGCCGCAGCCAGGCGTCGTGGCGGCGCCGGACCTCGTCGGAGCGCCGCCGACGGTCGTGGCGCTGCCGGCCGGCGACGACCTCGACGCTGGCGAACAGCGCTCCTGCCGCGATCGAGCCCCACAGCCCGTCGGTGATGCCGAGCGCCCGCTCGCCGATCAGGTGGACGGCGTCGTGCGGGACCTCGTTCGTGACGTCGTAGGAGCGCATCCGCAGGTGCACGCCGTCGGCGCGGACGATCTCGGCGACCGACCCGTCGTCGGCGCGGCGCCGGAACTCGACCTCCATGCCGTCCATGGCAGCACGGCGCGCCCGGGGCCGTTGCGGGGTTTCCCGGGGTGGGACGATCCGGACGTGTCCGACCTGCTGCTCGGTCTCCGGCTCTACGCCCGGGGGGCCGGGATGGTGCTGCGCTCGCCGCGGCTGCTGCACCTCGGCGCGCTGCCCGCGCTGGTGACCGCGGTCCTGTACGTGGCCGCGTTCGTGGTGTTCGTGCGCTACCTCGGCGACCTGGTCGGGCTGCTCACGGGGTTCGCCGCGTCCTGGTCCCCCGGCGCGCAGCAGCTGGCCGAGGCCGTCGTCGGGATCGCGCTCGTGGCCGCCGTGGCGCTGGTGGCGGTGCTGACGTTCGTCGCGGTCACGCTCGCGCTCGGCGGGCCGTTCTACGAGAAGCTCTCCGAGATCGTCGACGACACGGTGGGGGCGGTGCCGCCCGGCTCGGCGCGCTCGTGGTTCGGGTCGGTCCGGGACGGGCTGCTGCTCGTCGGGCTGTCGGTGCTGGTCGCGGTCCCGCTGTTCGTGGCCGGGTTCCTGCCGGTCGTCGGGCAGACGGTGGTGCCGGTGGTCGCGGCGCTGGTGGGCGGGCGGCTGCTGGTGCTGGAGCTGACGGCGCCGGCCCTGGAGCGGCGGGGGCTGGGGTTCGCGTCCCGACGACGGGTCGTGCGGTCCCGTCGGCTGCTCGGCTGGGCCGTGGGCGTCCCGACGTACCTGCTCTGCCTGATCCCGCTGGTCGGCATCGTGGCGGTGCCGATCGGTGCGGCCGCGGCGACGTTGGTGGCGCGGGAGCTGCGGGGCGAGTCGACCGCTCTCCCAGCGTCCGGCCACGCGCGAGGGGAACCCTCGCACCACTAGAGCGCTGCGTTCCTCCCCTCACGGACGGCGGCGTCGAGCAGCTCGTCCATCACCCGCTCCTCGTCGACGGCCCGACCGTGTTCGGTCATCGCGCGCTGCAGATCGGGGTCCCAGGGCGTCGGCGGCACCGGTCCGTCGAACGGGCGCAGGTCGGGCGACACCGCCGCGCGGTAGTCGGCGGCGGTCATGCGCCAGGGCACGACCCCGAGCTGCGCCAGCCGCGCGGTGATCGCGACGCCTGCCGGGTCGAGGTCGCCGTGGTGTCGGACCTCGGCGCCGGCGGCGAGCAGACCGCGGATCAGCGTCAGCGACGCGGTCGTCGGGTTGCCGAGGGTGCACAGCATCGGCAGGTCGAGCCCGCGCTGGACGGCGGCCTCGAGCAGACGCGGGTTCTCGACGCTCAGCACCACCGTGCCGGGCGGGACCTCGACGATCAGCGCGCGCAGCGTCAGCGTGGAGAGGTAGCTCGGTGCGCCGGCGGCCGTGGCGGTCCGGACGGCCTCGGCGGCGCCGTCCCCGAGCAGCGGCAACGCCCACGTCGGCACCGGGGTGGCGACCAGGTCGCCGGGCAGGCCCGCGTCCGCCCAGAGGTCGGCGTCGTCCCAGTGCCCCCGCTCCGCGCGGAGGGCGAGGGCCGTCCCGACGAGGCGCCGGGCCGGCTCGCCGCGGTCGAGGGCGTGGGCGTCGCCGAGGACCCGGGCGGCGACCTCCGCCCGGCTCCGCAGCCCCGGCTCGTCAGCCGCGGTGAGCACCCGGGCGACGGTGTCGACGGCGACCCGCGCCGACGCGTCGTCGGGAAGGCCCGGACGCACCGCCCCGACCCAGGCCACGACCCACGGCTCCAGGCCGAGTGCCTCCGCGGCGGCGGCGGTGAGCGCCTCGTCGCGACGTGACCGGCGGTCGCGATCGGCGTCGCGGGCCTCGCGGCGACCCGAGGGCGGGCAGCCCGCCGCGGCGAGCAGGGTGAGGAGGTCGGCGCCGTGGCGGTCGAGCGCCCGGTCGAGCTGGGCGAGGTCGAGGCGGCGGGTCGAGCGGCCGGGCACCAGCTCGCGCAGACGGGCGCGGACGCTCGGCGCGAGCCCGTCGGGCAACGACACCCAGCCACGGTCCGCGAGGCCGCGCCGGTCCAGCGTGGAGGAGACGTGCCGCCACAGCGGGGTGAAGTCGTCCCCGAGCAGGACCGGTGGCACGGTCACGACGACTCCAGCCGCTCGCCGAGCCGCTCGATCCCACCTCGGATCAGGCGGCCATACCCGTCGTCAGGAAGAACGTCGACGCAGGCGCGGGCCCGGGCGAGGTGATCCCGGGCGGTCGCGAGGTCGCCCACGCGCCGATGGGCGTCACCGAGGTTGAGGTGCAGGGACGGGTAGAACGACCCGACGTCGAGCGGCGTCTGCTGCCCGGGCACGACCTCGTCGGCCGCGGCGAGCGCACGCTCGTCCCAGCGCAGCTCGTCGGCGACCTCCGGCTCCAGGTCGGCCGCGTAGTGGGCGAGGGCGCAGCGGTGGAACGGGTCGCCCTGGACCGCAGGGTGCTCCCACAGCTCCGCCAGCCGTCGCCGGGCCTCCTCGGTGTCGCCCGCGCGACCCTGTTCGACCGCCGCCCCGATCTCCGCCATCACGTCCACGCCGCGCACGGTAGGACGGACCACCGACAGCCACGGCGACGATGTGGCTTCCCTGCCACTGGATGACAGCAACGACGCTTTCCTGTCACGGGCGTCAGAGCAACGTCGGCTGCTCCTCGACGTCCTCGCCCTCGACGACCGTCACGTCCGGGAGGTAGCGCGCCGCCGGGGGAAGCACCCGCACCGCGCCGTCGTCCTCGACGACCACGAGGCGCATCGACGTCAGGAGCGCCAGCACGTCGGCGGCGAACCGGTCGCGGTCGGCGAGCGCCGCCTTCGACCAGTACCGCCCGTGCTCGGCCACCAGCTCGTCGAGCACCTCGCGGACCGACGCCCACGGGATCGCGTCCGGGTCGTCGGCCGGTCGGAACTGGTAGACCAGCTCGCTGACCAGCAGCAACGCCGCGTGCGGCACAGTGCCGCCGGACGGGAACGCCACGTCCGAGCACCCGCCGTCGACGTCGAGCGCGGCGAACCCCTCCGCGCGTGCCTCCAGCACCAGTCCGGTCCGCGCCTCGACCCGCCGGCCCTCGTCGCCCGCGCGGCGCCGCAGCTCGGCGAACCGGGCGGGGTCGAGGTCGGCCGCGAGCACCACCGGGTCCTCGACGAGCCGTCGTCGGGCCGCGGTCGCCGCCGACCCGCGCTCGCGGGCGCGGTCGACGAGCTCCTCCGGGGACTCCGCGCCCACCACCGCACCGGTCGGCAGCAGCGCCATGCGGTCCTGGCGCACCTCGAGCAGGGCGTCCGCGTCGGCGTCGTGCTCGTACACGGCGACGCCGCGGTCGAGCTCGCGGAGCATCCCCTGCGCGATCAACCAGCGCAGCGCCGTCACGAGGGCCCGCCGCGACGCCGCGTCGGTGTCCAGCACGACCCCCGCCTCGGCGGCGGCGGAGTGCACCGCGTTCACCAGGTCGCGCAGGCTCGTGCGGTCCGGGCCGGAGGTCGTCGCGGCCAGGACCAGCGCCAACGCCGTGTACTCGGCCGACGTGAACGGCCGCGGCGACGCCGACACCGTGCGCAGCGGTCGGTCGGCAGGTACGTGGCCGGTCTTCACCAGCCGTGCCGTGTCCGCCGTGACCACGAGCCGGTAGTTCAGTTCCTGGGTGAACCACGCGTCGAGCGCGTCCGCGTGCCGCCGGATCGACGCGACGAGCTCCGGGTCGGTCTCGGCCGTGCGCCAGGGCCGGGCGAGCAGGGCCCGGGTCGCGGCGACGAGCTCGCCGTCGCGCTGCGGGTCGGTGGCGGGCGTGTTCACGGGGCCGCCCGTTCCGAGCGAGCGGCACTCTCGCAGCATCTATGTGCGCGAGAGTGCCGTTCGTTCAGATCGAGGGCCCTCACGGCGCCGGCTCCACCGTCAGCGCCAGCCCCTCCACCCGCAGCGCGCCCGCGTGGGTGGGCACGCTCGTCGTCGTGCCGGGTTCGCGGCGGACCTCGCAGCGCACGCCGTCGAGGACGATGCTTCCCGACGACGCGGCCGGGCCCAGGTCCGCGACGGCGCGGGTGAGCACCCGCTGCAGCTCGCGCAGCGCGGGCTCGGACAGCCGGTCCGTGAACCCCGCGGCGCCGACCTCGAGCAGCTCCGCCCGGGCCGCCGCGGCCCGCTTCTCGACCTCCGCCTTGCGCGCGAGCAGGTGCCGCCGCTCCTGGGTGCGGTCCTGCACGCGCGACGTCCGGCCGCGGCTCGTCGTGTCGCCGCGCTCGCGCAGCGACACCGGGACGGTCGCCACCGGCGCGTCCCACCAGGAGACGGAGCCGTCGACGGGGTCGGTGTCGTCACCGCCGGCCACCCCGAGGTGCCGCGCGCCGTAGAGCCCGAACGCCGCCGCCGCGAGCTCGTGCGCCCGCGGCGCGGGGGCGTGCGCGAAGAACCCGGCCAGCCGCAGGAAGTCCACGCGCCGCGACGACCCCGCGGTGCCGGTGCGCGACAGCCGGGTCAGGTTCTGGGTGAGCGTCCGGACGGCGTCGACCGCGTCCCGCTCCAGCGTCTGCACCCGGCTCGGGCGGCCCGTCGTCGAGACGAACCACGACGCCAGGTTCTCCCAGTCCGCCACCGCCGCCCCCGGCGCGCGCCGGACCCGCACCGTGGACAGGCCGGCCGCCGCGACCCGCGCGGCGAGACCGTCCGCGGCCCGGTCGACGATCGTCGCGACGACGGGGGCGAGCTCGGTGAGCAGGCCCGCGATCGGCCGGGCCGCGCGGTGCAGGGTCTCCAGCCGCTCCCCGACGTAGCCGACGAGGACCTCGGAGAAGAACGCGAACTCGTCCTCGTCGAGGTCGAACCGGGACTGCCACTGGTTGATCGCGGCGAAGAACTGCGTGATCTCGGCCGAGAACGCGACGTGCGGGTCGAACACCGCGCGCACCGCCGCGGCGAGCCGGCCGGGCGGCGCGGTGGCCGCGTCGAGCCGCGCCAGCTCCTCCAGGGCGGCCCGCAGCTGGTCGAGCCGGCCCAGCGACACGTCGCGCACGTCGTCGACCTGCGCCAGGACCCCCTCGACGAGGTCGTGGACCTCCTGCCCGACCCGCGTGATCAGGTAGCGGTCGCGGCGCCGGTAGTAGTCCTCGACGGTGCCCACCTGCCCGACCGACGCCGAGACCTCCAGGTTCCCCCACACCCGCAGCTGGTCGAGCCGGATCTTGACGGTGGCCTCGTCCAGGTCGTGCCCGGCCTCCGCCAGCCGTGCCGTGACCTCGCCCGGCGTGAGCTCGGCGAAGAACGTCCCGGCGAAGACCCCGAGGATCCAGCGGTACTCCGGCGACTCGGTGACGTAGGAGAAGACGACCGGCCGGATCGTCGTCGTCATACGCCCCTGCCCACGGTCGAGCTCCGCTCCGCTGCGTCTCCCACCGACAGCTCGGACCCGTTCCAGCGGTAGTGCACCAGCGCGATCGCCTTCAGCTCGGGGTCGCGCAGCACCTCGGTGATCGCGAGCTCGGGGACGCTCGGGTGCGTCCCCCACAGCCGCTCGGAGGTGACGACGAAGTCCACGTCGAGGTCGACGAGCAGGCCGAAGAGCTTCGCGTGGTTGTCCTCGGAGACCTTCGCGAACGCGTCGTCGAGCAGCACCAGGCGCGGGGCGCCGACCCCGTGCGGATCGTGCGCCGCGGCGCTCGCGGCCGCCGCGCTGGCCATCGGCAGCACCGTGACCAGCTTCTTCTCGCCCTCCGACAGCGTCGTCCGGCGCGTGAGCAGCTCGTCGTTGCGGCCCGGGCGGCGCAGGTAGATGCGCATCTCGTGCCAGGTCCGGTAGTCCAGGACCTCGGCGATCACCGACCGGTACGACGCCTCCGGGTCCGCCGTCCGGGCCTGCTCGACGAGGCTCTTGACGGCCTCGCGGACCTGGTCGTCCTCGTCGGCGTCGCGCAGGTCGGGGTGCTTGCCGAGCAGTTCGAGCGCCGTCGCGGTCTCGGGGGCGAGGTCGCCGCGCGGGCGCCACTGCAGGCGGACGCCGATGCCCTGGCTCGACGTCACCCCGCGCAGGATGCGGTTCATCCGGTCGACCAGCTCGCCCGCCGCGAACAGCGCGTCGGCCACCTCGCGGGCGATGCGGCCGTGCAGCAGGTTGCGCAGCGCCTGGTCCTGCTGCGCCGAGAGCAGGCTGGTCGCGCGCCGCCGCTGGACCGCGACGCGGTGCACCATCTGCGCGAGCACCGCGCGGGTCGGCCCGGTGACGTGCACCGCGAGCGGTGTCCCGTCCGCCCCGCGCCGGGACTCGATGTCCCACCCCGACGCCAGGTGGTCGCGGGTCTCGCGCAGCGCCTTCTCCAAGGCGTCCTCGGTGACCTGACGACGCGGCGCGGTCAGGCGGGCCCGCAGGGCGTCGACCAGCTCCGCGGCCCCCTCGACGGTGTCCGGGGTGACCGGGATCGGCTCCTCGGACCAGTCGGCTGCCCCGTCCGCCGCGCCCCCGTTCTGAGCGAGCGGCACGTTCGCAGCATCTATGTGCGCGAGAGTGCCGTTCGCTCGCTCCGGGGCGGGGTCGGCGTCAGCGCCAGGAGCGTCGGAGCGCTCCGCCGCGGCGAGCAGGCCCGGAACCTCGAGCGCATCCACCAGGCGCGCCCGCCCGCCGACGGCCGCCTTCTCCCGCTCGGCGAGCGTCTCGCGGGCCGACTCGACGCGCAGCTCCGCCTCCCGCAGGGCCACCGTGGCGGTGGTCTGCTCCTCGCGCGCCGCGTCGAGGCGGGCGGCGGTCTCGCGCAGGTGCGTGTCGAGCTCGCCGACCCGGGCGGCGATCTTCGCCGGCTCCTCCCCGAGGGCCGACTCGGCGGTGTCCAGCTCGGTCCGCAGCGACGCGGCGTGCCCGGCGGCGACGCGGTGGTCGGCGACGGCCGCGCCGAGGTCGGCCACCTCGCGCTCCCAGCCGGCGATCGCCTCGCGCCAGGACCGGGCGCTGCGCCGGGCGCGCTCGGCGGCCGCGTCGACGGCGGTCAGCGCCCGCTCCGCGTCGGCGACCGACTCGAGCAGGCCCTCGAGCCGGTCGGCGTCGGTCGACAGGCCGGCGTCCGCGGCCTGCTGCTGCAGGCCGGCGACGGCGTCGTCGGCGCGGCGGCGGGCCTCGGCGGCGGCAGCGGCCCGCTCGGCGGAGCGGCCCTGCGCCTCCTGCGCGTAACGGGTGGCGCCGGTCGCGGCGACCACCGCGTCGTCGACGGTGCGCGTGCCGGGCAGCTCGCGGACGAGCCGGCGGAGCCCCTCGGCGTGCTCGTCCAGCGCCGCCGACACCGCGCGGACGGCGGCCAGCCGGGTCTCCGCGTCCTCGACCAGCGCCGCGAGCTCGGCCAGCCGCCGCGCCCGGGCCTGCTCCCGCGCCCCGGCCCCGACGTACTCGGCGGCGGGCTTCGTGTGCCGGCCGCGCAGCGGGCCCGTACCGAACGAGCCGTCCTCGGTGACCCACAGGCCCTCGCCCGGTGTCGTCCCGATGGCCCCCAGCACGCCGGCGACGACCTCGACCGGCACCGCGCCGGTGTCGACCGGCACGAGCCGGGGCCCCGCCCCGGCGGCCGCTCCCGGCGTCAGGAGGAGTTCGCCGTCGCCGCCGCGCACCCGGCCGTCCGGCTCGACCCGGGCGGCGAGCAGGCCGGACGCCTCGAGCGCGGCCTCGAGCCCCGCGCGGGCGGCGTCGTCCAGGTCGTCGGCGAAGTCGACGAGCGAGGCGAACAGCACCGCGTCGTCGACGCCGCTGTCGGTGCGCCAGGGCTGACGGGGCAGCGGCAGCTCGCCCGCCGCCTCGACGCGGGCGTGCTCGGTCCGCAGCGCGGTCAGCTCGTCGTCCACCTCGCCGACGCGGCCCGTGGCCCGGGCCCGGGCCGCGGCGAGCGCGCCCGACGCGTCGTCGGCCTCCCGCCGGGCGGCGCCGACGAGCGTCTCCGCGTGGGCGCGCAGGTCGTCCACCGGCTCGGAGACGAGCCCGGACTCGTGCTCCCCGCCCGGGACCGGCAGCCAGCCCGCGGGTCCGTCCGGCTCGGCCGCAGGCACGGCCGCGAGGTGGGCGTAGAACCGCTCGCGCCACGCCGCGACGGCCGCGACGTGCTCGTCGGCCGCGACGCGGGCGGCCCGCCGGGCGACGTCGGCCTGCTCGGCCGCCTCCGCCGCCCGCTCGCCGGCCTCGGCCGCCTCCGCCCCGGCGCGCTCCGCGGCCGCGGTCTCCCGGTCGGCCGCAGCGGCGCGTTCCCGCAGCTCGCGCACGGTGGTGCGGTGCGCGCGCAGGCCGTCGGCGGCGGCGAGCAGGGCGGGCGGGAGGTCGTCGACGGGGTCGGTGTCGTCCTCCGGGACGTCCACGGTGGTGCCGCTCGCGGCGTCGGCACGGGGTTCGACGACGAGCGTGGGCGGGTCGGGGAGCCGGACCGGCGCGGACGCGGACCGCGTCGCCGTGGCCGCCCCGCGGAGGTGCTCGGCGACGCCCGCGAGATCGGACTCGACCTGGCCCCGGGCGGCCGTCACGCTGCCGGCGGCGGTGGTCACGCGCGCGAGCGCCCGGCCGCGCACGGCGTCCAGGGTGCCGGCGGCCTCGTCGGCGCGGACCAGTTCGTCACGGCGGCGGAGCAGGTCGGCGTGGGCGGAGTACTCGGGCAGGCTCACCAGGCCCTGCCGCTCCGAGGTCGCGCGGGCGTGCTCGTCGGCCAGCTCGCCGACGACCCGGACGGCGTCGTCGCGCGCGGTCGACGCCCGCTGCGCGCCGGCCCGGTCGCGCTCGACCCGGCGCTCGGCGGTCCGCGCGGCGTCGACGGCCGACGCCGCGCCCTCGACCGCGGTCATCAGCACCCGGCGCGCGTAGTCGGTGTAGACCTCGACGACCTCGTCGAGCGCCGCCGCCGTGGTGGAGAGGTCGGTGACGTTGCGGCGGTGGTCCTCCAGGTCCTCCAGCGGCTGCGCGGCGTCGTTCACCGCGTCCTCGGGCACCGGCGGCAGTGCCTCGCGCAGCGTGCGCGGCAGGTCGGTGTCGATGCGGTCGCCGACCCTCGGGTTGCGGACCTGGTGGAGCAGCCGGAAGTACGCCGTCGGGTCGGTGCCGCCGAAGAAGCGGCGGGCGATCTCCGCGCGGTACTCGGCGGTGGAGGTGAACACCTGCCCGCGGACGCCCAGCTCGGCGCGCAGCGCGTCGACCGAGAACGGGACGTCGGCCTCGGTGAGCCGGAAGTCGAGGCGAGCGCGGCGGTCGGTGGAGAACCACCAGGTGGTGACCCGGTCGGTCGACCGGTTGGCCCGGATGCCGCAGCCGACGGTGCGGTACTCGCCGTCGCGCACGAACTCGATCCACAGGTAGCCGGTGCGCTGGGTGTCGTCGTTGTCGGAGAGCATCCAGGAGCGCAGCACCCCACGCTGCTCGCCGGCCGCGTCGATCTTGCGGACGTCGGCCTCGAGCAGGAACGGCAGCAGCATGTTCATCGCCGTCGACTTGCCGGAGCCGTTCACGCCGCGCAGCAGCAGGCGTCCGCCGCCGAACTCCAGCACCTCGTCCTGGTACTGGTAGACGTTCAGGATCCCGGCGCGCGAGGGCTGCCAGCGGGCGGGGGAATCCACCCGGAGGAGGGTACGGAACCGCTCTCAGGCCGCCGCGAAGGGCGACGGGTCGGCCCACCGGGCCAGCGTCTCGCGGGCCGCACCGGCGAGCGGGTGGTCGGGTCCGGCGTCGCCCACGGCGCGGTGCCAGGTCAGCGTGCGGGCGGCGACCGCGGCCCGGCAGGCCAGCTCGCAGGTCGCGACGAGCTCGGCGTGCGGGGCGAGGTCGGCGAAGACGTCGAGGTAGGCGTCCCGGGCCGCGCGGACCACCGGCTCGTCGGGCTCCACCCCGAGGGTGCGGGCCAGCCCGCCGAGCCCGACGAGCATGCTGGCGAACGGGTGCGCGACGACCGCGTCGCCCCAGTCGTAGAACCGCCCCGAGGTGAGCACGTTGCCCGGGTGCAGGTCCTGGTGGTCGACCGTGACGAGGTTGGCGCCCGGAGCGTCGGCCAACCGGGCCGCCCAGCCGGCGACGGCGGCCCGGCAGGCCTCGCCGTCGGGGAGACCGGTCGCCGCGACCGCCTCCGCGCAGCGCGCGTCGAGGGCGTCCGGCGCGGCGTCCGGGACGCCGAGCGCGACCATCTCCGCCCGCCGCGGCGCCATCGCCCGCTGCAGGCGGCCGTAGCGGGCCAGCGCCTCGGCGAGGGCCGGGCCGAGCTGCGGGCGCGGGGCCTCGGCGAGCGTCGGTCCGCCGTCGGGGAGCAGGAGCAGGCCCCGCGGCTCGTCGTGAGCGAGCGGGACGAGGACCGCGTCCGCGTTCGTGTCGACGAGCAGGCGGTAGAGCCCGACCTCGGGGCGCGTCCGCGGTGTGGTGACCTTCAGCCAGACCGGGCCGTCGGCCGTGGGGAGGCGCAGCACCGAGGCCCAGGGCCGCTCCCGCGCGCTCGGCGGGCCGCTCCGCCGGACGTGCCCGTCGGCCCAGGCGAGCTCCGCCGCGAAGCGCTCCTCCACCGCGCCGCCGGGCACGACGACGGGCTCGCCGTCCTCCGAGGAGACCCGCACCACGTGACCCATCGGTCTCCTCCTCGTCGTCGAGGGGAATCATGCCCGGGTGCTCGTCGTCCTCCCACCCTCCGAGACGAAGGCGGCCGGGGGACGCGGTGCGCCGCTCGACCTCGACGCGCTGTCCTTCCCGGCGCTGACCGCCACCCGCGCCGCCCTGGTCGACGACGTGGTCGCGCTGGCCGACGACGTCCCCGCCGCCCGCGCGGCGCTCGGGGTCAGCGAACGCCAGGACGACGAGATCGAGCGCAACGCCGCGCTGCAGACCTCCCGCACCGCGCCGGCGCTGCGGCGCTACACCGGCGTGCTCTACGACGCACTCGACGCGGGGTCCCTGACGACGGGTGCCCGCCGCCGGATCGCGGTGTGCTCGGCGCTGTTCGGGCTGATCATGGGCACCGACCCGATCCCCGCCTACCGGCTCTCCGCCGACTCGGCGCTGCCCGGGCGCGGCGGGCTGCGCACGGTCTGGCGCCCGGTGCTCGGCCCCGTCCTCGCCGATCTCGACGAGCACGTCGTCGACCTGCGCTCGGGTGGCTACATGGCCCTCGCGCCCGCCCCCGGCGCGACGACGCTGGACGTGGTCTCCGAGGCCGACGACGGGTCGCGCAGCACGGTCAGCCACGCGAACAAGTCGTTCAAGGGCCGCGCCGCCCGCCTGCTCGCCTCCACCCGCCGTCGCCCGAAGGACACCGGCGGGGTGCTGGCCGTCCTCGCCGACGCCGGGCTGCGCGTCGAGCAGGCCGACGAGACGTCGCTGCTGCTGGTCGTCCCGCGCTGACGGGTGCACCTCCCGGTGCAAGCAATGCGTCACTGCTTGCACCCAGTGCCAGGAACGGCGGCATCGTCGAACCGGGCACGATCCGTCGTCAGGAACGCAGCTCCGCGAGGACGGCGTCGGTGAGGGGCGGCCAGGCCTCCTTCGACCAGTCGCCGAAGTCGCGGTCGGTGAGCACCACGCAGGCGGCGGCCGCGTCCGGGTCGACCCACAGGAACGTCCCGGACTGGCCGAAGTGCCCGAACGTCGCCGGCGAGCTGTCGGCGCCGGTCCAGTGCGGCGACTTGTGGTCGCGCAGCTCGAAACCCAGGCCCCAGTCGTTCGGCTTCTGGTAGCCGAGGCCGGGGAGCACCCCGGTGAGCCCCGGGAACTGCACCGACGTCGCCTCGGCGAGGGTCTCGGGTGCGAGCAGGGACGGGGTGAGCAGCTCGCGGGCGAGCGGGACGAGGTCGTCGACGGTGGACGTGGCGCCGTGCCCGGCCGAGCCCTCGAGCGTCGTCGACCCCATGCCGAGCGGCTCGCACACCGCCTCGTGCAGGTAGTCGGGGAAGTCGATCCCGGTGGACGCCGCGACGTGGTCGGCCAGCACCTCGAACCCCGCCGAGGAGTAGAGCCGCCGCGTCCCGGGCTCGGCCATCGCCTTCTGCTCGTTGAACGCCAGGCCCGAGGTGTGGGCGAGCAGGTGGCGGACCGTGGAGCCCTCGGGTCCCGCCGGGTCGTCCAGGGAGATGGCCTCCTCCTCGACCGCCAGCAGCACGGCGACCGCCACGAGCGGCTTCGTCACCGACGCCAGGCGGAACCGGCGGTCGGTCGGGCCGTGGGTGGCGGTGTCCTGCTCCGTCACCACCGCGGCCGCCACGTGCTCCACCGGCCAGTCGTCCACCCGCGTGAGGCTCTCCACGGCGGTGGACCCTAGTTCCCGACGAGGATCCGGTGCCGGTCCACGGTGCCGCCTTTCCTGTCACTGGGTGCAAGCAGTGACGCATTGCTGGCACCGGCAGGTGCCCCTCAGACCAGGACCTCCCGCAGGGCGCCCACCGCGTCGTCGAGCACCGCCCGCGCCGCGTCGTAGCCGAACGGCTGGTTGGAGAGCACGGCGACCACGAAGCGGCCCTCCGGGTCGAGCACGCCGGCGCTGTGCAGGTCGACCGAGCTCTGCAGGCAGCACAGCCAGCCCTGCTTCGCCGCGACCCCCCGCTGCTCCGGGGCGAGCAGGCCGAACGCCTGGTCGAACCCGTCGGAGGCGGTCGCCGGGGCGCCGGACATCGCGCCGAGCACGAGGTCGCGGTCGGCGGGCGCCATCGCCTCGAGGACGTGGCGGAACACGGTGGTCATGTCGCGGGCGGAGAGCTGCACCTCGCCCCACTGCGACGGGTCGGCGGGCACCTCGGTGTCCTGCAGACCGAGGCGGTCGATCACCCGGGTGATGCCGGACTGCCCGCCGAAGCGGGTCCAGAGGGCGTTCATCGCCGGGTCGTCGCTGGGGCCGAGCGCGGCGCGCACGAGGCGCCGGTCGGTGGCCGTCACCGGCACCCGGCCCGCGGCACCGCGGTCGAGGAGGTCGACGGCGGTGAGCAGCTTGGACAGCGACGCCGAGTTCATGGCGTCGTCGGCCTCGTCGTTCAGCGCGAGCGCCCCGGTGGTGCGGTCGAGCACGGCGATCCCGACGTCGGCGCCGCGGCGGGTGACGGTCGCGTCCGCCGCCTCCACCGCGGCCTGCACCGGCGAGGGCTCCGGGACGGCGGGCGGGGCGGGCACGGGGTCCGGCGCGCGGGAGGGCGCCGCCACCGGGGTCGGCGCGGGCGCCGTCTGCTCGGTCTCCACCGGCGGGTCGAGCAGCCCGACGAGCAGCGGGCCGCCGAGGGCGAGGACGAGCGCCAGGGTGGTGCCGAGCAGCGCCCGCCGGGACCGCGCGTAGCCCGGCGTCCGCGACGGCCGCAGCAGGCCCCGCCGACGGGTCGGCGCGGCACGGCGCGCGCGGCGCCCGACCGGCTCGACCTGCCCGCGTGCGGCCACCCGACGATGATGCGCACCCGCGTGTGCCACCCGGGTGACGGACCGGGCGGAACGTGACGGATCGGACAGCAGGGTCATCGGGGTGCTCTGAACGGTCGGGGACGGCCACGATCACGGTGCCGCACGGCGATCCGCGGCCGGCCACCGGGGGTGATCCGGCGATTCCGGGGGTGGAGCACCCCGGACTCGGGTAGGGAATCGGACATGGCAGCCCCCAGCTCGCCCCTCCTCGTGGCGGGCGCCGTCGCCGTCGCGGTCCCCGGCGTCGCGATGAGCCTCGGCGGGCTCTCGATCTCCCCGCCCGTCGACGCCCTGCTCTACGGGCTCGCGATCGTCGGCGCCGCCTTCCTGCTCTCCTGGGCGGCGGAGGCGGCCCAGGTCGACATCTCCGCCGGCCTCGCGATCGCCCTGCTCGCGCTCGTGGCGGTGCTGCCCGAGTACGCCGTGGACTTCGTCTTCACCATCCAGGGCGGCAACGCCTACGCCCAGTACGGGCCGACCTGTCTGCCGCCCGGCTCGGCCGACCAGTCCCCGTGCGGCCTGGCGCTGGCCAACATGACCGGTGCCAACCGGATCCTGGTCGGCGTCGGGTGGGCGCTCGTGGTCCTGCTCGCCGCGATCCGCCTGCGCACCTCGGCCGGGCGCTCGGGCGAGATCGGTGACGGCGGCACGGCGCACCGGGAGGGCCACGCCACCCGCGTGACGCTGCAGCGCACCGACTCCGTGCCGCTGATGTTCCTGCTGCTGGCCACCGTGTACTCGCTGACCCTGCCGCTGCGCGTCAGCATCACCCTGGTCGACCTCGTGGTGCTGGTCGGCATCTTCGTCGCCTACAGCATCCGCGTGGCCCGCGCCCCGGCCGAGGACCCCGACCTCATCGGCCCCTCGGCCTGGATCGGCGAGAAGGGCACCACGCCCCGCCGCGCCTGGTACATCGGCCTGTTCGTGCTCGCCGCGGCCATCATCATCGCCTGCGCCGAGCACTTCGCCGACGCCCTCGTCGAGACCGGCACCGAGCTCGGGATCAGCCAGTTCTTCCTCGTCCAGTGGCTGGCCCCGCTGGCCTCGGAGGCGCCCGAGCTGCTCGTCGCGGGCCTCTACGCGTGGCGGCTCAAGACCACCGACGCACTCGCCACCCTCGTCTCGTCGAAGGTCAACCAGTGGTCGCTGCTGGTGGGCACGCTGCCGCTGGTCTTCGCCCTCGCCGCGGGGTCGCTCAACGGCCTGCCCATCGACGTCGACCAGCGCGAGGAGTTGCTGCTCACCGCCGCGCAGTCCCTGTTCGCCGTGGCCCTGCTCGTGACGCTCTCGATCACGGTGAAGGGCGCGCTGGCCCTGCTCGGCCTGTTCGTCGCCCAGTTCCTGCTCGCGGCGTTCCTCCCCGCCGCCCTGCAGGAGACCGAGCTGCTCATCCTCTCGGCCGTCTACGTGGTCCTGGCCGTCGTGCTGTTCGTGCGGCAGCGGAAGGCCCTGGTCCGCCTCGTCCGGGACGGCCTGCGCACCCCCTACTCGGAGCTGGCGAAGGAGAACGCGTGACGCGGTTGGCCGTGATGTGGGTGCACGGCGTGGAGATCGCCGACGACCGGTTCGCGGACACCTCGATGAACCTGCTGCGCGAGGAGTTCACCCGGATCGCGGGGGTGGACGCCGACGAGGCCCTCGTCCTGCGCACGGCGTTCTGGGCGCCGGTCTACGAGCGCCGCCAGGACAAGCTCCTGCGCCGGATGGGCGGCCAGCGCGCCGAGGGCGTGTTCGACCTGCTCGACGCGCTGGGCGGGGCCACCGACCGCGGCTCCGTCGCCGCGCTGCTCGGGCTGGTCGCCTCGGGCCTCGTCCGGAACCTCCCGGGCAGCCCGGAGTTCCACTTCCCGACGCTGCGGTGGCTGGTGGTGCACTACCTCGGCGACGCCATCAGCTACCAGGCCGGCGCGGTCGACCGCACCCTCTACGACCGCGTGCACCAGGTGCTCGCCCGCTCCCTGCACGACCTGGCGACCGAGGCGGGCCCGGACGCCCCGGTGTGCGTGCTCGCCCACTCGCTGGGCTCCGTCGTGGCGGGCAACTTCTTCTACGACCTGCAGGTGGCGGCGGGCCTGCACCCCGACGGGTCGGCCGGCGTCGCCCCGGAGGTGGCCGCCGAGCTCGGCGACACCCCCGCGGAGCGCGGCGAGACCCTCGGCTGGCTCTACACCCTCGGGTCGCCGCTCGCGCTGTTCGCCCAGCGCCACCCCGACTTCGGCACCCCCATCGCGGTGCCCCACCCCGAGCTCGAGCGGTTGCACCCGCACGTCGGCGGCGAGTGGGTCAACGTGTGGGACCCCGACGACGTCATCGCCGCGCCGATCCGCCCGCTGAACGACGCCTACGCCCGGGCCGTCGCCGAGGACCGGTCCGTCGCCGTGGGGCCGTGGTGGCTCGGGTGGACGCCGCTGGTGCACCCGTTCTACTGGAACGACGTCCGCGTGGTCCGGCCCATCGCCACGCAGCTCGCGATGGCCTGGCACCGGCTCCGCGTCACGGCCGGGTAACGCCGCCGCGGCCCGCGTCGATCTTCCTCACGCCGCGTCCGCCGTCGGAGGGAACCCGCCACCCATGTCGCGCCCGTCGAACCGTCGCGGCCCCGGGCGGGTGTCGGTCCAGGTGGCGCGACCCGGGGGCGCCACGGGCGCGGACGAGGTGCCGACGAGGGGCCGGCACCGCAGTCCCGACGCCGACGGCGCCGCACCGGTCCTCGCCGCGTCGTCGCTGGTCGGGGCCCCACGGCACCGCCGCGCGCGACCCGAGCCGGCCGACGACGCCCGCGGCCCGGCCGGGCTGCCGGCCCGGTCGCTCGAACGCGTGGACGCGGCCCGCGCGGCGGCCTCCCGCCCCGCGACGGCACCGGCTCTCGCCGTCCCGACGACGGCCGGGGCCGGTGACGGGGTCATGCCGCCGACGGAGGACGCCGTCACCGACCTGGTCGCCGTCCGCACCCCGCCGGCCCCCGCAGCACGAGAGGCGGACGCGCCGGAGGAGGCCGTCACCGACCTCGTCGTCCGGCCCGGCCGCGGTGCCCTCGCCGACGGGCCCGGCACCGGCCCGCAGCCGGCCGTGCTGGGGTGCGCGGTGTCGGTGGTGGCCCTGGTCGCCACGGTCGTGGCGGCTGCCGTCCCCGCCCCGGGCGGCTCGCACGTGACGATCTACGGCGTGCTCGCCGTCGCCCTGCTCGGCACGGCGACCGCCGCGCTGGGTCTCGGCCGCCAGCGCCCACGACGGGCCCTGGCGGCCACCGGCGTCGTCGTCGGCGCGGCGGCGGTCGTCGCGGGCGTCCTCCCGCTGCTCGCGCTCTGATCGCCCGGGTCGAGCGAGCACCCTCGGCGGCTGCACAGCCCGGCCGACCACCGCAGGTGCTCGCTCACCGCCCGGATCGGGGCCCCGCCCCGGGCGTCAGGCCGACGCGGACGCCGTCGCCCGCGCCCGCTCCACCTGGGCCTTGCGATCCTCGCCCGCCTGCCGGGTGAGCTCGGCCCCGGCCTCGGCGTCGCGGGTCAGGTTGTCACCGCTCTGCGGGTCGAACACGTGGATCTTCCGCGTGTCGAACCAGAACTCCGCCTCCTGGCCCTCCCGGATCCGCGAGGTGGAGTCGATCGAGACGATGGCCTGCGTGCGCAGCTGGTCGCCGTCGAGCTCCTGGGCGAGCTCCTTGAGCTTCGCCGCCGCCTCCGCCGAGGACTCGTAGGGCAGGTAGGCGTACTGCGAGTCGCCGAGCCACTCGGTGACGTCGACCTGCGCGGTGAAGCGCGCCCCCTTGTCGAGCAGCGCCTCGTCGACCAGGGACGCGTCCTCGAACATCTCCGGCCGCACCCCGACGAGCACGAGCTCGCGGTCGCCCACCTTCTGCGCCCGGGCGTCGTCGAGCTGGATCGTGCCGAAGGGCGTGTCCAGCTTCCCGCCCGACGCCGACGCCGGCAGGAAGTTCATCGGGGGCGAGCCGATGAAGCCCGCGACGAACAGGTTGGCGGGCTGTTCGTACAGCTCCCGCGGCGACGCGACCTGCTGGATCACGCCCTTCTTGAGCACGCACACCCGGTCGCCGAGGGTCATCGCCTCGGTCTGGTCGTGCGTGACGTAGACCGTGGTGATCCCGAGCCGCCGCTGCAGCCGCGCGATCTCGGCGCGCATCTGTCCGCGGAGCTTGGCGTCCAGGTTGGACAGCGGCTCGTCGAACAGGAAGGCGTCCGCGTCACGCACGATCGCCCGGCCCATCGCGACCCGCTGGCGCTGGCCGCCGGAGAGGTTCGCGGGCTTGCGCTGCAGGTGCTCGTGCAGCTCGAGGATGTTCGCGGACTGCTCGACCTTCGCCTTCACCTCGGCGTCGGGGACCTTCGCCAGGCGCAGCGGGAACGCGATGTTCTCGTACACCGTCAGGTGCGGGTAGAGCGCGTAGTTCTGGAACACCATCGACAGGTTCCGCTCGCGCGGCGCCTTGTCGTTCACCCGGGTGCCACCGATGACCATGTCGCCGGAGGTGATGTCCTCCAGTCCGACGATCATCCGCAGCAGCGTCGACTTCCCGCACCCGGACGGTCCGACGAGGATCATGAACTCCCCGTCGGCGATGTCCAGCGAGACGTCGTTCACGGCGGGGAAGCCGTCGCCGTAGCGCTTGACGATGTGGCTCATCTCGATCGCGGCCATGGTCCTATCCCTTCACGGCGCCGTTGGTCAGTCCGGCGACGATGCGCCGTTGGAAGATCAGGACGAGGACGACGACGGGGATCGTCACGATCACCGCGGCCGCCGCGATCGGCCCGGTCGGCGACTCGAACTGCGAGGCGCCGGTGAACAGACCGAGCGCCGCCGGCACCGGCCGCGACGCACTGGTCGAGGTCAGCGAGATGCCGTAGACGAAGTCGTTCCAGGCCAGGAAGAACGCGATGATCGCCGTGGTGAACACCCCGGGGGCGGCCAGCGGCACGATCACCTTGCGGAACGCCTGCCACGGCGTCGCGCCGTCGACCTGCGCCGCCTGCTCCATCTCCCACGGGATCTCGCGGAAGAACGCCGAGAGCGTCCAGATCGAGATCGGCAGGGTCAGCGAGAGGTAGGGCAGGATCAGCCCGGGCCAGGTGTCGTAGAGCCCGATCTCGCGCCACAGGTTGAACAGCGGCGTCACGATCGAGATCACCGGGAAGATCGCCACCGCGAGCGCGGTGGACAGGATGATCTTCTTGCCCGGGAAGTCGAGCCGCGCGATCGCGTAGGCGGCGAACATCGCGAGCAGGCAGGCGAGCGCGGTCGCGATCAGGCAGATGCCGAACGAGTTGCGCAGCGCCGGCAGGAACAGCTCCGCGGCGTCCCCGGTGAGGATCGTCGCGTAGTTCTCCGAGGTCGCGGTCGTCGGCAGGAACTCGCCGTTCGAGATGTCCGAGGACGACTTGAACGACAGGGACACGATCCACGCGATCGGGAACAGGCAGTAGATGATGATCAGCAGCCCGCCGATCCCCCATCCGACCTTCTCACGGGTCGACATCGCTCACTCCCCCCGAGCCTGGGACAGGTCGACCTTGAAGCCCTTGATGAACAGGCCGCAGATCAGGACGACGGAGACGAACAGCAGCACCGAGACCGCCGACCCGAGCCCGATCTCGAGGCGCGCGATCGTCTGGCGGTAGGCGAGGAACGAGAGCACCTCGGTGCCGTTCGCCCCCGCCGTCATGACGTAGACCGAGTCGAAGACGCGGAAGGCGTCGAGGGTCCGGAAGAGCAGGGCGACCATGATCGCCGCCTTCATGTTCGGGATCGTCACCTTGCGCATCCGCTGCCACCAGGTGGCGCCGTCGACCTTCGCGGCCTCCTGCAGCACCTCCGGCACCTGGGCGAGGCCGGCGAGCAGCAGCAGCGAGATGAACGGCGTGGTCTTCCAGATCTCGGCCAGGCAGATCACGAAGATCGCCGAGCCGGGGCTGCCGAACCAGTCGGTGTCCGGGGCGAGCCCGGCGAAGGAGAACCACGAGTTCACGAAGCCCGAGTCCGGCGCGAACGCGAACTGCCACGCGAACGCCGAGACCACCGTGATCACGGCGTACGGGATGAGGATGGCCGCGCGCAGGATCGGCCGCAGCGCCTTGAGCGCCTGCACCATCACCAGCGCGAGGGCGAACCCGAGCACCAGCTCGACGGCGACGGTGACCACCGTGATGAGCACGGTGACGCCGAAGGCGTCCCACCACACGGAGTCGGTGAGGATGACCCCGTAGTTGGTGAGCCCGGTGAACGACCGGTTCGCCGGGTCGGTGAGCCGGTAGTCGAACAGCGACTCGTAGAACGCCTGCAGGATCGGATAGGCGGTCACCAGCAGCATCACCGCGAACGCGGGACCCGCGAGGAACCAGCCGAGGCGGGCCTCGGACCGGGACTTGTCGCTGGCCGCGTGCCTCGGCGACGCCGAGGCCGCCGTCTCCTTCTCGACGGTCGTCGTCACAGCAGCCGCTCCTTCCGGAGGACGCCGAGGATGAGGTCCTGGGCCGCCTGGTTGGTCGGGCCGGGGACGATCGCCTCCGGCGGGTGGAAGGTGCGCTGCAGCCCGCCGGAGACCTCGGCGTAGTAGGCGGTCTGCGGGCGCGGCTTGGCCAGGGTCAGCGACTGGAGGATCACCGGAGCCATCGGGTACTTCGCGAGCACGGCCGGATCCGAGTAGCTCGCGACGCGGGCCGACGGGTTGCCGTTGGACTCGAAGTAGTAGGCCGTGTTCTGCGCGCTGGTGATGCACTCGGTGGCCGCGTACGCGAGGTCCGGGTACCGGCTGGAGTGCCCGACGCCGAGGTTGATGCCGCCGTAGGGCGGTGCCGACGGCAGGTCGGCCCGGGTCTGCGGGAAGAGCGCCCACCCGTAGTCGGCCGGCACGTTCGCTCCGACCGTGCCCTCCTCGGCCGCGCCGGTCACCTTCGACCACACGAACGGCCAGTTGACCATGAACGCGGCCTCGCCGTTCTGCAGCGACTCGGAGTTCGCGTCCTCGTCCGCGGTGGAGAAGGCCGGGGGCGCGGCCGGTGAGGTCGCCAGCTTGCGCATGATCCGCGCCGCGTCGAGCGCCGGCGGGTCCAGCAGCCCGAGCTGGACGAGCTTCGGGTTCGCCTCGCCCGGGTTGGTGATGATCTGGCCGCCGCCGGAGCGGATCAGCGCGTTCGTCCACACCATCAGCGACTCGGCGCGCTTGCCCTGGGCGGCGACCTTGGTCCCCCGGGCGACGGCGGCGTCGATGATCTGGTCCCAGGTGACCGGCCGGGAGAGGTCGAGACCCATGTCCGCGACGAGCGACTTGCGGTACCAGAGCAGCTGCGTGTTCGCCCAGAACGGGACCGTCACGAGCTGGCCCTGCCACGACGCACCCTCGATCGCCGACGGCACCACGCCCTCGCTCACCCGCGCGGCCACCCCGGGCGGCAGCGGGGCGAGGAAGCCCGCCTCGGCGAACTCGGGGATGTAGGGCGGGTCGAGGCTCATGATGTCGATCGACGCGTCGTTGGCCGCGAGCCGGCGCACGAGCTCCTGACGCTGGTCGCCCGAGTCGCGCGGCAGGGTCGAGGTCACGATCCGGTACTGGCCGCCCGCGGCGTCGGTGCACCGCTTCGCGATCTCCGCCTGCCCGCCGTCGTCGGGGTTGATGTACCAGGTCAACGTGGGCGGTCCGGCCGGCCCGCTCGCGCACCCCGCGAGCAGGGCCAGCAGGGAGAGCACCGTGACGCCCAGAGCGAGGGCCGCCGGTCTCCGCCGCCGGGGTGGGAAGGGCATGGGCGTGGGTCCTCCGGCCTGTCGTCGCGTGTCCTGGAAGCGCTTGCGGTGTGACTGTGGTGACCCAGGTCTCAGATGTCAACCCGAGAGGGTGGGCACGGAGCTTGAAGCGTCACCGAACGGACAGGCGGCGCCACGCTGTGCGCCAGGCGGCCGAACGCACCCGGGAGCGCTTGCGGCATGTCCTAGGCTGAGTGACGTGGTTCACGAACCCTCCGCCCCGGCCGGGCGACGGGTGGTGGAGGACGAGCGCCGGGGGGCGGGCTCAGGGGCCAGCCTGGACGACGTCGCGCGTCTGGCCGGGGTCTCCGCGTCCACCGCCTCCCGGGCGCTCAACAACCATCCGCAGGTCGCCGCGGCCACCCGCGAGCGGGTGCTGACGGCCGCGGCCGGGCTGGACTACGTCGTCTCCCCGGAGGCGTCGCGGCTGGCCGGGGGAATCTCGCGCACCCGGGTCGCGGTGGTGGTGCCGCACCTCTCCCGCTGGTTCTTCGGCCGGCTGCTCGAGGGGCTGGAGGCCGGCCTGCGCGAGGAGGGCGGCACCACGGTGGACGTGCTGCTCTTCCTGGTCGGCGACGTCGCCGGGCGACGCGCCTTCTTCGAGCACCTCCCCGCCCGACGGCGCGTGGACGCGGCCGTCGTCGTCGGCTTCGAGGTCGACGAGGCCGAGCGGGCGCGCCTCGAGCTCCTCGGGGTGCACATCGTCTCCGCCGGGGGTCCGCGCGAGCCGTTCCCGTCGGTCACCGTCGACGACCACCGGGCCGGCCGGCAGGCCGTGGACCACCTCGTCCACCTCGGCCATCGCCGGATCGCGCTGCTCGCCTCGGAGGACCCGGACGACCGCGGGCCGGACCTGCGCTCCGCGGCCTACCGGGACGCCCTCGCTGACGCGGGCCTGCCCCTCGACGACGACCTCGTCGTCCGCGTGCCGTTCGGCGGTCCGGGCGGGGCGGACGGAATGGGGCGGCTGCTGGGCCTGCGGCACCCGCCGACCGCGGTGTTCGCCACCGCCGACGAGATCGCCGCCGGGGCGATCCGCACGCTGCGGCGGGCCGGGCTGCGGGTCGGGGGCGACGTGTCGGTGGTCGGGATCGACGACCACCCCACCGCCGAGGTGCTCGACCTGACCACCGTCGCGCAGCCGGTGTACGAGCAGGGCGTGGCGGCGGGACGGATGGTGCGGGCGCTGCTCGAGGGCGAGACCACGGTGTCCTCCCAGGTCCTGTCCACCCACCTGGTGCTGCGCTCGACCACCGGACCGCCGCCGTGAGCGCCCCGGAGCTGCGGCTGCGGACGTCCTCGCCGCAGCTGCTCGCGCTGCCCTGGGACGTGCCGCTGGAGGCGTGGGATTCGGCGACGGTGCCGCTGCGCACGCTCGCCGTCGGGCCGAGCCGCCACCTCGTGCGCTTCGTCGTCGCCGACGGCGTGCTCTGGGCGCTCAAGGAGCTCCCCGTCCGCCTGGCCGGCAAGGAGTACGAGGCCCTGCGGCGCATGGAGGCGATGGGGCTGCCCACGGTCCGCGCCGCCGGGCTCGTCGTCCGCTCCGTCGCCGAGGACTCCGCGGTCCTGGTGACCCGGTTCCTCACCGGCTCGTGGCAGTACCGGCGGCTGTTCGCCCGGCTGCCCCCGGACCGGGCGGTGCACCGCGCCCGGCTGCTCGACGCGATGGCCGGGCTGCTGGTCGAGCTGCACCGCCACGGCGTGTTCTGGGGCGACTGCTCGCTGGCCAACACCCTGTTCTCCCGCGACGGCCAGGCGCTGCAGGCGCACCTCGTCGACGCCGAGACCGCGGAGATCCACCCGTCGCTGTCCGACGGGCAGCGGCAGATGGACCTCGACATCCTCGTCGAGAACGTGGCCTCCGGACTCATCGACGTGGCCGCGTCCCTCGGCCGCCCGCCGGAGATCGAGCCGAGGCTGATCGAGGAGGCGCTCGGCGTGCCGGAGCGCTACCAGGCGCTGTGGGACGCCCTGCACGCCGAACCGCGGTTCGCGTTCTCCGACCGCTACCGCGTCGAGTCGACCGTCCGCGGCCTGGAGGACCTGGGGTTCGTCGTCGACGAGGTGGCCCTCGTGCCCGAGGGCGACGCGGTGCGGCTGCGCGTCGGCGTCGGCGACCGCCGCTTCCACGCGCAGCGCCTGCGGGAGCTGACCGGGCTCGACGTCGGGGAGGGGCAGGCCCGGGTGCTGCTGGGCGACCTGCAGGCGCACCGCGGGTGGCTCTCGCGCACCCAGGGCCGGGCCCTCTCGGAGGACGAGGCCGCACCGAGCTGGCTGCACGACGTGCTCACCCCGGGCATGCGGCGGGCGCACGCGGCGGTCGGGCACGTCGGGACCGCGGTGCAGGCCTGGTGCGACCTGCTCGAGGTCCGCTGGCTGCTCTCCGAGGCCGCCGGGCACGACGTCGGCACCGACGCCGCGCTGGAGGCCCTCGCCGAGAAGGCCCCCACCGACTCGGCCGCGCGCGCCCTGGTGGCCGACACGCGGTCGGACCTGCCGGTGGTGGCTCCGCCAGGCCCCCCGGACTGAGCGAGCGGCACTCTCGCGCACATAGATGCTGCGAGAGTGCCGCTCGCTCGGGATCGGGCTGCGGCCGGACGGCCTAGTGGGCGGCCAGCCAGACCGCCGTGTCCGGCGGGAGGCGCCGACCGTCGAGCAGGCCGCTCGCGAGCAGCACGCCGTCGTGGTCGGGCAGGTCGACGGGCTCCGTCGAGAGGTTCACGACGGCGAGGAACGCGGGCGAGCGCCGGAACACCAGCACCGCGTCGCCGGGGGCCGACACCCAGTCCAGGTCGCCCTCACCCAGCGCCGGGTGCCGACGACGGGTCGCGAGGGCCGTGCGGACGAGCTCCAGGAACGAGCCCTCGACGCCCTCCTCGGCCGTCGCCGCGTAGTCGGCGAACCAGGCCGGCTGCGGCAGCCAGGGTGACGACCCGCCGTCCGGACCGAATCCGAAGCTCGAGCCGGTCGGCGTCCAGGGGATGGGCACCCGGCAGCCGTCGCGCCCGCGGTCGGTGTGGCGGGAGCGCTCCCAGGTCGGGTCCTGCAGCGCGGCCTCGGGGATGTCGTCGACCTGCGGCAGTCCGAGCTCCTGCCCCTGGTAGACGTACATGCCCCCGGGCAGCGCGGAGTACAGCAGGAACGCCGCGCGGGCGCGCCGCACCCCGAGCTCGACGTCGACCGGGTCGGACTCGTCGAACGTGGCGTTGCCGTGCCGCTCGACGGTCGGGCGGCCGTAGCGGCTCGGGGCGCGAACCACGTCGTGGTTCTCCAGCACCCAGGTCGCCGGGGCGCCGACCGAGGCCAGGAACCCCGTCGTCGTGTCGATCGTGTCGCGCAGCGCCGCCGGGTCCCAGGGCGCCACGAGGTAGTCGAAGTTGAACGCGGTGTGCAGCCGCCCCGCGCCGACGTAGCGGGCGAGGCGCTCCGGGCTCGGCGTCCAGGCCTCGGCGACGAACATCCGGGCGCCCTCGTAGGAGTCGGCGATGCGCCGCCACGTCTCGTAGATCGCGAGCACGTCGTCGCGGTCGACGTAGGGGTGCTCCCCCGGGCCGGTGCTGAGCCCGATGAAGTCGCTCGAGTCCGCGAGGTCGGGCAGGGCCGGGTCCTTGACCAGGCCGTGCGCGACGTCGATGCGGAAGCCGTCCACGCCGCGGTCGAACCAGAACCGCAGCACCGACTCGAACTCGGCCGCCACGTCGGGGTTCTCCCAGTTCACGTCCGGCTGGCCGGGCGCGAACAGGTGCAGGTACCACTGCCCGTCCTCGACCCGCGTCCACGCCGGCCCGCCGAAGTGGGACAGCCAGTTGTTCGGCGGCTCCGCCCCGTCCGGACCCCGACCGTCGCGAAAGACGAAACGGGCGCGGGCGGGCGAGCCGGGACCGTCCGCGAGGGCCTCGACGAACCACGCGTGGTGGTCGGAGAGGTGGTTCGGGACGATGTCCGGGATGATCCGCAGCCCGTACTCGTGCGCCTCGGCGATCAGCTTCTCCGCGTCGGCGACCGTCCCGTACGCGGGCTCGATGGCCCGGTAGTCGGCCACGTCGTAGCCCGCGTCGACCTGCGGCGAGGCGTACCAGGGGTTGATCCACAGGGCGTCGACCCCGAGGTCGCGCAGGTACGGCAGCCGGTCGCGGAGGCCGGCGAGATCCCCGATCCCGTCGCCGTCGGCGTCGGCGAAGCTGCGGATGTAGACCTGGTAGATGACGGCGTCGCGCCACCAGAGTGCATCGGTCGTCACGCTGCCCCAGCGTACGGGCCGACCACCGGGGGACCGCAAGCGCTTGCAACGGGCGATTCGGGCGTCCCGTGGCAGCGAGGTGCCCGCGGTGTCGATGGCGGTCTGCTCCCGCTGGTTGCGTGCAGCGCGCCATCGTCGGGCTCGCGGTCGTTCCGCGGGACCGACCCGGCGCTGTCCCCACCACAGAACGGGCGATCTTCACGACGCGAGGGCATCCTGGAGATCGATGCAACCCGGTCGTTCCCAGCGCCTCACCGCCGCGCACGCGCGCGACGGCGCGAGCTGCGTCTGGTGCGCCCGCCCCCTCGACGCCCGCGTGCCCGCCACCACCGACCACGTCATCCCGAAGGTCAAGGGCGGCCCGTCGTGGCTGGAGAACGAGGTGGCGGCCTGCCGGCGGTGCAACGGCGAGCGCGGGCACCGCGGGGTGGTCGACTGGCTCGAGGAGTGCGAACGCCGTGGGTGGTCACCGGACGTCGACCGGCTGATCCGGGTGCTCGATGCCCTCGCGGTCGCGATCGACGCCCGGGGCGGCCAACGCCGGGCACGCCCGCACCTCGACGCGCAGCGTCGGCGGCTGGCGAAGCGGAGCCCGTCCGCGGCCTAGTCCCCGGCTCCCCCGGAACCCACCCGGCGTGAGCCTCGCCGGAAGGGCCGGACGCCCCTCAGCCGTACGCCGCGTCGAAGAACGCCAGCTCCAGCGCGACGGCGCGGGCGAACGCCTGCTCGTCGGCGCCGACGCGGTCGACCTCCGCGCGCAGGAAGTCCACCCACGCCGCGAACGCCGGCCCCCGGTGCAGCGCGATCCACTCGGCGTACAGCCAGTCGGCGGGTTCGTCGCCGAGCCGCTGCGCCCAGTCGAGGTAGAGCCACTCCGCGACGAGCAGCACCGTCATCGTCGTCGCGTAGTCGGCCGACCGACGGGCGTCGTCCATCAGCGCGAGGAAACCTGCCGTCGGGGCCAGCGGCTCGGCCGGCGCCTCGACGCCGAGCCGGGCGAGCGCGCGGGCGAAGTAGTCGTCCTCGTCGCCGGCCACGAGCCCGAGCTGGCGCGCGACGACCATGCGGGGTCCGGGCCGGTCGGCCGCGGCCACCGCGGCGCCGAGCAGCGCGACGAAGGCGTCGAGGAACAGGGCGTCCTGGGCCAGGTACCGCGCGAGCACGGCGTCGTCGACCGCCCCGGCGCCGAGCTCGTCGACGAACCGGTGCCCGACCGCCGCGTCCCAGACCTCGGCGTGCCGCTCGCGGAGCTCCAAGCTGGTGATCACGACCGCGAGTCTGACGATGTGGCGATCCTCCCGCTGGATGACAGCAACGACGCTTCGCTACCACGAGGGAGGGGGCCGGACACGCGAACGGCCCGGGTCCCGCCGTGGGGGCGACGGCGGGACCCGGGCCGTGCCGGCGTCCTCCTCGACGAGGGAGTGCGAGGAGGAGCGGTCTCAGCGGTCGAACTGGTCGGGGTCGGGGCCGATGCGCTCGGCGCGCTCCAGCTCGCCGATCGCCGACATCTCCTCGTCGGAGAGCTCGAAGTCGAAGATGTCGAAGTTCTCCTGGATGCGCGAGGGCGTCACCGACTTCGGGAACACGATGTTGCCGAGCTGGACGTGCCAGCGCAGCGTCACCTGCGCCCCGGTCTTGTCGTGCTTCTTCGCGATGCCCTCGATCGTCTCCTCGTCGATGACACCCTTGCCCTGCCCGATCGGGCTCCAGGCCTCGGTCGCGATGCCGTGTCGCTCGTCGAACGACCGCATCGCCAACTGCTGCATGTGCGGGTGCAGCTCGATCTGGTTGACGGCGGGGACCGTCTCGGTCTCGGCGAAGAGGCGCTCCAGGTGGTGGTCCTGGAAGTTCGAGACGCCGATCGAGCGCGTCTTGCCGTCCTTCGCCGCCTCCTCGAACCCGCGCCAGGTGTCGACGTAGAGGTCCTTGCCCGGCAGCGGCCAGTGGATCAGGTAGAGATCCACGTAGTCGAGACCGAGCTTGCGCAGGCTCTCGTCGAGCGCCTTCTGCGAGTCCAGGCGGCCGTGGTTGGAGTTGTTGCACTTGGTGGTGACGAACAGCTCGTCCCGCCCGATCCCCGAACTGCGGATGGCCTCGCCGACCTCCGCCTCGTTGCCGTACATCTGCGCGGTGTCGATGTGGCGGTAGCCGATCTCCAGCGCCTTGCCGACCGTCTCCGCGGTCTGCGACTGCTCGATCTGGAACACACCGAACCCGAGCTGCGGGATCGTCGCGCCACTGTTCAGCTCGATGCCGGGGACGTTGCTCATGACGTGCGGATACCCAGGTCCGGCCGTCGTGGAACGGCCGGACCCGGGCCCGGCGTCACGCGGTGGCGAACGCCCCGAGGGTCGCGTTCGGCTTCACGCCCGCGAACGAGCGGTGCCACGTCCGGTAGTACGCGACCTCCTCGTCGCTGCGCAGCTCCCAGCCGTTCTCGACGACGGGCGGCTCGGCGCCCTGCGCGCCCTCCTTCGCCTTCTCCTTCTCGACGAGCGTGGCGAGCACCTCGCCGGCGCCGGAGCCGTCGCCGAACTGCTCCTTGCCGCGCCAGAGGATGTCGTCGAGGACCATGTCCTGGAACGCCTCGCGCAGGAGCTGCTTCTCGGTGCGGCCCTCACCCATGAGCTTCCACTCGGCGGGGATCGCGAGCATCTCCTCCATCACCGTGGCGTCGAGGAACGGCACGCGGGCCTCGAGGCCGTAGTTCATGGTGGTGCGGTCGCAGCGCTGCAGGTTGAGCTCGTGCAGCGTCTCGATCGAGCGCACCAGCTCGGCCTGCAGGGCGTCCGGCGTCGCGAAGGCCGGGTCGGTGTGCACGTAGGAGTAGCCGGCGAACAGCTCGTCGGCGCCCTCGCCGGTCAGCACGACCTTGACGTGCTTGACCGCCTCCCGCGCCAGGAGCAGGTTCGGCACCGCCGAGCGCACCAGGGCCGGGTCGAAGTGCTCGATGACCGTGACGGCCTCGTCGAGGGCCTCCTCGAGGTCCTCCGCGGTCGGCACGATCTCGTGGTGGTCGGTGCCGAGGTACTCCGCCACGGCCCGCGCGGCGAGCAGGTCGGCGCTCGACTCGGTCCCGACGGCGAAGGTGGGCAGCCTCTCGCCCTTCTCCGCCGCGACCTGCGCGGCGACGGCCGCCACGATCGCCGAGTCGAGCCCGCCGGAGAGGAACACCCCCACCGGCACGTCGGACATCATGTGCCGCCGCACCGAGTCGGAGAGGACGCTCCGCACGTGCGCCAGCACGTCGTCGTCCCACTGCTTGTCCGGGGCGTAGCGCGCGGGGCGGACGTGCACCGGCACGGCGTCGGCGAAGCGGACCATCGTGCCGTCGGCGACGTCGATCCCCGAGTCGGGCAGGCCCGGGCTCCAGACGTAGCCGGGCGGGAAGGCCTCGACGTGCGGCTGGTCGGCCTCGTCGAAGGCGCGCAGCTCGGAGGCGAACAGCGTGACGCCGGGCAGCTTCGCCCAGTACAGCGGCTTGATGCCGATCGGGTCGCGGGCGACGACGCCGTGGCCGTCGGTGTGCGCCATGGCGAGCGCGTACATGCCGCGCAGGTCGTGCAGCGCGGCCGAGCCGTCGCGCACGACGAGCCGGAACGCGGACTCGGTGTCGGAGTCGGTGGCGAACCGGACCTCCGAGAGCGCCTCGCGGATGTCGGCGTGGTTGTAGATCTCGCCGTTCCCGACGACGTACGCCGAGTCGGTCTCGTCGGCGATCGGCTGCTTCCCGCCGGTCACGTCCATGATCGAGAGCCGCTGGTGGCCGAGCCACGCGCTCTCCAGCCGGACACGGCCGGAGTCGTCCGGGCCGCGGTGGTGGATCCGCGCGAGCATCCGCTCGCACTTCTCGGGGTCGATGTCACCGAACGCAGCAACGATTCCGCACACGAGCGCTCACGCTTCCTTCGTCAGGGTGCCTGACCACAGATACACGGGGGATACCCGGGACGCATCGGAACAGGGCGCTCGTCACGCATCGTTAACGGTCAAGGCTCACGGCGTCGACGTCGGATCACCGCCAGGCGAAGACCGGCTGCTCGAGTCCGTCCACGCGGGTGGGCCGGCCGTGCAGGGCCACCTCGGTGAACTGCAGCAGCACCGCCGCCGTCGGCGCGTGCACCCGGTGACCGACGATCGGCAGCTGCACCACCGGGCGGTCGGACTCGGGGATCTCGAGGTAGTTCGGCTCGACGTCGAGCTCGTCGAGGGTGACGTGGTACAGCCGGGCGACCTCGTCCGGCGAGGGCGCGAGCGAGTCCAGCGGGGCGCTCGTCGTCATGACGACCGGGGTGATGACGAAGCCCGAGCGCGTCGGGTAGTCGTCGAGCAGGCCCACGACGTCCGCCGGGCCGAGCCGCAGGCCGAGCTCCTCGTCGAGCTCGCGCAGCCCCGCGGTCACCGCGTCCTCGCCGGGATCGAGCGAGCCGCCGGGCAGCGCGAACTGCCCGGGGTGGTCGCGGAGCTTGGACGTGCGGCGGGTCAGCAGGACGCCGGGTCCGCGCGTCGGGTCGTCGAGCACCACCACCGCGACCGCCGCGCGGCGCGCCGGACGCATCGAGCCGTCCCGCGAGGACCGGACCTCGGGCAGCGAGGCCGGGTCGACCCGCCGTCGGGACCGGTGCGAGAAGGCACCCACCCGGGCGGCGACGGTCGAGGCGTCGGGGCGGTGCCCTTCCCCCGTCGCTCCGCTCACCCCCAGAAGATGCCGGTCGGGTCCGCGTCGACGATGTCGAGCAGCGGAGCGGGCGACGAGGCCTTCGTCTCGTCGGGGTAGCGGTGCCAGCGGCCGCCGGAGTCCGGCCAGAGCAGCACCCAGCGGCCGTCGGCGGCGTCGTAGCGCAGCTGGGCGATGGGCGCGGTCGACCACTCCGTGGCGAGCTCGGGGAATACCGGCGCGCGGCGGCACGAGAGCGTGATCCGGCCGGCGCGCTCCGAGTACGAGATCTGCATCGAGTCGCGCTGCGTCTCCGGCACCCGCGCGGTGCACCACCGGCGGACGATCGCGCGGTGCTCGTCGGTCACCTGCACGGCACTCACCCCGTTCCCCGTCGCCGTCCGTGACGTGTCGAGAGGTCACTGTGACACGACGACCCGGCCGCGCGGGAGGGCACACCGCTCCTGCCCGGTGAGCGGCCCGACCGGGGGACGCCGCGGCGCGGCTGACACCATCACGGTCGGGTGACGACGCGGGAGGACGGCGGATGGTGCGACGGCGGCTGCTGGCCGGGTCCGTGCTCGCGGGCGCGCTGCTGCTCGCCGGGTGCGGCGGCGCGGGCGACGACCCGACGACGCCGCCGATCGACCCCGCCGTGAAGTCCTACTGCGACACGGTGGTCCGGGTGCAGGCCGAGCAGACCTCGCCGCAGGCCGGGCAGGGCGGCGTGCAGGTGGCGAGCGACGCCGCGCGCCGGCAGGTCGACGCCCTGGTCGCGACCGCGCCGCCCGAGCTCGCGGCCGACTGGCGCACGGTCTCCGACCTCACGAACCAGGCGCTCGGCTCGCTCGCGGCCACGCGGGGCGACCCCAACCGCATCGACCGGAACCGGTTGGCGCAGCTCGAGCAGCGCTCGCAGCCGGCCGTCCAGCGGATCAAGGACGTCACCGCCGCGCGCTGCCACGTGCAGTGGGCTCCGCCCTCGTGAGTACTTCTGACGGTGATCGCCGTCAGAAGTGCTCACGGGCGCGCAGCGCACCTCACTAGGCTCTGGCGCCATGGACCAGGTCAGCCGTTTCGGCGTCACGGAGCTCTCCGACCTGCCCGACGACCTGCGGGAGCGGGTCGGCGCGATCGCCGAGAAGTCCGGCTTCGTGCCGAACATCTTCCGCGCGCTCGGGCGTCGTCCGCGCGAGCTGCGGGCGTTCCTGGACTACCACGACGCGTTGATGGACTCGAACGACGGCCTGTCCAAGGCCGAGCGCGAGCTCGTCGTCGTCGCCACCTCCGGGGCGAACCACTGCACCTACTGCATCGTCGCCCACGGCGCGATCCTGCGGGTGCGCTCGAAGGACCCGTTCCTGGCCGACGCGGTGGGGACGAACCCCTACGGCGCCGAACTCACCGGACGGCAGCGCGCGATCGTCGACCTCGCCCTGACCCTCGCCGTCGACTCCGCGAGCTTCACCGACGACGACGTCGACGCCGCCCGCGAGGCCGGCCTGTCCGACGACGAGATCTGGGACGTCGGGTCGATCGCGGCGCTGTTCGCGATGTCCAACCGGCTGGCCCACCTGACCGCTCTGCGCCCGAACGCGGAGTTCTTCACGATGGGTCGGTAGGGGTAGTCCCCGGGCATGAGTTCAGTAGCCGTCCTGGGCACCGGGATCATGGGCGCGGGCATGGCGCGCAGCCTGCTGCGCGAGGGGCACGAGGTCACCGTCTGGAACCGCAGCACGGAGAAGGCGAAGCCGCTGGCCGACGACGGCGCCACGGTGGCGGGATCCGCCGCGGAGGCCGTGGCCGGCGCGGACGTCGTCGTCACGATGCTGTTCGACATCGAGCCGGTGCTCGCCGTCATGGCCGACGCGGCCGGCTCGATGCGCGACGACGCGGTGTGGATGCAGGCGAGCACCGTCGGGATCGACGGCACGCGGCGCGTCGAGGCGTTCGCCGCGGAGCACGGGATCGACGTGCTCGACGCCCCGGTGCTCGGCACGAAGGCGCCGGCGGAGAACGGCAAGCTCGTGATCCTCGCGTCCGGACCGTCGGCGCTGCGGGAGAAGGTGACGCCCGCCTTCGACGCGATGGGCGCCCGGACCCAGTGGGTGAGCGAGACCCTCGGCGACGGGAGCAGGCTCAAGCTCGCGGTGAACGCCTGGATCGGCGTGATGGTCAACGGCATCGCCCAGTCGATCGCGCTGGCCCGCGGGCTCGGCCTCGACCCGCAGCAGTTCCTCGAGGCCGTCGAGGGCCAGGCCGTCGACGCGCCCTACGTGCAGCTCAAGGGCAAGGCCATGATCACGGGCGACTACACGCCCTCGTTCGAGCTCGACGGCGTCATCAAGGACACCGGCCTGATCCGGGACGCCCTCGCCGAGGCGGGGACGGCGACCACGCTCGCCGACGCCGTGGCCGACCGGCTCGCGGCCGCCTCCGCGCAGGGCCACGGCGCGGAGGACATGGCCGCGGTCGTGTACGGCTACGGCACCTGAGCCCTACCCCCGTGACAGGAAAGCGTCGTTGCTGTCATCTGATGACAGCAACGACGCTTTCCTGCCGGCAGGGGTGGACCCCCGTCGTCAGGAACTCTTCGCGGCCTTGGCCAGGCCCAGGGCGTAGTCCGGCATCCACTCGCCGGCCTTCGGGGCGCCGCGGCACTCGCCGTCGGAGTCGCCCGGCTCCTTGACCCACAGGAACGCGGCCACCCGCGAGTCGCCGGTGTCGCGGGTCGGCGGGGTGCCGAGCGCCCGACCCGGCGGGTTGCACCAGGTCGGCTGCTGCGGACCGTCGTAGGACCCGTTGCCGTTCCGGCTCGTGTCGATGACGAACTTCGCGCCGCCGAGCTCGTCGGAGACCTTCTTGCCGTACGACTCGACGTCGTCGGTGGCCTGGAAGTTCGACACGTTCAGCGCGAACCCGGCCGCCTGGGCGACGCCGGACTTGCGCAGCCCGTCGGCGAGCTTGCCGGTGTCGGTGACGAAGCCGGGGTTCCCGGCGTCGATGTAGACCTCGCCGCCGGCCTGGCTCAGCGTCTTCACCGCATCGGAGAGCAGCGCCTCACGGCCCTCCTGCTCGCCCTGGCCCTCGCAGTTGGTGAGTGTCTGCGGCAGGGCGTCGGGCTCCAGGATGACGATCGTCCGCGTCCCGCCGAGGCCGGACGCGAACTGCCCGACCCAGTCGCGGTAGGCGCCGTCGTCGGACGCCCCGCCCTGGGAGTACAGCCCGCAGTCGCGGTTCGGGATGTTGTAGGCGACGAGCACGGCGGTCCGTCCCGCGGCCTTCGCCTGCCCGACGAGGCCCCTGACCTCGTCGCCGGTGTTGCCGTCGCTGCCGATCCAGCGGGCGACCGGCTGCCGGGCGATCTTCTCCAGCTCCGTCGCGTCCGCGGAGCGACCCTGGTTGCGCCACTCCTCGACCTGCTTGGCCGCGGTGGACGCCGGGTCCACCCAGAACTCCGAGGCCGCGGCCGGGACGATCGTCTGGGGCGACGCCGGTTCCTCGGAGGTGCCCCCGCCGGAGCACCCGGCCAGCGTCAGTGCCGCGATCATCGCGAGCGCGCCCGAGGCGATGTGCCTCCGTCGTGCCGACATCCTGCCGAGCCACCCCCGGTGTCGTTCGTGGTCGTCGTCCTGCGGCGGACCGGTCGGGTCCTGCCGCCCAGAGTCCCATCCACGCTGACGGGACCCGTCCGCACCCCGGCCACGCCGGGGCACCACCTCGTGTTCGTGTGCCGAGCCCGACCGGATCACCGTCGCGAGGACGGGGACGGCCGGATCAGCTCGCCTCCGTCTGCTCCGGCTGGCGGACGCGACGACGCGCGTCGTCGGAGCGGCCCGCCGGCGGCGCCACCGCCGCGAGGGCGACCACGCGCACCGCCACCGTCGAGGCGTGCAGCGCGCGTTCGCTCGTCGTCAGACCGTCGTCCTGACCATTGTCGCCACCGCGGGGTGTGACCTCGGTGTGACCGGCGCCGTTCGTGCCGTTCGTCCCGGGCACCGGCCGACCGTTCACCGGGGTCCCGGCGCGCGGCGAGCCGTTGCTCGACGCGCCGTTGGTGCCGTGCACGGCGGCGGGCGCACTCTCGGCCGCCGGCTCGCCCGACGACGCCGCACGGCCCGGCCGGCCGTCCGCCGAGGTCCGCGAGCGGCGCTCGATCGGGGTGATCCCGTTGCGGTGCACCGTCGGGGCCGCGGGCGACTCGGGCGTCTCCGGGACCTCGGGCGTCGCCGCCGCGGCCGGCCGGAGCCGGTGCGGCTCGGGACGGGCGGGGCGGACCGGCTCGGGACGCTGCTCCGGTCGCTGGTCCGGTCGCGGCGTCGGGCGTGCCGGGCCCTGCTCCGCGGCCGGACGCTCCGCCGGCGCGGGCGTGGGACGCCCCGGCTGCGGAGCGGGCCGCGGGCCCGTCGTGCGCGGCCCGGGCGTCGGGCGCGGGCCGGGACCGGCCGGACGCGGGCCCTGCCCGGCGCCGGGCTGACCCGGCTGTGCGGGCTGGCCCGGCTGCGCGGGCTGGCCCGGCTGGCCGACCGGGGGCTGTCCGGGCGTCGGTTGCGGGGTCGGACGCGGACGCGGGCCGCCGGGGCCGGCCTCGGCGGCGGGCCGGAGGGGACGCGGCCCCGGGTTCGGCGTGCGCGGACCCGGCGACGGGGTCCCGACGGCGGGCGACACGGGCGCCGGGCCGGCCGGGGACTCCGCCCCCGGCTCGCCCTGCCGCACCCAGCCGGCCGGGAGCGGGCGGTACCGCTCGCCGGCGACCTCGGTCCGGGGGGCCTCCGGGCCGGCGCCGACCCCGGCGGGGACCCGCCGCTCGCCGGTGCGGATCCAGCCCTCGGGGAGCTTGCCCACCAGCGGCGAGCGGAACGGCGCGGAGGCCGGTCCCTCGGCGATCATCGCGTCGAGCGCGGCGCGCTGCAGCGACTCGGTGGTGATGCCGGTGTGGCCGCTGGAGGTCCGGGCCGGCTCGGCGGTGATCACCGGCTGGCGGCCGACGACCCGCTCGACGATCCAGAGCGCGGGCGGCGCGAGGCAGGCGCACAGGGCCACGAACGGCCAGAGCAGCACCGCGGGCGTCGCGTAGCCCATGAAGATCGACGTGATGATCGCGCCGAGCAGCAGGACGGCCCACTGCAGGTGGCGGCGGAAGGTCAGCACGTGGTCGGCGCTGGACGACAGGCCCTTCGGCGTGACGACGAACTTCGCCGGCAGGCGCAGGATCGTCGCGATCAGCGAGGCCGCGAAGATCGGCGACGCGAAGATCGACATCAGCATGCCCTTGACGCCGGAGGAGCCCTCGGCCTCGTAGGGGCTGACGTTGTAGCGCCGGTTGCGCAGGTAGACCCACAGCTGGAAGGCCGTGGCGTCGACGTAGAGCGCGAGCCAGAGCTGGACGGGGACGACGACGCCCTGCACGCCGAGCGCGAGGAAGAGGACCGCGTTGACCGCGCCGAGGATCCAGCCGATCGCCATCGACGGGTAGAAGGTGGTGATCAGGATGTAGTGCAGGGCCCGGCCGGGCGAGAGCATCGGGAGCCGGCGCCAGAACTCGGTGAGCAGCACCTCGAACGTGCCGCGGGACCAGCGCATCTGCTGGCTGAAGAAGTCGCCCCACGACGACGGGCCCTCGCCGACCGCGAGGACGTCCGGCGTGTAGACCGACTTCCACCGCGCCTTGGTCTGCGGGTTGCGCCGCACGTGGAACTTCAGGCCGGTCGCCATGTCCTCGGTGACCGAGTCGGAGAGCCCGCCGATGCCCTTGAGCGCACTGATGCGCATGGCGTTGTTCGTGCCCACCAGCATCGCGGCGTTGTAGCGGTTGGCCGCGCGCTGGATGAGGGAGTGGAACGGGAACTGCTGCGACTCGGCGGCCCGCGTCACGAACGTCTCGTCGTTCGCGTAGCACTGCGGGCCGACGACGAAGGCGACGTCGGGGTCGCGGAAGTAGCCCAGGATGCGTTCGGCGTAGTTCGGCAGCGGCACGTGGTCCGGGTCGACGGACAGGAAGATCTCGTAGGAGTCCCCGTGCTCCGCGACCCAGGCGTTGTAGTTGCCGTGCTTCGTCTTGGCCTTGAACGCGCCCTTCTTGCGGTTGTACTTCTCGATGCCCTTGCGGGTGAAGTGGTTGACGCCGAGCTCGCGGCACATCGCCCGCACCGCCGGGTCGTCGCCCTCGTCGAGGATCCAGACGTCGAGGATCCCCTGGTAGCGGATGCGCAGCGCGGCCTGCAGCGTGCCGCGGACGACGTCGATCGGTTCCTTGCTGGGGACGATCGTCGTCAGGAAGGCGATGCGCTGGTTCGCGACCGGGGGGACGGGCACCGGGTCGCGGGAGATGACCGAGGCCAGCGACAGCGAGAAGACGTTGATGAGCCGCAGGAGCTCCATCAGGCCGATGGACCCGATGACCACCCAGTTCGCGTAGGTCGCGAACGCCGGGGCGTACTGGTCGACCGGCGGCCGGTGCGACGGGTGCAGCAGCCAGAGGAAGAAGAGGGCCTCGAAGGCGAAGTTCAGGCCCGCGACGAGCAGCGAGCGCCAGACCCGTCCCTTGCCGTGCACGGCGTCGACACCGCGGTAGGAGACGCGGTAGTCCGCGGGGTCCCCGTCCAGCTCCCGGACGGGTCCGGCGAGCTGCGAGAACTCCTGGATGCGACGACCGACGACGAGTTCACTCTCGTCGACCTCGTCGGCAGGTCTCTCGGCTAGAAGCGTCATCGGCCGTTTCGTCTCGAAGGCAGGGGCTCGAGGAGGGGTGGAGCTGGGGAGCGTTCCTGGAGTCCTCGTCGTCGTGGCGTTCGGCGTGCGGTTCCCGTCGGACCGCCGGCCGGTCGCCGTCCTCCCGTCTGGTCGTCCGCGTGCGGTCGGGTCGCGCACGTCCGCACGCCCGGTGTCGGGAGAACGGTACGGGCATCACTGACCGTGCTCGTGAAGGGGGACGGTCGAGGGCGCCGGGACGTTGCCCCGGTGCCGGAAATCGGTGCCCCGCGACGGCCGTACACGGTCCTGACGCCCGGCGGCGGGACGCTCGGCGTGACGATGCGTGATCGTCAGGAGCGCCGTCCGGTGCGGGGCGGGAGGTCGTGCCGGGTGATCCTGAGCGCTCCGTCGCGCACCGAACCCGACATGAAGGTACAGAACGGCTGCCGACGGCGGTCGGTGGGTGATCCCGGGTTGAGCAGGCGCACCCCACCGGGTGTCGTGGTGTCCCAGGGGATGTGGCTGTGCCCGAACACGACCACGTCCGCGGGCTCGTCGGCGTCCGGTCCGAACCACGCGTCGCACCGGCGCTCGCGCCCCTTCGCGTCCCCGGTCTCGTGGAGCACGGCGAGCCGGAGCCCGTCGACCGTCGTCCGGGCCACCTCGGGCATCCGGGCGCGCAGGTCCTCGCCGTCGTTGTTGCCCCAGCAGGCGACCAGCCGCCGGGACCGGGCGAGGAAGGCGTCGTGGGTGGCCACGTCGGTCCAGTCGCCCGCGTGCACGACGAGGTCCGCCGCCTCGACCGCCGCCCACACCTGGTCGGGGATCCACCGGGCGTGGGTGTCGGAGACCAGGACGACCTCCGTCGTCCGGGTCACGGCCGCACCAGCGAGTGCAGGGCGACCAGCGCCACCGGGGTGTACGGCGCGACCACGAGCGCGGGGCCCTCGGTGACGAGCCAGGTGCGGGAGCCGTCCCCGTCGGGGTCGACGCCGTGCTGCAGGACGAGCCGGACCGGTCCCACGCGCACCCGCCAGGACCAGGTCCGCGCCACCTCGTCCACGGCGAGCACCGTGAACGGCACGTGGACCACCCCGGCCGCCCGGACCACGCCCTCGAGGCCGGGGACGAGCCGGCGGGCCGGGGCCGTCACGCCGGTGATCTGCGGTGCCCAGCGCGGCCAGGCGTCGAGGTCGGCGTAGCGCTCCCACGCCTCGTCGGCGGGCAGGGTGCCTCGGGCGGCCACGGTGGTGCGCACGCAGGCGTGTACCCGTCGCGGGCCCCGGCATGTCAGCGGTGGCCCACGGCCGACGTCCGGTGCGCGCCGTGTGCCACGGACGACATCGTCCGGGACAGGATCGGTACTCTGACGTACCATCTCGGGGCATGATCCGTGACACGGTCCGGTGGGCGGCGACGCACGGCGTCATGCGTGCGGCCATCCGGCGGCAGGCCCGCCGCGGCAACGACGACGCCGCGCTGCTCCTCGACCCCGAGCTGCAGGGTGACCCGTTCGCGCACTACGAGCGGCTCCGCGAACGTCGGCCGTTCGCACACGGCGCGTTCTCCAGGGTCACCGTCCACCACGACGTGTGCACCGAGGTGCTGCGCAGCGAGGACTTCGGGGTGGCGAACCGCGACGGCTCGATGCCCGCCCCGGTCCGGCTCGCCCTGCGCCTCGCCGGGCCGCCGCCGCACCCGGGCCCGATCGACCCGCCGTCGATGCTGGCGGTCGACGCCCCGGACCACACCCGCTACCGCCGGCTGGTCACCCGCGCGTTCACCGCGAAGCGGGTGGCGGCCCTGCGCGGACGGACCGAGGAGATCGCGCAGGAACTGCTCGACGACCTCGACGACGGGACCGGGTCGGTCGACCTCGTCGCGCGCTACGCGAGCCTGCTCCCGGTCACCGTCATCTCCGAGATGCTCGGCGTGCCGACCTCGATGCGCGAGCAGTTCCTGGCCTGGGGCGACGGGGCGGCCGCCTCGCTCGACCTCGGCCTGCCGCGCGAGCAGTGGGCGAGCGTGCAGACCAACGTGGCCGCGTTGCACGACTGGATGGGCGGACACCTGCGCCGGCTGCGCGCGGAGCCGGGCGACGACCTGCTGTCCTCCCTGGTGACCGCCGCCGACGACGACGGGTCCCGGCTGTCCGAGCCGGAGCTGGCCAGCACCGCCCTGCTCGTGCTCGCGGCCGGGTTCGAGACGACGGTCAACCTCATCGGCAACGGCACCCGGCTGCTCCTGGACCACCCCGACCAACGGGACCGGCTCGCGGCGGACCCCGCGCTCTGGGCGAACGCGGTGGACGAGGTGCTGCGGGTGGAGTCCCCGGTGTCCCGGACCGCCCGCTCGGCGAAGCGGGACACCTCGGTGGCGGGGCAGGAGATCCCCGCCGGGTCGCTCGTGGTGACCGTGCTCGCCGCCGCGAACCGCGACCCCGACGTGTTCACCGACCCGGACGCCTTCGACGTCGGGCGCGCGAACGCCCGCGACCACGTCGCGTTCTCCAACGGCATCCACTACTGCCTGGGCGCCGCGCTGGCCCGGATGGAGGGCGAGGTCGCCCTGCGTGCGCTGTTCGAGCGCTACCCCGACCTGGCGTCCGGCGGGGAGCCCGTCCGGCGCCGGACCCGCATCCTGCGCGGCTACGAGCACCTGCCGGTGATGATCGGCCGGCCGGTCAGAGCGTGATCGGCAGGCCCAGCAGCGCGACCCCGGCCGGGGTGAGCTCCACGGTGCACGGCCGCCCCGGCGGCTGGGCGACGAGGCGGGCGAGGCCCGCGCGCAGGAGACGGTGCCCCGCGAACTGATCGGCGCACGGACGGGCGTCGACGAGCAGGCCGTCGGCCCGCTCGGGGCTCATCGTGCACCGCCCGGCGGCGACCGCCATGAGGATCGCGCGCTCGCGCGGGGTCACGGCCTCCGGCGACGCCGGTGGGACCTCCTCCGCGGGGCGGCGGGCGGGGGGCACCGCCGCGTGCGGTGCCCGGGCGACGGTACGGCGGCGGGGTCCGCGGGCGGCGGGAGCGGTCACGACGATCTCCTCAGACGACGGGAACCCGCCGGATGCCCGATGCATCGCTGGGCCGAACGGGTCATGTCGGGGTCATCGCCGTCACCCCGAGCCGCGTTAGTCGGTCGCGCGCAACCGTCACCGGTTCGTGTCTCTCGGCTCGTATCGGCCTGTCTCGCGTCGTGCCGATACGAGCCGAGACACCCCGATCGCCCGACCCCGACCCCCGCCGACCTCAGGGTCCGACCCCGAGGTGTCCGGCGTGGCGGGGCGGCAGAGTCGTCGGCATGAGCGAGCAGACCAGCACCGACGGCCCCGACGGCCCCGCCCCGGACCCGGCCACGCAGGCACCGACCCCGCCCGACGCGTCGTCGGGATCGGGCGGCACGGACGACCTGCCCCCGTCCCCGGCCGACCTCCCGGTCGACCACGACGACCGCGAGCACGTCGTGGGGCTGCTGCAGGACGCCGTGAGCCGGGGGCTGATCGACACCCTCGAGTTCGACCGGCGCTCCGGCCTCGCCACGACGGCGCGCACCCGCCGCGACCTGAACTCCCTCGTGGTCGACCTGCCGCTCGACCATCCCGATCGGGCCCGGGCCCGCACCGAGGCCGAGTCCCGCGAGCGCCGCCGGACCCCCCGCGACGCCTGGTCGGGCGGGGACACCAGCGGCACCGTCGCGCTGCACGCCACGCTCGGGTCGGTCAAGCGCTCCGGGGCGTGGGCGGTGCCGCGGCGCATGGAGATCGACGGGTGGCTCGGGTCGGCCGAGCTCGACCTCACCCAGGCCGTCATCGACCACGACGTCGTCGAGATCGACGTGGACATGACGCTCGGCTCGGTGGAGCTGAGGCTGCCCGACACGGCCAGCGCCTCGCTGGAGGGCGTGAGCGCGACCGCCGGCAGCATCGAGGACAAGCGGCGGGGCGGCAGCGCGTCCGGCCGCCCGCACGTCGTGGTCACCGGCAAGGTGGCCTTCGGGTCCGTCGAGGTGAAGGGCCCGAAGTGGTGGCGCTGAGCGCCGCTACGTGAAGGCGCCCAGCCCGGTGATCTCCCGCCCGACGATCAGGGTCTGGATCGTCTCGGTGCCCTCGAAGGTGTGCACGGACTCGATGTCGGCCATGTGCCGCATGACGTGGTTGTCGAGCAGGATGCCGTTGCCGCCGAGCAGGTCCCGGGCCTCGGAGAGGATCCAGCGGGCCTTCGAGGTGTTGTTCATCTTCGCGAGGCCCGCGATGGTGGGCGAGAGGTCGCCCGCCTCGGCCAGCTGCGCGATCTGCATGCAGTAGAGCTGCATGCCGGTCAGCTCGGCGAGCATCTTGACGAGCCGCTGCTGGACGATCTGCAGCGAGGCCAGCGGCTGCCCGAACTGCTTGCGCTCGAGCGCGTAGCGCAGCGCGGCGTCGTAGCCGGCGGTGGCGTGGCCGAGGGCGATCCACGCGCAGGTGCCGCGCGTGGTGGCCAGGACCCGGCCGGTGTCCTTGAAGGTGCGGGCGCCGGGCAGCCGGTCGGACTCGGGGACGCGGACGCCGTCGAGCCGGATGTCGGCCTGCCACACCGAGCGCATCGAGCCCTTGCGGGGGATCACGCTGGCCGCGTAGCCCGGCGTCGTCGTGTCGACCGCGAAGCCGTGGACGTCGCCGGACTCGGTGTTGCGCGCCCACACCACCGTGCGGTGGGCGACCGAGCCGTTGCCGATCCACCGCTTGCGCCCGTCGAGCACCCACTCGTCGCCGTCCCGGCGCGCGGTGGTCTCCAGCGACACCGAGTCGGACCCGTGGTCGGGCTCGGTGAGCCCGAACGCGCCGACGATGTCCAGCCGCGCCATCCCCGGCAGGAACCGCGCCCGCTGCTCGTCGGAGCCGAGCATGTCGATGGCCTTCATCGCCAGGCCGGACTGCACGGCGTGGAACGTCGCGAGGCTGCCGTCGCCGCGGGCCAGCTCCATCGACACCAGCCCGCACGAGAGCGGGTCGAGGCCCGGGCAGCCGTTGCCCTCGATGTCGTCGCCGACGATCCCGAGCTCGGGGAGCCGGTTGATCACGTCCCACGACATCTGTGCCGCGTCCCACGCCTCCGCCGCCACCGGCAGCACCTCGTGGTCGACGTACCGGCGTACGGCCATGAACGTGTCCCACTGCTGCTTGGTGAAGCGCTGGCGGACCGAGAAGAAGTCGGTGCCGAGCGCCTCGGTGAGCTGGTGCGACACCCCGGATGGGTCGGCCTGCAGGCCGCCGTCGGCCGGGGACTGGCTGATGTCGACGGCCATGGCACGTCCTTTCCTGTCGCCGGGTCGTACCACCTCTGTGCCCCGCGTCACCCCCGGGAAACCCGGTACAGGTCACGCAGCAGCAGGATCTCCGCACCGTGGTGGATGACCTCGCGGTGGATGTGCAGCACGAGGACCGCGAGCGGTTCGGCCGCGAACGGGCCCTCCGCCGGGCCGCACGGCCGGGCGAGGCCCTCCTCGCCGAGCGCCCGGACACCGGCCACCCAGCGGTCGTGGGCCGCGTCGAGCTGGTCGAGCGCCTCGTCCGCGCCGGCCGCGTAGTGGTGCGTCGCGAAGTCGGCGGGCGGGCCGCCGAAGTGGCTCGCGGTGCGCACCGCCAGACAGCCGACGATCACGTGGGCCAGCCGCCAGGCGATCGTGGTGATCGGGGGCGGCTCGGGTGCCGGGGCCGCGAAGTCGAGCACCATGTCCCCGCCGCCCCACGGTCGGGTGATCGCCTCCGCCCGTGGCCGCACGGTCCACGCCCCGGGGCCGGGCTCCCAGAGGTACTCGGCGTCGGTGAGTCCCTCGAGCTTCGGGCGCAGCGACGTGGCCCACTGGAACTCGAGCTGGTCGACCAGCAGTGGATTCCACTCCACGGCGATACCTCCTACGGTCCGGCGCGTGGACGACATCCTGCGCACCGAGCGGCTCACCGCGGTCCGACGGTTCCGGGCCCTCGACGGCGAGGACTGGGAGCGGCCGAGCCTGTGCGCGGGCTGGCGGACCCGCGAGGTGCTCGCGCACATGGTCACGCCGTTCGAGGTGTCCCTGCCGCGGATGGCGCTCTCGATGGTCCGGCACCGCGGACCGGCCGGGGCGATGGACGTCTGGGCCCGGTCGCTCGCACAGCGCGACGTCGCGGAGCTGGTCGACGTGCTCGAGGCGAACGCGGGGTCGAGGTTCCACGCCCCGGGACTGCCGCTGGCGGCCTCGCTCACCGACGTCCTGGTGCACACCGTCGACGTCCTGTGGGCGCTCGCGGGCCACGCCGCCGTCGACCACGTCCACCCCGCGCACGTCCGGCCGTCGCTGGAGTTCCTGACGACCCCGCGGGCCGTCGGTCCCTTCCTGCCCCGTGGCCGTCTCGACGGGGTCCGGCTGGAGGCGACGGACGTCGACCTCGTGCACGGGGACGGCGACCCGATCAGCGGCCCGGCGCTGGCACTCGTGGCCGGCGCGTGCGGCCGCGCCCCCGCCTACGACCTGCTCGACGGGCCGGGAGTGGCGCGCTGGCGCGGCTGAGCCGCGGCAGGGCCCGACGTCGGGAAGGCCCGGGACGACGACGGCCCCGGCGCCACGTGGGCGGCCGGGGCCGTGTCGGGGGAGCGTTCTCGGGGGACCCTGCCCGCCCCCCTCGTGCGGGCAGGGAGCCTGGTGTCAGGCGATGTGCCGGCCGCTGATGGACCGGGCGATGACGAGCTGCTGGATCTGCTCGGTGCCCTCGAAGATGTCGTAGATCTTCGAGTCGCGGTGCATGCGCTCGACCGGGTGCTCGCGGGAGTAGCCGGCGCCACCGAGGATCTGGATGGCCCGCTCGGTGGCCCACACCGCGGTGCGGCCGGCCTTGAGCTTGGACATCGAGCCCTCGCCCGCCTCGAACGGCACGCCGTTGCGCCCCATCCAGGCGGCCCGCCAGACCAGCAGGCGGGCGGCGTCGATCTCGGTCTTCATGTCGGCGAGGGTGAACGCGATCGACTGGTTGTCGATGATCGGGCGCCCGAACGTCTGGCGGCCCTTCGCGTACTCGAGCGCGTACTCGTAGGCCGCGCGGGCGATGCCGATCGCCTGGGCGCCGACCGTCGGGCGGGAGAGCTCGAAGGTCTGCATGGCCGCGGAGCCCTTGGACCTCTGACCCTCACGAGCCTTCGCCAGGCGCTCGTCGAGCTTGTCCTTGCCGCCGAGCAGGCAGGACCCGGGCACGACGACGTCGTCGAGGAAGACGTCCGCGGTGTGCGAGGCGCGCAGCCCCATCTTCTTGATCTTGCGGGTGGACTCGAGGCCCGGCGTGTTGGGCGGGATGACGAAGCCGGCCTGCCCCCGGGTGCCGAGCGAGGGGTCGACGACGGCCTGGACGACGTGGATGTTCGCGATCCCGCCGTTGGTGGCCCACGCCTTCGCGCCGGAGATCGTCCACTGGTCCTTGGCCTCGTCGTAGACGGCCTTGGTCCGCATGGCACCGACGTCCGAACCCGACTCCGGCTCGGACGAGCAGAAGGCGGCGACCTTGACGTCGTCGACGTCGCCGTAGCACTGCGGGATCCACTCGACCATCTGCTCGGGGGTGCCCGAGGAGAAGATGCCGGCGACGGCGAGCGTGGTGCCGAAGATCGCCATGCCGATGCCACCGTCGCCCCAGAAGAGCTCCTCGTTGACGATCGGCAGGCTCAGGCCGGTCTCGTCGCCCCAGAAGGACGCGAGCGTCTCGAAGTTGTAGAGCTCGATCTTCGCGGCCTCCTGCAGGACGGGCCACGGGGTGGCCTCGCGCTCGTCCCACTCCTCGGCCGCGGGCCGGATGACGTCGGCGGCGAAGCCGTGCGCCCAGTCCCGGAGGTCGGTGTGCTCCTCGGACAGTTCCATCGAGAAAGTCATGGGGGTGCCTTACGCGGAGGGGATCGTGAACATCTTCTGCAGGGCGGTGGCGAACCCGACGTCGCCGGAGACCTTGAGCTTGCGCGTCATGAACAGCGTGATCGGGTTCGCGTTGTTCGTGACGACCTTGAGGAACTCCGTGCCGTTCATGAACAGCTCGGTGCGCGGCTCCTCGTCGAGGCTGGTGGAGACCGTGCAGGTGCCGTGCTGCATCGCGGTCTGGTAGTCGTCGCTGCCGCCGCCGGGCGCGCCGGTGACGTGCCAGTGCACGACCTGCCGCTTCGAGCTCGCGCCCTTCGACGAGTAGAACTCGCTCATCCGACCGAAGATCGCGTCGATCACCGGACGGCGGGCGTCCGAGCTCATGATCGCCTCGAGCTGCTGCTTGCTCGCGCCCTTCACCAGGCGGGCGAAGATCGACGCGTCGACGCCCTTCGCGCCCTCGGGCTCGGACAGGGCGTCGCGGAGGGCGCCGATCAGCTCGTCGTTGGACAGCTTCTTGAGGTCGACACCGCGACCCAGCTCGTTGACGTCGATCTTCTCGGCCACGGTCTCCACTCCGAGTGAGGTTCCAGGTACCAGCGGTCCCGCTGGTGCTCGCTACTTTACGCAGCAGTAGATAAGATGCAAGCGTGACCGCCGGAACACGCCGCCGCCTCGCCCCCGAGGTGCGCCGCCGCCAGGTGCTGGACGCGGCCATCGCGGTGTTCTCCGAGGAGGGCCTGCACGGCGCGTCGATGGACGCGATCGCGGCCCGCGCCGGCGTCTCGAAGCCGCTGGTGTACGCGCACGGCGGCACGAAGGACGAGCTGTTCGCCGCGTGCCTGGCCCGGGAGGCCGACCGGCTGCTGTCGACCTTGACCGCGGCGGGCCTCCCCGCCGGCGGGTCGGGCGACCCGGGCGCCCGGGTGCGGCTGCGCCGGGCGTTGCGCGCCTTCTTCGGCGCCGTCACCACCCACCGACAGGGCTGGACCGTGCTCTATCGGCAGGCCTCGGTGGGCGAGTTCGCCGGACCGGTCGACGCGGCGCGCCGGAGCATCGTGCTGCGGGCCGCCGAGCTGCTCGCCGCGGAGCTGGGCGGGTCGGTCGAGGCGGCGGAGCCGATCGCGCACACGCTGGTGGGGGCCGCGGAGGGGCTGACCGACTGGTGGCTCGGAGGGGAGCACGCCGTCGGCGACCAGGAGCCGGCCGACCTCCTGGCCGACATGCTCATGGCCGTGGTCTGGCCGGGTCTGGATGCGCTGCGGGGGTCGTAGCCCCCGTGCTTCGGTGGCAGCGAAGCGTCGTTGCTGTCATCCAGTGGCAGGTTCGCCACAACGTCGCGACGGGCCCGGGTCGACGATGGCGCGTTGCTCCCACTGGACGCGTGCAGATCGCCATCGTCGCGCCCGGCATCGCGTCGTCTACACACGTCTAGGACGAACCCGAGACGAGTCGATCGGCCCCGATCTCGTGGCTCATTGGGTCGTCTACCACTGTCTAGCGTCGCCGCGATACCGGTGGATACGACCCGATCGCGCTGGAACGAACGACGCGCTCGTGGCCTCTACCTGCACGAACGCGTCGTTGGTTCCGGCCGGGGCAGCTGCTCGGCGGGTCGGCTCAGCGGCGCGTCAGCCGCCCGAGCGCCCGGCGCACCGGGTTCCGCGACGCACCCTCGCCCAGCACACCCGCTCCGCCGTCGGCAATGAGCGAGGCCACCGTCTCGGCCGCGTCGGCCCGGTTGGCGCCGATGCCGCCGGAGGCACCCCGCTTGATCCACCCGACGACGTAGGTGCCGGGTCGGTCCTGCACCCGCCCCTCGACGTGCGGCACCGTTCCCGACGAGGCGTCGAACGGCAGACCCGGCACGGCGCGGCCGCGGTGGCCGATCGCCCGGATCACCGTGCCGGCCTCGATCACGTCCCCGCCCACCAACCGGACCCCGGCCACGTGGTCGGAGCCCACGATCTCCTCGGGCGTCGCGAAGAACCGCAGGACCACGCGTCGTCGGGAAGGCTCGACGGCGGACGAGAGCACCGGGACGTCGCGCAGCAGGCTCGCCGTCTCCGTGGGGCCCGCCGCGCCGATCGCCTCCGTCACCTGGGACGAGTGGTCGTCGACGACCACCTCCAGGTCGTCGCGGCGCAGCAGCCCGAGCAGCTCGCCGCGGGTCCAGGCCGCCTCGCGCGGTCCTCGTCGCCCGAGCAGGACGACCTCGCGGACGGCGCTGCGCTGCAACGCGTCGAGCGCCCCCGGCGCCACCCCGGCGAGCGCGGCGGGGTCGGCCGCCAGGACGCGCGCGATGTCGAGCGAGACGTTGCCGGTGCCGACCACCACGACCCGCGGCGCGGACAGGTCGACGGCGGAACCCGGGATCCCGGGGTGGCCGTTGTACCAGTGCACGACCGTGGTCGAGGCCAGGTTGCCGGGCAGGTCCTCGCCCGGGATGCCGAGGTCACGCGACTCGGCGGCCCCGACGGCGTAGATCACCGCGTCGTACTGCCGGCCCAGCTCCTCCACCGTCACGTCGCGCCCGACCTCGACGCCGAGGCGCATCCGCACCCGGTGGTGGGAGTGGTAGCGCGCGAAGTGCGCGCCGATCTGCTTGGTGGACGCGTGGTCGGGTGCGACCCCGAAGCGCACCAGCCCACCCGGCTCGCGCAGCCGGTCGATGATCGTGACGTGGGCGGTCGTGTGCAGGAGCAGGTCCTCCACCGCGTACATCGCCGCCGGGCCGCTGCCGACCACCGCGACCTCGAGCCGCGGGAAGTCCGCGGGCAGCACGCGATCGAAGCGCACCGGGTCCCACGCGTGGAACAGGGGGGACCCGGCGAGCGCCGCCGGGGCCTCCCGGTCGGCGTAGTACTCGGCGTTGACCTCCGCGTACTCGCGCAGCGGGCCGACGAGGTTCTCCACCGGGAACACCGCGTCGACCGGGCACACCTCGGCGCACGCCCCGCAGTCGATGCAGGCACGCGGGTCGACGTAGAGCATGTCGGTCGAGCCGAAGTCCGGCTCCCCCGGCGCGGGGTGGATGCAGTTGACCGGGCAGGCGGTGACGCACGAGGCGTCGACACAGCACGACTGCGTAATCGCGAAGGGCACGGCGTGACCTCTTACAGGATGTGCGCGGCGCGGTAGATCGCCCGCGCCGGACGGGTCAGCAGCCCGACCGAACCGAGGAACTCCATGAGCTCCGCGCAGCTCGAGCGCAGCATCGCGCGGTGGTGCTCGTTCGCCTTCGCCTCCCGCAGCGCCCGCTTCGGGTCGAGGCCGGCGTTCGCGTAGACCTTCGGGCTCCACATGCTCGTCACGATGAAGAAGGCGGCGAACGCGACCAGCAGGGCCTGCACCCGACGACGGACCGGGCCGACGCCCTCCAGGCGCTCGCGGGTCTCCTCGCGGGCGAAGCGCATGTGCCGCGCCTCCTCGACCACGTGGATGTTGTTGATCGTGCGCGCGAACGGGGCGACGCGGTCGTCGCGCATCCAGTCGCGCTGCATGACGTCGAGGACCTCCTCGGCGACGAGGATCGACGCGTAGGCGGCCTCACCGGTGGCCACGGCCTTGAACACGCGGCCGCCCTCGATGACGTGGCGGGCCGGGCGGTAGGCCGGCGCCCCGAGCTTCTCGGCGCCCCGGGCGAACATGATCGAGTGCCGGCACTCGTCGGCGATCTCGGTCAGCGCCCACTGGAACGCCGGGTCCGTCGGGTCCTTCGCGTAGAAGTCCCGGATGACCATCTGCTGCAGGATCATCTCGAACCAGATGCCCGTGCTGGCGACCGACGCGGCCTCCTGCCGGGTCAGCGCCGCCCGCTGGGCCTCGCTCATCTCGTCCCAGTAGGCCGTGCCGTAGAGCGTGCTCCACTCCGGGCTGCAGCCGTGGTGGGCGGGGTCGAGCGGGGTCTCCCAGTCGACCTCGGCGAGGGGGTCGTAGGACAGCTCCCCGGCCGACCGCAGCAGCCGTTCCGCGACGTCGTCCCGTCGCCCGGTGCTCGGGGTGTTCTCGACGGTGGTCATGGTGCTGAACTCCTCCGTACCGACGGTCACTGTTACCTGCGGTTACCCGTACCAACGGTAACCGATACACGGTGTCCGACGACTCGCGACTGTCTCCGCCGTCACACCCGCGACACGCCGATCGCCGTTTCTGCCGACGTATCGGACCTGATCTAGAGAGCGCCATACGCTCCGATCGTGGATCCGGTGCGCAACCCGTTCGCCCCCGGCGCCGGCCAGCGCCCGCCCGAGCTCGCCGGCCGCGACCGGGAGCTGCACGCCTTCGACGTGGTGCTCGAGCGCGTCGCCCGCGGGCGGCCCGAGCGCAGCCTCGTGCTCACCGGCCTGCGCGGGGTCGGCAAGACCGTGCTGCTCGGCGAACTGCGGTCGATGGCCGTGCGCGCCGGCTGGGGCGCGGGGAAGATCGAGGCGCGTCCGGACGCCGACCTGCGCCGCCCCCTCTCCGCGGCGCTGCACCGGGCGGTGCGCGACCTCGCCGTCCGCCACCGGGCCCCCGACCGGGTCGAGGAGACGCTCGGCGTCCTGAAGGCCTTCGCCCTGAAGGCGACACCGTCGGACGCCAAGCTCAAGGACCGCTGGCAGCCCGGCATCGACGCCCCGGTGCTGTCCGGCCGCGCGGACTCCGGGGACATCGAGATCGACCTCGTCGAACTGTTCGGCGTCGTGGCCGAGCTCGCCGCCGACGTCGGCGTGGGGGTCGCCCTGCTCATCGACGAGATGCAGGACCTCCAGCTCGACGACGTCTCCGCGCTGTGCGCCGCCTGCCACGAGCTCTCCCAGTCCGGGGCGCCGCTCGTCGTCGTCGGGGCGGGTCTGCCGCACCTGCCCGCCGTGCTGTCGGCCTCCAAGTCCTACTCCGAGCGACTGTTCCGCTACGTGCGGATCGGCCAGCTCGACCGCGCCGACGCCGACTTCGCGCTCACCGCCCCCGCGAAGCGCGAGGACGCCGAGCTGACCCCGGCCGCGCTCGACGCGCTGTACGAGGTCTCCGGCGGCTACCCCTACTTCGTCCAGGCGTACGGCAAGGCCGCCTGGGACGCGGCGGTGCAGAGCCCGATCGACGCCGACGACGTCCGGGTCGCCGCCCCCGACGCCGGGGCGGAGCTCGCCGTCGGGTTCTTCGGCTCGCGCTACGAGCGCGCGACCCCGGCCGAGCGCGAGTACCTGCAGGGCATGGCCGAGCTCGCCGAGGGCCGCGACGAGGCGGTGCAGACCTCGAAGCTCGCCGCGCACCTCGGCAAGCGGGCCTCCTCGCTCTCGCCGGCCCGCGACAGCCTGCTGCGCAAGGGCCTGGTCTTCTCCGCCGAGCGCGGGTGGATCGCCTTCACCGTGCCGCACTTCGGGCGCTTCCTGCTGGGTCGGGACTGAGACGGAACTGGTCCGGACGAGTGAACTCGACGGGGGCGGTAACGAATGCCGGGCCCCGGACGACACCCCTCACGAGCCCCGTGGCGCTGCCGGACCCCCGACCTGGCAGGGCCACGGGGCTGCTTCGTGTCCGGAGCCGGATCGCCCGCCGCGACACGCCCCGGAGCGCCCGCGCACCCGGCTCCGCTCGCGCCCGCCCACCCGCCCGAGCGATACCGACCTCCCCGTACGATTCGCGCGTGTCGGACTCCCGGCTGGAAATCCAGATGCTTCACGACCGCGTGCTCGTCGCCCCCTCGGCCGCCGAGGGTGAGCGCCGCAGCACCGGCGGCATCGTCATCCCCGCGACGGCGTCGGTGTCGAAGCGGTTGAGCTGGGGGGACGTGTACGGGACCGGGAACCACGTGCGGACCGTCAAGGTCGGCGACCGGGTCCTGTACGGGCCGGACGACCACGCCGAGGTGGAGGTCGACGGCCGGGCGTTCGTGGTGATGCGCGAACGCGACGTGCACGCCGTGGCCAGCGAGAACATCGAGCCGACCAGCGGGACGGGGCTCTACCTGTGACGACACCTTCACCGGACTCCCCCGGGGACACCCGCCTCGAGTCGACCGGCGGTGACGGGCCCGGCCCCGACGCCGAGGCGACGCGTGCGATGTCGGCCGAGCCGGGACCGCCCGCCGGGCCGCCGTCGAGCTACGACCCCGACGCCGAGGCCACGGTCCAGATCCCGCCGGTCGCGGGTCCGGGGGAGGGCGTTCCCGACGACGCGTCGGGCCGGTCCCGCAAGAAGCTCCTGATCGCGGGCGCGGCGGTCGTCGGACTGCTGGCGGTCCTCTACGTCGGCGACCTGCTGGTCTCGGCCACGAACGTGCCGCGCGGGGTCACCGTCGCCGGCGTCGAGATCGGCGGGATGAACCGGCTGGCCGCCCAGGAGGCGCTGCGCACCGAGCTCGGCCCGCGCGTCTCCCGCCCGATCACCCTCGTCGCGGGCGGGGGCCCCGAGGCCCGCACCACGACGATCGACCCGCGCGCCGCCGGGCTCGACCTCGACGTCGCCGCCACGATCGACGAGGCCGGCGAGCAGCCGCTCAACCCGTTCACCCGCCTGTCGTCGTTCTTCGCCGACCGCGAGATCGCCCCGATCAGCAAGGGCAACCCGGTCGCCATCGGGCAGGCCGTCGACGCCGCGCGCCCGCAGCTGGACCGGCCGTCGACCGAGGGCACGATCCGCTTCGAGGGCGACCGTCCCGTGCCGGTGCCCTCCGTGCCGGGTGCGATCGTCGACAGCCGCACCGCGCCCGAGGTCGTGTTCGCGCACTGGCTCGACTCGGCCCCGGTCGGCCTCCCCGTCACCGAGCAGCCCGTCACCGTCACCCAGGACGGGATCGACACCGCCCTGCGCGAGGTGGCCACCCCTGCGGTCGCCGGCCCGGCCTACGTGGTGGGCGACGCGAAGAACGCGACGCTCTCGCCCGAGGAGATCGGGACGTTCCTGAAGTTCGACCCGGACGGCTCCGGCGGGCTCACGCCGCGCGTGGACGTCCCGGCCGCCGAGCGGGTGGCCGACCGCGACCTCGCGTCGACCGAGGCCGAGCCCAAGGACGCGACGTTCGCCTTCGAGGGCGCGGGCGCCACCGTCGTCCCGGCCGTCACCGGCCGCACGATCGACTACCCGAAGACCTTCGAGGGCCTCGTCGAGGCGCTCGGCCGGCCGGCCGACGCGACCCCGCCCGCCACCTTCACCCCGCCGCCGGTGCCGCCGGGCGCGACGCCCACCCCGCCGCCGCCCGCGAGCGGCCGCGCGGTCAACGCGATCTACACGACGACGCCGCCGAAGGTCACCACCGAGGCGCTGCAGGCCCTCGGCCCGGCCACCGTGATCGGCGAGTTCCAGACCAACGGCTTCGCCGCCGACTCCGGCCAGAACATCAAGCGGGTCGCCGAGATCGTCAACGGCGCGACCGTGAAGCCGGGCGAGACGTTCAGCCTCAACGGCTTCACCGGCCCGCGCGACGCGAGCCAGGGCTTCGTCGAGGCGGGCATCATCGACGACGGCGTGCCCGGGCGCGGCATCGGCGGCGGCATCTCGCAGTTCGCGACGACGCTGTACAACGCCACGTACTTCGCCGGCCTGCAGCAGGTCGAGCACAAGGAGCACAGCTACTACATCAGCCGCTACCCGGCCGGTCGCGAGGCGACCGTGTTCGAGGGCGCGATCGACCTGAAGTTCCGCAACGACGGCGACACCCCGGTGCTCATCCGCACCCTGTGGACCCCGTCGTCGATCAAGGTCCAGATCTACGGGCAGAAGCGCTACGACGTGACGTCGCAGACCGGCCCGCGCACCAACCCGGTGGCCCCCGGCACCCGGGACCTCTCGGACAACCCGAGGTGCAAGCCGTCCAAGGGCGTCGGCGGCTTCACCATCACCGACACCCGGGTCCTCAAGGACGTCCGCACCGGCCAGACGAAGTCCGAGCCGCGCACCGTCCGCTACAACCCGGAGCCCGAGATCACCTGCAACGGCGGATGACCGAGGAGCACGCCGACGGCGGCGCCGAGCGCGCCGCCCGGGAGGTCCGGGGCGCACTCTCCGGCCTCGGCCGCAGCGGTGAGGGCGAGGCCCCGGCACGCGGGGTGGAACTGCTCGGTCGCGTCGGGCTGGTGGCCTACGGGCTGGTCCACGTCCTGGTCGGCGGGATCGCGGTGCAGATCGCGCTCTCCGGCGGCGGGCAGGCCGACCAGCAGGGCGCGCTCGGCACGATCGCGGGCGAGCCGTTCGGCGTCGTCGTGATCGTGGTGATCGTGCTCGGCCTCGTCGCCTTCGGGATCTGGCAGGGGCTCGCGGCCATCGCCGGCTACCGGTGGGCGAGCGGCTGGGACCGCGCCCAGAAGCGGATCGGCAGCGGGGCCCGGGCGCTGGCCGTCCTCGGGGTGGCGGTGCTCGGGGTGCGGCTGCTCGTCACCGGGTCGTCGGGCTCGTCCACCGGCGGCTCGCAGGAGGCGACCGCGGGCGTTCTCGCGCTGCCGGGCGGCCGGGTGCTGATCGGCGTCGTCGCGCTCGTCGTGCTGATCGCCGCGGGCGCGACGGCGTGGACCGGGGTGCGCCGCGACTTCCTGGAGGAGCTGGACCGGAGCCGGCTGCCGTCGTGGGCGCGGGACGCGGTGGTGCCGCTCGGGGTGGCGGGCCACGCGCTGCGGGCCGTGGCGTTCGCGGTGATGGCGGTGCTGTTCGCCCTCGCGGCGCTCACCGCCGACCCCCGGCGGGCCGGTGGCCTGGACGCCGCCCTGAAGACCCTCGCCGGTCAGCCGTTCGGCGTGTTCCTGCTGCTCGCGGTGGCCCTGGGGTTCGTGGCCTTCGGGCTCTACCTGTTCGCGGAGGCGCGGGCGCGGCGGGTGTAGGTGCTGCGCACGTGAGCAGTAAGTGGGCCCATAGCCCCACTTTCTGCTCACCTGGACGTCAGTCCACCCCGGACTCGATCGCCGCCCGGTCGAGGGCCGACTCGTCGGTGTCGACGCCCTCGCCGCGGCCGGTGATCGCGTCGGCGCGGCCCTGCTCGAGCTCCCCGACGAACGCGGCCTGCCCGGTGAGCTGGCCGAACGCCGCGTACTGCTCGAGCTTGGTGCGGGAGTCGGCGATGTCGAGGTTGCGCATCGTCAGCTGGCCGATGCGGTCCAGCGGGCCGAACGCGGCGTCCTCGGTGCGCTCCATCGACAGCTTGTCGGGGTGGTAGGACAGCGCCGGGCCCTCGGTGCGGACGATCGTGTAGTCCTCGCCGCGACGCAGGCGCAGGGTCACCGACCCGGTCACGGTGCGGCCGATCCACCGCACGATCGACTCGCGCAGCATGATCGACTGCGGGTCGAGCCAGCGGCCCTCGTAGAGCAGCCGGCCGAGGCGGCGGCCCTCGTTGTGGTAGTTCGCGATCGTGTCCTCGTTGTGGATCGCGTTCAGCAGCCGCTCGTAGGCGATGAACAGCAGGGCCATGCCGGGCGCCTCGTAGATGCCGCGGCTCTTGGCCTCGATGATGCGGTTCTCGATCTGGTCGGACATGCCGAGCCCGTGGCGGCCGCCGATGCCGTTCGCGGCCATCACGAGGTCGACGTTGTTCGCGAACCGCTCGCCGTTGATCGCGACCGGGTAGCCCTGCTCGAACTCCAGCGTCACGTCCTCGGGCTCGATCGTGACGGCGGGGTCCCAGAACCGGACGCCCATGATCGGCTCGACGACCTCGAGCGACTCGTCGAGGTGCTCGAGCGTCTTCGCCTCGTGCGTGGCGCCCCAGATGTTGGCGTCCGTGGAGTACGCCTTCTCCTTGCTGGCGCGGTAGGGCAGGTCGTGCTCGGTGAGCCACTGGCTCATCTCCGCGCGGCCGCCGAGCTCGTCGACGAACTGCGCGTCCAGCCACGGCTTGTAGATGCGCAGCTGCGGGTTGGCGAGCAGGCCGTAGCGGTAGAACCGCTCGATGTCGTTGCCCTTGTAGGTGGAGCCGTCGCCCCAGATCGACACGCCGTCGTCCTGCATGGCGCGCACGAGCAGCGTGCCGGTGACGGCGCGGCCGAGCGGGGTGGTGTTGAAGTAGACGCGCGAGCCGGAGCGGATGTGGAAGGCGCCGCACATCAGCGCGACGAGGCCCTCCTCCACGAGCGGACCGCGGCAGTCGACGAGCCGCGCGATCTCCGCGCCGTACTCCTTCGCGCGGTCGGGCAGCGTCGCCATGTCGTCCTCGTCGTACTGCCCGAGGTCGGCCGAGTAGGCGCAGGGCACGGCGCCGTGGTGGCGCATCCAGGCCACCGCGACGGAGGTGTCGAGACCCCCGGAGAAGGCGATGCCGACACGCTCGCCGACCGGCAGATTCGTCAGGACCTTCGACACAGCGCAGAACCTATCTCCCGGGCCCCTGTGACCCATGAATCACCCGAGTTCACCCGCCCCGACATGCACGAACGGCACTCCCGCAGCTTCTTGGTGCGCGAGAGTGCCGTTCGTTCGTTCAGGGGTGGATCAGAACGCGGCGACGTCCAGGTCCATGAGCGCGTTGTCCGCGCCCTCGACGATCGAGCGGCGCGCGGTCAGCTCGGGCAGCACGCTCTTGGCGAAGAAGTGCGCGACGGCGATCTTGCCCTCGTAGAACGCGGTGTCCTTCGCCGAGGCGCCGCGGTCGAGCGCGCCGATGGCGACCTCGGCCCCACGCAGCAGCAGGTAGCCGATGAGCATGTCGCCGACCGAGAGCAGGAAGCGGACCGCGTGCTGGCCGACCTTGTAGAGGTTCCGCACGTCCTCCTGCGACGACGTCAGGTACCCGATCATCGAGCCGAGCATCGCCTGCACGTCCGCCAGCGCGGTGGCGAGCAGCGCCCGGTCCTCCTTGAGCCGCCCGTTGCCGGCCTCGGACTCCAGGAACGTCTGGACGAGCCCGGCGACGTGCACGAGGGCCTGGCCGTTGTCCTTGACGATCTTGCGGAAGAAGAAGTCCTGCGACTGGATCGCCGTGGTGCCCTCGTAGAGCGAGTCGATCTTGGCGTCGCGGATGTACTGCTCGATGGGGTAGTCCTGCAGGTAGCCGGACCCGCCCAGGGTCTGCAGCGACCCGATGAGCTGCTCCGAGGCACGCTCCGAGCCCACGCCCTTGACGATGGGCAGCAGCAGGTCGTTGACCTTCTCCGCGAGCGCCACGTCCTCGGCGGAGACCGCACCGGCCTCGGCGTCCGGGGCCGAGCCCAGGCGCACGGTGTCCTGATAGGTCGCGGTGAACGCGTACACCGCACGCAGACCCTCCGCGTACGCCTTCTGCAGCATGAGGCTGCGGCGGACATCGGGGTGCGCGGTGATCGGGACGCGCGGCGCGGACTTGTTGGTCTGCTGGGTGAGGTCGGCGCCCTGGATGCGCTCCTTGGCGTACTCGAGGGCGTTGAGGTAACCGGTCGAGAGGGTGCCGATGGCCTTGGTGCCGACCATCATCCGGGCGTACTCGATGACCTGGAACATCTGCGCGATGCCGTCGTGGACATCACCGAGCAGGTAGCCGATCGCCGGCGTGCCGTGCGCGCCGAAGGTGAGCTCGCAGGTGGCCGAGGCGTTCAGGCCCATCTTGTGCTCGACGTTCGTCACGAAGGCGCCGTTGCGCTCGCCCGGCTCGCCGGTCTGCGGGTCGAAGTGGAACTTCGGCACCAGGAAGAGCGAGAGGCCCTTGGTGCCCGGCTTCGCGCCCTCGGGGCGGGCCAGCACCAGGTGCAGGATGTTCTCGACGAGGTCGTCGGAGTCGGCCGAGGTGATGAAGCGCTTGACACCCTCGATCGACCAGGTGCCGTCGCCGTTGTCGCGGGCCTTGGTGCGGCCGGCGCCCACGTCGGAGCCGGCGTCGGGCTCGGTGAGCACCATCGAGGCGCTCCAGCCGCGGTCGACCATGACCTGCGCCCAGTGCTTCTGCTGCTCGGTGCCGTTGCGGTAGATCACCGAGGCGAAGTTCGGGCCGGTCATGTACATGAACACCGGCGCGTTGGCGCCCAGGATCATCTCGCCGGCGGACCACTGGATCGACGGGGGCACGCCCATGCCGCCGATCGCGTTGTCGGCCGACAGGCGCCACCACTCGGCGTCCCACATGGCGCGGTAGGAGCGCTTGATGCCCTCGTCGAGGTGCGCGGTGTGGGTCTGCGGGTCGAACCGGACCGGGTTGCGGTCGCCGGACTCGTAGGACTCCGCGAGCGGGCCCTCGGCCAGGGCGGCGGCCTCGTGGAGGAGCGCGCGGGCGGTCTCCTCGTCGGTCTCCGCGAACGGACCCTGCCCGAACCGGTCCTGCACGCGCAGGAGCTCGAACAGCGTGAACTCGATGTCGCGGACGTTGGCCTTGTAGTGGCTCATGACGTGGCTGCTCCGTGCTCCGTCGAGAAGGCCCGTCGTGAGGGTGACGCGGCGGGCTCGAGCCGGTCCGTACCGGCGGGTAACTGCAGGCTATTACCACCCGGTAACCGTGTCGAGAGTGGATCCCGCACCGCGCGCCCCGTGGGAGACTTCCGCCTCGACGAGAGGGGCGGCCTGGCACCGTGGGCACGACGAGGGCGATCGAGTCGCTGCGCACCCTGCTGGTGACGGCCGACCCCGGCCTGGCGCGGCTGCGGCTGGCGTCGGTGGCCGTCGCGTCGATGGCGATCGCCGCAGGCCTCGTCGCGTGGGGGCGGGCCACCCTCGCGCCCGACGAGCCGGTGACCGTCGTGCTGTTCGCCGGCGTGCTCGCGATGATCTCCAACCTGGCGGTCAACGAGAAGACGGTGCCCCGCCAGCGGGTGACCACCGCGCTGATGGTGCTGCCCGCGCTCGCGTCCACCACGGTGGGCACGTTGCTCTCGCCCCACCGGGTCGTCGCCGACGTGGTCTTCGTGGCGGTGATGGTCGGTGCGGTCTACGTGCGGCGCTACGGGCCGCGCGGCTTCGCCCTCGGCATGGGCGCCTTCATGCCGTTCTTCTTCACCCAGTTCCTGCAGGCCAAGCCGCCGCAGATCCCCGCGCTGTGCGTCGCCGTGCTCATCGGGCTCGGCACCACGCTGCTGCTGCGCGGCGTGCTGTTCGCCGAGCGGCCCGAGCGGACGCTGCGCCGGCTCGTCGACGCGTTCCGGGCGCGCGCGCACGAGATGGTGCTCCGGGTCGACGACGTGTACGCCGCGGCCCAGGACGGGCCCGGACACCGTCCCGGCGCCGAGCACGAGCAGGTCGGTGACGCCGTGCTCGAACGGCTCTACCGCGCCCGCCGCCGCCTCAACGAGACCGCGCTGCTCGTCGAGGACCAGCTCGAGTACAGCGCCGCGGACCGGGTGTGGCCCGGCCTCGAGAACGACCTGCTCGCGCTGCGGGTGGTGGACACCGAGCTGGGCCTGGAACGCCTCGGCGTCGCCGCCCGGCGACTCGTCCGCGCCGACGACGTGCAGCGCCCGAGCCCGCTCGCCCTGACCGCACTGCGGACCGGGCTGACCCACCTCGCCCGCGCCACCGACCGACGGGTGCCGCACCGGCAGATCCTCTCCGAGCTCGCGGACGCGCGGGGAGCGGTCGCGGGGCTGGTGGCGGACACCGGCCGCGGGCACGAACGCGTCCAGCGCGCCGCCTTCGCGGTGCGGCGCATCGCCGACTCCGTGGAGTACGCGCAACGCGACCTCCCCGCGCGGCCGGGCGAGGCGATGACCGGCGGTATCGTCCTGCCGGGCGTCCCCCGCTCGTCGGCCGCCTCCCCGGTGGCGGTGGCCGCCGAGCCCGCGCCGGACGGCATCGCCCACGGGCGCCCGGACACGACCTCCGGCGGACGGGCACCCGGACGGTCCGACCCGTCGTCGGGAACGGAGCGCGACGCCACGGGCGGCGACGCCACGGGCAGCGGGGCGACCGACCGGGACCGGGGCCTGCTGCTGACCACCCGGCAGTCGATCCAGGTGGGCGTGGGCACGACGATCGCGATCGGCCTGGGCGAGCTGCTCGCCCCGTCGCGCTGGTACTGGGCGGTGATCGCCTCGTTCGTCGTGTTCGCCAACACCGCCAGCCGCGGCGACCTGCTCTCGCGCGGGTGGGGCCGGGTGGTGGGCACCGTCGGCGGGGTCGCGGCGGGCATGGCCCTCGCCGCCCTGACCGCGGGCAACCAGGTGGTCTCGCTGGTGCTCCTGTTCGCGTGCGCGTTCCTCGCGCTCTACCTCGTCCGCGTGTCGCCGGGGATGCTGGCGTTCTGGATCACCGCCGTGCTCGCGCTCGTGTACGGGCTGATCGGCCAGTTCAGCGTCCAGACGCTGGTGCTGCGCATCGAGGAGACGCTGGTCGGCGTGCTCGCGAGCGTCGTCGCCGCCTTCCTCGTGCTCCCCAAGGGGACGCGGGAGGCGTTCGGGGAGGCCGTCGAGGACTTCGTCGACGCCGCGGACACGGTGCTGGAGGCCGGCGTGGCGACCGTCCTCGGGCGGGGCGCGGGCGGGCCGGCCGCGCTGGAGAGCGCCCGGGACATGGACACCGCGCTGGCCACGCTGCGCGCGCGGACGAAGCCGCTGCTGGTCAACACGCCGAAGCGTCGCGGCCGCTCGAGCCACCGCCGCGCCCTGCGGGTGTTCACGATCGTCGACCACTACGCCCGCTCGCTGGCCCGCACCGGCGCGGAGCTCGGGTCCGACCCCACGCCGGGTTGGGCGCCGACCCTGGAGCCCGCGCTGGCCGCGGTGCGGGCGAACCTGGACGGGCTGCGCGACGTCGTGGTGCGCGGGAAGCGGCGCTCCGACGGCGGGCAGGTGCTCGTCCACTCCGCCGAGGAGCTCGTCGACCGCGCCGAGGAGCAGGCCGCCCGCAGCCAGGATCCGCGCCGGCGCAACGACGCCCTCGTCATCACCCGGCTGCTGCGCCGCGTCGACCAGGCGGTCGTGGCGCTCGCGATCGACCTCGGCGCCGCGGCGGACGACGAGGACGATCAGTCGCCGAGCAGCCGGGCCAGGGCGGGGTTGGTGAACACCCGGTCGGGGTCGTAGTCGTCGCGGACCTTCGCGAAGTCGGCGAACCGCGGGTAGGCCGTGGCCACGTCGACGGCGTCGAAGTCGTGCCGGGTGCCCCAGTGCGGCCGCCCGCCGTGTGCCCGCATCACCGAGGCCGTGCGGGCGAGGACGGGGCCGGGGTCGGTGCCGCGCGGGACGCGGACGGCCACCCAGCCGGTGTCCCGGCCGTACGCCGGGTGCAGCCAGCCGCGCTCGGCGGGACCCACCCGCATGCGCACCGGCAGCCCGGTCTCCAGGCCGTCGGCGAGCTGGGCGAGCAACGCCCGCAGGCTGCCGACCAGCACCTCGCGCGGGACGGCCCACTCGGTCTGCTCGTAGCGGACCGCGGGCGGGTTCGAGAGGACGCGGTGGCCGGCGCCGGTGGCGGTCACGGTGCGGGCGAGCCGGGAGACGACGCGGTTGAGCGACGGTGCGAGGCGGGGGAGGGCCCGCTCGACGACGACCGCCCCGCCCAGGGCGGTGCGCCCCGTGGCCCCGGCGCTGGTGACGCCCACGCCGCGTTCGGAGTCCTCCTCGTCGGCGGCGTCCGCGGCTCCCGCCCACCGCGCCAGGGCGGTCGGCGAGGAGGGGAACAGGGCGGCCTCCGCCAGGTCGTGCGCCTCCCAGAAGGCGGGGTCGAGCACCTCGTCGACGGGGCGCTGCGCCCGCGTGACGGTCATCGGCGCCGCCGGGACGACGGCGAGCTCGGCGTCGAGGACCACCCCGAGCGCCCCGAGTGCGGTGCGGGCGGCGTCGAGGTCGGCGCGGGGGACGTCGCGCACGCGGCCGCGGCCGTCGACCACCCGCAGGGCGAGGACCTGCTCGGCGAGGGAGCCGCGGCACGCGGCGCTGCCGTGGGCACCGACCGCGAGCGCCCCGCCGAGGGTGGGTGCCGCCAGGTCGAGCGGCACCGGGAGGGCGAGGCCGCGTTCGGCGAGCCCGTCCTGGAGCTCGCCGACGGTGGTGCCGCCGCGGACCCGCACCACGGCCTCGCCGGGCGCGGCGGCCGGGCCGCCCATCGCCGAGACACCGGTGATGCCGGCGAAGGCGGAGCAGTCGAGGTGGACGCCGTCGGTGACGGCGAGGTCGGAGAAGCCGTGGCCGGCCCCGACCGGGCGGACCGTCTGGCCGCGCTCGGCGGCCCGTCGGACCACGCCCGCGACCCCGGCCTCGTCCAGCGGCCGGGCGGTGGCGACGGGTCGGCAGCGCTGCCCGCCCGACCAGTTCGTCCACACCCGTCCCACCCTAGGGGCCGTGCCCCTGCGCCGGACGCACGAACGGCCCGGACGCGGCGTCCGGGCCGTTCGGGTGAGAGCAGGGACCGTCAGGCGACGAAACGGCCGATCGCCACGTCGACCGCGTCGCGGGCGGTGGCGCCCGCGGTCTCGGCGGCCGACTTCGCCTGCCCGGCGAAGTCGTGCTCCTGGGCCGACCCGGTGAGCTCCCGGGTCTGCTTGGCGAGCTTGCGCGAGGCCCGACGGGCCCGCCAGCCCAGCGACGGCTTCCCCCCGGTGTCGACGGCGGCGAGGATCAGTCCACCGAGCAGCCCGAGGTTCTTGAGGAAGTGGATCTCCTGGGCGGGACGGTCCGCGCCGTCGGCCTCCCAGAAGGCGTGCCCGACGACCGTCGTCGGGATGATGCTCGCGGCGAGCGCGAGCGAGGCGATCCGCGGGAACTTCCCCAGCGCGAGCAGGACGCCCGCCCCGATCTTCACCCCGGCGTCGATGCGCACGAGCTGGTCGGGCTCGGTGGGCGCCTGCGGCGGGAGCTTGTCCCCGACGGCGTTCTCCGCCTGCCGGAGCTTCGGCGCGGCCATGCCGACCCGGGGCTCCGGGTTGAGCAGGGTGTCGATCCCGCCCTTGATGAACACCGCGGCCAACATCGGCCGGGCGAGACGGCGGACGAGCATGGGGAGGACCTCCTGCGATCGACGGACACCGGGCGCTGGCCGGGGCGATACCCCGCGCCGATCGTGGGCACACCTCCCGGCCCCCACGACGGAGGCCCCCCACGCGGTGCGTGGAGGGCCTCGACCGGCCTCGGGCCGGGTCGTGCTCGTGCTGCTGGGCGTGCCGGACACCCCCGACGGGTCCGGTCCGCGACGTCAGCGACGCAGGACGTGCCGGCCGCTGTCCGGCTCGCTGCGCGGGCGGCGGCGACGCTCGGCGCGGCGACGCAGCTCGTCCTCCGGGGACCCGACGGGCCCGAAGTCGTCCTGCACCGGGGGCGGGGGGACCTCGTCGACCGGCGCCAGGCGGCGGCGGCCGCCGTCCTGCGCCGGGAAGGGCCCCGAGCCCGGGTGCGGCTCCGGGATGTAGCCGTGTCGCTCCGCCGGGGCGTGCGGCGTGTGGCGGTAGCGCCCGCCCTCGTAGCGCCGCTCGTGCGAGACCTCGTGCGCCACCGACCGGAAGATCGGCTCCGCCTCGAACGGGTCACCCGGCGTCGCCGCCAGCGCCGGACGCAGCCGCTCCTGCCGGGCGCGCTGGTCGGCGAGGAACCGCTCCCGCGCCCACTGCTCCCGCGCCCGGGCGTCGGGCTCCGCGCGCCGCGGCGCCCCCACCGGCTGCAGGCGCGCGGGTTCGTCGTACGTCCACGAGCCCGTGTTGTCGAGACGCCATCCACCGCGCACCGTCTCGTCGCGCCAGACCCACATCGTTCCCCACCTCCGCCGTTGCACCACACGGTCCTGCCGCGCTGCGACGAACAGCCGTGTCCACTGCTGCGCCGCGCGTCTGCAGGGCCCAACGGCACCTTCACCGCGCACCTTTCGGGCGACGCGCCGAACGAATCGCGACACGCCCGAAGACCCCCTGGTCGTGTGTCACTCCAGAGGAGCAGAACCACATCCGTGTCGTTCGTCCCCCGAGCGGTCACCGGCGGTCAGGTGGACGCGCTCGATCGGGCACGCGGGTGATTCGCCCACACCAGCGGACGCACACGGCCGGTCGTCCACCCCATCGAGCGGATGCGCACGGTGGTGGCACACCCCATCGAGGCAGGTCGTGGCGGCCGCGGATCTGCGCTCGGACCCGTCAGCCGGGACCATGGCGACCGTGAAGTGCGTGGTGACCGGCGCGACCGGATACATCGGCGGACGCCTCGCGCCGCGGCTCGCGGCCGAGGGCCACGAGGTGCGGTGCGTGGTCCGGACCCCCGCGAAGATGAAGGACATCCCGTGGGCCCAGCAGGAGGCCGTCGAGGTGGTCGCCGGGGACGTGCTCGACGAGGACTCGATGCGGGCCGCCTGCGAGGGCGCCGACGTCCTGTTCTACCTCGTGCACTCGCTGTCCGAGTCGGGCTTCGCCGAGGTCGACCGGCACGCCGCGCTGATCACCGCCCAGGCCGCCCGGTCGGCCGGGATCCGCCGGGTCGTCTACCTCGGCGGCATCCACCCCTCCGGCGTCACGCTCTCCGAGCACCTCGCATCGCGGGCCGAGGTCGGCGAGATCTTCCTGCGGTCCGGGGTGCCGACCGCGGTCCTGCAGGCCGCGGTGATCCTCGGCTCGGGGTCGGCGAGCTTCGAGATGCTGCGCTACCTCACCGAGCGCCTCCCGGTGATGCTGACGCCGAGCTGGGTGCACCACCGCGTGCAGCCGATCGCGATCCGGGACGTCCTGCACTACCTGGTGGGGGCGGTCGACCTGCCGGCCGACGTCAGCCGCACGTTCGACATCGGCGGCCCCGACGTCCTGACCTACCTGCAGATGATGGAGGGCTTCGCCGAGGTGGCCGGGCTGCCGCCGCGGCGCATGCTGCCGGTGCCGGTGCTCACGCCCCGGCTCTCCTCGCACTGGGTCAACCTGGTGACCCCCGTCCCGCGCTCCACGGCGGTCCCGCTGATCGACTCCCTCATCCACGAGGTCGTCGCCTCCGAGCACGACATCGACACCTACGTGGCCCCGCCCGCCGAGGGCCTGACGAGCTTCCGCCGCGCCGTCGACCTCGCGCTCACCCGCATCCGCGAGGGCCAGGTCGAGACGCGCTGGTCGGGTGCGAACGCCCGCTACGCGCCGTCCGACCCGATGCCGTCGGACCTGCTGCCCTCCGACCCGGAGTGGGCCGGCGGCACCGTCTACACCGACGTCCGCGAGCGCCCGTCCGCCGCGCACGCCGACGCGCTGTGGAAGATCGTCGTGGGCATCGGCGGCAACCGCGGCTGGTACTCGTTCCCCATCGGCTGGTGGGCGCGCGGGGTGATCGACCGGCTCGTCGGCGGCGTCGGACTGCGACGTGGCCGGCGCGACGAGGACACGCTCAAGGTCGGCGACGCGCTCGACTGGTGGCGGGTGGAGGAGTGCGTCGAGGGCGCGGACGCCGGACCGCGCTCGGTGCCCGACCTCGAGGACGGCGAGTACCTCCTGCGCCTGCGCGCCGAGATGAAGGCGCCCGGCCTCGCCTGGCTGGAACTGCGCGTGGCCCCGCGCCCGGGCGGCTCGATCTACCGCCAGCGCGCGATCTTCCTGCCGAAGGGGCTCGCGGGGCACGCCTACTGGTGGGTCATCGCGCCGTTCCACGTGCTCGTCTTCGGCGGCATGGAGCGCCGCATCGTCGCCGCGGCCGAGCTCGCCGAGGGCAGCGGTCCGCTCGCCGTTCCCGACGACGGGCGGGGCCCCCTCGCGGTCATCCGCCGCCGGCGCCGCGACCGTGCGCTGCGCGACGCCGAGAAGGCGCGCAGCCGCGTCGGCGCCTGACCGAGCTCCTGAGCGAACGGCACTCTCGCGCACATAGATGCTGCGAGAGTGCCGCTCGCTCGGGACGGGGAGGCCGGCTCAGGCCCCGGCGGCGTCCAGGCGCTCGACGGCGTGGCGCGGGAGCTCCAGCGTGCCGGCCCCGCAGTTCTCCTCGAGGTGCTCGAGCGAGGCGGTGCCCGGGATCGGCAGCATCACCGAGCTGCGCTGCAGCAGCCACGCGAGGGCGACCTGCGCCGGGGTGGCACCGAGCTCGACGGCCACGTCGTGGGCGGCGTTGCCCTCCTTCGCCAGGTTCCCGGCGTCGGCGGGCGCCCAGGGGATGAACGCGATGCCGTGCTCGGTGCAGTGGCGCAGCTCGGCGTCCGACGAGCGGTCGACGAGGTTGTAGCGGTTCTGCACCGACGCCACGTCGACGATCCGCCCGGCGGCCTCGATCTGCTCGACGGACACCTGGGACAGGCCGACGTGGCGCACCTTGCCCTCGCGCTGCAGGTCGGCGAGGAGGCCGAACTGCTCGTCCGCGGCCACGTGCGGGTCGACGCGGTGGAGCTGGAAGAGGTCGATGGTCTCCACGCCGAGGCGGCGGAGGCTCATCTCGCACTCCTGGCGCAGGTAGTCCGGCCGGCCGCAGGGGATCCAGCGGTTCGGCCCGGTGCGCAGCAGACCGGCCTTCGTCGCGACCCGGACGTCGCGGTAGGGGTAGAGCGCCTCCCGGACGAGCTCCTCGCTGACGTAGGGGCCGTAGGAGTCGGCGGTGTCGACGAAGTCGACCCCGAGCTCCACGGCGCGGCGCAGCACGGCCAGCGCGTTGTCGGTGTCCTTCGGCGGGCCCCAGATGCCCTCACCGGTGAGCCGCATGGCCCCGTAGCCGAGGCGCCGGACGGTGAGCTCGCCCCCCAGCTGGAACGTCCCGGCGGCAGCGGCCGGCGACTGCGTCGTCGTCACGTGGCATCTCCTTCCCCCCGCGACCCGGTCGCGCGGAGCGCCCAGCCTGCCCCTCGGGCCGCGTCGGCGCCCGGGGGAGTGGTCGATCTCCCACGTCGGGTTCGTCCAGCGGTCCTCCGCTTCGCCGATGCCGTCGCCGCATGTCACACGAACCCGTGTCACACCCGCGCGGGCGCCGCGTCCTCCACGAACGAGGCGGCCACCCGCTCCGCACTGGCCCGGGCCCGGGCCGTCGTCGCGACGATCCCGAGCACCCCGACGACCACGGTCGCGACGGCCGCCGCGACCCACGCGACCGGCAGACCGTCGGCGACGGTGACCGAGGCCGCGACGAGCGTGCCGCTCACCGCGACCCCGAAGGTGGAGCCGACCTGGCGGCTCGTCGACGCGACCGCCGCGGCCACGCCGGCCTGCGCGCGGGGCATCCCGCTGACCGCCGTGTTGGTGATCGGCGGGTTCACCAGGCCGAATCCGATCCCGAAGACCGCGAACACGGCCAGCAGGACCCACTCCGGGGTCTGCGGCCCGACCCGGGTCAGCACGATCGCCACCGCGGTCATCGCCACCCCGGCGACGACCAGCGAGAACCGCGACCCGCGGGTGGCCACCAGCCGCCCCGACAGCGGCGCGCACACCGTGGCGGTCACGGCCGCGGGCAGGAGGGCGAGCCCCGCCGCGAGCGCCGAGAGCCCGCGGACCTCCTGCAGGTAGAGCGTGGACAGGAACAGGAAGGAGGCGAACGCGGCGAACGCGCACACCGCGATGACCGTGGCCGAGGCGAACGGCACGCTGGAGAAGAAGCCGAGCTCGAGCAGGGGTTCGCGCCGGCGCCGCTCCCAGGCGAGCAGGGCGACGAGCGCGACGACCGCCGCCGCACCCAGCCCGACGACCGCCCCCGAGGTCCAGCCCAGCCGGGGAGCCTCGATCACGGCGGTCGTTACCGACCCGAGCAGGATCACGACGAGGATCTGCCCGACCGGGTCCGGCCGACGGGCGTGGGCCGCACGCGACTCGGGGACGAAGCGCGCGGTCAGCGCGATCGCGGCGAGCACGATCGGCACGTTGACCCAGAAGATCGCCCGCCAGCCGATCGACTCGGTGAGCAGGCCGCCCAGCACCGGCCCCAGGCCGAGCGAGATGCCCACCACGGACCCCCAGACGCCGATGGCCCGGGCGCGTTCACGGGGGTCGACGAAGACGTTCGTGACGATGGACAGTGCGATCGGGTTGAGCATCGTCCCGCCGATGCCCTGCACCGCCCGCGCCGCGATCAGCCAGCCGACCGACGGCGCGAGGCTGCACAGCAGCGAGCCGAGCCCGAAGACGGCGAGCCCGGTCTGGAAGGTCCGGCGCCGGCCGAGCCGGTCGCCGGTGGCGCCGGCGAGCATGAGGAAGCAGGCGAGCACGAGGGTGTAGGCGTCGACGGTCCACTGCAGTTCGGTGATCGAGGCCGCGAGGTCGGAGCGGATCGCCGGCAGCGCGACGTTGACGATCGTGTTGTCCATCGACACCACGAGCAGGCTCGTGCAGCAGATGCCGAGCACGAGCCAGCGGTGCCGGGGGCCGCCGCCCGAATCGTTCGCCATGCTCACGAGCCTAGGCGCGTCCGGCAGCGGACATCGCGGGACGTTCCCGACGACGGGTGTCCGCGTGGCTGTTGTTGAGCCTAAGTTCTGGGTTCATGGCCGGTCCGGGACTTCTCGAGCAGGCGCGGGGACTGACCCGCGAGCAGCGCAACGCGTTCCTCGCCGCCTGGCTGGGCTGGGCGATGGACGCCTTCGACTTCTTCCTGGTCGTCTTCGTCCTGTCCGACATCGCGAAGGAGTTCGGCCGCTCGACGACCGAGGTGGCCTTCCTCACCACGGTCACGCTGATCGCCCGGCCGATCGGTGCGCTGGTCTTCGGGATCTGGGCGGACAAGAAGGGCCGCCGCATCCCGCTGATGGTCGACGTCCTCTTCTACTCCGCGATGGAGGTGCTCTCCGGGCTCGCGCCCACCTTCACCGTGCTCGTCGTGCTGCGCTTCCTCTTCGGGCTCGGCATGGGCGGGGAGTGGGGCCTCGGCGCGTCGCTGGCCCTGGAGAAGATCCCGCCGGAGAAGCGCGGCTTCTGGTCCGGCCTGCTGCAGCAGGGCTATCCCGTCGGGTACCTGCTCGCGACCGTCGCCAACTTCGTCGTGACCCCCGCCCTCGGCTGGCGCTGGCTGTTCGTGCTGGGCGCGATCCCGGCGCTCATCGCCTTCCTCATCCGCACCCGGGTCGGGGAGTCGGAGGCGTGGGAGCGGACGCAGGAGAAGGTGGAGCTGACGAAGGTCGGGCCGCGGCAGGTGTTCCTGCAGCCCGCCGTGCTCCGCCGGTTCGTCTACCTGATCGTGCTCATGACGCTGTTCAACGTCATGAGCCACGGCACGCAGGACTTCGTGCCGACCTTCCTGAAGGAGGACTTCGCCGCCTCGACCGGCACCGTCACCGTCGTCGCGATCATCTACAACGTCGGCGCGATCATCGGCGGCGCCTACTTCGGGGCGCTGTCCGAGCGCTTCGGGCGCCGGCGCACGGCCGCCGGCTGCGCGATCCTCGCGATCCCGGTCGCCTTTCTCTTCGCCTTCTCGCCCGTGCTCGGCCTGGTGACCCTCGGCGCCTTCCTGCTCCAGGTCCTCGTGCAGGGCGGGTGGGGCGTGGTGCCCGCCCACCTCGCGGAGCTCTCCCCGGACGAGGTCCGGGGCTTCTACCCGGGCGTGACCTACCAGCTGGGCAACGCGATCGCCTCGTTCAACCTGCCGATCCAGACCGCGCTCGCCGCCGCCTACAGCGGGTCCGTGGCCCTGGCGGCGGTCATCGTGCCGGTGCTCGTCCTGACGGCGGTCGCGCTCCTGCTCGGCCCGGAGGCGAAGGGGAAGGTGTTCGGGGCGCGCGAGTCCGAGCCGGTCGGGTAGGACTGGCGGGCGTGCCCGCGCCCCACGTCGTCATGTCCACCACCGACTCCGACGACGAGGCGCAGCGCCTCGCACGCGGTCTCGTCGAGGCCCGCCTCGCCGCCTGCGTGCAGATCGTCGGCCCCGTCCGCAGCGTGTTCCGCTGGGAGGGCGAGGTGCAGGTCGAGCCGGAGTACCAGCTCGTCGTGAAGACCACGCGCGTCGACGAGGTGACCGCGTGGATCGTCGAGAACCACTCCTACGACGTGCCCGAGGTCGTCGCTCTGCCGGTCGTCGGGGGACATGAGACGTATCTGACGTGGGTGGGGGACGAATCGTCCGGTTAGCCTGAGTAACGATGTCGACGACCGCCGCGCCCGCCCTGCAGCGGGGCGACGCGGCCTTCCGCCGGGTCGCGGTCGGGCTGTTCTTCGCGGGCTTCACCACGTTCGCGCTGCTCTACGCCACGCAACCCCTGCTCCCGCGGCTCGTCGAGGTCTTCGCGGTCTCGCCCGGCACGGCCTCGCTGTCGGTGTCGGTGACGACGGGCGGGCTGGCGCTCGCGATCATCCCGGCGTCGGCACTCTCCGAGCGCTGGGGTCGGCGGCCGGTGATGGTGTGGTCCCTCGCAGGCGCGGTGGTGTTCGGGCTGGCCGCGGCCGTGGCGCCCTCGCTCTGGCTGCTCCTGGTGCTGCGGGCGCTCGAGGGGGTGGCGCTCGCCGGGCTGCCCGCGGTGGGCATGGCCTACCTCGCCGACGAGATCGACACCGGGCACCTCGGTGGGGCGATGGGCCTCTACGTCGCGGGGAACTCGGTGGGCGGCTTCGGCGGCCGGATCGTCGTCAGTGCGCTGAACGACCTGACGGGCTCCTGGCGCCTCGCGCTCGGCGGCATCGCGGGCGTCTCGGCGGTCTGTCTGCTCGTGTTCTGGCTGGTACTGCCGCCCTCGCGCCGGTTCACGCCCGCCCCCGTCTCCACCGGGGCCCTCGTCGGCGAGGTGCGCGCGCACCTGGGCGACCCGGTGCTGCGCAGGCTGTTCGCGGTCGGGCTGCTGCTCATGGGCACGTTCGTGTGCGCCTACAACTACGTCGCCTTCCGCCTGCTCGGGCCGCCGTTCTCGCTGTCCGACCTCGTCGTCGGCTTCGTGTTCGTGCTCTACGCCGTGGGCACGGTGACCTCGACCGTGGCCGGCCGGGTCTCGGGTCGGCTCGGGGCGCGGACCACCGTGCTCGCGGCGTGCGGGGTGGCCGCCCTCGGCGCCGTCGCGATGCTCGCGCCCGTGCTCGCCCTGGTGATCGGCGGGCTGGCGCTGCTCACCGTGGGCTTCTTCGCGGGGCACGCGGTCGCGTCGGCGTGGGTCGGGCGGCGCGCCGAGCACGGACGGGCCGTCGCCTCGGGGATGTACCTGTTCAGCTACTACGTCGGTTCGTCGGTCGGCGGGACGCTCGGCGGTGTCGTGTTCGGCGCCGCGGGCTGGTCGGCGACCGTCGGGTTCCTCGTCCTGCTCGTCGCCGGGACCGCGATCGTGGTGCTGCCGCTGCGCCCGCCCCCCACCGCCGCCCCGCCCGCGCGAGGGGAACCCTCGAGCGCCTAGAGCGGCCGGATCCTCCCCTCGCGTGCGGCACACTCGGCGGCATGGACGCCGTGCTCGCCGACCCCGACCTCGACGCCGCCCGCGCCGGGGACGCGGCCGCGTTCGACCGGCTGGTGTCGCCGCTGCGCCGCGAGCTGCACGCGCACTGCTACCGGATGCTCGGCTCGGTCCACGACGCCGACGACGCCCTCCAGGACGCCCTCCTGCGCGCGTGGCGCGGGATCGGCCGCTTCGAGGGCCGCAGCACGCTCCGGTCGTGGCTCTACACGGTGGCCACCCGCACCTGCCTCGACCTCGCCGACGCCCGCGGCCGACGCGCCCTCCCGATGGACCTCGGCCCCTCGTCGCCCGAGCCGGTCCTCGACGACACGCCCGCCGAGGTCGCCTGGCTCACGCCCTACCCGGACACGGCGCTCGCCGTCGAGGAGCGGGAGTCGGTCGAGCTCGCGTTCGTCGCGGCGCTGCAGCACCTGCCCGGCAACCAGCGGGCGGCACTCCTGCTCTTCGAGGTGCTGGGGTTCTCCGCCGCCGAGATCGCGACGACGATGGACACGTCGACCGCGTCGGTGAACTCCGCCCTGCAGCGGGCCCGCAGGATCGTCGCGGAGCGGATCCCGCCGGTGTCGCAGGCGCGCACCCTCGCCGAGCTCGACGACGCCCGGCTCCGCGCCGTCGTGACCGGCTACGCGACCGCGCTCGAGCAGGGCGACGCCGACCGCCTCGTCGCCCTGCTGACCGAGGACGTCACGTGGTCGATGCCGCCGCTGCCCGGTTGGTACGCCGGCCGCGACGCCGTCGACGCCTTCACCCGCGCCGTGCCCCTCGGCGCCTGCGGGACGTGGCGGACCGTGGTGACCAGCGCCAACGGCCAGCCCGCCCTCGCGCTCTACCTGAACGGGCCCGCCGTCGCGCAGGGTCCGGACGACCGGTCCTTCCGGGCCTGGTCGATCACGGTGCTGACCCTGCGCGGCGACCGGATCGCCGACCTCACGTCCTTCCTCGGGCCGGAGCCCTTCACGACGGCGGGTCTGCCGCTCGTCCTCGGGTGATCAGCCGCCGTCGTTCGGCTCGAGGTGCTCCTCGGACGCCGCCTCGCCGGCCGGGAACACGTCCGACACCGCGGGCCGGTCGGGCTCGGCCGACTCCCCGGTCAGCTGTTCGGCGGGCGGGACGACCATCGACGGATCGGTCTGCTTCTCGTCGCTCATGAGGGGTCCTCTCGTGTGGTGGACCCGATCGGCTACCCGCGACGTGGCACGGGTCACCTGTCCGTTCGGTCGTCATTCCGCGGGAGCGAAGACGCGCAGGAGGTCGGCGAGCAGGCCGTAGTAGCCGACGAGGGCCGTCACCTCGACGAGCCGCTCCTCCCCGAGGACGTCCACCCACGCCCGGTAGGTGTCGTCGTCGACCGGCCCGTGGTGCAGGAGCGTGCGGGCGGCGGTGTCCGCGGTGTCCTCGACCGGGTCCGACCACGTGACGACGGTGTCCGTGGCGAGCGCGGCGAGCTCGTCGTCGGTGAGGCCCGCCCGCCGGGCGATCGGCTCGTGGGTGGCCCGCTCGAAGCGGCTCTCCCGCACCCCCGCGACGCGGAGGATCACCAGCTCGCGGGCGCGGTCGGACAGCGCCCCGGAGTAGCGCAGCGCCGCGCCCACGGCCTGCAGCGGCTCCCCGACGGCGGGATGGCGCAGCATCGCGTCGAACGGACCGCGCAGCGACCCGTCGTCGTTCACCAGCCCGCTGCCCGCCCGTGGCCCCGACGCGATGGCGTCGTAGACCCGGCGCGCCGCCGGGTCGAGCTCGTCGGGACGGAGACGCGAGGGTCGGGTCACACGCTCATCGTGCCCGGGAACATCCGCACCCGGCTCCGGTTGCCGTCCACAGGTATCGCGACGATCAGGAGCAGACCATGCGCGCAGCGCGCTTCCACCGCTACGGCGGCCCCGAGGTCCTCACGGTGGAGGAGGCGCCCGAACCGCACGCCGGTCCGGGCTCGATCCGGATCCGGGTGAGGGCCGCCAGCATCAACCCGATCGACTGGCTGTTCCGCTCGGGGGCCCTCGCCCAGGCCGTACCCCTGGAGCTGCCCGCCGTCCCGGGGCGGGATGCGGCAGGCGTGGTCGACGAGGTCGGGCCCGGCGTCGAGGGCGTCGAGCGGGGCGAGCTGGTGTTCGGGCTCGGTGGCCTGGCCGACACCACCGCCGAGTTCGCCGTCCTGACGGCCTGGGCCCCGGTCCCCCCGACGTGGAGCATCGAGGAGGCCGCGGCCGCCGGACTCGGCTCGGTGACCGCCCTGCGGGGCCTGTCGCCGCTCGGCGACCTCCGGGGCCGCACGCTCCTGATCGACGGCGTCTCCGGGGCCGTCGGCACCGCCGCCGCCGCGGCGGCGCTCCACGCCGGCGCCACCGTGATCGGCACCGCGCGCGAGGCCAACCACGCCGCCCTCCGGGACGCGGGCATCGTGCCCACCACCTACGGCCCGGGCCTGCCCGAGCGGGTCAGCGAGCTCGCGCCGCAGGGCGTCGACATCGCCCTGCACGCCGCACCCTCCGACGCCCTGGCGACCCTCGTCGAGATCGTCGGTGACCCGGCCCGGGTGGTGACCGTGCTCGACCGCGAGGGGGCCGCGCGCCTCGGGACGCACCAGGTCGACGCCGAGAACGACTCCGCCGTGCTGGCCGCCGCCGCCGAGCTCGGGCGGGACGGCCACTACCGGCCGCGGGTCGCCCACGTCCTCCCGCTCGAGGAGATCGCGAAGGCCCACGAGCTCGCCGAGGGTGGCGGGGGCAAGGTCGTCGTCACCCTGGACTGAACGACCGCCGGTGCCGACCCCGCCCGCTCAGCCGCGGGCGAGGTCGGCGAACCGGCTGTAGTGCAGCTGGTGGGCGATCGGGATCGTCGCGGTGGGCCCGTTGCGGTGCTTGGCCAGGATGATGTCGGCCTCGCCCGCGCGGGGGTCGTCGCGCTCGAACGCGTCGGGTCGGTTGATCAGCATGACCATGTCGGCGTCCTGCTCCAGCGACCCGGACTCACGCAGGTCGGAGAGCTGCGGCTTCTTGTCGGTGCGCTGCTCGGGACCACGATTGAGCTGGCTCATCGCGACCAGCGGGATCTCCAGCTCCTTGGCCAGCAGCTTCAGCTGCCGGGAGAACTCCGAGACCTCCTGCTGGCGGCTCTCGACCTTCTTGCCGGAGGTCATCAGCTGCATGTAGTCGAGGATGATCAGGCGCAGGTCGTGCCGCTGCTTGAGCCGGCGCGCCTTCGCCCGGATCTCCATGATCGTCATGTTCGGCGAGTCGTCGATGAACAGCGGCGCCTCGGAGATCTCGCTCATCCGGCGGGCGAGGCGGGTCCAGTCGTCGTCGGTCATCGTGCCGGCGCGCATGTCGGCCAGACGGATCTTCGCCTCGGCCGAGAGCATGCGCATGACGATCTCGGTGCGGCTCATCTCCAGCGAGAACACCGCGCTCGTGAGCCCGTGCTTCACGCTCGCGGAGCGGGCGAAATCCAAACCTAGAGTAGATTTTCCAATTCCCGGCCTGGCCGCCACGATGATCATCTGTCCGGCGTGCAAGCCGTTCGTGACGTCGTCGAGGTCGGCGAACCCCGTCGGCACGCCGAAGGAGACGCCACCGCGCGAGGCGATCGCGTCGATCTCGTCCATCGTCGGCTGGAGGACGTCCTCGAGGGCCACGTAGTCCTCGGTGACCCGCCGGTCGGTGACCTCGTAGACGGCGGCCTGGGCCCGGTCGACGATGTCGTCGGTGTCCGCCCCCTCGCCCCCGTGGTAGCCGAGCTGGACGATGCGGGTGCCGGCCTCGACGAGACGCCGCAGGACGGCGCGGTCGGCCACGATCTCGGCGTAGTACGAGGCGTTCGCCGCGGTGGGGACGCTGGCGATGAGCGTGTGCAGGTAGGGCGCGCCGCCGATGCGCAGCAGCTCGCCCCGGCGCTCGAGATCGGCGGAGACGGTGACCGCGTCGGCCGGCTCGCCGCGGCCGTACAGGTCGAGCACGCACTCGTAGACGGTCTGGTGCGCCGGCCGGTAGAAGTCGTCGGGCTTGAGCAGCTCGATGACGTCGGCGATCGCGTCCTTGCTCAGCAGGACGGCGCCGAGCACGGACTGCTCGGCCGCGATGTCCTGCGGGGGCTGCCGGTCGAACTCCGGCCGCCCCTCGCCGTCGCCGGACCGGGAGCGCTGGCCGCCGAACCCGCCGTCGCGTCCGCCCGCGCCCCGCTCGTCGAGCACCGCCACGATCGCTCCTCCCACCCGTCGGACCTGACCACCGGCCCCGTCGAACGCACGTTCGCACGAGGGTCCGACAGTCACGCCGTGCACCCGCCGTGGCGCACGCTAGGGCCGCCTCCCCCGGGGCCGCGAGGCGGTGGTGTGCACGCCCCTGTGCATGGAGTGGGGACCGACGACCATGCACAGGCCCCCGAGGTGGGCACACCTGGGGACAACCTGTTGGCAACCCACTCAGATTCGACGTCGTCGCAGGTCAGCGGGTTGACCACCCTGGGGACAACAAGTGGATCGGCATGTCGTCGCGTGAGATCACCGGCGTGTCGCGACACGACCACGGGACGTGGCGGCGACCGGCCGACGGCGGTCGCCGGACGGCGTGGTGACCGATTCGTGACCTCTCGGCGCACCGTGAGCGACTTGTCCACAGGCAGTGACGACGACCTTGAGACCCCTCGCCGATCGGCAGCCGGAGCCCGTCGTCGAACGACCCCCGGACACACGTCGGGCCCCGGACCGACGACGCGGTCCGGGGCCCGAGGTGGGAGTGCTGCGGGTCAGATGCCCTGCACGGCCAGCGGGAGCTCGACGCGCACGTCCGGGTGGAGCCGGACGTGGACCGAGTGCGACCCGGTGGACTTGATGTGACCGGAGATCTCGACGAGGCGCTTGTCGAGGTTCGGGCCGCCCGCGGACTTCACCGCGGACACGATGTCGGCGGCGCTGATCGAGCCGAACAGCTTGCCGCCCTCGCCGGCCGACTTGGCGGCGACGGTGACCTTGCCGAGGCCCTGGATCTCGCCGGCGATCTCGCGGGCGTGGTCCAGGTCGCGGATCCGCTTGCCCTCCTGGGTGCGGCGGATCGTCTCGACCTGCTTCATCGCACCCCGGGTGGCCACGATGGCCAGCCCGCGGGGCAGCAGGAAGTTGCGCCCGTAGCCGTCCTTGACGTCCACGAGGTCGCCGGGGCCACCGAGGTTGGCGACGTCGGCGGTGAGGATGAGCTTCATCGCGTGGGTCCCCTTCCTCAGCGCGCGGTCGACGTGTAGGGCAGCAGCGCCATCTCACGCGAGTTCTTCACGGCGACGGCGACGTCCCGCTGGTGCTGCGAGCAGTTGCCCGAGACCCGGCGGGCGCGGATCTTGCCGCGGTCCGAGATGTACTTGCGGAGGAGGTTGGTGTCCTTGTAGTCGATCAGCTGGTTCTTGTCCTTGCAGAACGCGCAGACCTTCTTCTTGGGCTTGCGCACCGGCGGCTTCGCCATGGTGTCTCTATCTCCTGGTGATGATTCTGGGGATCAGAAGGGGGGCTCGTCGTCGTACCCGCCGGCACCGGACGAACCGGCGGCGGGCGCGGAGGCCCACGGGTCGTCGGCCGGGCCGGACTGGCCACCGCCGCCGTACCCGCCGCCACCGGAGTAGCCGCCGCCGTTGGAGGCGCCGTAGCCGCCCCCACCGCCGCCGGGTCCGCCACCGGAGCGGCTGGCCTTGGTCACCGACGCGGTCGCGTACCGCAGCGAGGGGCCGACCTCGTCGACCTCGAGCTCGATGACGGTGCGCTTCTCCCCTTCACGGGTCTCGAACGAGCGCTGCTTGAGACGGCCGGACACGATGACCCGCGCTCCGCGGGTCAGCGACTCGGCGACGTTCTCGGCGGCCTGGCGCCAGATGTTGCAGCGCAGGAAGAGCGCCTCCCCGTCCTTCCACTCGCCGCTCTGGCGGTCGAAGGTGCGGGGGGTCGACGCGACGGTGAAGTTCGCGACGGCGGCGCCCGACGGCGTGAACCGCAGCTCCGGGTCGGCGGTCAGGTTGCCGACCACGGTGATGACGGTGTCGCCGGCCATGTCAGACCTTGCCCCGGCGGGCCGCGGCGTTCGGGTCGCGACGCATGACCTTGGTGCGCAGCACCGACTCGTTCAGCGCGAGCTGCCGGTCCATCTCCTTGATGGTGGCGGGCTCGCAGTTGACGTCGAGGACGGCGTAGATGCCCTCGGCGTTCTTCTCGATCTCGTAGGCGAGACGTCGACGGCCCCAGACCTCGACGTTCTCGACGGTGCCGCCGTCCTTGCGGATGACGTTGAGGAACGTCTCCAGGGACGGGGCCACGGTGCGCTCGTCGAGACTCGGCTCGAGGATCACGACCATTTCGTAGTGGCGCACGAGAACCACTCACCTCCCATGGGCTGGCGGCCACGGACGATCCGTGGCAGGAGGGAACTCGGTCCGACCAGTCTACGGGCGGCGTCCGAGACGACGACGGGCGGGCCGGGGAAGACCCCGACCCGCCCGAGTTGGTCCCTCGTGGGTTCCGACGCAGCTCAGCGGCGCGTGGTTCCCGTCAGTTCGGTCCCGCCCGCGGCGGGGAAGCCGTTCGCCGGCGACTCCGGGGCCTGCCCGTGCCGCGCGGTGAACTCCTCCATCGAGCCGATCGCGTAGTCGTCGTCCTCCGCGTGCCCGTCCCCGGTGTTCCCGACGACGGGTGCGGCCGGCCCGGCGGCCGCGACGCTCGCGCCGGCGGCACGCCGCAGCACCATCGAGCGGACGACGAAGGCGGCGACGCCCGCCAGGGCGAGGACCGCGAGCATGACCGGGACGCCCATGCCGCCGGAGAGGCCGTCGACGGGCAGCGCCTGGACCTGGCTGGCGGTGGTCACCGCGCTCGCCGGGTCGTAGCCGAGGTACGCGGGGGCACCGGCCTTGAGGCCGGGGAAGGCCGAGCCGAGCAGCTGGCCGGGGTCGTAGGCCGGGAGCCCGGCGGGCGCGGAGCCGACGGCGGGGGTCCCGAGGAACGACGAGGGCAGCGCGTTGAACGACGGCGCGAAGGCCGGCGCGGCGAGCGCGGCCGGGGGGAGCGCCGGGGCCGGGGCGACCATCGGGGCCGCCGGGGCGGCCGGCACGGCGGCAGCGGCCGCGGTCGGGCTCGCGGCCGCGGCGGAGGGCTGCGCGGCCTGCGGGTCGAGGGCGGCGCGCGAGCCGCTCGCCACCGCGGAGGCGAGCGGGGCGGCCGGCGGCACCGCCGCGGCCGCGGCCGTCGCCACCGGCTCGACCAGCTGGACCTGCACCTGGCAGAGCAGCCCGGTCAGCGGCCGGGTGATCGACTGCAGCGGACCCGCCGCCGAGGTGATCGGCACGAGGAAGGGCGCGCCGAGGGTCGGGGTGACCTGGACGGAGTCGCCCGGGCTCGCCTGGACCGTCTGCCCGCAGCGCGCCGGGACGACGTCGCCGGGCGCGGCGGGCGCCGCGAGGGCCACACCACCGCCGAGGACCAGTGCCGCGGTGAGGACACCTCCGGCCGCAGCGACCGACACCAGACGCGAGAACCGCGCACCCATCAGCTTCGACCCCTTCTCACACCAACGCTGCCCGCCGTCTCCCGGTCCAGCACATGCCCCGTGCGCGGACGTCGGAGGAGACGGTCGAACCCCCAACGACGCACTGGTCCGGTGGTGACGCACGCGTCACCGATCCGTCACGGTCGGGCCACGGGGGGTGCGGTCCGCTCTGGTCCGGGCGGGCCGTCCCGGTCCCTATCGAGTGGTCTCCGGCGTCCGGGCGTCGCCGACCGGGGTGCGGGAGGACCCGTCGTCGGGACGCCCGCGCCGCCGCACGAACCAGGGTGCGTCGGGGGCGCCGTCGAGGACCCCGCCGTCGGGATCCGCCCCGACCACCGGCGGACCGGGACGGCCCGGGCGCCGGCGCACCGGGTCGAACTCGGGTCGCAGCACGCTGCGCACGATCAGCAGCGCGACGGCGATCACGACGAGGTCGCGGAGCACGACCGCGCCGTAGAACCACGGCGCCGGCAGACCCTTGTTGTTGGTCCCGAGGTAGTAGTACATCCGCGGGACCCAGACGAACGCGTCGACCGCCATCCAGATCAGCAGCGGTTTCCACCGCGGGTAGGCGAGCACCGCCAGGGGGATCAGCCACAGCGAGTACTGCGGGCTCCACACCTTGTTCGTCAGCAGGAACGCGGCGACGACGAGGAAGGCGATCGCCGCGAACCGCGGCCGCACCGGGGCCCGCCACACCAGCAGGGCGATCGCGGCGCAGCAGAGCGCGAACAGCACGGCCGTGACCGCGTTCAGCACGCTCGGGGCCTGGCCCGGCGCCAGCGGCCCGTCGAACCCCGACCAGCCGGTGAGGGCGGCGACGATGTTGTAGAGCGAGTCCGGGTCGGCGGCCCGGGTGGAGTTCAGGCGGAAGAACTCCCACCAGCCGACGGGGGCGAGGACCGCGACCGGCGCGTTGACCACCACCCAGGCGCCGATCCCGGTCAGCGCGACCGTCCACCACGACCGCATCCGTCCCGCGCGCAGGCACAGCAGCAGCAGGGGGAACAGCAGGAACAGCGGGTAGAGCTTCGCGGCGGCCCCGAGCCCGAGCGCGAGCCCGGCCAGACCGGGTCGGCGCCGCGCCCACGCGAGCATGCCGAGCGTCGCACCGGCGACGGCGAGGGTGTCGAAATTGGTGAACGCGTGGACCGCGACGAGCGGGGAGACCGCGGCGATCGCCGCGTCCCACGGGCGGCCGGGACGCAGCCGCACCATCGCCCACACGACGCCGAGCCAGGCGAGGGCCAGCCAGAACGCGGACAGGTCGAAGTAGACGACCACCGGCAGGGCCGCGGGCAGCCCGAGCGTCAGCCAGCCCGCGGTGAGCCGGGCGTTGGCCCACTGGAAGAACCCGGTGAGCACCGGGTACTCCATGTAGCGCACCTGCGTGGTGCCGTCCTCGCGCTGGTCGACCCAGCTCGTCACGTACGGCACGCCGCCCTGGTCGAGCCGCTCGGCGGTGTAGAGCGGCACGGTGTCCGAGTAGCACATGGCGACGTACTGACGGCTGTCCCGCCAGTCGAGCTGGAGCTGGCCGGAGTCGTCGACGTACTGCTGCACGCACGGCGACTTCGCGAACCAGCCCAGCGCCAGCACGATCGTCGCGAGCAGCAGCACGACACGCAGCGGCGTGAAGAACCCGGCGCGGCCGACGACGGCGTGGGCACCGACCGGACCACCGACCGCCGCGCTCGCCGCGCGCACGAACCCGTCGTCGTGGGCCGGGAGCACCCGGGACGCGGCGTCGAGCGACTCGGGGTCGTGCGCGCGGCTGCGGGCGGGCGGGGCGTCAGCGGACACGCGGGTCAGCCACCGCCGCCACGGTCGAAGAAGTCCCCGAAGGGATTCCCGTTGTTCCCGTCGTTGTTGCGATCGCCGCCGTCGTTGTTGCCGTTGTTGCCGCCGTTGTCGCCGTTCCCGCCGTTGTTGTTGTCCCCGTTGTTGTTCCCGCCGTTGTCGCCGTTGTTGTTGCCGTTGTTCCCGCCGCCGTAGTTCACGCAGACCCCGTCGACGCAGTACTGGCCGCCGTTCTGGCCGTTCTGTCCGTCCGGGTTGTTCGGGTCCTGGCCGTCCGGCGGCTTCGGCGGCGACGGCGGGGTGCCGATGGCCTTGAAGTCGGAGAACTGCTCCACCGGCGCGTTGCGCAGCGCCTGGTTCATGTAGCGCTGCCAGATCTGGCCGGGGACGCCGCGACCGTAGATCGGCGCACCGCTCGAGGTCTTGATCGGCGAGTTGTCGTCCGTGCCGACCCAGACCGCCGTGGACATCTGCGGCGTGTAGCCGATCGTCCAGGCGTCGTTGTTCTGCCCCTTGACCGAGGACTGCACGGTGCCGGTCTTCGAGGCGACCGGCCGGCCGGCCGACAGCGGGATCTGCGAGTGCGACGCGACGTCGAGCATCGACTCGGTGACGTTGCGGGCGAGCTGCTGGCTGATCCGCTGCTCGCCGGCCGGGGCGCCGCCGTCGAACAGGACGCGCCCGTCGGCCGTCGTCACCCGGGTGACCATGTGCGGCCGGTGGTAGACGCCGTCGGCGGCGAAGGTGGCGTACGCCGAGGCCATGTCGCCGGGGCGGACCTCCTTGTCGCCGATCGAGATACCGCCGCTGGGGTTCGGCAGCTGCGCGGTGACGCCGACCTGGTGGGCCGCGTCGGCGACCTTCTGCGGCCCCACGTCGACACCGAGCTTGTAGAAGACGGTGTTGATCGACAGCGTCATCGCCGTCTTCAGGTCACAGTTCGGGCAGCTCTCGCCGTCGGAGTTCTCGACCTTGGTCCCGGCGATGGTCTGCGGCGTCGACCCGTCGTAGGTCGTCCCGAGGCCGATCGGCGGGTTCTTCTCGAGCCCGGCGAGGAGCACGAACGGCTTGAACGACGACCCCGGCTGACGCGAGGTCTGGGCGTAGTCGAAGCCCGAGCCGTCGGTGCCCCCGTAGTAGGCCTTGACCGACCCGGTCTGGGGATCGATCGACACGAGCGCGGTGCGCAGGTTGGCCGGCTGGCCCTGCAGCGTCTTCGCCGCGGCGTCCGCCGCCTGCTGCTGGAGCTTCGGGTCGATCGTCGTCTCGACCTTCAGCCCCTCCTGGTTCACCTGCTGCTCGGTGATCCCGTAGGACGCGAGCTCGTCCTTGACCGCGGTGACGATGTGGCCCCGGTCGTTGTCCGGGATGCCGGTGCGGGCCTTCGACGGCGGGATCGTCGTCGGGAAGACCGCCGCCTGTCGGTCGGTGCGCGAGAGCCAGTTCTGGTCGACCATGCCGTCGAGCACGTAGTTCCAGCGCTGCTGCGAGCCGCCGCGGTCGACCGCCGGGTCCCACTTCGACGGCGCCTGGATGAGGCCCGCGAGCATCGCGCCCTCGCTCGGGCTCAACGTGGCGACGTCCCGCCCGAAGTACGCCTGCGAGGCGGCCTGGATGCCGTACGCGCCCCGGCCGAAGTAGATCGTGTTCAGGTAGTTCTCGAGGATCTGCTCCTTCGACTCCTCCTGGTTGATCTTCGCCGCGATGACGACCTCGCGGTACTTGCGCCAGTAGGAGTGTTCGTCGCCCACGAGCACGTTCTTCACGTACTGCTGGGTGATCGTCGACCCGCCGCCGGTCCCGCCCTGCGCCTGGTTCCAGGCCGCGCGGGCGATGCCGATGGGGTCGAAGCCGTAGTTGGTGTAGAAGCTGCGGTCCTCCGCGGAGGCCACCGCGTGCTGCACCGGCAGGGGCACCTGCGAGAGCGGCACCTTGATCCGGTTGCCCTCCGCCTGCGCGAGGGTCGCGAGCGGACTCCCGTCGGAGTACGCGATCGTCGCGACCTGGTTGTTGGTCGCGTCGTCCGGGCTCGGGATGCGGAAGAAGATCCAGCCGACCGCGAAGGCCAGGACCGGCCCCAGGATCAGGAGGCCGAGCAGGACGTAGACGACCCGCCGGATGCGGCGGCCCCGGCGCTTCGGGTCGGGCGCGTCGTCGTCGCCCCCGCGGACGGGCGGGGTCCCGGGCGGCGGGGTGCGGGAGCCGGCCCGACCGGGCGCCGCGGTCCCCTGCACGACGTCGGTCGCCGCGGTGGGCGCGGTCCCGGGCCGACCGCCGGCGCGGGCCCCGGCGCTCGCGCGGGTGGGGGCGGCCGCCGCGGCGGCGGTCGCCAGCGGGCGCGAGCCGTCGTGGGTCAGCAGCCGCGGCTCGGGCCGCTGGTCGGCGGCGGGGCGCCGGGAGTCGGGGAAGGGGCCGCCCACGCGGGTCGCGTTCGGGCCGGCCTGCCCGTTCCCGACGACGGGTCGGGCCGGGTCCGCGCCGGGCGTCGGTCCGACCCGGGTGGGCGCCGGGGCGGGCCGACCGTTCGGTCCGCCGGAGCCACCGTTGTTCGGGCCGGCACCGTTCGGACCCTGGGGGCCTCGTCCGGGCGGCACGGGCGACCATCCGGGCGGCAGGTTGCCCCGCGGACCCGCCGGTGGCGGGCCGGCCGTCGGGGGCGCGGCGCCGCCGGCGGGACGACGGTCACCTCGACGGTCGTCGGTCACGTGGCGCCTCCCAGGAACATCTCGGCCGGGTGCGACGTCGTCTCAGGTCGCGCCCACCGCGGCGTCAGGGCGAGGCCGTGCGACGCCGACGGCGACCCGATCCCGAGGCGTCGTCCGCTCCCAAGACGTAGGACTGTACGAGGTGGTTCCACCGGCACGTACGGCAGACCTCCACCACGTGCACCGTGAACTCGCCCGCCGCGTCGTCCAACCGAGCGATCTCGTCGGCCGAACGGGCGGACCCGGACACCGGACCGAGCCGGTCGCCGAACACCCAGGACACGTTGACGAGGTCGTCGCGGCGGCACAGCGGGCAGGGCGTGGTGGTGCCGAGACCGTGGTACGCGGCGGCCTGGAGCAGGTAGGCCCCGGCGTCGCAGGCGTCCGCGGTCGAGGTGCGTCCGGCGGCCACGTCGGCGAGGTGCGCGCGGCGCTGCAGCGCGTAGTCGACGACCTGGCGGGGAGTGCGCACGCGTTCCAGCGTAGCCAGCGACCGGCCCGGGCGCGCCCGTCGCGGTGTGACGAGATCGTCGGCCGCGGTCGCCCGATGTATCGGGGCGATATGGTCGGCCGGTCGGGTCGTGGCGGAACGGGGAGGCGGGTGCGGTGCTGGAACTCGCCGTCCTGGGTCTCCTCCACGAGACCCCCATGCACGGCTACGAGCTGCGTAAACAGCTCCACGCCCGGCTGGGTCCGCTGCGCGCGTTCTCCTGGGGCTCCCTGTACCCGACGCTGCGGCGCCTGCAACGTGCCGCGCTGATCGCGGAGCAGGCGCCGGTCGGCGAGGAGCGCAGCTGGGCTCGGCAGGGACGCCGGAGCCGCAAGGTCTACGAGATCACCGCCGAGGGCAAGGACCGGCTCGACGAACTGCTCGGCGAGGCCGGGCCGCAGGCCTACGACGACGACGGGTTCGGCGTCCACCTGGCCTTCTTCTCCCGCACGCCCGCCGAGGTGCGCATGCGGATCCTGGAGGGCCGCCGACGCCGCGTCGAGGAACGCCGCGAGGGCCTGCGCTCGACGATCACGCGCACCGGCGAGCAGATCGACCGCTACACCCGGGAGCTGCACCGGATCGGCCTGGACACCACCGAGCGCGAGGTCCGGTGGCTCGACGAGCTCATCGACCACGAGCGGTCGCTGGGCAGCACCACCGACGAGGCGACGGGCCGGACCCGTCGTCCGGAACAGTAGAAGGAGACCATCCATGGGTCAGGTCCGAGTGGCCATCGTCGGCGTGGGCAACTGCGCCGCGTCGCTGGTCCAGGGCGTCACGTACTACGCCGACGCCGACCCGGCCGCCCGCGTGCCGGGTCTCATGCACGTCGACTTCGGCGGCTACCACGTCCGCGACCTGACGTTCGTCGCGGCGTTCGACGTGGACGCCAAGAAGGTGGGGCAGGACCTCGCCTCGGCGATCGTCGCGTCGGAGAACAACACCATCAAGATCGCCGACGTCGCCCCGACCGGCGTGACCGTCCAGCGCGGCCACACCCACGACGGTCTCGGCCGCTACTACCGCGAGACGATCACCGAGGCCGACGAGGAGCCGGTGGACGTCGTCGCGGCGCTGCGCGAGGCCCGCGCCGACGTGCTCGTGTCCTACCTGCCCGTGGGCTCGGAGGAGGCGGACAAGTTCTACGCGCAGTGCGCCATCGACGCGGGCGTCGCCTTCGTCAACGCCCTGCCCGTGTTCATCGCCTCCGACCCCGAGTGGGCGCAGAAGTTCACCGACGCGAACGTGCCGATCGTGGGCGACGACATCAAGTCCCAGGTCGGCGCCACCATCACCCACCGCGTGCTGGCGAAGCTGTTCGAGGACCGCGGCGTCCACCTCGACCGCACGATGCAGCTCAACGTCGGCGGCAACATGGACTTCAAGAACATGCTCGAGCGCGAGCGCCTGGAGTCGAAGAAGACGTCCAAGACCCAGTCGGTGACCTCGCAGATCGACCGCGACATGGGCAAGGACAACGTCCACATCGGCCCGTCGGACCACGTGCCGTGGCTCGACGACCGCAAGTGGGCCTACGTCCGCCTCGAGGGGCGCGCCTTCGGGGACGTGCCGCTGTCGCTGGAGTACAAGCTCGAGGTCTGGGACTCCCCGAACTCGGCCGGCATCATCATCGACGCCGTGCGCGCCGCGAAGATCGCGCTCGACCGCGGCATCGGCGGCCCGCTGCTCGCCACCTCGTCGTACTTCATGAAGTCCCCGCCCGTGCAGTACCGGGACTCGGTGGCCTACGACGCGGTGGAGTCGTTCATCCGCGGCGACTCCTGACCCCTTTTCCCGGCGTGAGGGGACCCCTCACGCTGCTGGGAGGGGCCGATCCTCCCCTCACGTCTGGACGAGTTCGGCCCGCCCCGTCGTGAGGGGACCTCTCACGTTGCCGGGGCGGGCCGATCCTCCCCTCACGACGGGTCGTGACGGGCGACGAGCGGCGGCCGTGGCCGACGCCGAGCGCGCTCGTGGGCGGCGGCGAGGTCGCGTTTGACCTGTGCCCTGGCCGTGCGCAGCACCCTGGGTCGGTGTTCGACGAGCACGACGTCGTGCTCGTTCATCAGCGATCGCCGTCGGTGGTCGCGGTCCTGGGCCTCCGGGCTCAGGTGGAACTCGACCGACTGGATCTCCCACGCGGCCGCGACCTCGTCCATCCACCCGTCCGGTGTGAACAGGTGTTCGTCGGTCGAGCCGAGGTGGACGGCCCGGTTCCACAGGATCTCGGGGAAGCCCTCGGCCGCCATCTCGAGAGCGATCTCCCGCGCCCAGGCCTCCGGCGCCGAGCGCACGCCCGCGGCGAGTTCGCCGAGCACCAGCCGGGGAAGGCGTGTCCCACGCCGGCTGCCCGCGTCGAGTTCGAGGGTCAGCCGCTCGACCGTGGTGAAGCGTTGCTGCACCGCCTCGGCGAGGAGGGCCCGCACCGGGTCGAGCCGGGTCATGCGCCGTGCCACGTCCAGCACGGCGCGCTCGAGGGGCGCGCACGGGAAGCCGTCGCGCCACACGGGTTCCGGGAGCGACCGCGTCCGCTCCAGGACGATGCCGTCACCGTTCAGACGACGGCGGGAGTGATCGACGAGGACGAGCACCGATCCGTCGTCGGGAAGGCGGCGCAGGCCGTGCCGACGGCACGCCGCCGCACCCGACAGCATGGAGCCGGTGCCCGCGAGACGGAGTGCGGCATCGCACCGCTCGTCCTCGTCCACGGTCCCGACCCGCAGGCGGATCTGGCCTCGTTCACCGGGCTCCCACTGACCCGAGGCGATGCGGTCGGCGATCGTCCCGTCGCCCACCCCGAGTTCGTGCAGCTCGACCCGCCGCGCCACGCCGTGCGGTGCGGCGTCGCGGACCGCCCGCCAGTCGACCTTCCGTCGCTTCCCCACACCAGCTCGGACGCACGCGGCGCGGTTTCGGCTCCATGCCGAATCGTGAGGGGAGGATCCGCCCGCTCCAACCTCGTGAGGGTTCCCCTCACGCGGGAGGGGGTCAGGGCACCACGTTCACCAGACGACCCGGCACCACGATCACCTTCCGCGGCTCGGCACCGGCGAGGAGCTCCACGACCTTCTCGTCCGCGAGGGCCGCGGCGCGCACCTCGTCCTCGTCCGCCGAGGCCGACACGGTCATCCGCGAGCGCACCTTGCCCTTGACCTGGATCGGGTACTCGAGGGTGTCCTCGACGAGCAGCGCCGGGTCGGCCACCGGGAAGTCCGCGTAGGCCAGCGACGCCTCGTGGCCCAGCTTCGACCACAGCTCCTCGGCCAGGTGCGGGCACAGCGGCGCGAGCATCAGGACCAGCGGCTCCGCGACCGAACGGGGGCACCCACCGTCGGGATAGGTCTTCGTCAGGTGGTTCGACAGCTCGATGAGCTTGGCCGCACCCGTGTTGTAGTGCAGCGCCGGGAAGTCGGCACGGACGCCGTCGATCGTGCGGTGCAGCAGGCGCAGCGTCTCGTCCGCGGGGTCGGCGTCGGACACCCGCAGCGACCCGTCGGTCTCGTCGACGAACAGCCGCCACACCCGCTGCAGGAAGCGCTGCGAGCCGACGACGTCGCGGGTCGACCAGGGGCGCGAGGCCTCCATCGGGCCGGTCGACATCTCGTAGAGCCGGAACGTGTCGGCGCCGTAGGTGGCGCACATGTCGTCCGGGGTCACCACGTTGCGCAGCGACTTGCCCATCTTCCCGTACTCCCGGGAGACGGGCTCACCGTTCCACGTGAATCCGGACCCGTCCTCCACGACCTCCTCGGCCGGCACGTACACGCCACGCGCGTCGGTGTACGCCCACGCCTGGATGTAGCCCTGGTTGAACAGGCGGCGGAACGGCTCGGAGGCCGACACGTGGCCGAGGTCGAACAGCACCTTCTGCCAGAACCGCGCGTAGAGCAGGTGCAGCACCGCGTGCTCGACACCGCCGACGTAGAGGTCGACGCCACCGGGATCGGCCGGGCCGAACACGTCGGGGCGCGGGCCGAGCCAGAACCGCTCGACGTCGGGGTCGACGAAGCGCTGGTCGTTGGTCGGGTCGAGGTAGCGCAGGTGGTACCAGCACGAGCCGGCCCACTGCGGCATCGTGTTCGTCTCGCGGACGTAGCGCGCCCACGCCCGCTCGTCGTCGGACGCGAGGTCGGCGGAGAACGTCGTCCACTCGGTCGCCCGGGCCAGCGGGGACTCCGGGGCGGAGTCGCGGTCGTCGGGGGCGAACGTCTTCGGCGCGTACTCGTCGACGTCGGGCAGCAGCACGGGCAGGTCCGACTCGGGCAGGGCGCGCGGGATCGAGGGCCCGCCGTCGGTCTCGCCGTCGGCGGCGTACGCGACCGGGAACGGCTCGCCCCAGTAGCGCTGCCGGCTGAACAGCCAGTCGCGCAGCTTGTACTGGACGACGGCCTCGCCGTCCCCGCGCTCGGCCAACCACGCGATGATCGTCGCCTTGGCCTCGTCGACCTCGAGCCCGTCCAGCGAGATCTCCTCGTTCGACGAGTTGATCGCCGCGCCCGCGCCGGTGTAGGCGTCGCCGTCGAAGTCCTCCGACGGCTGCACGGTCCGCCGGATCGGCAGCCCGAACACCGTCGCGAAGTCCCAGTCGCGCTGGTCCTGGCCGGGGACGGCCATGATCGCGCCGGTGCCGTAGCCCATGAGGACGTAGTCGGCGACGAAGACCGGCAGCGGCTCGCCGTTGACCGGGTTGACCGCCCACGCGCCGGTGAAGACGCCGGTCTTGTCGCGGGCCTCCTGGCGCTCCAGGTCGGACCGCGAGGCCACCACGCGCCGGTACTCCGTCACGGCGTCGCGCGGCGTCGGGGCGCCGCCGGTCCACCGGCCGTCCAGCTCCGCCTCGTCGGCGAGCGTGGGCCACGCGTCGGGGACGATCTCGTCGAGCAGCGGGTGCTCCGGCGCCACCACCATGTAGGTGGCGCCGAACAGGGTGTCGGGCCTCGTCGTGAAGACCTCGAGCACGTGCTCGCCGCTGCGGAACCGGACGGTGGCGCCCTGCGAGCGGCCGATCCAGTTGCGCTGCATCGCCTTGACCGAGTCGGGCCAGTCGACGCCGTCCAGGTCGTCGGCCAGCCGGTCGGCGTAGGCGGTGATCCGCATCATCCACTGGCGCAGGTTGCGCCGGAACACGGGGAAGTTGCCGCGCTCGGAGCGGCCGTCGGCGGTGACCTCCTCGTTGGAGAGCACCGTGCCCAACGCCGGGCACCAGTTGACGGGGGCGTCGGCGAGGTAGGCGAGGCGGTACCCGTCCAGGACGCGCTCCTGCTGGGGGCGCGACAGCGCCGACCACGCCCCGCCGTCGGGAAGGGCGCGCGTCCCGGCGGCGAACTCCGCCTCCAGCTCGTCGATCGGACGCGCGCGGTTCACCGTGGTGTCGAACCACGACCCGTGGATCTGGAGGAAGATCCACTGCGTCCAGCGGTAGAACTCGACGTCGGTGGTGGACACCGATCGACGCTTGTCGTGCGCCAGCCCGAGCCGGCGGATCTGGGCGCGATAGCGCTCGACGTTCGCCTCGGTGGTGGTCCGCGGGTGCGTGCCGGTCTGCACGGCGTACTGCTCCGCGGGCAGCCCGAACGCGTCGAAGCCCATCGTGTGCAGCACGGTGCGCCCGGTCATGCGCAGGAACCGGCCGAGGACGTCGGTCCCGATGAAGCCCAGCGGGTGCCCGACGTGCAGGCCCGCGCCGCTCGGGTACGGGAACATGTCCATCAGGTAGAACTTCTCGGTCGGGTCCAGCGTGCGGCCGTCGGCGAGCGGGCCCGAGGGGTTCGGGGTGTCGAAGGTGCCCTCGGCCTCCCACCGGTCCTGCCACCGCGCCTCGATCTGGTTCGCGAGCTCGGCGGTGTACCGGTAGGGCGGCGTGAGGGCCTCCCGCCGGGCGACGTCGGGCTGGGCGGTCACGGCGTTCCTCCTGGTCACCACAGGCCTCCGGCGCGATCCACAGCCGGGGCGGCGCCGGGTCCCGCGGGACCGGCGATTCGACCGTCGAGCCTACTCTGGGGACATGGTCGTCCCCGTCCTGGCCGTGGTGCTCGTCCTCGCGAGCCTCGTCGTCGCCGTCGTCGGCGTTCTCGCCGCCGTCCAGCGGCTGCCCCGCAACCGCGTGATCGGCGTGCGCACGGGCTGGACGATGGCCCGCGTCGACGCCTTCCGGCGCGCCAACCGGGTCGCCGCCCCGGCGTTCACCGGTGCGGGCGTGCTGGGTCTCGTCGCGGGGGTCGCCGCCCTGCTCAGCCCCGTCACGGTCGCCGCGGTGACGCTGCTCGTCGTCGGCGCCCTCGGCCTGCTCGTGCTGCTCGGGATCGGCGGCGTCCTCGGCGGGCGCTACGCCGGGGCCGACCGCGCGGCCACGCTCGAGGCGGAGAGCCGGCCCGCGCAGCCGTGCTCCGTCCCGGTTCCCGACGACGCCTGTGGTCCCGGGACGCGCTCGGCCTGCGCCGGCTCGTGCGCGGTCTGCCCGAAGGGCGCGGGCGGGTAGCTCACCAGCCCCAGGAGCCCGGCCCGCCCTTGAACGGGCCCACCACGTCCTTCGTGATCCACCCGCCGTAGAACCCGCCGGGCTGGGGCTCGACGCGCTCGCCGTCGAGCGTGATCTCGTCGAACGGGGCCGGGTAGAGGGCGACCCGGTCGGCGAGCTCGGGGTAGGTCGCGCTGACGTCGCCCTCGGGGTACCACCAGCCGACGTCGCCGAGCGTGGCGCCCGGGACCACGACGTCCACGTAGCGCGCGGTCCCCTTCCACTCGCAGACGGTGCGCCGCTGCGCCGGCCGGAGCACGCCCTCGGCGAAGGCGGTGCGCGGCAGGTAGAAGGTCGGCGGGTGGCTGGTCTCCAGCACCCGGATCAGGTCGTCGGTGTCCACCACGACCGTCCCGGCGTGCGTCACGACGCACCGCCGGTGGTCCCGCTCCGCCCGCGGCGGCCGGGGGTAGTCCCACACCGACTCCTGCCCCGGACCCGGGGTCTCACGCCTGATCCGCACGTCCCGGGACGCTACGCCGGACGCGGACCCGTCGTCGGGAACGAACGGGTCGTTCGTGCAGCAGGAAGCCACGAACGACTCGTTCGTCCGGAAGGAGACGCGGGGCCTCAGTTCCGCGTCGGCTCCGACACGTGCGTGGCGAGCAGCGCCAACGGCACGCCCTGACGGCGCAGGACGCCGCCCCAGAGGTCGTACCGGGCCGGGGCGAGCACGTCGTCGGGCAGGGCGGGCACCACGTACCAGTCACCGCGCGAGATCTCACCGGCCAGCTGACCGCGGTCCCACCCCGAGTAGCCCGCGAACACGCGCAGGCCCCGGACGCGGGGGGCGAGGGCGGCGGGGTCGCCGTCGAGGTCGACCAGCGCCACCGGGCCGCGGACGCCGACGACGCCCGGGGTGCCCGCCGGGTCCTCGCCGGTGCGCAGCGCGGCCAGACACAGGGCCGTCTTCTGCTCGACCGGCCCGCCGACGAACACCGCGCTCGGCCGGCTGATGTGCGGCCCCCACGTCGGCAGCACGTCGGAGACGGCGACCTCGCTCGGCCGGTTCAGGATCACGCCGAGCGTGCCCTCCCGGCGGTGGTCGATGACGAACACCACCGTGCGCGCGAAGTTCGGGTCGGTGAGGGAGGGCGCGGCGACCAGGAGCGTGCCGGCCTCGACCGAGTACGCCGACCGCTCGGCGGGTTCACCGCGGGTTCCCTCGGCCACCACCCCATCGTGACACCACCGCCGGGCCCCGGTCAGCCCGACCGGCCCCGGACGCGGCCCGCGTCACCTGACCGGACTCCCGGGGCCGCCGGACGGGCGACGACCGCCCTCCCGGTCGCGCGGAGGTCCGCGTAGCGTGGGTCGTCGTGCCCGTTTCGACCGACCGGAACCCGCCCACGCGGCCCGGGCGCGCCCGTCGTCGGGAGCTCGCCGCCCACCCCGGCTTCCTGCGGCTGCTGGCCATCCGCCTGGGTGCGCAGTGGGGCGACGGCGTCTTCCAGGCGGCCCTCGGCGGCGCCGTGCTGTTCAACCCGGAGCGCCAGTCCGACCCGGTGCTCGTCGCGCTCGGGCTCGCCGTCGTGCTGCTCCCGTACTCGCTCGTCGGCCCGTTCGCGGGCGCCCTGCTCGACCGCTGGGACCGGCGCCGGGTGTTCGTCGTCGCCGGCGCGCTGCGCGCCGTCCTCACGCTCGGGACGGCGGCGGTGGTCGCGGCCGGGGTCACCGGCCCCGCGCTCTACCTCGGCGCCCTGGCCACGATCGGCGTGAGCCGGTTCGTGCAGGCCGGGCTCTCCGCGGCGCTGCCGCACGTCGTGGTGCCCCGGCGGCTGGTCGCGGCGAACTCGCTGGTGACGACGAGCGGTGCGATCGCCGCCGCGGTCGGCGCCGCCTGCTCGTTCGCCCTCACCGGACTCATCGGCGCGGGGAACGCGCAGTCCGGGATCGCCGCGGCGGCCGCCGTCCTCGGGTCGGTCGTCATCGTCGTCGTGGCCGCCGGGATCCGGCGCGGCTCGCTCGGGCCGGACGACCCCTCCGAGGCCGCCCAGGCCCTGCGCGCCGTGGCCCTCGGGCTCGCCGACGGGGCCCGCGCCGCCCGCGAGGCCCCGGGCGTGGTGGCGGCCTTCTGCGCCGTCGCGGCGCACCGGCTGGCCTTCGGCGTCGCCACGCTCGTGATGCTCCTGCTGATGCGCAACGGCCTCACCGACTGGGGGCCGCTTCAGGCCGGCGTGGCGGGCCTCGGGGAGACCGTGGTCGCCGCCGCGGCCGGTCTCGGGGTGGCGGCCGTGGTCACCCCGTGGCTGACCGCGCGCATCGGGCGCCCCGCGACCGTGCGCGTGATGCTCGCCCTGGCGGTCGTCGCCCTCCTCGCGCTCGGGCTGCCGATGGTCCTCCCGACGATCCTCGCGGCGGCCTTCCTGCTCGGCCTCGTCGGTCAGGCCATCAAGCTGTGCGCGGACGCCGCGGTGCAGCGCGAGGTCGACGACGCCCGCCGCGGCCGGGTGTTCGCGCTCTCCGACACGGTCTTCAACGTCACCTACGTCTCCGCCGTCGCCGCGGCGGCGCTGCTGAGTCCGCCCGACGGCCGGTCGGCGACGCTGGTGCTCCTCGCCGCCGGGCTGTACGTCCTCGGCCTGGTGATCCACGAGGTCGCGCTGCGCCGCGGGGTCCCGGTCGGGGACACGCGCGGGCCGGACGGCGGGGCGGTGGTCCCCGCTCAGGGCGGCACCCACCCCGAGGTGTCCGCGCCGATCACCACGTCCGCCGTCCCGTCGGCGTCGGTGTCCGCGAGCAGCACGTCCCAGCGGGCGTCCGGCCCCGTTCCCGACGAGGCGTAGGCGCTCTCGGCGCGCCCGTCGCCGTCGTGGTCGACGAGCAGCTGGTCGGCCCGGCCGTCGCCGTCGAGGTCACACACCAGGTCCCGGCGCTCCCGGCCCACCCATCCGCCGTCGGGGACGCCGTCGTCGTCGGTGTCGAGCACCGCGACGGTCGAGCCGCTCCGCCCGCTCGGGTCGGTGAACCGCACCGTGGCGGGCGCGTCCCAGACCCCGCGTCCGGACGGGTCGGCCCAGGCGCGCTCGGGACGCCCGTCGTCGTCGAGGTCGAGCACCGCCCGGTCGGCCTCGCCGTCGCCGTCGGAGTCCCACAGGGCGTCGTCGACCCGCCCGTCACCGTCGAAGTCGAGGGCGACGGCGTCCGGCGCCCCACCACCGAGCGTCCGGTCGGCCGGGGAGCGGTGGCGGTGGACCGGCCCGTCGCCGGTGCCGAACCGATAGGTGATCACACGGGCTCGGACTCACGGCGGCCCCGATCGGTTCCACCCCGCATCGACGGTGTGGAGAACCTGCCACTGAATGACAGCAACGACGCTTCGCTGCCACCCCGGAGCAGCCACCCCGGAGGGGGCTAGAGGATCCCCTCCGCCCGCGCCCACGCCAGGAGCTCCGCCTCGGCCTCGTCCCGGTCCAGCGGCCCGCGCTCGAGGCGCACGTCCTTGAGGTGCCGCCAGGCCTTCCCGACGACGGGGCCGGGCTCGACCCCGAGGAGCTTCATGATCGCGTTGCCGTCCAGGTCGGGGCGCACGCGGGCGAGGTCCTCGGAGGCGGCGATGCGCGCGATCCGCTCCTCGAGGTCGTCGTAGGTGCGCTGCAGGGCGGCCGCCCGCCGCTTGTTGCGGGTGGTCGAGTCCGAGCGCACCAGCTGGTGCAGCCGGTCGAGCAGCGGGCCCGCGTCGGTGACGTAGCGCCGGACGGCGGAGTCGGTCCACTCGCCCTTGCCGTAACCGTGGAAGCGCAGGTGGAGGAACACCAGCTGGGACACGTCGTCGATGAGCTGCTTGGGGTAGCGCAGCTCGCGCAGCCGCTTGCGGGTCATCTTGGCGCCGACCACCTCGTGGTGGTGGAAGCTGACCCGGTTGCCCGGCTCCACCCGGCGCGTGGCGGGCTTGCCGATGTCGTGCAGCAGCGCGGCGAGGCGCAGCGTCAGGTCCGGGCCGTCGGTCTCCCGGTCGATCGCCTGCTCCATGACGGTCAGCGAGTGCTCGTAGACGTCCTTGTGCTGGGCGTGCTCGTCGATCTCGAGCCGCATCGCGGGCACCTCGGGCAGCACCACGTCGGCCAGCCCGGTGTCCACCATGAGCTCGATGCCGGCCCGCGGGTGCGCGCCGAGCAGCAGCTTCGAGAGCTCCGCCTGCACCCGCTCGGCGGTGATCCGGGCGAGCTGCGGCGCCATCGCGGTCATCGCCTCGCGGACCCGGGGTGCGACGGTGAACCCGAGCTGGGAGACGAACCGCGCGGCCCGCAGCAGGCGCAGCGGGTCGTCGTCGAAGGAACGCTCCGGCTCGATCGGCGTGTCGAGGACGCCGCGGGCGAGGGCCGCGAGACCACCGCACGGGTCGACGAAGGTGCGGTCGGGCAGCGAGACCGCCATCGCGTTCGCGGTGAAGTCCCGGCGGACCAGATCGCCCTCGACGGTGTCACCGAAGGCCACGACGGGGTTGCGGGAGACGCCGTCGTAGCTGTCCGCGCGGAAGGTGGTGACCTCCAGGGTCACGCCGTGGCGCGCCAGCCCGATCGTGCCGAACTCGATGCCGGTGTCCCACACGGCCTCGGCCCAGCCGGAGACGATCTTCTTCACCCGCTCCGGACGCGCGTCGGTGGTGAAGTCGAGATCCGTCGACTCGCGCCCGAGCAGGGCGTCCCGCACGCTCCCGCCGACCAGGTAGAGCCGGTGCCCGGCGTCGGCGAACCGGCGGCCGAGCTCGTCGGCGACGGGCGGGTACCGCAGCAGGTCCACCACGGCAGTCTGACCGGCGTCCACGGGCTCGTGCTGCTCGTTTCCGGCCTTCCCGACGACGGGTGCGGGGGCCTGGGAGGCGGTCGGGGATGGTGCGGGCACGGCGGGTCAGCCTATCGCGGGGCCCGCACCGGGCCCGCCACCACCACCGTGTGAGCGGGCGCCGCCGGGGCTCGTCGGGACCCCGTCCGTGGGTGGGGAGGCCGTACCATCACGGAATGCCCCCGTCGCCACGCCGACCCGCCGACCGCCGTCGGCGCGGCCCGCGGCGGCGGATGCGGACGGTCGACGAGTTCTCGGCGGGCGGCCTCGTCGTCGACGCCGAGCGGGGGTGCGCCGCCCTCATCGGCCGGCTGGACCGGCGCGGTCGCCTGCTGTGGTCCCTGCCCAAGGGCCACATCGAGGAGGGCGAGACCGCCGAGCAGGCGGCGGTGCGCGAGGTCGAGGAGGAGACCGGGATCATCGCGGCCGTGCAGGCCCCGCTCGGCAGCATCGACTACTGGTTCGTCGCCGAGGACCGGCGGGTGCACAAGACCGTCCAGCACTTCCTGCTCGCGGCCCGCGGCGGGGAGCTCTCGGACGAGGACGTCGAGGTGACCGAGGTGGCGTGGGTGCCGCTGGCCGAGCTCGGCTCGCGCCTGGCGTACGCCGACGAGCGCCGGCTCGTGCGGCTGGCGGCGGAGATCCTGGAGGAGTCCGCGTGATCGCAGGAGGGGCCCGCCGGACCCTCCTGCCCCTCGTGGTCACGGTGCTCTGCCTCGTCCTGACGGCGGGTGCGTGGGCCCCGGCCGCGCGCGCGACCCCGGACCAGGTGCCCGACCCGTCGTCGGGACCGGTGGCGCTGGCGCTGGACCTCGGCCCCCGGGTGGTCGGGCCGGGGACGACCGCGCTGACCGTCACCGGCCGCCTGACCAACCGCGGACCCGTCCCGGTGCGCGACCTGGGCGTCCGGCTGCAGCGGGGGGCCGCCGTCGCCGCCGACCGGGAGGCCTACCGTGCCCTCGCCGGGGCCATCTCGCCCGATCCGGCGGCCGCCGCGCCGCCCCTGACCCCGGTCGCGGCCCAGCTCGACCCCGGGGACTCGGTCCCGGTGACGCTGCAGGTGCCGCTCGCGGCCCTGGCCCTGCCCGGTCCCGGCGTCTACCCCGTCGTCGTCGAGGTCAACGGCACCCCCGGGACGGGAGCCCCCGAGCGGGTCGCCGCGGAGCGCGTCCTGCTGCCCGTGACCGGGACGGCGGCCGTCCCGCCGGCGCCCGCCACGGTCTCGCTGCTCTACCCGCTCACCGACCGCCCCCGGCGCCTGGCGGTGCCGCCCGGGGCCCCCACGCTGCTCGCCGACGACTCCCTCGCCGCCTCGTTCGCCCCGGACGGACGCCTCGGCGGCCTCGTCGCCGCGCTGACCCGCGCCGCACCGCTCGGCAGCCCGGCCGCGGCCGCCACCTGTCTCGCGGTGGACGCCGACCTGCTCGAGACCGCCCGCGACATGAGCGGCGGCTACCAGGTCACCAGCCCGACCGGCCCGCGGCCCGGGACCGGCGCCGCGGCCGCCGGGCAGTGGCTCGCCGCGGTCCGGGCCGCCGCGGTCGGTCGGTGCGTGGTGGCCCTGCCCTACGCCGACGCCGATCTGCTCGCCACGAGCCGCGGCAACATGAGCGACCTGACGACCGCCGCCCGCACTTTGGGCGCGCAGCGCACGGCCGACCTGCTCGGGGTCACCCCGGTGCCCGACACCACCGTCCCCGCGGGCGGGCTCCTCGACGAGCGCAGCCTCGCCGACCTCGCCGTCGGCGGCGCCCGGGCGCTCGTGGTCGACGGCTCCACCCTCACCGACGGTGTCCCGCCCGGCGGGGTCGGCCGGTTCGCGGGCGGGGCCGGCGGGAGCAGCCCGCTCGCCGTCGCGACCGATCCGCTCGGGGCCCGGGCGCTCGCGCAGCGGCCGACCGACCCGGACGGCACCGCCGGCGGCTCGACGGTCGCCGACGGGGCGCTCGCCACCCAGGACGCGCTCGCCGTCGTCGCCCTCCGTGCCCTCTCCCGGCCCGCCGCGACGGCGCCGGTGGTCCTGGCCCCGCCCGCGGAGTGGGACGTCGACGCCGATGCGGCGTCCGCGCTGCTCGCGGGCCTGGACGACCTCGCGCGCCGGAACCTCGTCGTCCCCGTCGACCTCGGCACCCTCGTGGCCCGGGCGGCCGCGAACCCGGCCACCCCCGCGGTCGCGCTCGGACCCGGCGACCGGGCGGCCGTGTCCGACCAGTCGCCCGCGGTCCTCGACGAGATCCGGGCGGTGCGCGACGACCAGCGCGACCTGCTCGCGGCCAGCCGCCAGGACCGCGCCGGTGCGCCGACCCCCACGGACTACCTGGAGCCGCTGACCGGGGCCCTGCTGCGCAGCCTCTCGGCCGCCGGGCGGGGCGACCCGGCGCTGCAGCGGGCGGCCGCGGACGACGTCGCGGCCCAGATGCGCACGCTGCGCTCGCTGGTGCGGGTGGTCCAGCCCGCCGGGACCTACTCGCTCGGCTCCAGCGACGCGCCGCTGCTGCTCACCGTGGAGAACCAGCTGCCCGTCGCGGTGGACGTCACGGTCGCCCTCGAACCGACGCCGGGGGTGCGGGCGTCGCCGGTGACCGTGCGCCAGGTGCCCGCGTTCGGCAGCTACCAGTTCCAGGTCGCGCTCGACGTCGAGCGGGCCGGCCAGTTCACGATCGACGCGACCGCGCGCACCCCCGGGGGCGAGTCGCTCGGGCCCACGGCTCGTCTGCTGCTGCGATCGACCGCCTACGGCACGATCACCGTGTGGTTGACCGCGTCCGCAGCCGTCGTGCTGGTGATCCTGGCGAGCCTGCGGGTGGCGCTGCGGGTCCGCGCGGCGCGGCGCGACCGTCGATCCCGGCGCAGGCGACGGCCGGGGACGACGACGGGCGGTCCGGGTCCGGACCCGGCCCCGACGGACGACCGCACCCTGCAGGCGCGATGAGCGCCCGCCCCGGACACCCGGGCCCCGGCGCGGAGACCTCCGACCGCTCCGACCGGGACCCCGACGGCCACGTCGTGGTGCCGCCCCCGCCCGCCCCGGTCGACGAGCCGCCGCGACGTCCCGAACGCCCCGCCGCCCCCGGCGCCCCCGCAGCCCCCGGCGGTCCCGACGACCCCGGGGCCCGCACCCGACCCCACGCCGCCCGCCCCCCGGCGGGGCCGCAGCAGCCGGTGGCCCCACAGCCCCCGGCGGGACCACAGCCGCCGGCGGGACCCCAGCCGCCGCTCGCCCCGGTCGGCCCGGACGCCGCGCCCCCGCCGCACCGTCCGGGGCCACCCCCACCACCCCCGCCTCCGGGTCCGCCCGCTCCGCCCTCGGGTCGCCCCGGGCCGCCACCCGCACCGCCACCCGCACCGCCCGGCCCACCCCCCGGGCCCCGCGGCCCGGCGCGCCCCGAGCCCGACCGTGATCACCGAGCACCCTCGGCCCCGAACCGGGCCGGCGGACCGCCGCCGGTGCTCGATGATCACGGTTCTGGCCGCCCGAGCGGCGGCCCGTCGGCGGGCACCCGGCAGGCATCCGTGCCGCCGCTGGGCGCCGCACCACTGCCGGGTCCGGCGCCCTCGCCCGGTCCCATGCCGTCCGGGCCGGTCCCACCCGGTGCCACGCCGCCCGGAGCCCCCGCGCCGGCCGGGCCCGTGCCGCCGGCCCGCACCCCGGACCCGGGCGCCACCCGTCCGATCGCCGCCCGCGACGCGGTCACCGTCCCCGCCCGGGCGCTCCCGGTCGAGGAGCACCCGACCACCGGGCGTCCGCCCGCGCGCGTCGAGGAGGCGACGACCCGGCTGGGCGCGCTGCCCGGCGCCGACGCGGCGACCGTCCGGGCGGCGCCGCTCGCCTCGTGGACGGTGGGCGACTCCCGGGAGGAGACCGTCCTCCTGCCGCGCCCGCCGCTCGAGCAGGACGCGCCCGCCGTGCCGGCCCCGCGGGCGCCGAGCGACGACCGCGACGACTCCTCGCTGGTCAAGGCGTCCGGCGGCATGGCGATCGCGACCCTCGTCAGCCGCCTCACCGGCTTCCTGCGCACGCTCGCCCTCGCCGCGACGATCGGTCTCGAGCTGGTCGGCAGCGCCTTCCAGATCGCCAACACCCTGCCCAACATCATCTTCGAGCTGCTGCTCGGCGGGGTGCTGACCAGCGTCGTCATCCCGGTGCTCGTCCGGGCCGCGAAGGAGGACGGCGACGACGGGGACGCCTTCGCCCAGAAGCTGCTCTCCGGCGCCGCGGTGTCGCTGCTGGTGGCGACGGCGATCGCGACGATCGCGGCACCGCTGCTCGTGCTGCCCTACATCGAGAACGAGGCCTACCGGCCGCTCGCCACCGACTTCGCCTACCTGCTGCTGCCCCAGATCTTCTTCTACGGCATGGGCGCGCTGTTCGGGGCGATCCTCAACGCCCGGGCGGTGTTCGGCCCGGCGGCGTGGGCCCCCGTGCTCAACAACGTCGTCGTGCTGGTGGCGCTCGCCGTCTACTGGTTCCTGCCCGGCCCGCCCGACGGCGGCATCTCCACCACCCAGCTGCTCGTGGTCGGCGTCGGGAGCACCCTGGGCATCGTCCTGCAGGCCGCCGTGATGCTGCCCGCGATGCGGCGCACCGGCTTCCGCTGGCGGTGGCGCTTCGGGTGGGACCCCCGGCTCACCGCGTTCGGCGGCCTCGCCGCGTGGGTGATCGGCTACGTGATCGTCTCGCAGGTCGGCCTCACGGCGATCCTGCGCGTGGCGTTCTCCGCCGACCCGGGTGGGCCGTCGGTGTACTCGAACGCCTGGCTGCTCATCCAGGTCCCGTACGGGGTGCTCGGGGTGTCGCTGCTGACCGCCCTGATGCCGCGGATGAGCGCCGCGGCCGCGAACGGCCGGCTCGACCAGGTGGTCGCCGACCTCTCGCTGGGCTCGCGCCTGTCCACGGTGACGCTGCTGCCGGTCAGCGCGATCCTCACCGTCTTCGGGTCGCAGCTCGGCATCGCGATGTTCTCGCTCGGCCGCTCGGGCGGGGCGTCCGCCGCCACGCTGGGCATGACGCTGTCCGCGTCGGCCTTCGGGCTGCTGCCGATGGCCGTGACGATGCTCCAGCTGCGGGTCTTCTACGCCATGGCGGACGCCCGCACCCCCACGTTGATCATGGTCGTGATGACCGTGGTCAAGGTGCCGCTGGCCTACCTCTGCCCCGTCGTGCTGGCCCCCGACCAGGTGGTGCTCGGACTCGCCGCCGTCAACGCCTTCGGCTTCGTGGTCGGCCTGGTGGTCGGCGACGTCTGGCTGCGGGTGCGCCTCGGACGCCTCGACACCCGCCGGGTGCTGCGGACGATGATGCTCACGGGGCTCGCCTCGGTGATGTCCGTCCTCGTCGCCGTCCTGCTGGTCACCCTGCTGGAACGGGTGCTGCCCGGCGGCGGGGCGGTGGCCCGGGCGTGGATCACCGTGGGGGTCGGCGGGACGGTCTCCCTGCTGGTCCTGGTGGTCGCCATGCGGCTGCTGCGCGTCCCCGAACTCGACCCGGTGGTCACGCGGCTGCGCCGCCTCGTCGGCCGCTGACGACCCGGGCACCGGCGGACCCGACGCCCGGACGGGTTGCGTGTCGGTGACGGGTGTCGCGCCCGGGCCCGCGTCCACGACGACGGGCCCCGGGTCCCGTAGTCTCGCCGGTGACGTGCTCCCCGGCGGGAGTGGTGGCGCGGGTGGGGCGAGCCCGGAGGTGACGGGGTGGACGAGGCGGTCAGCGCACGCCGTGTGCCGGGCCCGTCCGCCGGGCGCCCCGGTGCGGTGGCCGATCCGGCCGAGGGCGCCACGCCCGCGGAGACGCCCGGACCCGTCGCCACGAACGGCTCCGGCCCGGAGCACCGGGAGACCACGCCCGAGGAGCCGACCCCCGAGCCCACGCCCGCGTCCCGGGCCACGTCCGCCGCGCCCGGTCCCGGCGACGAGGCCCCGACGACCGCGGTGCCGCCGGTCGCCCCCGCCGGCACCGGCATCGACGGCCCCACCACCTACCTCCCCGACGGCGCGCGCCGCGGCGGCACGGGCGGCCGCACCGGGGCCCGGGCCACGACGCCGGCCCGCGGCACCCGGCGCCCGAGCCCGCCGCCGGGCCCGCGCCCGCCGTCGTCGGGACCCATCCCGGTCGGTCCGCGCGGTGCCCTGGTGCCCGGCACGATCATCGCCGACCGCTACCGGCTGGTCGCCGAGGTCGGGCGCGACCGGGCCGCCGACGCCGCCCTGTGGAAGGCCCGGGACACCACGCTCGAGCGCGACGTCGCGATGACGCTGCTGGTCGGGGGCTGGCAGGCCGACGCCCGCGCCTCGTCCGCGCTGTCCCGCGCGACCCGGTCGGCCCACTTCGCCCACCGGCACGCCGCCCGGGTGCTCGACGTCATCCAGCCCGGCTCCAGCCGCCTCCCCGGCGGTGTCCTCGGCGCCGCCGTCGCCGAGTGGACGCCGGGCCGCGACCTCGCCGAGCTCGTCGCCGGCGGGCCGCTCTCGCCCAGCGCGGCCCTGCGCGTGGTCGAGCCGCTGGCCCAGGCGGTGGCCGACGCGCACCGCGCCGGGCTCGTCCTCGGGCTGGACCACCCGCAGCGGGTGCGGGTCACGGCCCGCGCCAACGCCCGACTGGCATTCCCGATGCCGCGCGGCGACGCCGAGGTCGACGACGACGTCCGAGGCCTCGGCGCGATCCTCTACCTGCTGCTGACCGGCCGCTGGCCCTCCACCGACGGCGCCACCCCGGCCGGCCTCACCGCCGCCCCGCGGACCGCGTCGGGCGGGATCGCCCCGGTCCGCGACCTGCGGCCCGCCCTGCCGGTGGGCCTCGCGGCGCTCGTCGACCGCACGCTCGACGCCTCCGGCGGGATCCGCACGGCGGCCGCGGTGCACGGCCTCGTCCGGCAGCTGCGCGAGGGCGCCGAGGACGACGGTGTGCTCCTGCCCCTCACCGAGGACGGCGTCCAGCTCGCCGAGGACGACGGGGCGGTGTGGCACCCCGACGACGAGGACGGCGAGCGCCCCGACCCCGACACCCGCCGGAAGCTGCGGATCGGCGTGACGCTCCTGGTGGTCGCCGTCCTGGCGATCGTCGCCTTCGTCGCGTTCCAGGCGGTCTCGCTGCTCGGCGGCGGACCGTCGTCGGGGCCGCCGCTGGTCATCCCGACCTCCGCCGCCCCGGCGCCCGCCACCGGACAGGCCCAGGCGCCCGCCGTCCCGGCCGTGCCCGCCGCGCCCGGCGCCCCCGTCCAGCTCGCGAGCATCGCGGTCTACGACCCGTCCGGGAACCCCGACAACCCCGACCGCGTGGGCCGCGCCGCGGACAACGACCCGTCGACGACGTGGTCGACCTCGGACTACCGCCAGCAGTTCCCGGCGCTCAAGCCGGGCATCGGGCTGATGACCACGTTCCGCACGCCGAGCCGGCCCACCCAGGTGATCGTCCGGTCGCCGAGCCCGGGGACGACGATCGAGATCCGGTCCGCCGCCGCGCCGAACCTCCCGCTGGCGCAGACGCAGCTGCTCGGCACCGGCACGGTCTCCGGGGACACCACCACCATCCCCCTGCAGGCCGGCGCACCCACGTCGAACCTGCTGGTGTGGATCACCGCCCTCGGCCAGTCCGACGGGCAGTACGCCAGCCAGATCGCCGAGGTCACGGTGATCGGCGGGAACTGAGTCGGGTTTCGCGGAAGTCGCCCTGCCCGCCGGGCGGTCCGCCTAGCGTCGGCGACCGTGGCCGACACCCGCTCCGACGAGGCGCTGCTCGCCGCGCACGTCGCGGGGGACCCGGCCGCGTTCGAGGAGATCGTCCGGCGCTACTCCGAGCGGCTCTGGGCGTTCGCCACGCGCATCCTGCGCGACTCGCACGACGCGGCCGACGTGGTGCAGGAGGCCATGATCTCGGCCTACCGCAACGCGGCCCGGTGGCGCGGGGAGGCCACCGTGAACACCTGGCTGCACCGCATCGTGCACCACGCGAGCCTCGACCGGCTCCGCCGGCGGCGCACCCGGCCTGCCGAGCCGCTCACCGACGCCGTCGACGTCCCGCTGCACCGGGACCCCATCCTCGACCGCGAACGGGTGCTCGCCGTCGAGGAGGCCCTCGGCCGCCTGCCGCTCGCCCAGCGCGCCGCCGTCGTGCTCGTCGACATGGAGGGCATGACGGTGGCCGAGGCGGCGGCGGTGCTCGAGATCAAGGAGGGCACCGTCAAGAGCCGGGCCGCCCGGGGTCGCTACCGCCTCGCCGCCCTGCTCGGCCACCTGCGGCCGGAGTTCGACACCGCGGCCGACGAGCGCGGGCGACCGGCGGCGAGGATCGTCGGGAACGATCCGGGCGTCGGCGACGTCCGAGCCCAGGGAGGCCGGATGCGCAGCCCGTCAGGAGGGGACCGATGACCGACCCGGCGGCCGGCGCGCGCGCCGGGGACGGCCCCGACGCCGCCCGGCGCCACGGCGACGGGGACGCCCCCCGCCCCGGCGAGGAGGACCTCTTCGCCGCCCTCGACCGCACGCGGGCCGACCTCGCCGCGGCCCCGCGCCCGGCCGCGCCGGAGGGCCTCACGGCGTCCCTGCTGGCCGCGGTGGCCGCCGAGCGGGACGCCGGGGACGCCACCACTCCCGCGCCACCTGCCCGACGAGGGGTGCCCCGGGCGGGTCGTCGGTGGGCCGCCGCGGCGGTCGTCGGGATGGCGGCGGCCGCGATCGCCGCCGTGGTCCTGCTCGGGACCTCCGGCGGCCCCGTGCCACCCCCCGCTCCTACGGCGGCCCCGGGTCCGGGCCCGGCCGCGCCCGTCGTCCTCACCTCGGCGGAGCTGCCGCAGGCCCTGCGGTCCGGCCTCGGCGGCCGGGACGGCACCGCCGACCCGGCCGCGCGGGCCGCCTGCCTGGTCGCGCACGGTCTGCCGGCCGCCACGGTCCCGGTCGGCAGCCGCGCCGTGGTGCTCGACGGGCGGCCGGGCACGCTCTACGTGCTCACCACCGGTCGGGCGGCGCGGTTCCGGCTGCTCGTCGTCGGTCCGGGCTGCGCGCCCGGGTCGCCGGACACCCTCGGCGACGTGACGGTGGGCGGGTGAGTGGGGCGGGCGACACGGCGTGGGGAATCCTGGGGCCGTGGGCGACGTTTCAGCGGACGTGAGTGAGCAGACCATCCACGACGTCATCATCGTGGGTTCCGGACCGGCGGGCTACACCGCGGCGACCTATGCGGCGCGCGCGCAGCTCGACGTCGTGGTCTTCGAGGGCAGCCAGTTCGGCGGTGCTCTCATGACCACCACCGAGGTCGAGAACTACCCCGGCTTCGTCGAGGGCATCATGGGCCCAGAGCTCATGGACCAGATGCGCCGCCAGGCCGAGCGTTTCGGCGCGGACCTGCGCCCGGCGGACGTCGACGGGATCGACCTGTCCGGCGAGGTCAAGACGGTCACCGTCGGCAAGGAGCGGCACTCCGCCCGCGCCGTGATCCTCGCGATGGGTTCCGCGCCGCGCTACGTCGGCGTCCCCGGCGAGGAGAAGCTGCTGGGCCACGGCGTCTCGGCCTGTGCCACGTGTGACGGCTTCTTCTTCCGCGACCACGACATCGTCGTCGTCGGCGGGGGCGACTCCGCGATGGAGGAGGCGACGTTCCTCACCCGGTTCGCCCGATCGGTGACGATCGTGCACCGCCGCGAGGAGTTCCGGGCCTCCGGGATCATGCTGGAGCGGGCGCGGAACAACGAGAAGATCCGCTTCCGGACGAACGCCGTGGTCACCGAGGTGCTCGGCGAGAACTCCGTGACCGGGGTCCGCGTGCGCGACGTCGTGACCGGCGAGGAGGACACCCTGGAGGCGACCGGGATGTTCGTGGCCATCGGCCACGACCCGCGCTCGCAGCTGGTCGCCGGCCAGGTCGACCTCGACGACGAGGGCTACGTCCACGTGGCGCACCCGAGCACGTACACGAACCTGCCGGGGGTGTTCGCCTGCGGCGACCTCACCGACAAGACCTACCAGCAGGCCATCACGGCGGCCGGCAGCGGCTGCACGGCCTCCATCGACGCCGAGCGCTGGCTCGCGGAGAACCCGGCGACCACCGTCCCGGACACCTCGCCGAAGCCCGGTGCCGGTACGGAGCTCACCCCCGAGCTCGACGCCGTCCCGGCGTCCTGACCGAACCCGTCCCATCCGTCCCCGTCCCGAAGGAGCCCCCATGGGCAGCCCGATCACCGTCACCGACTCCACGTTCTCGGACGAGGTGCTGAACAGCGACAAGCCGGTCGTCGTCGACTTCTGGGCGACCTGGTGCGGGCCGTGCAAGATGGTCGCCCCGGTGCTCGAGGAGATCGCCCAGGAGCACGGTGACAAGATCACCGTCGCCAAGCTGGACATCGACCAGAACCAGGCGACCGCGCGGGACTACCAGGTCATGTCGATCCCGACCATGATCGTCTTCCAGGGCGGCAAGCCGGTGAAGCAGATCGTGGGCGCGAAGCCGAAGGCGGCGCTGCTCAACGACCTCTCCGACGTGATCGGCTGATCTCGCCACGTCTTCCGACGCCGGGTCCGGACCTCGTCCGGGCCCGGCGTCGTCGTGTCCGGACCGGGCGAACCCGAACCGTGACCCTCCGGCGCGGGCCCGATGCCGGGTGTGTGCGGGGCGGCAGGGCACAATGAGGCTCGGGTGAAACCGACGAGGTCGGCGCCGGCGGCACGACACCGTGGCCGCCTGCGCGGGATCGGGTCACCCGTCGCAGTGACCGGACAGGACGGGAGCAACCGAATGCAGCTGCTCAGCCGCGGCGACACCGGTCCGGCGGTCGCCGAGGTCCGCGCAGCGCTCGAGGGTCTGGACCTGCTCGAGCCCGCCGACGCGGCGCACTCCGTGTTCGACACGGCGCTGTTCGACTCGGCGCTCGAGGACGCGGTCCGTGCGTTCCAGCAGAACCGCGGGCTGATCACGGACGGTGTCGTCGGTCCCGCGACCTACCGCGCGCTGCGCGACGCCCGCTGGTCGCTGGGCGACCGCATGCTCTGCCTGCAGATGAGCAACATGATGACCGGCGACGACGTGTTCGCCCTCCAGGAGCGCCTGCTGGAGCTCGGGTACGACTCGGGGCGCGCGGACGGTGCGTTCGGCCGGCAGACCGAGCAGGCCCTGCGCAGCTTCCAGCGCGACTACGGGATGGCCCCGGACGGCATCTGCGGGCCCCGCACGCTGCGCCACCTCGGCTACCTGGGCCGCAAGGTCACCGGGGGCCGCCCGGGCCTGCTGCGCGAGCAGGAGCGGCTCCACCGCGCCGGGCCCCGGCTCTCCGGCAAGCGCATCGTGATCGATCCGGGCCACGGCGGGTCGCACCCCGGCGGGGTCGTCGGCGACGTCACCGAGGCCGGCCTCGTCTCCGACATCGCGCGGCGGCTCGAGGGCCGCATGTCCGCGGCCGGCATGGAGGCCCTGCTCTCGCACGGCCCGCAGGACTGCCCGAGCGACGCCGAGCGCGCGGCCTTCGCGAACTCGGCGGGCGCCGACGTGGTGCTCTCGCTGCACGTGGACGCGAACCCGAGCCCCGCGGCGAACGGGCTCGCGGCCTTCCACTTCGGCACCGGGACCGGCGCCACCTCCACGGTGGGCGAGGCCCTCGCGGGCTACATCCACCGCGAGCTGCTCGCCCGCACCCGGATGACCGACTGCGGCGTGCACCCCCGCCCGTGGGAGCTGCTGCGGCTGACCCGGATGCCCGCGGTGCGCGTGGAGATCGGGTACCTCACCAACGCCGCGGACCGCGCGGCACTGCTCGACCCGGCGTTCCGCGACGTCGTCGCCGAGGGGATCCTGGTCGCGGTGAAGCGGCTCTACCTGCTCGGGCAGAACGACAAGCCGACCGGCACGTTCACCTTCTCCGACATTCTCCAGCGGGAGGAAGGCAGCCCGATCGGCGCCTGACCCTTCCGAACGAACGGCACTCTCGCGCACATAGATGCTGCGAGGGTGCCGTTCGTTCGCTCTGGGGTGCCGCCGAACGGTCTAGCGGGGCGCCGGGGCGCCCACCGGAGCGGCGGGCGCCGTCGTCACCGTGACCGAGCCGAGGAGCTGCGCGATCGCCGCCTCGACGTCCTCCTTCCAGGAGAACCCGGTGCGCAGTTCGAGGCGCAGCCGTGGCCAGCGGTGGTGCGGCGCGACGGTCTTGAAGCCGACGGCACGCAGGAAGGCGGCGGGCAGCACGCAGGTCGGGGAGTCCTCCACGGTGCGCCCGTGGGCCTCGCCGCGCGGCCGGTCGGCCGCGTCGCCGAACGCCTCGAGGGCCTTCACCCCGCGCCGTGAGAGGTCCCGGACGACGTCCTGCACGAGCAGCCGACCGATCCCGACCTCGGCGAAGTCCGGTACCACGTGCAGCCCGCACAGCAGGACGGCGTCGGCGCCCACGGGCGCGGTGGGGAAGGCCGCGGCCCGCGGCACGGCCGCCGGCGGCGCGTAGAAGGCGTATCCGGCGGGGACGCCGTCGACGTGGGCGATGCGCCCGCAGGAGCCCCACTCGAGCAGGACGCCGGAGACCCACGCCTCCTTCTCCAGCTCGAGGGTGCCGAACTCCTCGGCCTGGCTGCCCAGGTGCGGGGGGAGTTCCCAGTACACGCACCGACGGCAGCCCTTGGGCAGCTCCTCGATGTTGTCGAGGGTGATCCCGACGCACTCTCGCGACACCGACACTCCCGTCTGCACTCCCCGCGGTCCGGCGAGGCCATGCGTACTCTCCCTCGCCACCGCCGACAATACGGGCGGCCGGGTCGGGTGATCGGGCACCGGGGCAGGGGGAGCGGCAGGTGGTCGCCCGCAGGGTGACGACGCTCGCTGGGGTGGGCGCCGCCGCGGCGCGTACAGTCGCGCTGATCCTGTCGTGAAGATGATCACGGAGAGTCGCTGATGACGCCGACGCCCCCCGTCCCCCGGTCCGACGCGCCCCTCGGGGCCGGCGCGGCGGCGGCGGGCGCGGCAGCGGCGGGCTCCACCGGCGACCCGCACTCCGAGCGCTACGCGGCCCGCACGTCGGGCATGACCGCCTCGGAGATCCGGGCGCTGTTCGCCGTGGCCAGCCGCCCCGAGGTCGTGTCGCTCGCCGGCGGCATGCCCAACCTCGCCGCCCTGCCGCTCGACTCCCTGGCCGCCGAGGTCGGGCACCTGATCGCGGCGGACGGCCAGGCCGCGCTGCAGTACGGCTCCGCCCAGGGCGTGCCGGTGCTGCGCGAGCAGATCGGCGAGGTCATGGCGTTCGAGGCCGGCTCGCTGTCGGCGACCGGTGGCTTCGCCCCGGACGACGTCGTGGTCACCGTCGGCTCGCAGTCGGCGCTGGACATGCTGACCCGCCTGTTCGTCGACCCCGGCGACGTCGTGCTCGCGGAGTCGCCCTCCTACGTCGGCGCGCTGGGCTCGTTCGCCGCGTACCAGGCGGAGGTCCGCCACGTCACGATGGACGACGACGGGCTGGTACCGGCCGCGCTGGAGGAGGCGCTCCAGCGGCTCGTCCGCGAGGGACGGCGCGCCAAGTTCCTCTACACCGTGCCGAACTTCCACAACCCGGTCGGCGTCTCGCTCGCCCCGGAGCGCCGCGGCGAGGTCGTCGAGCTGTGCCGCCGGTACGGCGTGCTGATCGTCGAGGACAACCCGTACGGCCTGCTCGGCTTCGACGGGCAGACCTATCCGTCCCTGCGCTCGCTCGACCCGGAGAACGTCGTCTATCTCGGCTCGTTCTCCAAGATCTTCGCCTCCGGCCTGCGGGTCGGCTGGGCGCTCGCGCCGCACGGCATCCGGGACAAGCTCGTCCTGGCCGCCGAGTCGGCGACCCTCTGCCCGCCGGCGTTCACCCAGCTCGTCGTCTCCCGATACCTCGCCACGCACGACTGGCGCAGCCTCGTGAAGTCGTTCCGCGAGATGTACCGCGAGCGCTGCGAGGCGATGCTGGGAGCCCTCGGGACGCACCTGCCGGACGGCTGCTCCTGGACCCGTCCGCGGGGCGGCTTCTTCGTCTGGGCGACCGTCCCCGAAGGCGTGGACACGCGGGCGATGCTGCCGCGCGCCGTCTCGGCGCGGGTGGCGTACGCGTCCGGGACCGGCTTCCACGCCGACGGCTCCGGGGCGCGCCACATGCGGCTCTCGTTCTGCTACCCGCCCCCGGAGCGCATCGTCGAGGGTGTCCGCCGGCTCGCCGGGGTGCTCGACGGCGAACTCGAGGTGCTGCGCACCTTCGGGCTCTCGGGCTCCGGGGCGCGGATCCCCTCGGGGGCGCCGGGGCCGCAGGCCCCCTCGGTCGACACGGCCTGACTCCCGTCCCGACGACGGGTCACGGCCCCGGACTAGGGTCCGGGGTCGTGATCGACCGCACCGTCGCCGTGCTCGCCGGCGGCCTCTCCCACGAGCGTGACGTGTCGCTGCGCTCCGGCCGTCGCCTCGCCACCGAGCTCCGCGACGCCGGGGCCACCGTCGACGAGTGGGACACCGACGCCGCCCTCCTCGGCCGCCTGCGCGACACCCGGCCCGACGCCGTCGTCGTCGCCCTGCACGGCGGGGAGGGCGAGAACGGCGCGGTGCAGAGCGTCCTGGAGCTGCTCGGGGTGCCGTTCGTCGGCACCGACGCGCGGGCCTGTCGACGGGCCCACGACAAGCCGAGCGCGAAGGCGGAGCTGGCGCGGGCCGGGATCGACACCCCGGAGTGGGTCGCGCTGCCGCACGCCACCTTCCGCGAGCTCGGCGCCGGGGCCGTCCTCGACGCGCTCGTCGCCCGCCTCGGGCTCCCCCTGATGCTCAAGCCCGACCAGGGAGGCTCGGCGCTCGGGGCGCAGGTGGTGCGCGACGCCGCCGACCTGCCGTCCGCGATGGTCGGCGCCCTCGCCTACTCCGAGACCGTGCTCGTCGAGCGCTTCGTCGACGGGGTCGAGCTGGCGGTGTCGGTCGTGGACACCGGGGACGGCCCGGCCGCGCTGCCCGCGGTCGAGGTGGAACCGCAGAGCGGCGTCTACGACTACACGGCCCGGTACACCGCCGGGCTCACCCGCTTCCACTGCCCGGCGCGACTCGAGGAGGCCGTGGCCGCCCGGGTCGCGGACACCGCCGTGGCCGCGCACCGGGCACTCGGCCTGCGCGACCTCTCGCGCACGGACGCGATCGTCGACCGCGACGGCCGGGTCCAGGTGCTCGAGGTGAACGTGTCGCCGGGCCTCACGGAGACCTCGCTCCTGCCGCGGGCGATCGAGGCGGCCGGGCTGGACCTCGGCGAGGTGTTCGGGCTCCTGGTGGAGCGCGCGGTCCGACGATCACCGGTCCGGGCCGGCTGACCGCCGAGCTCAGCGGCGATCTCAGGGCGCCCTGAGATCGCCGCTGCGGGCCTGGCCGATCACTCCGAGGGTGACGGGCCCGGGAGGCCCTTCTGGTTCATCAGCGCCGCGATGCGCTCCAGATCGTCGACCGAGCCGAACTCGACGACGATCCGGCCCTTGCGCTGGCCCAGTTCGACCTTGACGCGGGTGTCGTAGGCGTCCGAGAGCCGCTCGGCGAGGTCCTGGAGCCCGGGCGCGTGCAGCTTGCGGGCGGGGGAGCGCCGCTTGGCCGCCGGCTCCCGCTCGCCCCTCGCCAGCGTGACCGCCTCCTCGGCGGCCCGCACCGACATGCCCTCCGCGATGATCCGGGCGGCGAGCTCCTCCTGGGCGGCCGGATCCTCCATCCCGAGCAGAGCCCGCGCGTGGCCGGCGGAGAGCACGCCGGCCGCGACCCGGCGCTGCACGGCCACCGGGAGCCGCAGCAGCCGGATCGTGTTCGTGATCGCGGGACGGCTCCGGCCGATGCGATCGGCGAGCTGCTCGTGCGTCACGGCGAACTCGGTCAGCAGCTGCTGGTAGGCCGCCGCCTCCTCGAGCGGGTTCAGCTGGACCCGGTGGATGTTCTCGAGCAGGGCGTCGCGCAGCAGGTCGTCGTCCGACGTGCGACGCACGATCGCCGGGATGTGCGTCAGGCCGGCCCGCCCGGCGGCGCGCCAGCGACGCTCGCCCATGACGAGCTCGTGCGTGACCTCCACCCCGGCCTCGCCGGGGACCGGGCTCTCCAGCTCGCGGACGACGATCGGCTGCAGCAGCCCGAACTCGCGCACGGAGTGCTCGAGCTCGGCGAGCGCCTCCTCGTCGAACACCGAGCGGGGCTGGCGCGGGTTGGCGCGGATGCCGTCGACGCGGACCTCGCGGTAGACCGCCCCCGCCACGGTGCCGGCGTCACCGTCCGGTGTCGCCTCCGGGGACGTCGGGGCGGAGTCGGGTCGGCTGCGCTGCCCGATGACGACGTCCGCGGCCCGGCTCCCGACCCCGGGCCGCGTGTCCGTCGCGTTCTCCGGCGGTCCCGTGGGGATGAGGGCCGCGAGGCCGCGACCGAGCCCTCCGCGTCGCTCCGTCACGCCGACTCCCCGGCGTTCGCCCCGGCCCGACGCTCGGCGACCGCGGCGCGCATCGCGAACTCCCGGGCCGCGTCGAGGTAGCTCATCGCCCCCCGTGAGCCGGGGTCGTAGGTCAGCACGGTCTGCCCGAAGCCGGGCGCCTCGCTGACCTTCACGCTGCGCGGGATCACGGTGCGCAGCACGAGGTCGCCGAAGTGGTTCCGGACCTCGTGGGTCACCTGGTCCGCGAGCTTGGTGCGGCCGTCGTACATCGTCAGCAGGATGGTGGAGACGTGCAGGCGCGGGTTGAGGTGCGACTGCACCAGTCCGATGTTGTTGAGCAGCTGGCTCAGCCCCTCGAGCGCGTAGTACTCGCACTGGATCGGGATGAGCACCTCGGGTGCCGCCACCATGGCGTTCAGCGTGAGGAGGCCGAGCGAGGGCGGGCAGTCGACGAGCACGTAGTCCACGTCGAGCCGGTCGAGCGCCTCGTCCGAGAGCGCCTGCTTGAGCCGGGACTCCCGGTTCATCATCGACACGAGCTCGATCTCTGCGCCGGCGAGGTCGATGGTGGCGGGCACGCAGAGCAGGTCGGACGAGCGGTCACACACCTGGGCGGCCTGGTCGAGGGTGAGCTCGCCGATCAGCACCTCGTAGATCGACGGTGTCCCGCTGCGGTGGTCGACACCGAGCGCCGTGCTCGCGTTGCCCTGCGGGTCGAGGTCGACCACGAGGACCCGGGCGCCGTGCAGGGCGAGGGCGGCGGCCAGGTTGACCGTGCTGGTGGTCTTGCCGACGCCGCCCTTCTGGTTGGCGACGGTGATGACCCGGCGGCGGGCGGGCCGCGGCATCCGGTGGTCCTCGGGATGGAGCACGCGGGCGGCGCGGGCGGCCTCCTCGGCGATCGGCGTCATCCCACCGCCGTCGCCGTAGATGACCTCGCCCGCACCGAGCACGCCGGCGCCGACCGTCGAGACCGCCTCGCTCATGGCCTCCCGGACCTTCTCGGCACTCCCACGGTCGGCCCGTGGGCGTGTTTCACGTGGAACGGCCTGTCCTTCGGTCACGAGGATCGATCCTTCCTGCCACGACCACGGCGCCCTCCACCGGGACCCGAACCGGCTGCCGTCCGCCGTTCCGTCCGATGTACCACCACGATGTGCGTGAGTGCGTCTCCCGCGCCGGTGGTGACGACCTCGACGTCGCCACCGCCCGCCGCCCGGAGTTCCACGGCGTCCCGGCGCACCTCGTCCTGGGCGCTGGCTCCCTTGAGTGCGGCCAGTGTCCCACCCGGACGGACGAGGGGTAGCGACCACGCCGCCAACCGTCCGAGGGGCGCCACGGCGCGGGCCGTCGCGACGTCCGACTCACCGACCGCCCGGCGGGTCTCCCGCTCCTCGGCCCGACCCCGCCGCACGACGACGTCCAGCTCGAGGGCGGCGACGACCTCCTCCAGCCACGCCACGCGCCGGGCCATCGGCTCGAGCAGCGTGATGCGGAGGTCCGGCCGGGCGAGGGCCAGCGGGATGCCCGGCAGGCCGGCGCCCGAGCCGATGTCGACCACGGTGGCGTTCTCCGGGACGACCGACCCCACCCAGGCGGAGTTCACGAGGTGCCGGTTCCAGAGCCGCGGCAGCTCGCGCGGCCCGATCACGCCCTGCTCGCGACCCGGTCCGGCGAGCAGCTCCGCGAACCGGGCCGCGCGCGGGAGCGCGTCACCGAAGAGCTCCACCGCCTCCGGGGTGGGCGCCGAGGGACCGTCCAGCCGGTCCTGCTCGCCGAGGGTCACGTCCGGCCCCCTGTTCCACGTGAAACGGCGCTGGGCGCGGAGGTCACGACCGGCCGGGCAGGACGACCACGCGGCGACGCGGCTCCTCGCCCTCGCTCTCGCTGTGGACGCCCTCGACCCCGGCGACCGCGTCGTGCACGATCTTGCGCTCGAACGGCGTCATGGGCCGCATCTTCTGGCTCTCGCCCGAGTCCCGAACCTCCTCGGCCGTCCGGCGGCCGAGTTCGGTGAGCTCGGAGCGACGGTGCGAGCGCCATCCCGCGATGTCGAGCATCAGGCGGTTGCGGGTACCGGTCGACTGCTGGACGGCGAGGCGGGTCAGCTCCTGGAGGGCCTCGAGCACGTCGCCCCGCTGGCCGACCAGCTTCTCGAGGTCCTTGCCGCCGTCGATGCTGACGATCGCGCGGCCGGCCTCCACGTCGAGGTCGATGTCCCCGTCGAAGTCGAGGATGTCGAGCAGGCGCTCGAGGTAGTCGCCGGCGATGTCGCCCTCGCGCACGAGGACGTCCTGCGTCGAGGCAGCGGACTCCGTGGTCGAGGCGGGGGCCTCGGTCCCGTCGGCCTTGCCGTCCGACTCGAGGGTCTCCGACACGGCTTGTCTCCTCTCGCCGGGGTCGCGATGTGCGGCCCCTCCGGACCCGGGCGCCGATCCTCTCGGGGCGAGGCACGGCCAGCGGGCGATGGTCGGTCGTGGCGGGACGCGCACGCGCCCCGGGGCGTCAGCGACGCTTCTTGGACTTCTTGCCCGGACGCGACGACGCGACCTGGGCGTTGCCGCGGTTCTTCGGCGCCCCGCCGTTCTTCGCGGCGGGGGAGTTCACCTTGCCGGGCGCGGCGCGGCCACTGCTCTTGCCGGCGACCGGCCGGGCGCCGGGGCGCGGCTTGCTGGGTGCGCTCTCCGCCGGGGCGTCGGTCGCGGCGTCGGCCGGCTCGTCGTCCGCGGTCGGGGCGTGCCCGTTGCTGCTGCCGTTGCCGTTCGTGGCGGGACGGGTCGGCTTCTGGCCGGGCTTCGGCGCGAGGAGGTCACGCTGGGCGGCGGCCACCTCGCGCTGCTCCTGCTCCTCCTTGGCGATCCGGCTGTAGACGAAGTACTGCTGCGCCAGCGTCCAGGAGTTGTTGGAGAGCCAGTAGAGCAGGATCGCGATCGGGAAGAAGACACCGAAGACGAGCACGCCGAGCGGGAACAGCCACATCGTCAGCTTCTGCATGATCGCGGCCTGCGGGTTCGCGGCGGCGGCCGGCGACTGGTGGGCCGCGGAGACCCGGGCGGTGAAGTGGGTCGCGACGCTGGCGACGATCATCAGCGGCAGCGCCACCGGGATGACGTGGGCGTTGAAGTCGCTGAAGTTCAGCGAGAAGGAACCGACCGCCTGCAGGTTGCCGCTGATCGCGTCGGACAGCTTCGCCCCGAAGATCGTGGCGTTGTCGAACGAGACGATGTCGGCATAGCTGAAGACGTAGTTGTAGGCGTAGTCGAGTCGGAAGCCGCGGAGCACGTGGAACAGACCGATGAAGACGGGGACCTGCACCAGGACCGGGAGACAGCCGCCCAGCGGGTTGACGCCGTGCTCCTTCTGGAGCTTCTGCATCTCCTCCGCGAGCTTCTGGCGGTCGTTCTTGTACTTCTCCTGCAGCTTCTTGATCTGCGGCTGGAACTCCTGCATCTTCCGCATCGAGCGGACCTGGCTCACGAACGGCTTGAACAGCAGCGCGCGCAGCGTGAAGACCAGGAAGATGACCGAGAGCGCCCAGGCGAAGCCGTTGTCGGCGCCGAACACGAAGCCGAACACCTTGTGCCAGAACCACAGGATGGCCGACACCGGGTAGTAGATGAAGTTCAGCACGACGCTTGCTCCTCGCTGGTGGGGGCTCCGGCTCCCCGGGGGGCGGTGCGCCCGGAGTCAGGGGTCTCCGGGCGACGACGACGGTGCGGGGGCACGGGGTCCAGGCCACCAGGGTGCCAGGGCGCGCACTTCAGCAGTCGCACGACGGTGAGAACCGTTCCACGCAGCAGGCCGTGCACGCGCAGCGCCTCGACGGCGTACGCGCTGCAGGTCGGGTGGAAGCGGCAGTGCGGCAGGAACATCGGGGAGATCCACCGCTGGTAGAACCCGAGCACGGCGATCAGGACGCGCGCGCCCGGGCCGGGGCGCGAGGTCGTCGTCCCCGTCCGGGTCCCGGTCCCGCTCACGTCGCCCCCTCGGTTCCACCGCGTGTCCACGGTGTTCGCGGTCCATGGTGCCCGCGGTGCGGGTCCGGGGCGAGGAGTCCGCACCCGATCGCGCACCGGACGACGGGCCGGGGCGGGCCGGACGGGTCTACGGCGAGGTGACGACGGAGAGCCGGGGCCGGAGTTCCAGCCGACGCAGTGCCGCGTCGAGGTCCTCGGCCAGCTCGGCCGACGAGGCCGAGGCCGCCGGTGGGTGGGCACGCACGACCAGCGCCGTCCCGGGCGGCAGCGCGGAGAGCCGGTCGGCCACCAGGTGCCGCAGCCGACGGGTGACCCGGTGCCTCGTGACCGAGTCGCCGACCACGCGCCCCACGACGAATCCGGCCCGGGCGGGTCCGGTCGCCCCGTCGGCCGTCAGCGCGTGCACCGACAACCGACGACGGCCCGCCCTGCGCCCACGGCGCAGGACGAGCCGGAAGTCGTCGGACCGGCGGACGCGGTGAGCCGGGGGCAGCACGCACGGACCTCGACCGGCTCGCGGTGTCGGGTCAGGCGGACAGGGCGGCGCGGCCCTTGCGGCGGCGGTTGGCCAGCACCGCACGGCCGGCGCGCGTCGACATGCGCAGCCGGAAGCCGTGGGTCTTCGACCGACGACGGTTGTTCGGCTGGAACGTACGCTTGCCCTTGGCCACGACTGAGAACTCCTGCGTCGGCTCACCCCTGGTCGTGGGGGAGCGCGGGTCCACCGGGGCACGCCGAGACGCCCAGGGCTGTCCCTGGGCCGACGGACCCGGATCCGGTCACCGACCAGAGTAGCCCAGCGCCGTCACCACCCCGGGAACCGGCCCCACGTCCGGCGGGCGGGCGGCCCGTGGGAGATCATGGGACGGCGGGCCGCACGGACCGCCGGGAGGTTGTGGCCCGGTGGGCGCCCTTGTTAGCGTCCGGCACCCCACCCGGGGGACGGGGACGGCCGAGGACATCGGCCCCGATGCTCGGACGCGGTGGGCGCAGCGGACGAGGCCGAGAGCAGGAGCGGGCCGCGGAGTGCGGCGCGATTGCGGTGCGGACCCAGGGGGCGGGGGCCCGCGCGGCCGACGACCCGTCGTCGTGCACAGTTGTGGACAAGCCTGTGGACGCGCGCGCCCGGGGACGGATCATGGGGAGGGGCACCG
>NZ_CP192099.1:0-37937 GCF_050955885.1 Actinomycetospora sp. CA-084318
CGCCCGTCCGACGACGGCTGGATCGTCGTCAAGCCCGCCGCCACCCGACCCAGCGCCCACGCCCCCACCCAGGCCGACGCCATCAGCCGCGCCGTCGAGATCGTCCGGAACGACGGCGGTGGTGCCGTCCTGATCCACGACCTCGCGGGCGAGCTCGTGGAGGCGGGTGACGTCCCGGCGCACGCGCAGAACGCCGAGCACATCGCCACCGAGCTGTCCGCCGCCGCGGCTGCCGCCGAGGCGAAGCAGACCGGCGAGGACGCCTCCCGGCGGGCCGCCGCCGAGGCCGCGCAGGCCGGGGTGGAGGTCCCCGACCTCGACCGGGAGCGGCTCGAGGCCACCGGCCAGAGCAGCGCCGCCGAGCGCGACGCCGCGCGGAAGGACGCGAAGGCCGCCGCCACCGCTTCGTCCGGCGACACCGGCCGCACCGGTCCGCGCGCCGTCGCCGACACCGCTGCCGAGCGGGCCGGGACCGTCGCCGACCAGGCCGCCGACTCCGCCCGCACCGTCGGGGACGAGGCGTCGGAGACGGCCGACGAGGTCGGGGGCGACCTCGCCACGACCGCCAGGAAGATCCGCGGCCACGCCGAGGGGGCCGCGGAGCGGGTCGGGCGCACCGTGTCCCAGGGCGCGGGCCAGATCGCCGACGACGCGTCCGCCGCGAGCCAGTCGGTCGAGTCCGCCGCGCAGGACGCCGCGGACGTCGCGGCCGCGACCGGCCAGGAGGCCGCCGAGGAGGTCCGCGGCACGGTCCGCGAGGTCGCGGGCGAGGCCCGGGCCGCCGGCCGGCGCACGGCCGCGACCGTCGAGGCCACTGCGGCCGACGCCAGCGACGAGCTCCGGAACACCACGCGCCGGGCCGCCCAGCAGGGCGCGAAGCTCGACGAGGAGCTGACCGACGCGGCCGACCGCGCCGGCCAGACGATCCACGCCTACACCGAGGCCGCGGCGGCTCCCCTCGACTGGCTGGCCGCCGTGCTCAACCCGGTCCGCATCACGGGTCGGCTCGTCAACGTGGTCACGGTGACCGGGCTCCGCCTGGTTGGCTCGGCCACCGGCGCCGGGGCGCACAAGGCCGACGAGGGCGCTCGTCGGCTGCAGGACGCCACGAGGTGACCTCCGGTCAGGTGAGCACTAAGTGGGGTCATGACCCCACTTAGTGCTCACCTGGCGCAGCCACCTCGCGTTCCCGCAGCACGTTCTTCTGGATCTTCCCCGTCGAGGTCTTCGGCAGCTCGCCGAACACGATCCGCTTCGGGGCCTTGTACCGGGCGAGGTGGGTGCGGACGTGCTCGACGAGCTCGTCCGGGTCGACCTCCTCGCGGGCGGTCACGTACGCCACCGGGATCTCGCCCCACCGCTCGTCGGGCACGCCCACCACGGCCGACTCGACGACGGCGGGGTGGCTGTCGAGCACCCGCTCGACCTCGACCGAGGCGATGTTCTCGCCGCCGGAGATGATCACGTCCTTGGAGCGGTCGCGGATCTCGACGTAGCCGTCGGGGTGCACCACGCCGAGGTCGCCCGTGCGGAACCAGCCTGCGGCGTCGACCGCGGCGGTGGCGGCGACGTCGCGGTAGTAGCCGAGCATCACGTCGTTGCCGCGGACCACCAGCTCACCGAGCGTCTCGCCGTCGGCGGGGACGTCCGCACCGTTCTCGGCGATCACCCGCAACCGCGCCGCCACCACGTTGCCGACGCCCTGCCGCGCCTGCAGCCGGGCGCGCTCGTCGTCGTCCAGCTCGTTCCACTCCGGGTGCCAGTCGTTGACGACGGCGGGCCCGTAGGTCTCGGTGAGCCCGTACAGGTGGGTGATGTCCATACCGAGCGCGGTCATGCGCGACAGCAGGGTCGGCGAGGGCGGGGCGCCGCCGGTCGCGACCGTCACCCGCTGTTCCAGGGGCGCCGCGGTGGAACCACCGGCGATCATCGTCAGGACCGTCGGGGCCGCGCAGAAGTGGGTGACGCCCTCGTCGCGCAGCAGGCGCCAGATCTCGTCGGGATCGATGGCGCGCAGGCAGACGTGCGTGCCGCCGGCCGCCGTGACGCCCCAGGGGAAGCACCAGCCGTCGCAGTGGAACATCGGGAGCGTCCACAGGTAGCGCGATGCCGGGTCGAGCCGCAGGTGGAAGGCCATGGCCAGGGCCTGCAGGTACGCGCCGCGGTGGTGGTACATCACGCCCTTGGGAAGGCCCGTGGTGCCCGACGTGTAGTTGATCGCGAGCAGGCCCCGCTCGTCGGCCACCGGGACGACGCTCGGCGCCGCGCGCCCCAGCCGGTCCTCGTACTCCTCGCCCTCGACCAGCAGGGCCGCCCCGGTCCGGCCGGCGACCGTCTCCGCGAGCTCCTCGAGCTCACGCGTCGCGAGCAGCACCCGGGCGCCGGAGTGGCTCACGATGTGGGTCAGCTCGTCGGCCGAGAGCCGGGTGTTCAGCGGCACCAGCACGCCGCCGGCGAACGGGACGCCGTGGTGGGCCTCGAGCATGACGTGGCTGTTCGTCGCGAGGGCGGCGACCCGGTCCCCGGGCTGGACGCCGAGCGCCCCGAGCGCCCCGGCGAGTCGTCGGGAACGGTCGGCGAACTCCGCGTAGGTGAACCGGCGGTCGCCGTCGACGATCGCCGTCCGGCCCGCGAACGCGTGCTCGGAGCGCTCGAGGAACGCGGTGGGCGTCAGCTCGGCGAACGTGAACGCCGCGGGCGGCGGGGTGTTCGACCTGAACGGTCCGGTGGTCACGGTGGTCCTCCCCGCGTGGATGGTCGCCGGACCGCGAGCGTAGGTGGTTCACGCCTGTTCGGCGCTGCACCACCAGGTCGTCCGGCTCCCCACGGTGCCCCGCTCCATGGGTGCCCCACACCGCGGACACGTGTCGTCCTTCCTCCGATGCGGAATGACCTCGCCGGTGTGCACCCCGCCGTGCTTGATCGCCTCCCGGGTCGCGTGGCGCAGGACGCGGCGCAGCTCGTCGAGCTGGGCGGTCGACAGCTCCCCCGAGGGCGTGTGCGGGTCGAGCTTCGCCTCCCACAGCGTCTCGTCGGCGAGGAGGTTCCCGACGCCGGCGATCGCGTGCTGGTCGAGCAGCCGCGCCTTGATCGGGGCGGTGCCCTTCCCGATCCGTTCCCGGAACTCGTCGCGGCTGATCTCGTAGGCGTCCGGGCCGAGGGCGTCGAGGTCGGGCTCGAGGCGGACCCGCCCGAGGCGCCGCTTGTCGAACAGCTTGAAGGCGCCGCCGTCGTCGAACCAGAACGTCACCCGGTCCCACTCCGGCTTCTGCTTCTCCTCGGTGGACTTCCGCGGCAGCCCGCCCGCGAGCTCGCCGGACCGCTCCCCGCCCGGACCCCAGATCCGGATGCGACCACCCATCCCGAGGTGCACCCCGAGGTGCGGGCCGGGTCCGCCGTCGGCCGTCACGGTGTCGCACCACATCGTCTTCCCGAGCCGGTGCGCGGCCGTCAGCTTCCCCCCGACGAGCGCCTTCGCGATCTCGCCGGGCCGGTGCGGACGGCACACGTACTCGTCGGAGTCGTCGATGTCGGTGATGGTGCGGTCGAGCGCCTTCTCCAGGACCTGGCGGGCGCTCTCCACCTCGGGCAGCTCGGGCACCCTGTCGAGGTACCCCCGTTCCCGCAGCTCACGCGCGGGCCAGGCCGTCCAGCAGCAACCCGACGGTGAAGTCGAACCGCTCGTGCCCCTCGCCCGCGGTCAGCTCGGTGGCGTGGCGCGAGACGTTCGGGAAGCGTTCGGGGGGCAGGGCCTCGAAGCGCCGGACGAGGTCGTCGCGGTCGTGCACCCAGGCGGCGTCGCGCCCCACCACCGACCGCTCGAGGCAGTAGGCGGCGACGTAGAGCACGAGCGCGTCGGCCGTCCACGCCGCGGCCCGCGGGGTGGCGTCCCCGGCGAGCAGGACCGCGAGCAGCCCCTCCTGGAGCGCGAGGACGGCGAGGTCGGTGGGCGCCATCGCGAGCGCGGCCCGCGAGACGCCCGGGTAGCGCAGGTACTGGTCGCGCAGCGCGGTCACGAGCCCGTGGGCCTGCTCGCGCCACCGCGCGGGGTCGGGCTGCGGCGAGACGATCTCCCCGCAGAGCCGGCCGATGAGCAGCTCGTCCAGGTCGGCCTTGTTGACGACGTGGGCGTAGAGCGACGCCGGTCCCGTCCCGAGCGCGGTGGCGACCCGACGCATCGTCAGCGCCTCGTAGCCCTCCTCCGCGACGAGTGCGAGCGCCGTGTCGACGATCCGGTCCGGGGTGATCGGCGTGCGCGCCGTCGTCGCGGACGGATCGGCCGCGGCGGCCCGCCGGGCAGCCTGTCGCTCGCGCGCGTTCACGGCGCCACCGTACCTGGACACGAACGGCGTTCGCCTGTAGAACACTGTTCGTGCAGAACGAACAGCAATCGCTCCACAGGGCCTGGCTGGCCCTGACCGGGCTGTCGGCGGTCTTCCTGGTCGAGATGCTCGACAACTCCGTGCTCACCGTCGCGCTGCCGACCATCGGGCGGGACCTCGCCGCCTCGACCACGGCGCTGCAGTGGGTCACGGGTGCGTACTCGGTGGTCTTCGGCGGGCTGATGCTCGTGTTCGGGGCCGCGGCGGACCGGTTCGGCCGACGACGGCTCATGACGGTCGGCCTCGTCCTGCTCGGCCTCGCGAGCCTCGCCACGGCGTTCGTCGCCACCGCGACCGAGCTCGTCGGCGTGCGCGCCGCGATGGGCGCCGCCGCCGCGATGACCGCCCCCGGCGCCGGCGCCCTGGCGTTCCGCCTCTTCGACGACGAGGGCCTGCGGATCCGCGCGATCACCCTGATCTCGACCGTCGGCCTCGTGGGGCTCGCCGTCGGCCCGACGCTCGGCGGCCTCGTCCTCGCCGTCGCCCCGTGGCAGGTACTGCTCCTGGTGAACGTGCCGATCGCGGTCCTGGCGGTCGTCGCCGTGCGTCGCGGCATCGCCGCCGACGACGCCGCCGACCTGCACCGCGTCCCGCTCGACCTGCCCGGCGGGGCGTTGGGCACGACGACGATCGTGCTCGCCCTCGTCGCGCCGACGCTGTTCGTCGTCCAGGGCGCCGATTCGTGGACGCCGTGGGCGACGACCGCCGCGGCCGTCCTCGCCGGTGTCGGGTTCGTCGTCCGCCAGCGCACGGCGCACGACCCGCTGCTCGACCTCGCCCTCCTCGCCCGCCCGCTGGTCTCGGGCGGGCTCGCGTACAAGGCGGCCGCCGGGTTGGCGACGGCGGGTCTGAGCTACCTCGTGACCCTCCAGCTGCAGTTCGCGTGGGGCTGGCCCCCGGCCGCGGCGGCCCTCGCGATGCTCCCCCAGGTCGTCGTCCTGCTCGCCGCCGGTCCGCTGGTGAACCCGCTCGTGCAGCGCGTCGGACTGCACCGCGCCGCCTGGCTCGGCGCCGGCGCGATCGTCGTCGGGCTCGCCGTCTTCACCGGGCTCGGCACCGTCACCTACGTCGGCGTCGCCCTCGCGCTCGCGCTGGTCGCGGCCGGTCTGCGCGTGGCCGGCGTGGTCGCCATGGTGACCGTGCTGCAGGGACTGCCGTCGACCCGCACCACCATCGGCGCCGCCCTCACCGACACCGCCACCGAGGTCACGTCCGGGACCGGTGTCGCCGTCACCGGCACGATCGTCGCCGCCCTGTTCACCGGCACCATCACCGCCTCGCCGTGGAGTGCTGCCCAGGCCGCGGAGTTCCACCACGCGGCCCTGCTCGCCGGCGGCGTGCTCACCGTGGTCGCCGCGGTCCTGGTCGCCTGGGCGATGGTGCGCACCCGGACGGCGGTGTCGCCGGAGCCCGCACCCGCCGCCGCCTGACCGCGGAGCGTCCACACTTAACGCCGGCGTCACCTCCGGGAACATCTCGAGGATGACGCTGCACTCCGTGCCCACCCCGTCCGAGATGCTCGCCGTCGCGCTGCGTGAGGCGCAGCGCGGCTACGACGCCGGAGGCGTCCCCGTCGGCGCGGCCCTCTTCGGTCCCGACGGCGAGCTCCTCGGCGCCGGGCACAACCGGCGCGTCCAGGACGGCGACCCGGCCACCCACGGCGAGACCGCCGCCTTCCGCGCGGCCGGGCGACGCCCCGGCTACGCCGGCACCACGATGGTCACGACGCTCTCGCCCTGCTTCTTCTGCGCCGGTCTGATCCGCCAGTTCCGCATCCCGCGCCTCGTCGTCGGCGAGGCCCGCACGTTCGGCGGTCAGCACGCCTGGCTCGCGGAGCACGGCGTGGACGTGACCGTCCTCGACGACCCGGCCTGCGCGGACCTGATGAGCCGGTTCGCCACCGAGCAGCCGGACACGTGGCTCGAGGACATCGGGGGGCCGGAGTGATCCCGCTGGTCGACATCGCCGACGAGGATCTCGTCGGCCTCGTCTCCTTCTACGAACTGGACCCGCACACCGTCGTCGAGTCCCTCCGCCCGCCGATCGGGCACACCGCGGCCCCACCCGTCCGGGCCGCGGACTACCTGGCGGACGAGCTCGCCGCCATCACCGTCACGCAGGAGGCACCATGACGGTCACCGAGGAACCGGCCGACGTCGTCGTCCGGGAAGGGGTCTACGGCGACAAGGTCGTCGCGGTCGAGCCCGGCGGCGCGGAGTTCATCCCACTCGCCGAGCGGCACGGCCGACCGCGCCAGCTGTTCTGGACGTGGTGCTCGCCGAACCTGGAGTTCGCGACGATCTTCGTCGGCGTCCTCGCGGTCGGCGCCTTCTCGCTCGGGTTCTGGGGCGCGTTCCTCGGGATCCTGGTCGGGACGGCGCTCGGGTCGCTGACCCACGGGCTGCTCTCGGCGCGCGGCCCGGCGGCCGGGGTCCCGATGATGGTGCTCTCCCGGCTCGGCTTCGGGTTCACCGGCAACGCGCTGCCGGCCGGACTGAACGCGGTCGTCGGCGGCATCGGCTGGTTCGCGGTGAACAGCGTCTCGGGAGCGCTCGCGCTGTCGACGCTGACCGGGATGCCCGGCTGGGTGTCGCTGCTGATCGTCGCGCTCGTGCAGATCGGGGTGGCGCTGCTCGGGCACAACCTGATCCACGGGTTCGAGAAGGTCGTGCTCCCGGTGCTGGCGGTCGTCTTCGCCATCACGTCGGTGGTGATCCTGACCCAGGTCGACACCACCTTCACCCCGACCGGCGGGCAGCCCGCGGGCACCGTCGCGGGCTTCCTGCTCACCGTCGGCGCCACGTTCGGCTACGCGGCCGGCTGGAACCCCTACGCCACCGACTACACCCGCTACCTGCCGCCGGACGCGAGCCCGCGCGCCGTCGGCTGGGCCGCCGGCCTCGGCGTCTTCGTGCCCTGCGTGGTGCTCGAGACGGTGGGCGCGGCCTCGGCGACCATCGGCGGCATCGGCGGCGGCGCCCTCGACGACCCGACCGGCGTGTTCACCGGGCACCTGCCCGGCTGGCTCGGCGCGCTGACCCTGCTCTGCATCGCGGTCGGGGCGGTCGCCGCGAACGCGATCAACATCTACTCCGGCTCGATGTCCTTCGTGGCGCTGGGGATCAAGCTGCCCCTGACGCTGCGCCGCGCGCTCGCCGTCGGGGTGTTCGGCGTGCTCGGGTTCGTGGTCGCCCTGCTCGGCCTCGCCGACGCCGGGCACGCCTACGAGGGCTTCCTGCTGATCATCGCCTACTGGATCGGGCCGTGGCTGGCGGTCGTGTTCGTCGACCGGTGGCTGCGGCGCGGGTCGGGCGAGGAACTGCTCTTCGACACCTCGTACCGCAACCACGCCGGGCCGGTCGCGATGCTCGCCGGGATCGTGGTGTCGATCCTGCTGTTCGCGAACCAGACCTCGTTCACCGGCCTCGTCGCCTCGGCCGTGCCGCAGGTGGGCGACATCGCCTTCGAGGTCGGGTTCCTGGTGGCGGCGGCGGTCTACTGGCTGCTGCGGCGCCGGGCGACCGCCGCGTGACCTGACGTCAGGACCGGGACACGGCCACCACCCCGCCGAGGACCGCGCCGACCGTCGAGGCCACCTCCCCGGACGGGTCCGCCGCCGCACAGGCGGCGGGCTCGTCCACCCCGAGCCCACGCAGGAGCGTCAGCGCGAACTCGGCGGCGACCTCGGCGGGGGCGAGGCGCCCGGCCGGGTCGAACCAGGTCCACATCCAGTGCAGCGACCCGAACATCTGCAGCGACCGGAGCCGGGCGTCCCCGGGCAGGAACGTCCCGTCCGCCTCGCCGTCGGCCAGGACCCCGACGACGAGGTCGCGGTAGGCGTCGCGCAGGGCGCGGGCGGACTCCATCCCGGGCCCGTCGACCAACCGCACCACCTCGCGCTGGAAGGCGACGGTGGTGGCGGGCTCGTCGGCGGAGTAGCGCACGCCGGCGTGGACGAGGGCGGCGACTCGCTCGTCCGCGCCCGGGAGGCGGGCGAACATCGCGTGCGCCTCGTCGAGCCGGCGCCGCATGTAGGACTCCTGGACCTCCGCGAGCATCCGGTCCTTCGTGCCGAAGTGGTGGACGATCGTCCCCTTGCTCATGCCCAGCTCGGCGGCCACGTCCCCGAAGTTCGCGCGGTCGTAGCCGTGCTGGGCGACGTGCCGCGTGAACGTCTCGAGGATCTCCGAGCGGCGGCCACCCCGCGCGTAGCCCGCCATCGCCGACCCCCTTGTGAACTGACCGCACGTACGGGCAAAGTGTGCCAGGTCTCAGCGCGGAGGGCGAGGGAGTCGGATGGACGAGAGCATCGGGGCCTGGGTGGCCCGGCGGGCGGAGCGGTCGCCGGACGCGGTGGCCCTGGTCGACGGGGCGACCGGGCACCGCACCTCCTACGCCGGGCTCGACGACCGCGTCGCGGCCCGCGCGGCCGACCTCGCGGCGCTCGGCGTGGGGCCCGGCGACCGGGTGGCGCTGCTCGGCGAGAACTCGTGCGCGTACCTGGAGTGGCTGTTCGCCGTCGCCCGGCTCGGCGCGATCACGGTGCCGGTGAACATGCGGCTCGCGCCGGCCGAGGTCGCGTACGTGCTCGCCGACTCCGGCGCCACGCTGCTCGTGCGCTCCGCGGCGTTCACGCCGCTCGGCGACGCGGCGGTGGCGGAGCTGGACACGCCGCCCGAGCTCGTGGACCTGATCACCGAACCCGGGCCGAACCGTCGTCGGGAACCCGAGCCGGGGCCCGGCCGGGGCGACGAGCCCTGCGTGATCATGTACACCTCGGGCACCACCGGCCGCCCCAAGGGCGCGGTGCTCACGCACGACAACATGCTGTGGAACGCGGTCAACATGTGCGTCGCGGGGCCGGGGATCGCCTCGACCGACGTCACGATCGCCGCCGCCCCGCTGTTCCACATCGGCGCGCTCGGACTCTCGGCGCTGCCGCTGCTCTACGCCGGCGGGACGGTCGTGGTGGTGCCCGCGTTCGACCCGGCGGGCTTCCTCGACCTCATGGCCCGCGAGGGCGTGACCACGCAGTTCCTCGTCCCCGCGATGTGGGCGGCGCTCACCCGCGTGCCCGACCTCGGCGAACGCGCCTTCCCCGCCCTGCGCTGGGCGATCTCGGGCGGCGCGCCGTGCCCCGTCGTCGTGATCGAGCGCTTCCTCGAGCTCGGCTGGACGTTCACCGAGGGCTTCGGGATGACCGAGCTGTCGCCGGCCGCGCTCTTCCTCGACGCGGCCGACGTGGTGACGCACGCGGGGTCGGTCGGGCGGCCGTTCCTGCACGTCGACGCGCGCCTGGTCGGTCCCGACGACGAGCTCGTCGACCCGGGCGAGGTCGGCGAACTGGTGCTGCGCGGTCCGACGGTGTTCGCCGGGTACTGGAACCGGCCGGAGGAGACCGCGGAGGCGATGCGCGGCGGCTGGTTCCACTCCGGCGACCTCGGAGTCCGGGACGCCGACGGGTTCGTCACCCTGGTCGACCGCAAGAAGGACATGATCATCACCGGCGGGGAGAACGTGTACCCGGTCGAGGTCGAGCAGGTGCTGCACCGCCACCCGGCCGTCTCCGACGTGGCCGTGATCGGCGTGGGCGACCCGCAGTGGGGCGAGTCCGTGGTCGCCGTCGTCGTGGCCGCCGACCCGGTGCCGGCGGAGGAGCTCATCGCCTTCGCCCGCGAGCGGATCGCGCACTTCAAGGCGCCTCGCCGGGTCGAGTTCGTCGCCGAGCTGCCGCGCAACGCGACCGGCAAGCTGCTCAAGCGGGTGCTGCGCGAGCAGTTCACCGGGTCGACCGCGGCGGTGTCGCGGTGACGGCGACGGTGGCGCGCTCGGCGTGGGACACCGAGGAGCGGCGCGAGCTCCGGGCCCTGGTGCGCCGGTTCACCGAGCGGGAGATCGTGCCCTCGCTGCCGGAGTGGGAGGACGCCGGCGCCATGCCCCGCGCGCTGCACCGGCGGGCGGGTGAGCTGGGGTTGCTCGCGCTGGGGTTCCCGGAGGCGGTGGGCGGCGAGGGCGGGCACCTCGACGCGGCGGTCGTCACCGAGGAGCTGATCCTCGCGGGCGGGTCGAGCGGCGTGGTCGCGGGACTGTTCACCCACGGCATCGCCGCACCGCACATCGCGCTGCACGGCTCGCCGGAGCTGGTCGACCGCTTCGTGCGCCCGAGCCTGCGCGGCGAGCTGATCGGGTCGCTGGGCATCACCGAGCCCGGTACCGGCTCGGACGTCGCGGGCATCACCACCCGCGCGGTGCGCGACGGCGACGACTACGTGGTCACCGGCGCCAAGACCTTCATCACCTCGGGCACCCGCGCGGACTTCGTGACGACGGCCGTGCGCACCGGCGGCCCCGGCCACCGGGGCGTGTCACTGCTGGTGATCGAGACCGACCGGCCCGGGGTGCACCGCACGGCGCTGCGCAAGATGGGCTGGCACTGCTCGGACACCGCGACGATCTCGCTCGACGAGGTCCGGGTGCCGGCGTCGAACCTGGTCGGGGCGGAGGGCAGCGGCTTCCGCCAGATCATGGAGCGCTTCGCCTCGGAGCGGCTCTCGATGGCCGTGGAGGCCTACGCGACCGCCCAGCGCTGCGTGGACCTGACGATCGCGTGGGCGAAGCAACGCGAGACGTTCGGCGCGCCGTTGGCCACGCGGCAGGTCGTCCGGCACCGGATCGCACAGATGGCCCGCCGGGCGACGGTCGCGCGCGTCTACGTGCGGGACGTGTTCGAGCGCTGGGAGGCCGGCGACGACGTCGTCACCGAGCTGGCGATGGCGAAGAACCAGGCCGTCGAGGCCTGCGACTGGGTGGTCGACCAGGCGGTCCAGCTGCACGGCGGCGCGGGCTACCTGCACGGCGTCGAGGTCGAGCGGCACTACCGCGACGCGCGCATCCTCGGCATCGGCGGCGGGACGAACGAGATCATGGACGAGGTCATCGCCTCCCGGCTGGGGCTCGACGCATGAGCCCCGCCGTCGAGAGCGCACCCGTGCTCGCCAGCCGGCTCGACCCGTCGTCGGGAACCTTCGCCGCGGACCGCGAGGCGATGCTGGCCGCCCTGGCCGACGTCGACGCCGTCGTCGACACCGTGCTCGCCGCGGGCGGCCCGAGGTACGTGGACCGGCACCACGAGCGCGGGAAGCTGACCGCTCGCGAGCGGCTGGACCTGCTGCTCGACCCCGACGCGCCGTTCCTCGAGATCGCCGCCCTCGCCGGGGCCCATGAACCGGACCTGACGACGCCGGGCGCCGGTCTCGTCTGCGGGATCGGACCGGTCAGCGGCGTCGACTGCATGGTCATCGCGAACGAGCCGACGGTGAAGGGCGGGTCGCTCACGCCGATCGGGGTCACCAAGCAGCTGCGCGCGCTGGAGATCGCGGAGCGCAACCGGCTGCCGGTGATCGCGCTCGTGGAGTCGGGCGGGGCGGACCTGCCGCGCCAGGCGGACCTGTTCGTGCCCGGCGGGCGGACGTTCCGCGAGCTCACGCGCCTGTCGGCGGCGGGCATCCCGACGATCGCGCTGGTGTTCGGCTCGTCCACCGCCGGCGGCGCGTACATGCCGGGGATGAGCGAGTACACGGTGTTCGTCCGCGGGCAGGCGACCGTGTACCTCGGCGGGCCGCCGCTGGTGAAGATGGCGATCAACGAGGACGTCGACGACGAGACGCTGGGCGGGGCGGAGATGCACGCCCGGGAGTCGGGACTCGCCGACCACCTCGCCGCCGACGAGTACGACGCGCTGCGCATCGGGCGCCGGATCGTGGCGTCGCTGGGTCTGTCGCCCGTGCCCCTGCGGGTCCCGGACGCGCCGCGGTACACGGCCGAGGAGCTGCGGGGCTGCGCCGCGAGCGACCCCAAGCGCTCCGTCGAGGTCCGCGACGTGCTCGCCCGGGTGCTCGACGGCTCCCGCTTCGACGAGTTCAAGCCGCTCTACGGGACGACGCTGGTGTGCGGCTTCGGCTCGCTCGGCGGCTTCCCGGTGGGGGTGCTCGCGAACAACGGCATCCTGTTCTCCGAGGAGTCGCAGAAGGGCGCGCACTTCATCCAGCTCGCCAACGCCCGGTCGATCCCGCTGCTGTTCGTCCAGAACATCACCGGGTTCATGGTCGGGTCCGCCTACGAGCGCGGCGGCATCATCAAGGACGGCGCGAAGCTGATCAACGCCGTGTCCAACTCGACGGTGCCGCACCTGACGCTCATGGTCGGCGCCTCGTACGGCGCCGGGAACTACGGGATGTCCGGCCGCGCCTACGACCCGCGGTTCGTGTTCACCTGGCCCAACCACCGGATCGCGGTCATGGGCGGCACCCAGCTCGCCGGCGTCATGTCGATGGTCCAGCGCCGCTCCGCCGAGCGCGCCGGCCGGCCGCACGACGAGGCCGCCGACGCCGCGACGCGCAAGGCGATCGAGGACGGCGTCGAGGCGCAGTCGAACGCGATCTACGCCTCCGGCCGCGTGTGGGACGACGGGGTGATCGACCCGGCGGACACGCGGACGGTGCTGTCGTTGGCACTGCGGGCGGTGCACTCGGCGCCGGTCGTGGGCGCGACGCACTTCGCGCCGTTCCGGATGTAGCCCACCAGTGCAAGCAATGCGTCACTGCTTGCACCCAGTGACAGGAAAAGCCACACCGTCGATTCCGACCCGAGGAGCACCCGTGATCCGCACCCTGCTCGTCGCGAACCGCGGCGAGATCGCGCGCCGCGTGATCCGCGCGGCGCGGGCCCAGGGCATCCGCACGGTCGCGGTGTACTCCGAGCCCGACGCGCACGACCCGCACGTCACCGACGCCGACGCCGCCGTCGCCCTCCGCGGCTCGACCTCGACCGAGACCTACCTCGACCAGCAGCAGATCCTCGACGCCGCCCGCCGTGGTGGAGCCGACGCCGTGCACCCCGGGTACGGCTTCCTGTCCGAGAACGCCGCGTTCGCCCGCGCGGTCACTGCGGCGGGGCTGATCTGGGTCGGACCGCCGCCCGAGGCGATCGAGGCGATGGGCGTCAAGCACACCGCGAAGGACATCGCGCGCGCGGCCGGTGTCCCGACGCTGCCCGACGCGCTCGTCGGCGCGGACACCGACCTCACGACGGCGGGCGACACCGTCGGCTACCCGCTGCTCGTCAAGGCCTCGGCCGGGGGCGGCGGGACCGGGATGCGGCGCGTCGACCGGGCCGCCGACCTCGTCGAGGCCGTCCGCTCCGCCCGCGCCGAGGCGCAGCGCTCCTTCGGCGACGACACGGTGTTCCTCGAGCGGCTCCTCGAGGCGCCGCGGCACGTCGAGATCCAGGTGCTCGCCGACACCCACGGGAACGTCGTGCACCTCGGCGAGCGCGAGTGCTCGATCCAGCGGCGGCACCAGAAGGTCGTCGAGGAGGCGCCGTCACCCGTCGTCGGGCCGGAGCTGCGGGAGCGGATGGGGACGACGGCGGTCGCGCTGGCGCGGCAGCTCGGGTACGTCGGGGCGGGAACGGTGGAGTTCCTGCTCGACGACGTGGATTCCCTGCCACTGGATGCCGGCAACGACGCTTCGCTGCCACGACAGGGGTTCTTCTTCCTCGAGATGAACACCCGCCTGCAGGTCGAGCACCCGGTGACCGAACAGGTGTGGGGCGTCGACCTGGTCGCCCTGCAGCTCGCGGTCGCCGAGGGCGCGCCGCTGCCGTTCACCCAGGCCGACCTGGCGCCGCACGGCCACGCGATCGAGGTGCGGCTCTACGCCGAGGACCCGGCCCGCGACGACCGTCCCTCCCCCGGTCCGCTGCACCGCTACGTCCACGGCGACGACCTGCGCTGGGAGGACGCGGTGGGCGCCATCGGCACCGTCAGCGCGTTCTCCGACCCGATGATCGCCAAGGTGATCGCGCACGCCCCGACCCGCGCGGCCGCCGCCCGCCGCCTGGCCACCGGACTCGCCGAGGCGGAGATCCACGGCGTCACCACCAACCGCGACCTGCTCGTCCGGATCCTCGCGGACCCCGACTTCCTCGCCGGCGCCACCCGCACCGACTTCCTCGAGCGGCACGCCGACCTGCGCACCCCGCCCGAGCCGCCCCGTGCCCACCTCGCGGCCGCCCTCGCCTGCACCGCCGCGGCCCACCGCGCGCACGACCCACTCGCCCCGCCCGGCTTCCGGCTCCTGCGCCGCACGCCGCCGGCTCGGGTCGTGCTCGACGACGGGCGCGTCGTCACCTACCGCTTGGGCGCCGCCGCGGGCGACACGACGATCGAGCTCGACGGCACGCCCCTGCGGCTGCGCGACCTGGGACCCGACGCGGTGCGGGTCGACGACGACGGGGTCGAGCGCCGGTGCCGGGTCGCCCGGCACGGCGACGGGATCCACGGCGACGAGATCCACGTCGACGACGGGACCCGCAGCAGCACCTGGCACCTCGCGCCCCGCCTGCCCGCCGCCGACGCCGCGCTCACGGCGGGCGGACCGGTCTCGGAGGTGCCGGGCACGGTCGTCGAGGTGCTCGTGGCGCCGGGCGACGAGGTGCGCGCGGGGCAGAAGCTCGTCGTGCTGGAGGCGATGAAGATGGAGCACCCGGCGCTGGCCGCGGCGGACGGCGTCGTCGAGACCGTGCACGTGGAGGTCGGGCAGTACGTCGAGGCGCACGCGACGCTGGTGACCCTGGGCGCCGCCGGATGATCGCGATCGCCAACTGCTCCGGATTCCTCGGGGACCGCCTCGCCGCGGCCCGCGAGATCGTCGACGCCCACCGCGAGGGCCGCGCGCACGTCGACGTCCTGACCGGCGACTGGCTCGCCGAGCTGACGATGGGCCTGCTGGCCAGGCAGCGCGAACGCGACCCCGCCGCCGGCTACGCCGCGACGTTCGTCCGGCAGATGGCCGACGTACTCGCGGACTGCCTGGCCGCCGGGATCACCGTCGTCGCCAACGCCGGCGGGCTGAACCCGCACGGCTGCGCCGAGGCGGTCGAGGCGCTCGGGACCGGCGCGCGGATCGCGGTGGTCGACGGCGACGACGTCACCGACCGCGTCGCCGCCGACCTGGACGAGGCCCCCGTCGTCGCGAACGCCTACCTCGGCTGCCGCGGGATCGTCGCCGCGCTCGCGGCGGGCGCGGACGTCGTCATCACCGGGCGGGTCACCGACGCCGCCGTCGTGGTCGGGCCCGCGGCGCACCGGCACGGCTGGACCGTCGACGACCTCGACGCCCTCGCCGGGGCCACCGCGGCGGGCCACGTCATCGAGTGCGGCGCGCAGGCGACCGGCGGCAACTTCTCCTTCGCCGCGGAGATCGCCGATCTGCGCCGTCCCGGCTTCCCGATCGCCGAGATCGCGGCGGACGGGTCGGCGGTGATCACGAAGCCGTCCGGGACCGGAGGGGCGGTGACCGTCGAGACCGTCACCGCCCAGCTGCTCTACGAGATCGACGGGCCGCGCTACCCCACGCCGGACGTGACCGCCCGGTTCGACACCGTCTCCCTGCACGACGACGGGCCGGACCGGGTCCGGCTCTCCGGAACGGTCGGGGAGCCGCCGCCGGACACCGTCAAGGTCGGCGCGATCGTGCCGGCCGGGTGGCGGAACGAGATCACGCTCGTGATCACCGGGCTCGACGTCGAGGCGAAGGCGCAGCTCGCGCTGGACGCGTTGTGGACGGCCGTCCCCCGGGAGACGTTCGAGCGGGTCGAGACGACGCTGGTGCGCGGGGACCGGGAGGACCCGAAGCGGCTCGCCGAGGCCGTCTCGTTCCTGCGGATCGCCGTCGCCGGGGAACAGCGCGCCGTCGCCCGGCTCCCGCGCGCGGCCGTCGAGACCGCCCTCGGGAGCTACCCGGGCTGCTTCGCGACGAGCCCGCCGGGGCCGGGTTCGGCCGCCTCGGTGTTCCGTCCGGTGTTCCTCCCCGCCGCCGAGGTGCCGCAGCGGGTGACGGTCGGTGGGACGAGCCGGGAGGTCGCGGCACGCGCCCCCTCCCGCGTGAGGGGAACCCTGGTGCCACAAGAGCGCTCGCATCGTCCCCTCACGAATCCGGGCAGCACCCGCCGCGTCCCCCTCGGCCGCGTCGTCGGCGCCCGTTCCGGCGACAAGGGCGGGAACGCCACGCTCGGCCTCTGGGCCCGCACCGACGCGGCCCACGCCTGGTTGGCCGGCGCCTGGACCGACCCGTTCGTCGCCGACCTCCTCGGACCCGACGCCGAGGGCTGCGATCTGCGTCGATGGGCCCTGCCGACCGTGCGCGCCGTGGGCGTGACGGTCGTCGGGTTCCTCGGGCGCGGCGTCGCCGACAACCTGTCCCTCGACGCCCAGGCCAAGGGCCTCGCCGAGTTCGTCCGGGCCCGGCACGTCGACGTCCCCGAGGAGCTGATCCCCTGATGGTCGCGTTCACCGAGGAGCACACCGCCTTCCGGAAGTCCGTGCGGGCGTTCGTCGAGCGGGAGATCGACCCGTACGTCGACGCGTGGGAGCGCGACGGGCGGATGCCCACGCACGAGCTGTTCGGCAAGCTCGGCGCGCTCGGCTGGCTCGGGCTCGAGTACGACGAGGCCTACGGCGGCCAGGGCGCCGACCACCTGTTCGCCGTCGTGTTCGCCGAGGAGATCGGGCGGTGCGACGCGGCCGGGGTCGGCATGGCGATCGCGGTGCAGACCGACATGGCGACGCCGTCGCTGCACCGCTTCGGCTCCGAGGAGCTCAAACAGCGCTACCTCGCGCCCGCGATCCGCGGCGAGATGGTCACCGCGATCGCCGTGACCGAGCCGGACGCCGGATCCGACGTCGCCGGGTTGCGCACCCGCGCCACCCGCGACGGCGACGACTGGGTGATCGACGGCGCCAAGCTCTACATCACCAACGGCGTCCAGGCGGACTGGCTGTGCCTGCTCGCCCGCACCTCCGACGAGGGCGGGGCGCGCGGGATGAGCCAGATCGTGGTGCCCACCGACACGCCGGGCCTGCGCGTGTCCCGCACGCTCGACAAGCTCGGCAACCGCTGCTCGGACACCGCCGAGCTCGCCTTCGACGGCGTCCGGGTGCCGGTGGCGAACACGATCGGCACGATCGGTCGCGGGTTCCAGCAGCAGATGGCGCAGTTCCAGAACGAGCGGATGGTCGCCTGCTACGGCCGCGTCGGGGCCTGCGAGCGCGCCCTCGACCGCACCCGTGACTACCTGAAGCAGCGCCGCGCCTTCGGCGGCACGCTGATGGACAACCAGTACCTCGCCTACCAGCTCGCCGAGCTCTACGCCCGCGTCGACCTGTGCCGGCACTACAACTACGCGTGCGCCGAGGCCTACGAGCGCGGCGAGGACACCTCGCGGTTCGCGACGATCGCCAAGCTCGCGATCGGGCGGCTCTGCGAGGACGTGGCCCGGACCTGCCTGCAGTACCACGGCGGGATCGGCTACATGGAGGAGACGTGGACCGCCCGGTTCCTCCGCGACATGCGGATCACGTCCATCGGCGGCGGCGCCGACGAGGTGATGCTGCGCGTCCTCGCCACCATGCACGGGATGTGACCCCGACGACGGGTCGGTGCGGGTGATCCATGTGCGGACGGCTGCGGAACGGGGTACGCCTGGGCCCATGACCGAGCCACAGGACGACACCGTCCGGAGCCTGATCGCCCAGGCCCGCGAGGAGATCCTCGACGAGCAGTCCGACGCCGACGAGAAGCGCGCCCAGGAAGCCGCCGAATGATCTAGTTTCCGGCGGGTGGATGCCCCGTTCGCCCCCGCCGAGCCGTCGACGATCCGCACCGCGTACGTCCTGTGGACCGTCGCCCTGGCGCTCTACCTCCTCGGGCAGGTCCTCGCGGTGCTGTTCCCGCCCAGCGCCGAGGACTACGCCGCCTACTTCCGCAGCCTGGGCGCGCCGGCCGACCCGCAGACCCTCGCCGCCGCCGAGCGGGCGTCGGGGCCGGTGGCCCTCGTCGGGCTCGTCGTCACCGTCGCCGTGGTGGCCCTCTTCGCCTGGATGGGCGTCAGGATGCGCGCGGGGGTCTCCTGGGCGCGCACCGCCACCGTGGTCCTCGCCGCGCTGGGCGCCCTCGGTGCCCTCGCCACCGGGGCCACCGCCCTGGTCAGTCCGGTACCCGCGGCCGCCGGGGGCTTCGGGACGGTCCTGCAGGTCGTCTCCGGCCTCGTGCTGATCGCCTACCTCGTGTTCCTGTTCCGGCGGCCGTCGAGCGAGTACTTCGCGGCGCGACGGTGACGGAGATCGATCCGGACTGACGTCGTCGGGCCCGGCGTGTAGAACGGCGGACGTGGAGAACGCGGAACGACCCTGGGGCTTCGCCACGCGCGCGGTCCACGCCGGCGCGGTGCCCGACTCGGCCGTCGGCGCCCGGGCGGTCCCGATCTACCAGTCGACGAGCTTCGTCTTCGAGGACACCGCGGACGCGGCGAACCTCTTCGCGCTGCAGAAGTACGGCAACATCTACAGCCGCATCGCGAACCCGACGGTCGCGGCGTTCGAGGAGCGCATCGCGAGCCTCGAGGGTGCCCTCGGCGCGGTCGCCACCGCGTCCGGGCAGGCCGCCGAGTTCCTCACCTTCGCGTGCCTCGCCGGCGCGGGCGACCACGTCGTCAGTGCGGCCAGCCTCTACGGCGGCACCGTGACCCAGCTCGACGTCACGCTGCGCCGCTTCGGGGTCGACACCACCTTCGTCCCGGGCGACGACCCGGAGGCCTTCCGCGCCGCGATCCGCCCGGAGACGCGGTTCGTGTTCGCCGAGATGGTCACCAACCCCTCCGGCGAGGTCACCGACGTCGAAGCCCTGGCGGCGATCGCGCACGAGGCGCGCATCCCGCTGATCATCGACGCCACCACGGCCACGCCGTTCCTGTGCCGGCCGATGGAGCACGGCGCGGACATCGTCATCCACTCGGCGACGAAGTTCCTCGGCGGGCACGGCACCACCCTCGGTGGCGTCGTCTGCGAGTCGGGCCGGTTCGACTGGGGCAACGGCAACTTCCCGCAGATGACCGAGTCGATCCCGTCCTACGGCGGGCTCTCGTGGTGGGGCAACTTCCAGGAGTACGGGTTCCTGACGAAGCTGCGGTCCGAGCAGCTGCGCGACATCGGCGCCTCGCTGTCGCCCCACTCGGCGTTCCTGCTGCTGCAGGGCGTGGAGACGCTGCCGCAGCGGATGGCCGCCCACGTCGCGAACGCCCAGCGCGTCGCGGAGTGGCTCGAGGCCGACGACCGGGTCGACTGGGTCCGGTACTCCGGCCTGCCGAGCCACCCGCACTACGAGCGTGCGCGGCACTACCTGCCGCAGGGCCCGGGTGCGGTGTTCGCGTTCGGCGTGCGGGGCGGCCGCGAGGCCGGGCGGCGCTTCATCGAGTCGGTGCAGCTGTGCAGCCACCTCGCCAACATCGGCGACGCCCGCACGCTCGTGCTCCACCCGGCCTCGACCACCCACCAGCAGCTCTCCGAGGACCAGCTCCGCGAGGGCGGGGTGCGCCCGGACCTGATCCGGATCAGCGTCGGCATCGAGGACGTCGACGACATCCTGTGGGACCTCGACCAGGCCCTCACCGCGGCCACGAAGGAGGCCTGATGAGCTGGGACGGACCCACCGCACTCGACCGCCAGCAGATCCTGCGCGACACCAGGAGCGTGGCGATGGTCGGCGCGTCGGCGAACCCGGCCCGCGCCTCGAACTTCGTCGCGACCTACCTGCTGTCGAGCACCGACTTCGACGTCTACTTCGTCAACCCGAACGCCACCGAGATCCTCGGGAAGCCGGTCTACCCGTCGCTGGCCGAGCTCCCCGTCGTGCCCGACCTCGTCGACGTCTTCCGCCGGCCCGAGGACCTGCCCTCGGTGCTCGACGCGACCATCGAGGCCGGCGCGACGACGTTCTGGCTGCAGTTCGGGCTCTACGACGAGGACCTCGCGCGCCGCGGCGAGGAGGCCGGGCTGACCGTGGTGATGGACCGCTGCCTCAAGGTCGAACACGCCCGCTTCCACGGCGGCCTGCACCTCGCGGGCTTCAACACCGGGGTGATCAGCGCGAAGCGCCGATAGGCTTGTGAGTACATTTCCGTGTTCAGGCACGGAGAAGTACTCACAGGCGGAGCACCTACCCCAGCACCGGGTGTCCCGAGGGCGGGTCGACCCGGTCGGGGTCGAAGGCGTAGCCCGCGGGACGCACGATGGCCGCGGGGACGTGCGGCTTCTCCCCCGGCGGGTAGTGGCGGCCGTCGAGCGGCCAGTCGTAGCCCTCGAGGGCGTCGGTGTGCGTCCCGAGGATCTCGCCGGAGCGTTCGTACTCCTCGAGGACCGCAGGCAGCCCGTAGGCCTGCACCGGACAGACCTTCATGCACACCGAGCAGCCGGCCGCCTGGGTGACGATCGGCAGGCACCGCTTCGTGTTGAGCTTCGCCTTGACGATCCCGCGGTGCTCGCGCCGCTGCGCCGGGATCGCGCCGACCGGACACCGGCGCACGCACGCCTGGCAGCGGTCGCAGACCCCCTCCAGGCCGTAGTCGACCGGCTCGTCGAACGGCAGCGGCGCGTCGGTGTGGATGACGTTGATCCGGCACCGCGAACCCGCGTGCGGGGTGAGCAGCTGACCGTTGAGCCCGAGCTGGCCGAGCCCGGCAGCGACCGCGTACGGGATGAACATCGACTCGCCGATGTAGTTCTCGGCACGGGCGGTGTACCCGCGGGCGTGCAGCCAGCGGGTGAGTCCGACGAGCCGGTCCTGCAGCTGCGCGTAGGTCGACAGCGCCGCCTGCTCGGAGCGCTCCGACGGGATGCGCCGGGTCGCGTCGTGGTTCTGCTCGAGGATGCAGACGATCACGCGGTCGCCCACCTCGTCGCCGGTACGGAACTCCGCGAACTGGTAGCGCGGGTCGTACGCGGTGACGCCGACCGCCGAGATCCCGAGGGCCGTCGCCTCCGAGCGCAGCGCCGCGGACAGCGCCGCCGGGTCCTCCTCGACCCGCGCCCCGACCGGCTCGGCCCGCGACGCGACCAGCGCCTGCGTCGAGCGCACGAGTCTCGGGGCGACCGACACCAGCGCCGGCCACAGGTGGCCCGACACGACCGCCACCGCGTCCGCGTGCAGCGCGAAGAAGGAGTGCAGCGGGCGCTCCCTCGCCGCGCGGTCCTCGTCGTCGGGAAGCCGCCCGATCCCCGGCTGGGTCCGCAGTTCCCCGGGCGCCTCCCCGACGACGGGCGCCCACGGCCGGGCGGGGGAGCGCAGGCTCCCGACCTCGGGCATCGCCGGGAGCCGGCCCAGCCACGGCAACCGCTGCGGGTGCACCAGCCGGCCCATCACCGGCTCGGCGCGATGGAGCACCTCGTGGGCCAACCGCAGGGACAGCCGCCCGAGAACACCACGTGACACGGGACACCACCTCCGAGGAGATGATTGCCCCGTGCTAACGGCTTCTAGACGCGCCCGGCCCGCGCGGTCGGCAGGAACGCCCACACCGCGACGACCACGGCGCCGATCGTGAGGATCATGGCGCCGGGGACGTGGATGTAGAGCGTGCGGCCCCCACCGAAGTACGCCTGCACGAACGTCAGCAGGAACACGACGAGGGCGGTGACCGCGGGCCACAGCGCCGCGCCCCGCAGCCGCCAGAGTGCGAACGCGGCGATCATCGCGATGCCGGAGAGGACGTGCAGGACGATCGCCCCGGCCGAGTGCAGCCCCTCGAAGGACTCGGCGGACGTGCTGCCACGCGTCACGAGCTCACCCGCCGTCACGAACTGCCAGAGCAGGCTCACGACGGTCAGGACCGCGAAGACCCGGAACGTCGTCAGGATCGCGTCGGACGTGCGCTGCGCGGGCAGGGTGCCCGTGGTGTGGGCCATGGTGGTCCCCCTCGTGATCGATGGGATCGCGTACCCGCTGATTGCGAACGCGAACACTTGAAAGGACAATATGGGTCGCAGCGTGCTCGTACGGTGTGAGTTCGGTGAGAGCGAGATCGTTCTCCGCCGCGCCGCCGCCGACGACGTCCCGGCGCTGGCCGCCCTGTTCGGCGCCGACCCGGTGTCCGCGGCGCGCGGCGACTCCGGCGAGGGCGACCTGACCGACTACGAGCAGGCGTTCGCGGGCATCGACGCCGATCCCGCGCAGCTGCTGGTGGTCGCGACCGAGGGCGACCCGGGGCAGGTCGTCGGGACCCTGCAGCTCTCGTTCCTCCCCGGGCTCGCCCGCCGCGGCGCGTGGCGGGGGCAGATCGAGGCGGTGCACGTGGCGGCCTCGCAGCGGGGTCGCGGGGTCGGCGCCTGGATGATCCGCTGGGCCGTCGAGGAGTCCCGACGACGCGGCTGCGGGCTCGTGCAGCTCACGAGCGCCGTCGAGCGCACCGACGCCCACCGGTTCTACGAGCGGCTCGGCTTCACCGCGAGCCACGTGGGGTTCAAGCAGGCGTTGTGACACCCGTCGTCGGGAAAGCAGTCGCGGCGGAGGGGACAATGGGAGGTCCGAGCCGATCGACCCCGGGACCGGAGTGACCACAGCGACCACCGCCAGCGCCGAGACCACCGAGCTGCAGCGCCGCGTCCGCGCGCTCGGCGGCGCCGACTCCCACCGGCTGGCCCGCCGGCTCGACGGGGCCCGGCGGATCGAGGACGAGGAGAAGCGGGAAGGGACGCTCGGGAAGATCGCCGCGGACGTCGAGCGCGCCGAGCAGCGCCTGGAGCGCCGCCGGGCCTCGGTCCCGGTCGTCTCCTACCCCGAGCAGCTCCCGATCTCGGCGCGCGTCGACGACATCAAGGAGGCCCTGGAGCACCACCAGGTGGTGGTCGTCGCCGGCGAGACCGGGTCGGGCAAGACGACGCAGCTGCCGAAGATCGCCCTCGAGCTCGGCCGTGGGGTCACCGGCACGATCGGCCACACCCAGCCCCGGCGGGTCGCCGCGCGGACGGTGTCCGAGCGGGTCGCCGAGGAGCTGGGCACCGCCGACTCGGACGTCGTGGGCTACCAGGTGCGGTTCACCAGCCGGGCGAGCGAGGACACGCTGGTCAAGCTGATGACCGACGGCATCCTGCTCGCCGAGATCCAGCAGGACCGGCTGCTGCGCCGCTACGACACACTCATCATCGACGAGGCCCACGAGCGCAGCCTCAACATCGACTTCCTGCTCGGCTATCTCGCCCAGCTGCTGCCGCGCCGCCCCGACCTCAAGGTGATCATCACCTCGGCGACGATCGACCCGGAGCGCTTCTCCGCGCACTTCGGCGACGCCCCGATCATCGAGGTCTCCGGCCGCACCTTCCCGGTGGAGATCCGGTACGAGCCGCTGGTCGATCCCGACGAGCCCGGCGGGGCGAGCGGAGCGACGGGGAGGGGCGGCGCCGAGGAGCGCGACCAGCTCGACGGCATCCTCGACGCGGTCACCGAGCTGCGCCGCGAGGGCCCGGGCGACGTGCTGGTGTTCCTCGCCGGGGAGCGCGAGATCCGGGACACGGCCGACGCCCTGAACGCGCTGCCGGACTCCCCCACCGACCCGCTGGACGTGCTGCCGCTGTACGCGCGGCTCTCCGCCGCCGAGCAGCACCGGGTCTTCGAGCCCAGTCGGGGCGGTAAGCGGCGCATCGTCCTCGCCACCAACGTCGCCGAGACGTCGCTGACGGTGCCCGGCATCCGCTATGTCATCGACCCGGGCTACGCCCGCATCTCGCGGTACAGCCAGCGCACGAAGGTGCAGCGCCTGCCGATCGAGAAGATCTCGCAGGCCTCGGCCACCCAGCGCGCCGGACGCTGCGGTCGCGTGGCCGACGGCATCTGCATCCGGCTCTACGCCGAGGACGACTTCGACGCGCGGCCCGAGTTCACCGACCCCGAGATCCAGCGCACCAACCTGGCCTCGGTCATCCTGCAGATGGCGGGCGCGAAGCTCGGGCCGGTCGAGGAGTTCCCCTTCGTCGACCCGCCGGAGCGCGCGGCGGTCCGCGACGGCGTGCGGCTGCTCACCGAGCTGGGCGCCATCGTCGACGGCGACGCGACGCGGCTGACCGACGTCGGGCGGTCGCTGGCCCGCCTCCCCGTCGACCCGCGGATCGCCCGGATGATCCTGGCCGCCGACCGGCTCGGCTGTCTGCACGAGGTCACCGTCATCGCCGCCGGCCTGTCCGCCCAGGACCCCCGGGAGCGTCCGACCGAGAAGACCGCCGAGGCCGACGCCGCGCACGCCCGCTTCGCCGACCCGCGCTCGGACTTCCTCTCGTGGCTGCACCTGTGGGAGCACGTCCGCACGCAGCGGCGGGAGCTCACCGGGAACCGGTTCCGCAAGCAGTGCGCGGCGGAGTACCTCAACTTCCTGCGCATCCGGGAGTGGCAGGACCTGGCGGCGCAGCTCCGTCAGCTGACCGACGAGCTGGGCCTCACCCGCAACCAGCCGGCCGAGGAGATCACGAAGGACCTCGCCGACCGGGTCCACCAGGCCCTGCTGACCGGCCTGCTCTCCCAGCTCGGGCTGGCCCTGGAGCCCCCGAAGCCGAAGCAGGGCCAACCGCGCCCGAAGCGCCGCCCGATCACCGAGTTCGAGGGGAGCCGCGGCGCCCGCTTCGCCCTCTGGCCCGGCTCGTCCCTCGCGAAGCGGCCGCCGACGTTCGTCATGGCCGCCGAGCTCGTCGAGACCTCCCGGCTCTGGGCGCGCACCGTCGCCGGCATCGACCCGCGGTGGGCCGAGGAGGCGGCGGGCGACCTCGTGACCCGCACCTACTCCGAACCGCGCTGGTCGAAGCGGCGCGGCTCGGCGGTCGCCACGGAGCGCGTCACGCTGTTCGGCGTCCCCCTCGCCATGGACCGCAGCGTGGACCTCGGCCGCATCGACCCCGAGCTCTCGCGCGAGCTGTTCCTGCGCCACGCCCTGGTCGAGGGCGACTGGAACACCCGCCACGAGTTCGTGCGCCGCAACGCGGCCGAGCTCGAGCGGGTCGCCGAGCTGGAGCGCCGCGCGCGTCGCGAGCTGCTCGTCGACGAGGAGACGATCTTCCGCTTCTACGACGAGCGCGTGCCCGCCTCGGTCGTCTCGGTGCGGCACTTCGACCGCTGGTGGCAGAAGGAGTCGCGCCGCAACCCCGGGTTGCTGGACCTCGACCCTGCGGCGCTGCTCGCCCACGAGGCCCCCGACGCCGGGTCGTTCCCCGACGCCTGGCAGGCCGGTGGACTGACGCTGCCACTGTCGTACGCCTTCGAGCCGGGCACCGACACCGACGGCGTCACGGTCACCGTGCCGCTCGCCGTGCTCGGCCAGGTGCGCGCGGAGGACCTCGCCTGGCAGGTGCCCGGACTGCGCGAGGAGCTGCTGACCTCCCTGATCCGGACGCTGCCCAAGCCGCTGCGCCGCTCCCTGGTCCCCGCGCCGGACACCGCCCGCGCCCTGCTCGCGCGCCTCGCCGCCGACCGGCGGCCCGCCGAGGGCGAGTCGCTGCTGCGCGCCGTGACCGAAGCGGTCAAGCGGCTCGCCGGCGTCGACGTCCCGGTCGACGCGTGGAACGTGTCCGGCCTGCCCTCGCACCTGCGGCTCACGTTCCGGGTGGTTCGCGACGACGGCTCCGAGGTCGCCTCGGGCGGTGACCTCGGATCCCTGCGCCGGCGCTACGCGCAGGAGACGAAGGCCGCCATCGCCAAGGTCGCGGACGGGCTGGAGCGGCGCGGGCTGACCTCGTTCGCGGAGATCGGGGACCTGCCCCGCACCCGGGAGCAGTCGCGCGCCGGCGGGACCGTGACCGCGCACCTCGCGTTGGTCGACGAGGGCTCGACCGTGGGCGTCGGGGTGTTCGACTCGGCGCTGGAGGCCCGGGACGCGATGCGGGCCGGCACCCGGCGGCTGCTGCTGCGCTCGGTGTCGTCGCCAGCCCGCTCGCTGGTGCGGTCCCTGGACAACCGGGCCACCCTGCGATTGAAGAGCGCGATGGCCGAGTCGGAGTACCGCGACGTGGCCGACCTCGCCGACGACTGCGTCGCGGCCGCCGTCGACGGGCTCGTCGTCGCGCTGAAGGGCCCGGTGTGGACCGCGGAGGCGTTCGAGAAGCTCCGCGGCGACGTGGCGGCCCGCCTGCCCGCCGGCGCGGCGGAGACGCTGACGCGCGCCGAGAGCGTGCTCGCCGAGGCCGGGACGGTCCGCGGCGCGCTCGACCGGCTGCGGTCACGGCCCGGCAGCGGGCTGCTCGACCCGGCGCTGGAGGACGTGCGCGACCAGCTGTCGACGCTGGTCGGGGGTCGGTTCGTCACGCGTTGGGGGGTGCAGCGCCTGCCCGACGTGGCCCGGTGGCTGCGCGCCGCGGCGAAGCGGCTCGACAAGCTGGCCGAGGCGCCACGCCGGGACGCCGAGCTGATGGCCGAGGTGCACGCCGTCGAGACGACCTACCGCACCCGCCGGCGTGCCGCGGCGCAGGAGCCCCGGACGTTCGACCGTGACGGCTGGGACGCGGTCGGGGTCATGCTCCAGGAGCTCCGGGTCAGCAAGTTCGCCCAGGAGGTCGGCACCGCCGGCTCGATCTCCGAGCAGCGGGTCACGAAGGCGATGGCCGCCCTCGGGTGACGGTCAGGCCGGCCGGTCGGCGTCCGGGTCGACCCGGCCCTGCCGCATCGCCCACACCACCAGTCCGGTCGGCACGACGACGAGCAGCGCCACCGCCGCGACGGCCAGCACGTAGGCGGACGGGAGCACGAGCGGGGCGGCGGCGACGGCCGTGACCCCGACGAGCGCCATCGTCCGCGTCCGCCGCGGCCGGCGGTGCTCGGGCGGCACGCCCCCGGCGAGCGCCTCGGCGAACCGGGCGTCCGTGCGGTGCTCGTGGTCGGAGATCGAGGCGAGGACGGCCTGCTCCTCACCGGTGAGCGGCGCGGGGTCGGACGGGGTGTGCATGTCGCGCTCCGGGACGTCGTTGTCCACTGATCGTCACACTGTGCCCGCCCGACGGCCGTCACACAACGGGCGCGAGCTCCACCGCGGCCCGGAACGACCCGTCCATGTGGAAGGGCACCGACTCGTGCCGGTGCACCACGAGCCAGCGGCCCCCGATGCGCCGCAGCCCGATCGTCGACCGGAACCACAGGGTGAACTCGCCGCCCTTGTCGCCGGTCATCGAGGTCAGGGCGTGGACGAAGGCGACGTCGCCGTCCGCGTGGACCACCGGGTCGTGGTGGGCGAGCACGGGCGGCGCGGCGAAGGAGGCGATCCACGCGGCCAGCTCCGTGGTGCCGGTCCGCTGGACCAGCGGCGGGGCGAGGTCGTAGACGACGTCGTCGGGCGCGGTGTGGGCGAGGGCCCGTCCGGCGTCGCCGGCGGCGATCGCGGCGTGGGCCTCGGACAGGACGGCGAGAATCTCGCGGGTGCTCATGTCCGGCTGTCGAGACCGCGGGCGCCGTCTCGACAGTCGGGCGGAAGACGTCGCGAGCCGGGAGGACCCTCGTCGTGAAGTTCATGATCCTGCTGCACTCCAACCCGCACTTCGCGCAGCGCTGGGAGTCCCTCACGCCCGAGCAGCGCGCGCGGTTCGGGGTCGACCACCTCGCGCTCACCCGCGAGCTGGCCGACTCGGGGGAGCTCCTCGCGTCCGAGGGGCTCGCCGACCCGGCGCTCGCCCGGTGGGTGTCGACCGCCGAGGGGCGGCCCGTGGTGGCCGACGCGCCGTTCGCGGAGACCAAGGAGCACCTCGCGGGCTTCTACCTGGTGGACGTCGCGGACGCCGCACGCGCGGAGGAGATCGCAACGCGGGTCCCGGACGCGGTGTGGGGGCTGGTGGAGGTCCGCCCGGTGCTGGACATGTCCGGCTGGGACCTGTGACCCCGGTCGACGCGCTGCGCGCGGCCGCCCCGGCCGCCCTCGGGGTGCTGGTGCGTCGGCACCGCGACTTCGACGCCTGCGAGGACGCGCTGCAGGAGGCGCTGCTCGCCGCGTCCCGGACCTGGGCCGAGGAGGGGCTGCCCGACAACCCGACGGGCTGGCTGGTCACCACGGCCTCCCGGCGGCTGGTGGAGGCCTACCGGCGGGACGTGGCCCGGCGTCGTCGGGAGGAGAACGACGCGCGGCGCGAGCCGGTGGACCCGCCGGACCCGGTGGACCCGGCCGACGACACGCTGACCCTCCTGCTGCTGTGCTGCCATCCCGCGCTGCGCGTGCCGAGCCAGGTCGCGCTGACGCTGCGGGCCGTCGGCGGCCTGACCACCGCGGAGATCGCCCGGGGGCTGCTGCTGCCCGAACCGACCGTCGCGCAGCGGATCAGCCGGGCCAAGGCGAAGCTCACCGAGCTGGGGCGGAGCTTCGCCGCTCCCGACGCCGCGCAGCGCCGCGAACGGCTGCCGGCGGTGCTCGCCGTCCTGTCCGTCGTCTTCACCGAGGGGCACACGGCCAGCGCGGGCGAGGCGCTGCACCGCACGGAACTGGCCGACGAGGCGATCCGGCTGACCCGGGGACTGGTCGCGGCGCTGCGCGGCGACCCCGAGCGCGGGGAGGCGGCCGGGCTGCTCGCCCTGATGCTGCTCACCGACGCCCGCCGTGCGGCCCGGACCCGTCCCGACGGCGGGCTCGTCCCGCTGGCCGAGCAGGACCGGACCCGCTGGGACGCGGCGCGGATCGCCGAGGGGACCGCGCTGGTCACCGACGTGCTGCGCGACGGGGTCCCGGGGCCCTACACGGTCCAGGCGGCGATCGCCGCCGTGCACGCCGAGGCCGGCCGGGCGCAGGACACCGACTGGCCGCAGGTACTCGCGCTCTACGACACCCTGGTCGGGCTCTGGCCGGACCCGATGGCGCGGCTCGGCCGGCTGGTGGCCCTCGCCGAGGTGCACGGAGCGGCCGCGGCACTGGCGGAACTGGACGCGCTCGACGTGTCCGAGCTGCGCGGCCACCACCGGGTGCCCGCCGTCCGGGCCCACCTCGCGGAGGCGGCGGGTCGCCCGCAGGAGGCGGTGGCGGCCTACCGGGAGGCGGCCCGCCGCACGTCCTCGGGCCCCGAGCGGGCCTACCTGCTCGACCGCGCGTCGCGGGTCGACGGGTGCGGTTGATCACCGGACCCGCACGGGGCCGGCGGACGGACCGCGAGCCCCATGAGGGTCCGTTGATCACGGGGCGTGGGCCGGCACCGGCAGAATGAGACCCATGGCCGACGGGGTGCGAGCGTCCGACGCCGAACGGAACCTGACCGTGGAGCGGCTCGACCGGGCGATGGAGCACGGCCGCCTCACCGTGGCCGAGTACGACGAACGGGTCGCCGCGGCCTACGCCGCGACGACCCGTGGTGAGCTCACCGAGCTGACGAGGGACCTCCCCGGTCACCTCTGGTGAGTGGCCTCCGGGGGCGTGAGCGCCGCCCGGGTGATCTCCGCCAGCTCCTCGTCGGTGTGCGTCCGGTCGGGCGCCGGGGTGGTGCTCGACGCCGTCGCCCCGGCACCGCGCTCCAGGAAGCGCAGCAGCTCCACCGGCAACGGCATGACCAGCGTCGAGTTCTTGTCCGACGCCACGTCGGTCACCGTCTGCAGGAGCCGCAGCTGCAGCGCACCCGGCGCCGAGCTCATCCGCTCCGACGCCTGCGTGAGCTTCTCCGAGGCCTCCAGCTCGCCCTCGGCGCTGATGACCCGGGCGCGACGGTCACGCTCGGCCTCCGCCTGTCGCGACATCGAGCGGCGCATCCCCTCGGGCAGCGCGATGTCCTTGATCTCGACCCGGTCGATGCTGACGCCCCAGTCCTCGGTGGGCGCGTCGATCACGGCGCGGAGCTCGCCGTTGATCTGCTCGCGGTCGGCGAGCAGCGTGTCCAGGTCGGCCCGGCCGATCACCGAGCGCATCGAGGTCTGGGCGACCTGCGAGGTGGCCCGCAGGTAGTCGTCGACGTTCACCACCGCACGCACCGGGTCGGTCACCTTGAAGTAGACGACCGCGTCGACCCCGATGGTCACGTTGTCGCGGGTGATCGCGTTCTGGGACGGCACGTCGAGCACCGTGGTCTGCACCGGCACCTTCGTCATCCGGTCGACGAACGGGACGATCACCCGCAGCCCGGGCTCCCGGACCTTCGGCAGCAGGCGCCCGAAGCGCAGCACCACGCCGCGCTGGTACTGCTGCACGGAGTGCACGGCGGCGCCACCGGTCGTCAGCACGACCAGGGCCGCCACCACCAGCAGGACGACCAGGAGTTCCATGGACGTCTCCTCTCCTCGTGCCGCCGGTGGACACCCGACGGCGAAGTCTCGCGTCGGTGCCGCTACGGGCGGTCGGGGTCGGCCCGCGGCGTGGGCGGCTCCAGACCGCCGTCGCGCAGGGCCTTCCAGACGAGGTAGGTGGGGCCGACCACGAGCGCGACGGTCAGCAGGAGGGCCACCGTCCACGCGAGCGGCAGCACCAGCGCGACGATCACGGCGACGACCGCGAGCTGCACCACGACGTCCCGCCGCCGGCCACGCGCGACCGCGGCGCCGCGCACCTCGGCGGGCCCGTCGGCGGAGGCGACGGCGGAGGCGTCGACGCCCTCGTCGGGGACCGCGCGGACCGGGGCGTTCATCCGGAGCACGTAGCCCGGGTCGGCGGCGTTCTCGTGGGCCGCGAGCTCGTCGAGGACCCGCAGTTGGGACTCGGACAGGCCCGTCGGCTCGGGCGTGGGTGCGGCGGCGCTCACGGAGGGACCTCCCCGGGTCAAACGGCGATACCACCCACGATCCGGACGAAACCGACACACAGGCTGGTCACAGCCTGACAATCGGCTGAGAATCGAGATCCCGCCCCGCCGGTCAGCGCCGCGGCATGATCACCCACAGCGCGATGTAGATCAGGACCTGCGGGCCGGGGAGCAGGCAGGAGAGCACGAACAGCAGGCGGACGAGGTTCGCGGAGACGCCGAAGCGGGCCGCGAGGCCGGCGCACACCCCGCCGATCCAGGCGCCCTCGCGGGGGCGGGTCATGACGGCCATGGTGGTTCCTCTCGCTCGGTGTCGGGTTCGGACCCCACGGTCGTCCAACGTCCGGGACACCGCCTGGGTGCCCGACCCCGGGATCGCTCGGGGTCACCCCTGAGACACGCCCTGTCCCGAACTGAGACAGGCGCGCCTGCGCGTCCTCCCTAGGGTCGGGACCTGTGAGCGAGGACACGTCGGGTGCGCGGTCGCTGAAGACGGCGGCGATGGTCCTGCGGGCGCTGCGCCTGCTCGGGGACCATCCCGAGGGCCTGTCCGCCGCCGAGATCGGGGAACGGCTCGGGAAGAGCCCCGCCACCGCGCGCTACATGGTGAACACGCTGTGCGAGGCCGGCTTCGCCCGACGCGACGACGCGGGCCGCTGCGTCCTGGGGTCGGCGCCGCCCTGGGGCGCGTGGGGCGCCGAGGAGGCGTCCGGGACGTCCGACGGGGGTGCCGTCCCCGCCGGCCCCGGCGACCTCGGGCCGGGCGACCCCGCCCCCGGCGCCGTGCTCGCCGAGGCGGTCACCGAGCTCTACCGGCGCACCCGGCAGCGCGCGTACCTGGTCCGCCGGACCGGCACCCTCGTCGCCAGCGTGTCCGACGTCCGGGGCCACCAGGGCCTCGCCCGGCTGCCCGGGCTGGACACCCACGTGCCGCCCGAGCGGGCCCACGGGCTCGCCTTCACGAAGGTGCTGCTCGCGGCCTCGCCGACCTACCGCGACGCCGTCACCGCCGAGCCGCTCGCCGCGCTCACCCCGTCGACCGTGACCTGTCCGGTGCGGCTCGGCGCCGAGCTCGAACTCGTGGCGCGGCAGGGCTGGGCGCGCGACGAGGAGGAGTACGCCCGCGGGTTCGGCACGCTCGCCGCCCCGATCACCTCGCCGTCGGGGACCTCCACGGTCGCGCTCGGCCTGTCCTGCTCCTCGCGCCGGCTCGCGGCGCACGCCGAGGAGCTGCTGGCGGACGTCGTGGGGGTCGCCCGGGACGCGGCGCGGCAGTGGGCCGCGGGCACCGAGGAGGACGACGACGAGCCGGAGCCGGGTCCCGGGCCGGGCCACGCCCGTCGTCGGGCCCGGACCGTCCGTCGGCGCGCGGGTCGCGGGCTCAGCGCCCGACGTCGGTGATGCCGAAGGCCCGCAGCCGGCGGTAGAGCGTGGCGCGGCCCATCCCGAGGGCCGCGGCCGCCTGCACGCGGTTGCCGCGCGCCTCGATCAGCGCGGCCACGATGAGGTCCCGCTCGGCGGTCTCGAGCGGGGTGAGGCGTCGGCGGGTGCCGTGCACCGCGACCTCCGCGGGCAGGTCGCCGGCCTCGATGTCGCCCGCGGGCCGGGCCGCGAGGGCCCGGCGCAGCACGTCGGAGAGCTGCGCGACGTTGCCCGGCCACCGCGCCCCGCCGAGCAGCGCGAGCGCCTCGGGGGTGCAGCGGACCCGGCGCCCGGGGGCGAGCCGCGTCAGCAGCGAGTCCACCAGGGGGCCGACGTCCTCCGGTCGCCGGCGCAACGGCTCGACGACCACCGAGCCCTCGAACGCCCCGAGCACCGCCTGCACCGGACGTCCGCTCGGCACGGCGTCGCCGGTGACGAGGGCGACGACCCACGTCTGGGACGGGACGTCGGCGAGCAGCTCCGCCAGCGCGTCCGCCCCGTTCTCGTCGAGGCTCTGCGCGCGCCGGACGACCACGGTCGCGGGTTCGCCGAGGTCGTCGGTCACGGCGGCGAGGTCCTCGGCGGCGTCGACCCCGTCGCCCTCGACGACGACCAGCCGGGCCGCCGGCCGGATCTCGCGGTGGGCGGCCCGCACGGCCGCGAGCTTCCCCACCCCGGTCTCGCCGAGCACGAGGGTGCTGCGCAACGCGGTCGCCGCGGTCCGGAGCGCGGCGCTGGTCGAGCGCCAGGAGCGGGTGGTGCCGGCCAGCCCGGCGAGCGGGCGCTCACGGTGCCCCACGGGTCCCGGCAGGGTGGAGGTGGTCGCCGTGCGCGGCAGGTGGCCGGAGCCCCCGGTCGCGAGCCGCAGCGTGCTCCGGCTGCGCACCACCTCGACGATCACGCCGGCCGGGCGGTCGGCCGGCGCGGGGGTGAGCAGCAGGCGCACCGGCCCGTCGTCGAGCAGCGCCCGCTCCTCGCTCGGGCCGGCGCGGCGGTACTCCGCGGCGAACCGGGCGATGAGGTCCCGGTCGGCCGCGGTGAGCGTGTCGTCGGCGGCCCGGTTGGCGATGACGAAGTCGTCGGCGAGCGCGATGACCGGGCCGCGGACGCGGGCGCACGCCGCCCGGAAGGCCGCCATGACCGCCCGCGAGCCGGCCCCGCCGCGCTCGCGCAGGACCTCCTCGATGTCCCGCGCGGCCTGCTGGGCGAGGAACCGCATGAGGTCGTTCGCCTCGGCCGCGAGACAGGTGACGTCGAGGATGCCCGCGAGCCCGCCGCCCGGCCGGTGCACGGGGGCGCCCGCGCAGGCGAAGGCCCGCAGCCGGTCGGTGAAGTGCTCCGCCCCGATCACCATCGCGGGGCTGTTGCCCTCGAGCGCGGTGCCGACGCCGTTGGTGCCCGCGAACTCCTCGGCGTAGCTGAAGCCCGGGGCGAGCGAGATCGCGTCGAGGCGGCGCTGCAGCTCGCCCTCGCCGACACGGCGGTCGAGCACGTGCCCGTCGGCGTCGGAGAGCACCACGGCCACCGACATCCCGGAGAGCCGCTCGGCGAGGTCGTCGAGGACGGGCCGGGCGCAGTGCACGAGGCTGCCGTCGAAGTCCAGGTCGGGGTCGAAGGGCAGCGACAGCTCCTCGGCGTCGACCCCGGCCCGCAGCGACCGCTCCCAGGACCGCACGATCTCCGGCCGGACCCCCGTGTCGAGCGCGCCGTCGCCGCCCAGGAACCGCTCGCGGGCACGGTCGAGGTGCACACCACCGTGCTCGCTCATGGGCCACCTCGCCGCCGCGCTGCCCGGCGCCGGCGCCCGGCCGCCGTCGTTGGATGCGCAACCGGCGATGCTAGAGGTGATCCGGCCCACGGTGAACTCCTCCGGCGTCTCGATCCGAGACACCCGGTGTTCACCCGAGGACGGTGTCCACGATCAGCACGACGTTCAGCGTGATCACGACGGCGCTGATGGCGCCGAGGACCACCTGCATCCTCCGGCCGATCGCCTCGTCGCCGAGCAGCCGCCGGTCACGGGCCACCCGGAGCAGCGCGTAGAGCGCGAACGGGATCCCGAAGCAGAGCACGATCTGGCTGCCGACCAACGCCGTCGTCGGGCTGACCCCCACCGCGAGCAGGACCAGCGCGGGCAGCATCGTCACGAACCGGCGGACCACCAGCGGCAGCCGGACGTCGACGAAGCCCTCCATGACGACCTGCCCGGAGTAGGTGCCGACGGCGGCCGACGAGAGTCCGCTGGCGAGCAGGGTGGCCGCGAACGCGAGCGCGACGGCGCCCCCGGCGAGCTGACCGAGGCCCGCGTGGGCCGCCTCGAGGCCGTCGACCCCGGGGGCCGCCGGGGTCCCGCTGAACACGCCGGCCGCGATGAGCAGCATCGACAGGTTCACCAGGCTCGCCACCGACAGCGCGGCGATCACCTCGGTGCGCTGGAAGCCGAGCAGCCGCGCCCGGCCCGCCCGCCCGGTCCCGCGGACCCGACCTGCGGTGAGGGCCGAGTGGGCGTAGATGGCGTGCGGCATGACGGTGGCGCCGACGATCCCGACGGCGAGCGCCAGCTGGGTGGAGTCGGCGAGGTGCGGCACCATCCCGGCCGCGAGGCCGCCGGGGTCCACGCCGACGGAGAACAGCTGGAACGCCACCCCGACGACGATGAACGCCAGGAAGGCGATGATCCCCACCTCGAAGGGGCGGTGGCCGCGTCGTTGCAGGGCGAGCACCCCGAACGAGATGACCGCGGTGATGATCCCGGACTCGAGCAGCCCGAGCCCGAACAGCAGCTGCAGGCCGACCGCGGCGCCGAGGAACTCGGCGACGTCGGTGGCCATCGCGACGATCTCGGCCTGGAGCCACATGACGATCCGCACCGGGCGGCTCATCGTCTCCTTCGCGGCGCGCGGCACGCTGCGCCCCGACGCGATCCCCACCTTGGCGGCCACGTACTGCACCGGCATCGCCATCAGCCCGGCCCCGACGACCACCCAGGCGAGCGCGTAGCCCGACGTCGCGCCGGCGACCGAGTTGGTCGCGACGTTGCCGGGGTCGACGTAGGCGACCGAGGCGATGAACGCCGGGCCGGCCAGGGCCACCGGCGGACGGCGGAACATCACCGGTCGCCGCCCTCCTCGGAGCGGAAGTCGTCGGGCGTCACCTGGTCGAGGAACGCTCGCATCTCGTCCACCTCCACGCTCTGGGGATGCGGTTGGTCGCCCTGCAGCTCGCGCCAGGACTGGCCGGCCTCCGCCATCACGTGATCGGCGACCGAGACGGGTAGTGCATCACGGATCGCCACCGCCAGCGCGTCGCTGGGGCGCACCGGCACGGCCGTGCCGTCGTCGAGCCGGAGCTCGGCCCGGAACCGGTCGTCGACCAGGTCGGTGATCACCGCGCCGGTGAGGAAGCGCCCGAGGGCCGCCGCGACGTCGGCGACGACGTCCTGGGTGAGCCGGGTGTCGTCGTCCCGCGCCGGGTGCGGTCCCGCGGCCATCACCTCGGCCTGGGGCCGCCGGACCGCCACCACCAGGCAGCGGTCCTCGTCGGCGTCCGCGAGCACGGCCAGCGGCTCGCGGGTCACCCGATGGACCACCATCGTGACGAGGTGGAGCTCCTCCACGGCTCAGCGCTCGCCGGCGCTCGGAGCACCGTCCACCGGGTCGAACAGCGCCCGGATCTCGGCCAGCTGGTCCTGGATCTGCTCCGCGTCCTGGCCGCGGGCCCAGGACGGGTCACCGGGGGTGATCCCCATCGCCCGCAGCAGCTCGGCCGCCGGCTCCGACGGATCCCCCACCTCCCCGAGCACGGGGTGCAGACCCTGCGCCGCGAGGTGGTCGAAGACGAGGTGCACCACTGACCAGGGATTGAACTTCTCGACCGCCTCCGGGCCGCTCACGACGACGCCCCGTCCTCGTCCTCCGGCCGCGGCGGCGGGGCGCCGTCGCCGGTCACCTCGATCTCGTCGAGCGTCTCCAGCTCCTTCGCCGAGAGCGCCTGGGCGCCCTCGAGGACGGTGGCCTGGTGCTCGGCGATCCGGGCGTCCACGAGCTTGGACAGGGCGAACGCCAGCGCGCCGGTCTGCCGCACGGTCTGCTCGTCGACGAGGTCCTGGCGGGCCGAGGTGATCGCGACGCCCGCCGGGGTGCCGTCGGCGACCGCGACGCCCACGGTGAAGGTCTCCCGCGGGTTGGCGGCCGGGTCCGCGTAGTGCTTCTTCAGCCGCCGGAGCATGCGGTGCCAGGCGAGCTTCTCGCCCTTGAGCTCGAGCCCCTCGACGTCGTCCTCGGTGAGTCCCATGCCCCGCTCGCCACCCGCGAAGCAGCGCGAGTAGGAGATCAGCGCGGTGGTCCACAGGGCCTCGACGACCGTCTCGTCGAGCTGCTTGGCCAGGCCGGGCCGGAGCTCGGTCACGAGGCGCTCGCAGCAGAGCAGGACGGTCTGCAGGTCGTCGAAGATGGCGGCGAGGTCGGCGAGAGCGGCGGCCGCCGGCGACCCGATCCGGCGGACGGTGCGTGGTGCCACGTCGGTCACGACGCGATCCCTCCTTGACGGTCAGTGGTGGTGGAGGAGGACCGGAGGCGTCACAGCCCGTAGCGCACGGCGAGCTGGCCGCGGCAGATGCTGGTGTTGGCGTCCACCCCGACCTGGTAGCTGCGCGCCTTGCGCAGGTGCAACGGCAGGGCCTCGACGCCGACGGTCGCGCCGGACGGGTCGACCACGAGCGGGTCGCCGTCCCCGGCCGGGATGCCGAGTTCCCGACGACGGGCGCGGAGGCGCTCGAGGTCGGCCGACGGCGGGGCGTCGCCGAGGGTCATCGCGGCGACCTGCTCCGGGGTCGCGCCCTCCCGCATCAGGGGGCGCACCACGAGGTCGGTGCCGGCCATGAGGGCCCGCTCGGTGAAGGTGCGCCGCAGCTCGTGGAGCTCGGCGACGGCCTCGCCGACCTCGCTGCCCGCCATGGAGTGCACGAAGCCCGCGCGGGCGGCGACCCCGGCGTTGATGGCGTCGGAGGCGAAGTGGTCGATGAGCACGACCTCGACGTCGACGAGCCCGTCGACCGTGGACACGGCGTCCCAGGCGTCGGCGACCATGAGGAAGGCGAAGTTCGGCGCGCAGAAGTAGGTGGGCAGGCGGAGCGTCACGTGGGCGACCGGGCCGGTCTCGGCTTCGGCGATCTCGACCGACCCCACGAAGTCCAACGAGACGACGTCGGCGTCGAGCTCGGGGTCGCGCACGGTGCGCAGCGCCTCCCACACCCGCCCGACGACCTCCTCGGACGTCGGGCGGGTGAGGAAGGAGATGCTCATGCCTGGGCCACCTCGCGCTCGTCGACGAGCTGGGCGCCCTCGCCCGCGGACAGCTGCAGCTCCGCCGGCACCTCGATGCCGTAGAGCTTCGCGGCGTTCAGACCGAGGATCTTCTTCTTGCCGTCCGTGCCGAGGCGCGGGTAGTCGGCGAAGTCCTCGGAGTCCGGGTAGTTCCAGTCGACGAAGCCCTCGACCTGCCACTTCGGCGTCCAGATGTTGTAGTCGGAGCCGAAGGTCATCTTGTCCTCGCCGACCCAGAACAGCAGCTCGCCC